>NZ_JBIALY010000003.1:0-1622224 GCF_042873835.1 Kribbella sp. NPDC004536 | reverse complement strand
GACTCATCGCCCGCCAGATCTACTACACCCTCCAACACCCCAAACCCACCCCGAACCAGCAGCCAACCGCCGCTTGACATCCATAGGAGCATCCAACCTCGTCGGTCGCCGCCCACGCCACGCTCAGCAACGCCCCGAGCGGACGCCGCAGGCGCTGTTGGTGAGTGCTGGCGGTACGCCTCCTAGACGACCTGGCGCCGCGAGGCGACGAGGTTGCCTGACTCGTAGCCGTCGGCGCGGAGGAGTTGGCCGGGGGCGGCGTCGAGGATGTCGAGGTTGAGCGGGCCCATCACGTCCTCGGAGCTGATCGGGCGGCCCTCCAGGTACAGGTCGACCCGATCGATGCCTTGGGCATCGACCGCGACGGTTAGCGTGCTACCGCTCAGCGAGGTCTTGAGCTCGAGCCGGCGCACCGGCATCGCGGCGAGCAGTGCGCCCGCCTTGTTCAGCAGGTCGACGTTGCCGTCGAGCACGTCGGCCCGGGTCATCCGGTGGGTCTCGTGCGGTCGCACGCCGAGGTCCTCGACCGGCGTACCGGCGAGCTTGCCGACCCGGAGCGTCCGGCGGATCGCCACCCGGAGGTTCGCGCCGTTCGGCAAGGCGATGTACGGCGAGGTCTCGTCCGGAGGCGGTGGTTCGTTGAGCAAGGACGCGAGCAGCCCGTGCGTCCACACGTTCGCGCCACCCGCACCGGTGTTGTCGTCGACGCCGAGGATGATGCCGATCTCGTGGTCGGCGAACCCCGCGGTGAAGATGTCGGTCGCCGAGTACACCCGCGCGTCGGTGATCAGTACGACCGGGCCGTGGTACTGCTGCCCGATGTCGTTCGCGCCGTCCTCGGGCGTGATCGGCTTCGCCGCCGAGTACTGCGCACCGGTCTCGATCGCCAGGTCGAGCGAGTCGAACCACGGACCGAGGTCGATCCCGGACGGGTTGAACCGGTGCCGCCGGCAGAGCTTCAGGTTCAGCGCCGTACTGATGAACTGCACCGGCTCCGGCGCGATCCGCCGCGGCGTCATCGTCTGCAGGGTGAACTCGCTCGCGTAGATGTGCCCGCCGCCGTTGTCGCGGACGTCGACGATCAGCCCGTTCTGCGGCAGTACGCCGGCCAGCCGGACGAACTCGTCCCGGAACGCGACCGGGTCGGTCACGCTGAACGTGAAGATCCGCAGCTGGCCGAAGATCCCGGACGGCGTACTGACCTCGCGGGCCCGGAACACCCCGGGCATCGTGGTCGGCAGATCCGCGCCGGTGACCGCCGCGGGGGTCGCGAGTTCGGCCGAGCTCCGACCGCGTTCGAGTTCGACGACGTCACGCACGTACAGCGTCTTCTTCGCGCGGGACTTCTCGTCGGAGTCGAGGTCGAGGCCCATCGCCGCCGAGGTCTCGCCGACCGCGTCCAGGTTCGTCATCGGCGGGAGGTTGTCGGTCACCTTCCACTGCTCGCGCAGCTCCTGGTTCGAGCCGTCGAGGCCGACGTAGGTGAGCGTCACCCAGTCCTCGTCCGGCGGCGCCTGGATGACGAGGGGGCGGAGCGTCAAGGATTCGAGACCGCGGGCGAGGTTCGCCGCCTCGTTGCTGCCGGCGAAGCGCTCGCCGTTGAGCGCGACCGCGCGCGCGATCGGCGTACCGTTCCAGTGCGTCACCTCGGCGCCCGGACCGAACTGCGTCGCCACATAGCCCGTGACCGTCTGCGTGATCAGGTAGTGCTCCTCGCCGTCCGCGTCGTAGCACTTCTCGATCAGGAACGGCAGGTACGCGATCTTCCCGGCGAACGGCGCCGGCAACAGGTAGTTGGTGTGCAGGTCGCGGACCGAGTTGACGATGCCCGACATCTCCCGGTGGAACATCCACTCGGGCTCCATCGTGTCCGGCGTCTGCCGTTCCATCCGGGCATGCATCACGCGCAGGCGTTGCACCGGGTTCACCGCGTGCATCGCGATCTTCAGCGGCAGGTGTACGTAGTTCTCGCTGAGTAGCAGAAGCGCTTGATCCACAAGGATCTTCCGCTCGTCGAGCGTCAGGCTCCCGGCCGCGTCGAGGAAGTCGGCCAGCGGGACGACGGCCGCCGTACTGGTCGCCTGCGACCGGGTGCGTCCGGCCGTGGGACGTTTGATCGTACGTGGTTGAGACATCTCGCCCCCAAGCTGCAGCAGCCCCTCCCCGGGCCACGGTTCCTCCACCGTCGTCCGCGGCCGAACCGATGTCAACGGCGGGCAGTCGACCACCTGCCTGTAAGGATGGGCGGGTGAAGGAGTTCTGGAGCAACATCACGTCGGTACAGCCGGAGCCGTCGCTGCGGCTGGTGATCGGGACAGGCGTGGTGGCGCTGCTGCTGATCGCATGGCGGCCGATCTGGAAGTACACGCGGCAGGTCGTGACGATCGCGCACGAGGGCGCGCACGGATTGATCGCAGCGCTGGTCGGGCGGAAGCTGTCCGGGATCCGGCTGCATTCGGACACGTCCGGTGTGACGGTTTCGCGGGGCAAGCCGACCGGTGGCGGCATGATCGCCGTACTGGTGGCGGGTTATCCCGGGCCGGCGTTGTTCGGGTTGGCTGCTGCGTTCGTACTGAGTCGTGGGTACGCAGTCGCGCTGTTGTGGGGACTGTTGCTCGCACTGGTGATTCTGCTGCTTCAGATCCGGAACCTGTTCGGGCTGTGGTCTGTACTGGTGTTCGGCGCGGTGGTGTTCGGTGTCACGTGGTGGGGTTCTACTTCGGTCCAGACTGCTTTCGCTCACCTGCTCACGTGGTTCTTGTTGCTTGCCGCGCCGCGGGCCGTGCTGGAGTTGCAGTCGTCACGGCGACGCGGGCAGGGGCGGAGTTCGGACGCGGACCAACTGCGGCGGCTCACCGGTGTACCCGCGCTGATGTGGGTCGGCGTGTTCGGGCTGGTGACCCTGGCGTGCTTGGCGATCGGTGTGATCTGGTCGGGCGTGTTGCCGAGCTAAACCGGTGGAAGCGTTACGCCGAAGCCTGTCACTGCCAGTCGTAGCAGGACCTGCCCTGGGCGTAGGAGGTCGGCTACCTTCGCTGCACTAAGCACCTCCAGCTCTGCTAGCCGCTTGTCGTACGTGCCGTCCAGACGTGCGTGCTGGAGCTCCACGGTGTTGTGCCAGACCTTCTGGCGCGACTCGCGGAGGAATCGCTGCGAGGACAGGCGGTTGAGTGGAGTCAGCACGCGGTCCAGCAGGCTCTTCGCGCTGCTTGCTGCGAGTTCGTCGTCCTCAGCACCCACTCGCTCCGCGAGCACCCCGTCGATCCGCTCATGGTCCCGCCGGCGCCGATCCATCAACCGCTGGTCGAGAAAGTCCTCGTCACTGATCACCGCGAGCAGAGCCTGCGGCAGGTCGTAGTTCACATGCGCGTTGATCCCCAGCAACACGTGCGCCAACGCCGGCAATGTCTCCGGCGCATCGAACGCCAAGCGCCACGGCCGTGCGACCAGCTTTCCGTCATGAGCTTGCAGATAGAGCTCGGCGAACTGTACGTCCCAGCGCTCCACCCAGTCGGGGTCCTCGAAGCGGGCACGGTCTATTGCCCGGCCGACCGCCTCCGTGGTGCGTAGGTACGTACTGAGGAAGTACCGGCGGTGGGCGAGTTCCTCCGGCAGCGTGTCGAGCCGGTCCTGCATCCGCGCGACAACGTCCGCGATCGGATTACCATCAGTCATCGAACCTCCCCCGAGGAGGGACACATGCGAACAGGACCACTGTCCTTCGACCCGGTGCTCGTCGGCAACCGCGAGACGGACGCCTGGGCCGCCTACTACCGGCACGAGTGGCGCACGTTCCTGACCGCGGCAGTCGGAATGGTCGCCGCAGGGTTCGGGATGGCGGCGCACCGAACACTCTCCGGAGCCTGGTACGTACTACGCGCCAACCAGGCGTGGGCGCCGTACCCGGACAACCACCCGGACGCGGCCCGCGCGTACATGCGCCGCTTCTACGAACTCGTCGCGTTGTCCGGCGGCCTGTCGCTGGAGCCGGTCGAGGCCGCCCGCCTGGAGGTGGAATGGTGGCGCGTCCACCGCGCCCACCAGCACTCGCAGGACGTCACCGAGGAAGAACTCGTCACCGCCCTCGTGGACCTCTACTCGTACGTCTACTGCACCGACCGCGACGCCGTACGGCCGGCCGCGGAGAAGCGGGTCGACGCGATGGACCTCTCGGACCGCTGGGTCCGGGCGGGGTGCGATCGCGACGACCCGCTGCTGGCGGCGGAGCGGCGTGCGCTGGTCGCCTCGTACGCCGCCTTGCGTGCTGCCGTGGAGCGTTAGTGCTTGATCGGCTGACCTGACATCGGGTCCAGGGGCAGCGTCTTGTTCTTGTGGTGGAAGTCGAACAAGTTGTCCAGCGAACCCGCCTTCGCGTCGAAGGAGAAGTTGCCGATCGGACCGGTCTGCCAGTTGTCCTCGACGAACTTCAGGATCGAGGTCTGGTCGGTGACACTGTGGTCGACGAAGTTCTGCCGGGCGTACGGCGAGACGACCAGCAGCGGGAGCCGCGGGCCGTAGCCGCACCGGTCCTGGAACCCGCCCGCGATCCGCGCCGGGTTCGTACCGCAGTTGGTCCCCGTGAGCGCGTCGTGCACCGGATCGTTGGACTGGTTCACCACCGGCCCGACCTGATGGTCGTACCAACCGTCACTGTCGTCGTACGCGATGACGACCGCGGTGTTCTTCCAGTCCTTCGACTTCTGCAGCCGGTTGATGGTGCCGACGACGAACTGCTGCTCGTCCAGCGGCGTCGAGTAGCCGGCATGCCCGTCCTGGAAGGCCGCGGCCTTCAGGTAGCTGACCGCGGGCATCGAGCCGTGGTCCACCGACGCCCAGAAGTCCGTGAGGTCGTACTGGTGGTTGGCAGGTCCGTTGTGACCGATTTCCGCCACCGAAGCGGGCGGAGTGTGCTGCAGGTTCTGGGTGCTCTTGTAGTACTGGAAGGGCTCGTGGTGCGGGATGTAGTCGACGCTGCTCACACCGCCGACGTCCGTGTGCTTCGCCGTACAGTCGGCGAAGCCGCCCTCGAACCAGCCCCAGCTGACGCCCTTCGCGTTCAGCAGGTCACCGATGTTCTTGTTGTTCGGGTCGGTCACGGTGGAGCTGTCCCGGGTGTTGCACTTGTCGCCGGCCGGCTGCGGATCACCGATCATCGTGCCGGTCGCCGCCGGGACCGCCTCGCCGTCGGCGCTGAAGCCGTGGGTCTGTCCCGACACCAGGTTGATCGCCCCGACCGAGGACGGCCCGTACGTGGTGCCGTACGAGTTGTCGCTCATCGCGTACTGCTGGGCGTAGTTCCACAGACCGGTGACGGTGTTGCCGTCGTAGTACCCCATCACCAGGCCCTTACCGTGGCCGTAGTCCGCGCAGGTACCAGCGCCGCGGCCTACCGTCTCGACGACCTTGTCCATCAGGCCGGCGTCGACGGCCTTCTGCTCGTCGAGGTAGTTGTGGTCCTGGTCGCAGGTCTGCGCCTGGTCACGGCCGAGCCGGAACGGCTGCGCCGAGTTCGGGTTGTTCGGCGCGGCGAGCGGGGTGTTCAGGCCGTTCACGCTCGGCGTCCCGGCGGCCGCGGTGAAGCGCGGCTCGCCGGCCGGGTTGGCGGCGTTCGGGTACGTCGCGAAGTAGTGGTCGAACGCGACGTTCTCCTGGAAGATCACCACCAGATGTTTGATCGGCGTCGTGGTCGGCGCGCCCTGGGCATGACCAAGGGCGACGGCCGGGATCGCGGCCGCGGCCACCAGGGCCGCGCCGAGACCGGCGACCAGGGGAAGTCGGCGTTTGCTGCGGAGGGACACGTTCCAACTCCTTCGGGCTCGAGGAACCGGGCCCGCCAAGCCTCCACCACACTCCTGCTCCGCGAAACCCCTCAACCAAAACTCCTGGCGAACGGGCAGATTTTCCCAGCTCTCGTCAAAGTGTCCGAAGCGGAGACTACGGTGGCCGGTATGAAGACAAGTGAAGTGCTTCTCGACGGCCACAGCCGGGTCCAGGAGGTCGTGCACGACGTCGTGACCGGTCTGGACGACAAGACGCTCGCGACGCGGCCGGGTGACGCGGCCAACTCGATCGCGTGGCTGGTCTGGCACCTGACCCGGGTGCAGGACGACCACCTGGCGGACGCGGGCGGATATGAGCAGGTCTACACCACCGACGGCTGGTTCGAGCGGCTCGGGCTGCCGCTCGCCGCGGCCGACACCGGGTACGCCCACACCTCCGAGCAGGTCGGCCTGGTCAAGCTCTCCGCGGAACAGCTCCTCGGGTACTACGACGCCGTCCACGCACGTACGGTCGAGTTCCTGAAGACCGTGACCGACGAGGGCCTGGACCGCATCGTCGACCGCCGGTGGAACCCGCCGGTCACGCTCGGGGTGCGGCTGGTGAGCGTGATCGACGACTGTGCCCAGCACGCGGGCCAGGCGGCCTACGTGAAGGGTCTGCTCAGCTGAGCCTTAGGTAAGTGTGGTCTGCCAGAGCGAGGTGCCGGCGATCAGGTAGAGCTTGTGACCGGGCATCAGTACGGCGGCGGTCGGCGTGCCGTCCGGACCCTGTGCGTCCTGCACGGTCCAGTGCCCGTCCTGCCCGCTGAGCACCTTCACTTTGTTGTCCTGGGCAATCACCTGGACGATCTTGCCGTCGCTGAGCACCGGCGCCGGCAGCTTGTCCTTGTCCCCGACCGGGATCGACGGCACGCCCTGCAGGCGTTTCGCCGTACCGGATACGTCGAGTTGCCAGATCGCCAGCTGACCGTCGACGTAGCCGGAGATCACGCAGTCCTTCGCACAGGTCGCCGTGATCGCCTGGCTACGTCCGCCCGGGTCCGGCAGCACGATCCGCTTCCATCCCGCGTTGAGCTTGCTCGACTGCCACACGGCGGCCTCCTGGGCGACGACTCCCGACGCGAGCCGAACCTGGGAGCCGACGAGTACGATGCTCTCGCCGAGGGTCGTTCCGGAACTCGGACCGACCAACAGCGACGGCGTGCTCTGCAGAACGGTCTTCGCGGGACTCTGCCTCGTCCACTTGCCGTCGCTCTGCGGCAGCCAGACCATCGCGTCGTTGCCGGTCTCCACACCGCCCCACGAGCCGAGGAGCGCCTCGCCGCTCGGAGTGATGACGGCGCTGTACAGGTCGCCGGCGTCCTGGCCGCCGAACGTGAAGAAGTTCTGCGGGTGTTCGACCAGACCGGTCTGCGGCGTGCCGGTCCACACGGTCCAGCGGGTGTTCGAGTGCGCACCGCCCGCGGCTCCGCCGAGCGCGAGGAGCTGCTTGCCGTCGTACGCGATCGAGTACCAGATCGCCTCGAAGGCGTACGGGCTGGCCGGGTTGGGCTTGACCGCGATCGGCGTCCGGGTGCCGTTCTCCAGGAGCTGCAGTTCGGGGACGACTTTCGCGCCGCGGTGCCGCAGGCCGATCAGCAACTGGTTGTCGTGCGCGGTCAGCGTGACGGGCTCGGCCTGGCCGACGTCGACCTTCGTCCACGCGACAGGCTCCGGTGCCTTCTTTTCACTGCAGGCGGTGACGGTCGCGAGCAGCAGTATCGCGACGACAGTGAGGCGGCGGCGCATCTCAGCGGCTCTGCGGCAGCTTGGTCGTACGCTTCCGGCCGGTGCGCGGCGCCGACGGTGGCGGGACCACCGGGCCGATGTCGCCGTCCGGTGCGGTGTCGAGGTCGACGATCACCGGGGCGTGGTCGCTCGGACCGGTGCCCTTGCGGGCCTTGCGGTCGATCCACGCCGCCTGCACGCGTTCGGCGACGCCGGCGGTGGCGAGCATCAGGTCGATCCGCATGCCGAGGTCCTGGTGGAACATGCCGGCGCGGTAGTCCCAGTAGCTGAAGATGCGGTTGTCCGGCCAGCGGTCGCGGACCACGTCGTGCAGGTCCTTCGCGGCCATCAGCTCCGCGAGCGCCTGCCGTTCGGGCGGGGTCACGTGCGTCTGGCCGACGTACGCCTCGGGGTCGAAGACGTCGGCGTCGGTCGGGGCGATGTTCATGTCACCGCAGACGATCTGGTCGTCCGGTCCGTTCGCCACCACCTCCGCGAGAGCCGCCAGCCAGGCGAGCTTGTACTGGTAGTGGTCGGAGTCGGGCACGCGGCCGTTCGGCACGTACAGCGAGTGGATCCGGATACCGCCGCAGGTCGCGGCGACCGCCCGGGCCTCGGGGTTCGGGAAGCCCGGCGCGCCGGCGACGCCGGTCACCACGTCCTCCAGCCCGACCTTCGACAGCAGGGCGACACCGTTCCACTGCAGTTCGCCGTACAGGCCGATCTCGTAGCCGCGACCGGTCAGCTCGGCACCGAGCAGGCTGGTGAAGGCATCGTCCGCGAGCTTCGTCTCCTGCAGGCAGACGACGTCCGGCTGCCGCTCGTCCAGCCAGTCCAGCAACCGCGGCATCCGCTGCTTGACCGAGTTCACATTCCACGTCGCCACTCGCATCCGACCAAGGTAGCGGCAGCTACGGACCATTTTCAGTCGAGAACAGGTGCCCGCCAGACCAGAGTGTGCAGAAGGTCGGTGTCGGGTCGTTCCACGCTGTTGTTGTGCTTGGGTTTGTCCTTACGTCCCCAGGCGTCGTTGCCCAGCCAGGGCGGTACGCCGAACGGCAGATCGCGCGCCGGGATCGGCGCGTAGTCGGCCTCGCCGAACTTCGTCCCGTAGTTGGGCACCGTGTTGTCGCCGTCCGGATCCGGCGTCACGATCCCGCGCAGCTCCGTGATCGCCGCCCGCCAGCTGTCGATCAGCACCTTCGGACTGCGGCTCGACGGATGCGGCACCTCGAACACCGGTACGGCGGGCTTGCCGGTCCACAGGTGGACCGCCGACTTGGCCTGAACCCCGAACGCGACGATCGCCTGCAGCGGCGCGCCGGTGATCAGCTCGAGCAGCGTGTTCCGCCAGGCGAGCTGGTCGGGCCTGGAGAGCAACGGCATCGCCTGCTGCGCGCGGGCCGGGATGAGCGCGTACGAGTACGCGTTGACCAGCGTGTAGCTCCGGGTCAGACCGAGCTTGGCCAGGAACCCCTGCACGCGCTGACCGGCGTCGCCGACCAGCGTCCGCCCGGCGACCCGCTCGGTCGGCCCGGGATCGGACGCCACCGCGAGCAGCCGGGCCGTCCCGTCCAGCCGGCCGCGGTAGAACACCGGGCCCCAGTCGTACCAGAAGAATTGCCGGAAGTCCGCGTAACTGGGGACATTCCCGAAGTGCTCCGCCACCGCGACCGGTGGACCCGGATCGAAATCACCCATCGAACTACCTCCCCCTCGGCGATACGCTCGGTGAACAAAGGGGCGGCGGCTGTGATTTTAGCAACAAATCTTCGAGCCGGCTCGGCCTCACTCCAGGCTCAGTCCAGCAAGTTGTGGAACCTTCCCTCCGGTCAAACAAACGATTCGGGGAGTTGGGAAGATGGGCTCGAGCCCGCACTGCGAGCACGAGGACGCGCAGCAATCCGCTGCGAGAACGATGGACGAGTCGCCGTTCTGGGCCGGTGTGACGCCGGATAACGGAGGAACCGAACCGCCGAACAAGGCCCGCCGCCATGCGGCACATCGGCGGCCTGGAACAGGCATCCGCAGAGCTCTTGTGGCGGCCCTGGCGTCCACGGCGGTCGCCGTCCCAGTCTCTTGGATTCTGGCCTATCAGCCATCGCCGGGCGAAGCATCCTGGTCGGCCCCCTTCGTCGACCGGCAGGACGACAGTTACGTCATACCCACGACTCCAAACGCGGTGGCAAGCACGACCGCCATCCCGACAACGTCACCTTCGACGCCTTCGACGCCTCCAACCGCCGCTCCGACATCGACCACCAGTCCAGCGTCGCCTGCCACACCCGGCCGTTCCGGCAGCACGGCAGCCCCAACAGTTCCTCCGACACCGAACGACAGCCTGCCCGCACGTCGCGTGACGCCGTCCCAGTCGGTTCCACACTCGCCTCGACCTCAGGACACCGCACCACCGCCTTCCACTGCGACGCCGGTGCCTAAACCGTCACCTGCTCCAACGACTCCGGTTGCGGAACCGGGCGACGACCCCGGAAGCATGACTGAAGATGAGCTCCAGCTCTTTCAACTGATCGACAATGCGCGAATCAGCCAAGGTTGTACCCCGCTCACTCGCGACACTCATCTCACCAACACCGCCCGGGCCGATGCCAGGAAAGGTGCGAAGTCTGGCACCGTCAGCACCGACGGCAATCGTTTAGGCGCCGGCGGCGATCGCTGGACGGTCCAACAGGCATTTGACCAGATGATGTCGCAGGACAGAACGACGGTTCTCAATTGCAGTCTGGCGACTTGGGGCATCGGTTTCGCCAGTCACAGCCACTGCAAGATCCTGCTGTGTCTCACTGGAACGATCGACCGCAATATGTGGGTAGCCGCCTTCCGCTGAATCGCCTCGAACTGCCCTATCCTGGCTTGAAGGCTACGGAGGGGGAGCCATGTTTGTACTGCGTGGAACCGTGGTCACGATGGCGTACGACGGGGCGGTTCTTCCCGGCGGCGCCGTGTATGTCGGTGACGACGGGCTGATTGCGGCGGTGACCCCGCTGGACGCGGTACCGGCCGGGTTCGAGAATGCGCCGCGGATCACCGCGGGCGGATTGATCTATCCCGGGATGATCGATTTGCACAATCATTTGATGTACAACAGCCTGCCGTTGTGGACCGAGCCCGCGCGCAAGGTCCCGTGGACGTCGCACAACCAGTGGGGCGGCGCGCCGACGTACAGCTCCCGGATCAGTCAGCCCGCCCGGCTGCTCGGCGCGGCCGCGGGGCGGGCCCTGCTCCGGTACGTCGAGACCCGCGCGATCGTCGGCGGTACGACGTCGATCCAGGGCAACCCGCGCGGCGCCGTACCGCCGGACAACGACCTGGTGCGGAACGTCGACTCCGAGAAACTCGGCACCCACGAGGATTTCATCCGGGTCAGCACGCTGGTCGCCGACGACGCCGCCGCGCTCGCGCCGTACGCCGGTGCCGTCGCGGCCGGCCGCGGATTCATCGCGCATTCGGCCGAAGGATCGGACCCGAAACTGCGCTCGGAGTTCCGGCTGCTGGAGGACGTGGGCGTGGTGCGGCCGCAACTGGTCGCGATTCACGGCACCGCGTTGAATGCGGACGACTTCTCCGCAATGCAGGCCGGGAATTCCAGTCTGGTGTGGTCCCCGTTCTCGAACCTTTGGCTGTACGGTGCGACCGCGGACGTGAAGACCGCGCACGCGATCGGCGTACGGTTGTGCCTCGGTTCGGACTGGGGTCCGTCCGGGACGCGGAATGTGCTGTGGGAGTTGAAGGTCGCCGACCTGTGGAACAAATCCGAAGGCGTTTTCACCGACGAGGACCTGGTCCGGATGCTCACCTCGAACCCGGGCGACGCGCTGACCGAGGTCTGGCCGCGCCCGGTCGGCCGGCTCGAGCGCGGCGCCCTCGCCGATCTGATCGTCGTACGCCGAACCGCTGCCGACCCGTACCGCAACCTGATCGAGGCGACCGAGGCCGACATCCGGCTGGTCGTCGTCGGCGGGCGCGCACGGTACGGACTACGTTCGCTGATGACGCCGCTGGCGCCGGCCGCCACACCGATCACGGTCGGCCGGCTCTCCCGCGCGATCGACTACGGCGACCCGAGTGTCAGCTGGAAGACCGTCCTCGCCGACCTGGAGAAGGTCCGGTCGAACCCGACCGCCGCCGCCACCCGCGCCGCCGCAGTCTTCGAGGCGCTTGTCGCTTCGGGCAGCTCCGTCCCCGCCGACTCGTTCGTCCTGCTGCCGGACATGCCCGCACCGGAGCTCTCGGATGACGCTCTGACCCGCGCTGCCGCCCCCGGCCCGGTCGTCGTCCCACCAGTCGAGCCATTGACCACGGGCCGCGCCTGGTTCGACGCCGTCGACGCGAACCCGTTCCACCACGGCCTGCTCAGCGGCCTCCGCTCCTACGCCTCGTAGTTCTCCTAGGCCTCGTAGTCGAAGATCCAGTCGGTGCTGTGGTCGCCGGCCGCCTTGCGCAGGAAGATCGGCAGCATCAGGTCCCGGATCGCCACCGCGATGCGGGACTTCGACACGCGCTTCTGCTTGTCGATGCCGGTGGCGTACGCGACGAGCGCCTCGGCCCGCGGGCGGCGAGCGGCTTCGTACTGCTGGAACGCCTTCGGGAAGTCGTTCGCCTGCAGCTCCTTCGCGAGTACGGCCGCGTCCTCGAGCGCCATCGACGCTCCCTGGCCGGCCGACGGGCTGGTCGCGTGTACGGCGTCGCCGAGCAGCACCGCGCGATCCCGCGACCACGGCTGGACGGTCGGCAGCTTGAAGATCGGGTACACGGTGATCGGGCCTTCCGTCGCCGCGAGGATCTGCGGTACGGGCGCGGGGTCGTCCGAGTGCAGTTCGCGCAGGCGCTCGAGCCAGTCCGCGGACGTCGCGCCGCTGCCGACCAGGCCGGACCGGTCCTGCGGCGGGGCGTCGGCCGTGAGGTTCGCGAACCAGTAGACCGTTCCGTCGTCGCGCACCAAGTACCCGAAGAAGGACCGCGCGCCGAAGACGAAGTGCTGGAACCCTGGCGTCGGCTCGAGCCCCGGGACGCGGGCGAAACCGCCGCTGCCGAGGAGCCCGCTGAAGGTCGGTACGACGTCAGGAGCGACGTACCGCCGTACGGCCGAACCGACGCCGTCGGCGCCGATCACGATGTCGCCGGTCTCCTCCGTACCGTCCTCGAACCGGACCGTCACGCCGTCGTCGTGATGTTCGATCTCGGTCAGCCTCCGCCCGTTGGTGATCTTCACACCGGCCTGCTCGGCGCCCTCGCGAACCACCTGGTGTAGCCAGGACCGCCGGACGACCACGCCACCGTCCTCGGGGCGCTCCGCCGGACCGTTCGGAACGGTCCCGAGCTGCTTGCCGCGCCCGCTCCACATCGCCATCCGCGGCGCCGGGTGCGCGTCGCTCAGCAGGCGTTCGGCGAAGCCGAGCGTCGAGAGCACGCGCCGCCCGTTGACCGCGACGTTCAGGAACAGGCCGGCGAACGGGTCAGGCTCGCTGCGCGCCTCGAACACCGGGGCGTCCCAGCCGCTGCGCGTGAGCAGGGTGGCGACGGCAGGACCGGCGACTCCGGCACCGACGACCAGGGCCTTGGGCATACTCGCTCCTCGTCAGTTGGATGTATTATCTCTCTGAGCGAGAGAGTATCTGAAGGAGAGACCAATGACAAAGCGGGCGTCCCTGCTGGACGACTCGGCGCGGCTGATGCGCGACTTCATGACGTACGCCGTGCTGTTCCAGGACGCGGTCGCGCGCGCCGCCGGCCTGACCGCGAGCGATCTGCAGGCGCTCGGGCTGCTGATGAACGACGGCCCGGCGTCGCCTGGCACGTTGGCCACCCGGACGGGCATCAGCGCGGGCGGGGGGATCACCCAACTGGTCGACCGGCTCGAGAGCGCGGGCTTCGTCCGGCGCGAACGCAGTGTCGAGGACCGGCGGCGGGTTGTCGTCACTCCGGTCCTGGCGGAGGTCGAGCGGCGGATCGGGCCGCTGTACGCGACGATCGCGGCCGAGTGGGGGGCGTACCTGGAGTCGCTGTCCGACGACGATCTGCAGGTGTGCGTGCAGTTCATGAGTGCCGCCGTGGAGATCAACCGGCGGCACGTCGAGGACTCACCGTAGTTATCCACATACTTGAAGTCACCGGTCCGCAGGGCCCGGAATCACGGCACTCTCTTGGGCAAGGAGATTTTCGGAGAGAGGGACGGATGGCCGATCTCGACTGTGATCCGGCGGACGTGACCGCGCTGGTGGCGTACCTGCGCGACATCGGGCAGCACGAACTACTGACCTTGGAGGAGGTGAACGAGCACTCGTTCTGGATCGAGGCGGGGCTGCTCGCGGCGGAGCGGCTGAGCGTGGATCCGACGTACCGCGACCCGGAGGAGCTGCGCCGGGTGGTGGCGCTCGGGCAGCGGTCGTGGCAGGCGATGGTCGAGGGCAACCTGCGGCTGGTGGTCTCGCTCGCCCGGCGGTACGGCGGGAAGGGGATCTCGCTGCTCGACCTGATCCAGGAGGGCAACATCGGGCTGATGCGGGCGGTCGAGCGGTTCGACCACCGGCTCGGGAACAGGTTCTCGACGTACGCGATCTGGTGGATCCGGCAGGCGATCGGGCGCGCGATCTCGGACCGGTCGCGGCTGGTGCGGATGCCGGCCCAGGCGTACGCGGACGCCTCCCGGGTGGGTACGGCCCGGCACGATCTGACGCAGGAGCTCGGCCACGAGCCGAGCACTCCGGAGCTCGCGCGGGCGACCGGCCTGAGTATCTCGCGGATCGAGCGGGCGCAGGCGTGGCGGGTGCAGCCGGAGACGCTCGACGTGGATGAGTCCGAGCCGGTGATCGACGACGACCCGATCGTGCTCCGGGCCGCGCTCCGGCGCGACCTCGCGTACCACCTGGAGTTCCTCGACGACCTGCACCAGTCCGTCCTGCACCATCGCTACGGCCTGCACGGCCACCTCCCGTCGACCCCGGAGGAGACCGCCGCCCAACTCGACCTGAACCCCGCCAAGGTCCGCGCCCTCGAGCGCGAAGCCCTCCGCCAACTCCGCCGCCGCGCACTGCCGCAGCTCCGCGACTACGTCGCCTGATGACCGGCTTGGAGGTGCTGGAATGATGTGGGTGTGAGACTTCTGCGTAGCGCCTGGCCTCGGGAGCTGGCGGCGGCCGTGTCGGCGGCTGCTCGTGCCGCGACTGGGCGCAAGGAAGACGTGCTTGCCGCCGTGCAACTGGCGAACGGTCGCTGGGTGGCCGGTACGCGCGCGGCCGTCTACCTGCCGTCGGACTCCGCGGATGCGGACCGCCGGGTCGGCTGGGAGCAGATCGAGCGGGCGAACTGGGACTCCGAGGCGTCGGTCCTGCACATTTACGAGACCACTGACTTCGGTACGCCGCTGCGCGCCTCCGAGCTGAAGGTCGAGGACCCGGGCCGCTTCGGCCAACTGCTCCGCGAACGGGTCGACGCGAGCATCGTCGTACAGCGTCACGTACCGCTGGCCGGCAAGCGCGGCGTACGCATCGTCGGCCGCCGGAATCCGGCCGCGACCGGCACCGAGATCAGCTGGAACATCGTTCTGGACAAGGGGTTGGAGCCGTCCCAGCCCGGCGTCGTGGACGCCGCCGAGGCGGCGCTCCGGCAGGTCCGGGACGAGTTCGGCGCCTGACCCGGCAGCCGCCCGAATCCCGTTTTTGTAGTTCGCCGCGCGCCTGCTAACCTACTCAGGTCCTCGGGTTCGGGGCCGAAGCAACACCACGATCCCGCCTAGCTCAATTGGCAGAGCAGCCGGCTGTTAACCGGCAGGTTACTGGTTCGAGTCCAGTGGCGGGAGCAATCTCTTTCAGCCGGGTCCTGTTTCACAGGCACCCGGCTTTCGCTTTCCGTCGCCGTTGTAGGTTCGATCCCGTGACGCGCTGGGTGGGGCTGCTGGGGATCCTGTTGTTCGTCGGTGCATGCGGGACCGAGAGTGCATCTGACGGCCCCGTCTCGGTTGGTGAGCAGCCGACGCGGCCAACTCCCACACCGTCACCGACTCCCCCACCGCCGACCTGCCCGCAGTCGGGCGCCTCGATCACCGTCGGGCCGATCGACGCCGCCCTGGGCCATCGGGCCGTGGTCGTGAAGCTGACGAACTGCCGTTCGACACCGATCAACCTCAACGGATACCCGGACGTCGCGGTCCTCGACGCCGAACGCCGCCCACTGAAGGTGACAGTTGCCCACGGCATCTCATACATGGCGATCGACCCTGGCCCGACCCGGATCCACCTGAACAAAGGCGAATCGGCCCTCGCCGCGATCTCCTGGTCGAACACAGTAGAAGTCGCCGAGCACAAGGCTTCAGGCACCTACCTCCGCATCGCACACCACCCCGGCGCGAAGCCGCTCGTCTGGCCAGTAGACACCGACCTCGGAACAACCGCGCGAATCACGCTCACCGCGTGGTGCCTGAAGTTCCCGGAATAACACCCTATTGGCCTAGACCTCCAAGGCGGTGGGGGAAGTGGTTACTTCCCCTTCTTCCGGTCGATCGCACGCTGGATTCGGTGCTGTGGCTGACCGAGGATCTTCGCGAGCAGCGGCACGCGGTACTTGTACGCCGCGATCGCGCCCACCACGATCACCAGGAAAATGAACCAGCCCATCGGTGTTCCCTTCGTCCGGACGTACCCCCATCATGCCCGCCCACCGGTAACCATCCCTCCGTAAAACCCCTGACCGCCCCCTGGTTCTCAGCCGAACCTCCTCGGAACACTCGCGGCGAACTAGCGCTGACGTAGTAGCTCACGTACGAGCGCCCCGACCCACCCACTCCTCGACGCGATCCGGCGACCAGCCGCGTTCGTCGACGAACGTGCGGTAGACGTCGACGTTGCACAGGCCGGCGTAGATATCCACGGCCTCCGCCACGTTCAGCCCGGGGTGCGGCGCGTTCTTCCCCCAGGTGGAGAACACCGCAGTACGCGCCTCGTCCGCCCTGCGCCGGCCGCCGCCGTACACACCGGCCAGGTCCCGGCTCGACCCGTCCGACCTCGCGGAGCAGCAGGATGACACCACCGGCACGCTCCCACAGGCGCCGGTCGAAGCCGACCATCGCCGCAAGCTGGCGCGCCGGACCACCCTCGGCGGCCTCAAGCTCGGCAAGCTGCTCCCCCGGCCCGCCGGACAGGCCCGCGCATCGGCGACCCCCTGAGCCAGCCCGACCTCGTCGCCGCACGAGCACCCCGACCTTGTCGCGTACACGGAGTACCCCGACCCTTGTCGCGTACACGGAGTACCCCGGCCTTGCTGCCGTGCGCCGCATACACCGTTGGGCGCCTACACACCCGCCTCGCGCGCCAGGTCGCCCACGGTAGTCGCAACCCAGCCCCGGCCGACGAACATCCGGTGCGCGGCGCCGGCGATCTCGGCGCGGGCCGGCAACGCCTGGACGGTACGGCGCATCGAGTCCCCCCCCCCCGCCGCTCCACCGCGTGAAGCTCGCAATCTCCGAAGCCAACGGCCCGACCGGCCGGCTCGCCACCGCCCAGGCGCTCACCGAGAGACACACCATCACCGCGATCACCCGCCATCCGGAGACCTTCCCCCTCGCCGACCCGGCCTTGCAGGTAGTAGCAGCCGACTCCCGCGAGGTGGCGGCGGTGACCCAGGCGATCGGCGGACACGACGCCGTACGATCAACAATCGGCGTGCCGTACGGTTCCGATGCGCCGACGACGCTGTCCGAGTCGGCGACCTGCATCGTCGCTGCCACGACCACGCACGGCATCCGGCGACTCGTCTGCGTCACGTCGACGGGCGTACCTATGAAACCCGCGCCCGGCGAGACCTTCTTCTACCGCAAGACCGTCGTACCGCTGCTCCTCAAAACTCGGCCGCCCACTGTACGAGGACGCCGGCCACCTGGAACAGACCCTCGCCGCCAGCGACCTTCGGCTGGACCGTCCTCCGCCCGTCCGGCCTCTTCGACGGCGACCGCATCACCAACTACACCCTCACCGAACCCCAACACCCCGGCCGCTTCACCTCCAGACGCGACCTAGCCGACGCCCTCCTCCGCGAAGCCACCGAGACCCCCCCCCCCCCCCACCTCCACCAGGTCCTCCTCAAGAGGCCCTCCACCTAACCCCCACCAAACCCCCACCAGATACGATCAGCCGCACACGGGGCGGTAGCTCAGCTGGTTAGAGCAGGGGACTCATAATCCCTGGGCCGCGGGTTCGAGTCCCGCCCGCCCTACAGCATGAATGTATGAGTCCGGGTCATCCTTGACAGGTTGGCTCAGGCTCTTGCTTTACGTGGCTCCGGTAGATGCTTGACGGTGGCTTCGGTTGTTCCTTGACACCCGACTCATGTTGCAGGAGTTGAGCGTGCAGGAGCAGAAGTACCAGGCTGTACTCGCGGTCTTGGCCGACGGCCGGTCTCTGAGCGAGGTCGCCGAGCAGTGGGGTGTGTCACGCCAGTCGGCGCACGCCCGGCTGCGCCGCTACGAGGACGATGGACTGGCCGGTCTGGCGCCGCGGTCAACGCGGCCGGGCAGTTGCCCGCACCAGGCCGCGGAAGCGCCCCGGCCTGCAGCAGCCCGACCGTTTACAGCGGCTCCGGCGCTGGCGACAATGCCGCTAGTGTCTGCCTCGGCATCCGCGTCCTCCTCCGCGCGAACCGTGGGCCACGCAACCACATCCGCGCGTGCGAACTGCGCGAGCCACCCGCCGGGTCACGCCTCGCTCCGACCTCTGAGAGTCGAAGGGCAGCCAGACTGTACGGCGACCGCCAGCACCGTACCTCGCCACACAGTCGGCCAACGAGATGCTGGTCATCACCCGCGCCTGACCATACGCTGCCTTCACCGCTAGGGTGACGGAGGTGGCGCGGATGCGTACTGCTGGGGGCCGTGCGCAGGCAGCGGTTCTGCTGTTCGCGCCGATCGCGGGCCTCGCGGCGTTCGCAGTACTCAAGTGGACAGGCGGCGGCGAAGGCCCCGATCCGGCAGCCCGCGCAGGCGCTGTCGAGCTGGCCGTCTGGCAGTACCTCATCGCGGTGAGCGTAATGATCTGGGTCCTGTTGGCCGGGCTGGGTCTCCTGCTGCTGCGGCGGCTGACCGCAGACGGCGTCACGGCCGGTCGTGGTGCGACCGTCCGCTTCGTTGCCTTCGTGTATACGGTGACCGTCGTACCGCTCGTCATCGGCGCTGCCGCAGGATTGCGGAACCCGTACATCATGGAGGGCCAGAACTGGAAGATCCCGCTGCTTCATCTGATCGCAGGAATCGCCAACCTGCCACTGCTGGCGGTGCTGAAAGGTATCGAGACAACGGCCGCTGACGACCGCGGCTGGTCGACCACGCCGAGTGGGATCGCCCGCCTGCGACTGGTTCGCCGTACGACGCGACTCGCGATCGCGGCGCTCGGTGGCGTGATCGCGCTGGCGGTGATCGCGACAGGAGCCCTCCGGCAGGCAACCGCAGCAGCCGGCCTGACGCCGCTGCCGGACACCTTCGGCATCGTGTACGGCGCCGCGTTCACCGGCGTCGTCGCCGGCGTGTACCTCTACGTTTCCTCAGCGGTCGAGCAACGAGCGCGCCGCCTCCTGGATCAGATCGCACCGTTGCCGGACCCGTCGACGACCACACCGCAGAAGTTCAGCGCCGGCCGCTCGTTCCGGGCCGAGGTCGCGGAGGAACTGGAACTGGGTGCGGATCCCCGCGCCGACCTGCAGAGCCTGCTGGCGGTGTTGTCGCCGTTGATCGGAGCCCTGCTGACCAAGGTCGGCGGTCTCTGAGAACTGGTGCTTCCCGTTCATCGCGTTGAGGGATGAGCAGGCGCACTGACCCACCGCGATGAGCCGGAAGCAATCCAGGGGCCGCGACCGGCAGTTGGCGACGGGCCGCCGGACTCTGCCCGTCCATTGGTCGAGGCATATATCCAAGCAATCAGCATCACCCTGCGCGGAGTTGGTGACACGTTTCTTACCGACCCCCACTTGTTGCACGTCAGGTGGACGAGTTCAGTAAAGGAACCCCATCTCACTTCGGCTCGTACCGGGTTCCTCCCACCAGCTCATGACGTCCGGGGATCTGCTCGACAGCCTTGGCCAGCACGACGTCAACCGGTCCTGTCAGACCGGGCGGGATCGGCACCCGCCCATCAGTACGACGTCGGACCGGACTCACCGTGACCCCGCGGCCTCTGGTGCTGAAGGTGGTGACCGAACGGCGGCCAGGCCAGGCTGCCGCTCGCGTCCGCCTGCTGGTTCTCGCTGGCTGAGGCCTGGGCAGTGGAGCTCAATGATCGCCGAGGCCGGCCGAGCGGGCCCGGATGATGGCTTCCGCGCGGTCGGCAACCTGGAGCTTGGCGAAGATGCTGGTGATGTGGTTGCCGACCGTGGCGGTCGCCACTCCGAGCCGGCCGGCGATCGCCGCGTTGCCCAGCCCGCCAGCGATCAGGTCCAGCACCTCGCGTTCGCGGGGCGTCAGCTCGGGAAACGCAGGCTGGTCGGCGCGCGGCCCGGACAGGTACGCCAGCGCCCGGCGAGCGACCCCGGCCCGAAGATGGCCTCGCCCGCGGCGACCGCGGCGGTCGCCCGGATCACGTTGTCCGGCGCCGCACCCTTCAGCACGTGCCCCTGGGCGCCGGCGCGCATCGCGGCGAACACCGACTCGTCGTCGAACATGGTCAGCATCAGCACAGCGAAGCCCGGCGCGACCCGGCCGATCTCCCTGGTCGCGTCGATCCCTGACAGCCCGGGCATCTGAATGTCCATCACGAGGACGTCGGGATGCAGCGTCACGGCCGCACGAACCGCCTGCTCCCCGTTCGCCGCCGTACCGATCAACTCGTAGCCTTGGTGTGCCGACAGCAGCGCACCGAGGCTCTCCCGGACGATGCCGTGGTCGTCGGCCACCACGATCCGCAATGTCATGGCTGCAGCTGGAGTACGGCGGGTCCCAACGGCAGGACGACGCTGACCGTGCACCCGGTCCGGTCGTACCGGATGTCGCACTCGCCACCGAGTTCGGCCGCCCGCTCGGTGATCGACGTGAGCCCGACACCCGGGTTGCCACTGCGGCCCGTCGTTCAGCCCGTTGTCGCGCACCTCCAGCCGGAGCCGTCCGTGCTCCACTGCCAGCCGGACCCCGGCCGTGGTCGCGCTGGAGTGCCGGATCACGTTCGTCAACGCCTCCGTGACGATCCGGTACGTCGCGACCTCGACCGCCGCAGGTAGTTCGCCGAGCTCGGCCGGCGCATCGACCGTGATGCCTAGTGCGCCACCATCACTGCGCCGGCCCGCGGTCACGGCGTACTCCCGAAGCGCGCCGAGGAGGCCGAGTCCGTCCAGCGCGGCCGGCCGCAACTGGTCCACGAGCCGGCGAATCTCCTCGACCGCCCCGATCGTCAGGTCGCGCAGGCTCGCCAACAGGACCGAACTCCGTCCGCGATCCGTCTCGAGCAGGCGCAACGCGGCTTCGGCGTTCAGCACCACCGCGGTCAGCACGGGACCGAGTCCGTCGTGCAGATCGCGCCGGAGCCGCCGACGCTCTTCCTCTCGGCCGGTGATGACCCGCTCCCGCGAGTCCCGCAGCTGATCGGCCAGCCGCCTGGCCTGTACCGCCACCGCGAGCGGCGCGGCCAGGAGCGTGAGTACTCGTTCGTCCGCCGGATCGAGCCGCTGTTCGCCCGAACGCAGGCCGACGACCAGTTCGCCGAGTCGCTCGGCTCCGGAGCTGAGCACGATCGCGTGCCGTGCGGCGGGCAGTTCGCCGTACGCCGAAACCCGGCTCCGGTCGACGAGCACAGCTGCCGCCGGGAAGCGCATCACCCCGCACAAGGCGGCGAGCACGCCGTCCAGCCCGGAGCCCGCCGCCGTACCGAGCCGGGCGCCGACCTCGACCATCGCCCGGACCGGATCCTGACGCGCGCCGTAGAACGCCCGCTGGATGAACCGCTGCAACCAGACCCGCACGGGGTTGAAGGCGAGGGCGATCACCAGCACTGAGCGTGAGACCACCAGCCGGATGTCGAGCAGCTGGTACCGAAGGATGGCGATCGCCACGGCCGCCGGGACAAGCAGGATCGGCAACACCCCGAACAGCAGGGACTCCGAACCGGCCGCGGTCGCGACCGCGAAGCACCCGACCATGAGAATCGTTGCGAGCAGCAACCAGAGGACCTGTCGGCGGACCTGCTCGGAGCCGCGCCGGTAGCGGACGACGACCGCAGCGAAGGCCGACAGGTACCCGGCCGCGCTCACGTCCTCGAGCCAGACGATCTGCTGGAATCCGGACCAGGCCGGGTATCCCGGAACGCCTAGCTCGGCCGTCATCCCGCCGTTCGGATCCAGGACTCCGGCCGCGGTCCAGCTGACGCCGGTGACGATCAACATCGCGACGACCCAGCGCCAGCGCCGGCTCGGCAACCGGCCGTCGGGGAACAGGACGAGCGACACCGGCAGGAGCGTCGCCAAGGTCCACGTCCAGCCGCCGTTCGTCACTGTGGCGATTCCACGCCAGAAGGCCCGTGGCTCCCCCAGCCAGGCGATGACACCGGTCCCGAGCGCGGTCGAGCCATAGCAGACGCCGCCGACGAGGAGCGACCAGCCGACCAGGTTGCGCGGGTGACGGTCCGCGATCGGCCGGCCCGCCAACGCCAGGCACAACCCGATCAGGGTATTGGTGACGACGAACAGGTCCACCAGTCGCGACCAGCTCAGCCCGGACGCCGCCGCGGCGACGACTGTAACGACGGTACCGAGCAGTGCCAGACCGAGCACACCGAGAGCCACCGACCGCAGCCGGCGGTCGGTCCGCCCCGTGACCTCCGGATCGGCGCTCACGAGCCCATCATCAGACGTTGAACCCCCACGCGAACAGGGGTCTGCCCCCAGCGGACCCAGGAAGATTTCCGGGGGCGGGTGTGAGCCGCGAACCTGCCGCCTGGGGCCGGCCCGGTTCGATTCTGAGATCTCCAGCGCTGACCCGGCGCACTCTCGAAGGAGTTGCTCATGTCCACCACAGCCCACAACCCCGTCAAGACGGTACGGAAGCCGCGTGACGTGCGCGGCTTCTGGCGAGTACAGCTGGCCGTCATCGCCCCCGTTCCGATGCTGCTGCAGGGAATCGTCTACCTGATCAGCCCGGTCGACGGCGACGCGCCGTTCGGCGAGACCGTCACGGCGGTCGCGGCGGACCAGGGCCGGTTCGAGCTCATGCAGTGGCTGCAGGTGCCCTTCTTCCTGCTGGTACCGGCGTGCTTCGCCGTCGCGTGGGTCTCGCGCCGACGGGTACCGCGACTGTCCACCGCCGGTGCCATCGTCACCACGGGCGGTCTCGGCGCCGGGCTGTTCCTGCTCGGTGGTCCGGTGACGCCGGAGTACCTGACCGTCCACGAACACCTCGACGCGGCGACGATGGAGAAGGTCCGGTCCGTGATGGACACGCTGCCGATCTTCGCGGTCGGAAGTCTGCTGTTCATCCTCGCCATCACGATCGGCCTGTTGCTGCAGGGGATCGCGCTGGCGCGGAGCCGGGTCACGCCGGTCTGGATGGGGATCGCGCTCGCCGTCGGCGGCGCCACGCACCCCTTCATGCCTGGGCACGTGGCTGCCGGCATCGGGCTCGTGGTCACCGCAGTCGGCTTCGCCGGAGCCAGCGTGGCCCTCCTGCGCACCCCCAACGACGCCTTCGACCTGCCACCACTGGGCTGAATCATGGACCGCAATCGGGAATTGCTTCAGCGGTTGTGGCCGACAAACGGCCAACTCACGTTATCGGCCGAGGCGGAACACGAGATGCGCGCCGAGGACTACGTGCTGGAGATGCCGCAGTCCGGTGAGCGCATCGTCGGCCGGGACCGGATGCTGGCCATGCAGCGCGAATACCCGGCACCACCATCGATCGAGATCCTCCGGATCACGGGTGCCGCGGATGATTTCGTCGTCCTGGGGCGGTCGGACTACGGCGGCGACGTGTACTACGTAGCGAACATCGTCGAGTTCCGCGACGGACGAATCGCCCGCGAGACGCGCATCTACGGCTCGCCGTTCGATCCACCGCAGTGGCGCGCGAAATACGCCGAATGATCGCAGGTCAGAGGCGCCATCTGGCCTCTGACCTGAGTCGGCCCGACGCGCATCGGGCGCCGACGACTTCGTACGTGGCCCCTCGGCGTTGAACCGCAGGCCGAGTTGCACCATCTCCGCTGCGAGGAAGGACTCGGCGGGCTTCACGCGAAGTGCGGGAATCGGATCGTTGCCCACGGCTCCGGTGTGCGGCCGCCAGCCTGGAGCTTCGCGGAGGCCCGCCAGCGGGCCTCGATTGAGTCATCGGCATGTAGTTGATCGAACCTGCGCATGTGCTCTTCGGCTCGAAGCCTCACCTCGCGCGGGCGGCCATTGCAACGATCCGCCGCAAGCTGATCAACGTTGCGGCACGGGTCGCGACCTTGGTTCGATCAGCCTGCACCTACCAGAGTTCTGGTCCCGGGAGACCGCCTGGATCGCGCTGTTCGACTGGGTCGGCGGCCCACCAACAGCTCTCGCTGCGTGACCACCCAGCAGCCCCAGTTGCGCCGCCGGAGAATCACCGTGGAACACCCCGGACAGCGCGGTCCGCCAGATCGGCACCCCTCGACCGCTCTCCACAGGGCGAGCCGAATCGCGCGACCACCGCCAGGTTTGTCGGTGGTTCGAGGCTTGGTCCCGGATTCCGGTAGACGCGGACGCTACTGACCGATCCCCTCGACAGGCCCGATCTCCGGTCGCATACTCGGCAAGGGGCGCGACATCGTGCTGATCGCCGTCTTGGAGCACTCATCAGTGACTCCCGGCCGGGCTCGATGACGGACGCGCATGAGCTGCCGGATAGGGCGTAGAAACGGGGGGAAACATGACACTGGTGCGCACTCTTCGTGGACGTGTCGGGCCGATCACCGGGATCGCGGCGCTGCTCGCCGGCCTCGCCATCGCCGTCCCGACGGAGACAGCCGGAGCCGTGGCGTCGGGAAAGCTGCACGCGGCGGCCGGCACGCCCATCGCCGGCAGCTACATCGTCGTCTACAAGAACCAGAAGGCGTCCAAGGCTCAGGTGCGCCGCACCGCCGAGGGCCTGACCGAGTCGCACGGCGGCCGGGTCAGGTTGTACTACGGCGCTGCGCTGCGGGGCTACGCCGCGGAGATGTCGGCCAGCCAGGCCCAGCAGGTCGCCGATGACCCGTCCGTCGCTTACGTGGAGCAGGACAGCGTCATGCGCGTCGATGCCACGCAGTCCAACCCACCCTCGTGGGGTCTCGACCGCATCGATCAGCGCAAGCTTCCGCTCGACGGCAGCTACACGTACTCGTCGACGGCGTCGAACGTGACTGTCTACGTCATCGACACCGGGATCCGGACGACGCACCAAGACTTCGGCGGCCGCGCTTCGGTCGGTTTCGACGCCATCGGTGATGGCCTGGACGGCCAGGACTGCAATGGTCATGGCACCCATGTCGCAGGCACCGTCGGCGGTGCGCAGTACGGCGTGGCCAAGGGTGTCAAGCTCGTCAGCGTCCGGGTGCTCGGCTGCACGGGCTCGGGCCCGACGTCCGGCGTCATCGCCGGCATCGACTGGGTCACCGCGAACGCGGTCAAACCGGCAGTGTCGAACGTCAGTCTCGGCGGCGCCTTCAGCACTGCGGTGAATGACGCGGTGCAGAGCTCCATCGCGAGCGGCGTGACCTACGCCATCGCTGCGGGCAACGCAAACGTGGACGCCTGCACCGGTTCGCCGGCGAGCGCGCCGAACGCGATCACGGTCGCGGCTACCGACATCAACGATGTCCGAGCGAGTTTCTCGAACTTCGGCAGCTGCGTCGACATCTTCGCGCCAGGTGTCGCGATCACGTCCGACTGGGCCACATCCGACACGGACGTCAATACGATCAGCGGCACGTCGATGGCTGCACCACACGTCGCTGGCGCGGCAGCTCTCTATATCGCGGCCCACCCGAAGGCAAAGCCGGCCGACGTCGCCAAGGGGCTGCTCAACTCGGACACGCGCAAGGTCGTCGGCCTTCCGGGTGCCGGGTCGCCCAACGAACTGCTCTTCACAGACTTCATCCAGCCCTAAGCGTAGGCCCCTCGCCCGGTGGAGCAGGGGCCTCAGGCTGGTCTACCTCTGCGCCTGCTCAGCCTCATGACGGAGGGGCCGCGGGTTCGAGTCCCGCCCGGCCTACTTGGTGGTTGTGGTGGAGCTGAGGAGGTGCACAGTTTCACCAGGTTGTGGTTGCTGGATCGCAGGGTGTTGGACATCTGGGGGTCACGCAAGGGCTGTAGTGGGCGCATAGGTATGGGGTCGCAGGTTGGTTCGAGTCCTGGAGATGCCCATGTCGAAGTACGCGCGTTCGGTTGTGGTTGGTGTTGTGGGGGTGTTGGTTGCTGCGGGGTCGGCTGTTCCTGGTGGCAGTGCAAGCGCCCAGGTGACACGCCCGTCTTCCGGCAAGCATGTGTTGCTGGTTTCGGTTGATGGGATGCATCAGGGGGATCTTGACTGGTATGTGGCTACGCATCCACGGTCCGTGCTTGCGGGGTTGACGCGTGGCGGGCGCGAGTACACGCGGGCGGTGACGTCGAATCCTTCGGATTCTGATCCGGGTGGTACGGCGTTGATGACTGGTGGGAACCCTAAGTCGACCGGGGTGTACTACGACGTCGAGTACAGCCACAAGGTTGATGAGCCAGGGGCGGCTTGTACTCCTGGGCGGGCGGCTACGGGTGGTGATGTCGTGTACGACTCGCCTGACGATGCGCTGCCGGGTGTGCCGGATCTCAGTACCGGGGCGGCGCACGCGTTTCCCTCGTTTGATGAGAACGGGTCGATCTACGGGCCTGATGGGGTTGATCGCGACCCGGCGCTGATCATGAACCTGAAGAACGACGCGTCGTCGTTCGATCGGACCACCTTCCCGGTCGACCCGGCGACCTGCAAGTACATCATGCCGTGGGACTACCTGGGCGATAACTCGATCTTTCAGGTGATCCACGCTGCCGGTCTGCGTACGGCGTGGTCCGACAAGCACGCGGTCTACCTGTCGTTCAACGGGCCGGGGTCGCAGGGCAAGAGCATCGACGACTTCTTCGGGCCGGAGATCGACTCGCAGGCTGTGATGCCGGACGGCAAGCCGTACCCGCAGGACGACGACTGGGCGCACATCGATGCCGCGACCAAGCAGTACGACGGGTACAAGGTTCAGGCGGTACTGAACGAGATCGACGGTCTCGACCACTCGGGCAAGGACCACGTCGGTACGCCGGCGATCTTCGGCATGAACTTCCAGACCGTCTCGGTCGCGCAGAAGATCCGTTCGACCGCGGCCGATCTCATCTCGGACGGGCATGGCGGCTACACCACCAGTGCGCCGCAGCCCGGCGGCTACCAGTGGGTCAACGGCAAGCTCGTACCAGGCCCTGTGCTCGCGAGCGCCTTCGACTCCGTCGACGCTCAGCTCGGCCGGATGGTCGCGGAGCTCGCGAAGCAGCACCTGACGGGCTCGACGACGATCATCGTCACCGCGAAGCACGGTCAGTCGCCGCAGGATCCGAACAAGCTCGTCACCGTGCAGGACGGTCCGATCGTCGACGCGATCAACACCGAGTGGGCCAAGACGCACCCGGGTAAGACGTTGATCGTCGCGGGTACGAACGACGACCTTTGGCAGTCGTACCTGTCGGACAACTCGCAGGCCGCCGGCAACTTCGTCAAGAGCTACCTGTGGAACCACACCGCGCAGGGCTTCGACGTCGACAAGAAGCCCGTCACCGTTCAGCACTCAGGTCTGACCCACATCTGGGCGGGTGCTCAGGCAGCGCGGTTCTTCGGGGTTGCGGTCGGCAACGGCCGGTATCCCGACGTCTTCGGCAAGGTCCTGGAGGGTGTCGTCTACGCGAAGCCGACCAAGCTCGCCGAGCACGGCGGTATGGACACCGGCGATCAGCATGTCCTGATGATCGTCAGCGGTGCGGGCGTCCGGGCCCAGGTCGTGGGCACGCCCGTCGAGACGACGCAGGTCGCTCCGACGGTCCTCGCCCTTCTCGGGCTCGATCCGAACAAGCTGCGCGCCGTCCGGGTCGAGGGCACGCGGGTACTTCCGGGCGCCGTGCCGTCGACGCGTCGGTGATCGGTCTGATGTAGCGGCTGGGCCTCGGCAGGTGGCTGAGGCCCAGCGGGGTGTCGGTCAGCTGGTTGGTGGGTTGTTCTTGGACGGGGTCGGCTTGGTGTGGCCGGTAGCGGGTCTTGGGGCGTTGAAGACCTGGGTGTCGTAGGCCATGTGGCCGACCATGTTGGCGAAGGTCTTCGACATCCAGGTGAGGACCTCGGGGTCGTTGTTGTTGAGGTTGTCGCACCAGCGGAACGGGTTGTCGACGCAGCCGCCGTCGGTGCTGGGGATGTTGCCCTCGAAGTTGCCCTCGGTGCCGCCGAAGAGGGCGACGTCCGAGGCGAGCTTGCAGCAGTCCTGGCCGGTCAGCACGCCGCTCGCCGGTACGCCGGCCAGCTGGAACTCGAAGGCGTCCGTACCGTCGGCCGAGAACAGGATGTGGTTCTTCCCGATCGAGTTCAGGTAGTCGATGCCGAAGTCACGCCCGATCGCCGACGGGGCGAAGATGCTCGGCGGCATCGGGGTTCCCGGAGCGCGGCCGAACAACGTGACGCCGTCCTTCGGGTCGAGCACCCCGGCAACGTAGTTCGGTGTGGCGGTGACGTCGGCGTCGAGGTCGAACTTGATCTTGGCGAGTTCCGCGGGCGGGAGCGTGTTGACGTAGAAGTCCGAACCGAGCAGGCCGAGTTCCTCGCCGCCGAACCAGATGAAGCGCAGCTTGTTCCGGGTGTTGGTGTTCTTCAGCTGCTGGGCGATGTCGAGGATCGTGGCCGAACCCGACGCGTTGTCGAGCATCCCGGCGCCGAAGATCGCGTCCAGGTGCGCGTCGATCACCAGGATGTTGTTCGGGTCGCCGCCCTTGGAGTCGGCGATCACGTTCCAGTCGGAGCGGTTCGGGTCTGTGATGGCCTTGACGTCGACGGTGATCACCGGGCCGGTCCCCGGGACGTACTGACTCAACAGCTGGGTGCCGACGGCGTACGTCGTGAAGATCACCGGGATGTGCTCGTTGCCGGACAGGCCGCCCGTGAAGACGCCGGTACGGCCCGGGTTGCCCTCGTTGAAGATGACGGCCGCGGTGGCGCCGGCCGCGGTGGCGTTGGCCACCTTCGTGGCGAAGGTGCAGGTGCCGCGCTGGATCAGCGCGATGTTGCCCGGTACGAACCCGGCGAAGTCGGCCGCCGTACAACCGCTGGCCGAGCTGGGCGTCGGTGTCGCGGGTACGACGATGCCGAGCGCCGGCTGGAGTTTCGTGGTGGTCGTACCGACGACCTGGCCGGGGTTGAAGTCGACGCCGATCGCGAACGAGTGCGGGTTCGGCGACTCCTCCCGTAGCACGGGGGTGCCGACGAAGCTGAAGTACGGGAACTTGTACTCCTGCAACGTCACGCTGTATCCCGCGGCTCGCATGACGGCGGCGACGTAATCGGCCGAGGCCTTGTAGCCGGGCTCACCCGAATTCCGCGACGGGTGACCGTCCGCGCCCGGATTGGCGTCGGCGATCTGCTGGAACTTGACCATGTGCGCCCAGAGGTCGGCCTTGTTCACGCAGTCGACGAGCTTCTGCGGGGTGTCGTTGACCCGCACCGAACAGGCCGTCGGATTGGTGTCCGCGGTCACGGTCGTACTGCCGGCGCTCGACGGCACCGGTGACAGGGCGCCGGCTGCCGCGAAGGCGGCCGCGGCGACCATCGCCAGACTCCATCCCCGGCGCCGTCCTTGTCGTGGGCTCATCGTGATTTCTCCCTCCCCTGACCACGAAGCCCGTCGGCATCGTCGTCGACGAGCCTTTCGTGCTACTGCCGTGATACGCCCGGAAGGCGGCCGGATGAAGAGCTCGGGCCCGTTGCGTACGGCATGCTGGGGAACTCACGAAGGGACTCCGATGCACTGGAGAGAGTTGCCGAGGGTCGAGCGCCCGCTGGGCGGTGAGGTCGAGATGTTGTTGTACGCGCTGGATCGGGCGCGGCAGCAGTTCGGGTGGAAGACGGGTGGTCTGGGCGCCGAGGAGTTACGGCGAACACACGCTCCGTCGACCATGACGCTGGCCGGCTTGGTCAAGCACCTGGCGTTCGTCGAGGACGGGTTCACGGCGCGCGCGGCCGGCGAACCGATCGGACCGCCGTGGGACGTGCGCGGGTGGGTCGAGAACGACCGCTGGGGATGGGAATCGGCCCTGACCGACGCCCCGGACGAGCTGTACGGGCTCTGGTATACCGCGGTCGAGCGGTCTCGAGGCCGCCTGGTAGGAGCCTAGTGATCCTCCTGCTTGAGTCGGTGTTGAAGGGGGTGTATGGGATTGATGCCATTGAGGTGTGCCGGATCGAGGCCGGGACCGTCACGGTCAACTATCGGGTTGTCGATGGTGACGGGCGGCGGTGGTTTGCCAAGGTTTATCGGGGTGGTCTGGAGCAGGAGCGGGCTGCGATCGAGTTGACGGCCTACGCCGGGCGTGGGGCGGTGCCGCTGGCGGAGGTACGGCGGACGCTTACCGGAGATGTCATCGACGGGCGGATGCCGATGTCGGTGTGGGAGTTCGTCGACGGGGAGACGGCCGAGGGTGGGATCACCGGCGAACGCTGGCCGGCGGTCGGTACGGTCCTGGGCCGGCTGCACCGCCTGCTCGCGGAACATCCGGCCGCGGCGCCGACCCTCCGACCGGCCACCGGCGTGCGGGACATCGAGCGGTCCAAGAGGCAGTTCGACGAGCTGATCACAACCTTCCGTAGGCGCCATCAGTTGAGCTCGTTCGAGGAGTGGGCTTGGGAGGCGGCGCTCGAGCGGCGGGCGTTGCTTGGGCGGGCCGAGGCGATCCTCGCGGAGTTGCCGCCGTTGACTGTGCGGGTCCTGCACGGTGATCTTGCCTCGCCGAATCTGATGCTGAATGGCGACGCGGTCGCCGCGGTGATCGACTTCCAGCCGCCGCGACCGGGCTTCGCTGCCTGGGAGATCGCGCGGATCGGCGCCGACCCTCGCACGGTGATGCTCGGCGACCAGTGGATCGACGGCTTCGGCGTACTGCTGGACGCCTACCGCGACGAGCATCCCGCAGCCCGGCCGGACGATCTCCTGTCCGCACTCGCCGTCGGTTGTGCACACACCCTCGGCTCGACGTTCCCGCTGGCCGAGCCGTCTCCCGTCTCCCCGTCCCTCGAGCTGTACGCACGAGCGCGCCATGCTGCCTCCCTTCAGATCCTCGAACGACTTCCCGAACTACGCGAGCGGCTCAGACCGGGATCGTGACGTTGAACAGCCGCTCGGCGTTGTGCAGCGACTCGGTGACGATGGCCTGTCCGTTCGTGACGACGTCCTTCTGGTACGTCGCGAGGTCCTCCCCCGACGTCAGCGCCCGCGTCAACCGGGCCGCGTCCCACAATGCGGTGTTCGCGCCGGCCCCCGCGGCCGGGGTCATCGGGTGCACGGCGTCGCCCAGCATCGTCACCTTCGACGACGACCAGGTCGGGACCGTGAGGCAGGTCCGCAACGTGATCGGGAACGCCGCCTCGGGCTCCCCCGCGTCGATCAGCGCCCGGATCGACGGATGCCAGTCGGCCACCAACCGCCGTACGAGCGCCCACAGGTCGGCCGCATCCATCGCCTGCAGCTCCTCGTCCGAGGCGCCGAGCACCGCGTTCGTCCCGGTCAGCACCGACATCAGGTAGTCGCCGTACTCCGCCGGTGGTTCCCGGAACATGACCGGGCCGAACGCCGTACCGAGGCCGGCCCCGTCACTCACGAAGCAGAACCCGCGCAGGAACGCCTCCGGCGCGAGCGACCGAACGGCTGACGTCAACGGCACCTTCCCGTAGATGCACCGCACGCCGATGTCGATCACGTCCTGCGCGGGCACTAACTGCGACCGCACCCGCGAGCCGACCCCGTCCGCTCCGACGAGCACGTCGGCCGTCACGGAAGTCCCGTCCGCAAAGGCGATCTCGACACCCTCGTCGGTCTCGATGTACGACGTGAACTGCTTGCCGAACTGCAGTACGTCGTCCAGCCCGGTCATCAGCGCCCGGCGAAACGCATACCGATCGACGGACGTCACGGCGTCCGGCCCCGCGACCGGGAACACCTGCTCGAACTGCGTGTTCAGCTGCGCGTCGAACCCCGCCACCAGGTCTCCAGGATGCGTCGCGGTCGCGATCACCCGGCGCCGGACGGCATCCGGCAGCGTCGCCGCGAGCGCGTCCTCCCCAACGTTGCTGATGTGGATCCGGTAGCCCTGCTTGCGGTGCTGCGGGGAGGGATCGCGCTCGTACACCGCGACGTCCACGCCTGCCGCGAGCAGCCCCTGCGCGAGCGTCAGCCCGCCGATCCCCGCACCCATGATCGCGACCTTCATCACCGACTCCAATCATCCGTTCATCAAACTCTGTCATCCGTCTGGTTGATTAAGTTAGCACGCCGGATGGAAGTCCGCTAGGATGATTTTCGTGCGGAGATCACCGGGCCCCGACGAGCGCCAGCGCGACCCCGAGCGCAGCAAGCAGTACCTGCTGGACGCCGCGGTGGTCGAGTTCGGTCTGCACGGGTTCAGCGGCGCGCGGGTCAGCGAGATCGCGGCCCGGGCCGGCGTCAACAAACAGCTGATCTCGTACTACTTCGGCGGCAAGGAAGGGCTGTACCGTGCGGTCGCGGACCGGTGGCGGGCCGCCGAGCCGGAGATCTCCGCCGGTGCCGAGACGCTCGGCGAGGTCGTCGGTGCCTACGCGCGGACGTCGATCGCGCAGCCCGACCTGCTCAGGTTGCTGGTGCGTCAGGCCGTCGACGTGACGCCCCCGCTGGACCTGGAAGGGCAACGCGAGCGGTTCCAGGCGATGATCGACGAGTTCCGCGGGCGGCAGTCCGACGGCGAGCTCGCCGCCGACCTCGACGTCGCCTACACCGGTCTGGCGTTGTTCGGGATGGCGGCCGCGCCGGTCGTCTTCCCGCAGATCGCCCGTGCGCTCGGCCTCGACCCGGACGCCGAAGACTTCAGCGAGCAGTACGCCGCGGAGGTCGCGCGGCTGGTGTCATACCTAAAGGGCGCCTGAGATCGCCCGGTTGCGGAGCTCGGCCTTGTAGGCCTCGAGCGCGATCAGTTCGCCGAACATCCGGTTGTACTCGTCGGCGCGGTCGATCGGGTTGGTGCGCTGCAGCTTCGACTTCAGGTCGGCGATGCGGCGGGCGCAGGTGAGCTCCTGCAGGCGGGCGAGCAGCGCGAGCGCGTACGGCTCGTCCGGCTCGCGGCCGAGCCGGAGCGGGTCGACCGCCAGCGCACCGACGACCGCGGCGGCGGGGTCGTTGCCGATCGCGTCGCGGACGGCGACCACCCAGGCCTCGCCGGGGGGTGCCGCGGCGGGTCCGCCTGCCTTGGCCATGCCGGCACGGATCGCGGCCAGCCACGGGTGGGTGAAGTCGTGGTCGTCGAGCTCGTCGAAGGCCGTACCGACGAGGGCCGGGTGCTGCATGGCGACCTTCAGTACGTCCCACTCGATCACGAACCGCTGGTCCCGCGGCGACGGAAGGTCAACGCGCGGGGCGGGAGCAGGTCCGACGGTCCCAGAGGCTGCGACCGAGACCGACGCGCCGAGCGCGGCGCCCGCGGTGGCGGTGCGCCCCTCCCCCGAGCCCGCGCGCGATGCAGCGCGGTAGACCTCGGTGCGGACCTGGTCGACCTCCATGCCGAGGTGGCCGGCCAGCTCGCGGGTGAAGGCGTCCACCTTCGACCGGTCGCGGATGCTGATCACCAGACGGGCGGCCTCACGCAGCGCGTCGATCCGGGTGTCCGCGCGATCCAGGTCGTACTTCGACAGCACGTTCCCCAGCACGAACCGGTACAGCGGGACGCGTCGCCCGATCAGCTCGCGGACAGCCGCGTCGCCCTTCTGCAGGCGCAGGTCGCACGGGTCCAGCCCATCCGGCTCGACCGCGACGTACGTCTGCGCCGCGAACGCCTGGTCCCCCGCGAACGCCTTGAGCGCCGCGCGTTGACCGGCCTCGTCACCGTCGAAGGTGAAGATCACCTCGCCGCGGAACTGGTCGTGGTCGAGCAGCAGTTGCCGCAGCACCCGCGCGTGGTCCTCGCCGAACGCCGTACCGCAAGTAGCGACCGCGGTCTGCACGCCGGCGAGGTGACACGCCATCACGTCGGTGTAGCCCTCGACCACCACCGCTTGCCGGCCCTTCGCGATCTCGCGCCGGGCCAGGTCCACGCCATACAGCACCTTGGACTTCTTGTAGATCGGCGTCTCGGGCGTGTTCAGGTACTTCGCTTCGATCCGGTCGTCGTCGAACAACCGGCGCGCGCCGAACCCGATCACGTCCGACGACGCGTCCCGGATCGGCCACATCAGCCGGCCGCGGAACCGGTCGTACAGCCCGCGCTGGCCGTCGGCGGCCAGACCGGACGCGACCAGCTCGGCGTTGGTGAAACCGCGGCCGCGGAGGTGGCTGATCAGCGCCTCGCCACCGCGCGGCGAGAACCCGACGCCGAACTGGACGGCGGCGTCCTTGTCGAAACCGCGCTGGTCCAGGAACTGCCGCCCGGGCGACGCCTCGGCCGCGCCGAACAGCTGGTCGACGTAGAACTCGGCCGCCACCTTGTGCGCCTCGACCAACCGCGGCCGCTGGTTCCCCGGGCCGCGCTGCACCGGCGCGCCGGTGTCCTCGTACCGGAGCTGGATGCCGACCTTGGCGGCCAGCGTCTCGACCGCCTCGGAGAACGTGATCTGGTCGACCTTCTGGATGAAGTCGATGACGTCGCCGCCCTCTTGGCAGCCGAAGCAGTAGAAGAACCCGCGGGCCGGGGTGACGTTGAACGAGGGCGACTTCTCGTCGTGGAACGGGCAGAGACCCTTCAGGTTGCCTCCGCCGGCGTTCTTCAAGGTCACGTACGAACCCACGACGTCGTCGATCCGGGCTCGCTCGCGCACCAGCGCGATGTCCTCTTCCTTGATCCGGCCTGCCACGCCGTGAGTCTAGCCCGGCCGATCACGTAGGTTGACGGGTATGCCACGTACTCTTCGCCAAGGTCAGCGGTCCGAGCTGTACGTCGTCGACGTCGCGCGCAACGAGCACCGGCTGGTGTTCAGCTCCGGCGAGGTGCTGTTCGAGGCGCCGAACTGGCTCCCGGACGGCACGTTGGTTGTCAACGGCAACGGGCTGCTGTACCGGGTGGGTGACGGGCTGACCGAGATCGGGCTCGGCGGGGTGCCGCCGATCAACAACGACCACGTGGTCAGCCCGGACGGGCGAACGGTGTACGTGTCGGCGGGCGACGGGCACATCTACGCGGCGCCGATCGAAGGCGGCGCCGGACGGCGGGTGACGAACGACCGGGGCGAGGGCTTCCATCACTACCTACACGGGATCTCTCCGGACGGTACGACGCTCGCGTACATCGGGCTGGAATGGGTCGGCGAGCAGCGGATCACCAACGTCTGGACGATCCCGGCCGCGGGCGGTGCCGACGTCCAGGTGACCGACGACGAGTACGCCGACGACGGGTCCGAGTACGGGCCGGACGGCGAGTGGATCTACTTCAACTCCGAGCGCGCGGGGCAGGCGCAGCTGTTCCGGATCAAGGCCGGTGCAGCCGAACAGTTGACGTACGACGAGCGCGTCAACTGGTTCCCGCACCCGGCGCCGGACGGCTCCGCGATCGCCTACGTGAGCTTCCCGCCCGGCACCGAGGGGCACCCTGCCGACATCGAAGACGTACGCCTTCGGCTGCTGATGCGCGACGGCGAGATCCGCGAACTGACGAGCCTGTTCGGCGGCCAGGGCACGATGAACGTCCCCAGCTGGTCACCGGACAGCTCGTCGTTCGCGTACGTCACCTATCCGCTCTAGACCTCGGACAGCTCCACGGAGGTGTCGGCCAGGCGGTCCGGGTCGACCTCCTTGCCGGAGCGGACCAGGTCGCGGATCGCGTCGGTGGCGCCCCAGGTGTTGACGTGCATGCCGGCCAGCACGTGGTGGTCGTCGGCGAGCCAGAACGCCACGTAGGCGCCGGACTTCGGGTCGCCGCGGAGGACGACCTGGTACGACGTGCCGCGCGGGACCTCGCCGACGTACTCCATGCCGAGGTCGAACTGGTCGGTGAAGAAGAACGGGATCGCGTCGTGCGACACGTCCTGGCCGAGCATCGACTTCGCGGCCGCGGCGCCGGTGTCCTTCGCGTTCTGCCAGTGCTCGACGCGCACCGAGCGGCCGAACAGCGGGTGGTCCCAACGGACCACGTCACCGGCTGCGTACACGTCGGCGACCTTCGTCTGCAGGTCCGGGCCGGTGACGATGCCGGAACCGTTGTCGGGGGTCGCGACCTCGATGCCGGCCGCCTCGGCGAGCTCGGTGTTCGGGCGGACGCCGACGCCGACGATCACCAGATCCGCCGGAATCACCTCGCCGCCGGTCACCTTCACACCGGTGACCTTGTCCGTCCCCTCGAACCCTTCCACGCCGGTCCCGAACCGGAACTGCACCCCGTGCTGCCGGTGGAACTCGGCGAACAGCTCGCCGACCTCTTCCCCGAGTACAGCGGCGAGCGCGGTCGACTGCGGTTCGACGACCGTCACCTCACAGCCACGCTCACGTGCCGCGGACGCAGCCTCCAGACCGATCCACCCGGCGCCGACGACGACCACGCGCGGCTTCGCGGCGTACGCGTCGTCCAGGGCCTGCGACTCCTCGGCCGTACGCAGGTAGTGCACGCCCGGCAGGTCCGCGCCCGGTACGTCGAGCTCACGGACGCGGCTGCCCGTCGCGATCAGCAGCTTGCCGTACGAGAGCTGGGAACCGTCGTCGAGGGTGACGGTGTGCGCGGCCGGATCGATCGCGGTCACGGTCGTACCGAGGCGGAGGTCGATCGTGTTGTCGTCGTACCACTGCTGGTCGTGCAGCTGCGCCGAGCCGGTCTCGGCCTTGCCGAGCAGGACGTCCTTCGACAGCGGTGGTCGCTCGTACGGCAGTGCCGACTCGCTGCCGATCAGGACGATGCCGCCCGTCCAGCCGTTCTTCCGAAGGGTCTCGGCAGCGGTCGCACCGGCAAGGCTCGCTCCGACGATCACGATCTGTTCATCAGCCATGCACCGACTTTAGTACCCGCCGAACTCTTGCCGGACGGGGTCTCGATGACTACGTTGTCGCGGGACATCAGACGTCCTATGTCCTCCTGGGAGAGCCATGCGCGTACTCACACCGGGCCGTCTCGCGACCGCCGCCCTGCTCGTGTTCGTCAGTCTCGCCGCGCCACCAGCGCACGCTTCGGAACCCGCCGGCGCGCCGTTCGTCGAGGACAGCGTGTTGTTCCAGCAGAAGACCGAGGGGTACGCCTGCTTCCGGATCCCGGCGATCGTGCACGCCAAGAACGGCGACGTGCTCGCGTTCGCCGAAGGCCGCGTCGCGGACTGCGGCGACGACGGCGACATCGACATCGTGCTGCGCCGTTCGTCCGACGGCGGTAAGACCTGGGGACCGCTGCAGGTCGTGTCCGAGGGCAACGGCAGCACGAACGGCAATCCTGTGCCGATCGTCGACAACCGGACCGGCCGGGTCGTCCTGGTGTCGACCCACAACGGCCCCGACCCGTGCCCGAACGGTTGCGACCGCGATCCGTACGTGCAGACCAGCGACGACAACGGCGCCACCTGGACCGCGCCGCGCGAACTCACCGACGCGAAGCTGCCGAGCTGGAACTTCTGGTACGCCACCGGCCCGATGCACGGCATCCAGCTCTCACACGGGCCGCATGCCGGCCGGTTGATAGTCGGCGCGAACTTCGAGACGTACGACGGGGTCGGGCCGCATGTCTACGGCACCCACCTGCTGTACTCCGACGACTCGGGCCAGACGTGGCACATCGGCGCGACCACCTCAAGGGACGACGGCACGGTGATCGCCCAGGAGGTCACGGTCGTCGAGCTGCGGGACGGGCGGATCTACGCCCTCGCCCGGGAGCGCGGGACGGATCCGGGCAACCGGGCGTACGCGATCAGCAGCGACGGCGGCGAGACGTTCGACAGGCCGTTCACGACGATTCCGAAACTGGTGATGCCGGATGTGCAGGGGTCGTTGCTGCGGTTCGACTCGCACCGGATCCTGTTCTCGGCGCCGGCGCACCCGGCGGCGCGCGAGGTGATGACGGTGCGGTCGTCGTACGACGAGGCGCGGACGTTCGGGACCTGGCAGCAGGGCAAGGTGTTCTGGTGGGGCCCGTCGGCGTACTCGGACATGGTGCGGCTGGACGGGGATCAGGCCGGGCTGCTGTACGAGGCGGGTGTTGCGACGCCGTACGAGTCGATCCGCTGGGCGCGGTTCAACGAGGCGTACCTGTCGACGCCGAACGGGACACCGCCGGGCATTCCGGCGCCGCCCGCGCCGGGTCCGCTGACGCCTGATGTTGGACCTGCCCACAATCCGGCGTACGTCCGGGGCGGCGCGACCGTTGCCGAGGGCAAGTTCGGGAACGGGCTCTCGCTGGACGGTGTGGACGACTACGTCGAGGTGCCGTTCGACCGGTCGATCGATCTCGGTGCGGACGACTTCACGATGATGACGTGGATCAAGTACGGATCGACGACCGGGTCGCATGCGATCCTGTGGGCTTATCGGACTGGGTCCGGGAGTACTCCGCAGGTGTGGTTGCGGGCGGAACCGGAGAGCAAGCGGATCCGGGCGCTGTTGTCGGTCGACCGGTTCAACGTCACGGTGCAGTCGGCGTCGGCGTACAACGACAACCAGTGGCATCACGTCGTACTGGAACGGGCCGACGGCAAGCTTCGGCTGCTCGTCGACGGGGTCGAGGTGGGCTCCGCGACGGCTCCGGCCGGATCAGTCACCGCGGGCAAGGAGTTCGGCGTCCAGGGAATCCACGTAGGCCAGCGGGTCGACGGCGCCAACCGTTTCCAGGGGAGCGTCGACGAGGTCCGCATCTACCGCCGAGCACTCTCCGACGAGGAACTGGAGCAGATCCGCCTCACCAACAAACCAGACAACATCCGCCTCGGCCTGAACCTCCCGTTCACCACCATCCGCTAAGAACCGCGCCCGCCGCCCCTGCGGGGCGGCGGGCGCGGGAGGTGAACCAACTGGTGCCTGCGAGGCGGTAGGCGGGGGTGGATTAACACGTGCGAGGAGGCGGAGGCGGGGGCGGAGGCGGGGTGGACCAACCGGTGCCTGGGATGCGGTGGCCGGGGGTGGATTAACACGTACGAGGCGGCGGAGGCGGAGGCGGGGTGGACCAACCGGTGCCCTGCAAGGCGGGAGGTGGGTGCCCTGCGGGGCGGTGGGCGGGGGTGGATCAACCGGTGCCTGCGGGGGGTGGGCGGGGGTGGATCAGCGGGTGCCGGAGACCAGCTGTTGGTGCCAGGCTAGGGCTGAGGGGTCGGTGAGGCTGGCTACCTGGTCGATGATGACGCGGAGGCGGCCGTTGTCGTCGGGGGCTTCCGCGAAGTCGGACTGGAACGGAATGTCCAGGTTTCGCGGGGCCGTCTTCCAGAGGGCTTCCACCAGTTCGGTGAGGAGTTCGCGCTGGACGGCCCGGCGGGCCTGGCGTTCCGGGGACTTGAGCACGTGGTACATCCCGACGCCCTTCAGCAGCCCGATCTCGGTCCGGATCCCGGGCGGCACCACCAGATCCGCCTCGTACCGGATCAGCTTCGACCCGCCGAACACGGCGTGGGTCGCCTGCTCCGCGGCCGTCGCGAACCGCCCGATCAGCTCACTGGTCAGGTCCTTCAGCCCACCGAGCGCCCGCCGGCTGTCGTCGAACGGCGCCGCCGGCCAGTACCGCAGCGCCCGCAGCCGGGCCCACCCCTCGTCCAGCTCCGCGTCGGTTGCCTCCGGCAAGTACATCTGCCGGACCGTCTCCCAGTACGGCTCCGGCACCGTGTCGACCGCGGCGAGATCGATGTGGTGAGCAACGATCCCGTCCTCGACGTCGTGCACGGAATACGCCACGTCGTCCGCGAAGTCCATCACCTGCGCCTCGAGACAGCGCCGCTCCCCCACACCGGGCCGCAACCAGGTGAACACCGCGAGGTCGTCGTCGTACACCCCGAACTTCCGCTCGCCGGGACGCCGGGCCCATGGGTACTTCGTCGCGGCGTCGAGTGTCGCGCGGCTGAGGTTGAGCCCGACACTGCGCCCGTCGGCGTCGAACGTCTTGGACTCCAGCCGGGTCAGCAGCCGCAGCGTCTGGGCGTTCCCCTCGAAGCCGCCGATGTCCGCGGCGACCTGGTCCAGCGCCCGCTCGCCGTTGTGCCCGAACGGCGGGTGCCCGAGATCGTGCGCCAGACAGGCCGCGTCGACGATGTCCGGGTCGCAGCCGAGCGTCGCGGCCAGCTCACGGCCGATCTGCGCGACCTCGAGACTGTGGGTCAACCGGTTCCGGACGAAGTCGTCGCTGCCGGCGGTCACCACCTGCGTCTTCGCCGCCAGCCGCCGCAACGCCGCACTGTGCAGCACCCGCGCCCGATCACGCGCGAACGCCGTCCGCCCCGGCCGCTTCACCGGCTCGGCGACCCACCGCTCCGCGTCGTGCTCGTCGTACCCCTCATGCTGCTTCCTCATCACCGCCCACACTATCCGCGCCCACCGACATTCTGGTGAACGCAATAGCGGGTCCAGATGACGCCGTCCTCGAAGACTTCGGTGCCGGCGTGCTGGAGGTGCAGGCGGTGGGTGTCGTACCAGGGTGCGCCGCCGATCAGCACTGGGTGGACCAGTAGGGCGAGCTCGTCCACCAGCCCTTCGTCCAGGCAGGTTCTGGTGAGCGCAGGCGAATCCACGCGCACAGTCTGTACGCCCCGTCGGCCCAGGACTGTAAGTACTTCCTGCAGGTCGACCTCGTTGTAGCCGGTGATCAGTTCGCGGGTGGTGGCGTCGGCGGGGCGGGCGGGGGTTTGGTCGGCGTACAGGGCCAGTACGTCGGACCAGTAGCCGAGTTCGCGGAGCGCGTCCCAGGTGTGGACGCGGGCGCGGTCGTCGACCACCGCGAGCAGCGGGCCGTCGGTGCGGGTGCCTCTGCGGGGCGCGGCGCGGACTTCGTTCTCCTGGGCAACGATCGTGGCCGCGTCCATCAGCGTCACGTCCTCCTGCCACAGCGTCGCCAGCGCATAGAACCGCGCGAGGTCGACGCCGAACCCCGACGTCACCCTGTCCAGCGAGATGGCCAACTGAGCCACCACCTGAGGCCGCATACCCCCAACCTAGGGACGGCCACCGACAGAATGACTCACCAGGGTGTTGGCGTAGCGGGGACGATGGCTGATTCCAGGCGGGTGCGGATGGCCTGGCGGGCCTGGTCGTAGCCGGCCAGGTCGCCCTGGAGGAGTGACGCGAAGTTGGCGGCCTCGTAGTACGCGTTCAGGTCGAAGGCCAACTGCTTGGCGTCCCCAACGAGTTCGCCGCGCTCGACGGCCGCTTGTACGACGTCCTCGAGCAGCTTCATCCACTCCCAGTGGACCTCGAGGAGCGCGTCGTGTACGGCGCCCTCGCGGCCGGCGTACTCGTGGGACACCTTCTGGAAGAAGCAACCACCGGGGAACACGCGCTGCCGCGAGTAGTCCAGCCAGCAGGAGCTCAGTGCCCACACGCGCCCCAGCCCTGGATCGACTTCGAACGCCGGCGTGACCACGGTGTCGGCGTAGATCCGCCGAGCGGCACGGATCGTCGCGAGCTGCAGCTCCTCCTTCGAGCCGAAGTGGGCGAACAGGCCGCTCTTGCTGATTCCCAGGTCGGCCGCGAGCCGGCCGATCGACAGTCCTTCGAGGCCGTCGACCGAGGCGATGTCGACCGACCGGCGCAGCACCGCACGCCGGGTCTGGTCACCGCGCACCAACCGTCCGTCGACCTTCTCCACGGCTCCTGATCCTAGTGGTGTTGACGTTCCGCTTCTGACAAACTAATAATACGACCGTTCGTATAGTTTGATGAAGGGGTTGCCATGCAGAAGCTGGTCAGTGTCGGATTGCAGACGATCGGAGCGGTGTCACCGCGGCTCGGCGGGCGGCTCGCGTTCAACCTGTGGCGGCGCCCGCTCGCCCGCGGCCGGGTCCGGGCCGACGAGCAGCTCGTGCACGACGCCGCGAAGGTCGAGATCATCTACGACGCCGCGGGCCCAGGCAGCGCAGCCGGCGGCCGCGCGGGCACCCGGGCAGGCAGACGGACAGGCGGACGGGACGGCGCGAGCCGACCGGGCGGGCCGGGCGGGCCGGGCGGTGTGGGTGTACGGACCTATGCGTGGGGCGACGGGCGGCGGCCGGTGTTGCTGGTGCACGGGTGGCGGTCGCGGGCCTCGCGGTACGCGGCATTCGTCACCCGGCTGCTCGAGCTCGGGTACAGCCCCGTGTCGTACGACGCTCCCGCGCACGGGGACTCCGACGGCGAGGTCACGTCGATCCTCGGGCACCAGCGGATCATCCGCGCGCTGGAGGAGCGGCACGGCCCGTTCGAGGGCGTGATCGCGCACTCCCTCGGCGTACCGTTCGCGCTCTACGCGGTCCGCGAGGGTGTCGCCGCGAAGCGGATGGTGATGATCAGCGGGGTCGCGGACTTCGGGTACCTCGCCGACACGTTCTGCGCCGAACTCGGCCTCGGCCCGAAGCTCAATCGCGAACTCCGGCGGTCGATCGAGCGCGGGTACTTCGACGGCGACCAGGACGTCTGGACCCGGTTCTCGGTCGGCCCCGGCAAGATCGAACTCCTGGTGATCCACAACGACGAGGACGCCGTCGTCGACCCCGGACAGGCGCAGGTGCTACTGCGGAAGTACGGCGAACACGCGCACTTCCTGCCGACCACCGGCCTCGGCCACCGCCGGATCCTCTCGGACCCCGCGGTGATCGCCGAAGCCGTCGCGTTCCTGCAAGACGCGGATCAGGACTCAGATGTCCCGGAAGGTCTCGATCTGAGCGCCTAGCGAGTTCAACCGGGTCGCCAGGTCCTCGTACCCGCGGTTGATCACGTAGATGCTGCGCAACACCGACGTACCCTTCGCGGCCAGCATCGCGATCAGCGCGACCACGGCCGGGCGGAGCGCCGGCGGGCACATCATCTCGGCGCCGGAGAAGTGCGTCGGGCCCTCGACCATCACCCGGTGCGGGTCGAGCAGCTTGACCCGGCCGCCGAGCTTGTTCAGGTCGGCCAGGTAGATCGCCCGGTTCTCGTACACCCAGTCGTGGATCAGCGTCTGCCCGGTCGCGGTCGCCGCGATCACCGCGAAGAACGGCAGGTTGTCGATGTTCAGGCCCGGGAACGGCATCGGGTGGACCTTGTCGATCGGCGCGTGCAGCTTCGACGGCCGGGTGGTCAGGTCGACCAGCCGGGTCCGCCCGTTCTCGGCCAGGTACTCGGTACTGCGGTCGTAGTCGAGGCCCATCTCCTCGAGCAGCGCGAGCTCGATCTCGAGGAACTCCACCGGCGCCCGGCGGATGGTGATCTCGGACTTGGTCACGATCGCCGCGGTGAGCAGGCTCATCGCCTCGATCGGGTCCTCGGACGGCGCGTAGTCGACGTCGACGTCGATGTCGGCCTTGCCGTGCACGGTCAGCGTCGTCGTACCGATGCCGTCGATCCGTACGCCGAGCAGGTCGAGGTAGAAGCACAGGTCCTGGACCATGTAGTTCGGGCTGGCGTTGCGGATCACGGTGACGCCGTCGAAGCGGGCCGCGGCCATGATCGCGTTCTCGGTCACGGTGTCGCCGCGCTCGGTCAGCACGATCGGCTTGCCCGGCGCGATCGCCCGGTTGACCAGCGCGTGGTACTGCCCGCCGGTCGCCTTCACCTCGAGGCCGAACGGGCGGAGCGCGGTCATGTGCGGCTCGACGGTCCGGGTACCGAGGTCGCAGCCGCCGGCGTACGGCAGCTCGAACGCGTCCTCGCGGTGCAGCAGCGGACCGAGGAACATGATGATGGAACGGGTCCGGCGGGCTGCGTCGGCGTCCATCGACTCCAGGTCGAGCTGCGCCGGCGGGACGATCTCCAGGTCACCGGCGTCGTTCAGCCAGGTGGTCTTGACGCCGATCGAGTTCAGCACCTCGAGCAGCCGGTTGACCTCCTCGATCCGCGCCACCTTGCGCAGCGTCGTCCGACCCTTGTTCAGTAGCGCGGCGCAGAGCAGCGCGACCCCGGCGTTCTTGCTGGACTTGACGTCGATCGAACCGGAAAGTTGCCGGCCGCCGACGACACGGAGGTGGACCGGGCCGCCACCGAGAGAGACAATTTCGGAGTCGAGCGCCTCGCCGATCCGGGCGAGCATCTCGAGGGTGAGGTTCTGATGACCCTTCTCGATCCTGTTCACCGCACTCTGGCTGGTGTTCAGTACTTCCGCGAGCTGCGTCTGCGTCCAGCCGCGGTGCTTGCGGGCGTCCCGGATGAGGTTTCCGATCCGGCTCAGGTAGTCGTCGGTCATGCCCCGGACCATATCTCACATGTGAGATACACCTGCGCCGACCCGCCGGTACGAGCGTAGCGAACATCACTTCGCGACCGCGCAGGACCCGCCCGACCTGCTGAAACGCCAGCAGCCTAGAGTTACCCCACACTCCCGCCGCCACCCGGAGAGGACCCAGCAGATGCCCGACGACACCTCCGCCGCGGTGGTCAACGAGTTCGAGGCGGAGTCCTGGCCGCTGGACGCGGCCGCGGACAGCCTGCACCAGGTCATCGACGGGTTCTACAACGGCGACACCCGGCCGCTGGTGATCGGCGACGGCGACCAGCCGGTGCTGGTGGTGCTCGCGATCTCCGACCTCGCCGACTTCCGCGCCCGGATCGCCGAGCTGCTCGGCAACCCGGTCGACGCCGGCTGGCTGCGGTACTACCTGCGCTCGAACTTCGACATGAGCTCCGAGCGCCTGGTCGAGCTGCTCGGCGTCGACACCGACCACGGGCTGTCCTCGCTGGCCAGCCAGGTCAACGTCGAGCAGGCCGCGACGCTGATGCAGGACCACGTACGACGTACCGAGGCCGGCGGGAACCCGCTGATGCTGATCGGCGACGGCACGATGGCGACCGCTGCGCTGCTGTCCTTCCAGGCGTTCCAGGTGCTGCTCGCAATGGAGGGCGACGGGAAGAACGACGACGACTCCTGCGCGCACGACGACGAGGAGAAGCCGACCACGCCGCTTGAGGTGCTGGCCGAGCGGATCGGTCCGGTGTCGACCCAGCTCGTCGCGCAGATCAACGCGGGCCGCGAGCCGGGCCTGCCGCGGTACGAACTGCATTTCGAGGACGACCTGGTCGAGCACCTACGCGACCTCGAGGCGCGCGCGCAGAAGGCCCCCGGCGGCGGCGCGTACGACGAACTGCACGAACTGCTGAACCAGTTCGACCAGATGCGCAGCGGACTGGTCCAGGCCGACGAGGACGAGGAGCTCGACGAGGCGCCGTACCTCGAGGCGACCGATCTGAAGGCGGCGCTGCCGGACATCCGGGACGCGTTCCGCGAAGGCACCGACGACCCGTACCTGGTCGGTCTGGACGGCCGGCCGCTCGCCGGGCTGATCTCGTTCGATCTGTACGAGGAGCTCCAGCGGGTCTCGGTCGAGCTGGACGGGGCGGACGAGGCGCCCGTGCTCCCGCTGCCCGAGCCGCGTTGGGAGAACGGCCCGCGGCTGGTGTCGTTCGAGCTCGCGCTGGAAATGTGCGAGGCGGTCTGCGAGGACATCACCAACGGCGAGGGCTCGATGCTGTTCATCGCCGACGAGGACGAGGAACCCGAACTCGTCCTCGCTCCCCTGGTCTGGCTCTGGGCCTACGTCGACCACCTGAATCTGGAAGACGCCGACGCCGTCAGCTGAACGGGAACAGCGGTTGCCACTCGGCGAGGGTGGCGAGTTCGTAGACGTTCGCCGGGGTGTACGGGTCCTTGGCGAGGATGTCGCGGAGTTCGGCTTCGTCGGCTACGTCGTAGACGAGGAGGGCGCCGGTGCCGTCGGCGAAGGGGCCGGCGGCGACGAGCTTGCCCGCGGTCTTCAGCTCGGCGAGGTACTCACGGTGGGCCGGACGGACTTCCAGGCGGCGGTCGGTCTCGGACACGTCGAAGCGCAGCTGCACAACAAATTGGGCCATGGCCTGAAGCCTACAACGGCCTTGTAAACAAGAAGATTTGGTGCGGGTAAGGGAGTCACGAGCCGCCACAGCGGCTGGTTCAGGTCAGACCCGAAAGTCGACGAGTGAACTCCCTTCCCGCCCGGATATTCTGACCAACCGGCGTACCGCTATGCAAGAGGTTGGTGAAGACAAATTCCTACGGACAGTTGATTGAGGTAACGCTTGGTGATCGAACCGCCGGAGCGGTCGATATGGGTGCCGATGCAGTCGTACAGACGGTCACGCCGCTCGGTTGTCAAGGCCCGATGCCCCGAATACGAGGACAGAACTTCGAGATATTCGACTCTCGAATAGGTCGCTTCCCAGACGTACTTGCTGCACTCCACGGACTCGAAGAAGCCGGTGTCTGCGAGGCCCGCCGGGTCGGGTGGTACGTCCTCCGCGGCGATCAGCCGCTCCGCCGTCGGGTCAGGGTCGAACCTGTCGTAGCAGGTCTGCACGTCGGCGAACAACTGCTCCGAGCCGCCGGCGACGTGGTAGGTGGAGACGACTGCGAGGGCGCCGCCTGGCTTCACTAGTTCCACACATCGTTGGACGCGGGTCTCGGGGTCGAGCCAGTGGAAGGCGGTGGCGGAGATGACGAGGTCGTACTCCGCCGGGCGCAGGTCCCAGGTGTCGAAGTCTGCGACGATGACCTCGATTGTCGGGTACTTCCGCTGTAGAACCTCCGCGAGCCCAGGACTGAGTTCGAGGGCGGTGACGTTCCAGCCTCGTTCCAGCATGGCGGCGGTTGCTTGGCCGGTGCCGGGGCCGATTTCCAGTACGCGGGGATGGTGGGCGCCGACCTGCCGCGCGAGGTTGTCGAAGAGCTCGCGCGGGTAGGTCGGGCGGACGCGGTCGTACAGTTCAGCGTCCTCGCCGAAGGTGGTGCGGAGGGTCTCGCGGCTCACTGCGGCAGGCTAGCGGACCTGTGCCACTGACCAACCGCCTGCCGCGGCTCCGACGCAGGCTCCGGCGAGCGGGCGCCGCTCGTGCGGGCGCTCGATCAATGGCGGGCGGTCGGGGCGAACCCCAGGGCCATCACAATTGCGCACAACTTCGGCTCTCCCCGCTCACGGGCGCCGGTGGATGGCGATTGTGATGGCCTGGGGATCCGGCACCTACTCCAGGGCTGCCCGGCCGGCCTCCAGGCGAGCGACCGGGACGCGGAACGGCGAGCACGACACGTAGTCCAGACCGACCTCGTTGAAGAAGTGGATGCTGTCGGGGTCGCCGCCGTGTTCGCCGCAGACGCCGAGCTTCAGGTCGGGCTTGGTCGCCCGGCCGCGGTCGACCCCGGTACGGACCAGCGCGCCGACGCCCTCGCGGTCGATCGACTCGAACGGCGACACCGCGAAGATCCCCTTCTCCAGGTAGCGCGAGAAGAACGCCCCCTCGACGTCGTCCCGGCTGAAGCCCCACGTGGTCTGGGTCAGGTCGTTGGTACCGAACGAGAAGAAGTCGGCCGCTTCCGCGATCTGGTCCGCGATCACCGCGGCCCGCGGCAACTCGATCATCGTCCCGATCGGAACCTCGACACCGACCTCGGCCAGCACCCGCGACACCTCGTCGCGCGCCAGGTGCAGCTCCTGGACGGCGCCCACCAGCGGAATCATGATCTCCGGCCGCGGGTCCTTGCCCTGTTCCCGCAGCTCGACGGCAGCAGACGCGATCGCCCGTACCTGCATCGCGAACAGCCCCGGAATCACCAGCCCGAGCCGTACACCCCGCAACCCGAGCATCGGGTTCTGCTCGTGCAACCGCTCGACCGCCGCGAGCAGCTTCTCGTCGTGGTCCGACGAGGCGCCCCGCTCGCGCGCCACCGCGACCTTCACCGCGAGTTCCTCCATCGACGGCAGGAACTCGTGCAGCGGCGGATCGATCAGCCGGATCGTCACCGGCAGCCCGTCCATCGCGTCCAGCAGTTCCAGGAAGTCCCCACGCTGCAACGGTTCCAGCTCCGCCAGCGCCGCCTCGCGGTCCGCGTCGTTGTCCGCGAGAATCAGCCGCTCGACGGATTCCCGCCGCTCGCCGAGGAACATGTGCTCGGTCCGGCACAGCCCGATCCCCTCGGCCCCGAACCGGCGCGCCCGCGCCGCGTCGTCGGCGGTGTCGGCGTTGGTCCGTACGCCGAGCCGCCGGACGTCGTCCGCGCGCGTGATCAGCCGGTGTACCGACGCGACCAGCTCGTCGCCGTCGGTCGGTGCGAGCGTGCCTTCGAAGTACCGCACGACGGGCGACGGTACGACCGGGACCTCGCCGCGGAACACCTCACCGGTGGTGCCGTCGATCGAGAGCACCTCGCCGGCCCGCAGAACGGCACCCCGGACCGTAATGGTGCCCTGGGCAACGTTCACGTCGAGCTCCTCCGCGCCGCAGACACAGGTCTTGCCCATGCCGCGGGCAACCACCGCCGCGTGCGAGGTCTTGCCCCCGCGGCTGGTCAGGATGCCCTGCGCCGCGATCATGCCGTGCAGGTCGTCGGGGTTCGTCTCCCGGCGTACCAGGATCACCTTCTCGCCGCGCTCGGCCGCCTCGACCGCGGCGGCGGACGTGAACACGACCCGGCCCGACGCCGCACCCGGCGACGCCCCGATCGCCTTGGTCACAAGGTCCTTCGTGGCCGCGGCGTCGAACCGCGGGAACATCAGCTGCGCGAGCTGCGCGCCCTTGACCCGGGTGAGCGCCTCGTCGGTGTCGATCACGCCCTCGTCGACCAGGCTGGTCGCGATCCGGAACGCCGCCGCCGCGGTCCGCTTGCCGACCCGCGTCTGCAGCATCCACAGCTTCCCGCGTTCGACGGTGAACTCGATGTCGCACAGGTCGCGGTAGTGCCCCTCGAGCGTCGCCATGATGTCCATCAGGGCGTCGTACGAGTTCTTGTCGATCTGCTCGAGCTCCGCCAGCGGGACGGTGTTGCGGATGCCCGCGACGACGTCCTCGCCCTGCGCGTTCTGCAGGTAGTCGCCGTACACACCCTGCTGACCGGTCGCCGGGTCACGGGTGAACGCGACGCCGGTGCCGGAGTCCATGCCGAGGTTGCCGAACACCATCGAGCAGATGTTGACCGCCGTCCCGAGGTTGCCGTCGATCCGCTCCTGCCGGCGGTAGAGGACGGCGCGCTCGGCGTTCCACGAGCCGAACACGGCCTCGATCGCGAGATCCATCTGGGTCCGCGGGTCCTGCGGGAAGTCACGTCCGGTGTGCTCGCGCACGGCGTGCTTGAAGGTTTCGACCAGCGCCTGCAGGTCGGCGGCGTCCAACTCGAGGTCGGTCCGCGCGCCCTTGGCCTCCTTGGCCGCGTCCAGCGCCTGCTCGAACACCTCGCCGTCGATGTCGAGAACGGTCTTGCCGAACATCTGGATCAGCCGGCGGTACGCGTCCCAGGCGAACCGCGGATTGCCGGACTGGTGCGCCAGCCCGGTCACCGAATCGTCGTTCAGGCCGACGTTCAGGACGGTCTCCATCATGCCGGGCATCGACGCCGCGGCTCCGGAACGGACCGAGACCAGCAGCGGGTCGTCAGCCTGGCCGAGCTTCTTGCCCATCTTCCGCTCGAGCAGGTGGACGTGGTGGTCGATCTCGTCGGCGAGGTCGGCCGGCACCGCACCGGTCTCCAGGTACGCGCGACAGGCGTCGGTGGTGATGGTGAAGCCTGGTGGTACCGGGAGGCCGAGGTTGGTCATCTCGGCCAGGTTCGCCCCCTTGCCGCCGAGCAGCTCTTTCATGTCCCTGTTGCCTTCGGCGAAGTCGTAGACGAGTTTCGGCACGGTCACTCCCTGGGTTGCAGGCGGGTGTTTTCGGCGCGGGAAAGTGGCCCGCTGGCCCATCGACTCCGGCGGCGGGGGCGTGCTTTCAGAGTAAGCCAGAAAACCAGTCCAGTTGAACACTGGTCTCACGATGCCGACGTGACCCTGCCCACAAGACGTTGGCCGGAAAACCCTTACAGCGTTGACAACGCGAGACAACTGCCAGCAACGCAGAAGGAGGGTGTTACCCGTCTGTTCGACGGGTAACACCCTCCTTCTCAGCCTGCTACAGCTTCCGTCTGGTCCGCAGGTAGTCGCCGACCACGGCGGCTCCGAGGCCGTCCGCGTCCGGGGCCAGGACCCGGCCGCCGCTGCGCCGGGCGAGCAGGTCGACGAACGCGTTCAGCCGCGGGTCGTCGCCGAGCCGGAAGACGGTCAGCGAGGCACCGAGCTTGGCGAGCCGGTCGACCTCGAAGATCGTCTTGCGCAGCGTGGCCGGTTCCGGCGGGTACGAGAACTCGGCCGTACCGTCCGGCTCCAGGTGGGCGGTCGGCTCGCCGTCGGTGACCATCAGCACGACCGGTTGCGCGTCCGGGTGCCGCCGGAGATGCCGACCCGCGAGCAGGAGTGCGTGGTGCGCGTTGGTGCCCTGCTCCCAGGTCCCTTCCATCCCGATCAGCTGCGGCAGCTCCACGACCCCGGCGTACCGGCCGAAGGTGATCAGCTGCAGCGCATCGTTGCGGTACCGCGTCGAGATCAGCTGGTGCAACGCGAGCGCCGTCCGTTTCATCGGCAGCCAGCGACCCTCCTGCACCATCGACCAGGACGTGTCGACGAGCAGCGCGACCGCGGCCCGCGCCCGGTGCTCGGTCTCCGCGATCTCGACGTCCGCAACGTCGAGCCGCACGCCACCCCCGCCGCGGTGGGCGGTCCGCAGTACGGCGTTCCGCACCGTCCGCGGCACGTCCCACGGCTGGGTGTCGCCGAACTCCCACGGCCGGGTCGAACCGCTCAGCTCCCCGGCCGCGCCGGCGTTGGCGGCGTCCCGTTCACCGGATCCGCGCGCGGTCCGCAGTACGTCGGCCAACGCCGTCTGGCCCAACTGCCGCAACGCCTTCGGCGACAACTGCAGCGAACCGTCCGGCGCCCGTTCGATCAGACCTTGGTCGCGCAGCTGTCGCTCCAGCTCAGACAGCCGGCGAGCGTCGACCGTCGCCTCGTCACCCAGCTGCCGGGTCAGCGCGTCGAGGTCGATGTCCTCCAGTCGCGCGCCCGGGTACGACTGCGCCAACTGCTCCGCCAGCGCATCCAGCTCGGCCAGGTCGGACATCGCCTGCGCGCCCTCGGCGAGGCCGAGCGGATCGTCACCGCTCATCCGTTCCGAGGAGTACCAGTCCTCCCCCGGCCGCAGTGCCTGCAATTGCGCGTCGAGCTGGGACAACTGCTGGGACAACTGTCCGTTGCCGAACGCCTGCTGCGACAGCTCCATCAGTTCGGCGCGCTGCTCGGGTGTCATCGAGTTCAGCATCCGCTGCGCCGCGGCCGCCCGCTGGGCGAGCGCGTCGATGAGTTCCTCGACGTTCTGCGGGTTCTCCGGGAAGAACTCGCCGTGCTTGGCCATGAACTCGTCGAACAGCTGCGGTACGTCGGGTCGCCCTTGCGCATGCGCCGCGAGCAGCGCGTTGAGGTCGGTGAGCATCTCGTTGATCCGCTCGACGTCCTCGGGCGTGGTCTGCTGCAGCGCCTCCTTCATGCCCTCGAACCGCGACCCGAGCAGCTCGCGCCCGAGCAGTTCGCGGATCTCCTCGTACTTCTGCCGGGCCTCCGACGACTCCCACTGATAGTTGGCCAGCTCCCGTACGGCGGCCGCCGTACCGGACGGCAGCGCGTCGAGCTCGGCCTCCTTGAAGCGGGCGTCGTCGGACGGGTTCGGGAAGAGCTCGCGCCGCTCGGCCTCGAGCGCTTCGTTCAGCAGTCGCTGGACGTCCTGGAGCGTGCCGTCGAGGTTGTGCCGCCGCTGGATCTCGCGGCGGCGCTCCCACAACCGGCGGGTCAGGTCGTCGAGCCCCTGGGTGTTCCGGGTGCCGCGCCGGAGCATCTCCTCCAGCGCGGACCGCGGCGACGACCCGTTCATCACGTCCCGGCCGATCTCGTCCAGCGCGTCCCGCAGGTCCACCGGCGCCTGGAGCGGATCCGGCCCGTCGTGCCACGGCCCGTACGACCAGCCTTCAGGGATTGACGACATCGTCAGGCCCCGTACACCGTCGTGTCGTCGTCGGCGTCCTTCGCGACCCGTTTCGACAGGTAGAGCATCTCCAGGGCGAGTTCGACGGCGGCCGCGATCCGGCCCGGCGAGTCGTCGGGGTGCACGCCGGCGCGGGCGGCGACATCGTGCAGTACCGGCAGCTCGGGCAGTGCGGACAGCACCTCCCGGCCGGGCACCCGCTCACCTGTGGTCACAAGGTTGCCGTCGGCAACGGCGTGGGCCAGCGGGGTCAGGTCCAGCCCGGCGAACCGTTCGCGCGCGGTGTCCGCGACCGAACGGCGCAGCAGGTACTCGAGCAGCTCGATCTCGCGGCCTTCCTCACCCGGCTCGAACTCGAGCTTGCCCCGCAGTACGGCGGGAACCGCTTCGAGGTCGACCGGCCGTGCGACGGCCGGCTCCTCGCCGGTGATCGCGGAACGGCGCAACGCGGCCGCGGCGATCGTCTCGGCCGCGGCGACCGCGAACCGGGCGGACACCCCGGAGCGCTGGTCGATCGACGTCGACTCCCGCAGGTGCCGGACGAACCGGGCCAGCACCTCCAGCAGCGGCTCGCCGACCTCGGCGGTGAACTCGGCCTCCTGCCGGATCACGTCCACCTCGGCGTCGATGTCCAGCGGGTAGTGGGTCCGGACCTCGGCGCCGAAACGGTCCTTCAGCGGGGTGATGATCCGGCCGCGGTTGGTGTAGTCCTCCGGGTTGGCCGTTGCCACCAGCAACACGTCGAGCGGCAGCCGGAGCGTGTACCCACGGACCTGGATGTCGCGCTCCTCCATCACGTTCAGCAGCGCGACCTGGATCCGCTCGGCCAGGTCGGGCAGCTCGTTGATCGCGACGATGCCGCGGTGCGCCCGCGGTACCAACCCGAAGTGGATGGTCTCCGGGTCGCCGAGGCTGCGGCCCTCGGCAACCTTCACCGGGTCGACGTCGCCGATCAGGTCACCGACGCTCGTGTCGGGCGTCGCGAGCTTCTCGGCGTACCGCAGGTCGCGGTGCAGCCACGCGACCGGGAGGTCGTCGCCGAGTTCGGCGGCGCGGCGGCGCGCGGCGGGGGTGATCGGGTCGAGCGGGTGCTCGGGGAGTTCGGCGCCCTCGATGACCGGGGTCCACTCGTCGAGCAGGCCGACCAGGGTGCGCAGCAGCCGGGTCTTGCCCTGGCCGCGCTCACCGAGCAGCACGACGTCGTGGCCCGCGAGCAGGGCACGTTCGAGTTGCGGAATCACCGTCCGGGTGAATCCGACGATGCCGGGCCAGGGATCACGCCCGGCCCGGAGTTCTTTCAGCAGGTTGTCACGGAGCTCGGCCTTGACCGACCGAGGAAGGTATCCGGCGGCCCGGAGGTCACCGGCCTTACGGGGAAGTTCAGCAGGTGCACTAGTCACTTTGACGACGTTAGCTCGGTCACCCCAAAGTGCACCCTGTTTATCTCAGTTTATGTCACCGCCTGGGCGTGACTCTGCCTGACGTGAAGACGCGCGTCGGCGTGAAGGTGACCGGTAGCCACGGATGTTCCGGTGAGTAGCGGGTGACGAAGTGGTTGCCGTCCAGCGGTTCTGTCGGCAGCAGTTCGTACTCGTGCACCGGCTCCTCGGCGAACGCGAGCCGGTCTCCGGTGGCCTGCTCGGTCATGACGAGGTGGTCGGCGCGCCTGCTGACGTCCAGCCGGACACTGGCGCGTTCGTAGCGGCCGGTGTGCCGGTCGTCGACAGGTGCTTCCGCCGGTTGCGGCGCCACGGGATGCGCGACACCGGCGTACTCGGTGAACACCTCGGAGGCGAGCGGTTCGAACAGGCGGGTGCCGTTGCCGGAGTTCGTCAGCAGGCACATGATCAGCCGCGCCTCCGGGTCGATCCGGAGGAAGGCGAGCTGCGAGATCGTCGACCCGTCGTGCCCGAACAGCCGCCGCCCGCCCCAGTCGTAGATCCGCCAGGTCAGGCCGAGGTCGACGAACCCGCCGATGCCGGCCGCGTACGGCACCTGCGGCTCCTGCATCGGGGCGTACGTCGCGTCGGTCAGGTGCAGACGCGCGAATTCCAGGACGTCGGCGGCGCTCGAGGTGATCGTCCCCGCGGGCCCGATGCTGCGCGGGAGCTGCCACGTCTGCACGCGGGACCCGTCCGCCGCGGTGTGGCCGACCGCGGCGTTGTGCAGGATCGCCTCCTCCGGCAGAGTGACGGTGTGCCGCAGACCGAGCGGCTCGACCAGGCGGGCCTTCAGCGACTCGTCCCAGGTGCGGTTGTCGAGTACCTCGATCAGGCGGCCGAGCAGGACGAAGCCGGCGTTGCAGTACGAGTACGCCGTACCAGGTTCGAAGAGCTGGTCGACGTCCGCGAGCAGGCCGACGTACCGCTGCAGGCAGTCGTCGCCGCGGCCGGTGTCGGTGAACAGGTCGCCGTCGATGCCGCTGGTGTGGGTGAGCAGTTGACGGACCGTGACCCGCGTGTCGACCGGTGCCTCGGGCAACAGTTTGACGATCGGGTCGTCCAGGCCGAGCCGGCCCTCGGCGGCCAGCTGGACGATCATCGACGCGGTCCACGACTTGCTGATCGAGCCGAGCTGGAACAGCGAGTCGGCGGTGGTCTCCACCCCGGTCGTGGTGTTCAGGACGCCGTACGGCGCGAGCGTCGTCTCGCCGTCGTGCCAGATGCCGAGCACCGCCCCGGTGACCTCGGCCGCCACTGCCAACTCGTTCAACCGCGCAGACCAGTCAGGCATGCACCAAACCTACTTGCCGAAGCCGTCCAGGGCCGCACGGATATCCGCCCAGGCCGCCGACTCGTCGAGGCCCTGCTCGAGCAGGATCTTCGTGGCGATGCCCGCCTGGTCGCGGTAGAAGGCGAGCAGGAGATGTTCGGTGCCGACGTAGTTGTGGCCGAGCGTCAGGGCCTCCCCGACCGCGCCTTGCAGGACGTGGGCGGTCCGGCGGGTGTACGGCGGATTCTCCGCGTCGAGCGCCTTCTTGGCACTTCTCGCGTCAGCCGCTGGGGCGGCGGGACTCTTCTCGTCCATCGCGGACCGCACCGTCTCCTCCGTGATGTCGTGAGCCAGCAGCACCTTCGTCGCCACCGAGCCGGGTTCGGTGAAGAGCGCGAGCAGCAAGTGCTCGGTGCCGATGAAGGCATGATTCCGCTCGCGGGCGACTGCCGCCGCGGCCCGTACAACATTGCGGGCTCGCTGGGTGTAGCGCTCGAACGCTGGGCGCGCGGTCCAGGAGTCGGCGAACCGTTTGTGGGCGGCTTGTTTGCTGACGCCGAGGACGGCGCTGATCTCCACCCAGGACTTGCCGGCGCCGCGGGCGCGGTCGACGAAGAAGCCGAGGGCGGCATCGCTGGTGGTGGTCAGTTCGTTGATCGTCGCCGCCGCGGTCGCGAGCTGCGCGAGCTCGTCGTCGCTGCCGGCGTCGGCCTTGATCGTGTTGATCAGTTGCTGCAAGTCAGGTCCCGGAGTCATGCCGTCAACCCTAGGTTGACAACCTCGCTGCGTCAACCTTGGGTTGACGCAGTGGGTCGTGTGCCGAAGAACGGGTAGTGGTGGCCCGATCCAGCCGGGTCAAGCGGCTGGCCGGCGGCCGTGGCGCCGCCGACCGGCACCACTGTGCCGCCCGGCCGGCACCACTGCCCGTTGTTCGGTACAGGTCTAGGGTGTCGCGCGTGGACGGCATTGCGGATGTGATCGCGCCCGGGTTGCGGGTGCTGTTCTGTGGGATCAATCCGGGGTTGATGTCGGCGGCGACCGGGCATCACTTCGCCCGGCCAGGGAACCGGTTCTGGCCGGCGCTGCACTTGAGCGGGTTCACCCCGCGGCAACTGAAACCCGCCGAGCAGCAGGAGTTGCTGGGTTTCCGGCTCGGGATCACCAACGTGGTCGACCGCCCGTCCGCGAAGGCGGCCGAGTTGTCGCGGGCGGAGTTCCTCGCCGGCGGCGAGAACCTGGTGAAGAAGGTGCTCGACGCCCAACCGGAGTGGCTGGCCGTCCTCGGCGTCACGGCATACCGTGACGCGTTCGGCGAACGTACAGCCACAGTGGGCAAGCAGGACCGCACCATCGGCACCACCCGCGTTTGGGTCCTACCGAACCCGAGCGGCCTGAATGCCCACTACACGTTGCCGAAGCTTGCCGCGGCGTTCGCGGAGCTCGAACGGGTTAGTTGAGCGCCTTGCGCAAGGTCGTGATCGCCAGCTCGATCGCGGCGTTCGCGGCGTGGGTGTCACGGAGCGCGTCCAGCATCACGAAGTCGTGGATGATCGCGGCGAACCGCACTGCGGTCGTCGGCACCCCCGCCTCCAGGAGCTTGGCGGCGTACGCCTCGCCCTCGTCCCGCAGTACGTCGGCCTCACCCATGATGACCAGCGCGGACGGCAGGCCCTGCAGCTGCTCGGTCGTGGCGCGCAGCGGTGAGGCGGTGATCTGGTTCCGCTCGTTCTCGTCGGTCGTGTACTGGTCCCAGAACCACTTCATCCCGTCGAGCTGCAGGAAGTACCCCTCGCCGAACTCCTTGTACGACGCGGTGTCGAACGACGCGTCGGTGACCGGGTAGAACAGCACCTGCTGGACGAACTTCACGTCGCCGCGCTCCTTCGCGAGCAGCGTGACGGCGGCCGTCATGTTCCCGCCGACCGAGTCGCCGGCGATCGCCAGCCGCTCCGCGTCCAGACCGTGGTCCTTGCCCGAGGCAATGATCCAGCGGGCGACGGCGTAGTTCTGCTCGAGCGCGTGCGGGTACCGGACCTCGGGCGAGAGGTCGTACTCCGGGAACACGACCGCGGCGCCCGCGCCGACAGCGAGCTCACGGACCAGCCGGTCGTGGGTGTGCGCGTTGCCGAACACCCAGCCGGCGCCGTGGATGTAGAGGATCACAGGCAGTACGCCGGTCGCGCCCCGCGGCTTGACGATCCGTGCCTTGGTGCCGTCCGCGGCGGTCACCCACTCCTCGTCGACCGGGAGCTTCGGGTAGTCGGTGGTCTGCACCTCGTCGACGGCCTTGCGACCCTCGTCCGGGGTGAGCTGGAACAGGAACGGGGGCTTCGCGGTCGCGTCGGCGAAGGCCTGGGCGGCGGGCTCGAGCACAGTCATTTTCTTCCTCCCATTGATGTGAGAACGCTCGTTCTCTCCGGTACTGTAGGAGAACGTTGGTTCTCCGCGCAAGGTGGCACGGATCACGGGAGGTTCGGGAGATGGTGCTGGACACTGCGACGGCGCAGCAGCAGGTGCTGGACGCGGCCGACGCGCTGTTCTACGAGCGCGGCGTGCAGTCGGTCGGGATGGACGCGATCCGGGCAGCGTCCGGGGTCTCGCTGAAGCGGCTCTACCAGCTGTTCCCGTCCAAGGACACGCTGATCGAGGCGTACCTGGACCGCCGGGACGCGCTCTGGAAGTCGATGCTGGCCGAGCACGTCGACGCGGCGATCGACCCGCGCGCGCGGATCCTCGCGGTGTTCGACTTCCTCTACGACTGGTTCCAGCAGCGCGACTACCGGGGCTGCGCGTTCATCAACTCGTTCGGTGAGCTGGGTACGGTCTCGCCGCGGGTCGCCGAGCTGGCTCTCGAGCACAAGGAGGGCTTCCGGCGCGCGCTCGGCGACCTCGCGACCGCGGCCGGCGCCCGGGACCCGGAGGCGCTCGCGGACCACCTGATCCTGCTCAGCGAGGGCGCGATCACGCGCTCGGCGATCTCCGGGACGGCCGACCCGGCGGTCCGCGCGCGCGAGGCGGCGACGATGATCCTGGATGCCTCACTCGGCAGCTGACACCGGTCGTTCGGCAGGATGGGCTCATGCGTCTGCCGGAGCTGCTGCGATCGATCGACGGACTCTCGTACGGGCAACGCGTACGGTTGCTCGCGGACCGGGCGCCGGAACTGGCCGGGCTGCTCGGTGAGCTCGGCCGTGGCAGTTCGTTCGAGCGGGTTCTCGGTCTGCAGATCGCGGAGGTCACGCGGGACACGGCGTACGTCAATCGGATGCTCCGCGACCCGGACCCGTTGGTCCACGGCCGCGCGATCGCCGCTGTACTGCGGGGCGTACCAGTGCCGGACGACGACCTGCGGATCCTGTACGACGACGCGCCGGCGGCTTTGCGGTCCAAGCTGGTGGCGCTGGTACGGCGGCAGCGGCGGGAGCATCTCGCCGTACGGCTGATCGACGAGCACCGGGCGCGCTGGGGTGACGTCGCGGCGACCGGTCTGCTCGACGCCGTGGACGGCGCGACCCTAGCGCGGTTGCTGCCGGAGCTGGCGTACTGCGTGACGCCGGGCAACTGGCGGCGGCTCGCGCGGCATCATCCGGAGCAGGTGCTGACCTTTGCGCGGGAGACGCTGCCGAGCGGTGCGGATCGCGACGAGTGGTGGCGGGGCGTCGGGCACGGCGTGGCTGCCGCCCTTGACTTCGACTTGATCAAGGAGGCGCTGCCGGCGCACGACCTGCCGGTGGCGGTGATCGACGTCATCGGGCCGCTGGCCGATCGCGATCCGGCCGGGGTGCTCGCGTTGTTGCTCGCACCCGACCGGCGGGGCGCCGTATACAAGGCGTTGACCCCGGCGTTGCGGCGTCGGCTCTATCGGTACGCCGACGACGAACTGGTCGAGCTCGGCCGGATCCTCTGGCCGTCGCTGACCGAGCTGCTCCGTGAGCTGGCTCCGTCGCGGCGTGGCCGGTTGTTCGAGGCGGTGACGAAGGACGTCGACCTCGGGCAGGCGCAGTTGCCGCCGGAGTTGCTGCAGGTGTTGCCGTACGCGGTCCGGATCGGCGAGGCGCGGCGAATGCTGGCGTTGCCGGTGGTCGCGGAGGACGGCGCACTGCGGCGGCGGGTGACCGCGTACCTGCCGTACGACGAGGCGTTCGAGTTGCTGTCCGGTGAGGTCAGGGATCCGGAGGCGGCGGTACGTTCGTCGGTCTATCAGGCGGTCATCCGGTCGGCGACGCGGCCCGAGCAGGTTGTGGCGGCGGTGACCTGGGCCGCGGAACGGGTACGGAACGACCAGGACCTGGTCCGTCTCGCCGTCCTGCATACCGTCGCGGATGTGTCGCCGACGCTGTTGACCGCGGCGCTGACGGAACCGCTCGAGATGCTGCTCGAGGATGGGTTGAACGCGCGCGACACGTCGTGGGCGACCCGGCGAGCGCTCGGGCGGATCGCCGAGCGAGCCGTCGTACATGGTGCCCTGGGCAACGAGTCGCGTGTGCTGGAGTGGGGCCTGCGGGCGCACGCGCGGTTGTCGGAGAACATCGGCGAGCTCTCGCTCGACAGGATTGCCGACAATCTTCCGCGTGGGCGTGAGGCCGCCGTCTACGCCGTACTGCGGCCCGCGATCGAGGCGGCGGCTCGGCGGAACGAGTTCGCACTCGCGTTCGCGGTCGCGCAGGCGTTCGGGCGGCGGGCGTGGCGGATCGACCACTTGCAGGACGTCCTCGAGCAGGCGGTGTGGTCGAACCAGGAGTACACGGTCGAGCGCGCCTGCCGGTACTGGCTGGATGCGCCGTCGACCCGGTCGGAGCGGGTCGAGCGGATCATCCGCCGGGATGTGCGGCTCGCGCGATGGCACCCGGTGTGGTGGCTGGTGACCGAACTGCGTACCGATCTGCTCGATCCGGTGTTCGACGCCGCGGACACCATCCGGCGGTTCGATCGGAACAGTCCGTCGTGGGAGGTGCCGGACTACGCGCTGCGGTTGTGGCTTCCGCGACAGCAGGCCCGGTACGCGGCGTTGCTGGTCGGCGTTGCTCGTGATCACGGGATGCCCGAGTGGTACCGGGCGGCCGCGGTGAAGACGCTCGGGCATGTGCCGACCGCCGGTCGGCCGGTATTGGACGAGTTCTTGGCGAGTGACGATGTGCTGCTGCAGGAGGCTGCGCTGGCAGGACTCGCGTGGACGAACCGCCCGGACCAGGCGCTGCCGTTGTTGCTGTCGCATGCGGGCGATGATCGGGCGCGGATCGCTGTGTATGCGGCGGCCCGCGCGGCGCGGTTCGTACGGCCGAGCTTGTTGCCTGGGTTGTTGCAGCCGGTGCTGACTCGCGACGGCGTGAAGGTGACGGCACGGAAGGAAGCAGTACGGCTGCTGGGCGAGCTGCGGGCGCCTGGGGCGGGTGCGGTGCTCACGGAGACGTGGGCTGGAGCGCATCGGGATGTGCGGGCGACGATTGCTCGTACTGTGTCGCAGTACTTGCTGTACGACCCCGCGGCGTGGGCCGTGCTGGAGCAGGCGGTGCATGACTCGCCGGCGACTGCTGTGGTGCTGGGTGCACGGTCCGCGTACGACGTGCCGCTTGCCTATCGGTCGCGGTACGCCGACCTGCTGATCGCGGTGACGACCCGCTCGGAACCGGAGGTCGTCGGTCCGACGTTGCTCGCGTTGCGGGGGTGGGCACGGTACAGCCCTGCTGCTGCAGGGGTTTGCGCGGACTTCGTCACCGACCTGTCGCTCCGCAGCCGCGTGTGGTCGGACGCGATTTACGCTCTGGTGTCGATCGTTGCGTCGAACCCGCCGGACGGTGTGCGGGAACTTGTCGACGCCGTCCGGCTACTGGTTCGGCTCGAGGAGGATCCGGCTCTTCCGAACGCCGCCGCGGACCGGGATCGTCCAGCGCGCCAGCGGTTGAGGCAGCTGGTGGGCCAGCTCACCGGTCAGCTGGCGGGTCGCTCGGCCTCCGCTCGCAGCCACCTGTCGCCGGTCGCCGCTGAACTCGCCGCACCCGACTACCTCGGGTTGCGGTTGCCGATGCTCCTGCTGGCAGCACCTACTGCTGCCGACGCCGTACCCGCACTACACGAGGCCGTCGCGGACGACCTGCTGGCCGCGAGTGCCGCGGCCGAACTCCTGCGCGCGCGTCTGCAGGCAACGGACGCCAACTGGGAGCCGGCCGACCTACTCCCCCTGACCGAGTCCTTGACCCAGGCAACCGATCCGGCAGCTGCTCTGCTGGCCCACGCCTTGCTGACCACCGCGGCTCCCCGGGCAGGCTGGCCGGTCGCCTGGCGCCGGCTGCTAGTTGCCTTGCGCAACAACCCGGATCCGGGAGTCCGCCGTGCCGCACTCGACCTGACGAACGCCCCGGAGTAGTCAGCTGTCCTTTGCCTGTGCCTCGCGGGCTCGTTTGCGGCGCTTGCCTTCGTGCATGGCCGCGACCCGGGCGACCGGGATGGCGCGGCCCTCCTCGAGTACGTCCGCGGGGATCTCCTGCGGCGCCGGCAACGCCTCCGCCCACGGGTCGCGGTCCCCGAGCAGCTCAGGCGCCGTACGTACGGTGAAGTCCCGCGGCGACACGTTCTCCAACTCGTCCCAGCTCACCGGGAACGACACCGTCGTACCAGGGCGGACCCGCGGGCTGTACGCCGCCACGATCGTCGCGCCGCCCGAACGGGTCGAGTCGACGAACACCTTCCCGTGCCGGTCCTCCTTGATGTACGCCGTGGTCGCGACCTCCGGATCGAGCTTCTCCGCCCGGGCTGCGATCGCCCGCGTGGCGGCCGCGGCGTCCTCGATCGTCACCGTGTCGACGATCGGGACGATCACGTGTACGCCCTTCGCGCCGCTCGTCTTCACCGCACCTGACAACCCGGAGTCGGTGAGCGCCTGCCGGACGAGCAGCGCCGCCTGGACCGCCATCGTGAACGTCTCGCCCTCCGGCGGGTCGAGGTCGAGCACCAGGTGCGTGACGCGGTCCCAGCGGTCGGCGCGCATCAGGGTCGGGTGGTACTCGACGGCGCGCTGGTTGGCGAACCACAGCAGCGTCCGTCGGTCGTCGCACAGCGCGTACGACACTTCGCGCTTGGACGCCTCGGCCCACACCTGCACGGTCTTCACCCACTCGGGCGTGTACTTCGGGACGTTCTTCTGCATGAACTTCGGCTGCCCCGGGCGGATCCGCACCACCGACAGCGGCCGCTCCCGCAGCTCGGGCAGGATCCGCCCGTGCACCGCGTCCAGGTAGTCGACCAGGTCCCGCTTGGTCGCCTCCGCCCCGTCGAACAGCGGCTGATCCAAGTTGGTCAGGTCGACACCGTCCCGCACCTCATCCGGCTTACTCGCCATCCCCCGAGCTTAAACGCCCCCCACCCCACCCACCGGAACCCCACCCGCCGCAACCCACCCGCCAGGCAACCCACCCGCCAGGCCCACCCTCGCCAGCAAGCCCGCTCCACTGGCAGGTTGTTGCGCGCCTACCGCGTTGTAACCCGCTGGCAGGTTGTTGCGCGCCTACCGCGTTGTAACCCGCCACCCGTCAAACAACCCGCCACCGAGGACCCCGGCACGTACCGCAGCACGTGCGGGGTGCGGCGCAGGCGGGGGTGCACCGCGGGACCGGGCGCACGACGGAGGCGCGCGGTGCGGGTGGCCCGCGGCGCAGGCAGCGCAGGCGGAGCAGGTGGGGCAGGCGGCGGGGGCGGGCATACGGCGGGGGCGGGAGCTGGCGGGGGTGCACCGCGGGACCGGGCGCACGACGCAGGCGCGCGGTGCGGGTGGCCCGCGGCGCAGGCCGGGCAGGCGGGGCGGGCGGCGGGGGGTTGGGGGGTGGGGCATACGGCGGGGGTGGGAGCTGGTGGGGGTGCCTGAGGGTTAGTGGGGTGGGGTGAGGTGGTTGAGGAGTGCTTCGAGGACTTGTTTTTCTTCGCCGGGTTGGAGGGTTTGGGGGTTGAGGGCGATGGCGTCGGCGGGCAGGCCGTAGGTGCCGACGGAGATTCGGGGGTCGCCGGCGAAGAGTTGTTGGACCAGGTCGTCGCGGTTTCTGGTGAGCCGGAGTACGGCGCGGCTGTGCGGTTGACCCGCCTCGCTCGGGTAGCCGCGCTCCACCACCACGCCCGGGAGACCTTGGAGCCCGGCGATCCAGCCGTCCACCACGCGTTCGTAGCCGGCGAGCAGTTCTTCCTCGTCCTGCTGCAGCGTCCACTCGACCGCGGCGAGCAGACCCATCAGTTCCTCCTTGCCGACCTTCATCCCACGCCCGATCTCGTGCAGCGGGGACGTGTGCGCCCGTACTCGTTCCACCAGCCACCGCTTCCCCAGCACCAACCCGCTGGCTTGCGGTCCGCGGAGCCCTTTCCCGCCGCTGACGAGAACCGCGTCCGCTCCGAGATCCCGCGTGAACCGCCACAGGCTAGCCACCGGCGGGATCTGCGCGGCCGCATCGACCAGTACCGGTACGCCGGCCTCCCGGGCAACCCGCACCACGTCCTCGATCGGCAACGCACCCGCGGCGTAGTGCGCACCGGCGAACCACAGCACACACGCCGGCTTCCGGGCGAGCGCCGTACGCAACGCGTCCTCCGTCGGCCCGATCTCGACGATCCGCACCCCCAGGAACCGAGCCGAGTAGTCGTAACCGTTCCGCTGACTCGCGAACATCACCACCTCAGCCCCGAGTGGGAAGGCCTGCGAGTCGGTCGTGATGCAAGCGGCGACCGCCAGGGTGATCGCCGCGGCGGCGCCGGAGGTCACGTAGGCGGCCTCGTTGTGGGTCAGCTCAGCGAGGCGCTCCCCCACGCGCGTGTTCAGCTCCGGCAGGTCGACGAACTGCGCCGCCGCGTCCGCCATCGCCTGCACCACCGGCGGCGGCATCAGCGAACCGCCCAGCACCGTGACCGTCGCGTTGGCGTTGATGACGGGCCGCACCCCCAGCGGATTCATGCGACGAACTTCGACATCGCCGGCACACCGGACCGCCCCGCCAGCCACGCATCGAGGAAGTCGTTGTCCGTCCCGTCGAGATGCGTCGCCTTGTAGACCTCAGCATCAGGCAATGCCGTGATCAACGCCTGGCACCAGTCCTCGTCGTCCACGGACAGCAACGTACGCCCCGCGACCGCCGGAGCATGCCGCGCGGGATCGTAGTACGAAAGGGTTGTCGACAATCCGATTGTCGACGCTCCACCGCGCACGTGGTCGTTCAGCTCCTCCAGCGGATACAGGCACGACCTGAGCCGCGCCTCCATCGCCCGGTAGAACAACAGGTCCGTCACCCGTACCGAACTGAACCCGGGCCGCCGCGCCGCCGTCAGCACCGCGAGGTCGTCACCGGTCACCGCGACCCGCGCCGGATCCACCTCCGCCAGCCCTGTCAGGAACTCGGCGGCGCGGAGGCAGTCGGCCGCGATCCCGCGGTAGATGTACGTCGACGGGTCGTCGATCCCCATCGTCAACAGTCCCGGGTACGCGGCCGCGAACCCCTCGTCGGCGAGCCGCTGGCCACGGTGCATCAGGCTGAGGACGACGTACCGGCTCCGGTCGTTCGGGTGCGGGATGTTGTTGACGCTGCCGTACCGCGGCGTGATCAGCAAGCCCGGGAACGGTCCGTCGCCGGTCGGGATGCTCAGGTTGCCGTACACGCGGTACGGCCCGGTGCTGGTGATCCGCAGCGAGTAGAACGTCGCCTCGTCGGTCGTACGCGCCGGTACCACGTCCATGACCGGCCGGCCGGGGATGGCCGCGACTCTTCGTCGACCGCGGCCCAGTAGGCATCGAAGGTCATCAGGTCAGCGTCCCGGGGTGAGGTGTTCGGCAAGGAAGTCCTCCACGACTCGCATCACGTCCGGCAGACCGGCGTGGTGCGCGCAGTGCGGGTACGTACGCAGGGTCTTCTCGCACGTCAGCACCCGGTGCAGCGCGAACCCGGTCTCGGGCGGGCAGACGTCGTCCTCGAGGCCGAGGTACAGCAGCGTCGGCGCTTGTACCTTCGGGGCGAAGTTCAGGCCGTCGTAGTACGCGACGGTTTCGCGGACGCGGTCGACGTCCTTCGGGTGGATCCGCAGGTACTCGTTGATCTCCTCGTACGGGTACGACCGCGTGAGCGTCGGCGCGGTCATGATTCCGCACAGGTACGGCGCGCCGGCCGCGACGCAGCGCATCACGCCGGGCATCAATGCGGCCGTGGAGATCCCGAGACCGCCGCCCTGGCTGGAGCCCTGGAGACCGATGCGCTGATTGTCGATCTCCGGACGATCCAGCAGTACTTCGACGGCGCGGACGACATCGAGGTAGAACCCGCGGTACCCGTACGTGTTGTGGTCAACGATGTTGTGCGTGAGCAGACCCGGGTAGCCCGGGTTGAAGACGTCGTTCGAACGGAGCTTGCCGCGCGGGGCGATCGCGAGCGTGGCGTAGCCGAGCTCGGCCCATTCCTTCGGCACGGTCGGCTCCGAGATATACCCGGGGATCGTGACCAGGCCCGGTAGTGGTCCGGGGCGATGGCGCGGCACCGCGTACCAGCCGGCGATCCGGAGACCGCCGTAGCTGGTGAAGCGCAGATCGTAGACAATCAGACGATCCGTGGACAGGGCCGGGATTTCGGTGAGCACCGGGTCGAGCGGGTACGACGCGCAGTCCGCGAGGCCGGCCGCCCAGAAGTCGTCGAAGTCCTCGGGCAGGTCGACCTCGACGGTCGTGTTCTCGGGGTCTCTCAAGGGCGTTCCTTTCACCGGGGCACTTGGGAGCCGGCGGGTCAGCTCCATGGTTGTGCCTCCAACGCTTGGGCGATGCGCAGTCGGTACAGACGCGTCGGGCGTCCTTTGGGGTGGTGCTGGGCGGTTCCCTCGGCGCTCACCAGGCCGCCGGCGTCGAGGGTCCGGATCAGGCGGCGTCCGCTCTGGTCCGTGATTCCGAGATGACCGGCAAGCTCTCCAGGCGAGAGCGTGCGGCCTTGTAGTTCGTGGTCCAGCGCGGCCAGCCGCGACACGGTGACGGCGCTCAGACCGACGTACTTCGCGAGGTGTTCGACGTCGTCGCCGTGGGAACGGTACGAGTACCGCAACGCCTCGCCCGCCGTTCCCATCGGGCCGATCACGACGCCGCTGTCCTCGAACAAGTACGCGCAGGACTCGCCGGCCAGCTCGGCCCGCGCGGCGGCCTGCTCAGCGAGCAGGACACAGTTGCGGGCTGAGACACCGACGCCGAAGCCGGCCGAGAGCTGCGCGCCGAGTGCCGTGGCGGCCTCGGCGAGCGCCGGTACGGCGACCCAGTTGCGGGTGATCCGTTCGAACAACGCCTTGTGGGCGAAGACGACGACACCACGGCGTCCGCGGTTCTCGATCCAGGCGCCGGCGAACTCGGGAGTGTTGTGCACGTGGTTCATCAGCCCGATCCGGGCCCGTTCCACGTCCGCCGCGTCCGAGATCAGGAAGACGCCGGCCGCGAACCGTTGCGCGCCGGCCCGCTCGGACTCGATCCGCAACGCGAGCTCGTGCAGCTCGGTCCGGATCGTGGCCGGCACCGGCATCCCGCTGATGATCGGGAGCTGCCCGGCGAGTTGCTCCCGTACGGCGGCCCGCACGCTGATCACATAGCTGGTGCCGCCGAACCGGGCGTACGCATCCCGGTGGAAGGCGGCGATCTCGTCAACGGTCTGGGTCGGTGCATACGGCAAACAGTCGATCTGGTCCTGATCGAGGTCCAGCGCGCTGGCCACCGCTTCGACCGCTTCGGCCGGGAACGTATCGATGCTGACGGGCGTACGGCCCCAGCCGTGTTCGCGGGCGCGGTAGAGCGCGAGCGTCAGGTCGAGCGCCGACGATCGGATCACGCCGACCGGCAGGCCGGGTGGAAGGAGTTCCTGGCTGGCGGTGTACGGCACGGGACCGGCGAGGAACCCATCGAGGTGCGTCGTGCTCAGGAACTCGGCGACCCGGTCGCGGATCTCGTCCTCGTGGTCGTAACTGACCCATTCGACGTCCACACCGCTCAACGTGCGCGCGGCGTCGTGAAACAACTCGCGATGCGTCACGTGCATGACGACGCCGATCACGATGTCCACGGACACTCCTTTTACGAACCACGTTCGGAAGTGATTCGTAATTGCGTTGCCGTCCAAGGTCCCTGGAATCCGCTGCCAGGTCAAGGGATCGGCAGCTTTCGAGCACAGTCGAACCCTTTGACACGTCCCCGCTGACAGCCGTTGAGTGCGAACGTGTATCTCGAACGAGCACCGGTCCCCGGGCTGTCCGCGGTGGTCCGGACGGTCTGGATCCAGCGCACCGGGGCGACCGACCACGTGCACCGGCACCTGCCCACCGGCGGCGTCGAGCTCCACTTCCCGATCGGCGGGCGCCCGCACCTGCTCGGTCCGTTGACCGGGCCGGCGATCGAGGTCATCCCGGCGCGGACCACATTGGTCGGCGTACGTTTCCATCCCGGGACCGCGCCGCCGCTGCCGGCCGTACTCGACGACCTGGTCGATCAGCGGCTGAGCTTGGCCGATCTCTGGGGCGCCACGGTGGAACGGCTTGTGGATGCGATCGCCCGGGCGACGACTCCCGAGCGGGCGCTGATGTACCTGCAGGCACACCTGCTGAACGAGTTCCGCATCGCGGGCCGGCCCGATCGGCTGGTGCGGGAGGCCGTACGGGCACTGATGCCTTGGCAGCCGGTCGCCATCGACTCGGTCGCCTCGCAACTGTCGCTTTCCACCAGCCAGCTGCGCCGGCGCTGCCTGCACGCGGTAGGTACAACGCCCAAGGTCCTGCAGCGGACCTTGCGCTTCCAGGGTTTCCTGGCGCTCGCGCAGGCCGGTGCGACACCTTCCGGCCGGCGCGGCGTCGACGGTACGGCGGGGCTCGCGATCGACGCCGGCTACGCGGATCAGGCGCACCTCAGCCGGGAGTGCCTGCGGCTGACGGGTCTGACCCCGACCCAACTGCTCGGCGAGAACCTCGACCGCTGCGCCTGCGAACACGACCACTCGGGGTCGTACCTGCCGTTCCTCGCGGGCCTGAGCATGCACGATTTGTTCAAGAATCCGAGGGTGCGCCGCTCCTAGTCTCGGGCACATGATCTCGCGACAGACCCGGGCGACCACCGTGGCGGAGGTCGCCGCCGCCGTCATCCAGGCTCATGCCGCGGGTGAGCACCTCGTGCCACGGGGCGGCGGCCACTGCTTCGCCGGGCGGTCCTCGGCCGGCGACGTCATCTTGGACCTGACCGGACTCGACACGATCTCAGTAGCTGCAGACGGGACAGCAACCATCGGCGCCGGCGCGCTGCTCGCCCAGGTCTACGACGAACTGCACGCGTACGGCCGCGCGCTCCCGGCCGGCTGCGGTCCGACCGTCGGCATCGCCGGACTGGCCCTCGGCGGCGGCATCGGGCTGATCGGGCGCAAGTACGGTCTCACCTGCGATCGGTTGGTCGGCGCGCAGCTCGTGCTCGCCGACGGCAGCGTCGTCGAGACCGACGAGACCCGCGAACCCGACCTGTTCTGGGCGCTGCGCGGTGCCGGTGGAGGGCAGTTCGGCGTGGTCACCGTGCTGCGGTTCGACACCGTGTCGGCCCGGCCGATGACGCGCATCGCTGCGGACTGGGTCGTACGTGCGCCGGAGGAGTTGGTCGCCGCGTGGCAAGCCTGGGCGCCTGACACACCTGACGACCTGACAGTCAACCTCACGCTCGTCTCCCAACCGGGTCGAACAGTCCGGGCCGTCGTCACTGGAGCCAGCCTGCTCGCGGAGGACCCGACCCGGGAACTGCTGCAGGAGCTCGGCGACCTGAGCGGTACGCCCGTGCCGTTCGAGCTTCACGGCGGAATGTCGCTGCGCGACCTCAAGCGCAGCCTCGCCGATCCGTCGGATTACACGACCCGTCGGATCAGGTCGGAGTTCTTCGGACAAGCGCTGACCGACGGCGTTCTCTCCGCGCTGCTGACCCAGCTGCGAACCGGCGGAGAACGTCAGCTGTCGTTCACCGCGATGGGCGGCGCGTACAACCGGGTCGGGGTGCACGCCACGGCATTTGCCCACCGCAACGAACGCTTTCTGCTCGAGCACGTCGCCGTACGGGCGGATCCCTGGATCGACGCGTCGTGGACGACAGCGCATGCCGACGGCAGCGGGCACGTCTACCCGAACTTCCCCGATCCGGCGCTGGCCGACGCACCCACGGCGTACCACGGCGCGAACCTGGCGCGTCTGCGCGCGGTCAAGAACGCCTACGACCCCGAGCACTTCTTCCACTTCCCACAAGGACTGTGAGCCAATGACGATCCTCATCACCGGCGGACTGGGCATGATCGGCGCCCACACCGCCCGCGCACTGACCGACCTCGGCCACCAGGTCGTTGTCACTTCGCACCGCGCCGCCGACGTACCGTCGTTCCTTCGGGGACGCGTCACGGTGCAGTCCCTGGACGTCACCGACCGGGAAGCGTTCCTTGCCTTGGGCAAGCAGTACGACGTCACGGACATCGTCCACCTGGCCGGCAGCATCCCCGGCGACGATCCGGTCGCGTACTTCCGGACCGACCTGACCGGGCTGCTCAACGCCCTCGACGCGGCCCGTGCCTGGGGCGTCCGGCGGTTCGCGGTCGCCAGCAGCATCGGCAACTACCTCGGCCAACCGGACGTCCCCTGGCATGAGGACCTTCCGCTGCCGACTGTGGACCTGCCGCTGCTCATCGTCGCGTTCAAGAAGGCCGTCGAACCGCTTACCACGCACAGCCTTCAGGACACCGGTGTACAACCGGTGCTGCTGCGCATCGGTAGTACGTGGGGGCCGTTGATGGACCCGGAGTCTCCGTTCAACCCGATGCCGCCGTACATCAGCGCCGTACTGCGCGGTGAGAAGCCACCGGCCCTGTACGCCGACGACGGCGGCGACTGCTGCTACGCGCCGGACGCCGGCCGGGCGATCGCGCTGCTCACCGTGGCCGACAACCTGCCCCACACGGTCTACAACGTGTCCAGCGGACGGCCCGTCACGAACCGCGGGTTCGTCGAAGCCGTCCAGAGCATCCGCCCGGACCTACCACTCGATCTGCTCCCCGGCCGCTCCCACGGCCCTGGTCAGGACCCGTACCTCGACATCACCCGGCTCTCTCGCGACACCGGGTTCGCACCCGCCTACGACATCACCACCGCCGTCGCCGACTACGCCGCCTGGCGCACCGACAACGCCCGCTGAAGGAGTACGCCATGCTCGACCCCGCTGTCCGTGCGGTCCTCGAGACCGCCTCGTACGGTCACCTCGCCACCCTGCTGCCCGACGGATCGCCGCACAGTACGCCGGTCTACGTCGGCGCACACGACGACCACATCGCCTTCTTCACCGGACCCGGCATGCGCAAAGCCCGCAACCTACGCCGCGACCCACGCGTGGCACTGTCCATCGTCCCGGCCGACAACCCGTTCGAACCAGTCACCATCCGCGGCCGAGTCGTCCAATGGATCGAAGGCGACGAGGCCTGGCCAATCATCGACCACCTGGTCGCAAAGTACATCGACCTCAAATACCCCCGCGACCAGGAGCGAGTCGTCCTACTCATCCAACCCGACCACCAAAAGACCGGCATGAGCTGAGGATCCGCGCCGGCGGGATGGTTGGATGCAGGTGTGCTGGTCTTGTTGTGCGGGCTCTCGTTCTCGGGGAAGAGCACTGTTGCGCAGAAGCTCTCCCGGCAGCTACCGGCGCACGTCGTGAGCCTCGACGAAATCAACGCGCGCCGCGGCCTGTGGGGCGGCGACGGCATCCCCGTCTCGGAATGGGCCCAAACCCATCAGATCGCCTCAACCGAGGTGCGGGAGTTGTTGACTTCGGGCGCGACGGTGGTGGTTGACGACACCAGCTCCCCACGATTCCTACGCGACGCGTGGCGCGCACTGGCGGCGGAGACCGGCGTCGAGTTCGCCCTGGTGTACGTCAAGGCCGACGAAGCAACCATCCGCACCCGCCGAGTCCAGAACCAAGCCTCCCCCTCCCGCCCCGACGTCACCGACCCCGTCTTCAACCACCACCTAACCACCTTCGACCCCCCCACCCCAGACGAAGCCGCCCTATCCGTCGACCAAGTGCTGACCAGCAGATGCGGCGTACCGAAGGACGGGTAGTCGTCAACAACCCCACCCCAACCGCGCAACTCCTCACCCTGTACCACCACCCGCCCCCACCACCACTACCCGCCCTTCGGTACACAACCTGACGGACGCACCACAACACGCATACCCAGCACCTTCCCCACGAACCGGCAGCACACCACCGCAGGCCGTGACCGCTCGGCCACCAGATCCCCAGGACGTAGAACAGCCACACGCACGCCGGTGCTTCACGGGCGAGGCGGTAGCACGCCGCCGGAGGCGGCCAAGAGAACAGCCGCCGCGAAGTGGTGTCCTTTAGCCGCCGGAGATGCCTATTTCGGCGGCGGCTAGGTCGGCGGTTAGGCCGTCGGTGTCGTTCAGCCAGCCTTCGGGGAGGATTACGTGGTCTCGGGGGCTGCCTTGGCGGCCTCGGGGGGCGCCTAGTTCGGCGACTGGGAACGGGGCGGTGGGGTCGAGCTGGGAGAGGAGTTCGTCCAGGTGGGCGAGGGTGTCGACCATGCCTAGTGCGGCGCGGAGTTCGCCGCCGGCCGGGAAGCCCTTCAGGTACCACGAGACGTGCTTGCGGAAGTCGCGCAGCCCGCGCTGCTCCCCCATCAGCTCCGCGAGCAGCTCACCGTGCCGCCGCATCACAGCAGCGACCTCGCCGAGGGTCGGCAACTCGAGGACCTCGTCCCCGGCGAAGGCCGCCGCGAGGTCGCGGAACAACCACGGCCGCCCGAGACACCCGCGTCCGACGATCACGCCGGCGCAGCCGGTTTCCGCGACCATCCGTAGCGCGTCCCCGGCCTCCCAGATGTCCCCGTTCCCGAGTACGGGAATTGAGACGTGCGAGACAAGCGCGGCGATCGTCGACCAGTCCGCCTGACCTGAGTAGGCCTGCGCGGCCGTACGTCCGTGCAGCCCGATCGCCGCCGCGCCCGATTCCTCCGCGATCCGCCCGGCGTCCAGGTACGTCTGGTGCGAGGCGTCGATCCCGATCCGCGTCTTCATCGTCACGGGTACGCCGTACGGCGTCGCGGCCTGTACCGCGGACCGCAGGATCGCGCCGAGCAGGTTCCGCTTCCAGGGCAGCGCTGCGCCACCACCCTTGCGGGTCACCTTCGGCACCGGGCACCCGAAGTTCAGGTCGACGTGCGCGACCCCGTACGAATCACAAAGGATCTGCACCGCCCGCCCGACGTAGACCGGGTCCACGCCGTACAACTGCACGGACCGCACCGTCTCGCTCTCCGCGAACGTGAGCATGTCGAGCGACTTCTGATCGCCCTCGACGATGCCGCGCGACGTGATCATCTCGCACACGTACAACCCGGCGCCCTGCTCCGCGCACAGCTGCCGGTACGCCGCGTTGGTGATGCCGGCCATCGGCGCCAGCACCACCGGCGTCCCGATGGTCAGATTGCCCAGCTTCAACACGTCACGCCTTCTCCACCTGGACCTGGCCGTTGCCGGTGACCGAGGCCTTGTACGGCTGGACGGCGTTCGCCGTCGTGGTGACGTCGCACCCGATCGGCGGCCCGTCGTGAACGACGATACCGATCTCGTCCATGTCGCAGGTGACCTTCGAGGCGCCGGCCGCGGTCCGCAGCACCGCGTCGACGACCTTGGCGCGGACGATCGCGACCTGCGCCGAGGTGAACTTGTACGACGCGCTGTACTGCTTCGCGTCGACGGTCAGCTTCCCCGTGAACGACTTCCCGGAGTACGTGACGGTGCAGTCCAGCGAGTGCTGCCCGGCGGTCTCGACCTTGTCGATGCCGGGGCACTTCACCGTCGTCCGTGCGGCCCGTCCGGCCGCGATCTGGGTCTGCTTGGCGATCGCGAACGTGATCCGTTCGGCCAGCGGCGCGTCGTCGGCCGGCGCACCCGTGACGGTCGGGGTCGGCCAGGGCTTCGAAGGCGTCGGCAACGGGGTCAGCGACGGCGTCGACGCGGTCGGAATGGACGATTCCCCCACGGTAGGAGCAGTCGAAGGGGACGACGAACCGGACGGCTTGCTGTCCGAGCACGCCGCCAGCGCGAACACGGCCAGCCCCACCAGCAGCCCCCGTACAACCTGCATGCTCAGCAGCCCACCAGGTGCTGGGCGAGGTACCCGGTGACCTCGGTGAGCGCGACCCGCTCCTGCTTCATCGAGTCCCGCTCGCGGATCGTCACGGCGTGGTCGTCGAGGGTGTCGAAGTCGACGGTGATGCAGTACGGCGTACCGATCTCGTCCTGGCGGCGGTACCGGCGGCCGATCGCGCCGGCGTCGTCGAAGTCGACGTTCCAGTTCTTCCGCAGCTCACCGGCCAGGTCGCGGGCCTTCGGCGAGAGGTCGGCGTTCCGGGACAGCGGCAGGACGGCCGCCTTGACCGGCGCGAGCCGCGGGTCGAACCGCAGGACCGTCCGCTTGTCGACGCCGCCCTTCGCGTTCGGCGCCTCGTCCTCGGTGTACGCGTCGAGCAGGAACGCGAGCACGTTGCGGGTCAGTCCGGCCGCGGGCTCGATCACGTACGGCGTCCAGCGCTCGCCCTTCTCCTGGTCGAAGTACGACAGGTCGGCGCCGGAGTGCTTGGAGTGCGTGGTCAGGTCGAAGTCGGTGCGGTTCGCGATCCCCTCGAGCTCGTCGAACTCCTTGCCGCCGAAGTTGAACCGGTACTCGATGTCCACGGTCCGCTTCGAGTAGTGCGACAGCTTCTCCTTCGGGTGCTCGTAGAACCGCATGTTGTCCGGGTTCAGCCCGAGGCCGGTGTACCAGTCCCAGCGCGCCTTCAGCCAGTACTCGTGCCAGTCCTCGTCGGTCCCCGGCTCGACGAAGAACTCCATCTCCATCTGCTCGAACTCGCGGGTCCGGAAGATGAAGTTGCCCGGGGTGATCTCGTTGCGGAAGCTCTTGCCGACCTGCGCGATGCCGAACGGCGGCTTCTTCCGCGCGGTGCCCATCACGTTCGCGAAGTTGATGAAGATGCCCTGCGCGGTCTCCGGCCGCAGGTAGTGCAGGCCTTCCTCGGACTCGACCGGGCCGAGGTACGTCTTGAGCAGGCCGTTGAACATCCGCGGCTCGGTGAAGGTGCCCTTGTTGCCGCAGTTCGGGCAGGCGATCTCGGCGAGCTGGACCGTCTCGGGGTCCTTGTTCTTGCGGCGCGCGAAGTCCTCGCGGAGGTGGTCGTCGCGGAAGCGCTTGTGGCAGGACTGGCACTCGGTCAGCGGGTCGACGAACTCGGCCAGGTGGCCCGAGGCCTCCCAGACCTGGGTCGGCAGGATCACCGAGGAGTCCAGGCCGACGATGTCGTCGCGGCCGGTCACCATGGTCCGCCACCACTGGGTGCGGACGTTGTTCTTCAGCTCGACGCCGAGCGGACCGTAGTCCCAGGCCGACTTGGTACCGCCGTAGATCTCGCCGCACGGGTAGACGAAGCCTCTCCGCTTGCTGAGGCTGACGACGGCATCGACGGTTTCCACGGGCACTTTTGGACTCCAGAACAGGTACAGACAGATCTTTGGAAGCAACCAGGCTATCGGTCGCGGGCGCCGCTATCGAATCCGTGCCGACCCGGCAGATCCTCGTACGCCGTCGGCTCGTCGATCGCCTGCGACAGCAGCGGTACCGCGGTGAGCTTCACCTCGTACGGCGAGAGCGCGCGCCGGTAGCTGCCGATGTTCTCGAACTCGAGCGTCAGCGCGAGCAGTTCCGGGTCGTCCACGTTCCGCCCGGTCCGGGCCGCGACGAACCCCTTCTGCCGCGCGAGCACGTCGACGGCGGTCTGCAACCGCTCTCCGAACCCGGCCTGCTCGGACTCCCCCACCCGGAACCTGATCACCACGAACACCCGGGTCACCCTACGGTAAGCGATCAGCACTTCCCCCCACGGCTGCCGCCGCCGCACAGTGGCGGTATGCCCGAGCGTGTGGTCGGCCGGACCCGGGAGCTCAGCACCCTGACCGGCCTGCTGGACGAGGTCGAGCGCGGCCGCGGCCAGGGCGCGCTCGTGATCGGCGACGCCGGGATCGGCAAGTCGACCACAGCGGCGGTGCTCGCGGACACGGCGCGGAGTCGTGGGTACGCCGTCGCGTGGGGCCGCTGCCCGGAGACCGAGGCCCTGCCGTACTGGCCGTGGCGGCAGGTGTTCCGCGCGTTGGGGCTGTCCATCGAGCCGGGCGACGGCGCTCGTACGAGCATGTTCGCCGCGGTCGCCGATCAACTCACCACAGCGACGGCCGCGCAACCGGCCGTGATCATCGTCGAGGACATCCACCTCGCTGACGGGTCGACGCTGGCCCTGCTCCGGTTCGTCGTCGGTCTGCTTCCGGAGCTGCGTTGCCTCTTGCTCGTCACCAGCCGCGACAACGCGGTCGACGTACCTGAGCCGGCGGCGGATGCGCTTCGGGCGCTGCCGCCTTCTTTCGTACGGGTGCCGCTTGGTGGACTGGATCGCGCGGAGACCGGTGAACTGGTCGCGCAGGTGGTTGGTGACGCGGACAGCACCTACGCGGACGCAGTACACGCACGGACCGGCGGGAACCCGTTCTTTGTGCAAGAGCTCGCGCGGTGGGACGCCGCGCGGGGTACTACATCCACGGAGACACCGACTGGCGTACGGCAGGTGTTGGAGCGGCGGCTGGCGCGACTACGGCAGCACACGTACGACGTACTCGCGGTAGCGGCTGTACTGGGTGAGGACGTGGACCTCCGACTGCTTGCTGCGGTTGCCGATACGGGCGATGTGCTCGCGGTGCTTGGTGATGCAGTGGCCGCTCGGTTGGCCTCTGTGTCTGAGGACAGGCTGCGGTTTGCGCATTCACTGGTACGTGAGGTCGTTTACGGCGGTCTTGGTGTGCATCGGCGGTCTGAGTTGCACTTGCGTGCTGCCGAGTTGCTGGCCGGTCAGAACGATGCGGGGCAGGTCGCTGCGCATTACCGGAGTGCCGGAGTGGTTGCCAGGTCGCAGGAGTTTGCTCTTGTGGCGGCTCGGGCTGCCCGTGATCAGTCTGGGTACGAGCAGGCGGTGCGGTTCTACGGGTGGGCCGATCTGGACGACCCTGTGGTGCGGGTGGAGCTTGGTGCGGCACAGGTACTGGCCGGGGAGTTGACGGCCGGGCGGGACACGCTGCGGGCTGTGGCTCGTACTGCAGGTGATCCGGAGACTGTGGCGCGGGCCGTCCTGGCGATGGGCGGTGGGGTCGGTGGGTTCGAGGTAGACCTCGGCGACGAGGAGTCGACGGCGCTGCTGGAGCGGGTGGTTCCACAGTTGCCCGACGATGCGCTGAAGGCTGCGGCTCTTGCGCGGCTCTCTCTTGGGAAGCTGCAGTCGGACAGGGGCGACCGTCCGCGTCAGTTGGCCGATGAGGCGGTGCGGCTCGCGTCGGCGGCAGGAGATGCAGCAGCTGAGGTCGCTGCGCTGGCCGTGTGGTGCGACGTCTTCTCCGGGCCCGATCACGTTGCGGAACGAATGACAGCCGCCGAACGGATGCTCGTACTCGGCGCCGGTGATCTGGGGTCGGTCCTGCTGGCTCGGCGGTTGCTGGTGGTGGGTCTGCTCGAACAGGGGCGGTTCGTCGAGGCGGACGTGCAGATCGCCGCGTACGCGCGGGCTGTGTTGCCGTTGCGGCTTCCGTTGTACGGGTGGTTGGTGCCTGTGTGGCGCGGTATGCGGGCCCTGATGGCTGGACGGCTGGACGAGACGCGCAGTTGCATCGAGGAGGCGACGCAGCTTTCCGACGACGCCGACAGTCCGAACGGGCGCCTGATGGTGTTCGCGTTGCGTGCCGCGCATGCCGATGTGACCGGCGTGATTCCGGAGCTGCGGACGTACGTGGAAGGGGTAATGGGTCCATTTGTCGGCAATCCGATGGTTGACGGTCCTTCGGCGTACTACTTCGCACGGACCGGGGCGACCGAGCAGGCGCGGAGGACCGTGCGGCGCCGGGTGCGTGCGGGGCTGGACGAGATTCCGCGGGACGCCGAGTGGTTGGAGTCGCTCGCGTTTCTGGGCGAGGCGGGGCGGGTGCTGGGCGAGGACTCGGTCGCGCAGGTTGTTTACGACGCACTTAGGCCGTACGCCGGACTGTGGGTGATCGACGGGATCGGTGGAGCCTGTCTGGGCAAGGTGACGCTGTTCCTCGGCCGGCTCGCCGCCAAGCTGAACCGCCCCGAAGCCCGTCAGCTCCTTGAGGATGCCCTCGAAGCACATCGCGCCGCCGGCGCGGAGACCCTGGTCGCCGAGACGGAGAAGTCGCTGACCGAACTCGGCGCAGAACCTGTCGCTGCCTTCGGTGGTGCGGGTGAGGTCGGGGCCCTCAAGTTGGTGGGGCTCGGGTGGGAGGTTTCTTGGCGCGGGGTTACGGCGCAGGTGGCTGATGGCAAAGGGGTTCGAGATCTTGCGGTGTTGCTGGGCCGGCCGCGAGTGGCGGTGAGTGTGGTGGAACTCTCGGGGCAGACACCTGGTGGGGATCTCGGGCCGGTGATCGACGGGCAGGCGCGGGCGGCTTATCGCGAGCGGGTGCGCGAGCTGGAGGCGGAACTCGCCGAGGCGGAGGACGGGAACGATCTCGGGCGGGTGGAGAAGCTTCGGGTCGAGCGGGAGTTCCTGGTTCGGGAGTTGGCGGGTGCGCTCGGGCTCGGTGGGCGGGCGCGGGTCGCGGGCGATCCGGTGGAGCGGAGCCGGAAGGCGGTGTCGATGCGGATCGGCGTCGCGGTGAAGGCGATCGAGCGGGTGCATCCCGCGCTCGGCCGGCACCTGCGCGCGTCGATCCGGACCGGCCGCCAGTGCGTGTACGAACCGGAGAACGACGTCACCTGGCATTGCCAGTCCACACCTGGCGCCCAAGGGATGAAAGCAACCACACAAGGAGGGGCACCATGACCACGACAGACATCCCGACTGCGGAAACCGAAGCCGCGGGGGCACTGATGGGCCGGATGTTCGGGGCGGCGCTGGGGGCGGCCGAGTTGTTCACGATCTATCTCGGGGACGTGCACGGGATCTACCGGGCGATCGACGAGGCCGGGCCGCTGACGGCGAGCGAACTGGCGGAGCGGACGGGGCTCGATCATCGGTACCTCGTCGAGTGGCTGCAGTCGCAGGCGATCAGCGGATTGTTGACAATCAGCGGAACCGACGTGTGGACCGACGAGTTCGCGCTGGCGCCAGGTGTTCGGGAGGCGTTGCTGGAGCCGACGAGTCCGGTGTACGCCGGCGGGCTCGCCGCCATCGTGCCGGCGGTCGGGCGGGCGTTCCCGCAGTTGGTGGACGCGTTCAAGAGCGGCGCCGGTGTGCCGTACTCCGCGTACGGGGAAGAGGCCGTCGGCGCGCAGGAGCTGCTGAACCGTCCCGCGTACGTGAACGACTTGGCGGCCGAGTGGATCCCGAACGTGCCCGGGCTGCACGACCTGCTCACGAAGGGCGCGCGCGTCGCGGACCTCGGCACCGGCGCCGGCTGGTCGGCGATCGAGCTGGCGAAGGCGTACCCGGCGGTGCAGGTGGACGGGTACGACAACGACGAGGACTCGATCAGCCGGGCGCGCCGGAACGCCGCCGAGCAGGGTGTCGCGGACCGGGTCGGCTTCGAGGTGCGCGACATCACCGAGGTCGTCGCGGGCGGTACGAGGTACGACCTGGTCACGTTCTTCGAGTGCGTCCACGACTTCGCGCACCCCGTCGAGGCGCTCGTCGCGGCCCGTACCGCGCTCGCACCCGGCGGTCGCGTGCTCGTGATGGACGAGCGAGCCGACGAGCAGCTCACCGCGCCCGGCGACGAAGTACAACGATTCCTCGCCGCCGCCAGCACCATCTGGTGTACGCCGCAAGGCCGGGTGGACGAGGACTCCGACGTCGTCGGCGCCATCATGCGACCGCACCAGCTCCGCCACCTCGCGGACCACGCCGGCTTCACCAAGGTCGACGTACTACCGATAGACCACCCGTTCTGGAGGTTCTACGAGCTGATCCCCTGAATCGACCTGGAACAATAGGCGCATGAGCACCCCCAGCAGCCCGCTGCGGCAGCGGATCACGAAGGTCAGTTATCCGTACGTCGCGAAGCTGCACGCCGCGCCCAAGCTGACCCTGCCGGGCATCACCCTGGTACTGGCGCTGGCGGGGGTGTTCGCGCCCGTAGTGGTCGGTGTGCCCGCGCTGGTGTTGCTGGCGCTCCTGCTGGGGTGGCTCGCGTTCCTGTCCTGGCCGGCGGTCACCGGCGGCCCGAAGTTCCTGCGCATCTTCTCGATCGTGCTGATCCTGCTCTTCGCGGTCTCCCGGATCGCCAACGGCTAACGGCTAACGGCTAACGGCTAACGGCCGAGGCTGTCGTACGCGGCGTCGACGGCAGCCTCGCGCAACTCTGCGACCGGTGTGTGCTCGATCATCACCGCACAGTCGGACAACCCGCCCAGCGCGACCATGCACCGAACCACGTCCCGCAACGACGGCGACGGACCGATCAGCAGCTCCGCGAGCGTCCCGCGCCACTCGATGAACCGGTCGGCGAGCTTCAGCTCGTGCAGCACCGACAGGTCGCGGATCGCGAGCTGGATCATCGCCCGGTGCCGGTAGGCGAGGTCGAAGTACGACCCGAGCAACTCGCGCGGCGACACCGGAGCGGCCACCCGAAGACCTTCGGCGTACGCCTCGAAGTCAGCGATCATCGGCTCGACCAGGCTGTTCAGCAGGTCCTCGCGGGACGCGAAGTGGTAGTACAGCGCCGGCTTGGTGACGCCCAGCCGGTCGGCGATGTCCTGCAGGCTGGTCTGCTGCATCCCCTGGACCGCGAACAGTTCGAGCGCGGCCTGCTGGATCCGCGCCCGGGTGTCACCGGTTCGTTGTCTCGGCATACCGGAAAGATTATCTGACCTTCCGTTAAGTAAGCCATTGACAACGCCGTCCTTGTTTACTTACCTTCCGATAAGTAAGGAGGGTGAGAGATGAAGATTCTGATCTCAGGGGCGAGCGTGGCCGGTCCGGTGCTCGCGTACTGGCTGCGCCGCTACGGCTTCGAGCCCACGGTCGTCGAACGCACACCGGCCGCGCGGCACGGGCTCGGCGGGCACGCGGTCGACCTGTTCAGCTCGGCCGCCGAGGTGACCCGGCGGATGGGCTGCTGGGACGCGATCGAGGCGGCCCGGACCCGGCTCGACGCGATGACGATCGAGCGGTTCGGCAAGCGCCCGGTCGAGGTCGACCTGAGCCGGATGTACGCCGGGATCTCCAGCCGGCACGTGGAGATCCTCCGCGGCGAGCTGACCAGGATCCTGTACGGCGCGAGCCGCGACAGCGCGGAGTACGTCTTCGGCGACTCGATCGCGAGCCTTGCCGACGACGGCGCCGGTGTCGACGTCACGTTCGACTCCGGGCTGGAGCGCCGCTTCGACCTGGTGATCGGCGCCGACGGCCTGCACTCGAACGTCCGCCGCCTCGCCTTCGGACCCGAGGAGCAACTGAACCGCCCACTCGGCGGCTATCTCGCGGTGTTCTCGATGCCCGACGTCTTCGGCCTGGGCAACCACACGCTCGCGCACCTCTCGGTCGGCAAACTCGTCGGCATCTACGGCGTGCGCCAGACCGGCCAGGTCCGTGCGGGCTTCCTGTTCCGCGGGAACTTCCAGTACGACCACCGCGACAAGGACGAGCAGAAAGCCTTGCTGGTCAAGGAGTTCGGGGACTACGGGTGGAAGGTGCCGCAACTGCTGGAGCATCTGGGGGCGGCGGATGATTTCTACTTCGACGGGATCGCCCAGATCACCCTGGACTCTTGGACATCCGGACGGGTCGCGCTGGTTGGGGATGCGGGGTATTGCCCTGGGCCGGCTGTTGGTGGAGGGACGAGTCTTGCTGTTGTGGCGGCGTATGTCCTTGCCGGGGAACTGGCGAGGGCGGGTGTGGACGGGTTGCGTAGTTATGAGCGACTGATCCGGCCGGTCGTGGAGCAGAGTCGGCGGCTCAGCCCGAAGGTGATGGGCACGATCATCCCCAACAGCAAGCTGGCACTGCAGCTGATGCCCGTGGCAGCAGCCGCACTCCCGAAGCTGCCCACAGCAGTACAGCGCTTCATCTGGTCGCAGAACGCGGTAGGCAAGGCACTGAGCTCAGTGCCGCTTCCTGACTACTCAGACCTGGTCCAGCCCGAGCGCAGTCAGCCGATCGCGTAGCCACGACAGCTCCTTGGTGATCCGTTTCGCCAACGCCTGCTGGCTTTTGGGCACACGTGGCCACACGTAGACCTCTGACTCCAGGTGATGCGTCAGCGGATGCCCGCCACCAACCAGACGAGCCAGGCAGTCGTCCAGTACGCCAGTAGTCGCGCTGAGCGGATCTGGTGGCGCAGCGTGCGCCGCCAGGTGCGCATGCATCCGCCAGGCCGCGTGGCCGGACAACTGTGACGACTGCGCCACGTCGTCGACCCCGGGCCCGCCCCACTCGCGTACCTGCCTCAGATAGCGAGGTACGCCGAGCTGGCCGAGCACGTACCGCCCTGAAGCATCACCCGGATCCACCAGCGTCGGAGCAACCGACAGCTGCGCCTTGACCACATCCACGCCCGCTCGCCACAGCAGCTCGAAGGACTCGGCAGGGTCCTCGAACTGGACGGCGAGATGACACGTGTCCAGCCCGAGCCCGATCAGCGACGCTCCGCCGTACGGACTCGAGTAGCGATCCAGCCACGCGGCAGCCTGTCCGATCATCTCGAGCACGCACCCGGGCTCGGTCTCGACCGCGATCCGGATCCGCCGGCCGGTACGGGCCTCCGTACGCGCCAGGTGCTGCTCCACCCGGTCGAACGCCTCCCGCGCGGCAAGGTTGCGCGCCTTCGACCACGGCACCCGCCACGCGAGCGGAACGGTCGAGATCGAGCCGTACGGCGCATCGCCCGGCAACAGGTCCGCGAGTACGTCGATCAGGTCGAGGGTGTACCGCAGCCGCTCGGGGTCGGTCCAGTCCGGGCAGTACAGGCTGGTCCCGGTCAGGCCGCCCGCGTGCGGGATTCCGTTCAGCGTGACGACCTCGAGCCGGTTGCGGTGCAGCGCGCGCCGGAGCTTGCTGAGCGATGCCGGCGAGTTCGCCAACCGATCGGCCAGCCGGTGCGGGAACCACAGCCCGACGCCGAGCACAGATACGTCGAGACCGGACCGGACCGCGCTCGCACAGCCGTCGAGCCCCGCGACGAGCTCGTCCAGGTCGGCAGCCGGATGCGCGGTCGAGCAATACCCCAGCTGGACGGTCGAACCGTCCCGATGACGGAACCTCATCAGCACTCCTCACCCCGTTAAGCCACGGACGGTGATGATGGGCGGACGGTCCGTGACCTACCTGAAGAGTACCTACGTAGCAGGCGTGGCGACCAGATCGCGGGAACGGTCGGCGACCGCCATCGCGGCGAGGGCAGTCGTGAGCGGGACCGCCGCGATGATGCCGAGGCTGCCGACCAGACCGCGGACGACCTCCATCGCGACCGCCTCGGTGGAGATCACCGACAGCATCGGCAGGTCCTGGATCGCGAACACGAGCAACACCGGCATCGCGGCTCCGGCGTACGCGAGCACCAGCGTGTTGACCACGGACGCGACGTGCGTACGGCCGATCCGCAGACCGGCCGACATCAGCTCGCGCCGGCTCGCGGCAGGATTGGCGGCGGACAGCTCCCACACCGCGGCCGCCTGGGTGACCGTGACGTCGTCGAGGACGCCGAGCGCGCCGATCACCATCCCGGCCACCAGCAGCCCGGCCAGGTCGAGGTGCGGCGAGAACGACTGCGCCTGCGTCGCCCCCTCGGCGGCGAAGCCGCTCAACTGCGAGAGGTCGGTGAAGAACCAGCCGAGCAGCACGGTCAGCCCGAGCGCGGCGATCGTCCCGGCGAGCGCGATCGAGGACTCCGCATTGATCCCGTGGGTCAGGAAGACGGCGATCGTCATGATCACCGCGCCGCCCACGACCGCGACGAGCAGCGGGTTCGACCCCCGGAGGATCGCCGGCAGGATGAACTGGGTGAGCATCACGGCGGTCACCGCGAGCGCGATCAGGGCCGCGAACCCGCGCCACCGGGACAGCGCGACGACCGCGATCGCGAAGATCACCGAGAGGATCAGCAGCGGCTTGACCCGGTCGTGGTCCACGTACTGGTACTTCTGGTCGGGCGGCGCGTCCTTCTCGATGGAGAGCATCACCATCTGGCCGACCTCGACCGGGATCGGCGCTCCCCCGGCCTTCGGCACCTGCACCGGCACCGACTTCCCCTTGTCCGCGGTGTTGCTCAGCTTCACGGTGGCCAGGTTGCACTTGTCCCGGGCGTCCGCGCAGGGCTTCAGCGCGGTGATCTCGCCGCGTGCCGTGCTGGTCTGGTACGAGTCGACCTTCACGTCGCCGCCCGGCCACAGCACGATCAGCGACACCACCGCGGCCACGATCAGCGGGACGAGGACGGCGGCGACGACGATCCGGACGCGGCGCGCGACGACCGCGTCGGAGTCCACCACCGAGGTGTCGACGACATGGTCGCCAGGCCCGTGACCATGCCCGTGGCCATGCCCGTGCCCGTGGCCGTGCGGAACTTGGAGCGTCCGGCGGCGGTTCGGTCTACGGTCGGCACGGCGTCGCCCGACGTTGCGGCTGGCCATCGTGAACTCCCTGTTTTGACAATCAGTTCCAACTAAGATGAAAATGATTGTCATGAGATCTGGTCTTCGAGCAATTATCGCCGGTGCCGCTACCGTGGCCGCCGTCGCCCTCGCCGGGTGCAGCGGCACCGCCGCCAACGGCGCCGCGAACGGGAAGCTCGACGTCGTCGCATCGTTCTACCCACTCGAGTTCATCGCCCGCACGGTCGGGGGCGACGCGGTGAACGTGACCACGCTGACCGCTCCGGGCGTCGAGCCGCACGACCTCGAGCTGACTCCGAAGCAGGTCGCCACGATCGCCGAGGCCAAGGTCGTCGTGTACGAGAAGACCCTGCAGCCGGCTGTCGACGAGGCCGTCGCGCAGAACGCGAAGGACGCCGGCTTCGACGTCGCCCCGGCCGCCCAGCTCGAGGACACCGGCGCGGACTTCGAGGGACATGAGAAGAACGCGCTCGACCCGCACTTCTGGCTCGACCCGGTGCGGTACGCCGCGGTCGTCAAGGCCGTCGAGGACAAGCTCGCGAGCGTCGACAGCAAGAACGCGGCCGGCTATCACCAGCGAGCGCAGGCGTTGCTCGCCCAGGTCGGCAAGCTCGACACCGAGTACCGGACCGGTCTGGCGAACTGCAAGCTGAAGACGTTCGTGACCAGCCACGAGGCGTTCGCCTACATGGCCAAGCGGTACGGTCTGACGATGGTCGGGATCGCCGGTTTCACGCCGGACGCGGAGCCGACGCCGACCCGGATCAAGGAGGTCCAGGACATCGTGAAGGCCCAGCACGTGACCACGATCTTCTACGAGGAACTGGTCAGCCCGAAGGTGGCCGAGACGATCGCGAACGACGTCGGCGTCAAGACCGCCGTACTGAGCCCCATCGAGGGCCTGTCGAACGCCAACTCCAAGGAAACGTACCTGACGCTCATGCAGGAGAACCTGCGCGAGCTGCAGACCGCGAATGCTTGCTCATGACAACTGAAAACGCCAAGGCCGTCCAGGTCGACGATCTGTCCGTCGACCTGGGCGGCCGCCTGGTGCTGCGAGGAATCGACCTGCGGGTCCGGCAGGGCGAGGTCGTCGCCGTGCTCGGCACCAACGGGTCCGGTAAGTCCACGCTGATCAAGACCGTCGTCGGCCTGTTGCCCGCGGCCCGCGGTGAGGTCCGCCTTTTCGGTACGGCGGTCCCCCGCTTCCGCGACTGGCGCCGCGTCGGGTACGTACCGCAGCGGATCACCGCGGCCGGCGGCGTACCGGCCACCGTGTACGAGGTGGTCTCGTCCGGGCTGCTGTCCAAGCGGCGGCTGTTCGCGCCACTCGGTGCCGCGGGCAAGCAAGCGATCGAGGACGCGCTGCAGGTCGTGGACATGGCCGACCGGCGCAAGGACGCGGTCGCCGAGCTGTCCGGCGGGCAGCAGCAGCGGGTACTGATCGCGCGGGCGCTGGTGTCCGACCCGGAGCTGCTGATCCTCGACGAGCCGACTGCCGGGGTCGACCTGGCCAGCCAGCAGATCTTCGCCGACGCGGTCCGGGAGCGGGTCCAGCGCGGGACGACCGTGGTGATGGTGAGCCACGACCTCGGTCCGATGGACGCGCTGATCGACCGCTCGGTGGTGATGCGCCGCGGCCGGATCGTGTACGACGGGCCGCCGCACGCCTCCCAGACGCACGCCCACGTCCACCACTCGCACACCGCCGACGACGAACCGGGGTGGCTGCCCTCATGACGATCTTCCAGCTCGAGTTCATGCAGCGGGCGCTGATCGCGGGCCTGCTGACCGGTCTGTCGGCGCCCGCGATCGGGACGTACCTGGTGCAGCGCCGGCTGTCGCTGATGGGTGACGGCATCGGCCACATCGCGATCACCGGCGTGGCGCTTGGTCTGCTGACCGGGAGCGCTCCGGTGCTGACCGCGGTGATCGTCTCGATCGCGGGCGCAACCGCGATCGAACTAGTACGCGCCCGCGGCAAAGCCACCGGCGACGTAGCACTCGCCCTGCTGTTCTACGGCGGCATCGCGGGCGGTGTGCTGCTCATAGGACTCGCGGGTCAAGGCGCGGCGACCCTGAACACGTACTTGTTCGGTTCGCTCACCACGGTCTCCCAGAGCGACCTGTACGTCGTCGTCGGCCTGGCCGTCGCCGTACTGGTCGTAGCGATCGGCCTGGGACCGCAGCTGTTCGCGGTGTGCCAGGACGAGGAGTTCGCCCGTACGACGGGACTCCGGGTCCAACTGCTCAACCTGGTGATCGCCGTGATGGCCGCGGTCACGGTGACGGTAGCTATGCGCACCGTGGGGCTGCTGCTCGTCAGCGCGCTCATGGTCGTACCTGTGGCGACAGCGCAGCAGATAACGCGGTCGTTCCGCAGTACGTTCGTCAGCGCGTGCATCATCGGCGTACTGGCGTGCCTGGCCGGCATCGTCACCTCCTACAACGCCAACGTCGCACCGGGCGCGACCATTGTCGTACTGGCGTTGGCCGGCTTCGTAGTGGCCGCAACGGTCGGTACGTTGCTCCGCCGCCGGTCGACGCGTCCGCTCGCGGACGAGGAGCCCGAGGTCGGCGTACCGGCGCCAGAGCCGCATGTGATGAGCGCCGGCCACCCGCACGCGCACAGCCAGGACTGTGGTCACAAGAAGGTCGAGCACGGCGACCACGTCGACTACGTACACGACGGGCACCTGCACGCGGCACACGGCGATCACTGGGACGAGCACTAGGTTGCTGACTTCTGAGAGACTGGAGGGCGGTATGGAGACGACAGGAGGAACGGTGGCTATCGGAACACGCTCGACCCGTCAGCGCGCGGCGGTCGCGCACGCGCTCGACAAGATCGACGAATTCCGGACCGCCCAGGAGATCCACCTGGAGCTCCGGTCCGCCGGTGAAGCCGTCGGCCTGACCACGGTCTACCGCACCCTCCAGGCGCTTGCGGACTCGCGTGAGGTCGACGTACTGCGAACGGCCGACGGCGAGACGGCGTACCGGCGCTGCTCGAAGGGGCATCACCACCACCTGGTCTGCCGCAACTGCGGCCGCACCGTCGAGGTCGAGGGCCCGGCCGTCGAACGCTGGGCCGACAAGGTCGCCGCCGAGCACGGCTACGCCGACATCAGCCACACGCTGGAGATCTTCGGCACCTGCAGCGAGTGCCAAGCGAAGTGATGTAGCTCACCTTTGCCTTTGAGCGCACTCGAAGGCATACCGTCGTACCCATGAACACGACAGAGCTGCTGGACCGCCGCGCCGCGATCGCCGCGTACAACCCGGAGCTCGATCCGGTGGATCCCGACCTGCTCTGTCTGCTGGAGCTGCCGGAGGACCTGCCCGACGACCTGTCGATCGCAGAGGCCGCCGAGCTCACCGGCCTGACCGCGCACACCCTGCGCTACTACGAGCGCATCGGCCTGGTCGACGTACGCCGGGACTCAGCCGGGTACCGCAGCTACAGCCCCCGGGCGATGTCGCGGATCGTGTTCATCAGCCGGCTGCGCGCCTCGGGGATGTCGATCGGCGCGATCAGCCACTACCTGGAGCTGGTGCTCGAAGGAGATCACACCGAACCGCAGCGGCTCGCGCTGATGCAGGAGCACCGTGCACGCATCCAGCAGCAGCTGCGAGACCTGCAACTCGCTCTTGCGGTGACCGACTACAAGATCGCCGTCTACGGCGGCACTGCCGCTCCGTAACCGACAACTGGATCCAGCCGACCGTCGCGCACGGCTCGGCCGGTTTGTGATGGGAGAAAACAGATGAAACTGGGTAACCAAGGCGCCGAGGTCAGCCGGCTCGGACTCGGCTGCATGGGCATGAGCTTCGCGTACGGCGAGGCCGACGAGAACGAGTCGGTCGCGACCCTGCACCGCGCCCTCGACCTCGGCATCACGTTCCTCGACACCGCCGACATCTACGGCTTCGGCGCCAACGAGGAACTCGTCGGCCGGACGATCGCGGACCGTCGCGACGAGGTGTTCCTCGCGACCAAGTTCGGCATCACCGGCGATCCGCTGGACCCGGCGGGAACGCGCGGCATCGACGGTTCGCCGGAGTACGTGCGGTCCGCGATCGACCGGTCGCTGCAGCGGCTCGGCCTCGACCACGTGGACCTGTACTACCAGCACCGGATGGACCCGACGGTGCCGATCGAGGAGACCGTCGGCGCGATGGCGGAGCTCGTCCAGGCCGGGAAGGTCCGCTACCTCGGGCTGTCCGAGGCGTCGGCGGAAACGATCCGGCGGGCGCACGCCGTCCACCCGATCACCGCCGTCCAGAGCGAGTGGTCGCTGTTCAGCCGGGACATCGAGGAGTCGGTGCTGCCGGCCCTGCGCGAACTCGGCATCGGCCTCGTCCCGTACTCGCCGCTCGGGCGTGGCATGCTCACCGGCGCGCTGCCGTCGGAGCTCGCGGCCGACGACTTCCGCCGTACGCTGCCGCGGTTCGCCGGCGACAACCTCGACGCGAACCTGCGGCTGGTCGAGGAGATCTGCGCCGTCGCAACCCGGTACGACGCGACGCCGGGCCAGGTCGCGCTCGCCTGGGTGCTTGCGCAGGGCAACGACGTGGTGCCGATCCCGGGGACGAAGCGGCGCAAGTACCTGGAGGAGAACTGGGCGGCGCTCGACGTCGAGCTGTCCGCGGCCGACGTCGAGGCGCTGTCGAAGCTGACCCCGGCCGGCACCCGGTACGCCGACATGACCTGGGTCGCCGGGCAGACCGCGCCGCAGAACTGATAAACTGCTCAGCAGTAAGCCTTCCACCGGACTTCCGGCGGGAGGCTTTTCTGCGTTCACATTCCGGTGAGGAGAGCAATGTCTGATCTGCTGGTACGCCGCGTGCAAGCGTCCGATCGCGTTCTGATGGAGCGGCTGTGGCTGATGTTCCGGCACGACCTGTCCGAGTTCCAGGGCCAGCTGCCGCGGCCCGACGGCAGCTACCGGAGCGAGTGGCTGGAGAACGTGCTCAAGGGCCACCCGGAGTGGGCCGGCTACCTGGTCTCCCTCGGCGAGGTCCCGATCGGCTTCTGCTTCATGCGCGCGCTGCAGCAGCCGGTGCACGTACTCAATGCGTTCTTCCTGGTCCGTCCGGCTCGCCGGCGCGGGTACGGCCTGCAGGCCGTGCAGGAGGTGCTGTCCAACCACCCCGGTCCGTGCGATGTGGCGTTCCAGCGGAACAACGAGACGGCTGTCCGGTTCTGGCAGCGGGTCGCGACCGAGGTGTCCGGGGACGCCTGGCGGCAGGAGGAGCGCCCGATCGTCGGCAAGCCGGACGCCACCCCCGACCTGTGGATCTCATTCCAGGTCTAGCGGCAGCCCGAAGTACGCAAAGAGCTCCCGCTCGAAGAAGACCACGTTGTGCGTGATGCCGGCCTTGGCGACGGTGAACACCTGCAGGCTGTGCGCGTGGAACCGGCCGTCGTCGCCGCGCACGTAGGCGCCGATGGCCGGCTGGTCGTTGGCCACCGTCGGCACCAGTCGCCAGTCCGGGCCGCGCATCGCGTACACCCGCTCGATGAACGCGCCGTACGCGTCGCGGCCGACGAACCACAGCGGCGCGGGCGGCATCTCGAGGACGACCTGGTCGGTGAGCAGCCGGGTCAGGCTGCCGACATCCGCGGCCTCGAAGGCCCGGATGTAGTCCTCGATGACGGACTTGATCTCGCGGTCGTCCGGCTCGGCGACGTCGTCCTCGGTGAGGTCGATCTCGGCGAGCTTGGCCCGCGCCCGCTGCAGCGCGCTGTTCACGCTCGCCGACGTGGTCTCCAGCGCATCGGCGATGTCGGCGACCGGCCAGTCCAGGACGTCCCGCAGTACGAGCACCGCGCGCTGCCGGGCCGGGAGGTACTGCATGGCGGCGATCAGCGCGAGCCGCAGACTCCCCTGCGCGACCATCGCCGACGCGGGATCGGTCGGGAACGGCTGCAGCCAGGACACGTCCGTCGACAGCTCGATCGATACCTGCACGTCCTCGGACGCACTGACCAGCCCTGACGGCAGTGCACGCCGGCCTCTGCCCTTCAGGGCACTCAGACACGCGTTGGTGGCGATGCGGTAGAGCCAGGTCCGCATCGACGCCCGCTGCTCGTCGTACGTGTCCGAGGCGCGCCACGCCCGCAGCAGAGTCTCCTGCACCAGGTCTTCCGCGTCGTGGATCGATCCGAGCATGCGGTAGCAGTGCACCAGCAGCTCGTGCCGGTGCGGCTCGGTCATCCGGTCGAACTCGTCACGGTCCATCGTCGTCACCCTCCCACAGGTCACTGGTACGTACCGCGCAACGTCGCGAAAATCATCGGTCCGCGACCGATGAATCTCGCGGACCCGCCAGGTATACACCCACGTCCCGTGCAGACGAGGGAGAAACCTGATGACCGCTGTAACCGTTGACCGCTCGGCCGGATCCGAGACCCGGCGCGGGCTGATGCTCGCCGTCCTGCTGCTCGGCCAGTTCATGGCACTGCTCGACACCTCGATCGTGAACATCGCGATGCCGGCCATCGGCGCCGGCTTCCACGCCTCCGGCGCCTGGCTGCAACTGGTGGTCGGCGGCTACGTGGTCGCGTACGCGATGACCCTGATCACCGGCGCCCGGCTCGGCGACCTGTACGGCCGCCGCCGGATGTTCCGGACCGGCGCGATCCTGTTCACGCTCGCGTCGCTCGCCTGCGGACTGGCGCCGGCCGTGCTGCCGCTGGTGCTGTTCCGGTTCGTCCAGGGCGTCGCCGCGGCGATCATGGTGCCGCAGATCATGAGCCTGATCCAGGCCCACTTCGCCGGACCGGCCCGCGCCAAGGCGCTGTCGGCGTACGGCGTGACGCTGTCCGCCGGCCAGGTCGCCGGGCTGATCGCGGGCGGCCTGCTCGTCGGCGCGAACCTGCTCGGCTCCGGCTGGCGCCCGGTGTTCCTGGTCAACGTTCCGGTCGGCATCTGCCTGGCGGTCCTGGTCCCGCGGGTGATCCCGGCGGACCGTCCGGCCGCGACCCGCCGCCTCGACGTGATCGGGCTCGCGTTGTCGACCTGCGCCGTACTGCTGATGGTGCTGCCCGCGGTGGTCGGTCACGAGATCGGGTGGCCGCTGTGGACGTTCGGCTGTATGGCCGCGGGTGTCGTACTCGCAGTGGTCTTCGTCCGCTTCGAGCGTCGTACGGCGGACCCGCTGCTCAACCTGGAGGTGCTGCGCGCCCGCGGGCTGCCGGCCGGATTGTTGACGATGGCCTGCACGCTGCTGGCGCTCGGTGGGTTCCTGTTCGCGTTCACGCTGCACCTGCAGACCGAGCTCGGCGAGTCGGCGATGCGGTCCGGGCTGACCTGGCTCCCGTTCGCGGTGACGTTCGGGCTGGTCGGATACTTCTGGCGGACCGTCCCAAGCCGCTTCCACCACCTCGTCGTACCGGCAGGACTCGTACTGTGCGCGCTCGGCTACGCGGGCATCGAGGTGGCGCGCTGGCCCGCACTGGTCCTGGCCGGCGCGGGCATGGGGTTCGCGGCGAGCCCGCTCGTCACGCAGGCCCTCGTCCACGTACCGCTCCCCCGCGCCGCCGACGCGAGCGGCATCCTGACCACCGCGATGCAGCTGGCCCAGGTCGGCGGCGTCACGATCTTCGGCACGCTCTACCTGTCCTCGCACTCGTTCTCGACCACGAGCCTGGCGGTCGCGCTGACCGCGGCGGCCGGAATCGTCGCCGCCGGGTTCCTCGCTAGAACAGCACGACCGACCGCAGTACGTCTCCGTGGTGCATCTTCGTAAACGCGTCCTCGACATCCTCCAGCGCGATCGTCTCCGACACGAACCGGTCCAGCGGCAACCGCCCCTGCAGGTGCAGGTCGATCAGCAGCGGGAAGTCGCGGGTCGGGAGGCAGTCGCCGTACCAGCTGGACTTCAGCGAGCCGCCGCGGCCGAAGAAGTCCAGCAACGGCATGTCGAGCCGCATGTCCGGCGTCGGCACGCCGACGAGTACGACGGTGCCGGCCAGGTCGCGGGCGTAGAACGCCTGCTTCCAGGTCTCGGGCCGGCCGACCGCATCGATCACGACGTCGGCGCCGAACCCGCCGGTGAGGTCCTGCACCGCCTCGACGACGCCGTCGTGGTCAAGGTCCTTCGAGTTGATCGCGTGGGTCGCGCCGAGCTCCCGCGCGATGGCCAGCTTGCGTTCGTCGAGGTCGATCGCGATCACCTTCGCGGCTCCGGCGAGCCGCGCTCCGACCACGGCCGCCGTACCGACGCCGCCTGATCCGATCACCGCGACCGTGTCGCCGCGACCCACGTTGCCAGTGTTGAGCGCGGCGCCGAGGCCGGCCATCACACCGCAACCGAGCAGCCCCGCGACCTCGGGCTTCGCGGCCGGGTCGACCTTCGTACACTGCCCGGCCGCGACCAGCGTCTTCTCCGCGAACGCCCCGATGCCGAGCGCCGGGCTCAGCTCGGTACCGTCCGCGAGCGTCATCTTCTGCTTGGCGTTGTGCGTGTTGAAGCAGTACCAGGGCCGGCCGCGCAGGCAGGCGCGGCAGTTGCCACAGACCGCCCGCCAGTTCAGGACGACGAAGTCTCCCGGCTGGACGTCGGTGACGCCGTCGCCGACCGCTTCCACGATCCCGGCCGCCTCGTGGCCGAGCAGGAACGGGAACTCGTCGTTGATTCCGCCCTCCCGGTAATGCAGGTCCGTGTGGCAGACCCCGCAGGCCTGCACCTTCACGACCGCCTCACCGGGACCGGGGTCCGGGATCGTGATCTGCTCGATCGTCACCGGCGCACCCTTGGCCGCCGCCACCACACCACGCACCGTCTGAGCCATGTCCCAGAACCTAACCGCCCCGGCCCTCCGGCGTACACCCTTCTGTCCACCGGTCGGGGGACAAGCAGTCCTCCGCCCGGTGCTCCCGGTGGACCTGGCTGTGACGGGAGAGTTGAGGCATGGAGAACGACAACGCAGTGAGGGTGCGCGGCCTGGTCAAGCGGTACCCGGACAAGGTCGCGGTCGACGGTGTCGATCTGGACATCCACCGGGGCGAGGTGTTCGCCCTGCTCGGCCCGAACGGGGCCGGTAAGACGACGACCGTGGAGATCCTGGAGGGGTATCGCCACGCCGACGAGGGACACCTCGACGTCCTCGGGTCGGACCCGGCGCACGCCGACCGGGTCTGGCGGTCGCGGATCGGTATCGTCGCCCAGACCACCCGGGACGAGGCGGTGCTGTCGGTCGCCGAGATGGTCACGCACTTCGCCGGCTACTACCCGAACCCGCGCGACCCGGAGCAGGTGATCGCCGCGGTCGGGCTCGAGGAGAAGCGCAAGGCCCGGGTCCGCAGCCTGTCCGGCGGCCAGCGCCGCCGGCTGGACGTCGCGCTCGGCGTGATCGGCAACCCGGAACTGCTGTTCCTCGACGAGCCGACCACCGGGTTCGACCCGGAGGCCCGCCGGCAGTTCTGGACCCTGATCGAGGAGCTCCGTACCGAGGGCACCACGATCCTGCTCACCACCCACTACCTGGACGAGGCCGAGCACCTGGCCGACCGGGTCGGCGTGATCGCCGACGGCCGGATGATCGAGGTCGCGACGCCGGAGACCCTCGGCGGCCGCGGCGCCCGGACCGCACGCGTCTCCTGGCTGTCCGCCGACGGGATGCGCGAAGTACGCACCGACCGGCCGACCGCCGAGGTGGCCCGGCTGATGGCGTCGTTCGGGGGGTCGGAAGTGCCGGAGCTCGAAGTACGGCGACCGAGCCTGGAAGACATCTACCTGGAACTGATCGGGTCGGTCACCGCCGCGCCCGCACTGGAAGGAGCCTCGAAGTGAGCGCCGTACTCCCCTCGCCGCTGAAGGTCGGCCTGTCCCGCACCGGGATCGAGGTGAAGGAGTTCTTCCGCGAACGCGAGCAGCTGATCTTCACGTTCTTCTTCCCGATCATCTTCCTCGGCATCTTCTCGGCCGTGTTCAGCGGCACCGACTTCTCCGGCGGCGTCACCGCGGCCACCTACTTCACCCCCGGGATGATTGCCTCCGGCATCTTCCTGACCAGCTTCCAGTCGCTGGCCATCGCGATCGCGATCGAGCGTGACCAGGACGTGCTGAAACGGCTCCGCGGTACGCCGATGTCGCCGCAGTCGTACTTCATCGGCAAGATCGGGATGGTCCTGATCACCTCGGTCCTGCAGTTCGCGCTGCTGCTCGCGATCGCCGGCCTGGCGCTCGGCGTCGACATCCCGACGTCGCCGGCGAAGTGGCTGAACTTCCTGTGGATCTTCGTCCTCGGTACGGCGTCCGGGTCGGTGCTCGGTATCGCGTTCTCCGTCGTACCGAAGTCCGGGCGGGCCGCGTCGGCGGTCGTCACCCCGGTCGTCCTGCTGCTGCAGTTCATCTCCGGCGTGTACTTCGTCTACAGCAGCCTGCCCGGGTGGATGCGGACCGTCGCGGAGTTCTTCCCGCTGAAGTGGCTGGCGCAGGGGATGCGGTCGGTGTTCCTGCCGGACGGGTTCGAGGTGCACGAGCCGGGCGGGTCCTGGCAGCTCGGCACCGGCGCGATCGTGCTCGGCGTCTGGCTGGTCGTCGGGCTGTTCCTCGCCCAGCGGGTGTTCCGCTGGACCCGGCGGGACGCGGGCTGATGAGCGGGCTCCTGCGGCGTGGCGGGCTCGTGCTGCCTTCCGCCGAGGAGCCCGCGGCGCCCGCCTGGGGCGGACCTCGGCTGTGGATCCTGGTGTGGAGGAAGATGGGGTCCGTGCAGAACTCACGCGGTGGCGCCGGGCAGCCCGTCTGGTCGCGGACCCTGATCGGGTGGCACATCGTGTTCTGGGTGCTGCTCGGGATGACGCTCGCGCTGTCGTTCCTCGGCCGTCTCGGCACGGTCCGGCAGATCGCGTTCGCCGGTACGGTCGTGGTGCTCGGGGCGGCGTACCAGTTCATCGGCCTGCCCGCGATCAGGTCCCGCCGGGCGCTCCCGTCGTACGCGTACCGCCTGGTGCTGATCGCCTGCCTGGTCGCGCTGATCGGGATCTACCCGCAGTCGGTGTTCCTGATGTTCATCGCGTCGGCGCAGATCTGGCTGCTCTGCGAGGACGTCCGGGAAGGGATCGGCCTCAGTCTGCTGCTGGTACTCGGCGTCGGTACGGCCCAGTTGTGGGGCGCGGGCTGGGGCTGGGCCGCGTTCTGGGAGATCCTGCCGTGGATGCTGGTCAGCCTCGTCGTCAGCCTGCTGTTCGGGATCTGGATCGAGAAGGTGATCACGCAGAGCCAGCAGCGGGCCGACCTGATCGAGCAGCTCGAGTCGGCGCGCGACGAGCTCGCGGAGGCGCACCACAGCGCCGGCGTGATGGCCGAGCGGGAGCGGATGGCGCGGGAGATCCACGACACGCTCGCACAGGGGATGACGTCGATCGTGATGCTTTCCCAGGCCGCCGCGGCCGAGCTTTCCCAGGGCGGAGGGGCCGGGGTGGCGGCTCGGCTCGCCGCCATCGAGGACACCGCGCGGGAGAACCTCGCCGAGGCGCGCGCGTTGGTTGCCGCGTTCACCCCGGTTGCGTTGTCCGAGGCAACGTTGACCGAAGTACTGCGGCGGCAGGCGGAGCGGTTCGCCGCGGAGACGGGGGTCGACGTACAGGTCTCACTCGACCTGCCCGACGACGAGGTCGCGGCGCTGCCGCAGGCGCAGCAGGTGGTCCTGTTGCGATCGGCTCAGGAGGCGCTGGCCAACGTACGCAAGCATGCGGCCGCGACGCAGGTACTGATCACGCTCGGGCTGTCGGACGGCGGGGTGTGGATCGAGATCCGCGACGACGGGTCCGGCTTCACGCCGGGTTCGTCGTACGGCGGTTTCGGCCTGAACGCGATGCGGGGCCGGGTCGAGGAGTCGGGCGGTACGGTTCAGATCGAAAGCACTCCGGGCCGCGGCACGCGAGTTCAGGTTCTGATCCCAGCGGTGCAGGAGGACGTGTGATTCGGGTACTGGTGGTCGACGACCATCCGGTGGTGCGGTCGGGCCTGTCCGGCATGCTCTCGGTGACCGACGACATCACGGTCGTCGGCGAGGCCGGTGACGGTTCGGAGGCGCTAGCACTCGTCGACTCGACATCGCCGGACGTCGTACTCATGGACCTGCGGATGCCCCGGATGGACGGGGTCGCGGCGACCGGGGCGATCGTGTCGTCACACCCGTCGACACGCGTCCTGGTGCTGACGACGTACGACACCGACACCGACATCCTGCACGCCGTCGAAGCGGGCGCCGCGGGCTACCTCCTGAAGGACACCCCGCACGCCGACCTGCTCAACGGCATCCGGGCCGCCGCCCGCGGCGAGACGGTCCTCGCGCCGCCGGTCGCAGCCCGGCTGATGTCCCGCCTCCGTACGCCGGCCCCACCGGCCGCCGCGCAGCCTTCACCACGCGAACTGGAAGTACTGGCCGCCGTGGCCCGCGGCCTCAGCAACGCCGAGATCGGCCGCGAACTCTTCATCGGCGAAGCAACCGTGAAGACCCACCTCCAACGCCTCTTCGCCAAACTGGACGTCGACGACCGAACCCACGCCGTCACCGTAGCCATCGAACGAGGCCTACTCCCGTCCCCGGGCCGCTAGCGCTCGCTACCCCGCTCGTTCCGCTGCCCGGCCTTCTCCTGCGCCTTTGCCGGCATCATGTAGTCGATCCGCGGATCCACCGGCTTGGGCGCCTCCCCCGTACCCGCCGCCGGCCCAGGCGCCGTACCCGCATGCATCGAGTGCGCCAGCTCAGGATCGCTCGCCGCGCCACTCTGCGCGCCGGCTGCGACCTGCCCGCCCTCGCCCGCGGCCTGTTCAAGTGCCGCGCGCTCGGCCTGCTGCTGCGCCGCCTGGTTGACGTTGAACGCATCGATGCCGAACTGCGCCGCCTGACCGGCGTTCTGCCTGCCCTCGTAGATCGCGGTCCCCGTGCTCTGGAGCGTGCTACGAGCCTTCATCACGTCAGCGGCGACCGACTCTCCCGCCGAATTGATCGCCTGGGAATGCCGGAACTCACCGATCTGCACGTTGCCTCTCTCGAAGCGGTTCGCCGCCCGCCGCGCGAGGTCGAGGCTCCCGATCGTGCTGTCGATGCCGGCGTCGGCCTGCGCCGTGGCCTGCTGGAGGTGCTCGATCGCGGCCCGCAGACCTGACGCCTGGTCCGATCCGGCGAACTCCGGCAGCCGGTCCAGCGCCTCGAGGTGCGCCATCGCCCCCTTGAGCCTGCCCTGGCTGAGATCGAGGTCGTCGCCCAGCTCGGTGAGCGCGCGCTGCCCGCCGCCGATCTGTGAGGACAACTCACCTGCCACCACCTGGGACCTGCCGAACTCGGCACGTACCAGCGTGTCGGCGTCGTTCCACTTCTCCATGTGATCGTGGTCGCGGGTCGTCCGGGCCATCTGGCCGTACCACTCGGACTGCCTCTCCGCGGCCAGCACGTTCTGTGCGCTCCCGGACAGCTTCTGCAGCTCGGTCAGGTGCGTGCCGATCGTCCGGTCGGCCGTCTCCAGACCCTGCAGTACGTCCCGCAGCGTCCGGTTCGCCTGGAACATCGCGTCGGCGATCAGCCGGGTCCGGCCGGCGATCTCTGCTTCGTTCGCCATCAGTGCTCGTCCTTCGTCCCGTTCTCCGACTCGGCCTGCGGCTCGTCGTCCGCCAGTGCGGCGCGTAGCTGTTCGGATACTCTCCGGACCTGCTCCTGCGCGGCGCGTAGTTCCCGCTCCACGATCTGTTGCGGAGTCTCCTCCGTCGGCTGGTCCGGCACGCTGCATCACCCGTTCATGTCGTTGACACTTGCAACGAGCCTAGACGTTACGGGGTCGAGTTCCGTTCCCTGTAAGGCGTCAGCTGAGCGGCGGCTCAGGTTGCGCGGTCACCACGTTCGGCACCGCACCGCCGTACCGCCGGTCGCGCTGCGCGTAGATCTCAATCGCCCGCCACAGGTCCCGCCGGTCGAAGTCCGGCCAGAGCGTGTCCAGGAACACCATTTCCGCGTACGCCAGCTGCCACACCAGGAAGTTGCTGGTCCGCTGCTCGCCCGACGACCGGACGAACAGGTCGACCTCCGGGATGTCCGGCGCGTACAGGTGCCGCGCGATCGTCTTCTCGGTGATCCGGTCCGGCTTGAGCTTGCCGGCGGCAACTTCCGCCGCGATCGACTTCATCGCGTCCGCGATCTCCGCCTGGCCGCCGTAGTTCACGCAGAACTGCAGGGTGATCGTGTCGTTGTCCTTGGTCCGCTCCTGCGCGTACTCCAGCTCGTCGATCACGCTCTTCCACAACCGCGGCCGGCGCCCCGACCACACCACCCGTACGCCCATCGCGTCCAGCTCGTCCCGCCGCCGGTGGATGACCTCCCGGTTGAACCCCATCAGGAACCGCACCTCTTCCGGCGACCGCGCCCAGTTCTCCGTCGAGAACGCGTACGCCGAGATGTACTTCACCCCGATCTCGATCCCGCCCTTGATCACGTCCAGCAGGCTCGCCTCACCGGCCCGGTGCCCCTCCGTCCGCGCCAGCCCCCGCTGCTTGGCCCATCGCCCGTTCCCGTCCATCACGATCGCCACATGCCTGGGCACCAACTCCCGCGGAATCTCCGGCACCCGAGCCCCCGAAGGATGTGGATCCGGCGCCACCACCACCTTCTCCCCCGCCCGGTCCCCCCGCGACCCGCGACCCCGCTCCCGACGACGACCAATAGGCGACATGCCCGAAGTCTCCCATCCCACCCACCTGCAACAACCTGCAACCTGTGGATAACCCACCCCCTCGAACACCCTCCGTATGCAACCCTTAACCCACAACCCATCAAGATCGGAGCCCCATGCCCCGCCGACCGGCCCTCATCACCGCCACAGCAGCCCTCTGCGCCGCCACCGCGCTAACCGCCTGCCAAGGCTCCCCCGAGGCCGGCCACCCCAACACGACCCCCACCTCGACCTCCGTCACACCAAGCCCGACCCCGAGTGAGCCTTCGGGTACGCAGTCGACTCCGGCGTGGACGTCCGAGCAGGAGACAGCCATCGCCGGCGCGAAGGCAAGGTACGTCGCGGCGATGGCCGGGATCGACAAAGCCTTGGCAGATCCAACTCGCCCCAGCCGCCCGACACTCGAGGCAGCCGGCCTGAGCGACAAGCGGATGGTCGACGCAATCGCGGATGCGCGCTCGCTTCGCGACAGCGGCTGGTATCGAGCAGGCAGGGCTCAGATCCGTTCGTTGATTCCGTCTGCTGTCGATCTCACCGCGGAACAGCCGAAGGTAACGCTTCGATCATGCTTGGACCTCTCGGCGACGGTGCTGCGTTTCCAAACGGACCAGAAGGTCGTTCCCATATCAGCGAGCAGTAGTAAGCGGGTCGCCTTTGCCGCCGAGCTCAGGTACGCAACTCGACCCGCCACGTCCGTCAAGATGTGGTTCCTGACAGACGAGAAGGCACTCGGCTCATGCTGAGGACCTGCCGCGTCCTGGTTGTCGCCATCGGCATCGTGCTCAGCTCGTTGGCAGGTGCCAGACTTGCCGCCGCGGATCCGACCTCTTCCATTCCGCCGAGGCCAAAGGGAGATGTCGTCCTCCGCTACGTCCAGGGCATCTACATATGGGTCCCACGAACGACTATTCCTGGCCAGACGAAGCCAACGACACCCGGCCAGCCTCCTAAGAAGGCGACGCACGTCAAGACTGTGTGTGAGTTCAATGGCGCAGTGCAGCCGTGCGTCGACCCCGATCTTGGAAATTGGTCGAACAGTCACCAGTGCTACATGAAGCAGGAGCTTCCACCACCGCCGCTGGACGACTATCGCTGGCAGGGCCACACTGACGGGTCGATCTGGGCGTGCACGCGGGAGTCCGGTTACGATCAAGGCAAGCACATTGTCACCGAATGGGTCTGGCTTCCAGGCAAACCAGACACCGTGGTGCCGGATCCCATGACGCTGGTGTACGAGGCGATTGCCGCGATGCAGCTCGCCCCTCCCCTGATCAGGACTGCGCCGGCCGCAGGTCAGGTCGGGCTCGTGAACATGCCAGTCTGGTTGTGGGTATCCAAGACGGAGAACACCTGGGGTCCGATCGTGCGGGGTGCCAGTGTGCCGGGCCTGTCAGTCACTGCGACAGGTCGTGTCAAGGCGATCAATTGGACCATGGGTGACGGCAGCACGGTGAGATGCGATGGCCCCGGTACGCCGTACGACAAATCGAAGCACATTGCCGGCTCTCCCACCTGTGGCCATAGGTATGCCACTACGTCACACAAGCTGCCCAACTGCAAGTACCCAGTGACCGCCGTCGCGCAATGGGAAATCACCTGGCAGAGCACGATGGGGGACGGCGGACAGATTGCTACAACCCAGCAATCCACTACCCAATTGCGGATCGGTGAAGCGGTTCCGGTGATTGTGGATCCGGATGGTGGGGGTGCGACGGCGGCGCCTGTGGCGGGATGCTGATGGGGACCGGTGTCGGTGGTGGGGAGGGGTTCGGGGGATGACGACTTGGCTTTCGGTTGGGGTGGTTCGGGGGGATCTGGCGGGGATACTTGCGCGGTTTCGGGGTGGGCACACCTGGGCGTTCAGCTTCGGGGACGGGGCGCCGGAGGTTGTCGTGCTCACGTACGACGAGTTCGAGGACCTCGGCGGGGAGAACAAGTTCGCCGTGCCGTACGAGGTCGTCGGGGTCACTGAGGTCGCCCGGCGGCTGGAGGAGTTCGTCGAGGCCGCGCGGAGCGGCGGTGGGGCGCCGGTCGTGTGGGGCGAGTACGGCGAGCCGGAGGCGGTGTTGTTGTCGACGGCGCAGTACCGGGAGCTGCGTGGCGACGATCAGCCGCCGGCCGGGGTGGTCGACGACCCGACGGTGCGTGTGTACGCGACAGAGCCGCTGCCCGGCAGCCGACCGCTGGACCTGGACGAGTTGGCCGCCGACGATCCGTTGACCCGCGAGCTGCTCGACGAGATCCGGGCCGAGAAGAAGTCCGAGGCCGAGAAGAAGTCCGAGGCCGAGAAGAAGTCCGAGGCCGAGAACAGGTCCGAGGCCGAGAACAGGTCCGAGAGCGATGGCCGATGACGGGAAGTACCAGGTCGTCGGCCTCGAGAAGTTCCACCAGGACCTGTACTTCCTCCGCCCGGCAGGCCAACGCGTCCCCAGCGGCCCGCCACCTGTACCGCGAGGTTCTGCGAGAGATCGAGAACCTTCGCGACGGATCGACCGACGGGCATCACGCCCTCGGATACGAACGGGGCAAGGGCGATCTTCGCGACTGCGTGACGGCGTACGTCCGCTCCGACCCGTCCCGCAAACCGGACTATCGCCTGGTGTTCCGCGAGGTTGGGCCGTCCGCTACCGGTCAACGGCCGCGGCGCGAACTGCTCGCGATCAAGCCCCGGCACGGACGGAACAACATCTACATGCACGTCTGCGCCCGGCTCAACAGGCACCCGAACGATCGACAGCCCGGCCTCAATCGCTTCGGAGAGAGACGACCGGATGCGCGCGGCAGCCAGTCGGCCCGGCAGGCCGTGCTCGACGCCAACAGAGCGATCGCACATGCCTGGAGCGGTCTGCTCCCGCCCGGGGCGACTCGCGCAGTCAGCGGACAGCGCCGCACTCCTGAGCAGTCGGCGGAGCTGGGGCGGTCGAGCAAGCCCGTGGCGACGTCCGGTCGCGGCCGCTCGGTGAACGGCTACCCGCGACAACAGCGGACAGGATCGGAGCCGACCGGCTGGCCTCGAGGGAACCACTAGCTCGCTCTCCTGCCGTGAGGTCGAGAGGGAGCTGCGGCCGGGATCAGCTCTTCCCTGAGGTGAGGTCGAGGTGGGGGAGGGAGCGGAGTTGGTTTTCTTGGTGGTAGGTGAAGAAGGCGGCTATCAGGCCGGTGGATTCTCGGCGGGTTCTGGGGTCGGCTCGGAGGGCTGTGGGCCAGTCGCCGGTGAGGAGGGCGGCCAGGTGGGTGACGGTGGACTGGGAGGGCATGGCTGAGGCCGGGGGGCGGCAGGTGGTGCAGACCATGCCGCCGGCGGCGGGGTTGAAGGCGCGGTGGGGGCCTGGTTCGCCGCAGCGGGCGCAGTCGTCGAAGGACGGCGCGTAGCCCGAGATCGACAGCGAACGCAGGAGGAACGAGTCGAGTACGAGGTCCGGCGAACGTTCGCCGGTGGAGAGCACGCGGAGGGCGCCGGCCAGCAGCAGGTGTTGCTGGGTGGCGGGTTCCTTCTCCTCGACGACGAGGCGGTCGGCGGTCTCCAGCAGCACGGTGCCTGCGGTGTACCGGGCGTAGTCGCCGACGATCCCTTCGCCGTACGCCGCGATCGACTCGGCCTGGGTGACGACGTCGAGGGTGCGGCCGGTGGCGAGCTGCAGGTCGACGTGGCTGAACGGTTCCAGCCGGGCGCCGAAGCGGGACGACGTCCGCCGTACGCCCTTCGCGACCGCGCGGACCTTGCCGTTCGCGCGGGTCAGCAGCGTGGCGATCCGGTCCGCCTCACCCAGCTTCTGGGTGCGCAGCACGATCGCCTGATCCCGGTAGAGCGGCACCGCACAAGTGTCTCACTGAGCACGGACATACTGTTCCAGGCTGGTCGGCTCGACTCCGGTGATGTCGCGCACCGCCGTGGACACGTGGCTGAGTTCGCCGCTGGCGATGGCGGCGTACGACGTCACCCAGCCGGCAACCTCCCAGGCGGCAGCGCCGTACGACTCCCGCGAGCGGTACGCCTCGTCGAGGGTCTCCGGCTCGTAGCGGATCGTGCGGCCCCAGGCGTCGGTGAGGAGCGCGGCGGCCTCGGCGAGGGTGAACGCCGAGGGACCGGTGAGGTCGTACGTGGCGCCCGAGTACTGGTCGAGTCCGGGCGAAGCACCGGCGGTGCGGAGGACCGCGGCGGCAACCGCGGCGACGTCGTCGCGGGTGACAGCGGCGGCTCGCCCGTCCCCCGCCGGTCCGCGGATCACGCCGTCCGCGCCGACGAAGCCGGGAACGAAGTCGAGGTACAGGTTGTCCCGCAGGAACGTGAAGTCCACGCCGGTCGACCGGATGTGCTGCTCGGTGTGCCAGTGGTCCCGCGCGAACGTGAACGTCGCTCCGGGCGCGGCCCCGGCGAACGACGTGTACACGATCCGCTGTACGCCGGCCGCGACCGCCGCGTCGACGGTTGCCTTGTGCAACGCGACCCGATCCGCCGACTCCGTTGCGCTGAGCAACATCAGTACGTCGACGCCGTCCAGCGCCGACAGCAGCGCGGCGTGTTCGCCGTACGCCGCCCGCGCCACCGACGCGCCCGGCACCGAGGGTGCCCGGGCCGGGTCGCGGACGACCAGCCGCAGCGGCTGGCCGGCCAGCCGGGAGACGATCCGCGATCCGAGCTGCCCGGTCGCGCCGGTGATGCCGATCACTTGCCCACCAGGTCCATCCCGCCGGATCCGTACCGCTGCCCGGCGACCGCGTCGGGCGGGAACGCCGCGTCCAGCGCGGCCAGCTCGTCCACCGACAACTCGACCTCGAGCGCACCCAGGTTCTCCGACAGGTACGTCCGCCGCTTGGTCCCCGGGATCGGCGCCACGTCATTGCCCTGGGCAAGCAGCCACGCGAGCGCGAGCTGACTCGGCGTCACCCCCTTGGCCGCGGCCAGCGCTTGTACCTGCGCGACCAGGTCGAGGTTGCGCTGGAAGTTCTCCCCCTGGAACCGCGGCAGTCCGCGCCGCATGTCGTCCTCAGGAAAATCGGCCGGCGACTTGATCTGCCCGGTCAGGAACCCGCGCCCGAGCGGGCTGAACGGCACGAACCCGATCCCGAGCTCCCGCAGCGTCGGCAGCACGACGGTCTCCGGGTCGCGCGTCCACAGCGACCACTCGCTCTGCACCGCACTGATCGGGTGTACGGCGTGGGCCGTACGGACGGTGTCGCCGTTCACCTCGGACAGCCCGAGGTACCGCACCTTGCCGGCCTGCACCGCCGCCGCCATCGCGCCGACCGTCTCCTCGATCGGCACCTGCGGGTCGCGCCGGTGCAGGTACCAGAGGTCGACGTGGTCCACGCCGAGCCGCTGCAGCGACGCGTCGAGCGCACGGGCCGCGTACTCCGGGGAGCCGTCGACGACAGTCGGCACGTCGGACGCCGCGGCGGGCCGCTTGAACCCGAACTTCGTCGCGAGTACGACCTCGTCGCGGCGACCGGCCAGCGCCCGGCCGACGAGTTCCTCGTTCGCGCCGTCGCCGTACACGTCGGCGGTGTCGATGAACGTGCAGCCGGCGTCGATCGCCGCGTGGATGGTCGCGATCGACTCGGCGTCGTCGGCGCGCACGCCGTACGACTGGGACATCCCCATGCAGCCGAGGCCGAGGCTGGAAACGGTCAGGTCACCGAGCTGGGAAGAACGCATGTGCCGAACCTACCGCCGCCGCGGCTCGGCGCGGCACGGACCCCAGCGGATTCCTGTCTGGACAACATTCATGTGACATTTTGCCGCCGCCCGGCACAGCCACCGAAACATTCCGTACATTCGGCGGGCAGTACAGACCGGTGGGGGTGGAACGTGTTCCTGAGACGGGCGCTGCGGTACCGGTGGGCGCAGGCGCTGGTGCTCACCGGCATCAGCCTGCTGATCGGTACGTGTGCTGTGTTCGGACCGTGGTTCGCGCGCGCCGTGGAGCAGACCGTGATGACGGAGACACTGTCCGGGCAGCGGCTGCCGGCGTCGTGGCTGATCGTGTCCCGCACGACGCGGCTCGACAACAGCCCGACACTGCAACCGGAGCAGCTCGACAAACTCTTGCCGGACGACCTGAAGTCGCACTTCACCCCGCCCGTACACGGTTACTACAGCGACATCTCGTGGCGCGCCAAGCCCACCGACGACCGTACGGCGACCCGCCTGCGCTGGCGGGACGGGTACTGCGCCCAGCTCACCGTGGTCGAGGGCCGCTGCCCACGGGCGGCGAACGAGGTGATCGCCTCGGTGATCGACCGGTCGTTCTGGGACCTCCGTACCGGCCAGGACGTGAGCGCCGGCGCGAGCGACAACTCCCCCGACCAGCCGCTGCGGATCGTCGGCTTCTACCGGCCGAACGAGGCCCGCGGCGACTACTGGTTCGGCGACTACCCGCTCGGGCACACCCGGAAGCCGACCGACAAAGACCCCGGCTGGGCGAACGAGCTGTTCACCGACCGTACGACGTTCACCGGCAGCACCAAGTTCGCCGCGAAGGTCACCTCCGACACCCGCCCGCTGCCGGGCAAGAACCGCCTCGGCGACCTGGACCGCCTGCAGGACGCGACCCGGACCGTGAACGGCAACGCGACCGAGCTCGGCATCCCGGCCGACGTGACGTCCTCGCTGCCGACGCTCGTCGACCAGATCCGGTCGGAGCGGAAGCAGGCGACCACGATCATCCCGCTGGTGATGGTGCAGGTCGCGCTGTTCGCGGTCGTCGTACTGGCGCTCGCACTGGCGGCCGTGGTCGACCAGCGGCGGCCGGAGATCGCGCTGTCCCGGTTGCGCGGGTCGTCGGCCCGCCGTACCCATCGCGTACTCGCCGTCGAACTGGGGTTGCCCGTACTGGTCGGCACGCTGCTCGGTGGCGTGGCCGGCTTCGGCATCCTGACGATCGTGCGCGCGACCTGGCTCCGCGGCGGGGCTCCGTTGGAGGTGCCGTGGACGGTGCCCGCGGCGATCGTGGCGGCGGCCGTGGTCGCGTTGACCGTGGTCGTGGTGCAGGTGCGGACGACCGTACGGCGTCCCATCTCGGCGCTGCTCCGCCGGGTCGCGCCGCGCGGGCACGGCCGGGCGATCGGGGTGGCCGACCTGTGCATCATCGTGTTCGCCGTCGCCGGGTTGATCGCCGCGCTGACCGGGAACGGGCGCGGGCCGCTGCCGGTACTCACTCCCGCACTGCTCGGGCTCGCCGCGGGTCTCGCCTTCGCCCATCTGTTGCTGCCGTTCGCCGGCCTGATCAGTCGCGCGGCGTTGCGCCGCGGGCGGCTGGGCCTCGCGCTGGGGGCGTTGCAGGTGTCCCGCCGACCCGCAGTGACCCGGATCGTCGCCGCGGTCGCGGTCGCCGCCGCGCTGCTCACGTTCGCCGGTCAGGCCGCGTCGGTCGGCACCCACAACCGGGAACTGCGCTCCGGGTACGAGACCGGCGCGGAGGGCGTACTGCGGATGAACTCGCTGTACTTCGCCGACTTCCTGAGCGCCGTCGACAAGGTCGACCCGGACCGGCGCTGGCTGACGCCGGTGGTGATCTCGCGGCCGGGCTCCCCCGACTCGCTGCAGACCGAGATGATCGAGCCGGACAGCTTCCGGCGGAACGCGTTCCAGGGCGAGCAGCTCACCGACGCCGCCGGGTGGCAGGCCCTGAAAGCACCGGCCGATCCGCCTCCGATCGAGCTCCGCGGTACACAGCTCACCGTCACGCTCTCGACCGGCGCGATCAAGGCGACCGTCCAGAAGAGCCAGAACGGTACGGCGATCGACAGCGGCCGTCCGAAGTCCGTCGTACTGCGTGCGAACGTGGTCAGCCACCGCGACGGCTCGCGCTACCTGGTGACGTTCCCGGCGCTGAAACTTCCGGCCACCGAACCCGCCGTACTGCGAACCGCCGTGGAGTGTCAGGCCGGCTGCGACCTGCTCCGGCTGGGCGTCGGCCGGGAAGTGGACGACCAGACCGGGATGGAAGGCCAGTTGACGATCAGCACGCTGTCCAGCGACGACCAGCCCAGCATCCCGCTCGGCACACCGGACGACTGGAAGACGGTCCGGACGGTCGGCGGCGACCCCGGCTCGGTCACCGCCGAGCGAGGCGGATTGTTGACAATAGGAATGAAGAGCTTCGGCAACGACCAGTTCCTGCAGTACGGGACCGTGCCGGTGGCGGTACCGGCACTGATCACGCCGGAGTTCCGGTACGGCGACGACAGCACCGCGCCGGGCGTCGACGGATCGCCGATGTTGCTGGACCGCCTGCAGCGGCTGCGCTCGCCGGTGAACCGGTACGGCGTCCGGACCGCGGTCGTCGACCTGGAGACGGTCCGCCGGCTCGGTGGTGCCGTCGACGAGGGCGGTACGGACTTCGAGGTCTGGCTGAACAAGGACGGGATGTCGAACGTCGACAACATCGTCGAGCAGTTCACCAGGGCCGGGCTGAACGCGGAACTCGTCGACCGGCGCGACGACCGGATCGCGTCGTACGGCCGGTCGGCGAGCGCGCTGGCGCTGCAACTGACCCCGGTGGTCGGCATCGCCGCGTGGGTGCTCGCGCTCGTCGTACTTCTGTTGACCATCGTCACCTCGTGGCGGTCGCGGGCGCAGGACTACGCGAGCCTGCGGCTGACCGGCGTACCGGCGAGTGCGACCGGACGGGCCGCGCGCTGGGAGCAGACCGGACCGGTGACGCTTGCCGTACTACTGGGAAGCGCGTGCGGGTTGGTCGGTGCGCATGTGGCGCTGCCGTTGATACCGCTGTTCGCGAGCGGCGACAGTCCGGTACCGCTCGATCTGCGGGCCAACTGGCCGGTCGCGATCGCGCTCTGGCTCGCAGGTACGGCGATCCTCGCGGCCGCGACGCTGTTCCTCGGCAGCGGTGTGAACAGACGCTCCGGCTACAGCCGCATCCGGGAGGAGCTGACATGAGTGGCCTCGCGATCAGTACGACAGGGCTCGTGCACATCTATCGGGCGCACGGGCACGACGTCGCGGCGCTGTCGGGGATCGGGATCACCGTGCGGCCGGGGGAACTCGTCGGGCTGCTCGGGCCGTCCGGCGCGGGCAAGTCGACGTTGCTCCAGTTGTGTGGTGGGTTGCTGACCCCCAGTGCGGGACGGCTGCAGATCGGCGAGCACAACGTCGCCACGATGACCGAGGCCGAGCTGGACCGGATGCGTTCCGGTGACGTCGGTATCGTGCTGCAGGGCGCCGGGCGGAATCTGATCCCGTACCTGACGCCGGCCGAGAACGTCCGGTACGCCCAACAGGCCGCGCCGGCTGGCCGGGACCTGCCCGAGCCACAGACGATTCTCGAACTCGTTGGCCTCGGCAACCACTCGACGTCCGAGCTGACCAGGCTCACCCCCGGCCAGGTACAGCTGTGCGCGGTCGCCGTCGGGATCGCGACGCTACCCGGTCTGCTGCTCGCGGACGAGCCGACCAGCCAGCTCGACCATCACGCCCGCGACGAAGTACTCGAAGCGCTCCGTACGGTCAACCGCGAGACCGGGATGACCGTGCTGCTGGTCACGCACGACCCCGAGGTCGCGGCGACCCTCCCCCGGACGATCACGATCCGGGACGGCCGGATCGCCTCCGAGGGACGCTCCGGCGAGGAGTACGCCGTGGTCGCGGTGGACGGATCGCTGCCGCTGCCACCGCATGTCGCCGAACTGCTTCCGGCCGGCACGCTCGTACAGGTGACCACCGAGAACGGCGAGATCCGGCTCACCCCTGTGGAGCAAGAATGATCAGCCTCAGCCAGGTGACGGTGCGGTACGGCGACCTGACCGCGGTGTCGGACGTGTCGTTCACCGTCCCGCCCGGGTTCGTACTCGCGGTCAGCGGCCCGTCCGGCGCCGGCAAGAGTTCGTTGCTGTGGGCAATCGCCGGCGCGGTACCGTTGGCGAAAGGTCAGGTGGAGATCGACGGGCTGGTGATCCTGGACCGGCCGGCCGCGGCGCAGCACGGCGTCGTACTGATCCCGCAGGGGAACGGGCTCGCACGGGTGCTGACCGCGCGGGAGAACTTGACGATTCCGTTGCTCGCGGCACACAAGCCCGGCGAGGAACTGGACCGGCGGATCCAGCAGGCGCTCGAAGATGTCGGGCTGGCGGAGAGCGGCGATCATCTGGTCGAGGAGCTGTCCGGCGGTGAGCAGCAACGCGTCGCGGTCGCGCGCGGGATCGCCCAGCAGGGCAGGGCGGTCCTCGCGGACGAGTCCACCAGCGAGCTCGACAGCACCAACCGCCAACGCGTCCTCGACCTCCTCCACGAGGAGGCTCGTCGCGGCGCCGCCGTCGTCATCGCCACCCACGACCCGACCGTCGCCGACAGCGCGGACGGTCACGCGCTGATGGACGAAGGCCACCTCAGCTGGCTGCGACGCCTCTGACCGGCACGGGCAGGTGGAGTTCCAGTTCGCGGTGCTGTTCGATCGTGCGGAAGCCGAAGCGGGCGTTGACCTTGCGCATGGGGGTGTTCGTCAGCGCGGTCCAGGTGTGCAGGTAGCGCTGGCTCGTGCGGTGCTTGGCCAGTTGGTCGAGGTTCGCCAGTTTCAGGTGGGTGCCGAGGTTGTGGCCGCGGTGTTCGCGGAGGACCAGGGTGTCGTCCTGCTGGCCGTGTTCGGTGTTTGCCCGCGGCAAATAGATGAGCGTGTACCCGGCCGGTGCCCCGTCGAGCGTGTGCGCCATCGTCACCAGCGCGAGGTAGTTCCGGTCGACCCGCGCCTCGCTCGCCTCGAGTTTCTCCACCGTCCACGGCACGACCTCACGGGTCATGCCACCGGTCGGTACGTCGACATCCATCGCGCTGTGCAGATCCGCGTACGCCTGCTGGTGCTCCGGCGGGCACACCCCCGCCCACGACGTCAGCCGGTACCCGTCGAGCCGGCCCGCGGCCGTACGGAGGTCCTCCAGCAGCAGTTCGTCGTACGGCAGCGGCACGACGAGATGCTCCTCGACGTGCTCGACCGCGAACCCGAGCCGCTCGGCGAAGAGCGCGCCGGGCCACGGGTCCGACGGTACGGCGAGCTCGGTCTGGACGATGGTCCGCCCGAGCTGCTCGGCCCGCGTCACCGCCCACTGCCACAGCTGCGTGCCGATGCCCCGCCGCCGGTGCTCCGGCGGTACGTCGATCTCGGCCTCTACCGTGTCGAGGTTGTCGGTGAGCCGGTACTCGAACAGCATCCCGCCGAGCACCCGGTCGTCCTCGAACGCACCGACCGCGATCCGCTGCTTCAACGGCCCCGGGTTGCGCAGCGAGTACGCCAACGCCGAACGGGCCTCGATGATCGGCGCCTCGCGTCCGGCGACCGCGCCGGCCCGGAAGGCGTCGTACCACTCGTCGAACAGGGCCAGGTCGGCCGGGTCGATCTCACGTACGTAGATCACCCGGCCGACCCAATCAAACAATCTCCTCGGACGCCAACTGTTAAACCGGCGCGACCTTGCCCTGGTACATGTACATGATCACGAAGTTGTCCGCGTACGGCGCGTTCTTCAGGATCGGGTCGTCGTCGGCCGGGAACTTCGCCACCCGCTTGCCCTCGAGCGCCGGGTTGTTACCGTAGCGCTCCCAGAGCGGGATGATCGGCAGCAGTTCGTTGAAGGCCAGCGCCGCGGCGGTGACGTTCTTCTTCTGCTCGTCGAGGTTCAGGCCCTGCGCGGACTTGTCCACCACGGACTGCAGGTCGATCGGACCGGCCGAGGTGGTCTGCTTGAGCGGGAAGTTCATTCCCTTGCCGCCGGAGTTCGCCGCGGTCACGTAGTTGAACGTGTACAGGTCCTGGACGAACGAGAAGTACGGGTGCGGGTGGCTCGACGCGCCCCAGCTCTGGATCGCGATGTCGAACTTGCCGGACAGCACGTCCGGGCTCAGCTGGGTGAAGGTGATGCCCCGCTTGGTGATGTTGAACCCGAACTTGTTCAGCTGGTCGGCCGCGTTGGTGGCGGCCGGGTTCCAGTCGGCGAACTCGGTCGGGAACTTGATGTCGTAGGCGGCCGGCTTGCCGTTCGGCAGCATCCACTTGCCACCGGTCTTCTTCCAGCCGGCCGACTGCAGCAGCGACGTGGCCTTGGCCTCGTCCTTCTCGTAGGCCTGCAGCTTCTTCTGGTCGGCATCGGAGACCCAGTCCGGGACCGCGATGTCGGAGAAGCCGGCCATGAACTTGCACGGCTTGCCGGAGTCGCCGAGCGCGACGGTGCCGTTCTCGTTGCGGTCCAGGATGTAGGCGATCGCCTGCCGGACCTTGACGTCGGAGAACTCGGGGTGCGCGGTGTAGTTGAACACCAGCGCCGGACCCGAGTACACCGGCGGCCGGAGGATCCGGAAACCGCTGCCCAGCAGGGTCTTCTCGGTGGCCACCGCGAAACCGTGGGTCGCGTAGTCGATGTCCTTGTTCAGCACGACCGGCGTGATGTCCGAGGTCTCACCGTTGTACAGGACGACCTTGTTGAAGCCGATCTTGTCGGCGAACAGGCCCTTGTCGTTCTTGACCAGCGTCATCTGCGAGTTGGTCATGCTCTTCACGTCGAAGTTGAACGGGCCCGAGACCACCGGGTTCTCCGGACGGAACTTCTGGAAGTCACCGTTCAGCTGCTTGCCCTCTGCGCTGTCCAGGCTGGTCTTGGCCTTGCGCATGGTCTCGGCCTTGGTCGCCCACTCACCGTAGACCGAGTCCGGCATGATCGGCGCGCGCAGGATGTAGCGCTCCAGCACGGTGGACGGCGTACCGATGGTGAACGTCACCGTGGTGTCGTCCTTGGCCGCGACGTCGGACAGGAACGTCCAGGACTGCTGGCGCATCAGCCAGTGCAGGTTGAACGTCGACACGACGTCCTTGGAGGTGACCGGCTTGCCGTCGCTCCAGGTCAGGCCGGACCGGAGCTTCAGCGTGTAGGTCTTGGTCGCCTCGTCCAGCGTGCCGGACTCGGCCATCATCCATTCCCACTTCTTGTCGGCCCAGTAGTACAGGCCGGCAGTCGGGTAGATGAGATCCAGGTACGGGCTGTCGACCTGGATGCCGTCGGTGACCCCCTTCACGAGGTTGAAGTGGCCCTTCGGGGGCAGCTGGTACGGGTACGCGCCGTGGAACTCCTTGCTGGCGTTGCTGCCGCCGCCACCGCTGGAGTTCGGCTTGCTCGGCGAGCAGGCCTCCAGCGACCCGATGCCGGCCACGCCGACACCGGCGATGCCGAACAACTGGAGTACGTTGCGGCGGGAGATGGCGTTGGTCCGGGCGTCCGCGCCCGTTCCGTCGGTGCCGGAATCGCCAGAGTCAATGGTGCCGGTGGGACTCATTCCTTGGTCCTTTCTGGACTGACCACACGCCCATGTGGGTCAGGTACTACTTACTGGTGGGGACTAACTACCGCCCTCGCGTTTCTCCCGACGCCGGGTGATCAACACCCCGACGACGACCACCAGGCCCAGTAGCAGGCCCAAACACAAGGTGAACAAGGTGACGACGAACTCCGCGGTGCCCGGCGTCAGGGTGAGCAACAGGACTCCGCTGGCCAGCACCAGGAACGCTGCCCAGCCGAGCGCCGCCCGGCCGATCTGAGGTGTCATCAGCTCCCCGGCTCGTCGGGTTTGTCCGGTACGCCGTCGCGCGCGACCACGTGGCACGCGGCCGACTGGCCGGTCCGGATCTGCACCAGCTCGGGTACCTTCCCGTCACACAGCCCGCTCTCGAACTGCGGGCAGCGCGGATGGAACGAGCACCCGGGCGGCAGGTCGGCCAGGCTCGGGATCTCCAGGCTGCGCAGGGATTCCCGGCCCTTGGTCTTGGTCAGGTCCGGGTCCGGCTCCGGGATCGCGTCGATCAGCGCCCGGGTGTACGGGTGCGTCGGCGCGTTGATGATCTTCGGGGTCGGGCCGAACTCGACGATCCGGCCGAGGTACATGACCGCGGTCTTGCCGTTCCAGCCGAAGTACTTCGCGATCGCCAGGTCGTGGGTGATGAACAGGAACCCGACGCCGAGGTCGTCGCGCAGCCGGCCGAGCATCGCCAGCACGCTGATCCGGATCGACACGTCCAGCATCGACGTCGACTCGTCGGCGATGATCAGCTTCGGGTCCAGGGTCAGCGCCCGGGCGACCGAGACTCGTTGCCGCTGGCCACCGGACAGCTGGTGCGGGAACTTCGGCAGGTAGTTCTCCGGCGGCGTCAGGTCGACCTTGGTGAGCAGTTCGGCCGCCTTCTCCGCGGCTTCCTTCTTGCTCTTCACGATGCCGTGCTTGAGCAGCGGGGCGGTGATCGTCTGCTGGATCGTGCGGGTCGGGTTCAGCGACGCGTACGGGTCCTGGTGCACGTACTGCACGCTGCGCCGGAACGTGGTGAAGTCGTTGCGCTTCATCGACCAGATGTCGGTCCCGTCGAACGCGACCTTGCCGCTGGTCGGCCGGGCGAGGCCCGCCGCCATCCGGGCCGCCGTGGTCTTGCCCGAACCACTCTCGCCGACCAGGCAGAGCACCTCGCCCGGGTTGACCGCCAGGTTGATGTTGTCGACCGCCTTGATCGGGCCGGCCTTGGTGTCGAACACCTGGCTGACCCCGCCGAGCGAGATCAGCGGCGTCCCGCCCGCTGCCGTCTCCGGGGACTTCTCGAGCGCGCTCATGATGCCGTCCCCAAGTTCTCGCTCGGCACCTCACGCTCGAGGTGCACGTCCTTCCAGTGGATACAGGCGGCCTCGTGCGCGTCACCCGGCTCGTCGGAGATCGGGATCAGCGGCGGGTCGGCCTCCTTGCACTCCTCGGTCGCGTACTTGCAGCGCGGGCTGAACGTGCAGCCCGCGGGTAGCGCCGCCAGACTCGGCGGTCCGCCCGGGATCGACTCCATGTCGGGCAGGTCGCCGACGATCGGCGGCACCGCCTTGATCAGGCCGAGCGTGTACGGGTGCCGCGGCCGGTAGAACATGTCCCGGACGCCACCGGTCTCGATGATCCGGCCGGCGTACATGGTGGCCACCCGGTCCGCGAGCTCGGCGGCCAGCGACAGGTCGTGGGAGATGAAGATCATCGAGAATCCGAGCCGCTCGCGGACCTCGTGGAGTACGTCGACCACGGACCGCTGGGTGAGGATGTCGAGCGCGGTGGTCGGCTCGTCCAGGATCAGTACCTCGGGTTCCAGCAGCAGGCTCATCGCGATCAGTACGCGCTGCCGCATACCGCCGGAGAGTTCGTGCGGGTAGCTGTCCATCACCCGCGTCGGCTCCAGCCGGACCAGCCGGAGCAGCTCGCCCGCCCGGTCCTCGATCTCCTGCTTGGTGGCCTTGGTGTGCGCCCGCATCGTGTCGTGCATGTGCGCGCGGATCTTCAGCACCGGGTTGAACGCGTTCATCGCGCCCTGGAATACCATCGCGGCGTCCCGCCAGCGGAACTCGCGCAGGTCCCGGCCGTCCAGTCCCAGCACGTCGATCTCGGTACCGTCGCCGCGGTTGAACTGGACCTTGCCGCTGGCGTGCCCGAGCCGCGGCAGCAACCGCAGCAGGCCGAGGCCGAACGTCGTCTTGCCGCAGCCGCTCTCGCCGACCAGTGCCAGGCTCTCGCCCGGGAACAGGTCCAGGTCGACGCCGCGGACCGCCTCCACGACCGAGCCGGAGCCGGTGCGGTACTCGACCTTGAAGTCGCGGATCGACAGCAGCGGCTTGCCCTCGCCGCCGCGCTTGGCCCGAGTACTCGAAGAAGTGGTCGTCATCGCGCGATCACCGGTCCCGGAGCCGCGGGTTGAGGATCTCTTCGAGGGATCGTGTCATCATCACCAGTCCGAGCAGCAGCAGGATGATCGCGACCACAGGGCTGAGGATCCAGGCCAGGCTCGCGTCGTTGAAGATCGCACCGGCGATCCAGGCGCGGTTGAGCATGATGCCCCAGTTGGAGCCGGTCAGCGGGGCGAGACCGAGCAGGTACAGGCCGACCAGCTGGTAGATCGCGTTGGTGACGCCGATCATGAAGTTCATCAGGATGAAGCTGGCCATGTTCGGCAGGATCTCGACGAACACCACCCGGACCGTGCCGAGGTCGAGCAGCCGGGCCGCCTCGACGAACTCGCGTTCCTTCAGCGAGAACACCTGGGCCCGGACCGCCCGGGTCAGCACCGGCCAGGACAGGCCGCCGACCAGCAGTGCGAGCAGGATCGGCGAGTCCAGCTTGAAGAACGCGCCCATCACCGCGAGCAGCACGATCTGCGGGACGGTGAGGAAGACGTCGGCGAGCGTGACCACGACCGAGTCGACCCAGCCGCCGAGGTAGGCGGCCAGCGAACCGAGCACGATCGCCAGCGCGGTCGAGATCGCCGCGGCGAAGAAGCCGACGAAGATCACCGTCCGGCCGCCGCCGATCATCTGGATCAGGACGTCCTTGCCCTCGTTGTCGGTACCGAGCAGGTGACCGGGCGAACCGGCCGGGAGCAGGATCTCCTTGACGTTCGGCGCGACGTCGGGGAGGAAGAACGGCACGATCGCGGTGATCACCACCATCAGCGCGACGATCACGAACCCGATGAAGCCGGCCGGGCTGCGGCGCAGCGAGCTGAGAATTCCGGCGAAGCGCGAGACGCCGGTGGTACCGACCGCGGAGACGGGGATGGTTGCCTCGGTCATCTCGTCACCCCTTGCCCTGGACGCGGATCCGCGGATCCAGCCGGCTGTACAGCAGGTCGGCGAGCAGGTTCGCGACCACGACCGAGATCGTCACGACCAGGAAGATGCCCTGCAGGACGGCGTAGTCGCGGCCGTTGACCGCGTTGTACAGGCTGAAGCCGATGCCCTGGTAGCCGAAGATCTTCTCCACGAAGATCGAGCCGCCGACGACGAAGCCGAGCGACACCGCGAGCTGGCTGAACAGCGGCAGTACGGCGTTCCGCCCGACGTACCCGGACCGGATCCGGGAGTCGGACAGGCCGCGCGCCCGGGCCACCGTCACGTAGTCCTCGCCGAGGGTCTCCACCGTCGACGACTTCATCACCAGCGCCCAGGAGCCGACCGTGGTCAGCGCGTAGGCCAGGATCGGCAGGGTCGCGTGGTAGAAGATGTCGTTCAGGAAGCTGAAGCTGAACGACGGTGTCACGCCCGGCGTGTACGAGCCGCGGGCCGCGGTCAGGTCGAAGAACTGCAGCTTCACCCCGAGGAAGACCACGATCAGGATCGCCAGGATGTAGTTCGGGATCGCGTGCAGCAGCGACCCGATCGACGTCAGCAGGTGGTCGATCCAGGTCTCGCGGCGGTACGCCATGATCATCCCGGCGACGATGCCGATGATGAAGCTGAAGACCGTCGCCACCCCGACCGAGAACAGCGTCCAGGGCAGATAGGTCTTGATCACCTGCGCGACCGTCGTTCCGGGCGACAGCACCGAGTTCCCGAAGTCGCCGTGCAGCATGTTCACCATGTAGTGGAAGTACTGCACGATCAACGGCTGGTTCGGGTCCAGCGAGAACAGGTTCTTCGCCTGCGCGGCCGCGGCCTCGTACGAGATACCGGTCTGCGCGATCTGCGTCTGGATGTAGGTGTCGACCGGGTTACCGGGCAACAATCGGACCAGGAAGAACGTTCCGGTCGTGACGATGAGGACCGTCAGGACCGCCTTGAACAGTCTTCGCACCAGCCAGGCGTTGAAGAACCGCCGTACGGCCGAAGGTCTCGGTTCGACAGCGGGACCTTCGATCAGTTCCGCCGCGGACGTATCGACCGCACCGCTCACTGCTCACCTCCACGCGACTACCAGGGAAAGTCGGTGGCGCAGACCCTCATCCGCAAGACTTAGTAACACTGTCTTGCAAGGAGCTGCGCATAGTGACGCTAGTCTGCGCAGCACTGGTCCCCGAGTCAACGACTTGAGGCAACAGTGAGACAACGTTGCGGACCGTGACGAAACGGTACCGGGGCGTACAGCAAGTGCCCGGCTCCGACACGGAGGCGGGCACCTGGGGAAGTTGGGTCAGCGCGTGGCGCGGTTGACGGCCGAGACGACGGCCTTCAGCGAAGCGGTGAGAATGTTGGCGTCCCGGCCGACGCCCCAGAACACCTCGTCACCGACCTCGCACTCGACGTACGCGGCGGCCAGTGCGTCGCCGCCGGCGGAGAGCGCGTGCTCGTGGTAGTCCAGCACCCGGACGTCGTACTTCAGCGGCCGCAGCGCGTCCACGAACGCCGACACCGGACCGTTGCCCTCGCCAACCAACTCGTGGGGAACACCATTGGCATAGACCTGAACCCGGAGCTGGTCGCCCTGCCCCTCACCGGACGTCGAGTTCACGCTCAGCAGTGACAGCTTGCCCGGCGCCAGGTACTCGGCTGCGAAGATGTCCCACATCTGCTGCGGGCCGACCTCGCCGCCCTCGTTGTCGGTGTGCTGCTGGATCACCCGGCTGAACTCGATCTGCAGCCGGCGCGGCAGGTCGAGCCGGTGCTCGGACTTCATGATGTACGCGACGCCGCCCTTGCCGGACTGCGAGTTGACCCGGATCACGGCCTCGTACGACCGGCCGACGTCCTTCGGGTCGATCGGCAGGTACGGCGCTTCCCAGGTGATCTCGCCGACCGGCCTGCCCTCGGCCGCGGCCTGCTTGTCCAGCGCCTCCAGGCCCTTCTTGATCGCGTCCTGGTGCGAGCCGGAGAAGGCGGTGTAGACCAGGTCCCCGGCGTACGGCTGCCGCTCCGGGACCCGCATCTGCGTGCAGTACTCGACCGTACGGCGGATCTCGTCGATGTCGGCGAAGTCGATCTGCGGGTCGATGCCCTGGCTGAACAGGTTCATCCCGAGCGTCACCAGGTCGACGTTGCCGGTCCGCTCGCCGTGGCCGAACAGGCAGCCCTCGACCCGGTCCGCGCCGGCCATCAGCGCCAGCTCGGTCGCGGCCACCGCCGTACCGCGGTCGTTGTGCGGGTGCAGGCTGATCGCGCTGTACTCGCGCCGGGTCAGGTTCCGGCCGAACCACTCGATCTGGTCCGCGTACACGTTCGGGGTGCACATCTCGACCGTGGCCGGCAGGTTCAGGATGATCTCGCGGCCTTCGGCGGGCTGCCAGACGTCGCTGACCGCCTCGCACACCTCGAGCGCGAACTCCAGCTCGGTGCCGGTGAAGATCTCCGGGCTGTACTGGTACCCGAACTCGCAGTCGCCGAGCATCTCGTCGGCGTACTTCATCACGGTCTCGGTACCGCGGACGGCGATGTTGCGGCACTCGGCCTTGTCGACGTTGAACACCACCCGGCGGAACAGCGGGGCGGTCGCGTTGTACAGGTGGATGGTCGCCTTCGGCGAGCCCTGCAGCGACTGCACGGTGCGCTCGATCAGCTCCTCGCGCGCCTGGGTCAGCACCGAGATCGTCACGTCGTCCGGGATCACGTCGTCCTCGATCAGGCTCCGGACGAAGTCGAAGTCGTACTGGCTGGCGCTCGGGAAACCGACCTCGATCTCCTTGTAGCCCATCTTCACCAGCAGGTCGAACATCCGCCGCTTGCGGGCCGGCGACATCGGCTCGACCAGCGCCTGGTTGCCGTCGCGGAGATCGGTGGACAGCCAGCGCGGCGTCTTGTCGACGGACTTCGCCGGCCAGGTGCGGTCCGGCAGGTCGATCGGCGGGAACGCGCGGTAGCGATGGATCGGCATACCGGACGGCTGCTGAACAGGCTTGGGCTGGTTCTTCGGTGCCACGGGGGTTCTCCTCGGAGGTACGGGTGTCGTGAAGGACGACCGGCGTACGTCAGGACTCCGCGGCGAGGGAACCGGCCTTGTCAGGCCTCGCCGCGGCAGCGAAGGAGGAGAAGCTGGTGCCGCATGATGCCGACGAGTCTATGCACACATGCCCCATCGCGTCGAACCGGGGTCTGGCGTACCGAAGAACGGGTAGTGGTCGCCCGCTGAGCCTCGACCCCGGCCGCCGCTCGGTCCAGTCGCGCTCAGCCCACCCGGTACCCCGCCACCACTACCCGTTCTCCGGTACACCACCTCCGAAGTAGACAGGATCCAGGGAGGTACAGTAGACACTGTCTACGTGATTGCTCTCGGGTTGCTGGCGTTGTCGTTCGCGGACGTCGGCACGGTCGCGGTCGGCCGGACGCTCGACGTCGTGCTCGGCGCACTGCTCGGTGCCCTCGTTCTTCGCGAACGGCCGCGCATCGCAGGGCTGGCCGTTGTCGTGGCCGGCGTACTTGTAGGGAGTATTACGTGAAGGATCTCGTCTGTTTGCATGCTGGTACGAGTGGGCCGTCGACGTGGGACCGGTTCGTGCCCGAGTTCGAGGGGCTCGGATATCGGGTGCGCTGTCCGGCGTTGCTCGGGCACGGGACCGCGCCGCGCCGTCGGCCGTATCGGTTGAGCGACTTCCGCGACCAGGTGCTGAGTGAGCTCGACGGCCCGGTCACGCTGGTCGGCAACTCCCTCGGCGCGTTCGTCGCGAGCGCCGTCGCGGTCGCCGAGCCCGACTGGGTGGAACGCCTGGTTCTCGAGGAGATCCCCGTCCCGCCGCGGAACGCGCAGGACGGCTCACCCACCACCCGCCACCTCCCGAGCCTCGTCCTGAGAGCCGCCGGCCTGCTGACCCGCGGCCGTTGCGACCCTCGCCTGCTCGACGACGTCATGACCGATCTCCGCCGCCCGAACCCGGCCTGGTGGACCGGCCTGCCCGAGGTCGGAGCCCCCACCCTGATCCTCGCCGGCGGTCCGAAGAGCCATCTCGACCAGTCCCGCTTCGCGCTGCTGGCCAACTCGATGCCCAACGCAACAATCCGTACGGTCGACGCCGGCCACCGCATCCACTCCGCCAGGCCCGGCCGCTGGCTGGCCGAGGTCAAACCCTTCCTTGCCTTCAAGAGCGCTTGAATTCATAGAGTGTCCCCATGACAGAAACTCTTCTCGACCGGATCGGTACGCACGGGCTCGGGGTGTTGGTGACGATCAAGCGGGACGGGCGGCCGCAGTTGTCCAACGTCACCTATGTGTTCGACGGGACGCGGGTCCGGGTCTCGCTGACCGACGGCCGGGCGAAGACGAAGAACCTGCGGCGCGATCCGCGGGCGAGCTTGTACGTCGACGGGCCGCGCGGGCGTTCGTACGTCGTCCTTGAAGGGAAAGCCGAGCTCAGCCCGGTCGCCGCCGATCCGCACGACGCGGTGGTCGAAGACCTGGTCGACTACTACCGGACCGCGTCCGGCGAGCACCCGGACTGGGACGAGTACCGCGCGGTGATGGTGCAGGACAAGCGACTGATGTTCTCGATGACCGTCGACCACGCGTACGGGATGCCAACACCTGACCGGGGATAAACCAGATGCGGTAACCCTGCGTTCCGGTGGACCCTGTGGGCGTGGAGATCATCAAGCTGTCGCCCGACGACGAAATCGGATGTGCGGACGCCGTCGCCGTGGACTCGGCCGGCTGGAAGGTGGACTGCCCGGAGGTGCTCCAGCACACGCCGCGGAGCTTCGCGAACATGCTGCGCTACGGCTGGGACCTCGAGCCCCCGGAGGCGTACCTGGCCCGCGACGACGACGGGACGGCGGTCGGCCTGCTGGTCGTCGACATCCCGCAGTACGACAACACCGACAAGACCTGGCTCGACGTGAAGGTGCACCCCGACCACCGTGGTCGCGGCATCGGCTCGACGCTGTTCGAGTACGGGGAGAAGCTCACCCGTGACCTGGGCCGGACCGGGGTCAGCTTCGGCGGGGTCGACCTGCCCAAGGCCAAGGCGTTCGCGGCCCGGCACGGGCTCGAGCAGAAGTCGGTCGAGGTGAACCGCCGTCAGGAACTGGTCGGCCTCGACTGGGACCTCGTCCAGCGGATGTACGACGAGTCCGCCGCGGCCGCGTCCGGGTACGAGTTGCTGAAGCTGACCGGCGCGCTGCCCGACGACATGCTCGAGGGGATGGTCGCGGTCACCGCCTCGATCAACGACGCGCCGAAGGACGACCTCGACGTCGAGGACGACGTCTTCTCGCCGGAGCGCCTGCGTGCGTACGAGGAAGCTCAGCGCAAGAGCGACCGGACGGTCTACCGGGTGATCGCCCGCGCGAAGGACACCGGTGAACTGGCCGGCCACACCGTCGTCGCGGTCGAGCGGGAGCGCCCGCACATCGGCGAGCAGCACGACACCGCCGTGTCCCGCGACCACCGCGGGCACCGCCTCGGCGCGCTGCTCAAGTCCGCGATGCTGCTCTGGCTGCGCGAGGAGGAGCCGGCGCTGACCCAGATCGACACCTGGAACGCCGAGTCCAACGACCACATGATCAGCATCAACGAGGCGCTGAACTACCACATCGTCGCGCGCTTCCTGGACTACCAGAAGTACCTCTGAAACAGACCGGGGGCGCCGCATCGAGCGGCGCCCCCGGCTCTGCACTACTGCAGGATCACTCCCCCACCAGCTGGTTCCAGTGGCCGGTGATCGAGAAGATGCCCGTGCCCGGGACAGTGGCGCCCGGGATCCGGCCGTAGGACGTGACCGCGGTCTTCGAGCCGTTGAACTTGCTCATCGCGTACTGGTAGACCGAGTCGGTGTCGTTGTCGAAACCGGTCACCAGCGTGCCGCCCTTGTCACCGCACTCCCGGGCGGCCAGCGACTCGTACGCCGCGAAGCCCGTGCTCCGCACCAGCTTCAGGATCGGCTTGGTCGAGGCCGCTGCCGGGATCCGGACCGTCCACAGCGCACCGGCCTTGGTGGTCATCAGCAGGGTGTCGTAGGTCGGGGTCTCGGAGATCACGGTCATCGCCTTGAAACCCTTGAAGCCGGGGAAGTGGCCGAGCGCCCGGAAGGTGGCACCCGACGCCGCGTAGCGGTAGAGGCTGCCGTTGGTGCTCAGCCCGTACAGGTACGAGCGGTTCGGCGCGGTGATCGCGTAGTTCGACGTGACGAGCTGGGTGAAGCTGCTCCAGCCGGAGCCGATCCGCGCGTACGTCGGCCGCGGGTTGTCGGTGTCGAAGTAGGTGACACCGCGGTACAGCGTCCCGCCCTGCACGAACAGGCCGTGGTAGTAGAGGTGCGCGTCGGTCTGTACGCCGTACCACGTTGTATTGAGACGGGTGCCGACGAACCGGAACTCCGCGTAGAGCTCAGGGCGGGGCGGTTTGCCCGGCGTGACCAGGAAATCGTTGATCCCCGGCGTCGGGGTGTTGAAGCCCACGTCCTGCCGGCATCCCGCGGAGGCGAGCTTGCTGTTCGGCGTGGTCTTCAGGTTGCCCGTGGCCGGGTTGGCGATCGCGGGCGTCGGGTCGGACCGGACGGCGGCGGTAGCCGGGCCGGCAGCAGCCGTGGCGGCGAGCATGCCGACCCCGGCCAGGGCGAGCGCGAAGCGCTGCAGTTTCATTCTGGGAGTCCCCCCTCAGGACACGAAGAACCTCGATGGGGCTCGAGGTCGTGCGAGAGCATAACGCCCACGGGCGGCGGACACGCCGCCGTTGCAGCTTGTTGCAACGGTTCCAGGCTAGACCGCTTCGACGAGTGTGACCTTCATCTCATTGGAGAGGGTGAAACCGAGCGACTCATAGAGCCGGATGGCGGTGGTGTTGGTGCCGCCGGTGTGCAGGAACGGGGTCCGCGACGTCGCCACGACATGTGCGGCGACGGCCCGGATCAGCCGGGTCGCGAGGCCCTGACCGCGGGCGGACGGGTGCGTGCAGACCGCGCTGATCTCGGCGTACTCCGGCAGGCTGAACCGGGTGCCGGCCATCGCGACCAGCTCGCCGTCGCGGCGGATGCCGACGTACGTGCCGAGCTCGATCGTCCGGCTGCGGAACGGACCCGGATCGGTGAGCGCGACCAACGCCAGCATGTCCGGTACGTCGTCCGCACCGAGCAGCACCGCTTCCGGGTCCTCGGCGGGCAGGTCGGCCGGTGCGACGAACTGGACCAGGTCGAACATCCTGTCCAGCTTGATGCCGTCCGGGACCGGGAACTCGGGCCGCATCAGCGCGGCCGGGCCACCGGCCCTGAGCAGCTCGGCCGCGTCAGCCCAGTCCGCGGCGGTCGGCTCGTCTGGTACGCCGAGGAACGGTGCGACCGCGGCCGGATAGCGGCGGGCGTTGCCGCGGACCTCGGCGAAGGACGCGTGCGGCCCGGTGAGGGCTGCGTACACAGGATTCTGCAGATTCATCAGAAGCCCAGTTTGCGGAGGTTCTTGGCGTCTGTCTGCCAGTTTTTCGCGATCTTCACGTGCAGGTCGAGGTACACCGGCGTACCGAGCAGGGCCTCGATCTGCTGGCGGGCGGCCGCGCCGACCTCGCGCAGCCGGGCGCCCTTGTGGCCGATCACGATGCCCTTCTGGCTCTCCCGCTCGAGGAAGATGTTCGCGTAGATGTCCAGCAGCGGCTTGTCGGCCGGCCGGTCCTCGCGCAGGTTCATCTCGTCGATGGTGACCGCGATCGAGTGCGGCAGCTCGTCCCGGACGCCCTCCAGCGCGGCCTCGCGGATCAGCTCCGCGACCAGCGTCTCCTCGGGCTCGTCGGTGATGTCGCCGTCCGGGTACAGCGGGAAGCCGTCCGGCAGCAGCTTGACCAGCTCGTCGGCGACCACGTCGACCTGGAAACCGGACGTCGCCGACACCGGCACGACCGCGGCCCACTCGATCCCGACCGACTCCCCCAGCGCCTGGATCTCGGCCAGGTGCTCGACCATCCGGTCCGGCGCCACCAGGTCGGCCTTGGTCGCGAGGGCAACCTTCGGGGTCTTCGCGACCTTCGCTGCCTCGCTGACCAGGAACCGGTCGCCGGGGCCGATCTTGTCGCTGGCCGGCAGGCAGACCGCGATCACGTCGACCTCGGCCCAGGTGGTCTTGACCAGGTCGTTCAGCCGCTCACCGAGCAGCGTCCGCGGCTTGTGCAGCCCAGGGGTGTCGACCAGGATCAGCTGCGCGTCCGGCCGGTGCACGATGCCGCGGACCGCGTGCCGCGTGGTCTGCGGCTTCGACGAGGTGATCACGATCTTCTTGCCGACCAACGCGTTCGTCAGCGTCGACTTGCCGGCGTTGGGACGCCCGACGAAGCAGGCGAAGCCTGCCTTGAAGTTCTCAGGTGTGGACGACATCGCGGACCTCTCCGGTGCCCAGGGCAACTACTACGGGAATGTTGGCGCCGGCGAAGTGCCGTACGACGTTGACCTCGACGGACTCCGCGTCGGTGACGACCGCGGCGGCTTCCAGGCCCTTCACGCCGGAGGCGAGCGCCATCGCGACCGCCAACTGCAGCGCGGTCAGCTCGACCGTGTCCAGGCCGACCGTGCAGGCCGCGTACGTACGGCCGTCGGAGTCGCGGACCGCCGCTCCTTCAGCGGCGCGGGTCCGGGCACGGGCAGCGCGGGCGAGGGTGACGAGCTTGGCGTCCTCCGCCGAGAGGTCTGACAACAAGAGCTCCAAAAACGTGACCGCCGGTCCGGGGACCGGGCGGGTGAGTGGGTCAGGCGTGCTGGTGGTTCTGGTCGTGCGGCGCGGGGGTCGGTTCCGTGCGCCGTACCAGAACCGTACCTACCTGGTTCCGGCGGCCGGACGGGCGCTCCGCGGTCAGCGACAGGCCCTCGATCGCGACCTCGGCGCCGGGGATCGGGACCTTGCCGAGCAGCTTGGCCATCAGGCCGCCGACGGTGTCCACGTCGTCGTCGTCCAGCGGTACGCCGAACAGCTCGCCGAGCTCGTCGATCGGCAGCCGCGCCGACACCCGGTACGCGCCGTCGGACAGCTGCTGCACCGAGTCCGGGTCCTCGTCGTACTCGTCGGTGATCTCGCCGACGATCTCCTCCAGGATGTCCTCGATCGCCACCAGCCCGGCCGTACCGCCGTACTCGTCGACGACGATCGCGAGGTGCATCCGGGCCGCCTGCATCTCGCGCAGCAGCTCGTCGACCGGCTTCGAGTCCGGGACGTACATGCACGGCCGCATCACCGACTCGACCCGCTCGGTCGACTCGGCCTGGGCGTTGTCGTACACCCGGCGCATCACGTCCTTGAGGTAGACGACGCCGACGATGTCGTCGAGCGACTCGCCGATCACCGGGATCCGCGAGTACCCCGAACGCAGCGCCAGCGAGGTGAGCTGGCGGAGCTTCTTGTGCTTCTCGATGAACACCATGTCGGTCCGCGGCACCATCACCTCGCGGACGATGGTGTCGCCGAGCTCGAACACCGAGTGGATCATCTGCCGCTCGCCGGACTCGATCACCGCGGACTTCTCCGCGTAGTCGACCAGCGCGCGCAGTTCGGCCTCGGTCGCGAACGGGCCTTCGGCGAACCCCTTGCCCGGAGTCAGCGCGTTGCCGATCAGGATCAGCAGCTTCGGCAGCGGCCCGAGGACCCGGGTCAGCGCCATCACCGGGCCGGCCGACAGGATCGCGAACCGGTCCGAGTGCTGCCGGCCGAGCGTCCGCGGCGCGACCCCGATGATCACGTACGACACCAGCACCATCACCACGGCGGTGATCAGGATGTGTTCCCAGGTCACCTCGAGGACGTCGGACAGCGCCTGGGTGACCAGCACGATCGCGGTGATCTCGCAGATCAGCCGGAGCAGGAGCAGCGAGTTCAGGTACCGCGGGGCGTCCGAGAGCAGGTCCCGGAGCCGGACCGCGCGCAGGTTGCCCTGCTCGACCTGCTCGTTCGCGCGCACCTTCGAGTACGACGACAGCGCCGCCTCCGCACCGGCGAACAGCCCGGCCAGCAGAACGAGCACCGCAGCCACAACCAGCAGAACCAGGTCGTGGTACGTCATGGGTTTATCACGCCTCTAGCCGGTTACCAGGTGCGCGCCATGCTTCCAGCAGGCGGCCCTGGACGTCCCACATCTCCGCTTTCTCGGCGGGTTCCGCGTGGTCGTAGCCGAGCAGGTGCAGGATGCCGTGCACGGTGAGCAGCTCCAGCTCGGCCCACGTGCCGTGGCCGGCCTTCGCGCCCTGGGCGGCGGCCACCGTCGGGCACAGGGCGATGTCGCCCAGGTGCCCGAGCGGCAGGTCGTCGTCCGCCTCGCCGTCCGAACCCGGCCGCAGCTCGTCCATCGGCCACGACATCACGTCGGTCGGCCCCGGCAGGTCCAGGAACTCGACGTGGTACCGCGCCATGGTGTCCTCGTCGACCAGCTTGATCGACAGCTCACACTCCGGGTGCAGCCGCAGCGACGACATCACGAACCGGCTGAGCCGCATCAGTCCGTGCGCGTCGATCTCCACGCCGGACTCGTTGTTGACCTCGACGTTCATCGGTGGGAATCAGCACTGCCTTCGTAGTTTTCGTACGCCGACACGATCCGGCCGACCAGCTTGTGCCGGACCACGTCATGCGATGTCAACCGGCAGAATGCCAGATCCTGCACCCCATCGAGAATTTCCTGCACCACCTTGAGCCCGGAATTCATCCCGTTCGGCAGGTCGACCTGGGTGACGTCACCGGTGACGACCATCTTCGAGCCGAAGCCGAGCCGGGTGAGGAACATCTTCATCTGCTCCGGCGAGGTGTTCTGCGCCTCGTCCAGGATGATGAAGGCGTCGTTCAGCGTCCGGCCGCGCATGTAGGCCAGCGGCGCGATCTCGATCGTGCCGGCGGTCATCAGCCGCGGGATGGACTCCGGGTCGAGCATGTCGTGCAGCGCGTCGTACAGCGGCCGCAGGTACGGGTCGATCTTCTCCGACAGGGTGCCGGGCAGGAAGCCGAGCCGTTCGCCGGCCTCGACGGCCGGCCGGGTCAGGATGATCCGGTTGACCTCCTTGGCCTGCAGCGCCTGGACCGCCTTGGCCACCGCCAGGTAGGTCTTGCCGGTACCGGCCGGGCCGATGCCGAACACGATCGTGTTCTTGTCGATCGCGTCCACGTACCGCTTCTGGTTCAGCGTCTTCGGCCGGATCGTGCGGCCGCGGCTGGACAGGATGTTCTGGGTCAGCACCTCGCGCGGGGACTCCGCGGTGGCCTGCTTGATCATCGCGATGCTGCGCTCGACGGAGTCGGCGGTCAGCCCGTGCCCGGTGCGCACGACCGCGACCAGCTCGTCGAAGAGCCGTTCGGTGAGCGCCAGCTCGGCAGGCTCACCGGTCATCGAGATCTCGTTGCCGCGGACCAGGATGTCGGCGGCGAACTCCTTCTCGATGATGCGGAGGAACTCGTCCCGGGCTCCGAGCAGGGCCACCATGTCGATGCTGTTCGGCACGACGATCTTGTGCGACGCCTGCGTGGTGGAGGTGGCGCCGTTCGGACGCGCCTCCGGTTCGATACTGCGTGGCCTGGACAGGCTCTTCCTCCTGGGTACTGGTGTTGGAGCTTCCATGCTAGCCGTCCCGTCCGACAGCCTCACGTGTAATTCGCCGGGGCGTCCCCAGCGACGGCCGCTCCGCGGCGGCAGCCGCCGCGTCCACAGCCGGACCGGCTGACCGGTCCGCCGCGGCGCCGGGGGCCGGGTTCGGCGTCAGCACGCCGGCCAGCCGGGCGAGCTCGTCGGCCTCGGGACCCGGCTGGATCACGCCGTGTTCGAGCGCGAGCCGGCGGTTGCGTTCGGCCTGCCACGCGCGGTCGGGCACCAGGTTGACGGTGACGCCGGACGATGCCGGCCGCAACATCGGTCCGAGATCGGCGCGCCGCGCGCGGTCGGCCAGATCCGACGGCCGGTTCCGGTTCAGTTCGTAGCTGCGCAGCATCCAGTACGTCGCCTCGATCGCCGCCCGGGTGGACCCGGAGTTCACCGGCGGCTCGTCGAACTCGTCCGCGTGCGTGTTCCGCCCGTCCTCGGCGCCGACGGCATGCACCGGTGTGAACACGTGCAGCGACTGGACGGGCGCGTTCACGTCACCGTCGTACACCGAGTCCTCCCGCCACGCGTGCGCGCCGGAGTAGCTGTCCTGCAAGGCGTGCGCGGCCGCTCCGAGGTACCTGAACTCCTCGTCGGCCGATCGGTGCGCCGCGGCGAGCTGTTCGTGCACGTATTCGGTGTTGCGCTCCAGGTTGTCCCGGCCGTCGCGGTACGGATCCGCCATGAAGTGCTCGCGCTGCACGTCCGGGTTCGCGTACGCCGAATGCATCGTCGGACCGGGGCCTGCGTACGGGAACGGAAGGCCGGTGCCGTTGAAGTTCTTGATCACGCCGGCGCCCAGGGTCCGGTCCTGGTGTGCCTGGGCCCGGTCGAGCGCTTCCGCGTACTGCTGGCGTGAAATGCCGTGGATCGTGCCGTCGGGCTCGGCCAGCTGCTGGTACAGCCTTGCGACGGCGGCGTACGTGATGTCGTGATGGCCCGACCACTGATCGTCACCAACCTGCTTCATTCCTTCAGAATCCCACTGGTTCGGGCCATCCTGTTGTCAACCTGGGATGTGGTCTTGGCGTCGTCTTTTCGTGGCACAACCGGCCGTGGTGTACGAAGAGTGCGTGACACATGAGTCCTCGTGGGATGCCGACGAGGCGCTGACGGCCGTCTACACCGCGCACTACACCTCGCTCGTCCGCCTCGGCAGCTTGCTGCTGCGCGACACCGGTACGGCCGAAGAGATCGTGCAGGACGCGTTCGTCGCCATGCACGGCCGGTGGAACCGGCTACGCGACCCCCACAAGGCGCTCGCGTACCTGCGGACCGCGGTGGTGAACCGCTGCCGGTCCCGCCAGCGCCACCTGGTGGTCGTCGACAAACACACCCCGAAGTCACTGCCCGACGAGCCGAGCGCCGAACAGGCCGTCCTGCGGACCGCCGAGACCGACCGGGTGATCGAGGCGATGCGGACCCTGCCGGAGAAGCAACGCACCGTGATGGTCCTGCGGTACTACGGCGACCTGTCGGAGGCGGAGATCGCCGACACGATGGGCATCACCCGGGGTTCCGTGAAGAGCCACGCCGCGCGCGCGACCAAGTCGCTGCGCCAGCTCCTGGAGCAGAACGTATGAGTGACCAGCCGAAAGACCCGTTCGACGAGCTGATGCGGCGGGCCCTCCGGGAGGAGGCGGACCGGATCGAACCGGCCGACGCGCTGCCGGAGATCCGCGCCCGCGCACACGCCCAGCGCCCGTCGGTCCGGCGCCCCTGGTTCCTGACCGCCGGCGTGGCCGCGGTCGGTACCGCCGCGGCGATCGGCGCCTTCACCGTGTTCAACGGCTCCGACACCACCGCGAACGACGGGGACTCGGTTGCCGGCCAAGGTACGACGAACACCGCGACCGCGCTGCCGGAAAGCCAGGCGCCGTCGGTGCAGACCGTGTCGCCGGTTCCGAGCCAGGCCGTGAAGACCGCAGCGCCGACGGACCGTGGCGTACCGGAGGAGATCGTCAAGAGCCAGCTCGTCCCGGTGTACTGGCTGGGCGCGCAGGTCGGCGTACCGAAGAAGACGTCCACGCGGCTGTACCGCACCTGGACGACGGTGAGCGGACGCCCGGCCGAGCAGGCGGTCCGGATCATGACCACGAAGCAGCCGGCCGACCCTGACTACTTCTCGGTCTGGCGTGGTGCCGCGGTGAACGCCGTGACGCGGACGGAGGACGCGGTCACGGTCGACTTCAAGCAGTTGCCGAAGGCCACGTTGGACCCGGACGTCGCGCGGGTGGCGGCGCAGCAGCTCGTGTACACCGTGCAGGGCGCGTTGAAGGACAACCAGACGCCGATCCGCGTGACGCAGGGCGGGCAGACCGTACCGCGGCTGTTCGGGCAGATCGACACCAGCGAGCCGTTGGACCGCGCGCAGGCCGCCGACGTACAGGCGCTGGTCTGGATCGACTCGCCGTACGAGAACGAGGCCCTCGATCCGAAGGTCACCGTCCAGGGCGTGGCCGCGGCGTTCGAGGCGACGGTCAACTACCAGGCCATGAACCTGAAGACCCGCGAGGTGCGGAAGGGCTTCACGAACACGAAGGAAGGGCAGACCTTCTCGTCGTACACGTTCCAGCTCATGCTCAGCCCGGGGCCGTGGCAGATCAGCGCGTACCTGATCTCGCCGGCTGACGGGAGCATCACCGACACCGACACCAAGTCGATCCTGGTCAAGTAGCCGGCAGCGTGATCGTGAACGCGGCGCCGCCTTCCGGGGCCGGTCCCGCGGCGAGGGTGCCACCCAGCCGGGTGACGAGCCCGTGCGCCAGTGCGAGACCGATACCGGATCCGACCGGGCGGCGACCCCGGTACTTCTGGTTCAGTACGCCGGGCCGGAACGCGACCGCGTAGTCCTCCGGCGCCAGACCGGGACCGCCGTCGCGGACCTGGAGCTGTACGGCGTTCTGGAGACGGGTCAACGAGAGCGTGAGCTGCGCACCGGCGGGCGTGACGCGGAGCGCGTTCTCGGCCAGCCCGTCGAGGACCTGCCGGATCCGGCGCGGGTCCGTGGTGGTGACCGCGGGTACCGGCGGGAGATCGAGCCGGAACCGGACGCCTTGCCGGTCGCAGCGCACCCGCCAGACCTCGGCACCCGCGGCGAGCGTCTCGCGGAGGTCGACCCGGGCGAGGTCGAGCTGGAACTGGTCCGCACCGATCCGCGCGAGGTCGAGCAGGTCGCTGACCAGCCTGTCGAGCCGCTGGGACTCCTGCTGGATCACCTGGCCGGCGTGCCGCGGATCGGTGGCGACGCCGTCGGCGAGCGACTCGGCGAACCCGTGGACCGCGGCCAGCGGCGTCCGGAGCTCGTGCGAGACCGACAGCAGGAACTCGCGCTGCCGCGCCTCGCTGTGCTGCAGCGCGATCGAGAGCTCGTTGACCGCGGCAGCCACCTCGGCGACCTCGACCGGTCCCTCGACCGGTGCGCGGAGATCGCGGCGGCCCTGGCGCATCGCGGCCGCGACGTCGGCCGTACGGCGCAACGGGCGGCCGAGCAGCCGGCCGAGGAGGGCCCCGGCGAGCGCGGCGACGAGCAGGCCCGTCCCGAGGGCGAGCAGGATGTTGCGGACGAGGATCCGCCAGGTGCCGGCCGCCAGATGCACGGGCTCGACCAGCGCGAACCCGGAAGCGTCCGAGAGGCCCCGGGCTTCGACGAGGTAGTCGCTGCCGTCCACCTGTACCTGTGCGGAGATCCGCTGCGCACCTCCGGCGTCGCCGAGGCCCGCCGCGGTCGCGGCCTGGGTGGACCGCGGATCGTTCGACTGGATTCCACGCTTGGGGAGGTTGAGCACGACCACAATGCCTTGTCCCCGGACAACCTGCGCCACCCGCCCGAGGCCGGCTGCCCGCGGCCCGAGCCCACGCTCGTCCACCTGCCCGGCGATCACGTCGGCCTGCGCAGCCAACGACTGCTGCAACACGTTCCGCGCCGACTGCCGAGCGAGCCCCGCCATCACCACCCCCGCCACCAACACCGCCACCCCAGCCACAGCAACACAAACCAACACAATCCGAGCCGCAAGCGACCCCCGCCCGGCGACGTCCGGCGGGCCGTCGTGGGTGGTCATCCGTCGCGGTCGGCGGCGTAGCCGACGCCTCGTACTGTTCGGATCGGGCTGGTCTCGCCGAGTTTCGCGCGCAGCTGGGCGATGTGTACGTCGACGGTCCGGGTGCCGGCCGCGGACTGGTAGCCCCAGACCGAGCTGAGCAGCTCGTCCCGCTCGAACACCCGGCCGGGGCGCCGGAACAACTGCGCCAGCAGCTCGAACTCGGTCGACGTCAGACTCACCTCGACCTCCCCGGCCCACGCCCGTCGCCGGCCGAGGTCAACCCGTACGTCTCCCACCGACAACACCTCACCACCTGGCGCCACATCGTCCGGTGGCCGACCGGTTGGAAACGGGGTGGTTGTGCGGCGGAGGACCGTGCGGACGCGGGCGGCCAGTTCGCGGGGGCTGAAGGGTTTGGTGATGTAGTCGTCGGCGCCGATCTCCAGGCCGAGCAGGCGGTCGACCTCGTCGTCGCGGGCCGTCACGAACAAGACCGGCGTCCAGTCGCCCGCAGCCCGCATGGTCCGGCACACGTCGGCGCCGTCGCGCCCCGGCAGCCCGATGTCGAGGATCACCGCGACCGGCTGCAGCTGCTGCCACGCGGTCAGCGCCGACTCGCCGTCGGACTCGATCCGGACGTCGAACCCGTCCCGGCGCAGGTACAGCTCGATCACCTCGGCGATCGCCGCCTCGTCCTCGACCACCAGAACCAGCCCGCGACCGGCTCCGGCCATCTTCAGCTCCCGGGAAGTGTCGGTCAGGGTGCCTCGTCCCCGGCCAGCTCGCGATCGATCCGGTCCAGCGTAGACCCGATCTGATCCAGCTCCTGCTCCGGCGACCCCACCTGTTGGGTCGCCGGAGCCTGCCGGCCGGCCTGCTCCCCACTAGGCCCGCCGGCGGAGCTGCCACACGCGGTCAGTCCGGCGACCGCGGCCGCCGTACCGACCAGCACAACCAGCACACCACGGAGCCGTCGCATTACTTGACCACCTGGCAGTGCGCGGCCTTGAACGCCTCCAGCTTCGTCTTCGCGGCGGCAAGGTCGGTCAACCGCTCGGAGCGGCGTTCGGCCCGCTTCTCCAACCGCTCGGCGACCTTGTCGTGCCCCTTCGCCTGCTGCGCGGCCGCGCGTGCCTTCAGCCAGGCGACCGAACCCTTCACGTCGGCGCCGCCGTTGATCCTGGCGGCCAGCTTGTCCCGCCGCGCGATCAGCTTCGGCAGCCGATCGGCACACAGCTTCTGCGACTCCTCGGGGCTGAGCGTCACCTGCTTGTACGTCGGGGCCGGGGTGGGCGTCGAGTCGGCCGACGCCGCCGTCGTACCGGCGACGATGCCGCCCGCCAGGACGACGGCCGACGTACCGGCCGCCAGGGTGCCGCGGACAGACCTGCGCATGTTCGTTCTCCTCGTCGTCTCCCGATCTGACGAGACCGACTCTCGCCTACCGACGTTCGAGGACGACCGGAGCTGTGTACGGGTTGTGTAAGAGTCAGACAGGGCCTAGTCCGGGCGGTCGACCGTGGCGGCGAGCAGGCCCGGGAATGCGGCGTCGAACTCGCTCCGGCGCAGGCGGTTGAGGCGGCGGGCGCCCTCGTCGCGCTGCTCGATCAGGCCGGCCGACCGCAGGACGGCGAAGTGGTGGCTGGCGGTCGCCTTCTTCACGGGCAGGTCGAACGTGCCGCAGGCGCGCGTCCAGTCGTCGTGCGTCGCGAGATCCCGCAGGATCGACCGCCGGACCGGGTCCGCGAGCGCGTCCAGGGCTGCCTGCAACGGCACCTCGGCCGGGTCGGCATGCGTGAGCGTCCGGGCTCTGGCGGACTCGACGGCCATGATGTTCGATCCTCGTCGTACAGTTGTGTTCGGTGTCTGTCTAACAGCTTAGCGAGGTACTGGTGATGATCGAACTGGTCGACTACGGGTTCGGGCCGGACGCGCGGCCGCGGGCCGACGAGGCGCGGACGCCGGGGCGGGACGGCGCGTTGGCCGCGTTGGAGACGTTCTACTACGCGCTGAACCACAAAGACCTGGACGTACTGGTCGCGGGCTGGGCCGACGATCCACTGGTCCAGCTGAACAACCCGGTCGGCGGCATCCTGCGCGGGCGGGACGCGGTGCACGACCTCTATCAGCGCGTCTTCGCGGGCTCCCTGGATGTCCAGGTCACCTTCGGCGATGCGGCAACGTACTGGCTGGGCGAGACGGTGGTGTTCGCGGGACGGGAGACCGGTACGTACCTGGGCGACCGGCCGCTGCGGATCCGTACGACCAGGATCTTCCGGTACGACGGCGCGTGGCAGCAGATCCACCACCACGGCAGCATCGACGACGCGGACATGCTCGCGGCGTACCAGCAGGCTGTCCGCGGTTAACGCCAGCGGGAGCGGGCCAGCAGAGCGGAGGCGGCTGCCACGCCGGCGGTCGACGTTCGCAGGACGGTGTCGCCGAGGCGGACCGGTGCGACGGCGAAGGACGACAGTTCCGCTGGGGCCAATCCGCCCTCGGGCCCGATCACGATGACGATGGTGCCCGAGCCAGGTGGGTCGAGGGTGGCGAGGGGGGTCGTTGCTTCCTCGTGGAGTACGGCGGGGAGGGCGGCGTCGGCCAGCAACTTGGCGACGTCCGCCGTGGAGGCCAGTGGGGCGACCTCGGTGAACCAGGTGCGGCGGGACTGCTTGCTCGCCTCGAACGCCCACGCCTGCCACTTGGCGAGCAGCTTCTCGACCCGCTCCGGGTTCGCCCGGAACTGGCTGCGCTCCGCGTTCCACGGGACGATCACGTCGACACCGACCTCGGTCAGCATCTCCACCGCGAGCTCGGCCCGCTCCCCCTTCGGTACGGCCTGCACCACGACCACCCGCGGGTCAGCAGCCTCAACCACCCCGCGCTCGTCCACGGCAACGGTCACCCCAGCCTTGGACGCGTTCACCACGGGCCCTTCGGCCCACGTACCGCGCCCATCCGTCAGCCGGATCCGCTCCCCAGGCCCGATCCGCCGCACGACAGCCGCATGCCGCCCCTCCGGACCGTCCAGCACCACCTCGTCGCCGCCCGGATCGGGGTGGAAGAACACCGCAACGCCCACTACCGAACACCCCACGAGTGCTGAGGCTGGGAAAGAAATGTGCGCCAGGTGACCGGAAGTTTCCCCGCCGGACCCGTTCCGCGCGACGGCAGACAGCCACAACCGGCTCCGCCCGCCGACGCACCAAGCGCTCGGCGCACCTCCCCTGCCTGGTGCGCCATCTAGTGGGCGCCGAAGGCGTCGCGGAGGCGGCCGAAGACGGTCTTGTGGGTGGCTTGGACCTGGCCCTGCGGGCGTTCCTCGTCGCGGGCGACGGCCAGCTGGCGGAGCAGGTCGGCCTGGGTGTCGTCGAGCTTGGTGGGCGTCTCGACGATGACCTGGACGATCAGGTCGCCGCGGCCGGCGTGCCGCAACCGTGGTACGCCGCGCGCCGTCAGGGTCTGTGCCGTACCGGACTGCGTCCCCGGACGGATCTCCAGCGGCGTCGTCTCGCCCTCGAGCGTCGGCAGGTCGATCGTCGTACCGAGCGCGGCCGCCGTCATTGGCAGCGTGACCGTGCAGTGCAGGTCGTCGCCGTTGCGGGTGAAGATGTCGTGCGGCTCGACCTCGATCTCGACGTACAGGTCGCCGGCCGGACCGCCGCCCGGGCCGACCTCGCCCTGACCGGACAGCTGCACGCGGGTCCCGGTGTCGACGCCGCCGGGGATCTTCACGGTGACCGTACGGCGGGAACGCACCCGCCCGTCGCCGGAGCACTCGACACACGGGTTCGGGATGGTCGTCCCGTAGCCGCGGCAGTTCGGGCACGGGCGCATCGTCCGTACCTCACCGAGGAACGACCGCTGCGTGTGCGTCACCTCGCCGCGCCCGTGGCAGATCTCGCAGGTCACGGGCTCGGACCCGGCCGCCGCGCCGGACCCGCTACAGGTCGGGCACAGCACTGCGGTGTCGACCTTGAGCTCCCGGGTCGTACCGAAGGCGGCCTCGGCCAGGTCGATCCGCAGCGGGATCAGCGCGTCCTGACCGCGCCGGGTCCGCGGCCGCGGCCCTCGGGTCGCGCCGCCGGTCTGCCCGAAGAACGCGTCCATGATGTCGGTGAACGTGAACGCCTGGCCGAACCCGGCGCCGCCCGGCCCGCCCGCCGCGGAGGCGAACGGATCGCCGCCGAGGTCGTGCATTTGCCGCTTCTGCGGGTCACTGAGCACCTGGAACGCGCGCCCGATCTCCTGGAACTTCTGGTGCGCGTCCTCGGAGTCGTTCACGTCCGGGTGGTACTGGCGTGCCAGCTTGCGGTACGCCTTCTTGATCTCGTCCGGTGACGCGTCACGGCTGACACCTAGGACGGCGTAGTAATCGGTGCTCATACTCCAGACCAGGGGGTTGTCTTCGTTTTCATCATGACTCAGCCAGGATCTGGCTGACGTAACGCGCGACGGCCCGTACTGCGCCCATCGTGCTCGGGTAGTCCATATGGGTGGGGCCGACGATGCCGAGGGTGGCGAGCACCTCCGACTTGGACCCGTACCCGGTCGCGACCACCGAGGTGGTGGCCAGTTCCTCGTACGGGTTCTCGTGGCCGATCCGGACGGTCAGGGTCTGCGGGTTGGTCGCCTCGCCGAGCAGCTTCAGCAGGATGACGTGCTCCTCGAGCGCCTCCAGCACCGGTTTGACGTTCCGCTCGAAGTCGTCGCCGTACCGGGTCAGGTTGGCGGCACCGCCGACCGCGATCCGCTGCTCGCCGACCTCGTCGGTGAACGCCTCGAACAGCGTGGTGACGATCGACGAGACCAGCGTCCGGTCGGCCGGCGCGAACAGGTCTGGCACGCCGGCCAGGGTGGTGGCCGCGTCGGTCAGGCGCTGGCCGGCCAGGGCCGAGTTGAGCCGGGAACGGAGGTCGGCGATCAACTGCTCGTCGACGTCGTGCGGGTGCTCGACGATCCGCTGCTCGACCCGGCCGTTGCTGGTGATCAGTACGAGCAGGAGCCGGCGCGGGCTCATCGTGACGACCTCGATGTGCCGCACGCTCGACCGGTTCAGCGACGGGTACTGCACGATGGCGACCTGGCGGGTGATCTGGGCCAGCAGCCGCACGGTCCGGCGGACCACGTCGTCCAGGTCGACCGCTCCGGCCAGGAACGACGTGATCGCCTTCTTCTCCGCCACCGACAGCGTCTTGACCGTGCTCAGCTTGTCGACGAACAGCCGGTAGCCCGCGTCGGTCGGGATCCGGCCGGCGCTGGTGTGCGGCTGGGTGATGTACCCCTCCTCCTCCAGCGCGGCCATGTCGTTGCGCACGGTGGCCGGGGAGACCCCGAGGTTGTGCCGGTCGACGAGTGCCTTCGACCCGATCGGCTCGTGGGTCGCGACGTAGTCCTCGACGATGGCGCGCAGCACATCGAGCTTGCGATCATCAAGCACGCGCACCACCCTTTCAGACCTTGGCACTCAGTCGTTCAGAGTGCCAGTCTAGGCGGTCTCGGGTGACGCTCCCAACGGAACGGCCGCCGGACGTGTCACTGTACTGGCCACATCAAGCGGCTGATCCTGGACGGCGGAGTCGACGAACGACTCCAGCACGTCGAGCACGTGGTAGGCCAGCTCCCCGCTCGCGCGGTGCGGCTCGCCCGTACGCAGGGCCCGCGCCATGTCCGCGACACCGACCCCGCGACCGGCTCCGGCGTACCCGCCGGCGACCGGCACCTCGGTCCACTCGCGCTGCTCCGGAGTCACGATCTCGACGGTCCCGTCGAACCCGTTCGGGTCCGGCACGGACAGGCTGCCGTCCGTACCGTGGACCTCGATCCGCGGCAACCGCCCGGCCCACACGTCGAACGACATCAGCACCGTGGTCAGCGCGCCCGACTCGTGTTCCAGTACGCCGGTGACGTGCGTCGGCACCTCGACGTCGAACACGGTCCCGGCCCGCGGCCCGGTGTGGATCTTCCGCTGCTGCTTCGCCCGGCCCGCGCGTGCAGTGACCCGGACGACCGGCCCGAGCAGGGTGACCAGGCTGGTCACGTAGTACGGCCCCATGTCGAGGACCGGGCCGCCGCCTGGCTGGTAGTAGAACTCGGGCGCCGGGTGCCACAGCTCGTGGCCAGGAGTGACCATGAACGCGGTCGCCGCGTGCGGGGTGCCGATGTCGCCGCGGTCGATCACCGCGCGAGCCGTCTGGGTGCCGGTGCCGAGGACGGTGTCCGGCGCGCAGCCGATTCGCAGGTCGTTCGCGGCGGCGTACTTCAGCAGCGGCTCCGCCTCGGCGCGATCCATGGCCAGCGGCTTCTCGCCGTACACGTGCTTGCCGGCCTCCATCGCGGCCTGGTGTACGGCGGCGTGGGCTGCCGGGATGGTCAGGTTGAGGACGATGTCCACGTCGTCGGCGGCGTACAACTGGTCCGGTGTGAGCGCCCGGATGCTGTCCGTGGCAACCGCCTCTGCCCTGGGGAGATCCAGGTCCGCGACCGCGACCACGTCGACGCCGGGGAGCTTGGCCAGGTGGTCCAGGTACGTACCGGAGATGACACCGGTGCCGACGATGCCGACGCGTGTCACTTGCTCGCCCACAGCAGCCCCCGCTCGATGATCGTGCGCACCTCGGGCGTCTCCAGGTCGTCCAGCTTGTGGCCGACCGTACAGACGAAGACCTTGCCCTCGCCCCAGGTCCGGGTCCAGATCGCCGGCATCACCGCACCCTCGATCCACGGGTAGTCCGGGTGCGACTCGAACGTCGTGGTCGCGAGCACCGTGTTCGTCGGGTCGTAGTGGATGTAGTACTGCTCGGTGTGCACGTCGAAGTGCTTGATGCCGTCGACAATCGGATGGTCGGCAATGATGTCGACCCGGTAGTCGGTGAAGCCGTGCGGGTGCGAGATGAACTGCCCGCCGGTGATGAAGCTGTAGTCGACGTTCTTCCGGAACGAGTCCGCGATGCCACCGTGCCAGCCGGCGAACCCGGTACCGCGCCGGATCGCCGCCTCCAGGCCCTTGAAGTGGTCGTCCTCGATCTCGCTCATCGTCACGCACTGCACGACGAGGTCGACGTCGTCCAGCTCGAGGTAGGCCGCGGTGGTGTCGGAGACCGTCACCTCGTAGCCGTTCTCCTTCAGATGCGGGATGAACAGGTCGGTCGCCTCGACCGGCGAGTGCCCTTCCCAGCCACCCCGGACCACAACCGCACGTCGTGTCGTCACAACGGCCACACCCTTCGAAAGTTTCGGAGTTCCGATCGGAACACTTGCGACCTTAAGTCGGCAGGAGAGGGCTTGCCAAGCACTACTCTCACCACATGGGCTGGAAGTTCTGGAAGCGGTCGAATCCGATGGATCCGCAGGAGCTGCTGGCGCGCGGGCACGCCCAGCCGAACAGCTTTCCGGAGCGGCCGCAGGACACCTTGCCGGTGGGCTCGTTCGGGATGACGGTCGAGGATGTGTTCTCGATCACCGGGCGCGGGACCGTGGTCACCGGCCGGGTGCAGACCGGGACGGTGACGGTCGGCGAGCAGGTGCTGATCAGCCGCGCCGGGCAGCCGCTGGTGCAGGTCGAGGTCACCGGCGTCGAGATGTTCCGCAAGATCGTCCGGACCGCGAAGGCGGGCGACAACGTCGGCCTGCTGCTGCGCGGCGTCAACCGGGACCAGGTCGCGAGAGGCGATGTCGTCAGCAAGTAGTGTCGAGCGCATGAGTTGGACGGAGCTCGGCGACCGTACGTGGGTCCGCCGGTACGACGAATGGGACCTCAACGTCGGCCTGGTCGTCGGCGCCGACGGCGCGCTGGTGATCGACACCCGCGCGACCACCGAGGAGGCCGAGCAGCTCCGCGACCACATCCGTGAGCTCACCGACCTCCCGGTGAAGTGGGTCGTCAACACCCACGCCCACTTCGACCACGTGAACGGCAACGGGGTCTTCGACGGCGCCGAGGTCTACCTGCACGAGAACGCCGCCGCCGAGGAGAACCTGGCCGGTACGACGTTCGCCGCCGCGAAGGTGATCGACCTCGGCGACCGGCGGGTCGAGCTGCTGTGGGTCGGCAACGGGCATACCTCCGGCGACGCGGTGGTCGCCGTACCGGACGTGAACGTGTTCTTCGTCGGTGACCTGCTCGAGGAGTCGGCACCGCCGTCGTACGGCGAGGACTCGTTCCCGTTGGAGTGGCCCGACACGATCCAGGCCGTGGTCGGCATGATGCCGCAGGACGTGCGGATCGTCCCCGGTCACGGCGCGGTCGTCGACCTGGAGTTCGCGCACGACCAGGCGATCGAGCTGGGCAAGGTCGCGAACACGATCTCGACCCTGCACCACGCCGGCACCTCGCTCGAGGACGCGCTGAAACACACCGAGGACTGGCCGTGGCCGGTCGACAAGCTGCAGGACGCGATCCGCCGCGGCTACGCCGTCCTGGGTACGCCGCAACGCCCGAGCCTGCCGTTACTCGGTCCCTGATCTGTAGTTGTCCGTTGACATCACGTCATCCGGTCGCGCAACTTGTTCGCAGCGGACATCGCCCGACCGGATGGGGTGGGACCTATGGCCATGCAGACCGTGCATTCCGACGGACGCGTCGAGCTGACAGATTCCGAAGCACTCCGGGGTAGTCCGTACGCGAACGCCGAACTGGCGCCGACCCGATTGCCGCAGCGGACCTGGACCACGTACAACTACGCGGCGCTGTGGATGGGGATGGCGCACAACATCCCGAGCTACCTGCTCGCGTCCGGGCTGGTCGCGCTCGGGATGAACTGGCTGCAGGCGTTCCTCACGATCACCCTCGGGAACCTGATCGTGCTGGTGCCGCTGCTGCTGAACAGCCACGCGGGCACGAAGTACGGCATCCCGTTCCCGGTGTTCGCGCGCGCCTTCTACGGGGTCCGCGGCGCGAACTTCCCGGCGCTGCTGCGGGCGTTCATCGCCTGCGGCTGGTTCGGGATCCAGACCTGGATCGGCGGCCAGGCGATCTACGTGATCGTCGGCGAGCTGTTCGGCAAGGGCTGGACGGACGCGTCCGCGATCGGTGGCCACCCGTGGACGATGTGGCTGAGCTTCGGCTTCTTCTGGGTGCTGCAGATGGTGCTGATCTTCCGCGGCATCGAGGGCCTGCGCCGGTTCGAGAACTGGGCCGCGCCGCTGGTCACGATCGCGTTCGTGGCGTTGATGGTGGCGATCCTGGTGAAGGCCGGCGGCTTCGGGCCGATCCTGTCGCAGCCGTCGAAGCTGGGCTGGGACGCCGACTTCTGGAAGATCTTCGCGCCGTCGCTGATGGGCATGATCGCGTTCTGGGCGACGCTGTCGCTGAACATGCCGGACTTCACCCGGTTCGGCAAGGGCCAGCGCGCGCAGGTCTGGGGCCAGATCATCGGTCTGCCGACGACGATGTCGTTCATCGCGCTGGTCTCGATCATCACCACGTCCGGCACCGTCGTGCTCTACGGCTCGGCGATCTGGGACCCGGTCGAGCTGACCCGGCGGTTCCAGAACCCGGTGATCGTCACGATCGGCCTGATCATGGCGATCCTCGCGACGATGTCCTGCAACGTCGCGGCCAACGTCGTGAGTCCGTCGTACGACTTCGCGAACGCGTTGCCGCGCTGGCTGAACTTCCGGACCGCCGGCCTGCTGACCGGTGTGGTCGGGATCGTCATCCAGCCGTGGCGGCTGATCTCGGACCCGTCGATCTACATCTTCGTGTGGCTGTCGTTCTACGGCGGCCTGCTCGCGTCGGTGGCCGGCGTACTGATCGCCGGGTACTGGGTGATCGACCGCACCAACCTGCAGCTCGCCGAGCTGTACAAACCGGGCGGCCGCTACTGGTACTCGGGCGGCTGGAACTGGCGCGGCGTGGTCGCGACGCTGTTCGGCTCGCTGCTCGCGGTCGGCGGCGCGTACTCGAACCCGGGCGCCGGCCCGTTCCCGCAGAACGGCCTGATCCCGTTCCTCAAGCCCCTCTACGACTACTCCTGGGCCGTCGGCCTGGTCGCCGGATTCGTCGCCTACTACGCCCTCACCCTCGCCTCCCCGACCCGCCACTCGACCGCGACCCACGCAGCGCCGACGTACTGATCCCGTACCGAACGACGGGTAGTGGTCACCGGCAGCCGCAATCCCCCCGCCTGGCACCGTCCGCCGCGCCGCCGCCGACCCGACCACTACCCGTTCTTCGGTACAACCGGAGTGGCTGAAGGGGAAGCGACCGGCGCCCGCATACGGTTGGCAGGTGGCTGATCGGTATGGGGACGACGTCCTGGCAACAGACTGGCGCAAGCCGAAGAACGGGCGGACCGTCGAGGTCGAGATCGAGAAGGGGATGGTCGTCGAGGAGCCCAGTTCGGGGTTCGTCGGCGCGATCGTGCGCTGGGAGCACGGTGTCGTCGACCTCGAGGACCGGCACGGCACGATCCGTACGTACCCGCTCGGCCCGGGGTTCTGGCTGGACGGCAAACCGGTCAGCCTGAAGCCGCCGAAGAAGGCCGGCCCCGCGAAGAAGACGCGAACGGCCTCCGGTTCGGTGGCCGTGGACAACGTCCGGGCGAAGGTCGCGCGGGCCAGCCGGATCTACGTCGAGGGCCGGCACGACGCCGAGCTGGTCGAGAAGGTGTGGGGCGACGACCTGCGGATCGAGGGCGTCGTGGTCGAGTACCTCGAAGGCGTCGACGACCTGGTCGAGATCGTCAACCGGTTCCAGCCCGGCCCCGGCCGGCGGCTCGGCGTCCTCGTCGACCACCTGGTCGAGGGCTCGAAGGAGTCGAAGATCGCCGCGCAGGTGAACAACCGGTACGTGCTCGTGGTCGGGCACCCGTTCATCGACATCTGGGAGGCGGTCAAGCCCTCGTCCGTCGGGATCAAGGCCTGGCCGAAGGTGCCGCACGGGCAGGACTGGAAGAAGGGCGTGCTGCAGGCGTTCGGCTGGCCGGCCACCGACCAGGCCGACGTGGCCGCGGCCTGGAAGCACATCCTGTCCAAGGTGAACAGCTTCGCCGACCTCGACCCCGCCCTGCTCGGCCGGGTCGAGGAGCTCATCGATTTCGCGACGCTGGACTGATCTCCGGCATCCGCTGCTCCAACCAGGCACGGATCCGGCGGCGGGCGCGGCGGACGTACCAGGTGATGACGCCGAGGACCGCGCTGAGCGCGAGGACCGCGCCGGCGACCAGAGCGGCCACCAGCCGGAGTGAATCGACGGCCCCGGCGACGATCAGCAGGACGACACCGACCGCTGCTGTTGCCGCAGGCAACCACGGTTCGAAGATGGGCGGCCGGTGGGCCGGGGTCAGCTTGGCGCCGCGGACCATCCGCTCCCACACCGTCTGCCGCGCCGGTTCGGTGAACCAGCGGGCGGTGCGCAGCAGCCACGAAGCGGGCTGGTGCTTGCGGCCCGCGGCCGCCTGCACCCAGTTCCCGACCTGCGGACCGAGACCGCTCGACACGTCGACCATCCGGTCCGCGAGGCCCTTGGTGATCGCGCGGCCCTCGGGCGACTCGTTCAGCTCGTCGCGCATCGTCACCAGCGCGCCGATCCCCGCGTCGACCGGGAAGTCCCGCGCCAGCCGCTCGATCCGTTCGGCGACCGCGGTCAGCTGCCAGCCCTCGGCCTGCAGCACCTGCCGCTGGGTCTCGCGGATCCAGTCCGCGTCCGCGCCGAGCATCGCGCCGAGATGCGCGACGCAGTGCAGGCGACCCATCAGCCAGTCCCAGCGCCGCCAGTCGGCCGCACCGAACGCGCCGAAGTGCCCGACCTGGCTGCCGTACAGGATGCGGTCGTTGAGCTGGTTCGCGATCGACCCTTCCTGCAACTCGTCGAGGACGGCGAGCGGGATGTCCGGACCGAGCCGCAGGAACTGGAACGGAGCGCTGCGCTGCTGCGGCGTGCGCGCCGACGTACATCTGGAGACGATCTCCACCTCGAGCGCGGTGTCGACGAGGTCCCAGCCGATCACCTCGACGAGGGCGGCGAACGCGTCGCCGAGCGTGCGCTGGATCTGCAGTTGCTCGAAGATGTCGTTCAGCCCGACCGCGACCGCCTCTGCCCCACCGGCCGGCCGCAGGTCGAGATGAGCAGCGGCAAGCTGTACGTCGAGAGCGTCGCGGACAGCCTGCACCTTCATCAGGCAGTCGCTCGCCGCGGTCAGCCGCTTCTCCAGCTCGGCCCGATCCTCGTGCGGCGCGGCGCTGACCTGGTGCCGCAGCGAGCGCAGGATCAACCGCACGATCCGCTCCGCCGACCCGGTCCCCCACAACCAGCTCGGGTTGCCGTCGGCGTCGTCGTGCAGAACGGCCGTCGAGCCGTCCGGATCGGGCACCCACGGATGGTCCGTGCGCAGGATGTCGTCGATCTCGTGCTCCGACAGCGCAGTCGCGGCGTCGAGTACGGTCGACTGGTCGTGGCTCGCGATCGTCACCGCCTCCCACACGCCACCGGCCGCGCGGCCCCGGGAGTACGCCGGTTGCAACGCCGTCGCCGCCGCCGTCAGCCGCGCCCGCTCTTCTGGTTGCGCCAGGCAACGATCGAAGAGCCGCTGGGTGTCGGACCAGGACGCGTCCGCCTCCAGCAGCAACCGTTCGAGCTGCTCGACGTCGGACCGGAAGTCCACCTCGCGCGGGAACTGCACCGCGGACAGTGCGGCCACCCGCCAGCTCGGCTGCTTCGCGGCAGGCAGCGCCGTCGACGCGTGCCCGATCCCCGCGGACGGTACGACGTACAGGACGTACCGCGTCGCCTTGCCGTTGACGGGACGGCGGGCGACGACGTCGAGCACCGGGCCGAACGGGGCGTTGTCCAGCACGCCGCCGTCGATCAACCACGAGCCGGACTCGGCCGGCTGCGGCCGCATCCGCGGCGGTTCCGCGGCCAGCTCGGGCGTCTCCAGGACCGGCCCGAACGCGGCTGGGAACGACGCGGACGCCCGCGCCGCACGCGCCAGCAGCTCGGTGTCCTTCAGCCCGTTCTTGTCCTCGGTGGTGAATCTCCGGTGCGCGGCGTCGTACGTCGGCGCGTCCTCGTTGGTGAACCCGTACAGGTAGCGATGATCCGGTACGACGAACGCCTGGCCGGCGGCGTCCTTCGCCTCGAACTGCTGCACGCCCAGACCGGACGCGGTGACGAACAGCGTGACGGGTTCCTCGGCGGCGCTCTCGCCCGCGTCGGCGACCCCTTTGAGCAGCTCCTCGACCTGCTGCAGGAAGTACTTGCCGTCCAGCACCGACGACGACTTCACGCCCGCGGACGGCACCAGCTTGCCGACGTCGAGCGAACCGAGCGCCACCCACTTCTGCCGCAGCCACGGACCGTTGCCGCCGTCCGGGTCGAGCGTCGAACCGTTCGCGATCGCGGTCGCGAGCAACGACCCGTTCAGGCCGCCGGCACTGGTCCCCGCGATCACGTCGACGACGACGCGCCGCCGTTCCGCGCCACGCCGGCAGAGTTCACGCCAGCGGTCCGCGATCACCGCGTCGTACGGCTGTGGTTTCGGGGCGTCCGATCCGCCCGACGCGCGCCGGATCAGGTCCAGCTCATGGGTCACACCGCCCATCCAGACCGCGAGGCTGACGCCGCCGTTCAGGACCAGCGCGATCCGGATCTCGTGGTCACTCATCCGACAGATTTACCACGGTTCGGTGCCGCTCGCAGCGGAGAGTGACCTCACAGGTTGTCCGGACCTGCGGGCAGGGTCATTCTGTCCTTGGGGGTGGTCGTCATGCGCTGGTGGGCTGTGACGGTTTCCGTACTGATGCTGCTGGTCCCGGGGTGCTCCGGCACGCCCGCCGACAGCGGTACGGCGCCGCCGACGCTCGTCGCGACCCCCGACGACACCAGCGAACCGGTCCCCGAGCCGACCGGCGCCGAGCCCACCCAGTCCCAGCAGAGCAAGCCGTCGATCGAGATCGCGTCGCTGCCGATCGGCGGCATCCCGGAGGACGGCTCCAGCTGTAACCCGATCAGCTGGCTGGCCGGGGACATCCCGAACGGCGTCACGATCAAACTCGGTACGCCGGGGTTCGACCCGACCGGGATCTTCGAGGCCGACCAGACCGGCTGCCCGGCCGACGCGCTGCCGTGCGACGGATTGTTGTGGACGGCCCAGAACCTGCCGCAGTGCTGGGTCGGCTTCAAGCAGGTCGGCACCGAAGGCACGGTCACGTTGGTGATTCCCGCCACCGCGACCTGCGACACCGAGTCCCAGTGCGACAAGCTCAAGTCGCTGGGTGGCAGCCAGATCACGCTCACCGCGCAAGCGACCGCGACGCCGACGAGCTGAGCGATGGCGGACGACCGGTCGCAGCTCGAGCGGTGGGTGAGCTTCGCCGCCGGGATCGTCGCGCCGGTGACGCTGCTGAGCGCGCTGCTGTTCTACTTCGGGTACGTGTCCGCGCGGTCGCAGTACGAGTACTTCGGGATCGACGTCGACACGATCGGCCTGAGTACGCAGGACTACGTGATGCGCAGCCCGCAGCCGTTGCTCGTACCGCTGCTGGTGATCACGCTGCTCGCGGTCGCGGGACTCCTGCTGCACAACGCGATCCACCCGACCCCGGTAGCGGTACGCCGGGCCGCGCGGATCGCCGTACTGGTCCTGATCCTCGGCGTGCTCGGCCTGATCGCGTACCCGTTGATCGGCGGTATCCCGTACTACGCGCTGATCGTCCCCGCGGTCATCGGCCTGTCCGCCGCCGCACTCGCCTACCTCACCTACCTGCGCCGCAAGGCCGATCCGACGGCCGGCCGGCAACGCGTCCTGATCGCGCTGCTCGCGATCGCCACCACCACCTGCGCGTTCTGGGCGACGGCGACCACCGCGCAGTACTCCGGTCGCGGTCTGGCCAAGTCCGACGCCCGGCACCTGAACCGGTTCCCGGTGGTCATCCTCGACACCAAGGAACGCCTCGCCCTCCGCTCCCCCGGCATCGAGGAAACCACCCTCCGGGCCGGCGCCGGCCAGACCTTCAACTACCGCTACCGGGGCCTTCGCCTGCTCGTCGTCGGCCAGAACCGCCTGTTCCTGGTCCCGCAAGCCTGGACCGCCTCCAACACCACGGTCGTCCTCCCCCTCGACGACTCGATCCGCGTCCAGTTCCAGTTCCAGAACGACCCGCCCTAGGTCCTGGCTGGTGATCCAGCGCCGTCGCGAGGAGGTGCTCGGTGCGGTGCATCGGCGTGCGGGGGCGAAGGTCTCGATGCGGAGCATCGTGGCCTTTGCACCCGTGCGGCGAGGTGCCGTGCCGAGTGCCCCGCAGTAGGCGATGGATCACCAGCCAGGACCTCAGGCGCTGTCGCGGATCACCAGTTCGGTGTTGTAGATCTCCGGGGTGGTGTGTTCCGCGCCGGCGATCTTCGCCAGCAGGATCTCCGCGAGCCGCGCGCCGAGCTGCTCCACAGGCTGGCGGACCGTGGTCAGTTTCGGCGTGGTCGTGGTGGCCAGGACCGAGTCGTCGAAGCCGACCACGGCGACGTCCGCGGGCACCCGCCGGCCGCGCTGGGACAGCACCCGCAGCGCGGCGGTCGCCATCAGGTCCGATGCGACGAACAGGCCGTCCAGGTCGGGGTGCTCGTCCAGCAACCGCAGCGCCGCCTGCTCACCACCGTCCGCGGTGAAGTCGCCGTACGCGATCATCGCCGGCAGCCCGGCTTCCTTCATCACTTCCTGGTAGCCGGTCAGCCGGTCGATCCCGGCGGTCATGTCGAGCGGCCCGGCGACGGTCGCGATCTTGCGCCGGCCGATCGAGAGCAGATGCTGGACGCCGGTCCGCGCACCGGCCACGTTGTCGACGTCGACACTGGCCACCGGTACGTCGACGCCGAGCGGCCGCGCGCTGAACACGATCGGCAGCGGCAGCTGCGCCAGCTCCAGCAGGATGTTGTCGCGGCCGTGGTGGCTGATGATGATCGCGCCGTCCACGTGCCCGCCGCGCAGGTACCGCAGCAGCCGCTGGTCGTCCGCCTCGGCCGGCTCGATCAGCAGCACCAGCTGCGACGACGTCGGCGCGAGCGTCCGGCTGACCCCGCTGAGCATGCCGGCGAAGAAGGGGTCGGAGAACACCCGGCTGTCCGGTTCCGGTACGACGATCGCGATCGAGTCGGTCCGCCGGGTGACCAGCGCCCGGGCCGCCCGGTTCGGTACGTACCCGAGCTGGAGAATCGCCTGCTCGACCGCGGCGACGGTGTCCGGCAGCACCTTCGGTGACCCGTTCACCACCCGCGACACGGTCGCCCGCGACACCCCGGCGAGCGCCGCGACCTGTTCCAGAGTCGGAGAACCAGACCCGTCCATCGGCCCTCCTCGTTCGTGATCGGCCAGCGTTCACACCGTAGTACGTCGCCGGTCGATTCAGTTTCCGGCGCGCGTATTGGCCACCTTGTACGCGTCGGCGATCGCCTGTTTCCAGGCCGCGTCCGGATCCTGCTTGCCGGCGTCGACCCGGGCCAGCGCGGCGCTGAAGACCTGGTTGATCTCGCCGTCGCGCGGACCCTTGTGCTGCTTGAGGATCACGCTGCGGGCCCGGTCCACGAAGATCTGCCCGACCGGTGCGTTGTTGAAGTACGCGTTCACCTGCGACTTCACCTGCGGGTCGTCGTAGGCGTCCAGCGTCGACGGGAACGAGCCGATCTTCTTGAACACCTTCACCTGCTGCTCCGGCGCGGTCAGCCAGGCGGCCAGCTTCGCGGCCTCCTCCGGGTGCGGCGACTGGATCGGGACGGTCAGGTACGAGCCACCCCAGTTGCCACCGCCGCCGGGAAACACGTCGGCGACGTCCCACTTGCCCTTGCCGTACGGTCCCGCGTTGTCCTGGATCACGCCGAGCAGCCAGCCCGGGCAGGCCATGGTCGCGAACTTGTCGGTCCGGAACGAGGCGTTCCAGGCGTCGCTCCAGGCGGACAGCCCGGCGGACAGCCCGTCCTTGCTGCCGGCCACGACCTGGTCCCAGGTGCGCTTCAGCCGCGGGTTCTCGTCGGCGAGGAAGCGGTCCTGGTTCGAGTAGTACGCCTGGATCAGCTGGTTCCGCATCGCCTCCCAGGTCAGGACGGCCGAGTCGTACCAGGCCGAACCCGGGACCCGCTGCTTGAACTTCCGCCCGGTGGCAAAGTACGACGGCCAGTCCTGGAACAGCTTCGCGACCTGGGCCCGGTCGGTCGGCAGGCCCGCCTTCGCGAACAGGTCGCGGCGGTAGCAGATCGCCTCCGGCCCGATGTCGGTGCCGTACCCGATGATGTTGCCGTCCGGTGTGGTCGCGCCGGCCAGCTTCCAGTCCAGCCAGCGGTCCTTCAGGTCGTCCGCGCCGTACTTGCGCAGGTCGACGAACTTGTCCGCCTTGGCCAGGTACTTGTAGATCCAGCTGACCTCCATCGCCTCGATGTCGGCCAGGCCGGTGCCGCGGGCCAGGTTCGCGTCCAGGTTCTTCACGTGGTCGTCGACGGTCTTCGCGTGCTGCTCGACGATCGTGATGTTCGGGTGCTGCGCCTCGTACTCGGCGTACAGGTCGGCGTACCCGAACTCGTTGAAGGTCGCGACGGTCAGCTCGATCTTCGGGCCGTCGCCGGCCTTGCCACCGGTGTCCGTCGCACCGGAACCGCCACCACAGGCGGCGACGAACAGGATCCCGGCAGCGGCGAGCAGGCCGGCTACGGGGCGATAGCGGGCACTGGGCCGCATGGCTGAAAGCTCCCTGGAACTCGGACGGGAATTGAGAGCGCTCTCGGATCGCGAAAGTGAGCTGAGTCTCAGGCGTCCGCACTGGATATGTCAAGCACCACTTCGTACCTGGGAGTTCGCTGTGAGTAGTCAGCGCCCGCGGGGTGGCGCGACCGAGTCCCGGACCACGACGACGGTCCCGAGGGTCGTCGCCTGCTGCTGGTGCGCGAACGGGTCCGCGCTCGGTTCCTGACCGGAGACACCGGCCCGTACGGCGGCCCGCCCGAGCTCCTCGAGCGGCACCCGGACGGTGGTCAACGCCGGCTGCAGCTCGACCGCGACCGGTACGTCGTCGTACCCGACGACCGAGATGTCGCCCGGGATGCTGAGGCCGCGTTCACGCAGCGCTGCGTAGACGCCGGCCGCGACGATGTCGTTGGCGGCGAAGACCGCGGTGAACGCGGGGCCGTCGTCGAGCGCGCGCAGCGTCTCGTCGTACCCCCATTGGCGGCCGAACGCACCGGTGCGGACCAGCGCAGGGTCGTGCTCGAGGTTGCGGGCCGCGTACGCCTGCCGGAAGCCGCGGACCCGGGCCGTCGTCGTGGACAGCATCGTCGGGCCGCCGAGGTACAGGATCTTCGTGTGGCCGGCGCTGAGCAGGTGGTCGGTGATCGCCGCGGCGCCACCGGTGTTGTCGTAGTCGACGGCGTACGCCGGTACGCCGGACTCCAGGCCGGGACGCCCGCAGAGGACCAGGCTGGAACCGTTCTTCGCGAGCTGCCTAGCCCGTTGGCCGATCGTGGCGAAGTAGTCCTGATCCTCGACCGCGCCGCCGACCAGGATCACCGCGTCGGCGCGCTGTTCGAGCAGCAGGTCGACGAACCGCAGCTCGGCCGACTCGTCACCCTGCGTCGAACAGACCAGGCACAGCCGGCCGGACGCGATCGCCTCGGACTGCACGCCGCGGGCGATGTAGGCGAAGAACGGGTCGACGATCTCGTTCACCACGATGCCGACCACGCGGGTGGTGGAACCGGCCAGCGCCCGGGCGTGCGCGTTCGCGACGTACCCGAGGTCACGCATCGCGCGCTCGACCGCGGCCCGGGTCGAGGCCGCGACCGGATAGTTGCCGTTGACAACACGGGAGACGGTCGCGGTGGAGACGCCGGCGCGATCGGCCACGTCCCGGATGGTCCGCGCCGCCTCCGGATCACGCCGGCGCGCCCGCGTCCGCGGCGGTTCCGCCATCACCCACCTCCACCCAGCCGTCCGTCGCCGGACAGTACCACCGCCAACCGCAGCCTCGGGGGTGCCGCACGACAGGACGTATACATCTACGCACCCACCGCCTCAACGCTCAGCGCCGTCCCCGGCGCCGGCCAGTGGACGTATACGTCCTGTCGTTCGGCACCTGTCATGCGATCCGCCCCAGGTCTAGGTGGCGTGAACCACCACGTTGAGCGCGGTGCCGGCCGGTAGGTAGAAGCCGGTCGTGCGGAGCTCGCTCGCGCTGAGCGAGTCCTGCGTCCGGTCGAGCTCGGTCGTCCGCGCGGACGGGAGCGCCGGAACGGTGAGAGTGTTGCCGTCTGCTGTGGGCTCGGCGGCGGTTGCCGACAGGGTCGGTACGGCGGCCAGTGCGAGACCGGCTCCGGTGAACTGAAGGACACGTCGCCTGGTGTACTGCGTGGGGCGGGCGTGCGGCATCATCGATCAACCTCCTGGTCGAACTGCCAGCACCCGGCGACCCGGCCGGCGCATGCTCGCCGGCCCCGGTTGCTTGCGAAATCTAGTTGAAGGACACGGTGTGGGTCGCCCCTCGGGTACCACCGACCGCGACGTCGAGCACCAACTGCTTGCCGGTAGCAACTACAGTCACCGCGGGGTCCTTCGCAACCACCGCCCCCACCCGCCGCCCCACCGTCACCCGAACAGTCTGAGCGGTCCGACTGGGATCCGACACCGCAACAGTCGTAACCGCCCCGTCCTTCCCCACCACCACAGCCGCCGGCCCGTCACTAGCCAGCCCCCATCCCCCGCCAGACACACCAGCGGCCACCGTACCGGCCACGCCGGACACGGCGGCGGGAGGCGCCTCGGCCCTGTCCCCCGTCACGGAGACGGAATCTGCGGTCCAGAAGTTTGCCAGTACTAGGTTCTCGCGGTGGCTGATGATTGCTTGGACATTCGGGGTGTTTGCCAGCACGTTCATTCCGGGGTCGGCTGCGCGTTCGGCCGTCTGGCGTGTGGTTGCGTTGGGCAACAGAACGTACGCGTACGAGCCCGTCGCAGTCCCATGCTCGAGGATCAACTTCGCGTAGCGCCGGGTGTACTGCGTGGTGGAACCGCCCGTGTCGTTGCCGATGTTGATTTCGGACCAGGACGCCGTCCGGTCCTCCCGCTGCACCCGGAGCTGACCGCCCGCCGGGAAGACGTACCCGGCGACCCCCTCCAGATGAGCCCACCCCGGATCGCCGTACGTCTGGTCGACCGCAGCCTGCCCGTCGACCACCAGCGCCGCGGTCCCGCCCTCGTGCAGATTCCGATTCTCGACGATCGTCTCCACCGGACAGCCGTCCGTCCCGGCGATCCCCGCACCCAGCGCAACCACGGAATCCCGCAGACAGAACCACGACTTCCGCGCCTGCAAACTCTTGTCGTAGTTGATCAACTGCATCCCGACCGCACCCGCGACATCCCGGTACGACGCCCCGCCGACCCAGTCCGCATACGCCGCAACAGTCCCAGTGCCCGCACCACTGCCGCCTGGATCGCGCGGCTTCGTACTGACCGTCGTACCGGGCATCCGCTGCGCGTCGACGGTCGGCCAGTACGCGTCGTTGAACTGGGACTGGTCCCCGGTGTACAGATACGTCATCCCGTCGCCGACGTACCACCCGCGAAGGTTCTCGCCGTTGCCCCACTCGTACCGCGCCATCCGCTTCGACGACATCGCGATCGCGAACGTCCAACCCGGCCGCCGGTGCACGACCCGGTCCTGGTTGTAGAACTGGAAGTGCCGCGGAACTGCCGGCGCCGGTGCGACTGTGCTGTCGGCGAGGAGCGCCTTCGCGCGGGAGATCTCGGGAATGGACGCGCCAGGCAGGTAGTCGTTCAGCCGGTCGCGCGTGATCCAGCCCTTGGCGAGTGCCTTGTAGCGCGAGGCGTACGGCTCCGCGACGCCGCTCGCGAGCAGCAGCACGGTCGACGTGGTGCCATGCCCGTTGCGATGGTCGCCGGCCGCTTCCCGTGAGATTCGCCCGGCCGGAGACGCAGTCCATCATCAGGCCGTTCACGACGAACGGCGCGAAGCTCGCGTCGACCGCGTCCAGGAGTACGGCGCGGTTCGGGTCGCTGATCTCCCAGGTGGATCCGCCGAGCAGTGCGATCAGGTTGGCGACCCCGCCGAGCGCGACGTTCCCGTACGTACCGACGTACGCGAGGTTGCCGTGCTGGATGAAGGACCCGTCCCGGTAGAACCCGTCGCCGCTCGTGACGTACGTGAAGACACTGTTCTTCCCGGCCTCGGCAACGTCGCTGAGCGCGTCGCGGGCGGTCGACAATCTGCTCGCCGACTTTCCTACGATTCCGCGAAGCGCGACGATCAGCGACTTGTCGACCCGGTTCGCGCCGGTCTCGCGCAGCGAAGGCGAGTTCGTCCGCCGGTTCGGGTCCGGTACGAAGTGGTCGACGGCCGTCAGGTACTTCGTGAGCTGGTCGGGCGAGAGCGCGTCGTACGCCAGCACGCAGGTGTCGAGCAGAGCCCGCGGTGCGCCGATCTCCCAGAACCACCAGTTCCCGGTCTCCTTGAGCGTCTCGTTGAAGGAACGCTGGTTCAGAAAGTCCAACGCCCCACTCAACAACTCCCCAACGCCGGCCGCGATCCCCGTCCCCGGGGTGGCGCGGGCCAGCGCGATCGTCTTCAGGCGGGTGTAGCTGATGGAGAAGTTGCCGCTGGACGGGCTGAGGGGCAGGTCGGCCCACAGCGCAGTGCGGGCATTGTCGACAATCAGACTGTCGACAAACTGCTGCGCCTGCGCGCCCAGCTTCGCGAGCGCGTCGCCGTACGCCGGGTCCGCGGGGTCGATCGCCCCGCCGGTGTTCAGCTCGGCCCACCGGGCCCGGAGTACGTCGAACTCGTCCGCCGCGAACGCTCGCGTAGGGAGTCCGAGAGTGCTCAGCGCACCGGCGGCAAGGCCGGCCTGGAGCAACAGCCGACGACGGATGAAGGGCGGCATCGCGACTCCTCGGGGCGAGATAGTAAACGCTTACCGGACAGCCTGCCGTCTGCTCGTAACAGTCGTCAACAGCTGACTGTGATCAGTTTTGATCACTTCAGGGCAGCAGGTCCCGCACCACTGCGTCGGCGAGCAAGCGCCCGCGATCTGTCAGCACCAGCCGCTCCGCCGCCACCACGGCCAGCCCGTCCGCGACCACCTGGTCCACCGCCGCCCGCCCCGCCGCGTCCAGCACGTCGAGTGGCAGACCGGCTGACAGCCGTACCTCGAGCAGCACCCGCTCGACCCGGCGGGTCTCGGCGTCGAGGGTCTCCCGGGCGTACGCGGGACTCGCACCGGCGTCGATCCGCTCGGCGTACGCGCTCGGATGCTTCACGTTCCACCACCGCACGCCACCGACGTGGCTGTGCGCGCCCGGGCCGATCCCCCACCAGGTGTCCCCGCGCCAGTACAGCTCGTTGTGCCGGCAGCGCGCCGCCTCAGTACGCGCCCAGTTGGACACCTCGTACCACCCCAGCCCCGCACCCGACAGCAGCTCGTCGGCCAGCACGTACTTGTCCGCAAGATCGTCGTCGTCGGGCATCGGCAGCTCACCCCGCCGGATCCGCCGGGCGAGCTGCGTACCGTCCTCGACGATCAGCGCGTACGCACTCACGTGGTCGGGCTGTGCGGAGAGCGCTGACTCCAATGACGCGCGCCAGTCGTCCAACGACTCACCGGGCGTGCCGTAGATCAGGTCGAGGTTGACGTGCTCGAAGCCTGCGGAAGTTGCCTCACGAGCGGCCTGCAGTGCACGCCCAGCACTGTGTTGGCGGTCGAGGATCTTCAGCACGGCCGACGAGGAGCTTTGCATGCCGAAGCTGATCCGGTTGAAGCCCACGTCCCGTAGCTCGTCCAGATAGGCGGGGTCGACCGACTCGGGGTTGGCCTCGGTCGTCACCTCGGCCTCCGGCGCGAGCCCGAACTCGTCCCGGACCGCCGCCAGCATCTTCCCCAGATCAGCGGCCGGCAGCAGCGTCGGCGTACCGCCCCCGAAGAACACCGTGTCCACCGGCCGATCCAGCTCCCCCAGCACCCGCCGCGCCAGCCGCACCTCGGCGACCGCGTTCTCGGCGTACGACGCCTGCGACCCGCCACCACCCAGCTCGGTGGCCGTGTAGGTGTTGAAGTCGCAGTACCCGCAGCGCGACGCGCAGAACGGCACATGCAGGTAGAACCCGAACGGCCGCCCGGCGGCCTCCCGCACAGCAGCATCCGGCAACACCCCGTCCCGGGGCGCAACCTCCCCCTCGGGCAATGTCGACGGCACCCACCCATCCTACGGACCGCGATCGGCGCCCATCACCAGCCTGGGATCAGCTGTGTTCCACGCAGATTTCATGCCCTTGCGCGAGAGTCGGGCGATTCATGCTGGCGTCAGCCCTTCATCGCTGAGCGTGAAGGAGCTGGCGGCCAGCTCAAGTGCCCCCGAAGGAGTAATTCGTTGTCACGTAGCCGCATGCTGCTCGCTGGGCTCGCGACGGTCGGTGGACTGGTCACCGCTTCCGTCGGTGCCGGCGTACCGGCCGCATTCGCAGGACCTACATCCGTCCCCGGTGCGTCCGCACCCGTCAAGACCGCCATGGCGGCCTCCGCCGCCGAGACCACCCCGACGTACTCGTACGCCAACGCGGTCCACGAGTCCATCAAGGTCGACACGACCATGGACACCGATTCCGACGGTGTTCATGACACGGTCACCGTTGACATCATCAGGCCGCGCGAAGCAGTCGCGGCCGGCGTCAAGGTCCCCGTCATCATGGACGCTTCGCCGTACTACCAGTGCTGCGGACGCGGAAACGAGAGCGAGACCAAGGCGTACGACAGCAACGGCGTCATCAGCAAGATGCCGTTGTTCTACGACAACTACTTCGTTCCGCGAGGCTACGGCGTTGTACAGGTCGACGTCCTTGGGACATCGCGCTCGTCCGGTTGTGGTGACGTCGGTGGGCCCACCGAAGTGGCGTCGGTCGTCGCGGTCATCGATTGGCTCAACGGCCGCAACACCGCCAAGACCCTCGACGGAACGCCGGTCACCGCTGACTGGACGACCGGCGCGGTGGGGATGATCGGCAAGTCGTACGACGGAACGCTCGCCAACGCCGTCGCCTCGACCGGCGTCGACGGCTTGAAGACCATTGTCCCGATCTCCGCGATCTCCACCTGGTACGACTACACCCGTTCCAACGGCGTGCCGTACTTCCGCGACTACATGAAGAGACTGGGCGGTCTTGTCGGACACGACGTGCCCGCATGCAACGCCTTGCGGGACCAACTGGCGGCCAACGACGCCGACGAAACCGGCAACTACACGTCGTTCTGGGCCGACCGCGACTACGTGAAGGACGCGAGCAAGGTCAAGGCCAGCGTCTTCGTTGTCCACGGGCTCAGCGACTACAACGTCGAAACCAAGCACTTCAGTCAGTGGTGGGACGTGCTGAGCAAGAACCAGGTGCCGCGGAAGCTCTGGCTCAGCATGGAAGACCACGTCGACCCGTTCGACTTCCGTCGGGATGCCTGGGTGGCAGAGCTCCACAAGTGGTTCGACTACTGGCTCATGGGCATCCAGAACGGTGTCATGAGCGAGCCGACCGCATCCGTGGAGACCGCGCCCGACATGTGGACGGACTACAACATCTGGCCGGAGAACGTGCCTACGACGTCAGTACCGCTGTCCGAGGGTGCGCTCGGATCGAACGCCGGCGGCACCGTCGGCCTGGTCGACAACCTGAAGCTCAAGGAGTCGGACATCGTCGGAACGCCGCAGCAGAAGATGAGTGGTCGCCAGATGTTCCTTTCGGCGCCGCTGGCCCACACAGTCCGGATCAGTGGTACGCCGACGCTCACTTTGCGCATCAAGGCTGACAAGACCACCACGCCGATCAGCGGTCGTCTGATCGACTACGGACGCGCTACCCGGTACCTCAAGATGAAGAACACCAACACCGAAAGCTGCTGGGGCGAATCGACAGTAGCCGACGACGCCTGCTACATCGACGTCCGGAAGCAGACCGAGGTCTCGAACTACGGTGTGATCGGCCGCGGCTGGCTCGACGCCGCGCACAGTGACTCGCTCAGCAACCCGACGCCGCTCACCCCCGGCGAATGGCGGACCGTAACCCTCCCGCTCCGGGCCCAGGACGTGATGGTGCTGAAGGGTCACACCCTCGGCCTCGCCATCACGCTGAGCGACCTCGAGTCGACCTCGCCGAACGACACCGGCGCGACCGTCGACATCGACCTCTCGCAGAGCCACCTCAACATGATCGTCAGCGGCGGGAACATCGTCGCCGGTGCGACGAGCACCCCGCTCGACGTCACGGCGGCCCCGTCGCAGGGTCGCGCCGTCGACCTGATGCCCCGATGAAGTAGCTCGCCAACAGACCTGGGTACGGGCGGCTCCACACACCGCCCGTACCCAGCTTTTCATCCGATCGCAGCAGTTTCTGTCTAGCAGAAAGTGCTGAGACGGTTACATTCGGCTCATGGAGACCGCGGCTCAGCCTGTCGGACGTGCCACCCGGAACGCGGTCGTGGTGGCGATCATGCTCGGAATGTTGCTCGCGGCCCTCGACCAGACGATCGTGGCGACCGCACTGCCGACCATCGTCAGCGACCTCGGCGGCGCCAACCACCTGTCCTGGGTGGTGACGTCGTACCTGCTCGCCGAGACGATCATGACCGCGCTGATCGGGAAGTTCGGCGACCTGTACGGGCGCAAACCGATGTTCCTGCTCAGCGTCGTACTGTTCCTGGCCGGTTCCGCGCTCTGCGGGATGTCGCACTCGATGCTCTGGCTGGTCGGCTCGCGGGCGATCCAGGGCCTCGGCGCCGGCGGCCTGATGGTCACCGCGATGGCCGTGATCGCGGATGTCGTACCGCTCAGCGAACGCGGCCGGTACCAGGGCGTGATGGGTTCGGTGTTCGGGGTGTCGACGGTCGCCGGGCCGCTGCTCGGCGGGCTGTTCGTCGACCACCTGAGCTGGCGGTGGGCGTTCTACGTCAACCTGCCGCTCGGCATCATCGTGCTGATCGTTGCCTCGATCACCCTTCCGTCGGTGAAGGCCGCGGTCGGGCCGAAGATCGACTACCTCGGGATCCTGTTCATCGGGATCGCCGCGACCGGACTCACCCTCGTCACCACCTGGGGCGGGAACGAGTACGCCTGGACGTCGACCGTGATCATCGCGATGGCGGTCGGCTCCGTGCTCGCGCTCGGACTGTTCGTGGTCGCGGAACGACGCGCGGCGGAACCGTTGCTGCCGTTGCGGCTGTTCCGCTCACCGGTGTTCACGGTGTGCTCGATCATGAGCTTCATCATCGGGTTCGCGATGCTCGGCGGGGTGACGTACCTGCCGACGTACCTGCAGTTCGTGCACGGCGCCTCGGCGACCGAGTCCGGGCTGCAGATGCTGCCGCTGGTCTGCGGCCTGCTCGTCGCGTCGGTCGTGGTCGGGCAGATCATCAGCAAGAGCGGGCGGTACCGGCTGTTCCCGATCGTCGGCACGATCCTCATCGGCGTCGGGCTGTACCTGCTCTCGCTGCTGGACAACAGCACGTCGTACGTCGAGACCGCCGGCTTCATGGTCGTCCTCGGGCTCGGCGTCGGCGCGTGCATGCCGGTGCCGACCGTCGTCGTCCAGAGCACCGTCGACTACGCGGACCTCGGCGTCGCGACCTCCGGGGTGAGCTTCCTGCGGACGATGGGCAGCTCGTTCGGCGTCGCGGTGTTCGGGTCGATCTACGCACACCAGTTGCCGGAGAAGCTCGGCGTCGCGGTACAGACCGCGCAGGTCGATCCCACGGTGGCGGCGACGGTCGCGGGCGTCCGTTCGCTGCCGGATGCGGCTCGGTCGGTGATCACCGCGGCGTACGCGGACTCGCTGCATGTCGTGTTCCTGTGGGCGGTCCCGGTGGCCGGGCTCGGTTTCGTCACCGCCCTGCTGCTGAAGGAGGTTCCGCTCCGGGACACCGCGCGGATGGCCGCGTCCGATGTCGGCGAGAACTTCGCGGCACCGGCCTCGTTCGACTCCGAACACGAACTGCAGAAGCTCGCGGCGCTGGTCGTACGGCACCACAAACGCAACCCGGCACCCGAGGTCCTCGCCCAGTCCGGACTGCCGTTGAACGCCGCGCAGGCCTGGATGATCATGCGGGTCTTCCGCGGCGGCGCCGAGTCCGGCTCGGCCACCCTCGCCGAGATCACCGGCGACCTGCGGATGCCGCCCGGCGTCCTGGAACCGCTCGCCACCCAGTTGGTTGCCGACGGCTACTTGTCCGAAACCCTCGGCCACTACCGCTTCACTACCCTCGGCCTGGAAATGTTCCAGCGTTTCGTCGGCGCCTTCCGCGTCTGGATGCTCGACCACCTCGCCGACTGGGACCCGGAAAACTCCGACGCCTTCTCCAAGGCAGTGGACCGCCTCGCCGAACAAATGATCGACCAGGGTCAATCCCTCACCACCGGCAAACACGCCAGGGAGCTCGCCCTGGGGTAGACAAAACTGCAGGTAGCTGGGGAGGGAACGGCAGTCCGTACGCGGCCGGCGACGGCGAGGCTCAGAGGTATGGACAATCTGAGCAGTGGGTGGCGAAAGTGGTTGTGGTTGCTGGCCGGTGCTGGTCTCGGCGTGGTCGGGACCAACACGACCTGGTCGATAGCGGTCGCCGGGTGGGTGTTCTCGGTGTGTCTGATGCGGTTCACCCGCGCCAGCGGCGTGCTGGCGGGCTTCCTGTGGGTATGCCTGGGGTCGGCGGCTTCGACAGTGCTCGGCGTGGCCGCTGCCGGACAGAGTGGCACGGCGGCGATCCTGGTCGGGTGCCTCGTGCTGAGCGTGCTGCTGAGCCTGCCGTTGCTGGCTGACCGGCTGGTCGCCGCGCGGCTGGGTCCGCTCCTCGGGACGCTGGTGTTCCCGGCCGCGCGTGTGGCGGTGGAGTTCCTGATCGCGTCGACGAGTCCGCTGGGGACGATCTTCGGCCCGTTGGGTACCAGCCAGTCGACGAACCTCCCGCTACTGCAACTGGTCTCGGTGACCGGCATCTACGGCATCAGCTTCCTGATGGCGTGGGCGGCTCCGGTCGCGAACCTGCTGCTGGAGCGCCGCGGGGCCCGTCCGGCGGCGGCGTACGCCTCGGTCCTCGGCCTGGTCCTGCTCGGTGGCGGTCTCCGGCTCGCCGCGGCCCCGGCCCACGGAGAACTCGTCCGCGTCGCCGGCGTGAGCGTCTCCCAAGCCGCCGAGGACCGCAAACGGCAGCTCGCCGGCCGTCCCGCCGAAGCCTACGCCGCGCTGAACGACGACCTCTTCGCCCAGACTCGCCGGGAGGCGTCCGGCGGCGCGAAGATCGTCGCCTGGCCGGAGGCCGGCGCAGCCGTCCTCGAGCCCGACTACCCGGCGTTCCTGGCCGCCGCCCGGAACGTTGCCCGGGACAACCACATCTACCTCGACCTCGGGGTCGCCGTGATGCGCACCGGACGGCCGCACTCCCGGGACCTCGCCGTGCTCGTCTCCCCCGACGGACAGGTGCTCTCGACGTACGACAAGGCGCACCCGGTCCCGGGCCTGGAGGACCTGAAGCCCGGCGACGGCAGGGTCCCGGTGACGTCGACGCCGTACGGCCGGCTCGCCAACGTGATCTGCTTCGACGCCGACTTCCCCAGCACGCTGCGGACCCGCGCCGACGTGATGTTCGTCCCGTCGAACGACTGGCGCGGCGTCGAACGCATCCACGCCCGCAACGCGGTCTTCCGCGCCGTCGAGAACGGCTACGCCCTCGTCCGCCAGACCAGCGGCGGTCTCGCCATCAGCACCGACGCGTACGGCGTACCCCTCGCGCGAACCGACTACTTCAGCACACCCCAGCAGAGCATGGTGGTCTACGTCCCCACCCATGGCACCCGGACCGTCTACGGTGTGGTCGGCGACCTGTTCGCCTGGCTCTGCGCCGCGGCCGCGACCGGCCTGCTCGGAGCCGGGCTCGTCCGGCGGAAGGGGGCACTGCGATGAGGGCGCGACTCACCACCCCGCTGCGGGCGCTGGCGGTCATGGTGATCTCGGTCGCGGGGGTGCTCGCAGCCGTCTGCGTCCTCGTGAGTGCTGTCCTCGTCCTGGTCGGCGTGGGTCGGTTCCTGTTCCCGCCGGCGGTCGCTTTGCTACGCCGGGTCGCGGACCTGGCCCGGTCTCTGGTCCGTCGGGCCGGTGTCGAGGTGCAGCGACCGTACGGCGCTGAGGCCGGGACGGCTCAACTGCTCAAGGCACGCAGTACCTGGCGGGACGTCGTCTGGGCGTTCCTCGACCCGATCATCGGGAGCTGGGCGACCGCGCTCGCGATCGGGATGCCGCTGTTCGGGGTGTACGGCGTGATCGTGCAGCCGTTCGTGTGGCAGGCGAACGAGCGGGCCGGCGGCTCCAACTCGTACGGCGTCATCCACGTCACCTCGACCGGGACCGCGCTCGCCGCGATCCCGTTCGGCGTCGCGCTGATCGCGCTCGGGCTGTACATCGGCCCGCCGTTGCTCCGGCTGCGCGCCCGCTGGTCCGGTGGGCTGCTCGGCCCGTCCCGCGCGGAGCGCCTGAGCAGGCGCGTCGAGACGCTGACCGAGAACCGCGCCGACACCGTCGACGCCCAGGCCGCCGAGCTGCGCCGGATCGAACGCGACCTGCACGACGGCGCCCAGGCCCGATTGGTTGCCCTCGGCATGAGTCTCAGCAACGCCGACCGGCTGTTCGACCAGGACCCGGACGCCGCGCGGAAGCTGGTGGTCGCGGCCCGGGACGCGTCGTCGAAGGCCCTCGACGAGCTGCGCGATCTGGTCCGCGGCGTCCATCCGCCGGTGCTAGCCGACCGCGGCCTCGCCGACGCGATCCGCGCGCTGGCGCTCGACTCGCTGGTCGACGCGGACGTCGTCGCCGATCTCCCCGGACGCCCGTCGCTGCCGGTGGAGTCGGCGGTGTACTTCGCCGTCAACGAGCTGCTCGCCAACGTCGCGAAGCACGCCGGTACGACGGCATCGGTCACGCTGTCCTACGCGAACGGCGTACTCCACTGCACGGTGGCCGACGACGGTCCGGGCGGCGCCGATCCGATCCGCGGCAGCGGGTTGCGCGGCATCGCGTCGCGGCTGGCCGTGTTCGACGGGACGGTTGCGGTGCACAGTCCGGTTGGTGGTCCGACCAACGTTCGGTTGGAGGTTCCGTGCGCGATCAGATCCGCGTAGTGCTGGCGGAGGACCAGTTCCTGCTCCGGGACGGGTTGGTCCGGACGCTGACCGAGCACGGATTCACGGTCGTCGCCGCGGTCGACAACGGCCCGTCGCTGCAGCGGGCGCTGGCCGCGGAGGAGGCCGACGTCGCGGTCGTCGACGTACGGCTGCCACCGTCGTTCACCGACGAGGGGCTGCAGGCGGCGATCGAGGCGCGGCGGCTCCGGCCCGCGTTCCCGGTGCTGGTGTTGTCGCAGTACGTCGAACAGTTGTACGCGCGGGAGCTCCTGGCGGACGGGGCCGGCGGAGTCGGGTACCTGCTGAAGGACCGGGTGTTCAACACCGAACAGTTCGTCGACGCGGTCCGGTCGGTCGCCGGCGGTGGTACGGCGATGGACCCGCAGGTCGTCGCCAAACTCCTCACCCGGGGCGACGCCCGCGGCCGCACCACCGGCCTCACGCCCCGCGAACGCGACGTCCTGGAGCTGATGGCCGCCGGCCGCTCGAACGCCGCCATCGGCCGGCAGCTGTCGCTGTCCACCAGCGCGGTGACCAAGCACATCGCCGGCATCTTCACCAAGCTGGACCTCCCGGCCAGCGACACGGACAACCGGCGGGTGCTGGCCGTCCTCACCTACCTCAACCAATGACCACGTTGCGCGATGTTCGTGCTGGGGCGGGCGGTCGGCACCACTGTCACGTATCGTGCGCCGCATGGTGAGCGATGGGGTGCGGATGATGTCCGCCGGTGGGGTCCAGCATTGGGTGCGGGTGAGCGGGGCGGCGCACGGCGGCGTACCGCTGGTGTTGCTGCACGGTGGGCCGGGTGAGAGTTCGTACAGTGTCGAGCAGTCGGTCGGGGATGCGCTCGCGGAGGTGACTCCGGTGGTGTTCTACGACCAGCGCGGGTGCGGGCGGTCGGAGCGCCCGTCCGATGCGTCGACGTACACGATGGAACAGCTGGTCGCCGACCTCGACGAGTTGCGTACGGCGCTGGGCGTCGAGCGGATCGTCCCGTGGGGCGTGTCGTTCGGGTGCCTGCTGGCGGCCGAGTACGCCGTTGCCCACAGCAACCACGTGGACCGCCTGGTACTGCAGGCACCGCCGATCGCCGACCCGCTGCACCCCGGTCTGTGGACGATGCGCCCGGCCGCGGTCGACCCGATCCTGACCGACCCCGAGCGGACCGCGTTGCGCGCCCAGCTCGACGGCATCACCGAGCCGATGGAACGGACGATCGCCGCCCTCGGCGCGATCTCCCAGAGCGCGAACGCGGCCGCGTTCTTCTACCACGACCCGGCCAACATCCCGCCCGACGACCAGAACGCGCCGCCGCCGAACATGGAGGTGGCGATGGCCCTGGTCGGCAACGAACGCGCCGAACTGGTGGACGACCTCGCCGCCCTGGACGTCCCGACCCTCATCCTCGCCGCCCTCTGGGACCGCCAGGTCGGCTTCGACATCCCCCGCGACCTCGCGGCCCGCCTCCCCCAGGCAACCCTGGAGATCTTCCACCACGCAGCCCACTCGATCAACGAAGAGGAACCAGCACACTACGTCGACACGATCCGCAAGTTCCTCGCCCGTTGACTACTTGTACATCTTGTCGAGGATGTCGGCGTACTGGGTTTCGACGTGTTTGCGTTTCAGTTTGAGGCTGGGGGTCATTTCGCCGGACTCGACAGTCAGGTCGCGGTCGAGGATGGTGAACTTCTTGATGGTTTCCCAGCGGTTGAGGCCGGCGTTGAGTTCGTCGACGTAGCCTTGGACCATCGCCCGGGCGGCGTCCGAGGTGACTATCTCCGCGTACGGCTTGCCGGCCAGGCCGTTCGCGGCTGCCCAGCCCTCGATCGCATCGGGGTCCAGCGTGACCAGCGCGGAGACGAAGTTGCGCAGGTTGCCGTGGACGATGAACTGGCCGGCGTACGGGCAGATGGTCTTGAACCGGCCCTCGATCACCTGCGGGGCGACGTACTTGCCGCCTGAGGTCTTGAACAGGTCCTTCTTACGGTCGGTGATGAAGAGGAACTCGTCCTCGAAGTGGCCGATGTCGCCGGTGTGGAACCAGCCGTCGGCGTCGATCACCTCGGCGGTCTGGGCAGGCTGGTTGTGGTACCCGCTCATCACGCCGTCGCCTTTGATCAGCACCTCGCCGTCCTCGGCGATCTTGAACGACGTCCCCGGGAACGCCGGACCGACACTGCCCAGCCGGTACTGCGTCGGCCGGTTCAGCGTCGAGCCTGCTGACGTCTCCGACAAGCCGTAGCCCTCGAGGATCAGCAGACCGGCGGCGTGGAACCATTCCGCGAGCTTCTTGTCCAACGCGGCCGAACCGGAAACGAAGAACCGGATCCGCCCACCGAACCGCGCGCGGATCTTCGACAACACCAGCCGGTCCGCCGCCGCGTACTGCGCACCGAGCAGACCTGACGGCTCCCGCCCCGCCTGCCGCAGCTCCGAAACCCGGGCGCCGACGCCGAAGGCCCAGTCGAACAACCGCGCCCGCGCGCCGCCCTCGGACTGGATCATCGTCTTGATCCGCGCGTGCGCCTTCTCGAAGATCCGCGGCGCCGCCGCCATGAACGTCGGCTGCACGATCGCCGCATTGTCGACAATCTTGTCGATCCGCCCGTCGACCGCGGTCGCGAACCCGATCTGGCACTGGACGGCGAGCAGCACCTGCCCGAACACGTGCGACAACGGCAGCCAGAGGAACTGCAGGTCGTCCGGCGACAGCACCTGCATCCCCTCGACCGCGGCGCCTTCGTACGTCCAGACCGAGTGCGGCAACCGCACACCCTTCGGGCGTCCGGTCGTACCCGACGTGTAGATCAGCGTGCACAAGGTGTCCGGTTTGATGCCGACAATCCGATCGTCGACAGCCGACGGATGTCCGGCGAGGTACTCGTCGCCGAGCATGTCCAGCTGGCCGAGCCCGATCACCCAGTCGCCGTCCTTCTCCTCCGGCGTCCCGTCCAGCAGCACGATCTTGCGCAGCGACGGTGTCTCCGACCGGTGCTCGCGGAGCTTGTCGACCTGTCCCGCGTCCTCGGCGAACACCACCTGGAGGTCGGCATCGGCCACGATGAACGCCACGTCCGCGGAGATCGTCGACGGGTAGATCGTCGTCGTCGCGGCGGCCGCGAGTACGGCGGCCAGGTAGCACTCGATCCACTCGATTCGGGTGTTCGCGGCGATCCCGACCCGCTGCTCCGGTTCGACTCCGAGCGCGATCAGCCCCGCGGCCCGCCGGCGGGTGAGCGCCTCGGTCTCCCGCCAGGTCACCGACGTCCAGGCCTCCCCGCGCGGGAACCGGAACGCCTCGCGCTCCGGCGTCGCTTCCACCCGGTCCAGGAACATCTGGGCCATGGTGCCCTTGCGGTTGCTGAGCAGTGCGAGCTGGCCGGGATCGGCAACAGTCATGGCTGGCCTCCAAAGGGGGTCAAGTTAACCGGAGGGTAATAGCAATCCTCATCGGTGACCATGCCACTCGCTTGCCCGGCTGAACCTTCTCCATTACGTTTCCGCAACATGCGCATACGGTCGGTGGTAACCGCCTCACTATCCGTCCTGCTCCTCGCGATCGGCGTTCCGGCCCGGGCGGTGACACCGCCGCCGGAGTTCGGCTCGGACTACGACGATCCGCGGACGCCCGCCCCGGCGGTCGCCGTACCGCACACCAAGCACTGCGAGGTGCAGATCGTCCGCAACCAGTTCCGCAACTTCGACCCGTACCAGTCGACGTACACCCCGCCGGCCGGCTGCGAGGGGCCGTGGTCGAAGGTCGTGCTACGTATGCACGGCGCGGTGAAGGGCGTGCAGTACGACCGCCTCGGGCACCTCACCATCGGCGGCGTCGGCGTCTTCCGGACGTCGACCCCCGAGCCGAGCACCGACGGCATCAAGTGGAACGTGGAGAAGGACGTCACGTCGTACAGCCCGCTGCTGAGATCACCGCAGCCCGTCGTGATGGAACTCGGCAACGTCGTCGACAACACCTACACCGGTGTCCTCGACATCACCGTCACGCTCGACTTCTACACCACCGACCGCCACACGCCCGCTGCGCACACGGCCGACGAAGTGCTCCCGCTCCAGGACCAGACCCGCGACGGCGCGGACCTGCGGGGTACGGCGACGCTGCCGAAGAACACGACCCGCGTCCTCGGCGAGGTCTACGTCACCGGATCAGGCGGCGGCTGCGAGGAGTTCTGGGACACGTCCGCACCGGCCGAGACCGGGTACTCCTGCCCTGACGGTTCGCCTTACCGCGAGGTCGACGTGAGCATCGACGGCAAACTCGCGGGCATCGCGCTGCCGTACCCGTACATCTACACCGGCGGCTGGTCGAACCCGTACGAGTGGCGCCCGTCCCCCGCGCCCCGTGCGTTCGACATCAAGCCGGTGACGTACGACCTCACGCCTTTCGCGGGGCTGCTCGCCGACGGCAAGCCGCACGAGTTCCGCATCCACGTCGACGGCGTACCGGCGGGCCAGTCGGGGTGGTTCACCGTACCGAACCTGCACGTCTGGACCGACGCCCACCGCGCGCAGACCACCGGCAGCCTCACGTCGTACGCCGTCGGCCCACTCGCCAAGACCGACGACGTCACCGGCGCCCCGAACGAGGCCGGCTCCGTCAACTCGACCGCGTCCCGCACTTTGAAGATCAGCGGGTACGTGGACACGTCGGCCGGACGGATCCGCACCACCGTGCAGCGCGACCTGAGCAACGTCTCCAAGCACACGTGGGACGCGGGCGAATCCCGCGACGCCCTCGACGCGAACTGGCGTGACACCGAGACCACGATCAGCAACGGCCGCGTCAACCGCACCGACCTCGACTACGGGAAGAACGGCGTCCTCACGTTCTTGCCCAACGCAACGATTCCGGGTGGGTACGACGTCGTCACCGATCTGAAGATCCACGACACGATCCGGACGCCGAGGCTCACCACGACCGAGACGTACGACGGCCGCGCGTCCTGGATCTACGGCGTACCGCGGGACCAACGCCACGCCACCGGGACCCAGACCGTCCGGTACCGCTCGATCGGCCACGGCTGCTTCGACCACACCCTCACCGCGGAGAACGGCGTTTACACAAAGGACTTCTACCGCTGCTGATGCTTTCGCGCGACGATTCGATGGATCGTACGGCCTGAGCTTGCGCTGGTGACCTGCTCGTCGACGAGCAGGTCACACGCGGCCAGCGCGTTCTTCACGACCAGCTCGTCGACGGCGGCGTACAGGCGGCCGGCGTCGTCGCGCTGGTCGGTCGCGGAGACGCGCCACGTCAGGTAGAGGACGCCGCCTGGCTTGAGGATGTCGACGAGGCGCCGTACAGCCGGGCCGACTGCGGCGGGCTCGAGGTGCATGAGAACGGTCTCGCACAGCACGTTCGTGAAGCTGTTCGCGGCGACCCCGTCGAGCTCGGGCAACGCGGTGTCGTGGAACTCGACCTCCGGATGCCGGCGAGCAGCCTCGGCACGCAGTCCGGCGGACGGTTCGATGCCGATCGCGTCGAATCCGTTGGCGACCAGCCAGGCCGTGTCGCGCCCGCTGCCGGACCCCACGTCCGCAGTGCGCCCGAGCTCGAAGTACCTGCGGACAGCGTCCTGGAGGTCAGTGCCTGCGGGCTGGGTTTCCCAGTCGTCCGCGTACTCGGCGGCACCGGTGTCGTAGGCGTGCAGCGTCTCGGAGTCCACGGACCAATCGTGGACTCGAGTTATCTCGATGTCAACCTTCTTGACGTCGAGAGAATGTTTGGGTGGTGTACCGAAGAACGGGCAGTGGTCGGCGCGGCGCCGCAGGTTGCCGTACCAGCCGAGCGGCGGACTGGCGACGGTCGGGTATGCCGGGCTGAGGACGACCCGTTCTTCGGTACGCGGGTGACGGATGTCAGCGGGCGGCGAGCAGTTCGGCGATCTGGACGGCGTTGAGGGCGGCGCCCTTGCGGAGGTTGTCGTTCGAGACGAACAGGACCAGGCCGCGGTTGCCGGTGACCGACTGGTCCTGGCGGATGCGGCCGACGTACGACGGGTCCTGGCCGGCGGCGAGCAGCGGCGTCGGCAGGTCGGCGAGCGCGACTCCGGGCGCTTCCCGCAGCAGCTCGGTCGCCTGCGCCGGCGTGATCGGCTCGGCGAACTCGGCGTGGATGCTCAGCGAGTGACCTGTGAACACCGGCACCCGGACGCACGTACCGGCGACCGGCAGGTCCGGGAGGTGCAGGATCTTGCGGCTCTCGTTCCGGAGCTTCTGCTCCTCGTCGGTCTCGCCGGTGCCGTCGGCAACGATCGACCCGGCCAGCGGGAGCACGTTGAACGCGATCGGCCCGGCGTACACCTTGGGCTCGGGCAGCGTGATGCCCTCGGTACCGCGGGCGAGCTTGCCGCCGGCCACGGACAGTTCCCGGGCCTGGTCCTCGAGCTCGCTGACGCCGACGCCGCCGGAGCCGGAGACGGCCTGGTACGTCGAGACGACCAGCCGGGTGAGGCCGGCCGCGCGGTGCAGCGGGGCGAGCACCGGCATCGCGGCCATCGTCGTACAGTTCGGGTTCGCGACGATGCCCTTGGGGATCGTGTCCAGGTCGTCCGGGTTCACCTCGGAGACGACCAGCGGTACGTCGGGGTCCATCCGCCAGCCGGACGAGTTGTCCACCACGACCGCACCCGCGGCGGCGACCTTGGGAGCGAGTTCCTTCGAGGCAGTCTTCCCGTTCGAGAACAGGGCCAGCTCGAGCCCGGAGAAGTCCGCCGTCGCGGAGTCCTCGACCACGATCTCCCGGTCACCGAACGGCAGTTTCGTCCCGGCCGACCGCGCCGAGGCGAAGAACCGCACCTCGTCCACCGGAAAGCGCCGCTCAACCAGCAACTCCCGCATAACCCCGCCGACCTGCCCCGTCGCACCAAACACACCAACTCGCATACGACCGAGCCTAGTAGCCCCCCGCCCCACCCCACCTCCCATCCCACCGAACGGACGCCAGGCCCAGCACAATCGCCGGCAACGACCGGCGTTCACGCTCAGCGGGCGGCGGAACGGGCGATTGTGATGGCCTGGAGGTCCGGGACCGAGCCTCCAGGGCGCCTCCGGGGCACCGGTCAGGTGTCGGAGGCGAGGGTGCCGCCGTTGGCTACGTCGGTTTTCTCGATTTCGGTGAAGACGATGCGGACGGACTCGCGTTTGGCGCCGAGGATCGCGATGGCGGAGTCGGTGACGGCGGCGACGAACTCGCGGCGCTGGTCGAGGGTGCGGCCGGAGAGCAGTTCGACGGTGATGTTCGGCATCTGGCAGTTTCTCCTGGGATTCGGTGTCAGGACAGGGCCGCCGCCGGGCGGGCGGTGACCGGATCGGTGTTCAGGGAGTCGACCAGCTCGTCGACGTCCCCGCGGTTCTCCGGCAGCAGCAGGCCGAGGCCGACGTACACGACCAGAGAGGTTGCCAACGGCAACGCGACGACCAGGGTCTGGTCGGTGGATCCGACGCCGTACTTGACGATCGCCCACGCGATCAACCCGATCGCCCAGGACGCCAGCGCCGCCCGCGACCCGCTCCGCCGGAACCACGGCAAGAGCCCGAGCATCAACGGGATCGCGATCGGCCCCATCGTGGCGGCGACCAGGTCGACGACGATCTTCAGTACGACCCCCTCGCCGTTGGTGGCGATCGCGATCAGCATGCTCACCGTGACGAACGTGAACGTCACGATCCGCGCCATCCGGAGCGTCGCGCCGTCGGTCAGCCGGCGGACGCGCGGTACGAGGACTGGTGCGAGGTCGCGGGTGATCACCGACGAGATCGCGTTCGCGTCGGAGGCCACCATCGCCATCGTGTGCGAGAAGAACCCGGCCAGCACCAGGCCGATCAGTCCGCTCGGCAAGAGCAGCTGGGACAGCGCGACGTACGACTGCTCGGGTTTGCCCGGGTGTACCAGCAGCGGCGCCGCGCACATCGGGATGAACAGGATCAACGGCCAGACCAGCCACAACGCCGAGGACAGCAAGGCGGATCGCTTCGCCGCGGAGCCGGACGGCGCGGCCATGTAGCGCTGCGCCAGGTTCCACATGCCGCCGTTGTACTCAAAGGTTTTGATGAACAGGAACGCGATCAGGAAGACCGGCGTGTACGGCCCGTTGAGCGCGTGACCGTGCCCGGCCGGCAACTGGTCCCACATCTTCCACAGCGTGGGTACGCCGTCCAGGTGATGCAGGACACCGACGAACATCGCGACCCCGGCCCCGAACTGGATCACGAACTGCCCGAAGTCGGTGAGTACGTCGGCCCACAGCCCGCCGAGCGTCGCGTACAGCATCGTCACCACGCCGGTCAGCAGGATCCCCCACCGGATCGGTACGCCGGTGAAGCCGTTCAGCAGCACGGCGATCGCGACCCATTTGGAGGCGATGTCGACGACCTTCAGTGCGGCACCCGAGTACGCCAGGGCCTGTTGCGTCGGCAGGTTGTAGCGGCGGGCGAGGTACTCCAGCGGCGACACGACCCCGTGTTTCGCGCGCAGCCGGTTCCAGCGGGCGGCGAACAGGAACGCGCCGATGCCGACGCCGATCCCGATCGTCATCGCCCACCAGACGTAGACGGTGATTCCGTACGAGTACGCGACCGCGGCGAACGCGACGAACATGACGGCGCTGTAGCCGGACATGTGGTGCGAGATGCCGGACAGCCACCAGGGGATCCGGCCGCCGGTCGTGAAGTAGTCCACGACGGTCTTGATCTTGGTGCGCGACCAGACCCCGATCAGCACCATCAACACGAAGTAGCCGACCAGGACCGTCCAGTCCACAGCGGTCATCGGGGATCCTCCCAGGGGCGATGGGGGTGAGTGACTGGAAGGTTCCATGGAACAGAACCGAGTGTCAAGAGACGGAACCCGGAACAATCTTGGGCCGAGTTCCAGGCTTGACGAGTGGTTCCATGACGTAGAACCTAGTTCCGTGACTCTGCAGATCAGGCACGCCACCCATCCCGAGCAGCTGCCCGGCTTCGACACCGCAGCACTGCGCCGCCACTACCTGGTGGAGGACCTCTTCGTTCCCGGCACCGTCACCGCGGTGCTCACCCACCACGACCGGATCGTGCTCGCCGGCGCCCGTCCCACCGACGGACCGTTGACGCTCGGCACGTATCCGGAGCTGCGCAGCGAGTACTTCCTCGAACGCCGCGAGGCCGGGATCGTCAACGTCGGCGGCCCCGGTACGGTCACCGCCGACGGCACCAAGTACGAGCTGACCACCGGCGCCTGCCTGTACGTCGGGCGCGGCGTCCGCGAGGTCGTCTTCGAAGGACCCGACGCGGCGTACTACGTGTTCTCGGCTCCCGCGCACACGGACTTCCCGACCGCGCAGGTGAACCCCGGCGAGGGCAACCGGCTCGAACTGGGCGACCAGCAGACCGCGAACCGCCGCACCATCGACCAGTTCATCCACGCCGACGGCGTGCGGAGCTGCCAGATCGTGCTCGGGGTGACGACGCTGCACGCGGGCAGTACGTGGAACACGATGCCCGCGCACACGCACGACCGGCGGACCGAGTGCTACCTGTACTTCGGCCTGCCGGAGACCGAGCGGATCGTCCACCTGCTCGGCGAACCCGAGGAGACCCGGCACGTGCTCGTCGCGGACCGGCAGACGATCATCTCGCCGAGCTGGTCGATCCACTCCGGCTGCGGCACGTCGTCGTACAGCTTCGTCTGGGCGATGGCCGGTGAGAACCAGGCATTCGGCGACATGGACGGTGTCGACGTACGGGATCTGCGGTGACGTCGTTCAGTCTCGAAGGACGTACGGCGCTGGTCACCGGAGCGCGACGCGGTATCGGCGCCGCGATCGCGGCCGGGTACGCCGCGGCCGGCGCCGAACTGATCCTGATGGCCCGGGACGCGGCGCTCGAGGACACCCTCGAGGCGATCAAGCAGAACGGCGGCGGCGGCGCGACGGTGGTGATCGCAGACTTCGCAGATCCGGCCGCGGTCGAACGGGCCGCGACGGAGATTGTTGACAATAGGAACGTCGACATTCTGGTCAACAACGCCGGCACGATCCGCCGCGCGCCCGCGGCCGAGACCACGGCCGCCGACTGGCAGCACGTGATCGACGTGAACCTCAACTCGACCTGGGCGGTGACCCGGCCGGTCGGCGCCGCGATGGCGAAGCGCGGTACGGGGAAGATCGTCACGATCGCCTCGCTGCTCAGCTTCCAGGGCGGGATCACCGTCCCCGCCTACACGGCCAGCAAGCACGCCGTGGCCGGGCTCACCAGGGCACTGGCCAACGAATGGGGACCGGCCGGGGTACAGGTGAACGCGATCGCGCCCGGGTACATCAGTACAGGCAACACCGCCGCACTGCAGGCGGATCCGAGCCGCGAGACCGCGATCCGGCAGCGCATTCCGGCCGGTCGCTGGGGCCGGCCTGAGGACGTCGTCGGCGCGGCGGTGTTCCTCGCATCCACGGCGGCGGACTACGTCAACGGGCACGTTCTTGCCGTCGACGGTGGCTGGCTGTCCAGGTAGGGAGTGGCAGGATGTCGGACATGAGTTCGCCTTCGGCCATCGACAAGACGTTGATGGTGCTGGACGCCGTACTGGAGCACTCGCGGTTCACCGACGTGGTGAACGCGACCGGCCTGGCCAAGTCGACCGTGCACCGGATCATGGCGTCGCTGGTCGAGCACGAGTTCGTCGCCCAGGCCGAGGACGGGTCGTACCATCCCGGCCCGAAGGCGCTGCGGCTGGCCGGGCACGCGCTGACCAACGTCGACCTCGCCACGGTCGCCCGCCCGGCACTGGCGGACCTGGTCGCGCAGACGCGCTGCACCGTGCACGTCGGCCTGCTCAACGGCGACGAGGCAATCTACGTCGCGCGTCTCGACGGCCCCAAGCCGTACCGGATGCCGTCCCGCGTCGGCAAGGCGATCTGGCTGCACTGCACCGGCATCGGCAAGGCCCTGCTCGCCGAGAAGGACGACGAATCGCTCGACGTCCACATCACCCGCACCGGCCTCCCCGCCCGTACCCCGCTCACCCACACGACCGCCTCGGCGCTCAAGGCCGATCTCGCCCAGACCCGAGCCCGCGGCTACGCCCTGGACGACGAGGAGAACGAGCCCGGCATCCGCTGCGTGGCCGCCGTCATCCACGACCACACCGGCGCCGCGATCGCCGCCGTCAGCATCTCCACCCTCTCCCTGGAACAGTCCATCGCCCAGGTAGCCCTGATGGCCCCCGCCGCCATCGAAGCCGCCCGCAAGATCTCAGCCGCGCTCGGCTACCGCGAACCGACGTCCTGACGCCCAGCGCACCACCGGCACGAACAACACGCCCACGAACGCGAACCACCCACCGAGGACGATCCAGCCTGGTACGCCGAGACCGAGCGGGAGCAGCGCCATGATCGATGGGGCGACCATCGAACTGACCGACGTACTCGTGTTCCAGACACCCTGGTACTGACCTTGCGCCTGCTCCTGGGCGAGGTCGAAGCCGAGCAGGAACGATCCGGACGACTGCAGCAGCTCCCCGGCCGTCTGCACCGACGCGGCAACCACCAGCACAGCAACGGCCACGATCGCGTCGCCCGCCGACGCGGTCGCGAACAGCACCATCGATGCCAGCAGCAACAACCCGGCGGTCCGGGTGGCGCGCGCGGCCGAGGCGGTGTCGACGATCCCGCGGGACGCACGGACCTGCAGTACGGCGACCCCGGCCGCGTTGACGATCAGCGGCACCGCGGCGGTCCAATGCGGCGCGTCGGTGTGTTCGACCACCCAGAGCGGGATCGCGACGTCGATCACCGAGAAGTTGATCGAGATCCCGGCGTTCAGCGCGGCCACGGCCAGGTACCCGCGGTCGCGGAGCGCGATCCACACCGGGCCGTCGGCCCGTGGCTGCGGAGCGACCCGCGGCACGGCGAGTACGACGAGCGCCGCGATCACACCGAGTACGACGTACACGCCGAACATCAGCCGGTACGACGCCGCCGTACCGAAAGACAGCGCGATCGCGCCGAGGCCGGCGCCCGCAGTGACGCCGATGTTGGTCATCGATCGCAGGTACGCGCGGGCGGCGACGCGTTCGGGGCCTTGGACGACGCCGGCGATCAGCGCGAACCGGACCGCGTTCGAGCCGCGGTCCAGGACGACGACAACCGTCGCGACCGCGAGGAACTGCCAGAACGTGCCGATCACGATGTAGAGCAGGGCGGTCGCCGACATCAGCAGGCTGAGGACGACGAACAGCGTACGTGGTCCGCGGCGGTCGGCGAGGTGGCCGAACGGGATGCTCGCGAGCAGACCGAACAGCCCGGCGACGGTCAGTCCGAGGCCGACCTGCGCGATCGACAGCCCGACGACGCGGGTGAAGTACAGCACGCTGATCGTCATCAGCAGGCCGTTGCCGACCCGGCTCAGCAGGGTCGCCAACGCCAGCGGGCGGAGCGGGCCCGGAGCCGGTAGCAGCTTCCTCACCGGCCCATCATCAGCTATCTGCGACTAAGTCGCAACAAGTTCGGCGGCACGGTTGCGTTCGGCCCAGCGGACGACCGGAACGAACAGGATGCCGACGAGGGCGAACCAGGCGCCGAGGATGATCCAGCCGGGGACGCCAAGGCCGAGCGGGAGCAGGGCCAGCACGGTCGGGGCCACCATGGTGCTGATCGACATGCTGGTGTTCCAGACGCCCTGGTACTGCCCCTGGGCGTGGCCGGGCGCGAGGTCGAAGCTGAGCAGGAACGAGCCGGACGACTGCAGCAGTTCGCCGATCACCTGGACGAACGCGCCGACGGCGAGCAAGGCGACCGCGGTCACCGCGTTGCCCCAGGTGGCACCGGCCATCAGCACCATCGATGCCATCAGCAACAGTCCGGCGGTCCGGGTGGCGCGGGCGGCGGTCGCCGGGTCGGCGATCCCGCGCGACGAACGCACCTGGAACAGCGAGACGACGACGGTGTTGATGATCAGCAGTACGGCGACAGTCCAGCGCGGGGCGTCGGTGTGGTCGACCACCCAGAGTGGGATCGCGACGTCGAGGACCGCGTAGTGGATGCTCATCCCTGCGTTCAACGCGGCGACGGCGAGGTACCCGCGGTCGCGCAGCGCGATCCACACCGGCCCGCCGTCGTCGTGCGGCTGCGGCGCTACCCGCGGGATCGCCAGTACGACGAACGCTGCGACGCTGCTCAACAGTGCGTCGAGGACGAACATCAGGCGGTACGCCGTACCGGTGTCGAAGTGCAGGGCGAACGCGCCGACGGCCGCGCCGAGCATGATGCCGATGTTCGTGACGGCCCGCAGGTACGCCCGCGCCGCGACCCGTCCCGCACCGGTGGTGACTGCGGCGATCAGTGCCGCGCGCACCGCGCCCGCGCCGCGGTCGATCATCGTCAGCACGATGCTCACGACGACGAACTGCCAGAAGTTCTGCACGAACAGGTAGACCAGTGAGAGGGCGCAGACGGTCAGGCTGAGTACGACGAACAGCCCGCGCGGGCCGCGCCGATCCGCGAGGTGCCCGAGCGGCACGGCGGAGAGCAGGCCGAACAGACCGGCGACGGTGAGGCCCAGACCGACCTGGGCGATGCTGAGGCCGACGATCCGGTTGAAGTACAGGACGCTGACCGTCATCAGCAGACCGTTACCGACCCGGCTCAACAGCGTCGCCAGCGCCAACGGCCGCAACGGCCCCGGCTCGGGCAGCACGTCGCCCATCACACCCCCTCCCGCGACCGCACTTGCCTGGCAGACCCAGCAATTTGCCTGGCAGACCCAGCAAATCGGGGGTTACGGACCCGCTGTACCGGTGTGGAACCCAGCATTTGCTGGGTTACCCAGCCAAATGCGAATCGCGGCGGCGGCGTCATCCGCGCGTCACGACGCGCTGCGCGGTTTCGCGGAGCTCCTCCATCAGGTCGACGCCGGAGTCGAGCATTCGCTGCATCTTGGCGGGGTCCTCCTGGGCGAACATGAGCGCGACGGTGACTTCGTGGTCCGGCCTGCTGACGATCTCGATCGGGTCGCCGGCGCCGATCGTGCCCTCGCGGAGCACCTTCAGGTACGCGCCGGGGCGGCCGGCCTGGTGGAACCGCTTGACCCAGCGCGGGAGCTGCATCCGGTGCTGGAACGTGATGCACGGGATCCGTGGCGCGCGCACCATCACCTCGACCTCGGCGCCGATCCGCCACACCTCACCGAGCAGCGCACCGTTCACGTCCAGGCCCTCGGTCCGCAGGTTCTCGCCGAACAGTCCGGTCGGGATCTCGCGGCCCAGTTCGCCGGCCCACCAGGTCGCGTCCTCGTCGGCGTACGCGTAGAGCGCGAGGTCCGGGCCGCCGTGGTTCTTGGTGTCGCAGACCCGGTCGCCTTCCAGGCCGAGCGCGCGGACGCGGACCCGGCCGGGCTGCGGCCGCTTGTCGATCGCGGTGAAACCCGTCTCCTTCGGACCCGGAATCAGCTTCTCCACCACGTTGACCGTCAGCACCCGCATACCCGCATCCTCTCCCGGAGCACCCGGTTCCTTCCACGGGTTTTAGCGGTACCGATCGACAGGTAGTGCACCGGCGAGACGCCGTACACCGGCCGTCTGCCACGCTCAAGCGCACTACCCGTCGGCGGACACCTCCTGTCGTTCGGCACGCTTGAGGGGCAGTACGGCGATGATCAGCAACGTCGCCGCGGTCGCGGCAACGCCGATCCAGGCGGCCGTACCGTATCCGGACTCGCGCGGGAAGACGCCCGTAGTGTGCGCGGCGAGGATGAGCCCGCCGAGCGCACTGCCGGTGGAGAAGCCGACGCTGCGCACGACAGCGTTCACGCTCATCGCGCTCGCGGTCTCGGCTTTCGGGGTGACCGCGAGGATGACGCCGGGCATCGCGGCCGAGAACGCACCGACCCCGAAGCCGAGGATGCCGTTCGCAACGATCGGCTCCACGAGGTGTGACCGGGCGGTGGCGAAGAGTACGAACGCCGCAAGCACGAGGCCCGTACTTGCCGCCAGCAACAGCCGCGGCCGGTCACGCCACCGCGGAACGATGCGGCCGGCAACGAATCCGAGCACCGAGAACGGGACGAGGACGACACCGGCTTCGAACGTGTTCAGGCCGAAGCCGTAGCCAGCGGCCGACGGCGTCTGCACGTAGCGGGTGATCATGCTGAACAGCAGGTACATGCCGATGCCGCCGGTGAACATCACGACGTTGGCCGCCGCGACCGCGGGGTGGCGGAGAAGCCTGATGTCGACGAGCGGATTCTCGATCCGCACCTCGAGGAGGGTCCAGCCTGCCAACAGCAGCAGCGCGCCGATCAGGACAGCCGACGCGACCGCGAGGTGGTGTTGCCACAGGCTCGTTTGACCGATCACCAGGAGCAACGCGGGCAAGGCGATCGCGAGCAGGATCGTGCCACGTACGTCCAGCCGGACCGGCGGACGCTCCGGCGCCTGCGGCAGGGCGAAGAACGCAGCGGCGAACGCGGCCGCGGTGACTGCCAGGCCGAGTCCGTACGCGGCGCGGACACCGGCGACGTCGGTGATCAACCCCGACAACGGATAGCCGATCCCGATCCCCGCGGTCGATGCCACGGACAACAAGGCGATGGTCTTCGCGGCAAGGCGCTCGTCCAGGTGATCCCGTGCGACGGCCATCATCAACACGATCAGCCCGAGCCCCGAGCCCTGCAACGCCCTGCCGATCAGCAGGAATGCGAACGGCAACGGGAGCACGGTCAGCAAACTGCCGACGACTCCGGTCCCCAGCATCGCCAGCATCACGGTACGTCGACGTGGCCCCGATCCGAGCCGCCCGAGCACCGGCGTCGCGACTGCCCCCGCGAGCAACGCGAGCGTCAACGTCCACTGCGACGCGGCGAGCGAAACGTCGTACTGCTGCGCGACCGCTGTGATCAACGGAGCCCCGAGGCTCCCGATCACGACCGACAGGATCAACCCGACGGACGCCAGGAATCCGACCAGCAGGCGCGGCTTGGCGACGACCTGCGTGGCGCTCATCGGTTCGTCTCGGTCGTGATGTGGTTGAAGAGCCCTGGTTTGATGCGGGTCCTGGCCTGGTGGGACCAGGGTTCGTCGACGCTGGGGAGGTCCAGGGCGGCGTTGGTGTTGAGAAGCATGCCGAGGGCAAGGAACGCCTTGACGGTGACCGGGTCCAGTTGGGCGGTATCGGCGACCGACTGCCACAGGCGGGCGAAGCTGGCGCGGACGGCGTCCCGCACCTCGCCGTCACCCGCGGCCGCGGCGGCGGTGCCCTGGAGCTGGAGGAGCAGCGTCGTGCGGTCGGCGAGCATGTCGTTGTACTCCAGCCCCATCGCGGTCAGCGCCTCGATCCCGCTCGTCCCGCCGGCGGCCGCGATCATCGCGAGGCGCATCCGTTCGAAGGCCGCGTCCACGCACTCCAGGAACAGCAGTTTCTTGGTCCCGAACATCCGGAACACGTAGGCCTGCGTGATCCCCGCCCGGCGCGCGATCGTCTCGGTCGAGGCACCGTACAGCCCGGCCCCGGCGAACTCCTGCTCGGCGATCCCAAGCACCTGCTCGCGCCGTTCCTGCCCACTCATCCGTGTCGCCACGCCTCGAAGTTAGTAGGTAGTAACTACTAACCACAAGTCAGTGTCTCCGACCTCACACCCACCCGGCGGCTGGGAAAGAAACCGTCGCCAGGTGCCAATTTGTTTCCCCACCGGCTCGGGCCCACCAGGCGCCACCTCACCGCCGGCCCGAACGGCATTGGGGTGAATCCGCCAGATGCCCCAGCCCGCAGCCGGCCTGCGAGGGCGACACTCAGTCCTGGATCGCTTTCACAATGGCGATGTTGCGGGTCAGCCAGTCCTGCGGGAGGGACTCGTCGGTGCTGGTGGATTCGAGGGTCCACAACACGTTCAGCATCTGCCGGACGATCACCCAGGCGCGGGCGCGGTCCTCGTCGAGGCCGGCCGCGTCGACCGTCGTCCAGAACCGTTGCTGGACGGTGAACCGCAGATCACCGGTCACTTCGTCCCAGCGGTTCCAGATCAGCGGCGCGACCTCGAAGTGCGGGTCGCCGGACAGCGGCTTTGGGTCGATGACCAGCCATGGTTCGCGGTCCGCGGCGAGCATGTTCTCGTAGTGCAGGTCGGTGTGGATCAGCCGCCCGTCGGTGGCCGGGTCCGCGACGAAGTCCTCGGCCAGCGAGATCGCCTGCTCGACGTAGCGGTGCGGGACCGGCGCGGAGGCCGGCAACTGCCGGAACCGCTCGAGCCAGCGTTTCAGCTCTCCCGACAAGGTCCGGTACTGCGGGCCGGCCGGGACGTGCAGCCGCTTGTAGGTGGCGCCAACGATCTCGCAAGCGTCCAGGACGTCGACCGTGGTCAGGTCCCGCGACTCCAGGCGCTCCAGCAGCAGCGCGAAGCGGCGCGGGTCGGCGCGCAGCAGCTGTACGGCGCCGTTGCCGGCCCAGTCCCGCAACGCCAGGTGCTCGGTCTCCGCCTCCCAGTGCGGGAACTGGACCTTCAGTACGGCGCGCTTGCCCTCGGCAACCACCGGTACGACCAGCGCGCAGTTGCCGTACGCGGCCGTGCCGTCGACCTGCAGACTCCACTCGCCGAGCAGATCGCGAACGAGCCGCGGCAGCCGATCGAGCCAATCGGCCCAGTCCTGCCCGCGAGAGGCGACGACGAGCAGGCCCGCCGGGATCTCGACCGGCACTAGCCGGCCGGCCTCTCGTGCCGCGGCCGGACCCGCACTACTTCTTGCCTGCCTTCTCGGGGGCGTCGGAGGTGCGGAGAGCGGCGATGAAGGCCTCTTGCGGGACCTCGACGCGGCCGACCATCTTCATCCGCTTCTTGCCCTCCTTCTGCTTCTCGAGCAGCTTGCGCTTCCGGGTGATATCACCGCCGTAGCACTTGGCGAGCACGTCCTTGCGGATCGCGCGGATCGTCTCGCGGGCGATCACCCGGGACCCGATCGCGGCCTGGATCGGCACCTCGAACTGCTGCCGCGGGATCAGCTCCTTGAGCTTGCCGGCCAGCGCCACCCCGTACCCGTACGCGCTGTCGCGGTGCACGATCGCGGAGAACGCGTCCACGGTCTCGCCGTGCAGCAGGATGTCGACCTTCACCAGCTGCGCGGCCTGCTCGCCGGTCGGTTCGTAGTCGAGCGAGGCGTAGCCCTTGGTCTTCGACTTCAGCTGGTCGAAGAAGTCGAACACGATCTCGGCCAGCGGCAGCGTGTACCGCAGCTCGACCCGGTCCTCGGACAGGTAGTCCATGCCCTGCAGCTGACCACGCTTCTGCTGGCAGAGCTCCATGATCGCGCCGATGTAGTCGCTCGGGGACAGGATCGTCGCCTTCACGACCGGCTCGAAGACCTCGTCGACCTTGCCCTCGGGGAACTCGCTCGGGTTCGTGACGACGTGCTCGGTGCCGTCCTCCATCTCGACCCGGTAGACCACGTTCGGCGCGGTCGAGATCAGGTCCAGGTTGAACTCGCGCTCGAGCCGCTCGCGGACGATCTCCATGTGCAGCAGCCCGAGGAACCCGCAGCGGAACCCGAATCCGAGCGCGCCGGAGGTCTCCGGCTCGTACTGCAGGGCGGCGTCGTTCAGCTGGAGCTTGTCGAGCGCGTCGCGCAGCGTCGGGTAGTCGTCGCCGTCGATCGGGTAGAGACCGGCGTACACCATCGGCTGCGGGTGCTTGTAGCCGCCGAGCGCCTCGGTCGCACCGTTGACGTTCGAGGTGACGGTGTCACCGACGCGGGACTGGCGGACGTCCTTCACGCCGGTGATCAGGTACCCGACCTCGCCGACGCCGATGCTCTGGGTCTTGATCGGCTCCGGCGAGATCACGCCGACCTCGAGCATCTCGTGCACCGCGCCGGTCGACATCATCTTGATCCGGTCGCGGTGCGTCAGCTCGCCGTCGACCACCCGGACGTACGTGACCACGCCGCGGTACGTGTCGTAGACCGAGTCGAAGATCAGCGCCCGCGGCGGCGCGTCCTTGACGCCCTTCGGCGGTTCGATCTGCGCGACGATCTCGCTGAGCAGGTCCTCGACGCCCTCGCCGGTCTTCGCCGACACCTTGAGCACGTCCGACGGGTCGCAACCGATGATGTTGGCGAGCTCGGCGGCGTACTTCTCCGGCTGGGCGCTCGGCAGGTCGATCTTGTTCAGCACCGGGACGATGTGCAGGTCGGCGTTCAGCGCGAGGTACAGGTTCGCCAGGGTCTGCGCCTCGATCCCCTGCGCGGCGTCGACCAGCAGTACGGCGCCCTCGCACGCCTCGAGCGACCGGGACACCTCGTAGGTGAAGTCGACGTGCCCGGGCGTGTCGATCATGTTCAGGATGTACGTCGTACCGTCCGGGGCCAGCAGGCCACCCGGGGAGTCCGGTCCGGGCGTGAACGGCAGCCGGACCGCCTGCGACTTGATCGTGATGCCGCGCTCGCGCTCGATGTCCATCCGGTCGAGGTACTGCGCCCGCATCGAGCGGTCGTCGACCACACCGGTGATCTGCAGCATCCGGTCGGCCAGGGTCGACTTCCCGTGGTCGATGTGGGCGATGATGCAGAAGTTCCGGATCAGCGACGGGTCGGTACGACCCGGCTGCGGCACATTCGTGGAGCCAGCGGGCACGGAGGGGATCCAAATCTGGTCTGGTACGTGGGTATCCGGTCAATCATCCCATGGGGGTCCAGCGGATTCGAAAATCAGTGGCAACAGCCCGCTAGCGTGGTGACGTATGGCGCATGCTGCTGGGGTCCGACTGCCGTTCGAAGAGCTGCCTGCCGCGGTGCGGGCCTGGGTGGAGCGCTCGCTCGGCTCGGTGGTGACATCGGCAGTCACCCAACAGGGAGGCTTCTCCCCCGGTACGGCGGCCCGGCTGGTGACCGCCTCCGGCCGCAGGGCGTTCGTGAAGGCCGTCGGTACGTCACTGAACCCGAAGACGCCGGAGCTGTTCCGGCTGGAGATCACCGCGATGCAGGCCATCGGCCGGCTCCCGATGGCGCCGGAGCTGTACGCGGTGTACGACGACGGTGACTGGGTCGGCATGCTCTTCGAGGACATCTCGGGACGACTCCCGGCACATCCCTGGGAACAGCCGGACGCGGATCGGGTGCTGGACGCGCTGGCCGAGCTGACCGACGTACTGGACCCGTCGCCGTGGGCCGACGCGCCGGTGGTCGCCGTACGGAGCCACGACTTCCTGAGCCGCTGGGAGAACGTGCAGGCGGACGGCCTCGCCGTACCCTCATGGGTCGACGTGGAGGCGTTCGCCGAACTGGCCCGGGGAGGGATCAGGGCGCTGGCCGAGGGCAAGGCGCTGGCGCACTACGACCTGCGGGCCGACAACATCATCCTGACCGACGAGCGGGTGGTGTTCGTCGACTGGGCGCACCCGGGGCTGGCGCCGCGCTGGGTGGACACGGTGATCCTGCACGCGGAGATGCGCGGCTCTGTGACGCTGCCACCACTCCCGGAGGACGACGGAATCACAGGCTTCATCGCGGCGATCGCCGGCGGCCTGTGGTGGGGCTCGGCGCAACCGGCGCCGCCTGGCATCCCGACTATGCGTGCCTGGCAGCGGGAGCACGCCCTGGTTCATCTCGACTGGGTACGTGAACGCCTCTGATGCAGCGTTTCACGGCGATGCGCGTCTCTGGGGTGTGACGAATCCAATGGTGAGTATCAGAGGCCCGGTGCCGATACCGGTGAAAGCGGACGCAGCCGTCTCGAACCTCTACAACCGGCACTGGGTCGGCCTCGTCCGCCTGGCGGTGCTGGTGACCGACGACCGGCAGGCGGCGGAGGACGTCGTACAAGAGGCCTTCATGCAGCTGTACCAGCGTTGGCCTCTGCGAGAGTCCGAGGCGGCCGTCGGCTACCTGCGGACCACAGTGCTGAACCGTTGCCGCTCCGTACTCCGGCGCCGCCGGGTGGCGCGGCTCTACACCCCACCACACGCGGCACCAGGCGCCTCCGCCGAGAGCGCCGCCGTACTCGGCGAGGAACGCTCACAGGTGCAACGCGCCCTGCAGGCTCTTCCGACCCGTACCCGCGAAGTCCTGGTACTGCGCTACTACCTCGACCTGCCCTTCGAAGAGATCGCCCAGCTCCTCGGAATCCGTACCTCCTCGGCCCGGGCGACGGCCTCGCGCGGCCTGACCGCCCTCACCGACAAGCTCAAGGAAGTCCGATGAACGACACCGAGAACCGCCTCCGCGACTACCTCCACAGCCAGGCCCACAACGCCGTACCGGCCGACGCCCACGGCCCCGGCCCGGAACTGGGCGAGCCCACCCGGCACCGCTCCTGGCTACCGATCACCGCCGTCGCCGCCGCCGTCGGCATCACCGTCCTCCTGGCCGTCCCTGCCCTCACCAACCTCGCCGACCACTCGAACCCAGGCGTAGCCGGCACGCCGACGTCGCTGACCAGCGCACCGCCGTCGGTCCCGTACGTCGTCCAGGCCGGAAAGACCGGACAGGAGACGTCGACACTTCACGACGGCGACCGCAGTGTCACGCTGCCGCGGGGAACCTTCGCCGTCTCCGCAGCCCGCGTCGACGGTGGCTGGGCCGCATCCGTCGGCTCGGGAACCAAGGGGTACCGGCCCGCGATCATCAGCCCCGACGGCGCCATCCGGCCGATCGGGCCGCCGACCTCGGACAAGCCGGTCGCGTCGCCGGACGGCAAGCAGATCGCGGTCGCGGCGGGCAACATCAACTACCCGTCGAGCGTCACGATCTTCGACGTGCGCACCGGTCGTCAGGTGGACAGCCTGCAACTGCCGAAGGACCAGATCACCGTCCACGCATGGACCAAGGACGGCCTCTGGATCTCGAGGTTCAACCGCTGGAATGTCGTGACCGTCTGGCAGCCCGGGAGCGGTAAGCCGCGCACGATCACCCTCCCCGCGGGCACGCAACTCGTACGAACCTCGCTGACGGACACCATCCTCGCCGGAAGCCGGCCGGACCGTCCGAACTGCGCCAAGGTAGGCACAGTCGCTGGTGACAAGTTCGTCCTCACCCGGGACTACTGCGGCCGGACCGGACTGATGAGCGTCGATCTGGCGCCCGACGGCCGGACCATGGTCGACGGCGGCTCGAAGGCGGCGATCAACCTCACGACCGGGGCAGTCACCAAGCTGCAACTGCCGGACAAGGTGCAGGCGTCGGACGGGATCGTCTTCGAAGACTCCCGGTACGTGCTGGCCATCACCCAGCAGGGAGAGGACAAACCCTCGAACAACACCTTCACCATCGCACCGCGAGAGGTTCACCGGTGTGACGTCACCACCGGTCAGTGCAAGGTGATCCTGCCCGCTCGTCCGGAGACGTACTACGAGCTCATGCCGTCCTGACGGTGCAGCGGGCGGCCCCCGGTTGCGGGGGCCGCCCGTTTCAGCTGTCTACGCGTACGACGGTGTTTGCAGCACCATCTGCTCCATCGGTGTAGTGCAGCTGGCCCAGGTACCTGGTGCCGGCGGCCAGGCCGGTCCAGGTGGCGGTCACGGTGGCCTGCCCGGCTACCTGGACCGGCTGACTGGCCGGGCTGACTGTCAGGCTGCCTGCGCCGTTCTGCAGCTCCCAGTGGTTGAGGTTCACCTGCTGCTCGTTCGCCCCGGCGTACAGGTCGACGTAGACGTCCACAGGACCGCCCACAGGCTGTGGGAGGTTCACCTCTTCCTCAGCCGAGCCCCCGGTACTACTTCCGAGCAGCGTCGTCGTACCGGCCTTGTAGACGAACACGTCCAGGTCAGTACCCGCGGGATAGTCAGCGTCGAACGTGGAGAACCTGGCGTACGTCGACCCGACCGGGATGGTCGCGGTGAACTTCGCGACGTGGTCGTTCGCCTTCGGCGCCGTCGTCGGGAACGACACGCCACCTGGGTTCTTCAGCGTGGTGTCCGCGACCGTGGCCGCGTTCAGCCCGAGCGCGGTCGTGTTGAGCGTCCCGGCGTACCCGGAGGTGATCGGGACCTGCACGGAGCCCGCCGTACCGGTGCCGTTGACCTGGACCGGCGCCTTCACCGTGAGCGGCTTGATCGCGAGTGTGCTGGCGACCGTGTGCTTCGCCGACTTCCACACCAGCTTGCCGAACGAGTACTGCTCGAGCGGGGCGCCGTTGTTCTCGATGGTGACCTTGTACGTCGTACTGCGGCCCGGGAGCGTGACCAGCAGCCTCGGCGAGACCGTCACCTTGAGGCCCTTCACACCCTCGACCTTCGGGAAGTACACCTCGGGGATCTTGCCGACGTTCGTCACGGTCCGGGTCACGGTCTGCTTGCCGGCGAGGTCGCCGATCGCGATCGTCGGGTAGTTCAGGTCGCTCAGGTCGATCTTGCCGTTGGCGCACAGCTCGTGCGTGCTCGGTACCTGCCCCGAACCGCAGACGAACTTCGTCCAGTCCGTGTAGGTCGAGTCGTACACCAGCCCGGGGTCCATGCCGTACTTCGGCTGTACCTCGCCGGCGCCGTACCCGAACGGGTTGGCCGGCGAACCGCTGTCGTTCTGGATCGGCTTGCCGCTCGCGTCCTGGTCGGTCGCGGTCGTCATCATCGCGGACTTGATCGCCATCGGGGACCAGGTCGGGTGCTTGCTCTTCAGTACCGCGGCGATGCCGGCGATGTGCGGCGTGGCCATCGACGTACCGCTCATGAACGCGTACTCACCACCGGCCGCGCTGAACGCGGTCGTCGCCGCGAGGACGTTCGTACCCGGCGCCATGATGTCGGGCTTGAGCAGGTCGCCGTTCCCTGCCGGGGACGGGCCGCGGCTCGAGGAGGCGGCGACCAGCGGGGCGTTCACGCGGACCGGAGTACCGGCGCCGATCGTGGCGGTCGGGTTCGCGGTGCCGCTGACGTACGCCTTGACCTCCGGCGCCAACTTGTCGTCGAGATGGACGGTCGGCACCGAGTGCAGGTCGGCGTCGAGGGTGCCTGGGGTGATGTTGAGCAGGATCATGCCGACACCGCCCGCGTTCTTCACCTGCAGGCTCTTGTCGACGCGGGCGTTCACGCCGCGGTCGCAGACCACGATCTTGCCTTTCACCTTCGCCGGGTCGAGCGTGCCGGCCTGGCAGAGCGTCAGGTTGGTGGGGTCGGCGTTGGGCAGACCCGCGTCCTTGGCCAGCACCACCGGCGCTTCCGGCGTACCGGCGCCGATGCCCGCACCGGTGTAGGACTTGCCGTTGCCGAGCTGCACCGTCGTCTGGATGTCGCGGTCATGGGTGCCGTTGGCAACCGACGTGACCCAGGGGTACGTCTTGCCGACCGTCGTGTCGCCCGGACCGGTGTTCCCGGCGCTGGTCGCGACGAACACGCCTGCCTTGGCGGCCCGCAGGAACGCGAGGCCGGTGGCGTTCACGTACGTCGATCCGCTGCCGGAGATCGAGTAGTTGATCACGTCCACACCGTCGGACACCGCGGCGTCGATCGCGGCCACGATGTCCGCGTCCGTACCGCTGCCGCCGCCGGACGCGTCGACCGCCCACAGCGCCTTGTAGATCGCCAGCCGAGCGTGCGGCGCCATCCCGGAACCCTTGCCGTAGTCGCGACCCAGCACGGTCATGTCGACGCCGTAGTCGCCGGCCGCCGTACTCGCGGTGTGCGTACCGTGGCCGCCGTAGTCACGCGGCGACTTGTACTCCTCCGGGATCGGGCGGTTGCCGATGCCCTTGTCGAAGTACCGGGCGCCGATCACCTTGTTGTTGCAGGTCACGGGCGCCTCCTCGCCGGCCTGGCAGGTGCCCTTCCACTTCTTCGCGACCAGCGCATCGGACTGCTTGGTCGTCTTCATCGGCGCGAAGCTCGGCCGCTCCGGGGTGTAGCCGGAGTCGATCATGCCGATGATCACGCCGTCGCCGGCCTTGTCGACACCACCCGCCTGCTGCCACGCGCCGCCCTTGCCGGACAGGCCGAGGAAGCGCGGCGTGTCGACGGTGTCGGCGTGCTGGATCTCGCTCGGCTCGACGCTCTTCACACCGGACGACTTCGCCAGCTTCACGGCGTCGTCGTACGACATCTCCGCCGAGAACCCGGCGTACGTGTAGTTGTAGTCGTACAGCTTCTTCACGCCTGGGACCTGTGCGAGCGCTGCGGTGCGCTCGTTCGCGAGGTGCTTGACGTAGTCGACGACGGGCGCCGCGGTCTTCAGGAGCTTTGCGCCCGGCAGCACCTTGGTCGCAGCGAGGCCGGCGATGTCGCCGTCGTACTCCGCGACCGGCGAGTCGTCGAGCTGGACGATGTACGAACCGGTGCTGGAGCGTTTCACGTCCGGATCGGCCGGCTGCGCGGCGGGTCGGCTGGCGTGCGCGGCGGGTTGGCTGGCGTGCGCGGCGTTCACCAGCACGGGTACGCCGGCCGCGGCGGCGATCAGTGCGGTCGCGGCGATGATCGCCGGTCGTTTGCGGGTCACGGAGTTCCTCCAGGGCTTGGCGGAGCGATGGCGGAGCTTTGGGGCTCGCGAGGCCCCGAGTATGCCGTCGACCGCCGACAGTGTCACGCTCACCACAGGCAGCGACCGCAGACGGAAGGGAAAACCCCATGCCCGACCTGACCGAATCCATCACAGTGCGCTCCACCACCAACGCCCTGTACCGATTGGTCAGCAACCTCCCCCGCATGCCCGAGTGGAGCCCAGAATGCACCCAACTCCACTGGACCCACGCCCCTCTCACCCCCGCCCCGCAAACCCCGGCCCCGCACAGCCCCACCGCCTCGGGCAGGCTGGCTTCGGGTGACGCAGGCGCCGTCGGGGGTCCTGTGGTGGGGGCGCGGTTCGTCGGGTACAACCGCGCCGGATTCATCCGCTGGTTCACGTTCGGCCGAGTCGTGACCGCCGACCCGGGCCGCCGCTTCACCTTCGACATCACCTTCGGCCCGATCCCGATCTCCCGCTGGGACTACTCGTTCACCAGTACCGCCGACGGCTGCACAGTCACCGAATCCTGGACCGACCACCGCCCCCGTATCCTGAAGACCCTGTTCCGCCCCGTCTTCGGCAACCGCACCCCGCGCAACGCCGAAGGCATCCACACCACCCTCACCCGGCTGAAGTCGGCCGCCGAGGCAGCCGCCCCCGCCTGAGCGGGCGGTCGCCGGTTTGGAGCTGGGGACGGCTTGTTGGTAATCTAGTCCTTCGCGTGCCCACGGGTGGTGTACAGCCGTGCGCGCAACACCATCCTGTATTGACCGCACACACCTGATCGAGGCTCTGCTCCGTGGCGAACATCAAGTCCCAGATCAAGCGCAACCGCCAGAACGAGGCTGCGCGACTTCGCAACAAGTCCGTGAAGTCGACCCTCAAGACGGCTGTTCGTCGCTTCCACGAGGCCGTCGAGGCCGGCGAGGCCGAGAAGGCCACCGAGACGGCCCGTAAGGCCGGCCGCCTGCTCGACAAGGCCGTCAGCAAGGGCGTCATCCACGCCAACCAGGCCGCGAACCGCAAGTCGGCCATCTTCAAGAAGGCCGCCTCCCTCTAAGGCCCGGTCGGGCCACCCCCCGACCCCAAACGATCGGCCCGTCCCCAAGACCGGCCGATCGTTACGCATGCCCAAAACCACCCCAACCCTCGCCCCGAACCACCTCGATACCACCCCGGCGCACCTACCCGGATCCGCCCAGGCGGGTGGACGCGATCAGCACCACCCGCGCGAACGGCTGACGGGCAGCACCCTCGCCCGAGCCCATGCAATCACCGACGGCCGTGGAAACGGGTAACAGCCAACACCTCCCTCCGAGCCAACCCGATCCCCGGCGCCCTCGCGAACGCGTGACACCCAGCACCTCCACACAAGCCACCGCGATCAGCGCCGGCCATGGAAACGGGTAACGGCCAGCACCTCCACACGGGCCGGTGCGATCGGTGGGGAACCACGCGAATTACTGACGATCAGGACCTCCGCACGAGTCGACGCGGTCAGCGGCGAGCGCGCGAGCGGCTGGGGGTCAGGGCCTCCGTGCCAATTGATGCGGTTAGCGGCGGCCGTGGGAGCGGGTGACGGTGAGGACCATCCGCTCGAGTGCGTACCCGGCGTCGCCGGAGGCGCCTTTCACGTCGGCGTCGGCCTGGGCGACGGCCTTGATCGCGGCCGCGAGTCCACCCGGCGTCCACCCCCGCGCCTGCTGCTTCAGCTGCTTGAGCTTCCACGGCGGTACGCCGACCTCGCGCGCCAGATCCGCGTCCCGCATCCCGCCCGCCGCACTCGCGTACTTCGCCAGCCCGCGCAACCCACCCGCCATCGCACTCGTCACCAGCACCGGCGCGACCCCGCAATCGAGCGCCCACCGCAACTGCTCCAACGCAGGCTCGGTCCGCCCCGCGATCGCCGCATCCGCCACCGCGAAGCTCGTCACCTCCGCGCGGCCGCCGAAGTACTGCCCGATGAGTTCAGCGGTCACGGCCTGCCCACCAGAGTCCGACACCAGCTGCGAACAGGCCCCCGCCAACGCCCGCAGGTCATGCCCCACAGCATCGACCAGCGCCGACGCGGCCCCTTCGTCCACGGTCCCGCCGAGCAGCCGGATCTCGCCCGCGACGAACTGCGGCAGCTCCCACGCCTTCGGCGCCGTCGCGACGACCTCGTTGACGGATGCCTTCCGCAACTTGTCGAGGACGCCCTTGCCCTTCTGACCGCCGGAATGCACAAGCACAACGAGTACGTCGTCCGACGAGGCGTCGGCGTACTCGATCAGATGCGGTGCCATCTCACTCGGCAGGTTCTCCAGCGCCCGCAGCACGAGCACCCGCTCGCTCGCGAACAGCGACGGCCCGGTCAGCTCCGCGAACACCCCGACGTCCAGCGTCGCCGCCTCCAGGTCCGTCACCTCGACGTCCGCACTGGTCTTCGAGACCGCCGCGATCGCCGACCGCACCGCCCGATCCGCCAGGAACGACTCGGCCCCGGTCACCAGCAGAACGTCCCCGAGCTTCGGCGCAGAACCTTTACGAGCAGCCACGCCGCCAAGCATCCCACGCCCTCCGGACAATCCCGCTCCACGCCCTCCCCAAACCACCCGCAACCACCGCTCCGCCCCGGCGCGATCCGCCCACATGAACCCGGTGCGTCTCCATGCGCAAACACTGGATGCGCGCCGAACGCGAACCAGCGCGAATACCCGGCCCGCACCCAGCGCGAACCGCCGCAACTACCTGGTGTCTCCCGACGCAAGCCGCCCGCAAACACCCGGCACGCCCAGCACGAGCCGGCACGAGCCAGTACGAGTCAGCGCGCAATAGCCGGGTGCGCCCTGCGCGAGCTGGGCGTGGGGGACCCGGGGCGCGTTCGGGAATTGCGTGTCGGCGAGGATGGCGGCATGACCTCAACTGTCGACGCGTTGGTAGTCGTGGACGTACAGACCGCGTTCGTCTCGGGCGCCGATCCGGTACCGGGCGCCGCACAGCTCCTGGAACGTATCGGCGAACTGCTCAACCGCGCACGTGAGGCCGGCGCGACCGTCGTACATCTGCAGAACGACGGCGAGCCCGGCGCCGACGACGAACCCGGTACGCCCGGATGGGAGCTGTACCTCCCGGTGAAGCCCGGCCCGCGAGAACACGTGATCCGCAAACCACGCGACGACGGCTTCGACGCGACTCCGCTCGGGGAGGTCCTGGTGTCGGCCGGCGTACGGTCGCTGGCGATCTGCGGGTTGATGTCTGAGATGTGTGTCCACGCCACCGCCAAAACCGCACTGGCCCGCGGCTACGACGTGGTCCTTCCTCACGACGCCCACGGCACCTACGACATCCCAGCCGTACCAGGCGTCTCCGAGTCAGTCCCCGCCCACGTAGCCTCCCGAGTAGCCGCCTGGTCGCTGGGCGACGAGGTCGACAACACCACACCCACCTCTGCCGTCACCTTCTAACCGACCACCTCCTGGGGTTGGGTCGTGAGGGCCAGACGCTTGTCGGTGTTGGTGACGACGAGGGTCCCGCTGATGTTGGTGGTGGCGGTACGGACCGTGTCGTGGGACAGGAGTTCGAGGGTTCTCGGCGCCGGGTGGCCGTAGTCGTTGTTGCGTCCGGCGGAGATGACGGCGAGCCGAGCGTCGGCCGCCGCGATGAAGGCCGGGTCCTGCTGGGCGGATCCGTGGTGCGGGACCTTCAGCACGTCTGCCCGCAGATCGACTCCCGTCGCGAGTACAGCCCGCTGCGACTCAGGCTCCAGGTCGCCGGTGAGCAGGATGCGTAGCCCGGAAACCTCGACCATCATCGCGATGCTGGCGTTGTTCTCCGGCGACCCTTCGTCCGTGGACGTCGCCGACGACGTACCGGCCGGAGGCAGCGCCGGCACCTTCGCCGGCCACAACGTCGTCCAACTCACCTGCCCGACGGCCCGCTGCTCATGGAACGCGACGGTCCGCACCGCCACCCGATGCTGCCCCGCCAACTCGATCACCCGCGCGTACTCGGCACGCGGCGAGAAGTACGGCGTCACCTCGATCTCGCCCACCTTCCTCCCGTTCAGTACCCCGGCCAGCCCGCCGACATGATCGGCATGGAAGTGACTCAGTACGACCACCGGGACGTACCTCACCCCGAGCTGCCGCAGACATCGATCCATCGCCGCCGGATCCGGCCCGGTGTCGACGACGACCGCCGTACCGTCACCCGCCCGCAACACCAACCCGTCTCCCTGTCCGACATCACAAACCACGAACACCCAGTCGCCCGGTGGCCACCCGAACGTCCCGACAGGCCGCAGTACGACGACCGTCAGTACGACCACCGACACAACCATCGCGATCGGGCGAGCGAGGATGCGATGCATGCCGACGACAAGCACGACGCAGAGCAACGTCAGTACCGCTACGCCGATCACCGTTGCAGGCCAGGCGTTCGCTGCGCCGGGCAGGTCCGCGCCTTCGCGGGCGACCAGGATGATCCAGCGGGCCGGCCAACCCGCGACCCAGCCGACGAACTGCGCCAGCCCCGTGCTCACCAAGGCGACCCCGGCGGCGATGAAACCCAGGATCGTCGCCGGACCAACTGTTGGACCAGCCAACAGATTGGCCGCGACCGCGACCAGCGACACCTGACCCGAGAGCCACGCGACGATCGGCGTACACGCAAGCTGAGCAGCAAGCGGGCATGAGATCGCCTCCGCCAGCCATGCCGGGAGCCAACGCGCCAGCGCATCTCGCCAACCTGGCCCGAGCAGGACGATCCCCGCGGTCGCGAGTACCGACAGTGCAAAACCGGCTGACCGGGCGAGTGACGTGTCGAGCAGCAGGAGCACGATCACCGCGACCGACAGACTCCGTACCGCGCGACGCTGCCCTCCCCCGCTGGTCATCGCCGCCAAGGCGATCAAGCCCATCGCGGCCGCACGCAGGACGCTCGGCTGTGGCCGGGCGAGTACCACGAACACCACGACCATCAGCACACCAACCACGGTCAAACCGCGCGCCCGTACGCCGATACCCCGCACAAGGGGCAGCACGAATGCAAGCAGCAGCGTCAGGTTTGTCCCCGACACGGCCGACAGATGCGTGAGGCCTGTGGTCCGGAAGTCCGCGTTCAGGTCGGCCGAGACACCGGAGACATCGCCCATCACGAGCGCCGGTACGAGTCCGCGTACGTCCTCCGGCTCGTGCGCTACCGATTGCCGAAGTCCGGCTCGTACGCGCTCGGCCGCACGCAACCACCAGGGCGGCTCGTCGACTGCACGCGGCGGCGATCGGGTCGAGAGCATCGCGGCCACCTCGCCACCGCTGTCGGCACGCTGGAGCCTGCCGTTCGCATCAACGTGCTGGCCGTACCTCACGGTCTGCCATTTCGCGTTCCCGATCACCAACACCGGCGTTCGGGTCCGGACTGTCTTCGTTCGTTGGCTGTGTACCTCCTCGATAGTTGCCTTCACCACCACGTACGGCGGACGCCTGCTGGTGGTGCTCTGCCGCAACGACGGATCCCCGTCGATCCGCAGCCGAACCCCGACCGTCCCCTCGGCACCAGCCAGCTCGTAGACCGGCCCCGCCCGCAACCCCGCCACCTGAAGCCCGGCCGCAATCCCCAACCCTCCAACCACCACCAACACCGCGACAACAGCCCACCCACTCCGACCCCCAACCGAAGGCCACCTAGTCCGAGCCCCAGCCGGAGCCCGCCTAGCCCGAGCCCACCTAGCCCAGACCCCAGCCGGAGCCCACTTAGCCCGAGCCCACCTCGCCCGAGCCCACCTCGCCCGAGCCCACCTCGCCCGAGCGCACCTAGCCCGGGCCCCAGCCGGAATCCACTTAGCCCGAGCCTCAGCCGGAGCACGCTCAGCCCGAGCCTCAGCCGAAGGCCATCTCGTCCGAGCCGATGTCGAAGGCCGCCTCACCACGTTCCGCGCCGAACGTCGCGCCTCGCTCGTCGATCGAGGCCCCGACACATCCCCGGCCTCGGCGACCATCCGTCGCTGTCGGCGGACGAGCAGCAAGCCGAGGACCGCTGCCAACCCGAGCGCAGCGGCACCAACCGCACCACCGACCATCGGCGCCTGGCCCACCAGCACGGCAGCCGCCAGCCATCCGAGTCCGGCCGGTGCCAGCAAACGCAGGTCGACAGGCTCGACCTCAGCCGAGACCTCCGCGGGGTCAGTCGCCGGCTCCGGCGGTGACACGCGCCAAGGTTCGGACAGCGGTTCGTACGGCGGTTCGGGCTGCGGTTCGCGCGGCGGCTGGGGAGTTGGGACGGGGTTGGGGGCGGGGTCAGATGCGGACATGGGATTTGAGGGAGTCGTACTTCTTGGGGCCTACGCCGGGGACCTCCTGGAGTTGGTCGATCGTGGTGAAGGGGCCGTTCTGGGTTCGGTAGTCGAGGATGCGTTGGGCCAGGACCGGGCCGACGCCGGGGAGCGCGTCCAGTTGGTCGAGGGTGGCGGTGTTGAGGTTTACGGGGGTGTTCTGGGCTGTGGTGGGCGTGGGTGGGGTTGATGGTTGGGGTGGGGTTGTGGGCTGGGGTTGATTGGGTTGGCCGACGATGATTTGTTCGCCGTCGGATACCTGGCGGGCGAGGTTGAGGGTCGTCAGGTCGACGCCGCGGAGTGCGCCGCCGGCGAGGGTGAGTACGTCGGCTACGCGTGAGCCGATCGGGGCTCGGACGAGGCCGGGGCGTCGTACCTTGCCGGCCACGTACACGACGACGAGCTGCTGGTTCGGTGACATACCGGTGCCTGGGGTCTGGTTGGGACCCGGCAAGGTTTGGGCGGCTTGGGTTGGGTTGGGCGGGGTTGGGACGAGCTGCGTACCAGATTGAGTCGCGTTGGATGAGGGTTGGCCTGAGGTCGGGCATGGCTGTGTCGTCGTGGGTGCGAGTTGGCTTGAGCAGGGTTGGGCGACTGGGCTGCCTGCAGTTGTGGTCGTGGGGCGAGTTTCAGGGATGGCGGTCGGTTGCGCGCGGAGGAAGGACCAGGTAGCCCAGGTGAGGCCAAGGGCCAGGATTGCCAAGAGCACCAGGACGTGGCGCGGGGTGATCGTCCACCGAGCGTCGCGCAGCCGGTCCACGAACTGCCCGCGCTCCACGCGCTCCGGTAGCTCCTGGCGAACCGGCGGCCGGGCCCGCCCCGGCCGGCGGGCTCGCTCGGGGGGCTCATGGCGCTCCCGTGGCTGAATGCGTTCCGGGGGACGAGCGCGCTCCGCGGACTGTGTGTGCTCCGGGCGCTGATTGCGCTCCGACCGCTCGTGACGATCCGCGGGCCAGGTCTGCTCCGGCCCCTCGAGGTGGTCCGGGGGCGGGGCGTAGTCCGGAGGCTGAGGGTTCTCCGGGGGAAGAGGTCGCTCCGCGGGTCGGGTTCGCTCCGCGGGGGTGTGGTGCTTCGGGGGCTGGGTGCGGTCCGGGCGCTTGAGGCGGTCCGGGTGGGCTTGTTCTGGGGGTTGGGGGTTGTGGGCGGGGTGGTTGCGCGGGTTGGGTTCTTGGTTGGGGGTCCATCCACCGCGCACCTCATCACGCTCCTCCGGGGATTCGGGGTGTTGGTCGTGGGTGTGGAGGTCGGCGTGCGTGGGCGGCCGGGCGGCGAGGCGCGCGAGGGCGCGGGCTCGGGCGTCGGAGGCCGAGGGGTCGGTGCGGCGGAAGACCTTCACGCCAGGGAAAGTACGAGTTCTCGGCGCCGTGGAACGCACGAGTTGAAACCTGTGGAGGACGCTGCGGCGAGGTTCGGGCAGCCCCAGAACGGTGCTCTTGCCGGGACTGGGAACAAGAAATGGTGTCTGGGGAGCTGCTATTTCCTGTCTCCAGACACCACCACTTATCGCCACCTCCGCCGACCGACGCGCCCACACCCTCGAGAACGGAGCAGGCGCGGCGTGGGAGGGGCGGGGGTAGGTGCGGCGCGGGCGGCGCGGTGCGGGCGGCCGCGGTGCAGGAGCGATGAGGGCGGGAGGGACGCCGCGGGAGGCACGTGCGGCGTGGGTGGCGCGCAGCGCAGGAGGCGCGCGGTGCAGCGCGAGTGGTGCAGTGGGACGTGCGCGGCGGGGGCGGGTGGCGGGCCGGTGGTGCGCGGCGCGGGAGGACGGCGCGGGACGGCGGCGCGGGACGGCGGCGCGGGACGGCGGCGCGGGACGGCGGCGCGGGACGGCGGCGCGGGAGGGCGGCGCGGGGAGGGTGAGTGGGAGGTAGCGAGGGGGTGGGGTTATAGGGGGCTTACTACTACGGCTAGGAGGCCGGGGCCTACGTGGGCTCCTATTACGGCGCCTACTTCTCGGAGGACTACTTCTTTGGCTTGGGGGAGGCGGGTGGTGAGGGTGTCGGCCAGGGTTTGGGCTTTTTCTAGGTTGGCGAGGTGGTGGACTGCCAGGTCTACCGGGGTGTCGCCGGCTCTTTGGATGGCGATGTCGGTCAGGCGGGCGATGGCTCGGCTCGAGGTGCGGACCTTTTCGAGGGGGACTATGCGGCCGCCGTTGATGGTGAGCAGGGGCTTGACGGCCAGGGCGGTGCCGAAGAGGGCCTGGGCGGCGCCGATCCGGCCGCCGCGGCGGAGGTATTCGAGGGTGTCGACGTAGAAGTACGACGAGATCGCCTTCATCCGGGCCCGGGCGGCGGCCTCGACGGTTGCGGCGTCCTGTCCGGCGGCGGCGGCCGCGGCGGCGGCCAGGACCGGGAAGCCGAGGCCCATCGCGAGCGAGCGCGAGTCGACGACGTGGACCGGGATCGGGGACTCCTTGGCGCCGATCATCGCGGCTTCGAAGGTGCCGGACATGTCGCCGGAGAGGTGGATCGAGACGACTGCCTCGGCGCCGTCCGCGGCGCAGGCGGCGTACGTGTCGGCGAAGGTCTGCGGTGCCGGCCGGCTCGTGGAGACCGGCGTGAACGTCTTCAGCGCCTCCGCGACCGCGTCCGCGGACGTGGCGCCGTCGTCGTACGACGTACCGCCGATCACCACCTGCAGCGGTACGACGGTCAGCGGGAGGCGGAGGAGCTCGTGCGTGGACAGACCGGCCGTGGAGTCGGTGACGACCTGCACGCGGGCTGCCATGCAGCGAGGTTACCGGACGGTTAATGTCGGGGAGCAGTGCCAGACTCCAGAAGATGAGGGAGACAGCAGCGGAAGTCGCCGAGCTCCAGGCGCTGATGGACGCCGTGTATCCGGCGTCGACCCAGCACTTGCGCAACATCATCAAGGGCCAGAAACGGCTCAATGCGGACGCGCTGGTGCAGGCGCTGACCGGGATGTGCACCGTCAACCTGGCGACTGTCACCGCGCGAGGCGAGCCACGGATCAGCGCGGTCGACGGGCATTTCCTGCACGCGCGCTGGGTGTTCACCACCTCCGGCTCCGCAGCGAAGGCAAAGCACCTGAAACAGCGGCCGGCCGCGAGTCTCGCGTACGTCGACGGCGAGCGGATCGGCGTGTTCAGCCACGGGACCGCCGAGTTCCTGACCGCCGAACACCCGGACTTCGCCGAGATCGAGGAGTACCTCACGAACCACTACGGCAGCTCACCGTCGAGCTGGGGCCCGGACATCGTCTACTGCCGGCTCCAGCCCAGCTGGGTGGACGGTTACGGAGAAACAGCGAGGTGAAGGCCACCCCTCCCGGGGCCTTCACCTCGCTTCGGAACTCTGCCGGGCTCCTGACGTCCCCTGTGCGTCAACAGCCCGGCTTGTTCGGCTGACTCCCCCTGGCTGTCAGCTGAAGTAGATGGGACCTCGACGAGCTACTCCCCGTACCCGGCTCCGCATGAACCGGCCTGACCGCGAGCTCGCCGAGGTCCCGGGAGGTCCCAGCGGCCGGCCCGCCGACGGGAGACCAAGCCCGCCGGTTTACCCGCGCCGGAAGGGCCGCGACACTCGTCCCCTGTGTCGTGTGCCTGACCCTGTGCTGGGACCCCGCCCCGGAAGCAGTGCCCTGACGGTGCACAGCGCCCGGTACAGGCAGGACAGATCCACACGCGACAGCACTCCGGAGCTCTCGGCCGCCGGTCGGCGCCCCCACCAACCAGCCACCGGAGGCCCTCCGCGTCGCCTTCGCCGAGCCATGCGGTCCGGCGCTGTGCCATGGCCTCTTCATGGTCCACCGCCTTTCCCGCCGCTTTCCGGTGTCGGACTCTGCTTCGTGGAACCTGCCCTACGGCTGTAATTCTTTGTCGCCGGGCTATGTCAGGACGAGGCAGAACTACCGGCAGTTACCCGGCAGCTTCGGCGGATCCGCGTCAGGAAAGCGCGGTGAGTACGTCGTTGGCCAGCCGCTGTACGGCGGCCGCCGGATCAGGCTGCGGCCAACCGTCGGCGGCCGTGGCGCTCTGGCACGACTCCTGCAGCACTGCCCACGCTGTCGGCAGCATGGGCGGGTCCATCGTCTGCTGCCACGCCAGCAGCTCGCCGCAGATCGCATCCCCGACCTCGGAGCGCCCGAGCGCGTGCAGTACCGCCACAGCTTCCGGCAGTACTTCGAGCAGGTAGACGACCCGCCCCTCGAGCACGAGCCGGTTCAGGGCGTCCAGTACGGCCAGCCGGGCCTGCTCGACCTCACCAGCAGCACGGGCCAGCCGTGACCGGTAGAGCATCACCAGGTAGTCGAAGTACCCACGGTGACCCCGGATGTCCGCGTCGGCCTGGTCGAGCAGGGCACGCGCCTCGTCGTACTGGCCGTCGTGGTACTCGACCATCGCGAGGCAGCCGGCCACCTTCGTCCGCTCGGGGTCGTCGGACGCCTGGCTGTCACGGGCGAGCAGGGCCCAGTGCCGAGCGCCGGCCAGGTTGCCCAACTCGAGGTCGACCCGGCTGAGCGCCATGTACGCGATCTCGTCCGCGTAGACACCCGGGTTGACCAGTGCGGCCTCCCACGCGAGCAGGAGCTCCCTGGCCTCGACAAGACGGCCCCAGCGCAGCAGGGCGAGTCCGCAGGTCGCCTGCACCGTCGCGGACCGCTGCAGGTCGCCGTGCTTCCGCGCATCGTCCACCAGCGCAGGAATCTCGGCCAGGCTTCGTGTGTCGAGCAAGTGCGAACCGGACGACACCCAGCCGCCCCGAGCGACCAGACCCATCTCCGTCTCACCTGGGATGAGCTTGCGCGCTTCTTCGTAGTGCCGCCGCGCGCCGTGGATGTCACCGGTCAGGCTGGACAACCGACCGGCAATGGCAAGCAGCCGGCCGCTCGTCTCCTTGTCGGACACGTTGGAAGCGCACAGCGTCGCCCAGCGGATCCCGCTCTCGGCAACACTCGCCTGGTACTGCCAGGCGATCCGGAACCCGAGCACGATCCGCGCCGCCGTGTCCCACTCCCCCAGCTCCGCGGCTCGCTCCAGCGCCACCTCGAACAATGCCGAGTTCGCATGCGCGGCCCGGTACCGCCGGTCGCGGTCCGGCGACGACCACGCACCCTCGAGCCCGGACACGTACGTCGTACACCACGCGACGGCCCGATTACGGAACTCGGTGAGGTCGTCCCCCTGCGACGACAGTCCCCCGTACGCGTGCTCGCGGATCGTCTCCAGCAGCTTGTACCGCGCGCCGTACAGCTGCTCGAACTCGTGGACCGGCTGCAGCAGCGACTTCTCCACCAGCTCGGCAAGCAACATCGGTACGTCGAGCTCGTCGATCGGGGTACCCGTACAGACCCCTGCTACAGCCTCCAGCGTGAACGGCGACCCGAGTACGGACGTCCGGTACAGCAGCTGCCGTGCCGGGTCCGACAGCCCGTCGACGCTCCACGCGATCGTGTCGGCCAGCGTCCGCTGATGCGGCGCACCGAACCGCCGCGGGCCGGACAGCAACCGGAAACGGTCGTCCAGCGCGGCCAGGATCGTCTCCACCGACAAGGACCCTGCGCGCGCGGCCGCGAGCTCCAGCGCGAGCGGCAGCCCGTCCAGCCGGCGGCACAGTCGCGCAACCGTCGATGCGTTCGCGGGGGTCAGCTCGAAGTCGGGCCGTACGCGCGTCACCCGCCGGGTGAACATCTCCACGGCCGGCGACGCCGCGATCTCTTCGAAGTTCTCGTCGTTCGCCGGTACGCCGAGCACCTGCACACGCCGTACCACTTCGTCCGGCAGACCGAGCGGGATCCGCGACGTGACCAGTACGCCGACCCCCGGGAAGCTCCGTACCATCCGGTTCGCGACCGTGGCGACGCCGTCGAGCACGTGCTCCGCGTTGTCCTCGACGATCACCAGGTCACCAGGGCGGCGGCCGGACAGTACGTCGTCGAGGTCGGACGTACCGGGAGCTGTCCCGAACGCGTCGAGGATCGCCGACGGTACGGCCGCGTCGCGCTGCACTGTCGTCAGGTCGACGACCACGACGGTCGTGTCCGCGCCGGAGAACCGGTCCGCCGCGGCCAGCGCCAGCTCCGTCTTCCCGACGCCACCAGGACCTACGAGCGTGACGAGGCGGTTCTGCCGCAGCAGGGCCTCCAGCTCGTACAGGTCCTGCTCACGCCCGACGAGCCCGTCCGGGATCGGCCGCGTACCGCGCCAACGCAGACCGGTCGGCGCCGCATCCGCCACTGAAATGACCGGAGCGACTGGACGCCCCGAGCCATGCCCGGCCGCTTGCAGGAATTCGGCCACGTCCTGGAGTCCCAGCGCGGACGCGAGCAGCCGGACCGAGTCCTTCCGCGGCCGCGCGACCCGGCCGGCCTCCATCTCCCGGATCGAGCGCACACTCAGCCCGGCCCGGTCGGCCAGCTCCTCCTGGGAAAGGCCGGCCTGGACCCTCAAGTCGAGCAACAGTTCGGCGAACCCTCGCCGACCGTCCGCCCGGCCATCCCTGTCCGACACAGCCCGTCACACCCCTCCGAAGGCCTCACGTACTCGTCACAACATAGCGTGATGGGTACGTTTCCGGTGGGGGCGCCCGGCGTGCGGGATGCGGTCTGGGTCACACGGAAATCAGCCGATTGAATTCCTGTGAGTTCAGAATTGCAATTTTCAAGCAGTCGCCCGAACCGAGCGGGATTCATTTTCGCCGGCGTACAGGGAAAGCACGCCGGCCCAGTCGTCGATCCGCGCGCGGGTGTCGGCGCGGCCGGTGTCCGCATTCAGCAGACTGCCGTCGGAAATGCCCCGGGTAGCGCGAACCAGGAGCTCAACGGTGACGTCGCGCAGGGTGTCCAGGGCTGCCATGCGGATAATTCAAGCGGAGCCGTGTTTCGCAAACGTAACGCGATCGGCAACATCACGATAAGTCACCAAAATACTCGCGGTCCTTATTACCGGGTAGTCCACTAACCGGCCAGGAACGACAACCGGACCTGCCGGTCGGGATTGTCCCGATTGGTGTCGACCAGACAGATCGACTGCCAGGTCCCGAGCGTCAGCCGCCCGGCCAGCACCGGCACGGTCGCGTACGGCGGGATCAGCGCGGGCAGCACGTGGTCGCGGCCGTGACCGGGCGACCCGTGCCGATGCCGCCAGTCGAAGTCGCGCGGCAGCAGCTCCTCGAGCACCGAGAGCAGGTCGTCGTCGCTGCCCGCCCCGGTCTCCAGAATCGCCACACCCGCGGTGGCGTGCGGTACGAACACGTGCAGCAGGCCGTCACCACGGCCGGAGACGAACTGCTCACACCGAGCCGTGAGGTCGAGAACGACCTCACGGCTTCCGGTGTGAACCTTCAGTACGACGGAGTCCATCAGGCGGGGACGATGTTCACCAGCTTGGGCGCCCGCACGATGACCTTGCGGGTACCGCGACCGTCCAGTGCCTTCTGGATCGACTCGGAGGACAGCGCCAGCTGCTCCAGGTCGGCGTCGGAGATGTCCGGCGCGACCTCCAGCCGGTCCTTCACCTTGCCGGCCACCTGGACCACACACGTCACGGTCTCCTGGACCAGCAGGGCCGGGTCGACCTTCGGCCAGCCCACCTTCGCGACGGTGGCCTCGTGGCCCAGCTCCTCCCACATCTCCTCGGCCGTGTACGGCGCGACCAGGCTCAGCAGGATCGCCACCGTCTCGACCGCCTCGCGGACCGCCGGGTCGGCCGCGCCCGGGCCGGCGTCGATCGCCTTCCGGGTCGCGTTCACCAGCTCCATGATCCGGGCGACCATCACGTTGAACCGGTGCGAGTCGATCAGCTCGGCCGCGTCGGCCACCGTCCGATGGGTCAGCCTGCGCAGCGCGACGTCACCGGTCGCGGGATCCGAGCCCACCGGCGCCTCGACCGCACCGGCCAGCCGCCAGGCCCGTTGCAGGAACTTCAGCGAGCCGCCCGGGGACATGTCGGCCCAGTCGATGTCGTCCGCCGGCGGACCCGCGAACACCATCGTCAGCCGGACCGCGTCGACGCCGTACTCGTCGATCATGTCGCCCAGGTTCACGCCGTTGCCCAGGGACTTGCTCATCGCCTTGCCCTGGTTGATGACCTGGCCCTGGTTCAGCAGCCTGGTGAACGGCTCCACCACGGTCAGCAGCCCCATGTCGTACAGCGCCTTCACGAAGAAGCGCGCGTACATCAGGTGCAGTACGGCGTGCTCCTTGCCGCCGACGTACTGGTACACCGACATCCAGCGCTCCGCCGTGGCCTGGTCGAACGGGCCGTCGGTGTACTCCGGCGACAGGTAGCGCAGGAAATACCACGAGGAGTCGACGAACGTGTCCATCGTGTCGGTGTCGCGCTCGGCCCTGCCACCGCACTTCGGGCAGTCGACCTCGACCCACTCGCGGGCCGCGGCCAGCGGGGACACGCCCTTCGGCTGCAGGTCGGCGCCGCGCAGGTCGGGCAGCTCCATCGGCAGCTGGTCGTCCGGGACCGGCACCTCGCCACAGGCCGGGCAGTGGATGATCGGGATCGGGCAGCCCCAGTACCGCTGGCGGCTCAGCAGCCAGTCGCGCAGGCGGTAGTTGATCGTGCGCTCGCCCAGGCCCTTGTCCTGCAGCCAGTCGATGATCCGCGTCTTCGCCTCGGCGACCTCCAGCCCGTCCAGGCTGATCTCGTCGTTCGCGCTGTTGATCGCGGGACCGTCACCCGTGTACGCCTTGCCCTCGAAGTCGGCGGCAGGCTGCACGGTACGCACGATCGGCAGGCCGAACTTCTCCGCGAACTCCCAGTCCCGGGTGTCCTGCCCCGGGACCGCCATGATCGCCCCGGTGCCGTAGTCGGCCAGCACGTAGTCGGCCGCCCAGATCGGGATCCGCTGCCCGGTCACGGGGTTGATCGCGTACGAGCCCAGGAAGACACCGGTCTTCTCACGCTCGGTGCTCTGCCGCTCGATCTCGGTGGTCGCCTTGACCTTGGTCAGGTACTCGTCGAACGCGGTCTGCTGCTCCGGCGTGACCAGCTCGGCGGCCAGCTTCGCGTCTGGCGCGACGACCATGAAGGTGGCGCCGAACAGCGTGTCCGGGCGGGTCGTGAAGACCCGGATCGGCTCCGAACGGCCCTCGACCTGGAAGTCCGCGAACGCGCCCTCGGAGCGGCCGATCCAGTTCCGCTGCATCAGCAGGATCTCTTCGGGCCACTGCAGCTGGTCCATGTCGTCCAGCAGGCGCTGCGCGTACTCAGTGGTCTTGAAGTACCACTGGGTCAGCTCCCGCTTGGTGACCTCCCAGCCGCAGCGCTCGCAGCGGCCCTGGACGACCTGCTCGTTGGCCAGCACGGTCTGGTCGTTGGGGCACCAGTTGACGTACGAGGCCTTGCGGTACGCCAGGCCGCGCTCGTACAGCCGCAGGAACAGCCACTGCGTCCAGCGGTAGTACTCCGGGTCGGACGTGTGCAGCCGGCGCGACCAGTCGAAGCTCAGCGCGTACCGCCGGATGGACTCCGCCTGCGTCTCGATGTTCGCGTACGTGTACGTCGCGGGGTGCTCGTTGCGCTTGATCGCGGCGTTCTCCGCGGGCAGGCCGAACGAGTCCCAGCCGATCGGGTTCAGTACGTCGTACCCCTGCTGGAACCAGTACCGCGCCAGCACGTCGTGCAGCGCGAACACCTCGGCGTGACCCATGTGCAGGTCGCCGGACGGGTAGGAGAACATCGTGAGCGCGTACCGGCGCTCCGCCGAGCCGTCGTCCTTCGCCTTGAACGGGTCCAGCTTCTCCCACACCGGACGCCACTTGGCCTGCATGGCGTTGAAGTCGTAGCCACCCCGGTCGATCGGAGTGTCGTCCACCTGCTCGCTCACGGTCCTACTCCTGCTTCGTGGTCTTGTTGAGCCTAAATCTGCCAGAAATGAAAAATCCCCTCACACAGGAGGGGGTGCCGTACTGACCGGAATATCAGTACGGCTAAGTAAGGAGCAGGCTCACTCGCATACGTTCAGGGTAGCACTACAGGAACTCCGTCCCGCCGGTGCGGCGGTGGTCGCCCGGGGTACGGCCGTACCTGCGTTTGAAGGCAGTGGAGAACGGACGTACGTCGGAGTACCCGCAGGCTCGCGCTACGTCCGTGACGGACAGCGTGTGATCCAGCAGGAGCTGTCCGGCCAGTTCCAGTCTCAGCCGTCTCAGCGTGGACATGATCGAGTCACCGGTCTGCTGGGTGAACAGCCGCTCCGCGTGGCGCTCGGAGAGGTGAGCGGCTGCGGCCACGTCGCGCACGGTGATGGGCCGTGAGAGGTTGTCCCGCAGATGTCTTTGCATGGCTTCTACTACTAGAGGTCGTCTGTCTCTACGTACTGGTTCAACGGCTAGGTCCTCGTCTAGAGCGAATGCCCGCGCTGTCTCCATCACGAGCGTAGAGCCCAGAGCTATAAGAGCAGTTTCGTAGCCGGAGACCGGTGCTGCGGCTTCCCCGGCCAGGGCTGTGACAAGGGCTGGGAGCGCACCTGTTCTTGTGGACATGACAGGGCCATCAGTGCGTGTGAGCCCGGACCACCACCCTCGTTCGTCGGAACCAGGACGGAACGTGAAACCCCAGAACGCGATACCCAGAGGAGACGAGTGCGACGACTCGATCTCGTGCACGTCTCCGGGCCGCGCGAGGAACACCGAGCCCGGCCCCACGTCGTACCGCACGGACCCGTTGTTGAACCGCCCCTCTCCCGAGTACGCCAGACAGACCTCGTGGAACGAGTGGCTGTGCCAGTAGTTGCGCCAGTACTCCGGCTGGTAGTGCCCCCAACTCAGGAAGTCCGCACGGAAGCCGTCGACCTCACAGGACTCCAGGAGCCCCGCGAGGTCGACGAACCGGTCAGCACTGCCTACATCGGCGAGCGTCAAACAGCACTCCTGCCAGTGGGGTCGACTCCACGCAGCATCATGCCCTGACCGAGCGACCAGTCGTGGGTCTTCACCGTCGGCGGGTCCGCCGGGTCGCGGTACTGGATCAGCCACGTCGTACGGGCCTCGTCGCTGGTGTTCACACCGGACCCGTGGACGGTCAGGTACGTGAAGAACAGCACGTCGCCTGCCTCGGCCGGCTGCGGTGTCGCCTCGTCGAAGGCCGGCTCGAGGAGGTGGTACGACCCCTCCGCCTCGTGCTCCCGCGGCCCGGACTTGTGGCTGCCCGGGATGATCCGTACGCAGCCCTTCTCGACCGGGGCGTCGTCGAAGTGGAAGATCGCCGCACCGACCCGGTGGTACGTGTGCGGGAAGAACGGGTAGTCCTGGTGCAGCGGGAACGGCGAACCGTTCTCCGGCGGCTTCACGAACAGCTTGGTGTGGTGCAGTTGGACGTTGTCGACACCCATCACCGCGGCGGCCACGTCGGTGAACCGCGGGTCAACCAGCAGCTTCGCGAACTCCGCGTCGTAGAACTGCGCGTCGTGCAGGTGCTGCAGCTTGGTGGGCGCTTCCGCCATGTCGCGAGCGGCTCCCCAGGTGGGGTCGTCACCACGGTTCAGCTGCGCCAGCAGGTCATGGCTGCGCTTGCGGTAGTACGCCGCTTCTTCCTTGCTGAGCAGGCCTTTCACCAGTACGAAGCCGTCGGCGGCGTACTGCTGCGCGAGCGACGACAGCTCGGGCCGCTCGGATGTGATCGTCATCTCGGAGTACCTCCTGATCGGGTACTTCGAGCCTACGAACGCCGGCGTCCGGACGGGAGGACCCGGCCGGACGCCGATGTTCGTCAAACGGACATGCTCATTCCTCGTCCCGGACCGCGATCGGCCGCAGCCGCGCCCACAGCACGAACAGCGCGGCGAACACCAGCATCCCGATGCCGCCCCACAGGTTGATGTTGACCCCGGCCGCCTTCTCGACCTCGGCCTTGCTGCCGGTGATCCCGAGGATCGTCAGCACCACGCCGTAGATGCCGACCAGCAGCGCGATCACGACCCGGATGTCGAACGCTCCGGCCTTCTTCTTCTCCGCCATCACGAGCTCCCAGTCAGCTGAAGACGATGTTCAGGACGATGGTCAATGCCAGCGAGATCCCGGCCAGCAGGACCGGCTTGCGGTACCAGCCACCGTCGCCGGCGACGGCCACCTCGGTGCGCTGTTCCTTCGGCGTCAGCGAGTACACCAACCCGATCAGCTCGGTCTCCCGTTTCGGTGTCGTCACGAGGCTGACCAGCACGCTGACCAGGATGTCGACCACAAACGCCGCACCCGCGCCGACGAAGCTGGCGCCCTGACCGGGCAGGTTGATGGTGCCGTTCTCGGACAGTACGAACACCAGGATCGCGGTAGCCGTACCGCTGACCAGGCCGATCCAGCCGGCCGCCGCGGTCATCCGCTTCCAGAACATACCGAGGATGAACGTCGCGAACAGCGGTGCGTTGAAGAACGAGAACAGTTGCTGCAGGTAGTCCATCAGGTTGCTGTAGCCGGAGGCGATCGCGGCCGTGCCGATCGCGATCAGCGTGCCGGCCACGGTCACCCAGCGCCCGGTCCGCAGGTAGAACTCGTCCGGCCGGTCCTTGATCACGTACCGCTCGACGATGTCGTACGACATGACCGTGTTGAACGAGCTCAGGTTGGCCGCCATGCCGGCCATGAACGACGCCAGCAGGCCGGTGATCGCGAGGCCGAGCATGCCGTTCGGCAGCAGGTCGCGCATCAGCAGCAGCAAGGCGTCGTTGTAGTCGACCTCGCCGCTGCCGGTCGCCTTGTACTGGGACAGCTCGGGCACGACGACCGCGGCGATGATGCCCGGGATGATCACGATGAACGGGACGAACATCTTCGGGAACGAGCCGATGATCGGGGTCCGCCGGGCCGCGGACATGTTCTTCGAGGCCAGCGCCCGCTGGACCTCGGTGAAGTTCGTCGTCCAGTACCCGAACGACAGCACGAAGCCGAGGCCGAACACGATCCCGATCACCGACAGGAAGCTGTTGTGGAAGCCGCTCAGCGCGTTCCCGGGCCAGGCCGACATCTGCTCGCCGCCGCCGGGAGACGCGGTGACCTTGTCGACCAGCCCCTGCCAGCCGCCGACCTTGTGCAGGCCGACAAGCGTCAGCGGCAGCAGGGCCGCGACGATCACGAAGAACTGCAGCACCTCGTTGTAGATCGCCGCCGACAGACCGCCGAGGGTGATGTAGCTGAGCACGATCACGGCGGCGACGATCACCGACACCCAGATCGGCCAGCCGAGCAGTACGTTCACGATGGTGGCGAGCAGGAACAGGTTCACGCCCGCGATCAGTACCTGTGCCAGCGCGAAGCTGATCGCGTTCACCAGGTGCGCGGGCTTGCCGAACCGGCGGAGCATGAACTCCGGCACGCTGCGGACCTTCGAGCCGTAGTAGAACGGCATCATCACGACGCCGAGGAACAGCATCGCCGGGACCGCGCCGATCCAGAAGTAGTGCACGGTCGGCATGCCGTACTGCGCCCCGTTCGCGGACATGCCCATGATCTCGATCGCGCCGAGGTTGGCCGAGATGAACGCCAGGCCGGTCACCCAGGCGGGCAGCGAACGGCCGGACAGGAAGAAGTCCAGGCTGCTCGACACGGCCCGTCTGGCCAGATATCCGATGCCCAGCACGAAGACGAAGTACAGCGCGATGATGAGGTAGTCGATCGCCGTGGCATCCAGTCTGAGGATGGATTGTTGCGGAAGCATCGGCCCTCCGGAGCTCCGGTTGTGACAGATCGTCGTGACACATCGTGGTGTTACCGGTGAGGAACGTTACTCCTCTTTTCAACCAGATCGCTTCTCCACCCGGATCTCCACCCGTGGTCTGTCCTCACCCACCGCAGTCCGGACCTACCGTCCGTGACATGAGCTTCGGAACCTTGCCCAACGCACTCGTCGTGATCGCAGTCGTGATCGCCGTCATCGCCCGGCGGCTGTCCTGGTCCGAGCTGAACAACGCCAACGCCGACGTCTGGCGCGGCCCGGTCGTACTGATCGGAGCCGGGGTCTCTCAGCTGTACGCCAACCACACGCACCTCGGTGCCGCCGACGTGACCCTGCTGGTGATCGGTGCGGGTGTCGCACTGGTCGCCGGGGTCGCCAGCGGGCGGGTCGCCCAGGTGGAGCGACGCGCCGGAAAGGTGTTCTACCGGCTCGGTCTGCCCGGACTGGGCATCATGGTGGCCTACCTGGTCATCCGGCTCGGCCTGGCGGGCGTCGGCCATCTGATCGGCATCCCGGTTGCCCAGGGTGGTGCGCTGATGTTCTCGCTCGGTGCGAACCTGTTGACGCAGTCGATGATCATCCAGGGCAAGGCGAGCCGCATGGCCGAGGAGTACACCAACCAGTGAAGCTGCAGGCGCTACTGCCGGCCCGTCCGCACGGAGAGAGCGGCTGGGTCGGCCGGGTGCTCACCACGGGCGTAGCGATCGCCGTACTGGCCACTGCTCGTCCTGCGGACGTCTGGGTGTGGGTAGTACTCGGCGTTTCGTTCGGCGTCTTCGTCGTCGGGTCCGTGCTGATGGCTGCCCGGCCGTACGGGGCCTTCGCCCTGCTGTCAGCGGTCGCGGTCAGCAATGCGCTGATCGCTGGATACCCGCAGTCGAACGCCCTGGTACTCGTGCTGGTCGCAGTGACCGACATCGCGGTGATCGACTTCCAGCGGCACAGCAACCGGCCGGTCGTTGCCGCCTGCATCGGGGTGTCGATCGCGTACGCCGCTTCTGCCTACCTGTTCGATCAGTCGGAGTCCTGGTACTTCAGCCAGCTGCTGTGGACCGCAGTACTAGTGGCTTTCGGGTTGAACCGGCGGCAGTACGAGGTACAGGCGAGACAGACCGAGCAACTGCTGCAGCAGACCCAGCTGGCCCAGAACGAACATGCGCGTGCTGCGGCGCTGGAGGAGCGCGGGCGGATCGCCCGTGACCTGCATGACGTACTGGCGCACTCGCTGGGCGCGCTGAGCGTTCAGCTCGAGGTGGCCGAGGCCCTGCTCGAAGAGCGCGGTGACACGGCCGGGGCGCTTGAGCGAGTACGCCGTTCGCGACGGCTCGCCGTACAAGGGCTTACCGAGGCGCGGTCGGCCGTAGCTGCGCTACGAGTAGATGAAGTACCGGAGCTTCCTGCTGCGTTGGCTGCGCTTGCGGAGCAGCACATCGCGGACCACGGGATCGCGGTGACGCTGACTGTTACCGGTCAGCGCAAGCTGGAATCAGAGGTGACGGTCGCGCTACTCGGCGCCGCTCGTGAGGCACTGACGAATGCGGCAAAGCATGCGCCCGGTCAGATTGTCGACATGCGGCTTGTCTACAACCACGGCGTCGAGCTGTCGGTGCGGAACAAGGGCGTGACGAGCGGCGAAGGGTTCGGACTGGCAGGGATGCGGGAGCGGTTGGCCTTGGTGGGCGGGACGTTGACGGCGGGTCCGGATCCGGCTGGTTCCGGCGACTGGTTGGTGGTGGCGGAGGTTGAGTGACGTGATCCGGGTCGTTGTCGCGGACGATCAACAGGTCGTACGGGAAGGGCTGGTCGCGCTGCTCGGGCTGATCGACGGCGTCGAGGTCGCCGGCGCGGCCACGAACGGCGTCGAAGCCGTCGACCTGGTTGCCCAGGGCAACGTGGACGTCGTGCTGATGGACCTGCGGATGCCGGTGCTCGACGGGATCCAGGCGACCGCACGGATCACCGCGGACTTCCCGGGCGTCGCCGTACTCGTACTGACGACGTACGCCGACGACGCCTCGATCGCGAACGCGCTGCGCGCCGGAGCCCGCGGGTACCTGACCAAGGACGCGAGCCGCGCCGAGATCGGCGCCGCCCTGCGCTCCACGGCGGCCGGGCAGTCGACGTTCGACCCGCAGGTGACCAAACGGCTGCTCGCCGGGCTGACACCCACGAGTGATCCAGGCGGCGACGGCCTGACCGCCCGCGAGACCGAAGTACTGCGGTTGATCGCCCAAGGACTCAGCAACCCGGAGATCGCCGGAAAGCTGTTCATCAGCGAGGCGACCGTGAAAACCCACATCAACAACACCTTCGCCAAGATCGGCGCCCGCCACCGCGCCGAGGCAGTCCGCTACGCCTTCCGCAAGGGAATCGCGTCAGAGACGTAGCTCGGCCACTACCGGGCGGTGGTCGCTGCCGGTGGGGCTCATCACCCAGGCCTTGGTCGGGGTGAGGCCGCGGACCAGGATGTGGTCGATCCGGGCCATCGGGAACGCCGACGGCCAGGTGAACCCGAACCCGGTGCCGGCCGCGCCCTGTGCCGAACGCAGGCCCGAGGTCAGCGGAGCGAGACTGCGGTCGTTGATCGTGCCGTTGAAATCGCCCATCACGATCACCGCCGACGACTTGTCCGCGGCGATCTGCTGTCCGAGCTCCTTGATCGTGTTGTTGCGCTGGTCGGACGTGAACCCGCTGGTGCCCACCCGTACGGAGGCCAGGTGCGCGACGTACACCGCAACCGTCCCCTTCGGCGTCTTGACCTCCGCCCGCAGCGCCCGCGTCCAGGCGAACCCGACGTCCACGGACTTCGTCTCGACGACCGGGTACTTCGACCACAGGGCCACCGTGTCGCGGGTCACCTCGTACGGATAGGTCTTGGCGAACGCCGCCTTGTAGATCTTCAGGTCGGCCGGGGTGAGCTCCTCCAGCGCGACGACGTCCGCGCCCGCACCGAGCAAGTCCTGCGCGGTCTGCTTCGGCGCCGGGTTCGCCGCGTCGACGTTGTGGGTCAGCACACGCAGGTCGTACGCGCCGCCAGGTGCCTTCCCCGGCAACATCAGGTGCCCGAACATCAGGCCCCAGATCGCCAACGGGAGCAGCAGCGCGACACCGGCCGTCGCGGAACGGCGTACCAGCGCGGCCACGCCCAGCACCGGCACGGCGACGCCGACCCAGGGCAGGAAGGTGTCGAGCAGGCTGCCGAGGTTGCCAACCGAGTTCGGCACGCTGCGGTGGAACATCAGCACCGCCGCGGTCAGCAGCGCGAGGACGGCGATCACCCAGCCGCGCCGCCACATGCCGCCGCTCTTCTTCCGCCGGCGCGCTGCGGTGCGCGTCGGCGGTCGCGAACGGGCGGCGACTGCGGTCTGGCGGTCGGACATGCAGCGATTGTTGCGGACTGCCGGGCCGGACCAAAGTCCATGCAGGGTCAGGTACGGCGATTTCATCCGTACGGACGAGCGGCGCACCCCACAATGATGAGGAAACCGTGAGAACTCTGGTGCGTTCGACGGACAGCGCCCACAATGCCGGTATGTCAGCGGAGACCACCGAGCCGTTCGTCGTGAAGCGCCACGGGCTCGGTACGACGAAGACCGCGCTCGCGCTCGGTACCGCGGTGTTCGCCGTCATGGTGCTGCTGACGCTCGGGATCGTCGTCGTGCAGGCGATCCGCGGCGCCTCGATCCGGACGCCCCTCGAAGCGGTATGGCTGAGCTGGGGCGGTACGCCGCTGATCTTCGCCGTCGGCCTGCCGATCCTGCTGCTGGCCGGCGCGATCACCGCCCTCGAGGAACGCCGCGAGGAGGACACCGACGACGTGCTGCTGACGGTCGACAGTACTGGGATCCGCCTCGGCGGCGACCAGCCGCGGACGATCCCGTGGAGCCAGATCCGCGGCGTGTGCCGCGTCGAGCAACTGGAGGCCGAGGAGGTCTGGGAGCCGCGGCTCGTCGTCATGCTCGTCGACGAGGACGCGCTCCCCCGCAGTACCAAGGCCTGGGGGCCGTCCTGCCCGTGGCCCGGTACGCACGAGATCCTCGGCCGTACGCTGCCGTACGACGAACTCGCCACCGCCGTCGCCCAACGCGCCCCGCACGTCCCGGTCACGAATCGCGGCCGGGTGGAGGACTGAGCCATGAAACCTTTCGCACTCGACCCTCACCACCGGCTGGCGCCAGGTCAAGGCCGACACAGCCGACACCAACGGCTCGCTGACGGTGATGGAGTTCGTCATCCCGCCGTACGAAGGTCCGCCCGTACACACACGCACGTCCGTGAAGACGAGGTCTGGTACGTACTGGACGGCTGCTGGTGATCACCACACCGTCCGGTCTCGAGCGCTTCTTCGAGGAGGCCGACACGCTGTCGCGTCCGATCGACCCCGAACAGCTCGCGGCCGTCGGGCATGCCGCCTGGATCGAGTTCTCCGGACCACCGCTGGACGTCTCGGACCCGGTGCCGCGTTAGCGTCTGGGGCATGGCAGCTCCTGACATCAACAGCCCGGAGGAACAGGCCCGTTACCAGCGCGGCCTGGACGTACTCAACGCGATCGACGGTGGCGGCGCACCCGCGGTCATGGACAGTCTCGGCGACATCGCTCCCGCCCTCGCGCACCACGTCGTCGCGTTCGGCTTCGGCGACATCTACGCGCGGCCCGCGCTCGTACCGCAGCAACGGCAACTGGTCACCCTCGGCATCCTCGCCGCCCTGGGCGGCTGCGAACCCGAACTGGAAGTCCACATCCGGACCTCCCTCAACGTAGGCCTCACCCCCGAACAGATCGTCGAGACCTTCATCCACACGCTGGGCTACGCCGGCTTCCCGCGCGCGATCAACGCGATCGCCGTCGCCAAGAAGGTCTTCGCGGAGCAAGGTCTGCTACCGGTCAGAGGCTGATACTCGAAGCATGTCGATCATGGACCTGCCCCCGTTCAATCGCGCACAACTGCACGCGATCGAGGTGCTGCGCGGGGGCGGGGCGGTCGTCGTGACCAGTCCGAGTCCGATGACATACGGAGTGGTAGCCCGCGACCCGCGCGCCGTGAATTTGCTGAAGGGCCGGCCGGTCGATCATCCGGTCGCGATCTCGGTCCATTTCAGGACCGCACACGATCAGCTGTTCCAGTACCTCGAACTGGCGACCGACGCCCGCGCCATGGTCGACCACGCGCTGGCGGATCGGATGTTGGTGTCGGCACCGATCCGGCCGGACCCGGCGATGCCGGAGTGGCTGGTGCCGGCGATCGAGGACGGCTGGGTGCTGTTCTTCGACGGGGCGTGGGCACCGCTTTGGACGCTGTGGGGCAGCTTCCCGTTCCTGTACTGGGACGGCACGGACAATCCGCCTGTCGCGACGGCCTCCGAAGCTCGTGCGCTGTTTCCAGCCGGCACTGTCGTCATCGACGCCGACGACCGCCGTACGCCGGCCAGTACGTACGGGCCTCGTACCGTGATTCGCGTGGACACGGACGGTCGTCCGACCGTGCAGCGAACGGGGATCCAGGATCAGGAGGCGGGTCCAGCCCTCCTGGATCGACTGCGCGAGTTCAAATCCGCGGTCGCGGTGCTCGACGGACCCGGCAGGACGCCGCTGGGCAAGACGTACGTGTCCACGGCCGTGTTCGAGGACGACGAGCCCAAGGAACTGGTGCCTCGGACGCGGATCCAGGTCGAGTTCGCGCGGGATCCGAACAAGAACGAGGGCGGGCCGAACGTGCTGGACGTCGTGAGTGCGGACGTCGGTTGCAATCACCTGGGCACAGCGGTCGCGGCCGGCGAACTGCTGACCGGCGGGCGGCTGTCGATCCCCGGTCTCGGCGGCACCCAGGTCGGCTGCCAAGGGCCGCTGCGGGATCAGGAGGAATGGTTCAAGACGTTCCTGACGAGCACACCCTCCTGGAGGCTGGACGGCGACGAGCTGACGCTCACCTCAGGTGGTACGACGATCACCTTGCTCGACCGGAAACTCGCCGAACCGGACCTCCCGCTCGACGGGATCCGCTGGAAGGTCATGACCACCATCACCAACGCGGACATGCGCCAAGGTTTCCGGTTCTCCGGCCAGGCGTGGCTCAGCTTCGACAACGGACGCGTGTCCGGCTGGACCGGCTGCAACGAGCTGTCCGGCACCTACACCCGCAACAACACCGAACTGAGCTTCAGCAACGTCACCATCACCGACACCCCCTGCCCACCCGACACCGAGGCCTTCCGAACCACCATCCGCACCACCCTCGGCCCCGCAACCACCTACACCATCACCCACAACAAACTAATCCTCCTGTCCCCCTCCGGCACCGGCCTCGACCTAACCGCGGAATAGACGGCTCCTGTCGGTCAGGTGAGGAGTTTTTGTAGGTCGGTGAGGACTTGCAGGGCGCCGATCGGGCCTAGGCCTAGGAACCAGACCTCGTCGTCTACTCGGGCGGATTTGCCTGTTTTGACGGCTGGGAGGGACTTCCACAGTGCGCCGTTGACGACCTTGGTTTCGTCGGTGGTGTCGGGTTTGCCGTAGCTGGAGTAGAAGATCCAGTCGCCGGTGGCCTGGCCGATGTTCTCCTGGGAGACCTCGACGGCGAGGTCCTGGACGTTCTGGATCTTCGGGCGCGGCAGTCCGACGTCCTTGAGGATCACCCCGATGAACGACAGGTTCCCGTACAGCCGGATCTCCCCGGGACGGAAGCGGACCAGCGAGATCGTCGGCGTACCCTGCACCTTCGACTTCACCTCGTCGGCGCGCTTCTGGTAGTCGTTCAGGATCGACGTCGCCTTGGTCTCCTCGCCGACCGCGTCCGCGACCAGCAGGAAGTTCTCCTTCCACGGGAACCCGGGCCGGATGCTGAACACGGTCGGCGCGATCGCGCTCAGCTTCGGGTACAGGTCGTTGGCCCGCAGTTTGCTGCCGAGGATCAGGTCGGGCTTGAGCGCGGCGATCGCCTCGAGGTTGAGTTCGCTGATCCCGCCGACGGTCTTGATGCCCTGCGCCTTGCCGGCGAGGTACGACGGTACGCCGTTCTGCCCGGCCGTCGTCGCCATCCCGACCGGCGTGATGCCGAGGGCAAGTACGTCGTCGAGCTCGCCGCTGTCCAGTACGACGATCCGCGTCGGCTTCTGCTCCAGCTGCACCGATCCGAGCGCGCCCTTCACGGTCCGCGGGAACGCCCCCGGTGCGGCGTCCGAGCCGAGTTTGGCGGTCTCGGCGTCGGCGGTCTTGAACAGCCTCCCGCCGGTCGCCACTTCCTTGTCACCGACGCCGGTGTCCGCGCTCTTGGTGTCTCCGCCACCACATCCGGCCAGCACGAGTACGGCGGCCGAGGCGACGATTCCGATCAGCTTCCTCACAACCGCAGACCCTACACAACTTTGGTTAGGCATCCCTAACCAGGTCCAGCTGTTGTCCGGCGGCGAGCGTCACGGTCCGCTCCCCGGTCGGCAGCGCGATCCGGTACGTACCGTCGTGCGACGCCCGTACGACGGCCTCGGTCAGCTCGTCGTTGCGCCAGGACACGTCGAAGACCAGCCCACCGCGCGCCCGCAGCCCGCGGAACGACCCGTCCGGCCAATCCGCCGGCAGGGCGGGCAGTACCCGGACCACGTCGGTGTGGCTCTGCAGCAGCAACTCCGGGATGCATCCGGTCATCCCGAAGTTCGCGTCGATCTGGAAGATGTCGCCGTCCCGCGACAGCAGGTTGTCCGACACCAACCGGCTCAGGTAGTCCTGGATCACCGCGACCGCCCGCGCCGGCTCGAACAGCCGCGCCCACAACGCCACGAGCCAGGCCGCCGTCCACCCGCCGTTCGTAGCGCCTTCGGTCCGGACGAGGAGCGACGTACGGGCCGCCGCCGCCAACGACGGCGTACGCACCGGGTCGATCTCCGCGCCCGGGTACAACCCGTACAGATGCGACTGATGCCGATGGTGTACTTCGGACGGCTCCCAGTCCGTCGGCCATTCGTGCAACCGCCCGTCCGGCGTCACCCGGACCGCCGGCAACCGATCCCGGGCGGCGGCGGCCCGCGAGGTCAGGTCCGACGACACTCCGAGGATCCGCGAAGCCTCGGCCAGGTTCGCGAACAGCTCCCGGATCAGCCAGATGTCGTACGTCGACGTGAGATCGACGGACGCCTTCGAACCCGACGGCAGCACGAAGTGATGCTCAGGCGCGGTGGAAGGAACGAACTGCAGTACGCCGTCCCGATCCGCGACGAGCATCGACAACACGAACTCGGCCGCGCCCGCGATCACCGGATAGGCCCGCTCGCGCAGGAAGCTGACGTCCAGCGTGAACCGGTAGTGCTCCATGAGATGCGCCGTCAGCCACACCCCGCACGTCGCACACATCGCCCACACCGGATCGTCACCGCCGTCGCCGACCGGCCAGGTCGCCCGCCAGATGTCGGTGTTGTGGTGCGCGACCCATCCGGGTGCGTCGTACAGGATCCGCGCCGTGTCCGCACCTGCCGACGCCAGCTCCTCCACCAGCGAGGTCAGCGGGTCGAAGCACTCGCTCAAGCCGGTCAGGTCGGCGAGCCAGTAGTTCATCTGGGTGTTGATGTTGTTGGTCCAGTCGCTGGCCCACATCGGCCGGCGGTCCTGGTTCCAGATGCCCTGCAGATTGGCGGCCTGCGTTCCCGGGCGGGACGACGCCATCAACAGGTACCGCCCGTGGTTGAACATCAGCGCGATCAGATCCGGATCGCTCGCCCCGGCGGCGACCGCGCGGAGACGTTCGTCCGTAGGATTGTTGACAATCGGCCCTAGCTCCAGCGCCGCACGGTCGTACAACGACACATGGTCCTCGACGTGCCGCGCGCGAAGCTTGTCCACGGCAACCGAATCCAGTACGGAAACCGCCGCATCGAAAGCGACCGCCGGATCCCGCCCCGGGGGCACCGACCACCCGGCGTACGTACTGGCCGCCGCCAGTACGACCGTCACCCGCGAAGCCCCGTGCACCGCGACACCGTCAGCAGACACCGACACCGCACCGTCGTCGGAGAACACCCGCAACGCAAGCCCGAAGCCGATCCCCCGCCCGTCCTCGTACCGCACCGGATCGGGCCGTGACCGGTACTCGATGGTCAGATCCGACGGAGCATGCCCCACCACCCCATAGGTGCCATCAGCAACCAACGGACGGACCGGATGCTGACTCTCCAACCCGATCAGAAGGTCGACAACAGGATTGTCGGCAATCATCGTCCACACCAGCACCTGGTCCGGCGCCGACACGTACGTCTCGCGCCGGAACCGCACGCCGTCGACCGTGTAGTCGACGGCGGCGATCCCGGTCCGCAGATCCAAACTCCTCCGGTAGTCCGCACCCTCGCCAGCCGAGGTGATCACCAGGTCGGCGAGCGGCTGGTACGACTCCACCAACGGCCCCTGCAACGCACGGGTCCGCTCGGTCGCCGCCAGCTGATCACCTTCCTCCAGCAACAACCGTCGTACGTCGGCCAGCACCCCGGGCCCGTCCGGAACCGTCAACGTCCGCGGCCCGTCCCCGGACCACACGTCGTCGAGGTTCAGCGCGATCCGCTCGTCGGCAACCCGGCCGTACACCTTCGCGCCGAGGTGCCCGTTGCCCAGCGGCAACGCCTCGAACCAGTCCGGCGCGGGGGTGCGGAACCACAGGAGGTGGGACACTACTTCGATCCGCTCTTGTACTTGTCGTAGGCCTGCTGGTTGATCTGCAGGTACCGCGGCATGCCGGTGCTGTCGAGCCCCTTCACGTACGCGTCCCAGTCGGTGTCGAGGTTCTTCGACCCGGTGATGAAGGCCAGCTGGTTCTGGTTCACGTAGTTGTTCAGGTTGGTCTGCAGTGTGGCGATCTCACCGCTCAGGCTGGGGTCCGGCCACATGAACGCCTGCGGGAACCACTGCGACTTGTCGACGTGGTTCTCGTACTGCTTGGTCGCGTCCCACAACCGCCGCTCCAGCCCGGCGCCGGTGTAGACGTCCTTCGGCGTGACCTGTGCGTTCCGGAAGGCGAGGGTGTTGTTGTACTGGCCGAGCGCACCCCAGCTGATGTTCTTCGGCGCGTTCTGCGTCGGCTTGTACAGCGGCTTCGTGCTCGCGTCGAGGGCGATGTCACCGGGGCCGGGCTTGGTCCAGCCGACACCTTCAGGGCCCATGTTGGTGATCATCTGGCCTTCGTCGGTATAGATCCAGTCGAGCATCTTGATCGCCGCGACCTGCGCCTCCTTACTGGCCTTGTTGGTCAGCATGAACGTGTACCCGGTGGAGGTCGGGTGGTTGTAGCCGGTGTAGCTCTTGCCCTCCGGGCCGGTCAGCGGCGGTACGGAGTCGTACTGCTTGTCCCGCCCGTCCTTGGAGTCGAGCTGGACGAAGATGCCCGGCCAGAGCACCGGCACCGAGCCGAGTACGACGGCCTTCGGGTTGTTGCCCTCGGCCTGCAACGCCTGCGCGTTCTGGGTGAACGCGGCCTGGTCGATCAGCCCGTCCTTGTAGAGACCGTGGATGTACTTGAGCCCTTCCTTCCACGCGTCCGAGGTGACCGGCGTGACGACCTTGTCACCGTTCAGCGTGAGCAGCGACCGGACGCCGTTGTTCGCACCGACCGGGTCGTAGGCGAACGCGTTCATCAGGTACGCGATCAGGCTGCTGTCCTGGACGTCGGTGGTCATCGGGATCTCGTCGGCCTTGCCGTTGCCGTTCGGGTCCTTGGTCTTGAACGCCTCGAGCACGTTGCGCAGGTCGTCGGTGGTCTTCGGCACCTGCAGGCCGAGCTTCTTCAGCCAGGCGCTGTTGATCCACAGCTTGTCCGGGTACGTGCAGTGGAAGCAGTCGGCCCACTGCGGCAGCGCGTAGATGTGACCGTCGGGCGCGGTCGCCATCTCCTTGTACTCCTTGTTGGAGTCCAGCACCTTCTGGATGTCCGGCGCGTTCTGCTTGATCAGGTCCTCGAGCGGTACCGCGACGCCCTGCTGGCCGAGCTTCAGCACCTCGGCCTGGGTGAACGCGTCCACCCACGGGATCAGGAAGAACAGGTCCGGGTAGTCGCCGCTGGCCAGCGCGATCTGGCGCTTCTCCTTGGCCGGCCCGGCGTCGTACGTCGTGGTCTGCCAGCGGAACTGGATCTTGAACTTGTCGCTGATGATCTTGGTGACCGAGTTGGTGGCCAGGTTGGTGCTCTGGTCCGACGGCGTGAAGGTGTCGATGATCACCTTGCCGTCGGCCGAGGTCTCGTTCGCCGCACCCTTGGACGACTTGTCCGAACTGCAGGCGGCCAGGGCCAGTGCGCCGGCAGCTGCCAGCGCCACGACCTTGCTCATGGATGAGCGCATTGCGGTGTTCCTTTCTGTCGTCAGCCCTTGACAGCGCCGACCATCACGCCCTTGGTGAAGTGGCGGGCGACGAACGGGTAGATGACCAGTACGGGCAGGCTCGAGATGACGATGAGCGCGTACTTGAGGACGTTGGCCAGCTGTTGCTGTTCGAGCTGCTGGGCCAGATTCGTCGTAGTGGTGGACCCGGTGAGGGTGTTCAGGATCAGCACGTTCCGCAGCACGATCTGCAGCGGGTACAGGCCGGGGTCCTTCAGGTAGATCAGTGCGTCGAAGTAGCTGTTCCACTGGAAGATCGCGTACATCAGCGCGATCACCGCGATCACCGGCTTGGACAGCGGCAGCACGATCGACCAGAGGAACCGCAGGTCGCTCGCGCCGTCGATGGTCGCGGCCTCGTACAACTCGTCCGGGATGGTCGAGCGGAAGAACGTCCGCGCGATGATCACCTGCCAGACGCCGATCGCGCTCGGGATCACCATCGCCCAGCGGGTGTTCAGCATGCCGAGGTCCTGGACCACCAGGTACGTCGGGATCAGGCCGCCGGAGAACAGCATCGTGAAGATCAGCACGCTCATGATCACGTTCCGGCCGAAGAACGTCCGGCGCGACAGCGGGTACGCGATCGCGATCGTCAGCGTGACGCTGATCAGCGTGCCGCTGACCGCGTAGATGAACGAGTTCAGGTAGCCCTTCATGATCAGCGGATCGCTGAAGGCCTCCTTGTACGCCTTGAGCGAGGGCTCGACCGGCCAGAGCAGCACCTTGCCGGCGCTCACCGCGGACGGGCTGCTGAACGAGTTCGCGACGATGTAGATCAGTGGGACCGCGACCATGATCAGCGCCAGCCAGAGCATGATCTTCACGCCGGTCAGGAAGATCTTGTCGGTCCGCGTTTCCTCGATGGTGGTGCGCTCGGAACGCTTGACCGACGTACGGCGAAATCCTTGCAACGTGATGCTCATGACCAGAGTCCGTTTCCGGTGATGCGCTTGGCGGCGAAGTTCACGCCGAGCAGCAGGAAGAGGTTGATCACCGAGTTGAACAGCCCGATCGCGGTCGCCATGCTGAAGTCCGCGTTCAGCAGGCCGGTCTTGTACACGTAGGTGGCGATGATCTCGGACTGCGCGGTGTTCAGCGGGTTCTGCAGCAGGAACGCCTTCTCGAACCCGATCGACATGATGTTGCCGACGCCGAGGACCAGGATGATCACCGCGGTCGGCATGATCCCGGGCAGGTCGACGTGCCGGATCCGCTGCAGCCGGCTGGCGCCGTCGATCCGGGCCGACTCGTGCAGCGCCGGGTCGATCCCGGCCAGCGCGGCCAGGTAGATCACCGCGGAGTATCCCGTGGTCTGCCAGACGTCCGACCAGACGTAGATGTGCCGGAAGTAGTTGGGGTTACCCAGGAAGTCGATCTGCGGTACGCCGAACAGCCCGATCGCGTCGTTCACGAACCCGAGCCGCGGCGACAGCACCAGGATCGTCATCGAGACCACGACCACGGTGGAGATGAAGTACGGCGCGTACGTCACCAGCTGGACCGTCTTCTTGAACCGGCCGTTGCGGATCTCGTTCAGCGCGATCGCCAGCACGATCGGGATCGGGAAGCTCGCCAGCACGGTGTAGACCGAGAGCAGGAACGTGTTCTTCACCAGGGTCCAGAACACCGGGTTCTGGAAGAACAGTTCGAAGTTCTTGAACCCGACCCACGGGCTGGCCCACGGCCCCTTGACCGGGCTGTAGTCCTTGAACGCGATCACGGCGTTCGCGATCGGGATGTACTTGAAGATCACGAAGTACGCGAGCGGTACGACGACCAGCAGGTACAGCTGCCAGTGCCGCCGCAGACTGCGCCGGGCCTGGGTCCGGCGAGACGTTCGCGGTGGTTTCCGGGCGGTTGCCGCCGCCGGCGGCGCCGGTGCCGCCGGCGCCGGTTTCACCTCGAAGGTTGCGCTCACTCCGCTTCCTTTCCCTCACGCGCTGGAGTGGAACCGATATCCGATAGGATCTCGGGTTTCGCTATCCCGGAGGATGACACACAACCCCGGGGCAGCGGAAGAGTTTCTGCTGGTGTCGATACCGGACGGTGACCCAGGCGCTCAGATCCCTTGCAGGCAAGGGTTCTCTGAGGTTGCCGTTAGCAACGATGGGTCGCCCAACGACGAATGGTCCGATGGCTGGCCATCGGACCCGGGCACACCACGGTCGGACCCGGAGTCGATCTGAGCCGTCGACACCGGACCTCTCCGGAATTTATTTCTTCGGTTAACTATATAGCAGTCAACCCGTGTGCGGCGCCCGGTGTCAAGACCCGGCGGCGGACAGGTGCCGGGTGATCATCGCCTCGTCGAACCGGCCGCTCCGCTGCCTCTCCCAGAGCCCCGCCATCACCATCAGCACCTGCAACACAACCTGCAACGGCGCAATCGCACCCAGCTCCCGATCACTCAACGCGGCAGGTCGAGCAGGCCGTGTTCGGCCACCAGCAGCTCCTTGTCGGCCGTCATTGCCCGGACCGCGCACTCCGCCAGGTCCGGTCGCTGCCCGCGGAGCTGCAAGGCGGCGGCCGGAGGGGTGCTGAGCATCCCGGTATCGTCGCAGGCTGGGATAGTCGCGGCATGGAATTTGTGGACGGCAGGGTGCTCGTCGACGGGGTCGAGGTCGGGACCACCGGGATGCGGTGGTGGGACGAGCAGGACGGCACCCGGGTGTATCTCCTGACCGGCGGGGTCGCACCGGAGTTCCAGCGGATGGGGTACGGACGGCGGATCCTGGCCTGGCAGGAAGAGCAGGCCCGGGCCCAGGCGAACGGTGCAGGCGTGCCGGTGTTCGGGACGAACCCGGTGTCCGAGCGGGACCGGGCGCTGGTTCGCGCTGCCGGGTACCGGGCCGCGTTCACCCGGGTACGGATGACGCTGGCGCTCAGCGAACCGGCGGCCGCCGAGGTCTGGCCGGCCGGCGTCGAGGTACGGGAGGCGACCGGCAGAGATCATCGGGCGGTGTTCGACGCGATCGACGACGTGTTCGCTGGGTCGATCGCCTGGGCACAGCACACGTTCGAGGAGTTCGAGCAGGACGTCGCCGACGACTTCGGCGAGTACGGGCTGTGGACGCTCGCGTGGCACGGTGACCGGTTGGCCGGGTGGGTGATCAGCGGGATCCGCGACACACCGTGGGTCGGCGTACGGCCCGAGTGGCGTCGGCGCGGCCTGGCCTCCGCGCTGCTCCGGGCGAACCACGCTCAGTTATGGGCGTACGGCGTACGCACCGCCTCGCTCTGGACCGTGTGGGAGAACCCGACCGGGAGCGTGGCGTTGTACGAGAGCCTCGGCTACCGGATCGTCGAGCGGCAGGAACGGTACCGGAAGTCGTTCTGAGGGCAGACAAAACCTGACCCGACCATCACGGGGGAACGGCCGGGCCAGGCTCTCTCGATGATACCCCTGATCACCAAGCGGGGTCGGCAAATTCGGCGGCGGACGCGCCGGGTACTGCCTTACTCTTGGCGCCATGCGAACCCGCTCCTGACCGCGCACCTCTGACGTGCGCCACGCAAGCGTTTGACCGGCTCCCGGTCGCGCTTTGTCCTGCCCGCGCACGCCTTCAGGAGCAGTCCACAATGCCGTCGTACCACGCTGCCGACCCGACCCGGACGTACTACGTCTACAACGCCGTACAGGCGTTCCTCTTCGCGCTGGCGTTCACGCTCAGCGCTGTCTACTACGTCCGCGACGCCGGGTTGAACCCGCTCCAGATGGTCCTCGTCGGGACGGTCCTCGAGCTGTCCTGCTTCCTCTTCGAGATCCCGACAGGCCTCGTCGCCGACCTGTACAGCCGGCGCCTCTCGATCATCATCGGCATCGTGCTGACCGGTGCCGGCCTCCTCCTCCAGGGCCTGGTGCCCGCGTTCCTCGCGATCCTCGGCGCCCAGGTGCTGTGGGGCATCGGCTACACGTTCACCTCCGGCGCCGACCAGGCGTGGATCACCGACGAGATCGGAACCGAGCGCGCCGCCGAGGTGTTCGTCCGCACGCAGCAGTTCAGCCTCGGCGGCACGATCGCCGGTACCGTCGCCGCCGGCGCGCTGGGCCTGATCAGCCTGCCGCTCCCGATGGCGCTGTCCGGCGGCGGGATGATCCTGCTCGCGCTGCTGCTCGCCGCGTTCATGCGCGAGCAGAACTTCCACCGCACGCCGAAGGAGGAGCGCGAGACGTTCCGGCAGTTGGCCGAGACGTTCCGGAGCGGACTCGACGCGGCCCGGCGGCGTCCCGTCGTACGGACCCAGGCGATCATCGCGCTGATCGCCGGCCTGGCGAGCGAGGCGTTCGACCGGCTGTGGTCGGTGAAGCTGCTGACCTTCACGTTCCCGACCGTGTTCGGCCTGTCGGGCCCCGCCTTCTGGTTCGCGGTCATCGGGCTGGCGGGCACGATCCTCACGCTGAGCGCGTCGCTGTTGCTGAACCGGTTCTCTGCCGAACGCCTGCAGGCCGCGCACCCGACCGGCATCCTCGCCACCCTCGCGGCGCTGGACGGCGCGGGCATCTTCCTGTTCGTGCTCGGCGGGAATTTCTGGATCGCGATGGCCGCGCTCTGGTTGCGCCAGATCGCCGACACGGTCTCGACTCCGATCCACTCCGGCTGGCTGAACCGGCACGTCGAGTCGCGCTCCCGGGCGACCGTCATCTCGATGGTGTCGCAGGCGAACGCGATCGGTCAGGTCGTCGGCGGCCCACCCCTCGGCGCCCTCGGCCGCCGCTCGCTGCGCGGCGCACTGCTCGCGTCCGGCCTGATCTGGCTCCCGATCCCGGCGTTGTACCTGCGCCTGAAGGCGCCGGTCGGGGTTTCCGGAAAGAATCCTGCACCTGACGCCGTTTAGTTACCGAAAAGGCGGCCTGCTCAGTCGTCGATCCGGACGGCCTCGCGGCGGTTGTCGCGGGCCGTCTTGAGCAGGCTGACCACCGTGGTGACGAACAGCGTGCCGACGATGAAGCCGAGCGAGGTCAGGATGCCGATGTGCGGCAGGTGGATCGCGCCGATGTCGTCGATGTGCGAGCCGTGCAGCGCCTCGATGATCAACTTCACGCCGATGAACGCGAGAATCACCGACAGGCCGACGTTCAGGTAGACGATCCGCTCCAGCAGGCCGCCGATCAGGAAGTACAGCTGCCGCAGGCCCATCAGCGCGAACGCGTTCGCGGTCAGCACGATGTACGCGTCCTGGGTGAGCCCGAAGATCGCCGGGATCGAGTCGAGCGCGAAGATCACGTTCGCCATCCCGATCGCGGCGATGACGATCACCAGCGGGGTCAGCAACCGCTTCCCGTCGAACCGGCTGACGAGCTTGTCGCCGTCGTAGTCGTGCGACAACGGGAGCACCCGGCGCAGTCCGCGCAGTACGGCGTTCTCCTGGAAGTCCGACTCGTCGTTCTCACCCTCGAGCGCCAGGCGGACCGCGGTGTAGACCAGGAACGCGCCGAAGATGTAGAACACCCAGCTCGCCGCCGAGATCGCGGCCGCGCCGGCCAGGATGAAGATCGCCCGGAGCGCCATCGACACCACGATGCCGATGTACAGCACCTTGTCCTGCGCAAGGCTCGGGACGGCGAACCGCGCCATGATGATCACGAAAACGAACAGGTTGTCGACGCTGAGGCTGTACTCCGTGATGTACCCGGCGACGAACTCGCTGCCCGACTGCCCCGGGCTGAACACGAACAGCCCGACCGCGAACAGCCCCGCGAGGCCGACGTAGAACAGCACCCAGCGAGTGGCGTCCTTGATCGTCACGGTGTGGTTCCGGCGGGCGATCACGACCAGGTCGAACGCGACGATGGCGAGCAACCCGGCGATCGTCAGCACCCAGACAACGGGTGGCATGACAGAAACCATAACGAACCTCCGGACGTGGGCATACCGCTAGCTCGGTCCGGAGGTCTCTTCCACCCAGGTCACCCTGGGCCGGCAGCACCGGTTCGGCCGCGAGGCCTCCCGTGATGACGACACTGCCGTGGCGGAATACTCCCCTCCACAAACGCTGCAAGCATATCCGGTCCCGATTTATTCCCGGTCACCCCTGCGACGCTCTGCAGGATCGTATACCGCATACTGCCTGCAATGCTAGAGGATGGCAGGCTATGTCCGTGATCAGTGGCTGGGAGACGCTCGCGGTGGCGTCCGTGGCGGCATTCGTACTGGCAGTGGTGTCCGCGGTGGCCGGCTTCGGCGGTGGCGTACTGCTCCTACCGGTCTTCACCGCGCTCTTCGGGCTGCGGGTCGCGGTGCCGATGCTGACGCTGACCCAACTGACCAGCAACGTTTCGCGCGTCTGGCTGAATCGGCACGAAATCCGCTGGCGCCTGGTCGGCTGGTTCGCGGCCGGCGCCGTACCACTCGCGATCGTCGGCGGTCTCCTGCTCGCACATGCGCCGTTGACCGCACTCAAGCGTGGCCTCGGCGTGTTCCTGATCGCGGTTGTCCTTTGGCGGCATCTGCGACCAACTCCGCGCAGACCCAGCGACCCGGCCTTCGCCGCGGTCGGCGCGGCCTCCGGGCTCGGGTCCGCGCTGCTCGGTTCGGTCGGGCCGCTGACGGCGCCGTTCTTCCTGGCGTACGGGCTGACCAGGGCCGCGTACATCGGCACCGAGGCCGCGAGCGCGGTCAGCATGCATCTGTCGAAGATTGCCGCGTACGGGGTGGGCGACCTCCTGACCCGGCAGGTCCTGCTGTACGGCGTCGCGCTGACGCCGGCCACGCTGGCCGGGACCTGGGTCGGCAAGCGGATCGTCGGCCGGATCAGCGACCGCGTCTTCGTCGTCCTGGTCGAAATCGGGCTGCTCGCGGCGGGAGTGCTCTTCATCATCGGCTTGTGAGACATTGATGTCTCATATGAGGTAGACTCGTCTCATGGCTGTCGATCGAGAGCAAGTACTGCGCGCTGCCGCGACCCTGCTGATGCGCAAGTCCACCGCGACCATGGACGAGGTCGCGCGGGCCGCCGGGATCAGCCGGGCGACGCTGAACCGGCAGTTCGCCGGACGCGACGCGCTGGTGCGGGCGCTCGAGGAGCTCGGGATCGCCGAGTGCGAGGCCGCCGCGGCGCGGGCCGCCGTCGACGACGGTCCGGCCGCGGACGCCGTGCGCCGCCTGATCCGTGAGCTCGAGCCGGCGGCCGGGCTGATCGCGTTCCTGTACTCCGAGAACCAACTCTTCGAGGGCGACGAGCAGAACGAGGGCTGGGCCCGGCTCGACGCCCGGCTGGTCGCCCTGTTCCGGCGCGGTCAGGAAGCGGGCGAGTTCCGGATCGACCTCAGCCCGGCCTGGCTGACCGAGGCGCTGTACGGGCTGCTGGTCTCCGCGGCCTGGGCGATCTGCGAGGGCCGGGTGGCCCCCAAGGACTTCACCACGAACATCACCGAGCTGTTGCTCGGTGGCGCAATCCGGAGAGAACAGAAATGAAGCAGCAAGCAGAGCGCTCGGGGCGCTGGCTGGCACTCGGGGTGCTGGTGCTGGCGGTCCTGCTCGTCGCGGTCGACGCCACGGTGCTCGGGCTCGCGACCCCTTTCCTGTCCGAGGATCTCAAGCCGTCGGGCACGCAGTTGCTGTGGATCGGCGACGCGTACTCGTTCGTGCTCGCGGGTCTGCTCGTGTCGATGGGCAGTCTCGGCGACCGGATCGGCCGCAAGCGGATCCTGCTGATCGGCGCGACCGCGTTCGGCGCGATCTCGGTCCTGAACGCGTACGCGAACTCGGCCGAGCTGATGATCGTCGCGCGCGCCCTGCTCGGGGTCGCCGGCGCGACGCTGATGCCGGCCACGCTGGCCCTGATCCGGAACCTGTTCCACAACCCGCGTGAGCGCAGCCTCGCGATCGGGATCTGGGGCGCGGCCGCGTCGGCCGGGATGGCGGTCGGCCCGATCGTCGGCGGGGTGCTGCTGGAGAACTTCTGGTGGGGTTCGGTCTTCCTGATCAACCTGCCGGTGATGACGGTACTGGTCATCGTCGGCGCCCGGCTGCTGCCGGAATCGCGGAATCCGCAGCCGGGTCCGTGGGACCTGATCAGCGTGCTCTTGTCGATGGTCGGCATGATCGGGATCGTCTACGCGATCAAGGAGTTCGCGGCCCACGGTTTCGCGTGGGCTCCGGTCGCGTCGGGCGTCGTGGGTGTGCTCGCGCTCTACGGTTTCGTACGGCGCCAGCGGCGGCTGCCGATTCCGCTGCTGGACCTGTCGTTGTTCCGCAGCCGTGGCTTCAGCAGCGCCGTACTGGCCGATCTGCTGACGATCCTCGGGCTGTCGGGGTTGATCTTCTTCCTCTCGCAGTACCTGCAGCTCGTGCAGGACCGGCGGCCGATCGAGGCAGGGCTGGCGGAGTTGCCGGCCGCGATCGGGTCGATCGTCGCAGGTCTGCTCGCGGGTCAGGTGGCGCGGCGGTTCTCCGTACGTGCAGTGGTGGCGGGCGGGCTGGCGGCGATCGGGCTGGCGTTGGCGGCGCTCACCACGATCAGCCAGGACACCGGGTACCCGTTGCTCGGCGCGGCGTTGCTCGTCGTCGGTGCGGGTGCCGGGTTCTCCTTCACGGTGACGGCCGACGTGATTCTGGCCGCCGTACCGAAGGAGCAGGCGGGCGCAGCGAGCGCGGTGTCGGAGACGGCGTACGAGCTCGGCGCGGCGCTCGGGATCGCGTTCCTCGGGTCGATCGTGACCGGGGTGTACCGGAACTTCGAGGGTCCCACTGGTACGCCGGACGCTGCGCACGAGTCGCTGGGTGGTGCCGTCGAGGCGGCCGCACAGCTACCGCCGGCGGCTGCGGGCGAACTGCTCTCCGCGGCGCGAGACGCCTTCGCGCACGGCGTTTCCATCGCCGCCGGCGTCGGCGCCGTCGTACTGCTCGCGACTGCGGTCGCGGCGTGGTTCCTGCTCCGCGGACAGCGGCTCAGCACCGAACGCTAGGCAAAAAGTTTCCATTTCCTCGATTACCCCTGGGAGATTCCGCCGGATCGGAGTACAAAAGGTTCCAGTAGGTCTTACCGCCCCTAGACCTGGAGGAATTTCTCATGGCTGGAATCACTGCCGAAGCATCATGGTTCTGTTGCGGGAACGCGTGGGGACCCTGCGGGACCGCCGGGCACGGCGCCTGCGGCACCTGCAACTCGGGAAACATGCAGCACGCGTGGCCGAACACCTCGGACGGGTGCTACGCGATCACCCATCCCGACACCTGCGGAATCACCGGAATGTCCCGGCGTACCTGCGGTTTCAGGCACGCCACCACGAGTCTCTGCACCGGGAACCGGATCGTCACGTCGATCGCCGACTGCGGTCCGCAGACCGACCTGTTCTGTGGTGAACGTACCTGCTGCGGCGGGAACTGCGCCTCGAACCGGGTCATCGACTTCACGCCGGCCGCGTTCACCGCGCTCGCCGGCAGCCTGAACAGCGGTTTGACACCCGTCAACATCGACGTGGCCTGAGAGGAGACCGAGATGCCGACCACCATGGACCGCCGTTCGCTGCTCGGCCGCGCCGCGCTCGGTGCGACCGGACTGATCGCCGCCACCGCGATGGGGTCACTGGCCCCCGAGACCGCGTTCGGCGCCGCCGCGCAGTACCCGGACCCGGGCCAGCCGGACCCGAACTTCGCCGAAGGCCTGATCACAGGCCGGAACCAGGATCTCCTGCAGGTCAAGGGATCCGACGGCCGCCTGCACCGCATCCAGCTCACCACCGGTACGAGTGTCTGGAAGCTCCGCCCGACCACGATCGACCAGGCGAAGATCGGCGACGGCCTGTACGCGCGCGGCGTACTGCTGCCGGACGGGATCCTCGCCGCCGAGTCGGTGTGGGTGAACATCGTCAACCTGACCGTCGCGATCACCTCGATCAGCCGCAGCGGTGTGCAGTTCGACCACCACGGGCAGAAGGTCGTCGGCCACGTACAACCCGGTACGTCGGCCGCCGTCTACAACGGCACGCCCGCGGTGACGGACATGTCGATGCTCAAGGTCGGCCGGCACGCCCAGGTGATCGGCGCCTGGCGCCCCGGCACGAACGAGATCGACATCGCCACCATCTACACGTCGCACTGACATGACCGACCTCGCGGCTGCCCAGCCTCTCCTCATCGGCCTGATCCTCCTCTGGACGGCCTACACCAAACTCAAGTCCCCCGACCAAGCCGACCGCACCGCCCTCCCACGCCTGGTAGGAGAATCCCGCGCACTCCCCACCTACCGAGCCGTAGCCGTGCTGGAAATCCTGACAGCCGTTCTGCTATTGGCTTCCCGGGCAATCGGAGCACTGGCGGCTGTCGCATTATCCGTAAGCTTCGTCTCCTTCCTGATCTACTCAAAGGTCGTGGTACCCGAAGCCTCCTGCGGCTGCGCAGGAAAGTCCGCACGACCGGTCGGCACCCGAGCGATCGCCCGCGCATTGTTGCTACTAGCAACTTCCACGACAGCGATCTTCGCAACCACCGCCTGGTGGTCGGCCGGCCCCGCCCTGCTGCTATTGGTTGCAGAGGCAGTGTTGTTCGCCATGCTGTCGACCGAACTCGACCGCTACTGGCTCCTCCCGATCCGGCGGTTCAAGCTCCGGCTCAGTCATCCGTACGCCGGCACCGCCTCCGACCACATCCCACTCGTCGCAACCCAGCGACGCGTGCTGCTCAGCCCGGCGTACCGCGCGGTCGACGGGTTGCTGCGTTCCGACATCCACGACTACTGGGACGAGGACGGCTGGCGGTTCGTCAGCTACGCCGCCCGGTACGACGGCCACCGCGCGACCGCGGTGTTCGCCGTACCGCACCAGGACTCCGCGCCGGAGTCCGTCCGGGTCGCCCTCGTCGACGACGACGGCCTGACCGTGTACCGCCCGACCGTCCTCGCGACCGCATAGGCGGACCGCCAGGCCACCACAATCGCAACCGCGCCGCTCCCGTCACGCTGACCGTGGCGGGAGCGGCGCCATTGTGATGGCCTGGCGGTCCGTGCTGTTGACAGACAGGATTATCGTTAGGAAGTTTTCCTAATAGTTAGTCCCCTGCACCTCCTCCGCCCCGGAAATCCAGGAGACCCGCATGAAATCCCGTCTGTTCGCGGCAGCGCTCGCGCTCGCCGCCGGCGCGCTCACGCTGACCGCGCTCCCGTCCGCCATCCCGTCCGCCGCAGCCGCGTCCACCGACTACCAGGCCGAGGACGCCACCATCTCCCAAGGCGTGGTCGAGTCCAACCACACCGGCTACACCGGCAGCGGTTTCGTCAACTACGACAACCTGGCCGGCAGTTACGTCGAATGGACCGTGACGGCCCCGGCCGGCCCGGCCGACGTCACGCTCCGGTACGCGAACGGTACGGCGGCCACCCGGCCGATGGACTTCACCGTCAACGGCCAGCCCGGTGCGGTCGGCATCACGTTCCCGGGTACCGGCGCGTGGACGACCTGGCAGACGAAGACCGTCCGCCTCCAGCTCACGGCCGGTACGAACAAGATCCGCGCCCGCGCGACCAGCGCCGACGGCGGCCCGAACGCGGACAAGCTCACCGTCACCCCGACCACCGACGACAGCACTCCCCCGTCGGCGCCCGCCAACCTGACCGTCAGCGACATCAAATCGAACGCCGCGACGTTCAAGTGGACCGCTGCAACCGACAACGTGGGCGTCGTCCGGTACGAGATCAACCGTGGCGGCAATGTCCTGAAGGTTGTCGACGGCAACACCTTGTCCGCGACCGTGGACACGTTGACCGCGAACACCTCGTACGACATCTCGGTCGGCGCGTTCGATGCCGCGGGCAACGCTTCGCAGCAGAGCAACGTGGTCACCTTCACGACTCCGGGCAGTGGCGACACGCAACCACCGACCGTCCCGGGGAACCTGCACTCGACGGGTGTCACCGCGAGCAGCGTTTCGCTCACCTGGAACGCGTCCACCGACAACAGCGGCAGCATCGCCGGGTACGACGTGTACCAGGCTTCGACCAAGGTGGCGACGACCGATTCACTGACGGCGACGGCGACCGGGCTGACCGCGAACACGGAGTACACCTTCACGGTCAAGGCACGTGATCCCGACGGCAATGCGTCGGCCGCGAGCAACGCGGTGACGGTGAAGACGTCGGCGACCGGCACCGGCGGGATCCCCTCGTACGACAAGGACATCGCGAAGGTCGATCTCGGCTGGAGCGTGGCGTTCCTGCCGGACGGATCCGCGCTCGTCACCGAGCGGGACCGGTTCGAGGTACTGCGGGTGACGCCGAGCGGCCAGAAGACGACGCTCGGGAAGGTGCCTGGGGTGGTCACGACCAGCGGTGAAGGCGGTCTGCTCGGGGTAGCGCTGTCCCCGAACTTCGACAGCGACCACTGGGTGTACTTCTACCACACGGCCTCCGGCGACAACCGGATCGTGCGGATGAAGTACGAGAACGGGAAGCTCGCCACGACGTCCTCCCCGGTACTCACGGGACTCGCGAAGAACCGGTACCACAACGGCGGGCGGATCGCGTTCGGTCCGGACGGGAAGCTGTACGCGACCGTTGGTGACGCCAAGAATTCCGGCAACGCGCAGAACAAGAACTCGCTGAACGGCAAGATCCTGCGGATGAACCCCGACGGTACGCCGCCGGGGGACAACCCGTTCTACAGCAGCGGCGGCAACGCGCGGTACGTTTGGAGCTGGGGACACCGAAACCCGCAGGGACTGGCGTGGGACTCGCGCGGGCAACTGTGGGCGTCGGAGTTCGGCGAGAACAGCCAGGACGAACTGAACCTGATCCAGAAGGGTGGCAACTACGGCTGGCCGTCCTGCGAGGGCACGATCGGCGACTGTGGCGGGTACATCGCGCCGAAGCGGACGTGGTCGACCTCCCAGGCCGGGCCGAGCGGGATCGCGATCGTCAACGACTGGATCTACATCGCCGGCGTGACCGGCGAGCAGTTGTGGGTCACCAAGATCAACTCGGCCGGCACCGGCGTCGGCACTCCGCAGGCGCTGTTCTCTGGTCGTTGGGGCCGCCTACGAAGTGTCACCCACAGCCCGGACGGCGGCCTGTGGCTGACGTCGACCAACGACGACAAGAACGGCGGTACGCCGAGCACGATCGACAACGTCATCGTCCGCCTCAAGTTCTCGTGACCAGGAGCGCCTTCCCGCGCGTCCGGCGGTCCTCGATCGCCGTATGCGCGTCGGTTGCCGCTGACAACGGCTGACCGACGGCGGGAGTCAACCTGCCATGCGCCAGTTCGCCGAGCGCCCGGCGGGTGAGCTCCCGCCACTCGCGCACGTCGCACCTCCGCGCTCAGTGGCAACGAGTTGCGACGCTAGGACCTCAACCACCCAGGATGCGGTCGAGGATCCGGTCGAGCAGGCGGAGGGCGTGCGGCTCGTCGAGCTGCTCGAGCAGCATCTGCGCCTGCAGGCCGAACGCGAACGCGATCAGCAGCTCCGCGTCCGCGAAGGCGTCGTCGGAGGCGGTGGCCGGGTCCGCGCTCAGGATCGACGCGAGGAGCGACTCCAGCGCGGGGTCCGCCGTCCGGGCGATCTCCTGCAGTTGCGGGTCGGTGAGGAAGCGGACGAAGTACGCCGACTGGACGACGTACCGGCGGCGGCGGTCCTCGTCGAGGGGCAGCAGCTCCATCAGGATCGCCCGTACCAGCTGCCGGGTGGAGATGTCGTTGCCCAGGGCCCCGATGCGTTGCTGGGCGGTGGTCTCGGCGTCCTCGTTGAGGATCTCCAGCGCGGCGAGCAGGAGTGCCGTGCGGTTGCCGAAGTAGTACTGCACAAGACGCATGGAGACGCCCGCTTCGTCGGCGACCTGCCGCAGGGTGACCGCCTCGAGCCCCTCGCGCCCGGCGAGCCGCCACACCGCTTCGGCGATCTGCCGTCGCCGGCGGGCCTTGCTCTCGTCGCTCGCCATGCACGCCTCCAGTTTCTTGATGCGATCGTACCAAAATGTGCTATGGTGCGATCGCATCAAGGACCTCGGAGAGGAGTACCGGCATGTGGACCGGCGTACTGGTGGCAGCGATGGTCGTCGTCGCGATCGGCGGTCAGGGCGCGATCCGCCTGCTGATCAACCACAACAACCGCGGCCTGATGGGCTGGTTCCCGGGAGGCTTCACCGGCGCCCTCCTCGCCGACCTCGCCCTGGTAGCCATCGGCGTCACCCTCGCCGCGGTAGCCGACGCCCGCCGCCCCAAAACCCCCACCGAATGACCCCCCGCCGCCCCCTGCGCCTGCTCGCCGCAACCACCACCGCAGCAGCCGCCCTAGCCGCCGCCGCTCCAACCTCCACCGCGGCCCCAACCCCCGCCGTGGCCCCACCCTCCGCAGCTCTCCCCGCGGGGACGGCGGCGACCGTAGATCCAGGGCTGTCCTCCGGTGAGGGCCGCGCTTGGGGGCAGCCGCTGGTGCGGGTTGCGGAAGGGGTGTTGCGAGGTGTCGCGGATGCGACGAGTGTGCGCTTTCTTGGCGTGCCGTTCGCGCAAGCTGGTCGCTGGAGCCCGCCCGCCGGTGTCGCGTACTGGAGGGGTGTACGCGCGGCTGCTACCCCAGGTCGGGTGTGCGAGCAGGATCCCAAGACGCTCGAGCCGGGTGCGACCGCCGCCGAGGACTGTCTGTACCTGAACGTGACCGCGCCCCGCCGCCCGACGGCCCACGCCCGGCCGGTGATCGTGTACCTCCATGGCGGCGGCTTCGTGCAGGCCAGCGGTTCGTACCTCGACGCGCGGCGGATGGCAGTACTCGGTGACGTCGTCGTGGTGACGCCCAACTACCGCCTCGGCATCTTCGGCAACCTCGCGCTCCCAGGCATGCCGGAGGTCAACCTCGGCCTGCGCGACCAGCTCGCCGCGCTCCGCTGGGTCCAGCGGAACATCCGCGCGTTCGGCGGCGACCCCACGAACGTGACGCTGTCCGGCGAGTCGGCCGGTGGGATCAGCACGTGCACCCAGCTCGCGTCCCCCGCGGCCGCGGGCCTGTTCGCGAAGGCGATCATCTCGAGCGGCTCGTGTACGACGTCGTACGCCCCGTACTCCATCGACCGCCAGGTCCCCGTCGAGGTCAGCACGTGGAACGACCGTACGACGACCGACGCGATGGGGATCGCCGCCGCGAAGTCGCTGGGCTGCGCCGATTTACGTACCGCCCTCGCCTGCCTGCGCCGGCTCCCGGCGGATCGGCTGGTGCCGTTGACGAACCAGTTCGGGCTGCTCTCGATCGGTACGCCGACCGTCCCGCAGGCGCCGCGTACCCGGCTCCGCGCTCCATGGGCCCGCCACATCCCAGTGTTCGCGGGCAACACCGCCGACGAACACCTCAGCTGGATCCTCCCGGCGTACCCCGGTGCGACCGACGCGACGTACCGGCAGCTGGTCCGCTCGAGCTTCGGCGTCCACGCGGCGGCTGTCGAACGCGAGTACCCGCTGAACCGCTACCCGTCGCCGATCGTTGCCCTAGGCCACATCTACTCGGACCGCAACTGGATCTGCCCGACCGTCGACGCCCAACTGGTCTACGCCCGGAGCTCGCCGACCTGGACCTACCTGTTCGCCGATCCGCAGGCTCCGTCGATCGACGGCTTCGAAGTACCCCGCCCGTCGACGCCACACGGCTCAGACGTCGCCTACACGTTCCCCGACCCCGCCATCCCCCTCACCCGCACCCAACGCGCACTAGCCGACCGCTTCATCCGCGCCTGGACAACCTTCGCCCACTCAGCCAAACCGTCCACAACCTGGCCCACCACCCAAGCCCACCAGTTCGCCCCCCAAGACACCCGAATCAACCTGAACAAAACCCACCACTGCACCTTCTGGCAAACCCTGCACCAGCCGCTCAGCAGCCCGGTGGTGGGAGGGGCTCATCGGGGGTGGCCGAAGTCGGCGTAGGTGGGGTGGTGGGTGGTTAGGGCTTGTTGGGCGAGGGTTAGGCGGCGGGTCATTGAGGGGCGGAGGTGGGGGGTGGCTTCTTCCAGAGTCAGGAAGTGGTTGGCTCGGGACTCGGTGGGGTCGAGGGTGAGGGTGGGGTTGTCGAGGATGCCGCCGTCGAAGACGAAGGCGAGGGCGTCGGACCACGGGCCTTGGGCGGGGACCCAGTCGACGACCAGTAGGCGGCCGATCTCCAGGTCGAGCCCGATCTCCTCCTGGACCTCGCGGCAGCAGGCCTCGTACGGCGACTCGTCGTACTCGACGATGCCGCCGGGAATGTCCAGCGTCGGCTTGTAGGTCGGTTCGAGGAAGAGGATCCGGCCGGCCCGGTCCCGGATCAGCGCCCCGCCGGCAGCGGTCTTCCGCGGCAGGCGGGCGGCGATGCCGGCGTTGAACTCCCGCTCCGGCTCCCCCTCGGCAACAAGGTCGTCCTGTCGGTTCACCCACCTAGTGTCGACCAGGAAGGAGGTTTACTCGAACGGCTGAGTGAGGGTGCGGGTCATCCAGATCGAGTTGCCTCGGTCGGGGTTTTGGTCGACTCGGCCGCTGTTTTCGAAGCCTAGTTTTTCCAGGACGCGGAACGACGGGGTGTTCCATTCGCGGACGGTTGCCCAGAGGCGCCGGCGGCCGGTGCGTGCGGCCGCTTCGACGACGGCGCGGGCGGCTTCGGTGGCGTAGCCGTGGCCGTGGGTTCGCTGGGCCAGCTCGTAGGCGATTTCCGGTTCGTCGTACGTCGCCTGCCCGACGGTGAGGCCGCAGTACCCGAGGAACTCGCCGGTCGCGCGCAGCTCGATCGGGAGCAGGCCGAGTCCGGGGTCGGCCGCGAGCGGGTTGTCGATGAGCCAGCCGCGCATTTCTTCGACAGTCGGGTGGCCGTTCGCGTCGATCCGGCGGGCGGCGCGGTGGTCGCGTTCGGTCCAGAGCATGCGGTAGTTCTCCGCGTCGGACGGTCGCCAGCGGCGCAGGTGCAGGCGTTCGGTGGTCAGTTCGGCGGGAAAGTCGGCGTACACGGTTCTCAACCTAGCTGGCTGCGAAGGTACGCGAGTTTGTCCGGGTTCAGGATCGCCCGGATCGTGGTGATGGTGGTGCCGCGGAGCTCGGGGACGAGTACGGCGGTGAGCTCGCCGAATTCGTGCACGAGTACGGCGGGAGCGTTGTTGACCTCGGCAACGGACAGCCGAGCCGTCGAAGCACGCGGACCAGCGGCCAGGCCGGCCAGGTAGTGCGCGGCGTTGGCACGGCCGAAGATGGGCTCGCGGGCGGCGATCGCCTTGCCGCCGCCGTCGGCCCAGATCGCTGCGTCCTCGGTCAGGATCGCTTCGAGGCCCTTCACGTCTCCGTCGACCGTCGCCGCGATGAAGCCCTCGACCAGCTTCGTACCGTCCGCCGGCCGCGCCTCGAACCGGCGGCGCGCGTTGCCGATCCGGGCGAGCGCGCGATGGTACAACTGCCGCGCGTGCGCCTCGTCGACCCCGAGGACGTCGGCGCTGTCGCGGTGCGTGTAGCCGAACGCCTCCCGCAGTACGAAGACTGCCCGCTCCGGCGGGGTCAGTTTCTCCAGCAGTACGAGGAACCCGAGCGACACCGTGTCCTTCAGCTCCACGGCCTCCTGCGGATCGTTGCCTGTGGCAACCGGCTCCGGCAGCCACGGGCCGACGTACCGCTCGCGGCGGACGCGCGCCGAAGTGAGCCGGTTGATGCACAGGTTGGTGACGACTGTGGTCAACCAGGCCGCCGGCGTCTCGACCGCCGCCCGGCCGGACCAGCGCAGGTACGCGTCCTGCAGTACGTCCTCGGCCTCGGACGCCTCGCCGAGCATCCGGTACGCGATCGCGAACAGCCTCGGACGCTGCTGCACGAACTCGGCGACATCGTCCACAATCCGATTGTCGACTATCGGACCGGGAACGGGACGACGTGCTCCCGCTCCCCCTCCCGGCCGGCGAGTTCCTGCCGCCACGTCGGATTGTCGACAAAATGGTTGTCGTACAGGTCGGCGGTCGCGAGCACCTCGGCCGGCGACGCCTCGCCGCGGCGGATCCGGTCGCCGAGCCGGAAGTACCCGAAGCGGTTGTTGCCGGGGGCCTTCACGATCAGTACGTCGGCACCGGTGCCCGTCGGCGTACCCCAGGCGTGGTGCATCAGCGGCGGCACCAGCAGGTAGTCGCCCTTCGCCACGGTCAGCACCTCATCGCCGGCCAGGATCCGGAGCGCGCCGTCGAGCAGGTAGAACATCTCCGGTGATTCCTTGTGGAAGTGCGGCGGCGGGCCGTCGACGCCGGGGCCGAGCGTCGTACGGACGACGTTCATGATCCCGTCGGTGTGTTCGGCGTCGGCGATGAGCCAGGTCTGGTTGGGCGCCGTACCCAGTAGTTCGGCATCGGTACCGCGGGTCAGGACTGCTTTCATGACTGCCTCCTCGTTGTCTGCACTCCTGACCGGACAGCGCGGGCGGTTCGTGACGTGACGGTGGTCACTTTCTGGTCGGTCAGGAATCGAGAAGCGGTGGGAGGTGCGCGGCTCCTAATGTTTGGAGCACCGACGAGGAGAAAGGCAGTCCGATGGCTACCACGAAGAAGAAGTCGTACGACGGGTTCACCGCGGCCGAGCGGGACGCGATGAAGGAGCACGCGAAGGACCTGAAGAGCAAGGAGGACCCGGCGGAGGCGCAGACGGCGAAGATCGCGGCGATGGCCGACGGCGACCGGGAGATCGCGGAGCGGCTGAACGAGCTGATCCTGCAGGCGGTGCCGGAGCTGACGCCGAAGCTCTGGTACGGCATGCCGGGCTGGGCCAAGGACGGCAAGCTGATCTGCTTCTTCCAGGACGCCGCGAAGTTCAAGTACCGCTACGCGACCCTCGGCTTCAGCGACAAGGCCCAGATCGACGAGGGCGACATGTGGGCCACGTCGTACGCCCTCACCAAGCTCACCCCGGCCCTCGAGAAGCAGATCGTCACCCTGGTCAAGAAGGCAGTCGGCTGACCGTGACCGACCCGGTGGCCGAGGCGTTCGGCGGCAGTGCGGCGCGGCAGGAGCTGGACCGCGGCGGACGCATGCTGCGCTGGGTCGAGGCTGGATCGGGTACGACGGTGGTGCTCGAGGCCGGCGCGACGTCGCCCGTGGTGACGTACGCGGAGGTGTTCCGGGACCTGGCGACTGACCACCGGGTGCTCGCCGACGACCGCGCCGGCTACGGGATGAGCGACCCCGCTCCACTGAGCGTCGAACTGCAGGTCGGCGATCTGGTTGCGGTTCTGCAGGAGGTCGGGCCGGCGGTTGTGGTCGGCCACAGCTGGGGTGAGCTGTTGGCTCAGCTCGCGACCTGGGAGCGACCCGACCTGGTGAGTGCGCTGGTCCTGCTGGATCCCGCACACGAGACTTTCTGGCAGGACGCCGAGCCGATGCCACGTGCCGACAGGACCCGCCCGCCCGCAGAAGACCCCCGCTACCAAGATCTCCTGACCTCGATGGAAGAACTGGCCGAGGACATCGGCAGTGGTTCAGGGTGCGTTCGGGCTTACGTGCGTACGGATGAGCAGTTGTTCACCTTGCTGGACGAGTTGCCGATGATTCTTGGGCACGTTGGGGAGTTGGCGGCCCGGCGGGCGGCCGGAGTTTGGCGGGACGTACCGGTGGTGGTGTTGACGGCTACCAAGGGGCGGCCGGTGGAGTTCACGCCTTGGGTGGTTGCGGTGCAGGATCGGCTGGCGACCGAGTGTGGTGGGCGGCATCTGGTGGTTCCTGATTCCGGGCATTACCTGCAGCTCGATCGGCCGGACCTGGTGGTTGGTTGTGTGCGGGGGACGATCTAGCGGCGTGGCAAAATCTGGCGGGTGCAGATTGGGATGCTGGGTTCGTTCGAGGTGCGGTCCGACGGTGGAGGGCTCGTCGACGTACCGGGGGCCCGGCTGCGGGGGTTGCTGGTTGCGCTCGCGCTGGATGCGGGGCGGGTGGTTCCGAAGGGGACGCTCGTGGACTGGATCTGGGGTGAGCAGCCGCCGGCCGACGCGGCGAACGCGTTGCAGCGGCTCGTCTCCCGGCTCCGGAAGGTGCTGCCGGTCGAGGGGCACCCGGACGGGTACCGGCTGCAGATCGACCCCGACGACGTCGACGCCGTACGGTTCGAACGCCTGCTGACCCGCGCGCGAACCAATCAGGACGTCCGGTTGCTGCGCGAGGCGCTCGAGTTGTGGCGCGGGCCTGCGATGCAGGACATCGGGCTCACCGAGAGTGGCGCCTTCGACGCCGCCGGCACGCGGCTCGACGGACTGCGGCTGGCCGCGATGGAGGACCGGTACGACGCGGAGATCACGCTCGGCAATGGCGCCGAACTTGTCACCGAGCTGACCGATCTGGTCGCCGCGCACCCGGTCCGCGAACGCCTGGTCGCCGCGCTGATGCGCGCGCTGGTCGCCTCCGGCCGCGACACCGAGGCGCTCCGGGTGTACGAACGTACCCGCGAAACCCTCGCCGACGAACTCGGCGTCGATCCCTCGCCCGAGCTGTCCGCCCTGCACGTCGCCCTGCTCAGGGGTGAGCTCGTACGCCGGGACGAGAAGCGCAGTACGAACCTGCGCGAGGAGCTGACGACCTATGTCGGCAAGGACGCGGACGTCAGCGCGGTCCGCGACCTGATCACCGAGCACCGCCTCACGACCCTGATCGGCCCCGGCGGATCCGGCAAAACCCGCCTCGCCACCGAAACCGCCCGCACCATGCTGAGCACCCCGCACGACCGCGCCCCGCACGACCGCGCCCCGCACGACCGCGGCCCGCGCGACGGCGGCTCGCGCGACGGCACCCAGCCCGAGCGCGGCGTCCGCGAAAGTGATTTGTCCGACGGTGTGTGGATGGTTGAGCTTGCGGCGATTGGTGCGGACGGGGATGTGGCGCAGGCGACGCTCGGGGCGTTGGCGCTGCGGGATGCGTTGCTCGGGGACGTGCCGGAGACCGACCCGACGGATCGCGCGATCGCTGCCCTCCGGGAGCGGGCGATGCTGCTGATCCTGGACAACTGCGAGCACGTGATCGAGTCGGCCGCCCGGTTCGCGCACCGGGTCCTGGGCGAATGCCCGCGGCTGCGGATCCTCGCCACCAGCCGCGAACCGCTCGGCATCACCGGTGAGGCGCTCTGGCCGGTCGCACCGTTGGTACTCCCAACGGAAGCCGCGGACCCCGCCGAGATCGGCAACTCCCCCGCGGTCCGGCTCCTGCAGGACCGCGCGAGCGCTGTCCGCGCGGATCTCGCCCCGGATCCCGCGACGATGGCCCGGATCTGCCGCGCTCTCGACGGTATGCCGCTGGCGATCGAACTCGCCGCGGCCCGGCTGCGCACCATGTCGCTCGAACAGCTCGCGAACCGCCTCGACGACCGCTTCCGGCTGCTGACCGGTGGCAGCCGTACGGCGCTCCCCCGGCACCGCACGCTCCGCGCGGTCGTCGACTGGAGCTGGGAACTCCTCTCCGACGCCGAACGTGCCGTACTGCGCCGGCTGTCCGTGTTCGCCGGCGGCGCGAGCCTGGAATCCGCCGAGCACGTCTGCGCAGGAGGAGACGTCGAGTCGTACGAGGTCCTCGACCTCCTGACAGCGCTGACCGAGAAGTCGCTGGTGGTGACGAAGGACGATCAGCGGTACCGGCTGCTCGGCACGATCAAGGAGTACGCCCAGCAGCGGCTCGAGGAAGCGGCCGAGACCGACCCGACCCGCCGTACCCACCTCGCCTACTTCACCGAGCTGGCCGAGACCGCGGACCCGCATCTGCGCCGCGCCGAGCAGCTCGAGTGGCTGACCGTTGTCGAGGCCGAGCACGACAACGTCGCCGCCGCGATGCGCGCGGCACTGGCGGCGCGCGATGCGGAAGGTTCGATGCGGCTCGCCGCGGCCGCCGGGTGGTACTGGTGGTTCGCCGGGCACAAGGTCGAGGGCAGCGAGTTCCTGATGGCGGCGCCGGAGGTGCCGGGCGAAGCGTCCGACGAGAGCCGTGCGGTGGTGTACGCGTTCGTCGCCAACTTCATGACGTCGGGGCGGGGCCGCGACCAGTTCGACGCGGCAGACTGGATCCGCAAGACCGCCGAGATGAGCCGGCGCGTGCAGAGCTCGCATCCCGCGGTGACCCTGTCGACCGCGCTGGAGGGTCTGCTCCAGGGACCCGGCTCGTTCGTCTCCACGTTCGAACCGTTGCTCACCGCCGACGATCCGTGGGTACGGGCGTTGGCGCGGCTGCAGACCGGCAAGATGCGGATCATGCTCGGCGACGGCGGCCTCGACGCCGACGTCGCGCTGGAGACCGCGCTGGCGGAGTTCCGCGCCATCGGCGAACGCTGGGGCATGTCGTTCGCGTTGACCGAGCTGGCCGACCGGCTCGCCGTCCGTGGGCAGTTCGCGGAGGCGAGCGAGTACTACGAGCAGGCGATCGCAGTCGCCGCGGAGGTCGGCGCGACCGAGGACGTCGTACGGATGCGGTCGCGGCAGGCGCAGCTGTACTGGCTGGCCGACGACCGGAAGGCGAGCGCCGCGGCGATGGACGAGGCGCAGCAGAAGGCCGAGCGCGTCGCGTGGCCGGAGGCCCTGATCGAACTCGCGCTGTCCAAGGCGGAGCTCGCGCGCTGGGACGGTGACGTCGAGGAGGCGCGCAGGCAACTCGCCCGCGCGACGAAGCTGCTCGGTCACGAGGCCGAAAGCCCGAACCTGCGGGCGACGATCGAGGACCAACTCGGCTATCTGACGGCGGATCTCGACGAGGCCTGGCAGCACCGGAGCGCATCGTTCCAGGCCGCCGCCGAGGGCGGGCACCTACCGGGCATCGCGCAGATGCTGGTCGGGATCGCGGATCTCGCGCTGCGTACCGACCAGGACGAGCAGGCCGCGCGGCTGCTCGCCGCGAGTGCCGCCGTACGCGGGCTGCCCGATCGCTCGAACCCGGACGTGGCCCGCGGCGAAGACGAAACGCGGCGTCGCCTCGGTGACACGAAGTTCACCGAGGCGACGGAAGAGGGCCGGCAGGCGAGCTGGCGAGAGCTCGTCGAGGTCACGCTCGCTTCTTGAACGTCGAGGTCGCCCAGACGTACCCGACGACCGCGATCCCGAGGCACCAGGCGAACGCCGCGATCAGGTCGCCGGTGTGCGGGGCGCCGTTCAGCAGGCCGCGCAGCGACTCGATGATCGGCGTGAACGGCTGGTACTGCGCGAACTGTTTCACGCCCGGCCCCATCTTGTCGGCCGGCACGATCGCGCTGCTGAAGAACGGCAGCATCACGAGCGGGACCGAGGCGAGCCCCGCGGTCTCCGGGCTCTTCGCGAACAACCCGAGCGCGACGGTCAGCCACGCGGTCGCGATGCCGAGCAGTACGACGAGACCGATCACGCCCAGCCACTGCATGAAGCTGGCCGACGGGTTGAAGCCGAGCGCGAACGCGACCCCGATGATCGCGGCGATCGCGATCAGGTTGGTCAGCACGCTGGCGATCACGTGCCCGGTGAGAACCGCGCCGCGCGGCACGTCCATCACCTTGAAGCGGTTGATGATGCCCTTGGTCATGTCGGAGTTCACCGCGGTCGCGACGGCGCCGAGACCGTAGCAGACCGCCAGCAGGAGCATGCCGGGCGTCGCGTAGTCGACGTACGGTACGCCGACGCTGAACGCGTCGCCGAGCATGTAGACGAACATCAGCATCACCACGACCGGCATCAGTACGGCGTTGAAGACGGACGTCGGGTTGCGGGCGATGTGCTTGAGGTTGCGGCGCAGCATCACCATCGAGGGGTTCTTCATTTCGCGACTACCTCCGCGGTGTCGTGGCCGGTCAGGGCCAGGAATACGTCATCGAGATCAGGGGTGTTGACCGAGAACTCGTCGGCGTTCAGCGAGTACTCGTCGAGCCGGTCGAGCAGGGTACGGACGGACTGCGTACCGCCGTCGCTGGGGACCCGGAGCGCGAGCGCGTCGTCGTCGCGGGTCGCGTCGGGGAAGATCCGGGCGGCGGTGTCGAGGTCCTCGATCGAGCCGAACCGGAACCGGACGTGGGTGCCGGGCAGCTGCCGCTTGAGTTCCTCAGGGGTGCCCTGGGCAACCAATCGGCCCTTGTCCAGGACCGCGATCCGGTCGGCCAGCTGGTCGGCCTCGTCGAGGTACTGGGTGGTGAGGAAGATCGTCACGCCGCCGGCCAGCAGTTCGCGGATGATCGTCCACATGGTCCGCCGGCTGCGCGGGTCGAGGCCCGTCGTCGGCTCGTCGAGGAAGATGATCTGCGGGTCGCCGACCAGCGTCATCGCCAGGTCGAGCTTGCGGCGCATACCGCCGGAGTACGTCGACGCGGGCTTGTCGGCGGACTCGACCAGGTCGAAGCGCTCCAGCAGGTTGTCGACCGCGCCGTTGGTCGCGCCGGCGGTCAGGTCCACCATCAACTGGAGGTTCTCCCGGCCGGTGAGCAGTTCGTCCACGGCCGCGAACTGGCCGGTGACGCCGATCGCGGACCGGACCGCCTTGGCCGCGGACGCGACGTCGTGGCCGGCCACCCGGACCGTACCGCCGTCCGCCTTCGTCAGCGTGGTGAGCACGTTGACCGTTGTCGTCTTGCCGGCCCCGTTCGGGCCGAGCAGCGAGAAGACGGTGCCCGCGGGGACCTCGAAGTCGATGCCGTCGAGCACGGTCTTGTCGCCGAATGCCTTGCGCAGTCCTGTGACCGCGATCGCCGAAGTTGTCATGGAACCACAGTCGGCGGCACCCCTGACACGCTCCTGACACGCCGCCTACACCGTGTCAGCGCTCTGCGGAGCGCCCTGTCAGGAGGACTGGCCACAGTTAGGGACATCCCGAAACAAGGAGCAGTCACATGTGGACGTTCAGCACCCCCGCACCGATCGCCGCCGCGATCGACATCATCTTCGGCACCATCACCGTCCGCGCGAGCGACCGGACCGACACCGTCGTCGAGGTCCGTCCGGCCGACCCGTCGTGGGACCTAGATGTGAAGGCCGCCGAGCAGGTCCTGGTCGAGTACGCCGACGGGAAACTGCAGGTCAGGCACCCGAAGCTGCGCTCGATCTTCAGCAAGCGGTACGGCGCCGTCGAGGTCGTGATCGAACTACCCGCCGGCTCCGACCTGCAGGGCTACACCGCGAAGGGCGACTACATCGTCGAGGGCCGGGTCGGTGCCTGCGAACTGAAGACCGCGAATGGCGACATCCACGTCGCTGCAGCCACCGGCAACCTGCGCGCCAAGTCGGCCACCGGCAACATCACCGTCGGCGAGGCAGCCGCCGAGGTCCACGTTCGCACCGCCGCCGGCAACATCCACGTCGGCACCCACGGCATCGGCCCGGTCGACCTCTACACCGCCACCGGCGAGGTCGAGGTCACCGTCCCCGACGGCACCGCCGCCGCCCTGGACGCCCGTACGTCGATCGGCCGCGTCTTCAACAACCTGGACAACGGCCCGGCCACCCGCACCATCCCCGTCCGCGCCCGCACCCACGGCGGCAACATCACCGTGAACGCGGTACCGACCGACAGGAGGTATCCGGCAGCCGGCTAGTGCACCTGAGCGTGGACACGGCCACGCGTACACCGTCTCGCAGGTGCACTACCTGTTGCTCGGTACGCTCTTGGCCAGCGAGCCGAGCAGCTGGAGCTTCTCCGCGGAGGAGGAGCCGGGTTCGGCGGTGTAGAGCATCAGGATCAGGCCCGGCTCGGCGGTGACCGCGAGTTCTTCGTAGGCGAGCGTGAGGTCCCCGACGTCGGGATGGTGGAACCGTTTCGTGCCGGTGCCGTGGGTCCGGACGTCGTGCGAGCCCCAGAGCCGGCGGAACGTCTCGCTCTGGGTGGACAGTTCGCCGACCAGGTCCTGCAGCGCGCGGTCGTGCGGGTCGCGGCCGGCCTCGGCACGCATGATCGCGACGCACATGTGCGCGAACAGGTCCCAGTCGGGGTAGAACTCCCGCGACGCCGGGTCGAGGAACTGGAACCGGGCCAGGTTCGGTGTCCGGCCGCCCTCCCCGATCACCGGTGAGTAGAACACCCGCCCGAGCGCGTTCGTCGCCAGCAGGTCCTGCGCGGGGTTGCGGACGAACGCGACCCCGTCGGTGATCGCCTCCAGCGCCCACTGCAGGCTCGCCCGGGATGTGGTCTGCGAGGTCGGGCGACGGCGGCGCCGCCCGGAGGTCGGGATGCCGTCGGCGGCCCGGGCGAGGTCGAGCAGGTGGGCGCGTTCGGTGTCGTCGAGCCGGAGCGCCTGCGCGATCGCCTCGAGGACCGCGGACGAGGCTCCGGCGATCGCCCCGCGTTCGAGCTTGGCGTAGTACTCGATGCTGACGCCGGCGAGCATCGCGACCTCGTTCCGGCGCAGTCCCGGCACCCGCCGGCGGCCCACGTCCGGCAGCCCGACCTCCGACGGCGTCAGCTTGGCCCGCCGGGAAGTCAGGAACTCCCGTACCTCGGCCTTGTTGTCCACCTGATCGACAGTACCGGCGGCAGACCGGGTGAGGGATGTACTGCTGGTACACCTCTCGAGCGGGTCTTCTTCGCGACGGTTCCCGGCGCTTGCATGGAGGCGCAAGTGATGCCGAGAGGAACCAGATGACCCTGACCACCGGGCGCGCAACCGCCGGACCAGCGCTTACGACGACCGTTCTGGGGACGGTCGTACTGATCACCGCGATCGCGCCGCTGGCCACCGACATGTACGTCCCCGCGTTCCCGCTGGTCGCCCATGACCTCGATGCGAGTGCCACCGAGGTACAACTCACGCTGACGACGTTCTTCGTCGGCATGGCGCTGGGTCAGTTGGTCGGCGGCCCGTTCTCGGACCGGGTCGGCCGTCGGCGTCCGCTCCTGGTCTCGTTGCTGGTCCTGACCACCGCCTCGGCGGTGTGCGCGTTCAGTCCGTCGATCGGCGTGATGATGTTCGCCCGGTTGGTCCAGGGTTTCAGCGGCGGCTGGGCGATGGTCATCGCGCGATCGGTCGTCGTCGACCTGACCTCGGGAACCCGGCTGGTCCGGACGATGAACCTGGTCTCCGGGATCGCGGGCGTCGCGCCGATCGTCGGCCCACTGATCGGGGCGGCAATTCTGCAACTGTCGCACTGGCGGGTTTCCTTCTGGGTGGTCGCCTCGCTGGCCGCCGTCATGCTGGTGACGGTCGCGATCGGCGTACCGGAAACCCTCCGCCATCGCAGCGCTCCGGCCCAGATGTCCATCGCGGTACTGCGGAATCGTGGGTTCATCGGCTACCTGGTCGTGTTCGCGTTTTCGATGGGCACGATCTTCGCGTACGTCGCCACGTCGGCGTTCGTACTGCAGTCGATGAACGGTCTGTCGCCGATGCTGTACTCAGTCGACTTCGCGTTCAACGCGGTCGGCCTGACCATCGCCACGCTCGTCGCCGCGCGGCTCGCCGATCGGGTCCGGACCCGGGCGGTCGTCGCCGCGGGTCTGACCGCGACCGCACTGGCCGGCGGAGCGCTGCTCGTCGGCGCCGTCTGGTTCGGCATGCCACTCCCGGTCGCAGTTGCAGGGTTCTTCGTACTGATGACCGCGCAGGGCCTGATCGGCCCGAACGCCGGGGCGCTGGCGTCGGCGCAGGTCCCCGACCAGGCCGGTACCGGCTCGGCTGTGCTGGGTTTCCTCCAGTGGTGCATGGCCGGAGTCATCGCCCCACTCGCGGGGCTCGGCGGCGAACGTACGGCCGTACCGATGGCAGCCATCGTGCTCGCCCTGACCGCCCTTTCCCTACTCGCACTGATCACCAACCAGAGAGGTTCCCTCCCATGCGTGGAGTCATGATGTACGGACCCGGCGACGTCCGGGTCGAGGACCGGCCCGATCCGGCCGTGCAGTTGCCGACCGATGCGGTCATCCGGCTGAGTGCGACCTGCGTCTGCGGGTCCGACCTGTGGCCGTACCGCGGTCAGGACCGGCTCGACGGGCCGACCCCGATGGGCCACGAGTACGTGGGCGTGGTTGAGGAGATCGGGTCCGCGGTGACCACCGTGCGGCCCGGTGACTTCGTGATCGGCTCGTTCTTCGCCTCCGACAACACGTGTGAGATCTGCCGGGCCGGCTACCAGTCCCGGTGCATCCATGCCGAGCTGATGGGTGCCATCGGCACCCAATCCGAGCTGGCCCGGGTACCGCTCGCGGACGGCACGCTGGTCGCCGTACCGGGGACGCCCGACGCCGACCTGATCCCCTCGTTCCTGGCCGCGTCGGACGTGCTCGGCACCGGCTGGTTCGGCGCTCTCGCCGCCGAGGCCGGGCCGGGCAAGACCGTCGCGGTCGTCGGTGACGGAGCGGTCGGGCTGCTCGGCGTACTCGCCGCGAAGCAGCTCGGCGCCGAACGGATCATCGCGATGAGCCGGCACGAACCGCGCCAACAGTTGGCGCTGGCGTACGGCGCGACCGACATCGTCACCGAACGCGGGGACGAGGGCGTTGCCCGGATCAAGGAACTCACCAACGGGTACGGCGCGCACAGCGTCATCGAGGCCGTCGGTACGCAGGAGTCCATGCTGCAGGCGATCCGCTCGACCCGAGCCGGCGGACATGTCGGATACGTTGGTGTGGCCCACGATGTCAGCCTGCCCGGCGACGAGCTGTTCTTCTCCGGCGTGCACCTGCACGGTGGACCCGCGCCGGTCCGGCAGTACCTGCCGACGCTGATCGACCTGATCTCCCGGCGCGAGATCGACCCGGGCAAGGTCTTCGACCTCACCCTTCCGCTCGACGACGCAGCCAAGGCCTACGACGCGATGGACCAGCGCCAGGCGATCAAGGCATTGCTGCAGCCCTAACGCGTCACCATCTGGAACCACCTCTGCATCGGTCACGGTACGGACTGCAGGTGCTCAGGCGTCAACTCCTGCGTACGGTCGAACGCGCCGCCGTCGAAGTCCACCATCGCGACATGCCCGTCCGCGTGCATGACCAGGTACATGCCGGCCGGCGTCAGGTTGAACCCCGGCCGCAACCGCTCGCCGTCCGCGAGTGCCGTACCGTCAGGGCAGCTGGGTCTTGGCCCAGTGGGCCCATTCGCGGTGCATCGCGGCGTATCGCATGCCCCATTCGAGCGCGATCCGGCCGTACACGGACAGGTCGTTGTCGCCCCAGTCCGTGTTCTGCTCGACCGTCCGCAGCTGTTCCTCGAGTTCGTCCATCTGCTTGACGCCACGTTCCATGAAGCCGCGCGCCTCCTCCGGCGTCACCGTGCCGAGGAAGAACACCCGCAGCAGCAGGTCGTCGCGGCGCCGTCTGGGTCGCTCCTCGAGCAGCCAGCGGTGCAGCTCCGCGCGTCCGGCGTCGGTGATCGCGTACTCCTTGCGGCCGCGCGGGCCCTCCGCGTTCACCGTCACCTGCTCGTCCGCGGCCAGCTTGGCGAGTTCGCCGTACAGCTGGCTCTGGGTGGCGGGCCAGACGTTCGCCAGCGACTGCTCGAACTGACGCATCAGGTCGTACCCACTGGCGGGGTGCTCGACGAGCAGCCCGAGCACCGCGTGTCGAAGGCTCATGGCAGGATCATGACATTCCACTGTTGACATGTCTAGTACTGACTGTCTACCTTCTACCTGTCACTACTGGAATGTCAGGGGAGTCGGGATGAACTACCTCCGCAGTTTCGCGCCGTGGATCGTCTACGCGATCGCCACCACCCAGCTGGACTGGCGGCTGTGCGCGCTGATCGGCCTGGTCATCGCGGTCGCCCTGGTCGCCTGGGAACTGTCCACCGGCAAGGGGCTCGAGTCGATGGTGATCGAGGTCAGCGCCGCCGCGTTCTTCGCGCTGGTCAGCCTGGTCGCCTTCACCCTCCCCGACGCGCCCTTGCACGAGAACCTGCTCGCGCTCTCGTCGGCCTGGCTGGCGCTGACCGCGTGGGGTTCGCTGGCCATCCGGCAGCCGTTCACGCTGGGCATCGCGCGGACGATGGTCCCGCAGGAGATCTGGGACAACCCGGTGTTCCGCCGTACGAACGTGATCATCACCATGGTCTGGGCGATCAGCTTCACGGTCGAGGGCATCGCCGCCGCCGTGATCACCGCGGCCGCACCGCACGTCGTCACACCGATCGTCCTGCTGCGGATCGCGTCGTTCGTGGTGCCCGCCGTCTTCACGGTCCGCTACTCGAAATACGTCCGGGCCCGCGCTGTCGGATCGGCCGGCGAGCGTTCGTTGGAGAGGTAAAGCCAACCCGGAAGGACGATCACCATGTACACCTTCGACATCTTCAGCAGCCTGGACGGATTCGGCTCGCACAGCGGTGACTGGGGCGGGTACTGGGGCAAACAGGGACCGGAGTTCCTGGCCCGTCGCCTCGACCTGTACAGCACCGACCAGCGCCTGGTCCTGGGCGCCGACACCCAGCGGATCAACATGATGCTGCTGAGCGGCGGCGACGAGGAGTTCGACCCGTGGGTACGGAGGATGCGCGAACTCCCCACCACCGTCATCTCGTCCACGTTGCAGAACCCGCTCGACTGGCCTGACGCCACCGTCGTCTCGGGCGATGCCGTCGAGGTGGTCCGCCGGCTCAAGGCGGAGTCCGAGGTACCGCTGCGGTCGCACGGCAGCCTGTCGCTGAACCGGGCACTGCTCGCGGCGGGACTGGTGGATCGGATTCAGGTGACGGTTTTCCCTGTGGTCACGGGGCAGACCGGGTCCGACCCGATCTTCGGCGGCGGCCCCGACCTCGACCTCGAACTACTCGAATCGCGCACTCTCGACGGCAACACGCAGGAGCTGATCTACCGCCCTACGCTGCACGTCACGCAGTAAGGCCGGCCAGGAAGAGCGCGACCATGCGGCGGGCGTCGTACCGTTCATCGGTCCCGCCGATGCACAAGTTGCCGATGGCATGCATGAACTCCAGCGCCTGCACGTCCTTGATCCCCGCCGCGGTGAGGAGCTCGTCGCACACCGGCAGGAGTTGGTCCAGGAAGTACTTGTGCAGCGCTTCACCACTGGGCAACCCGTGCTTGGTGACCAGGAAGTCGACGAATCCGTCGACCCAGCGGCGCAGGGCGGCGTACGGCGTGGGCTCGGACTCGAGGTACTCCGGTCCCCGCCGCGCGAGCTCCTCCACCTGATGGCGGTAGACCGCGACCACGAGGTCGGCGCGAGTCGGGAAGTGCCGGTACACGGTCCCGACCCCGACGCCCGCCCGCGCGGCGATGTCCCGCACCGGCGCGTCGACCCCCGCCGCCACGAACGCCGCGGCCGCCGCGTCGAGCAGTGCCTTCTCGTTCCGCCGTACGTCAGCGCGCCGTCGCTCGGCCACGAATCCTCCCTTGCAAAACGGAACGCCGTTCCGTATTGTCGAATGCGGAGCAGCGTTCCGCTTTGCTCCCATCATGACACCCCTTCGGAGGAGATATGCAGTACCGCACGCTCGGACGGACCGGCGTCCAGGTCAGCACGCTCGCGCTCGGCGCGATGAACTTCGGCGCCATCGGCCGCACCGGCCAGGACGAGGCGACCGCGATGATCGACCGCGCGCTGGAGGCCGGCATCAACCTGATCGACACCGCCGACATGTATTCGAACGGCCAGTCCGAGGAACTCGTCGGAGCCGCGATCGCCGGCCGTCGCGACGACGTCGTACTCGCCACCAAAGGTGGCCTGCCGATGGGCGACGACCGCAACCACCGCGGCGCGTCCCGTCGCTGGCTGACCACTGCCCTGGAGAACAGCCTCCGACGGCTGAACGTCGAGTACGTCGACCTGTACCAGGTGCACCGCTGGGACCCGGCCACGAGCGACGAGGAAACCCTGTCAGCGTTGACGGATCTCCAACGCGCCGGCAAGATCCGGCACTTCGGAACCTCCGAGTATCCGGCGTACCGCCTGGTCGAAGCCCAGTGGTCCGCCGACCGCCACCACCTCAGCCGCTTCACCACCGAACAACTGAGCTACTCACTCCTCCAACGAGGCGCCGAAACCGAGACGCTGCCGGTCGCCGAGCAGTACGGCCTGGGTGTCCTCGCTTGGAGCCCGCTCGCCTCGGGCTGGCTCTCGGGTGCCGTCCGCGCCGGCCGGCCGATGACGACCAGCCGCTCCACCTTCATGCCCGACCGTTTCGACGCGACACTCCCGGCCAACGCCGCCAAACTCGAGGCGGTCGAACAACTGGCCAAACTGGCCGAGCAGTCCGGTCTCACGCTGATCCAACTGGCCCTGGGCTTCGTCACCACGCACCCGGGAGTGACCAGCGCGCTGATCGGCCCGCGCACGCTGGACCATCTCAACTCCCAGTTGGCCGCCGCGGACACCGTCCTACCTCCGGACCTCCTCGACGCGATCGACACTATCGTTGCTCCCGGCACCGACCTCGCCGCGGCCGAGAAGCACGCGGTCACGCCCGCCCTCACCGACCCCGCGCTGCGGCGCAGATGATCCGCGGCGGAGCAGCAGCGCCGTGACGCCGGCCATCACCAGGACCAGCGCGACGCTGACCCAGACGACGATCTCGGCCGCCGCCGCGTAGTCGCGCGCACCGGCGGGATGGTTGCCGAGAGCACCGAAGAAGACGGTACCGAGCACCGCCAGACCGGCGGACCCGGCGAACTGCTGGGTGGTGTTGAGCGTCCCGGAAGCGACGCCCGCCTGCTCGGGCCGTACGTCGGTCAGCGCGACGCCGATCAGCGCCGGCAGGATCAGCGTGTTCCCCAGCCCCAGCAGGGCGAGCGTGGCCGCGAGCCACACGACTCCTGCCTGACGGTGCAGGGCGACTGCGAGTGCGACGGTACCGAGCAGGTCGATGGCGCAGCCGACGAGGATCACGCGCGCGGCGCCGTACGCCACGATCCACCGCCGCCCTGCCAGCGGGGCAACGATTCCGGCCAGCGCCATCGGCGCGAAGGCCAGTCCTGCTTGCAGCGGGGACAGACCGAGCCCGTTCTGCAGCAGCAGGCTGATGACGAAGATGCTGCTGGAGAAGTACGCCATGAACGCGATGCTGACGACGAGACCGGCGCGGAACGTGCCGACAGCGAACAGTCGTACGTCGAGTAGTGGCGCACCGCCGGCAGCCAGGAGCCGCCGTTCGTACGCCACCGTCAGTACCGCGGCGGGAACTGCGGTGACCAGCAGCACCCAGCACCAGACCGGCCAACCCTGCGCACGCCCCAGCACTAGCGGCACGAGCGCGAGTCCGAGTGCGCCGGACACGCCCACCACGCCAACGGGATCCAGCGACACCTCGCGGCGCGGCTGGGTCTGCAGGACCCGCGCGGCGACGGCCAGTACGACGATGCCGACCGGCAGGTTGAGGAGGAAGATGACGCGCCAGCCCAGACCGAGTACGTCGGCGTTCAGCAGCAGGCCGCCGAGAACCTGGCCGAACACCCCGCTCACCGCGGCCGTCACCCCGAACCAGGCCAGCGCTTTCGGCCGGGCGGCCGGTGCGTAGCCGCTGACGATCAACGCCAGGATCTGCGGCACCATCATTGCCGCGGCCAGGCCCTGCAGCAGGCGAGCCGCAACCAGCTGTACGGGCGATCCGGCCAGCCCGCAGAGCACCGACGCGGCGGTGAACGCGGCCATCCCGAGCAGGAACATCCGGCGATGCCCGAACAGGTCGCCGAGCCGGCCACCGGTCACCAGGCCGGCGGCGTAGCTGAACGCGTACCCGCCGACGATCAGCTCGAGCGCGGCCTGACCGGCGTGCAGGTCGCGTTGCAGGGAGGGGATCGCGACGTTGACCACGTTGAGGTCGAACCCGTACATGAACAGCGCTGCGAGGACGACGGGAAGCAGTGCGCGCCGAACCGATGACATGAGCGTCTCCTGGTTGGTCGATAGTTGGTCGATGGTTGTTCGATGATCTTCGACGGCGTCGAACTTTATCGAACACTTCGAGAAACGTCGACATGTTCTCGGAACTGACCTACGATGAACGGGTGACCGCAGACGGCATGCACCCCGAGGTGTCCGAACTCGAACTCACCAAGGTCCTGGCCGCCCTCGGCGACCAGGGCCGCCTGCTCACGGTCCAGGCCCTGGACCGCCTGGGCGAGTCCGACTGCACCCGCCTGCAGGCCGACGCCGGCCTCACCATGAGCCGCTCGACGTTCTCCCACCACCAGAAGGTGCTCCGCGAAGCCGGCATCCTGCACGCCCGCATCCAAGGCTCCCAACGAATCCTCAGCCTCCGCCGGGCCGACCTCGACACCCGCTTCCCCGGCCTCCTCGATGCGGTTCTGAATCCACGCTGATAAACCGGGTGACGACGATCGCGCGCCTCGCGAGAATGGCGGGTGTGGACGAGGTTCGGGTTGTTGTCGCGCACAGCGAGCGGACGACGTTGCGGGTCGGGGACACGTTCCTGAAGATCGACTCCGACGACGCGAACCTCGAGGTCGAGGTCGAGGCGATACGGCTGGCGCCGGTGCCGACGCCGGAGGTGCTCTGGCGGAAACCGAACGTCCTCGCGTTGGCCGCCGTACGAGGGACCGCGCTGGGTGTACTGGGTGCGCCGTCGCCCGCGTCGCCGGACGCCTGGGCCGCGGCCGGTGCCGCCGTACGGAAGTTGCACGAGGCACCTTTACCGCCGTGGTCGGCTCCGACCAGCGAGGACATCGCCGCGAAGCTCGACGGGGAATGCGAGTGGCTGATCGCGAACGGCGTACTCCCCGCCGACCTGGTCACCCGCAACCGGGAGCTCGCCGAGCTCGCCTTCCGGCCGTGGACGCCGGTCTTCGCGCACGGCGATCTGCAGATCACCCACATCTTCACCCACGGCGACGAGGTCACCGGGATCATCGACTGGTCCGAGGCGAGCCAGGGCGACCCGCTGAACGACCTGGCCGTCCTGACGCTCGGGCACGAGGAATGCCTCGACGACCTGCTCGCCGGCTACGGCACCGACGTCGACGTCGAGGTGATCCGGGCGTGGTGGTCGCTACGCAGCCTCCGCGCGTCCCGCTGGCTGATGGAACACGGCTTCGACCCGAACACCCCCGGCGGCGAGTTCGACGTACTCCGGGCGGCCTACGAGCGGTCGTAGTGTGACGGCGGGAACGGGTGCCGCTCGGTGAGCGGGTAGATCTCGCCCTCGGACTCCTCGCGCTGGAGTTCGGCCTCGGCGTCCTGGTACTCGGCGCTCTGGGTCACGTCGGTCGGTACCGGTTCGTCGGTCGCCGGCGGTACGTCGTCCGGGTCGTACGCGTCGAGACCCGCCTCGACCCGCTCCTCCTCGGTACGGCGGGCCAGCTCGTCGTCGTCCGGCCGCAACGCCGAGGCACCACCGTGCTCCCGCCGGTCCCGGTGCGCGTTCTCGGACGTGTCGAACGGTTCCTCGGTCATCGTTCCTCCCTAGGCGCGACTCTCAGCCCACGGTACGCCTCGGCATGCCGGTGGGCGGTTCGGGTCAGCGGCTGACGTGCGCGGTGCTGTCGAGCCAGTGCTGGGCGAGGTCCGCGTCACCGTCGACGACGACTTCGGTCAGCGGAAGCCGTCGGGTCAACGTCAGCAGCAACGAGCGCGCGGGCCCGGTGATCGTCACGTCGGCCTGCTGCGTTCCGGAGTGCCAGGTCGCGCCGTCGGGCCGCCGTACGACGAACCACGCGCCGGCGTCCGTGGCCTGCCACTGCAGGACCTGCCCCTCACCCCGGATCGCGTGCGCCGACTCGGGCCGCTGCACCTCCCACGTCGGAGAGGTGAGCATCGCCAGGTGATTGCTGATCAGCGCGGCTGCGACATCTGCGTCGACATCTGCGTCGACATCGGTGTCGACTTCGACTTCGACAGACCGACCGGCCGCCGTGGCCGCGTCGAAGCCGTGGACGACCGCCTCGTTGAGCTGCCCGGTCAACCAGAACTGCCCTCCGGTCCGCCCGTCCGCAGCCGCGTTGAACACCGGCGCTTCGAGCGCGTCGTCCTCGAGTGCGTCCACGAGTCGCTGCGCGGACTCCGCCAGCCAGGCGGGCCACTCGCCGGAATCGGCCGGCAGCGCGACCACTTCGGTAGGCAGCTGCGTGGGATCGGTAATGCGGCGCTCGATGATCTCCGCGACCCAGTTCTGGGTCTGGCCGACGTGCTCGACCAGGTTGGTGACAGTCCACTCGGGAGCCGTCGGCACCGGAGCATCCGGTCCGGCCGCGGCGGCTGATTCCGCCAACCGCCGGGTGTGCTCGACGATCGCACGCCGCGCCTGCTCGGGGGTCATTCGCCTGTCCTTTCCGACAACGGAGAACCGTTCGCGGCCCACCGTACGTGCGACCAGGGGCATGTCCGGATTCCTGGGACACGTGTCCCGCGGGCCGCGCGGAGAGCCAGTACCGTGAGCTGATGCACCGGGTCGCGGTCGTCGGGTACGAGAACGCGGAGCTGGTCGACATCGCCTGCGTCACGACCGCGCTCGCGTTGGCGAACCGGCTCGGCGCCAACCCGTCGTACCAGGTGGTGCTTGCGACCGTCGGCGGCAGGGCGATCCGCTGCGAGACCGGGCTGACCTTGCAGGCACAGGCCCGGCTCGAAACGATCCGTCGCGTCGACACCTTGATCGTGTCGGGAGGCGCCGGCCATCAGGCGGCAGCAGGCGACCCCGCACTCGTACGGCACGTACGACGCCTGGCCGCCTGCGCCGGGCGGGTTGCCTCGGTCTGTACCGGCGCGACCGTGCTCGCCGCGGCACATCTGCTCGACGGGAAACGCGCGACCACACATTGGCTGTACGCGGCTGAGCTCGAACGGTCCTACCCGGAGGTCCACGTCGACCCGTCGCCGATCTTCGTACGTGACGGCACCGTCGCGACCTCGGGCGGCGTCACCGCGTCGCTCGACCTGACGCTGGCGTTCATCGAGGACGACCACGGCGCCGAGCTCGCGCGGTGGGTCGCGATGGGGATGGTCACGTACCTCCAACGGCCGGGCAACCAGGCGCAGATGAGTATGTTCACCGCCGCACCACGGCCGGACCACGCCGGCGTACGGATGGTGTGCGATTACGTACTCACACACCCCGACGCCGATCTGAGCGTCGCTGCCCTCGCCGCCCGAGCCGGCGTCAGCGCCCGGCAGCTGACCAGGCTGTTCCGCGAGCACACCGGCGAATCACCCGCCACCGCCGTACGTCGGATGCGGCTCGAGATCGCGGCTCGCCTGGCTACGACCACTGACCTGCAACTGTCGCAGATCGCGCGCCGCTGCGGGTTCAGCTCGGCGGAGACGCTGCGGCAGGCGTTCGCGGCCAGGTTCGGGGTCAGCCCGCGAACGTTCCGGCAGACCTCAAGCGCGCACCCGACGTGACACGGCGACGGCGAACGCTGTCGTGAACGCCAGATGCACGACCAGGAACACCTTCGCGAGGTCACGCGCATCACCGGTGGCCACCCCAACGATATCGTTGCCCGCGACAACGCCGAACCCCACGAGATTCGCCAACAGCACAGGCCGGATCACCACTGCGCGCGTCATCCAGTCCAGCACAGCGATCCCGAGGAACGGCCCACCGAGCAACCGCATCAGCGCCAACAACTCAGGCGAGGCATCGTCCGGCACCGCACCGACCCCGAACTGCGCCGGCACGAGCAACAACGCAAGACCGACTGCACCAAGGTAAACAGCCGCGGCGGTAAGGACGTACTTGACCATCCCCACATGCTGCCGCTCCAGATCGAGCCGCGAACGGCACACGTCCGGAATCCTGGGCTACCTGTCCGTGTCGTACCGTCTGTCCCATGACCCGCCTACTCCTGGTAGACCTCGACGCCGACCTAGTCTCCGCCTGGCGCCAGGCCTTCGCGACCCCGATCGCCGAGGGCCTGGTCGAAGTACGCCACGGCTCGCTGCTCGACGTACTCCCCGAAGTAGACGCCGTATTCACCGCCGGCAACAGCTACGGCCAGATGGACGGCGGCATCGACCGCGCCCTCGCCGACCACTGGCCCGGCATCCAACGCGCCGTCTGGGCCGCCATCGCCGACGACCACCACGGCTACCAACCAGTCGGCACCGCAAGCGTCGTCCCGACCGGCGACACACGGTGTCGCCGGCTTGTCTACGCCCCCACCATGCGCGTCCCGATGCGTCTGACCGGCGGCCTGGAACTCGCCGTACACGACGCGTTCTGGTCAGCCCTAGTTGCCATCAGCAACCACCAGGTCGAGGCGATAGCCACCCCCGGCTTCGGCACCGGCTTCGGGCACGTCTCCCCCACCAAAGCCGCCCACCTGATGTCCACCGCCCACACCCTGTGGCGCCTCCCACCCACCACCCCCATCTCCCACCGCGAACGACTACTCCACGACGCCTCGCACTGAACGGAGTGAGGGTATGGCTGCCTGCTCGCCCCGCTGGGGAGGTTGCTGACGCACGGCGCCTCACGCGCCGAGTTCAGTGAGTTCCTCTGGTACGAACTCGAGGACCACTTCGGGCTGGATCCCGAGCGCTGCGAAGTCGATCGATTCGCTGACCAACTCGCCGCGCTGCACAGCCGCTAAGGTTGCTCGCCATACGAGCGTGGGTGCAAAACCCGACGGATGGAGGTCTGGACGCGATGTTCCTGCTTCAGATGTCGGGCGTCCCCGGGTCGGGGAAGTCCACCGTCGCGGCGCACGTCGTCGCCGCGCATCGTGCGGTTGCCGTCGACTACGACGTGGTCAAGTCCGCGATCCTCGACGCCGGCTTCGACCTCACCGCCAGCACCAAGGCGGCGTACGAAGTCATGTACGCGCAGGCGCGCCACGTCCTGGCCCAAGGCCACTCGGTGATCATGGACAGCCCCTGCTTCTGGCCGAGAATCCTCAGCGAGGGAATGGAAATCGCCAAGCAGCACGATGCAGCGTACAAGTACATCGAATGCCAACTCGACGACCTGCACCTCCTCGACGAGCGACTCGCGCACCGACCGCGGCTACGCACCCACCGACGCGGCGTCAACCACCCACCACCAGACGTCGGCGACACCCTGGAAGACGGTGCGGCCTTCTTCCGCGACGCCACCACCCGAGTCCATCGCCCTCCGGCCAACTACCTCCAACTAGACATGCACCGCCCCCTGACCGACGTACTACCCGAGGTCGACCGCTACCTGAAACAGCCGACCTGACGATGGTTCCGCGACCAGATCCGAACAACCGTCACAGGCCACACATAACAGCCCAACACGAGTTCAATCTCGGCCGGCGTGGACGAGGGTTTCGGCGAGTTCGGTGGGGTGGGTGGTCATCGCGTAATGAGCGCCCGGCGTCTGCAGTATCCGGCACAGCGGGCCGAGCCGTTGTGCCCTCTTCTCCCAACCGTATTCGCCTGGCGGAAAGGCGATGTCGTTCACGGGGTTGATGTAGCTGGTCTTGATCTTTCCCGAGCCGATCAGGTAGTAGAAGACTCGTAGGTCGAGTTGATCGGTGAAATAGCCGACCGGTACGGGTGTCATCGCGGCGTAGATCGTTTCGGCGTCGGCCCTGGTCATGTTGTTGCAGGCGCGTTCCCGGATCAGGTCGAACGGCAGCAGGACCCCTTGGGCGGGGTCGAGCGTACCGAAGATCGCGGTTTGCTCGGGCGGGAACTCGTCGGCCAGTGCGTGTCCGTCCGCGACCACGAGAGAACTGACGAACACCAGCCGGGTGATCGAGTCGGGGACCTGTTCGGCGGCTTTGGCGATGAAGCTGCCCGCGATCGAATGTCCGACCAGCACGACATTGGAGAGGTCGTGTTCGCGGAGGTACGCCACCAGCGAGCCGACCGCGTCAGCATGATTCAGATCGAGCGACGCTCCAGGACCGTGCCCGGCGAGGGTTGGTGTGTGCACCGAATGCCCCTGGCCGCGGAGCTCGGCCGCGACGCGATCCCAGGTGGCGCCGGTCTGGAACGCTCCGTGCACCAGCACGAAAGTCGATTGGTTCGTTTCGTCGATCATTTCTCCACCTCGTAGGTCAGCTTGACGACCTTCGAGAAGGTCTTGACGGCAGCGAGTCTCAAGTTCGCGGACTGGCCGGCACGGAAATAGAACTGGTCTCCGCTGCCCATCAGCAGCGGGTAGATGGTGAGGTCGATCGCGTCGACCAGTCCTTCCCGCAGGAGCGTCTCCCCCAGCCGACCGTGCCCCAGAATCAGCAGCGGTCCGCCGTCTTGCTCCTTCAACCGTGTCACCTCGGAGACCACGTCGCCCCGAACAATGGTCGGGTTGCCCCACTCGGCGTTGTCGAGCATCGAACTGAACACGTACTTCGGCATTTCGGTAAGCCGTTCGCTCCACATCGGCTTGTGCGCGCCACTGCCGTAGAGAGCGGCGAATTCCTCGTAGACGTGCCGACCGAACAGCAGCGCGTCGCACGCCTCCAGCAGACCCAGGCCGTCTCGGAGGTAGGCGTCGTCCTGGTGTTTTCCCACTCCCATGCCCACAGGGTCAGACGTGACGCCGTCCGTCGAGGCCAGAACGTACTCGATGATCTTCCGCACGGCGTTACTCGGGCGTCCGGTAGGTGAAGACAAGTGTTGCCACGATAGGTGCTCCTTGTTGTGGAGGTTTCGGGTACAGACACCGACTTGCGCTGAGACTGGTCGCGGGGGACGGCGACCAGTTCACGCTGAGGCCGGTGTCTATAGACCGAATCACTGCCGATGATCTAGGAGGGACAGTGGCGAACGCCGATGTGATGGCGCGGGCGCGGGCCGGCGACAGTGACGCCTTCCGAGAGCTGACCGAGCCGTATCGGCGAGAACTGCAGGTGCACTGCTATCGGATGCTCGGATCGTTGCAGGACGCCGAGGACGTGTTGCAGGAGACTCTGTTGGCCGCATGGCAGGGCTTGGCCGGATATAGCGCACGTGCCTCGATCCGTACGTGGCTGTACCGGATCGCCACCAATCGATGTCTCAACGCACGGCGCTCCGCAAGCCGACGCCCGGTCAAGCAGTGGGATGTGCCGAACGTCGAACCACCGAAACCGAGCCGACTCGGCGAAGTTGTGTGGCTGCAACCGTTCCCCGACGTGACGCCCTTGGCCGATATTCCACTGGGGCCACAGGCCCGGGTCGAACAGAGCGAGTCGATCTCGCTCGCGTTCGTGACAGCGCTTCAGGAGCTGCCACCGCGCCAGGTCGCCGTACTCGTACTGCGCGATGTTCTCGGGTTCCGCGCGAACGAGGTCGCGGACATGATGGAGACGTCCGTGGATGCGATCAACGGCGCACTGAAACGGGCGCGCGCGGGTCTGCGACACCGCCGCCCGCTCGACGACGATCGGGAGCCCGCACCACCGCCCGGTTCCGCTGCAGAAGAGGCCGTCACCGCCCAATTCGTCCACGCGTTCCAGAACAACGACATCGACGCACTGGTGGCGCTGCTCACCGACGACGTCTTCACCTCAATGCCGCCGCTACCTCTCGAGTACGAGGGCCGCGAGGCCGTTGCCGCGTTCTGGTCCACACTCTTCGCCGCCGGCCGCCGAATCCACCTGATCCCGACCCGCGCAAACGGCCAACCAGCCTTCGGCACCTACCTCCAAGCCCCAGACGGCACCCACCACGGCACCGGCCTCATCGCCCTCACCCTCCAAGGCAACCAAATCAACGCCATAACCCGCTTCGAAAACACCGCCCTCCCCTGGTTCGGCCTACCCCGTTCCCTCCAAACCTGATCCAACGCCGCCGACAGTCATCAGCTAACGCCCGCACGCGCTCTAACACAGGGCAACGCCGGTTCCGCGTCGGACTCAGTCAGACATTCAGGTCATACGAAAGCCGGTCTCCCGAACGGGAACCGGCCGGACGACGCTAACTTCCTTGCATACAAGGCGTTTCGCCTATCTGGTTGATGCGCGCTGGACTCGCTTCACCACGGTTGTTACGTGTGGTTCGCTCCCACCCCCCACGGCGTCACGCGGTCCGGTGGACGCGCCAAACCCTTCTCCTCGCGATGCGCGTTGTGACTACTCAGTCGTCCGGCACCCACTCAGAGATGATCCATGGGCGTCTAGGCGACTCGCGCTCCGCGATATGACCTGGTGGCATTGATGCGAGTTCTCTTATCGAGGAGTTGTGGTCGATGGCGTGCCAGATGTGGGTTGCAACGCAAGCTCCTGGGCCGTTGGGGTCGTCGCCATCCCCGATCGCCCAGGCGCCGTCGGGAAAGTGCGCAACGTGCAACGCCGGCCTACTGCCGTCGAGGACCGTAGTCATCACAACAGCCCCGAGCTGTTGAGGGAACTCGCCATGCGGGAACGGCCACGGCATGTACTGAAGCATCTCTCGCCGGTCCTGGTGATCACCCACACCTCAATTATGTGTGCCGGCCATCTGGAACCTGATCGGTACCGGCTGCCCGCGCGTGGTCGCCGTCCGCTCGGTTCGCGGCACTCGAACCGCGGATCGGGCCGCGCCGCACCATGCCGACAGTCCGACCGGCGACGGCGCTTCAGTATGCCGATCTCAAACGCGAACACCACCGTCGCGGCGGGTTCCGGCTGGCCAAGTTTGCGCTCATCGCACTCACACAAGCAACTGGATCATGCGTCGAAGTCGTAGCGGAGAACATGGGCGGAAGCGTCGAGCGTCATCTCGTTCAGCTCCACCGGAGTTCCCTCTGCGGTGTACGCCGTACGCGCGATCGTGATCACTGGCGTACCTGCATCGAGCCCGAGCATGGAAGTCTCGGTCTCGGTCGGCATGCGTGACCTCAGGTCTTCTCGGAAGCGGCTCGGTGCGAGCCCGAGTTCGGCCAGCCGCGCATACACGCCACCCGGCCCGGTGTCTTTGTCTGCGATCGCCGTCCCACGCGCGATCGAAGCTGGCAATGACGAGCTCGCAATCAGCACAGCGCGCCCGTCCAGAAGATAGCGCCGGTTTCGCGTGATCACGGTCTCGCCCTCCTCGAGGCCCAACGCCTCCGCGATGTATCCGCTGGCTTTGGTCTCGCGCACCTTGACCTTGTCCACGGTCAGCGCACGCCTGTCCTCATCGCTGTCCCAGACACCGCGACCAGTCCCCCACCCATCCCGCGAAAGCCGCGAGATCCCCTGCCGCACGATCGGCCGGAAGTCCCGGACAAATACGCCCGCACCCTTACGGGTGCTTGTGAGCCCCTCGTTCTGCAGAACACTCAGCGCCTGCCGCGCAGTCATCCGAGCGACGCCATACCGCTCCATCAAGGCGTTCTCACCAGGAAGTCGCTCGCCCGGCGCATAGCTTCCCGAGTTGATGGCATCCCGCAGGTCACCCGCAATCAAACGGTACTTCGCCCGGCCGCCAACATCTCTAGACACATGTTCACCGTACTAGCGAGCGGGCGGCCGTCGAAGTCGGCCCACCGAACAGCTTGACCTCTCTAGAGAGGTCAAGGAAGATAGAGACATCTCTAGAGAAGTCCTCGATGGCTACAGGTGGTGACTGTCAAAGGAGTGAGCCATGACCACAGGGCGTGGGACGGCTGGAGTGACGAACATGACGAACAGCGAAGGCACATGGCTGGCGCCGGAGCCGACCACGCTTGTTCTCGAGCCAACATCGCTGTGCAATCTCGACTGCACGTACTGCTACCTTCCAGCAAGGAAGCTCAAGCGCGATATGTCTCCGAATGTTGCGCAGGCGATCGCGGACGGTATCCCTCCGGGCTGGCCGTCGTCGGGAACACTGGAAGTGGTCTGGCACGGCGGAGAGCCCTTGGCTACTGGAGTGTCCGCAATGCGCGAGCTTCTCGCACCGTTCGAGGAGTTGCGTCGGGCAGATCGAATCACGCACGTGATTCAGACCAACGCGACCTTGATCAGCGACCAGTGGTGCAACCTGTTCAGTGCGTACGACATGTCGATCGGAGTCAGCATCGACGGTCCACCCGAACTGACGAGCAACCGCGTGGATTGGCGCGGCCACCCGGCTTTCGATCGCATCGTGGCCGGCATCTCCAAGCTCAGGGAGCGGAACATCCATTTCAGCGTCATTGCGGTCGTCGACCAGGCGAGTGCAGGCCGAGCAGGTGAGCTCCTCGACTTCGTTGCCGCCACGGGGTGTCGGTACATCGGGATCAACTTGGAGGAGAAGGAGGGAGCAAATCAACACGGCGGTACGCCAACCATCGAGCAGGCGCGGCGCTTCTGGCATGACGTATTCCTATGGAGCAACGCGAACCCCGATATGAAGATCCGGGAAGTTGAGCATCTGCTCGAATACCTGGCTCTGTCGCCAAGATCTCGTGCGGCAACCGTGCTGCACGACCCAATCCCGACGATCGGCTGGAACGGCGACACGGTTCTTCTATCACCGGAACTACTCGGCACTCACAGCTCCGCATTCCATGATTTTGTTGCAGGCAACGTCCTGACCGACTCGCTGCAGGAGATCATCGATCGCGGCGCGGAACTCGCCTACGTCCAGGAATTTCGCGGCGGCGTCGAGGCCTGCAAGGCAGCGTGCGAGTTCTTCGGTCACTGCCAGGGCGCCCACGCCGGCAACCGATTCTTCGAGCATGGGAGCTTCCTCGCAACCGAGACTGAGCACTGCCGAACCTCCACACAAGCAGTTGTACTCGCACTCCATGACATTCAATGCGAAAGGGGCCCCGCAAGATGACGATCCTCGAGCAGTTGGCGAACGTGGACACCGGCTGTGTTGCTGAGATGATCCAAGCCCGGCGACACGACGCGCCCGATCGAACGACGGACGGCTGGAACAACAAGTCGAGTTGGGACAACTGAGCACAAAGGCCCAAGCCGTTCAAGAAGAAGACCATCTACTTCCGCAACCGGTAAGTTCTGTCTCAGTAGCTTCTCTTCTGAGCGGGTGTCGATGGAGATCGTTGAGTACGGCTTGGCGAAGGTGTTGTTGCCTCACATCGAGGAAGGCGAACTGCGCACAGTCGACGACCTCGGCGGCCCCTCCACGACCGATTTCAGGTATGCCGACCGGTCCGTCCGGCACCTTGCCGTGGCAGACGCGGCCTTGTCCGGCGGCACGCTGACTCGGATCGAGGCACGGCGGGCAACCTTCGACCAGGCAATGATCCAGTCGGTCGTCTTCGATCAGTGTGTGGTGCTGTCGAGCGACTGGATCGACTGCACGCTCGCGCGAGTGAAGTTCCGCGACTGCAAGATCCTCGGCGGCAACTTCGTCGACAACAACTGGAGCAACGTCGTCTTCGAGCGATGCCGGCTCGAGTACCTGACGTTCGATTCGATCCGTACGAACGCACCCGTCGTCTTCGTCGACAGTCGGCTCAAAGAGGTCATCTTCCGCCGAACAGACCTCGCGGGTGGCCACATGTCCGCCTGCGCTCTGGACGACGTCGAGTTCGACGGCGGCAGCTATACCAATTTCGACGTCAGAGGCAACGATTTGTCGACGGTGCGAGGAGCGAGCAATCTGAACGGTGTGATCATCGACCCCATCCAACGCCAGGAACTCGGCGAGGCTCTGGTCTCCGAACTCGACCTGCGTTACCTCGACCCGGACAACACATGAACGACGTCCGTCGCCGCGCCTGGATGGAAGGTCATCTGGAATGGGCAGCTGGAGAGTTCGGGGTTCGACGGACCGGTGCGCCGGTACACACCTCGCGGCTGCATTCGGTCGGCTGCCGCGTCCTCGATGCCGGCCAGGACGCCTGGCTACGGGTGGTTTACGCAGACCCGGAGTGGGGCCAGGGCAGCTATCTCGGCTCCAACGTGGCCGCCAACGAGATCCTCGGGGTACCCAAGCCGATAGTTGAGCGATGGCGTGAGTGGGACGACAACGGCCGCAGGATGCGCGGCGAACTCAGCACCTTCGTCGCGGATCGCAGCGTCTCAGCCGGCATGGCGCCCAGCACCGAGCCGCATCTCTCAGATCAATGGATCGCGGATCTCAACCACGCGCTCCACGCCCTCGCAACCCATCCTCTTCCCAAGCACGGTATGGACCCGAACCACCTCAACGACGGCATCAGAGCCTTCTTCGGCGTCGAGGTCGACATCGCCGACGTCCCGTGGACCACTGCGCACTGTGATCTGCATTGGGCCAACCTCACCGCCCCACACCTGACCATTCTCGACTGGGAAACCTGGGGCAAGGCGCCTGTCGGCTACGACGCCGCATCACTCCTCTGCGCGACGCTCGCCTACCCGGCTCTCGCTGACAGACTCCGGACCGGCCTCGGCGACTTCCTGGGGCCTCCGACCGCTCACATCGCAATCCTGACCGCCGCCACCCGCTACCTCCGCTTCGCCGACGGCGGCGAACTAACCGAACTGGCACTCCCAATCCGCCGCCTCGCACTGGAGACCATCGACCAACTCTGAGCCACCACGACAATCGAAAGGGCCGGTCACAGAAGCGACCGGCCCTTCATCCTGTGGAGCTTAGGGGATTCGAACCCCTGACCTCTTCCATGCCATGGAAGCGCGCTACCAACTGCGCCAAAGCCCCGCGGTGTCTTGCGACTCCGAAAGCTTAGCGGATGAGTGCCTGCAAAGAAAAATCGGTTCCCTCGTGGGGCTGATGTGGTCCAGGACACCTCTGAGTTGCTGTCTCTGCGGGCTCGCTGATCACAGTACGTCGCCTTGTCGCACGGGCCGTACTGGCAGCTGAAACTGCCTGACATGGTGAGGTTTTGGTCGTTCGGCGTCCGCTGTGGCGCGTCTGAGTCGGGCGGCTGGCGGGTTGTTGCACGACTGGCGTGCTACAACCTGCCAGCCGCGAAACAAGACGCCAGGCTACGTGGGCTGCGCCGGTTCGAATCGGGGTCGGTCAGCCGCCGTCCGCCGGGATATGCAGGTCGTCCACCGCACCGTGCAGGTCCAGCGTCGGCACATGCAGGTCGGGCGCCACCCGGCGCACGCGGAGTCTTGCGTGGCCGGAGCTCTGCAACAGCGGATGGCTCCGTGTGGGCCAGGGGCGGACCCATGCAGCTAGCGCGACGCGGCGGCCTTGGCCGTGTTCATCACCTGCGGTACGGCGGAACGCCGCGACCACGCCGATGGATGCCGACCGCGCTCGGACGCCCGGCGGGACCGACTCTCGGAGAGCCCGTCATCTCGCCAGTACCCGCCCGCGGTAGTACGTGTTCGCGCGCCGCCGAAGGCGGCCAACAAGACAGCCGCCGCGAAGCGGTGTCCTTTCAGCGCTCCGCCAGGCGGGAGCCGTCACTTCGCCAGGACCCGCACGCAGTAGTACCTGATCGCGCGCCGCCGGAGGCGGCCAACAAGACATCCGCCGCGAAGCGGTGACCTTTCAGCGGTCTGCCAGGTGAGAGTCGCCAGTTCGCCAGTACCCGCGCGCGGTAGTGCGTGTTCGCGCGCCGCCGGAGGCGGCCGGCAAGACAGGCGCCGCGAAGCGGTGTCCTTTCAGCGGTCTGCCAGGTGGGAGTCGCCAGCTCGACAGGGCCCGCACGCGGTAGTACCTGTGCGCGCCGCCGGAGGCGGGCGGCAAGGCGGGCGCCGCGGAGCGGGGGCCTTCAGCGTTGGGGGTCGTCGCTCATGACCGGTTCGGGGAGGGAGCCGGCGTTCCATTCTTCGATTCGCCAGCCGTGGCGGCCGGGGAGGAGGGAGACCCAGTTGCAGTTGGAGAGGCCTCCGAAGGCGGGCCAGTTCGCTTGCGGGATGCCGAGGTACAGGCAGATGCCGACCCGGGCGGCGAGGCCGTGGGTGGCGATGACGATGGTGTCTTCGGAGGTGCCTTCGGCGGAGATGCGCGTCAGGGCGTCGGCGAAGCGGGTGGCTACTTCTTCGACGGTTTCGCCGTTCGAGCCGCGGCGCTGGGGTTCGCCGGCGCGGATGCGGGCGGCGGCTTCGGGGTTGATGGCGGCCAGTTCGGTCATGGTGAGGCCGGCCCAGTCGTCGACGTCGATCTCGCGGAGCGCTTCGTCGTACTCGATTTTGAGGCCGGTCAGCGCGGCGAGTTCACCGGCTGTCGAGGCGGCGCGCTGCAGGTCGCTGGCGAACAGGCGGGTGGGCGCGAGCGACGCGAGGCGGGCGGCGGCCGCGCGGGCCTGTCCTACGCCGACCTCGTCGAGCGGGATGTCCGCCTGGCCCTGGATCTTGTCCTGCAGGTTCCACTCGGTCCGGCCGTGGCGCCAGACGATGAGCCGTCCCGCGGTCATTCAGCGGACGCCGAGGCAGAGCCAGACGCACCAGCACCGGCGCCAGGAGTGGGGACCGAGCCGTCGGCAGCAGGCAGCGGGATGACCGGGCAGTCGCGCCACAGCCGCTCCAGCGAGTAGAAGGCGCGCTCCTCGTCGTGCTGGACGTGGATCACGATCTCCAGGTAGTCGAGCAGCACCCAGCGTCCCTCCCGCGCGCCTTCGCGGCGTACGGGCTTGGCGTCGAAGTCGACGCGGAGCTTCTCCTCGATCGCGTCGACGATCGCGCGCACCTGGCGGTCGTTCGAGGCGGACGCGACCAGGAACGCGTCGGTGATCGCGAGCTGCTCGGAGACGTCGAAGGCGAGTACGTTGTCGGCCTTCTTGTCGTGGGCCGCTTCCGCGGCCGCGGTCAGCAGCTCGATGGCGCGTTCACTGGCAGGCATTAAGGTCCTAACGGTTGGTGTAGAGCTCACGCTTGGCGATGTACTGGACGATGCCGTCGGGTACGAGGTACCAGGTCGGGTTGCCCTTGGCGACCCGGGCGCGGCACTCGGTGGACGAGATCGCCAGCGCCGGCACCTCGAGCAGGGTGATCCGGTCCATCGGCAGCTGGTCGAGCGGCAGTTCGAGCTGTTCGGTACCGGGCCGGGTACAGCCGACGAACTGGGCGAGTTTGAACATCTCGTCCACGTCCCGCCAGGTGAGGATCTGGGCGAGCGCGTCGGCGCCGGTGATGAAGAACAGTTCGGCGTCCGGGTACAGCCGGGACAGGTCGCGCAGGGTGTCGATCGTGTACGTCGGTCCGGGCCGGTCGATGTCGACACGGCTGACCGAGAACCGCGGGTTGGACGCGGTCGCGATCACGGTCATCAGGTACCGGTCCTCGGCGGGCGAGACCTTCCGGTCCGACTTCTGCCAGGGCTGGCCGGTCGGTACGAAGATCACCTCGTCGAGGTCGAAGTACGACTGCACCTCGCTGGCAGCGACCAGGTGCCCGTGATGGATCGGGTCGAACGTGCCACCCATCACGCCGATTCGTCGGATCCGCTCCACAGCAGCCACGTCAGCCCTTCATGCAATGTGCGGCACGACAGCGTGTCAGCTGTGCGGCCGGCCCTTGCCCATGATGACGGTGACGGCCAGCAGCAACAGGAACACGACCATCGCGAACCCGCCGAACCACCACTTCGAGATGTGCGAGGCGTCGACCGCGGCCTCTTGAGCGACCGCGATCAGCGGCACCAGGTACGAAAGCATGAGGCAGAGCCTATCTCGTACCGACCGGGACGACAGCGACCGGTGGCACCGGAACACTCACGGGGCACACCGGTCGCGGAAGATCGGTCAGCGGTTGCGGGCGGTACGGGTCAGCAGCCGGCGCCAGGTGGACGGCACGGCGTGCGCACGGCGGGCCTGTGCGGCCAGCCGCTGCCGCTCGTCGATACGGGCGCGGGCAACATCGGGGGTGATCATGGTTCCTTCACTGGGTTGTACGGCGGAACTGGGGTGGACTGTCCCCGGTACCTCAAATTATACGTTAAGCACTACGCTCTCACAAACGAATTAAAGGCACAGAGCATTCCCAGCCTTAGAATCTGCGGTGAACAGGAGGCATCATGGACGCGATCGACCGGCAGCTGATCGAGGCGCTGCGGCTGAACGGGCGCTCCAGCTGGGCCGAGCTCGGCCGCGAGGTCGGCCTGTCCGGCCCGAGCGTCCAGGAGCGGGTCCGGCGCCTCGAGGAGCGCGGCGTACTCCTGGGGTACCGCGCCGTCGTCGCCCCGGCCCAGGTCGGCCTCGGCACCAGCGCGCTGATCGGCCTGTTCCAGCGCGACGACGTGGAGACCGACGACGTCGTCGAGCAGGTCCGGGAGATCCCCGCGGTCGAGGACTGCTGGTTCGTGGCCGGCGACCAGGAGCTCGTCGTCAAGGTCCGGGTCGCCGACGTGACCCAACTGGAGGCGGTCGTCGGCTCGCTACGTCGCGTGAACGGCGTGGTCAGGACGCGGACGACGGTTGTGTTGTCGACTCGCTGGGAAGGACGTCCCGCGCCACTGCCCGAGTGACGAGCAGTACGGCGGCGGCCGCCAGCGCGAGACCGGCCGCCACCGGGTAGAGCAGCCGCGGCGCGTGCTGGTACGTCGTACCGCCGATCGCCGGCGCGAGGAACATCCCGCTGATCGACGCCGCCGCGTACAGGCTCGAGTACCGCCCGACCATTCCTTCAGGGGCCGCGTCGGCAACGTGTGCCGTGGCTGTCGGTTTGTAGAGCATCTCCCCCGCGGTCATCACCGCGATCGCGACGGCCGCGCCCGCGAGGACCGGCCAGACGCCGATGACCGCCAGGCCGACTCCGATGCACGCGAAGCCGGCCGCGATCACGCGGGTCGCGGTATGACCGCGCAGCCGTACGGCGAGCGGCGCCTCGAAGAGGACGATCACCACGGAGCTCGCGCCGAGGAGCACGCCGTACGCGACCGCCGGTGTGCCCGCGTCGCGCAGCAGGAGCGGCATCGTCGCGAAGATCTGCCGGTAGACGGTGTCCACGACCACGATCGTCGCCAGTACGACCAGGACCGCGCGATCACGCAGTACGGTCGTCCACAATCCGGTTGTCGACAATCCGACGACGCGTCTGGCGTTCGGGACCCAGCGCCAGACGATCGCGGCCATGATCAGGCTGGTGACGGCGTCGACGACGAAGACCAACGTGAAGTCGTACGTCGCGAGCAGGCCGCCGAGCGGCGGGCCGATCGTGAAGCCCGCGTTGGTGGCGGTGCGGGACAGGGCGATGCCTTCGCGGCGGCGTTCCGGTGGGAGCGAGATCGCGACCAGCGCGCTGAGGTTCGGGCGGCCGGCTCCGCCGAAGAGGCCGGCCAGTGCGGCGACGACGGCGAGAGCGGGACTGGGCGTGAAGGGCATGGCGACACAGCTGACAGCCCAGAGCAGTTGGCTCGCGAGGGCCGCCGTACGGAGGCCGAAGCGGTCACCGAACCAGCCGCCGCCGAGGTTGCCGCCGACCAGGCCGACGCCGTACGCCGCCGCGGCGAAGCCGGCCTGTTGCGCCGACATCCCGCGGTCCTCGACCAGGTAGAGCGTCAGGTAGACCCACGCCAGCGCGCCGGCGCCGTTGACGAGCTGGCCGACCATGACCGCCTTCAGCCAGGTGGGAAGTTCCGCGATCCGCCGCCAGTACACGTGCGCCCCCTTGCAGTAGAGTGAGTTCCTGTTGGGAACTTACTCGGCCGCGCGGGCGGGTGGCAACCGGAATCGGAGGGGTACGGAGATGCGGCGGAGCAGCTTCTCGCCGGAACCGGACTGTGCGATCGCGCAGTCCCTCGGCGTCATCGGAGACGGCTGGGAACTGCTGATCGTCCGCGATCTGGCTCGCGGGCTCGCCCGGTTCGACGAGCTCGCCGAGTCGCTGCACATCTCCCGGAAGGTGCTGACCGAGCGGCTGAACGGGCTTGTCGACAGTCGGATTGTTGACAAAACGGCGTATCAGGACCGGCCGACGCGGTACGCGTACGAGCTGACGCCGCGCGGGCGGGCCCTGCTGCCGGTGCTGGTCGCGTTGCAGGACTGGGGCGATCGGTGGCTGCTCGGCGACGGGTCGCTCACCGGGACGAACACGGCCGACGAGCCGCCGGCCCAACGACTGCACGAACTCGTGGGGCAGCGCGTGCCGCACGTCCGATTGCGAGCGACTGGTGGCCCGATTGCCGACAACCGGATTGTCGACGCCGGCACGACGGTCGACGCGCGGACGGCGGTCGACGCGGGGACGGCGGTCGACGCGGGGACGGCGGTCGACGCCGGCACGACGGTCGACGCCGGCACGACGGTCGACGCGGGGACGGCGGTCGACGCGGGGACGGCGGTCGACGTGGGGACGGCGGTTGACGTGGGGACGGCGGTTGACGTGGTCGATGAGGATGCGCGGGCGACGGTTTTGTTCGGGTATCCGGCGACCGGGCGGCCGACGCCGTTGCCGGACGGGTGGGAGGACATCGCCGGTACGACGGGGTGCACCTTGGAGAACCGGCTGTTCGCCGGGCGGTACGGCGAGTTCGTGGACCAGCGGATCGCCGTCCGCGGCGTCAGTACGCAACGGCCCGACGAGCAGCAGGCGTTTGCTCAGGCGGAGGACATCCCACACCTACTGCTGTCCGACCTCGACCTGGAACTGGCGGCGGCGTTGCGATTGCCGACCTTCCGCGCAGGTGGATACGAACGGTTGAAGCGAGTCGTACTCGTCGTCGGCGCCGACCGCGTCGTGCAGGCGGTGCGGTATCCGGTGACCGACATCGCGGACGCGGTCGACTGGGCGTTCACGACAGCTTCGTTCACTTGAAGAACGTCTTGACGTCCGCGGCGATCCGGCGGACGGCCTCGGGCTTGCCGGTCGGGTTGACGCCACCCGGGTCCGACGACGAGCCGTGGTCGTAGCCGTCGTACTCGATCCGGCGAACCCGCGGGAGCACCTTCTCCAGCGTCGCGCGACCCGGCTCGAGACCGGGCAGACCCTTGGTGCCACCCATGAGCAGTACGTCGGCCGCGACGGCGTGGAACTTCTCGAACGTGCCACCGAGCTCGGCGACGATCGTGCCCTCGGCGTGGATCGTCGGCGCCAGTTGGCGCATGGTGATCGTGCCAGGCGCGGCCTGGCGTTCCTCCTTCGCCATCATCTTCTCGGTCATCCAGCGGAGCAGGCCGCGCGGCATCACCTTGAGGAACGCGGGCGCCATCTCGAAGCCGAACATGCTCGTCACCATCGCGCCGGCCAGATCGCCGCGGGCGACCTCCTGGTCGAACCGGACGAGCCACTCGCGGTGCGGTGCGCCGTCGGCCACGATCGCCGGCTCGTACAGCGCGACCCGCTTCAGCGACGGGAGCGTACGCGCAGCCTCGAGGACGACCGCTCCCCCGGCGCTGACGCCGAACACACGCTCAGCTCCGGCCGCGGAAACAACGGCGTCCAGATCCTCGACCTCGGTACGGATGCCGTGGTCCCTGCGGTGCGGACCGGACAGACCACGGCCGCGACGATCCGGGAGGTACACCGTGAACTCGTCGGCCAGCGCCTCCGCGAACAAAGTGTGGCTGCGCGCGGACTCCATGCTGCCGTGCAGCACGACGGCGGCCGGGCCTTGGCCGGTCTTGTAGTAGCCGATCTCGGTGCCGTCCCGCGAGGTGACGCTGCCTTGGGTCAGTTCTGCTGTTCTCATGGGATCGATAGTTACATGTGATCTAGTTGCATTGCAACTAGTTTCTTTGCCGCTTAGAGTGAGGGGGTGACTTTTCGACGCTCAACGCTGGCGATGGCGATCCTCGGGCTGCTGGAGAACGGGCCGATGCATCCGTACGGGCTGCAGCGGCTGATCAAGCAGTGGGGCAAGGACCAGGTGGTCAACGTCGGGCAGCGCACCAGCCTGTACCGGATGATCGTGCGACTGGAAGAGGCCGGGTTGATCACGGCCGGCGCGACCGAGCGGGACGAGCGGTATCCGGAGCGGACGGTGTACCACCTGACCGACGAGGGGCGGGAGGTGTGCCGGACGTGGTTGTCGGAGATCCTCACGACGCCACGGAACGAGTTCCCGGAGTTTCCGGCGGGGTTGTCATTCGTGATGCTGTTGCCGCCGGAGGCTGCGGGTGAGTTGCTCGGTCAGCGGCGGGAACTGCTGACGAAGCGGATCGCCGAACTGCAGCTCGAGCTCGGGTCGACGGTCGACGGCAAGCCGATCCCCCGGTTCGCGCTGCTGGAGACGGAGTACCAGGTCGCCGTCACAGTCGCCGAGGCCGAGTGGATCGACGGTGTCCTCCACGACCTGAACTCCGGCAAGCTCACCTGGACCCCGGGCCCGGTCTGATGGGGCCGGTAGTGGAGGTTTGGTGGGGGCGGGTCGGGATGGCTCGGGATGAGTTCGGCGGGGATTTGGACGGGGTGGAGCGGGGGCGGCTGGCGGCTTACGTTCGGGAGGTCGACCGGGCTCGGTTCCTGGTGGGGGTGACGATTGTGCGGCGGGTGCTTGCTGCGCGGCTTTTGTTGCCGGCAGCAAATGTTTTGCTCGACCGGACGTGTACTGAGTGCGGGAAGCCGCACGGGAAGGTGCGGGCCGCGGGCGTCGAGTTGTCGGTGACGCACTCCGGCGAGCTGGTCGGAGTTGCGGTTGCCGACGTGCCGGTGGGGATCGACGTGGAAACGATCGACCCCGAGGTTGATGTCGACGGAGTGGCCGGGGTTGCGTTAGCCGACGAGGAAATACGGCAGCTGAAGCGGCTTCGTGGAATCGAGAAGGTACGGGCGTTCACCGAGTACTGGACGCGAAAGGAAGCCGTACTGAAGGCGACCGGGGAAGGGCTGCGGGGCGACCTCAAGGCCGCCGCGCCCGAGGGGATTCAGGTGGTGCGGCTCGACGTCGGCCCGGACCATCGGGCGGCTCTGGCGATCACCAGCGCCGAGCCGCCCGTTGTGCGGGTGCGGGATGCGGGTGAGTTCCTCAGGTCCTGATTTGGCCTTCGCCGATGACGATGTACTTCGTCGACGTCATCTCCGGGAGACCCATCGGGCCGCGGGCGTGCAGCTTCTGGGTGGAGATCCCGATCTCGGCGCCGAAGCCGAACTCGCCGCCGTCAGTGAAGCGGGTACTCGCGTTGACGACGACCGCCGCAGAGTCGACGGCCTGCGTGAAGCGGCGGGCCGCGGACTGAGAACGGGTGATGATCGCCTCGGTGTGACCGGAGCTGTAGCGGCGGATGTGCTGTACCGCGGCCTCCAGCGAGTCGACGACAGCCGCGGACAGGTCGAGCGAGTTGTACTCCGTCCCGTAGTCCTCCTCGGTCGCCGCCACAACATCCTTGCCCGCAGCAACAACAGCTGGGTCCCCGTGGACCGTTACGCCGGCTGATGTCAGGGCGGGCAGGGCGCGGGCCAGGAACTCGTCGGCGACGGAGGCGTGGACGAGCAGGGATTCGGCGGCGTTGCAGACGCTCGGCCGTTGGGTCTTGGCGTTCAGGAGGATGTCCAGCGCGAGGTCGAGGTCGGCGTCCGCATCGACATAAACGTGGCAGTTCCCGACACCGGTCTCAATAACAGGTACCGAAGACTCCCCGACGACGGTCTGGATCAGGCCGGCGCCGCCGCGCGGGATCAGTACGTCGACCAGCCCGCGCGCCTGCATCAGCTCCTTCACCGCGGCCCGATCGGTCGGTACGCCCTGTACGACGTCTGCCGGTAGGCCTGCCGACTCCGCGGCGTCCCGCAGGACCGCGATGATCGCCTCGTTGGACGACTTCGCAGAGGAGGAACCGCGGAGCAATACGGCGTTGCCGGACTTGAGGCAGATGCCCGCGGCGTCGGCGGTGACGTTCGGCCGGGCCTCGTAGATGATCCCGACGACGCCGAACGGGACCCGTACCTGCCGGAGCTCGAGACCGTTCGGCAGCGTGTACCCGCGGACCACCTCGCCGACCGGATCGGTCAGCCCCGCCAGCTGCTCCAGCCCGGCGGCCATCCCGTCGACGCGCGCCGGGTCGAGCGCCAGCCGGTCGACGGTGGACTCCGGCGTACCGGCCTCCCGCGCCGCGGCGACGTCGACAGCGTTGGCCGCGACGATCGCCTCCGTTTTCGCCCGCAGCGCCGCCGCCATCGCGTGCAGCGCCGCGTCCTTGGTCGCCCGGGAAGCCTCCGCCAGCGCGTACGACGCATCCCGCGCCCGCCGCGCCAGCTCGATGATCTCGCTCACCCCTTCATCGTATTGCCCAACCCGCAAGCGGGCGGACGCAGATCTCACCAGGCGGCTCGCAAGGCAGGCGGACCTGCACCACTCAGTATCACGCGGATCGGCGGCGCGCCCAGGCGTGAACCGCACTCGCACGACGCCTCCGGCGGAGGTTGTGAGTGCTGGACGTCCGCCAGCTCCCTGGCTCAGAGCAGCACGAGGTCGTCGCGATGCACGACCTCGCGCTCGTACGCGGCACCGAGTTCGCGGGCGAGGTCTCGGGTCGAGCGGCCAAGGAGCTCGGGCAGCTCGGAGGCGTCGTAGTTGACCAGGCCGCGGGCGATGGTGACGCCGGAGGGTGACACCAGGTCGACGGGGTCGCCCGCGGCGAAGGTCCCTTCCACCGCGGAGATCCCGGCCGGCAGCAGCGACGCCCGCCGCTGCGTCAATGCCCGTACGGCGCCCTCGTCCAACCGCAGGATGCCCTGCCCGGACGTCGCGTGCGCGAGCCACAGCAGGCGCGTCTTCCGCCGCCGGCCGGTCGGGTGGAACAGCGTGCCGACCGGTACGCCGCGGAGCGCCTCGCCGACCCGCGCGGCCGAGGTCAGGATCACCGGAATCCCTGCCTCCGTGGCGATTGCGGCCGCCTCCACCTTCGTGTGCATGCCGCCCGTACCGACGCCGGACGCCCCGGTCTTGCCGATCGCCAGCGGTTCGAGATCGGCGGCGCCGCGGATCTCGGTCACCATCGCCGTACCGGGTTTGCGCGGATCCCCGTCGTACAAGCCGTCGACGTCGGACAGCAGCAGCAGGAGATCCGCGTGTACGAGGTGGCTCGTCAGCGCCGCGAGCCGGTCGTTGTCGCCGAAGCGGATCTCGGTGGTCGCGACGGTGTCGTTCTCGTTCACGATCGGTACGACGCCGAGCTCGAGCAGCCGCGCGAACGTCCGGTACGCGTTGCGGTAGTGCGACCGTCGGGTCACGTCGTCGACTGTCAGCAGTACCTGGCCGACCCGCAATCCGTGGGCGGCAAAGGCGTCGCTGTACCGCGCCATCAACAGCCCCTGGCCGACCGACGCCGCCGCCTGCTGCGTCGCCAGATCACGCGGTCGCGAACGCAGGCCCATCGGCGACAGCCCGGCGGCGATCGCGCCGGACGAGACCAGTACGACCTCGGTACCCTCGACCCGGCGCGCCGCGATCGCGTCGACGAGCAACCGCAGGCGTTCCAGGTCGATCTTGCCGCGCTGGGTCAGCGACGACGAGCCGACCTTCACCACGATCCGCGTGGCGTTGGTCGCCTCCGCGCGCCGTGTCCTGGAATGCACCGTCATGAAATCAACCGTTCTGGTCGAGATCCTCCGCCGCGGCAAGCTCGCGCGCTTCTTTACGCGCCTGCTTCGCCGCCGCCTGTGCCGCCCGCTTCGCCTCGGCCGGGGACAGGTCGACCTCGTCGCTGTCCCAGTTCTGGCCGTACTCCGACCAGTCCTCGGCCCGCTCCCCCTCGCGGAAGGCGTGGTACTCCGAGTCCTTCTTCTGCCGCCGCTGCGCCGCCGGACGGGCCTCCTCGAGCCGGTGGTCCTCGCCGCGCCGGGCGAGGATCTCCGCACCGGCCTGGACGTCGGGGGCGAAGTCGAACACGATCGCGTTCGGCCCGTCGCCGATCACGATCGCATCGCCCGGCTGCGCGCCGAGCTTGGCCAGCTCCTCCTCGACACCGAGCCGGTTCAGCCGGTCCGCGAGGTAGCCGGTCGCCTCCGCGTTGGCGAAGTCGGTCTGCTTCACCCAGCGCTCGGGCTTCTGGCCCTGCACCAGCCAGCCGCCCTCGTCCGGCAGCTGCTTCACCTTGAACTCGGGCCCGCCCTGCACCTGCGGCCGGATCACGATCCGCGTGGTGTCGGGCTTGTCCTGCTCCGCGCGACGCCGGACGACGATGTCGGCCATCGCGAACTTGAGCGCCTCCAGACCCTCGTGCGACGCGGTCGAGATCGGGAACACGCGGTACCCGCGCTGCTCCAGCTCGGCCTGCACCATCTCCGCGATCTCCCGGGCGTCCGGTACGTCGATCTTGTTCAGGGCAACGAGTCGCGGCCGGTCCTCGAGCCCGCCGTGCGCGGCCAGCTCCGCCTCGATCGTGTCGAGGTCGCTGACCGGATCGCGGCCCGGCTCGTACGTCGCGCAGTCGATCACGTGCACCAGCGCCGCACAACGCTCCACGTGGCGGAGGAAGTCGTGGCCGAGCCCGCGGCCCTCGCTGGCGCCCTCGATCAGGCCTGGTACGTCGGCCACCGTGAACGTGGTGTCACCGGCGACGACGACGCCGAGGTTCGGAACGAGGGTGGTGAACGGGTAGTCGGCGATCTTCGGGCGGGCGCGGCTGATCGCGGCGACCAGCGACGACTTGCCCGCGCTCGGGAAGCCGACCAGGCCGACGTCCGCGACGACCTTCAGCTCCAGGACGAGCGTACGTTCCTCGCCGTCCTCACCGAGCAGCGCGAACCCGGGCGCCCGGCGCGTACTGCTCGCCAGCGCCGCGTTGCCGAGACCGCCCTTGCCGCCCTGTGCCGCGACGAACTCCGCGCCGGGGCCGACGAGATCGGCGAGTACTTCGCCGTTCGCCGTGCTGATCACGGTGCCGTCCGGGACGCCGAGGACCACGTCGCCGCCGTTGCTGCCGGACTGGTGGTCACCCTTGCCCTGGGCACCGTTCGTCGCGGTGCGGTGGCTGGAACGGTGGTAGTCGACGAGCGTGGTGACATCGGGGTCGACGCGCAGGATCACGCTGCCGCCGTCACCGCCGTTACCGCCGTCGGGGCCGCCGAGCGGCTTGAACTTCTCGCGGTGCACCGAGGCGCACCCGTTCCCGCCGCGGCCCGCGGCGACGTGCACCGTCACACGGTCGACGAAACTGGGGATAGCCATCGGTGTTGCCTACTTCCTGTTGGTTCCAACCACATACACAGCACAAAGGGCGGATCGCGGTATTCCGCGACCCGCCCTTCGACAGAGCTTGTTGTACCGGGTGGCGGTGTTACTCCGCCGGGGCCGGGACGATGTTGACGACGCGGCGACCGCGCCGGGTGCCGAACTCCACGTGGCCCTCGGCCAGCGCGAACAGCGTGTCGTCGCCGCCACGACCGACCAGGTTGCCCGGGTGGAAGTGCGTGCCGCGCTGCCGGACGATGATCTCGCCGGCGTTGACCAGCTGACCGCCGTACCGCTTCACGCCGAGGCGCTGGGCGTTGGAGTCACGACCGTTGCGGGTCGAGGCCGCTCCCTTTTTGTGTGCCATTGGTAATCAGCTCACTTCTTCGCGTCGATCGCGGTGACCTTGACCTGGGTGTAGTGCTGACGGTGCCCCTGGCGCTTGCGGTAACCGGTCTTGTTCTTGTACTTGAGGATGGTGATCTTCGGGCCCTTGGTGCGGCCGAGGACCTCGGCCGACACGGCCACGTTGGCCAGCGCCGCAGCGTCGGCCGTCACGGTGTCGCCATCGACGACGAGGACCGCGGGCAGCGACACAGTGTCGCCGACCTTGTCGGTCAGGCTGTCGATCTCGATGACATCGCCGACGGCGACCTTCTGCTGGGTGCCGCCACTGCGCACGATCGCGTACACCGTGGATCTCACTCTCTGCTGGATCGGAAAACTTACAGGCGTGCAAGTGTGAGTGAAACGGAAGAAACCTCGTCTCCCACACTTTCACACCGAGCACAGGTTCGGTGCGCTCGGAGCGCACCGAACCACAAGCGTACAGCCCGAGGCTGGCAAACTCGAAATCGGTTCAGCTGCCGGTGGTGACGAGCTCCGAAGGCTCGGTGCTGTCACTCTCGGTAGCGGTCTTGCTCCGGCTGCGGCTGCTCCGCCGCCGCCGGGTCGTCTTCGGTGCACCGTCCTGCGCCGCATCCGCCTCGGCCGCGGTTTCGGCGGCTCCGGTTTGGGCGGCTGATGCCTCCGCGGTCGGGAACCCGGTGGCTTCCGGGCTCACGTGCTGGTCGGTCTCGGCGGTGACCGGATAGCCGGTCGGTTCCGGCGTCGCGACCGTACCCTCCACACCGTCCTTCTTCACCGACGCGGCGGCGATCTGCGCGAGCCGCTGCGCCGCGTCACCGTTGTGCGAGGCCTCGGCCTCGGCGACCTGCGGCTCGTCGTCGCCGCGGCCGCGGCCGCGGCGGCGGCGCGAGCTCTTCCGGCTGCTGTCGTCCGCCTGGGCGGCGGGCTTGGCGTGGTCGTGACCGTTCTGCTGGCCGTTCCCGCTCTGCTGGCCGGTGCGGCCGTTGCGGCGGGACTCCTTCGGCTCGTCGTGCAGGATCAGCCCACGCCCACCGCAGTGGTCGCAGTTCTCGCTGAACGCCTCGAGCAGACCGGTACCGATCCGCTTCCGGGTCATCTGGACCAGGCCCAGCGACGTCACCTCGGCGACCTGGTGCTTGGTCCGGTCCCGGCCCAGGCACTCGACCAGCCGGCGCAGCACCAGGTCCCGGTTGGACTCCAGCACCATGTCGATGAAGTCGATCACGATGATGCCGCCGATGTCGCGGAGCCGGAGCTGCCGGACGATCTCCTCGGCCGCCTCCAGGTTGTTCTTGGTGACGGTCTCCTCGAGGTTGCCGCCGGAACCGGTGAACTTGCCGGTGTTGACGTCGACGACCGTCATCGCCTCGGTCCGGTCGATGATCAGCGAGCCACCCGACGGCAGCCAGACCTTGCGGTCCAGTGCCTTCTTGATCTGCTCGTCGATCCGGTAGTTCGCGAAGACGTCGCCGTCGCCGCTCCACTTCTCGACCCGGTCGGCCAGGTGCGGCGCGACGCCCTCGACGTACTCCCGGACCTGGTCGTACGCCCGGTCGCCGGAGATCACCAGCTTCGCGAAGTCCTCGGTGAACAGGTCCCGGACGACGCGGATCAGCAGGTCGGGCTCGCCGTACAGCAGCTGCGGCGCCTGGCCGTTCTTGGACTTCTTGTCGATGTCCTCCCAGGCGGCCTGCAGGCGGCTGACGTCCGACGTCAGCTCCTCCTCCGAGGCACCCTCGGCGGCGGTCCGGACGATCACGCCGGCCTCGTCGGGGACGATGTCCTTCAGGATCGTCTTCAGCCGGTTCCGCTCGGTGTCGGGCAGCTTGCGGCTGATGCCGCCGTTGCCGCCGCGCGGTACGTACACGACGTACCGGCCGGGCAGGCTGATCTGGTTCGTCAGGCGGGCGCCCTTGTGGCCGATCGGGTCCTTCGTCACCTGGACGAGCACCGACTGGCCGGACTTCAGCACCTGCTCGATCTTGCGCGGGCCGTTGGCGCCACCAAGGGTCGCCCAGTCCACCTCACCGGCGTACAGCACCGCGTTGCGGCCCTTGCCGATGTCGATGAACGCGGCCTCCATGCTGGGCAGCACGTTCTGCACGCGGCCGAGGTACACGTTGCCGATCAGCGAGGTCTGCTCCGCCGCGGCCACGTAGTGCTCGACCAGGACGTTGTCCTCGGACACCGCGATCTGGGTCAGGTCCTCGCGGGACCGGATCACCATCGTCCGCTCGACCGACTCGCGGCGGGCCAGGAACTCGGCCTCGGTCACGATCGGCGCACGGCGACGGCCGGCGGCGCGGCCCTCCCGGCGGCGCTGCTTCTTCGCCTCCAGGCGGGTCGAGCCCTCGACCGCGGTGATCTCGTTCGCGGTGTTCTTGCTGCGCGGTTCACGGACCCGTACGACGGTCTCGTCCGGGTCGTCCGCGGACGCGCCGCTGTCCTCGCCCTTGCGGCGGCGACGGCGGCGGCGCCGGCGGGACGAACCGCCCGCGGCCTCGTCGTCGTCGGAGTCGGCCGTACCGTCCTGGTCGGCGTCGTCCGCGTGCGCGTCGGCGTCCTCGTCCTGCTCGTCGTCGGACTGCTCGTCGGCGCTGTCGTCCGCACCGTCGGCGTCACCGGTCTTGCGACGGCGGCGTCCACCCCGACGACGGCGCCGGCGACGGGTCCCCTCGCCGCCCTCTTCACCGTCTTCGCCGTGTCCGTCGGCCTCGGCATCGACCTCGGTGTCAGCGTCGGCCTCGGTCGTGTCGGCCCGGCTACCGGTACGGCCGTCGGCCGCGGAGTCGTCTTCGCCCGGCGCAGTGGCGTCGGCCTGCCGGTTGGCGGTCCGGGAACGGGAGCGGCGGCTGCGGGTGCCCGAGGTGTCGGCATCCGCCGTGGCGGTGTCGACCTCGTCAGTCTGCTGACCGTCGTCGGTGCCGTCGGTCTGGGCAACCTGGCGGTTGGCGGCGCGGTTGGACCGGGAGCGGCGGCTGCGGGTGCCTGACGTGGTGTCGGCGTCCGCTGCGGTGGTCTCGGTCTCGTCCGCCGCGGTGGCGGTCGGCTGGGTGTCGGTGGTCTCGGCGTCGTGCGTACGGCGGGTACGGCGGCGACGGGAGCCGGCCGGCTGCTCGTCGGCGCCGGGCTCCGGGACGGACGGGGACGCGGCCGGAACCTCGGCCTCGCCGGCCGGTGCCTGCGCGCTCGGTACGTCGGTCGGCGCCTGGAACAGCACCGCCGCTGCCGGAGCAGGACGCCGCCGGCTACGCCGGGTCGTACTCGGCGCCTCCGCGCCGGAGTCGGCACCTGTCGTCGCCGCGTCGGACGCGCCGGAGCCGTCCGCGGAGGCGGATGCAGCCGCGCGGCCGGCGCCCGTGGAAGTGGATGCGTCCGGTCGGCCGGCGCCTGCGGAAGCATCCGCGCGGCCGGCGTCCGCGGATGCGGTTGCGGTTGCCTGCGTGGCGTCGGCGGATACGTCTGCCGGGGCGGCGCTCTCGGCCGACTTGGTGGTGCGGCGGCGGGAGGTGCGCTTGCGGGCCGGCGCCTCGGCAGCCGGGTCGTTGCCTGCGGCGTCAGCGACCGGGCCGTCGGTGACCGGTGCGTCGGTCGCCGTCAGCGCTGTGTCCGCCGTCTTCTTGGCGGCGCGCTTACGGGTGGTCTTCTTCGCCGCCGGCGCGCTCTCGACGACCGGTCCGGCGTCCGCGACGGACGTCGGCGTCTCGCCGGCGAGCTCGGGGAACGCGTCCTGGTCGGCCGGCCTCTTGGCGGCGCGCTTCGCGGTCTTCTTGGCCGGCGCCTTCGCGGCGGCCTTCTTGACCGCGGTCTTCTTCGCGGCCGCCTTCTGGGCGGCCTTCTTGGCCGCGGTCTTCTTCGCCGTACCCGTCGCGGGCACCGGGTCGGCAGCCTGGTCGTCGGACTGGGTCGGAACCGCGGCGGCCTCCTTCACGATGCGCTTGCGCGTGGTGGCGGCCTTCTTGGCGGTGGTCTTCTTCGCGGCTGCGGTCTTCTTCGCAGTCCTGCGGGCGGGGGCAGCCGTGCCGGCTGCTTCGGTGGTCGGCTCGTTGTCGAGCATGTAGTGCGGTCTCCTCAAGCCCTGCGGCGCATCCCCGACCCCTGTCACGGGTCCCGGGCGCCGGCCGTAAGGCGGTCACGGTTCGCCACACCTGGCACCAGTGCCGCGGTGTGGCGGAAGCCTGCTGGATCCGCCCCGCCCCGCGCTCAGGGCACAGAGGGAGCGGCGGCGTCGCCCTCCGCTGTGTGCGTCTGGCGGGGACCTGCCTGGCCGGTCGCGGTCGCCTGGTTGGCGTCGCGGTCACGAGCGAGCGGGTCTTCCACCGTGCCGGTGTCCGTGGTCAGCGGGCCTTGGGCGAGCCTGGTCAAAAGAGCCGGGCCCGTCACCGTCAGCGTCGCCACCTCGTGCACACCGGCGAGAACGTCGTCGGGTCTCACGGCCGGGGTTCCGTGCCGTAACACCACTTGCAGTATCGCACACGTCGCAACCGACCCCGGTTCACTCGCGACGGTGAGTCGGAGAACGGCAGCCCGACAGTCGAACGAGCGAAGTCCCCGTTTGGTCATGCGCTCGACCAGAATTTCGTCCCGGGCCAGGAACGCCTCGACCGCCGCCGCGGCCGCCTCCGGATCCGTACCGGGCAACGCGATCCGCCACTCGCTGGCCTCCAGCCGCTCGGCCAGCGCACCCGGCCCGGCGACCACTACCTCGAGGACGTCCAGCCCGGGCGGCAGCGCCTCGTCGAGGGCGGCCCGGACCTGTTCGGCGTCCCGCTCGTGTGTGAGCGAGATCTCCAGGTACTCCGCCTCGGAGGCAGCCCCGGTCGGCGCGGCACCCGCGTACGAGATCTTCGGGTGCGGGCTGAAACCGTGCGAGAACGCGACCGGCAGGCCGGCCCGCCGGACGGCGCGCTCGAAGGCCCGCTGGAAGTCGCGGTGTGAGGTGAATCGCAACCGCCCACGCTTGGCGAAGCGCACCCGCAGTTTCTGTACGGCGGGCAGCTGCTGCGAGGGCGGAGCTTGTACTGGTGGCACGTGCACAGTGTCTCAGCCCCGCACCGATGGCGGGTTGTAGGGCCGCTGACGGGTTGCAACCGGCCAGCGGCGAAACAGGCCGCCACCGGGCTCACTCCGATGCGCTGTACCGCTCCGGCGGCTCGAAGGAGGGGGTGGCGTCGCGGTCGAGTTCGATGTGCAGGTCGCCGCGGAGGTCGTCGAGGACCACGACCCTGCTGCCGTCGGCGGGGACCCGGTCGGGCGAGGTCCGCATCCGGGCCTTGATCTCGTGCGCACCGGCCGGCGAGTCGTACGCGATCGTGACCTCGAGCTCCGGGCTCTGCCCGAGCCAGAACACGATCCGGCCGAGCTTCACAGTGCCGGCGTACCGGTGCCCGTCGCGCCGCAGCCGTTCGATCGTTGCCTGCCGCTCCCGGGCCGTCACCAGCGCCGCGGGCAGCCGGCCCAGTACGAAGATCCACCACAGTACGGCGACCAGCGCGAGCGCCGCCGAGATGGCGTACGCCTCGGTGCCGATCCGGAAGTCGAGGGTCCGCCGGAGCGTCTCCGACGGGTCTGTGGAGAAGCCGGCCGCGACCGAAAAGCCTGCGCCGACAGCGATTCCGGCAAGCAGTGCCGATCCGACGAGCAGCCCCGCCGCCCGGCTCTGGCCGAGGCGTTGCCGCGCGTTCTCACCGAACGAGAGCGAGAAGTGCAGCAGGACGTACGCGACGACGACGGTCGCGAGGATCCGCCAGAGCAGCCGGACGCCGCTCGGGAAGCCGACGGCGCAGGTCCCGGCCGGCGCCGACGACGCGTTGCACAACCAGGACGTACCGAGCAGACTCGCGGCGCTCCAGGCCACGAAGCACAGCGCGCCCAGGACCGCCAGGCGGGTCGTCACGTGACCGGGCGACTCGCCGGGGGCCAGCCCGGTGATCCGCGACCCCGTGTCGGCCGTCGAGAACACCGGACGGTCGTCCCACCAGTCCTTCATCACTACCCCCAGGTCCGAATCGCATCGAACGGTACCTGCAAATACTGCAAATAACCTCAGGGCTGGACCGCGGACTTTCCGGTCAGGTACAACGCCCAGCCGAGGAAGCCGAACGAGACCAGCGCGAGCACCGTGCGGACCAGGTTGTACGTCGTCCACTTCGCCTCGTCGAACGCGGCCCGGACCGCGGCGACGTCGATCGTCGAGGGATCACCGGCCGCCTTCATCGCGTCGTTCAGCGGTACGTTCACCGCGATCGTGACGATCATCGAGATCAGGTACAGCACGAACGCGACCGCGATCCACGGCAACGCCTTCTCCTTCAGGCTGACCAGGCCGGCCAGCAGCGTGAACAGCAGCGCGCCGACGAAACCGAGGCCGAGGAACAGCGGGTTCACGATCGCCCGGTCGACGGCCGTGAACGCGGCCACGAAGGTCTTGTCGTCGGTCTTCGCGAGGCCGGGCATGAACGCGTTCGCGTAGATCCCGTACACGCCGGCCACCAGGCCCGTGGTCATCGTGGCCGCCATCAGCGCTACCACCCGCAGTCCGTTCATCTCTCTCCTCCGGTAAGGCGGGTTGTTCCCGCACCAGAAAGTTATGAGTTCCGGAGCGCCCGGAACATGTCGGCGAAACTCACCTCCATGTCCGCCCGGCTCAGCGCCCCGAACCGGGCCGTCGTGCGGCATCATGTGGGTTCGGGGAAGTGTGAGGAGAGGACTGCGATGACGGAACCGGCACAGTCGCCGCGGCGGGAGCCGGACCCTGCGGTCGTGGATGCCGGGGACGGCGACGGCAAGGGCATCTACTGGGTGCTGAAGAACGTGGTCGTCGGCCCGCCGGTGAAGCGGATCTTCCGGCCGAACGTGATCGGCGCGGACAACATCCCGGAGACGGGGGCCGCGATCATCGCGAGCAACCACCTGTCGTACTCGGACTGGATCTTCATGCCGCTGGTGCTCCGGCGCCGGGTCACGTTCGTGGCGAAGTCCGACTACTTCACCGGGGCCGGGATCAAGGGCCGGTTCCAGCGCGGGTTCTTCAAGGGCACCGGGCAGGTGCCGATCGACCGCTCCGGCGGGTCGGCGTCCGAGGGCGCGATGCGTGCCGGGATGAAGGTGCTGGAGCGCGGCGAGCTGTTCGGGATCTACCCGGAGGGCACCCGCTCGCACGACGGCCGGCTGTACAAGGGCCGCACCGGGGTCGCCCGGCTCGCGCTGGAGGCGAAGGTGCCGGTGATCCCGTGCGGCGTGATCGGTACCGACGTGGTCGCCCCGCCCGGGAAGATCGTCGCGTCGTTCGCCTCGCCGACGGTGAAGTTCGGCGAGCCGCTGGACTTCTCGCGGTACGAGGGGATGGAGAGCGACCGGCTGATCCTGCGCGCCGTCACCGACGAGATCATGTACAAGATCATGGAGCTGTCCGGCCAGGAGTACATCGACATGTACGCCACCAAGGCCAAGGCGCTCGAGGGTCGCGCGGTCACCGGCGCGCCGGAGAAGGTCCGCAAGACGGACACCTGATCCGGGTGCTGAGACAGCATGGGTCTACGCTGGGAGACCGTGGAAGGTCCGATCGCTTATCAGGGTGAGCCAGGCGCCAATTCGGCGATGGCGTGCACCGACATGTTCCCCGAGCGCGAGCAGTTGCCGTGTACGACGTTCGAGGACGCCCTCGAGGCGGTCAGCAGCGGGCGCGCCGCGCTGGCGATGATCCCGGTCGACAACTCGATCGCCGGGCGGGTCGCGGACATCCACCACCTGCTGCCGGAGTCCGGGCTGCACATCGTCGGTGAGTACTTCCTGCCGATCCACTTCCAGCTGCTCGGTGTTCCGGGTACGTCGCTGGACCAGATCCGTACGGTTCGGAGTCACGTTCACGCGCTCGGGCAGTGCCGGAAGATCATCCGCGAGCACGGGTGGTCCACGGTCGTTGCCGACGACACCGCTGGGGCGGCGCGGGAGGTCTCGGAGCTGGGCGATCCGACCGTGGCGTCGTTGTCGCCGCGGGCTGCGGCTGAGTTGTACGGGCTGCAGACGCTGGCGTCCGACGTCGAGGACGAGCACCACAACACGACCCGCTTCCTCGTGCTGTCCCGGGAGCCTGAAGTACCGCCGGTCGACTCCGGGCCGGTCATCACGTCGTTCGTGTACCGGGTCCGGAACGTGTCGGCCGCGCTGTACAAGGCGCTCGGCGGGTTCGCGACGAACGGCGTGAACATGACGAAGCTGGAGTCGTACCAGCTCGGCGGCATGTTCTTCGCCACCCAGTTCTACGCCGACATCGAAGGCCACCCCGAAGACCCGAACGTAGCCCTCGCCCTCGAGGAACTGGCCTTCTTCTCGGTAGAGGTCCGCATCCTGGGCGTCTACCCCGCCAACGCCTTCCGCGCCCAAATAGCCGAACCCGCCGCCAACCGAGCCCTCCGCCCCCACCACTGACCCGTGCGGGTCCTGCTGATCGGCGGCACCTCCAACGTCGGCAAGTCCACGGTCGCGCAGGTACTCGCACAGCGGCTCGCGTTCTCGTACGTCTCAACCGACCAACTGGGCCGCCACCCGGGCCGCCCGTGGCCGGATCCACCCGCGCACGTCACCGAGCACTACCGTTCGCTGACCGCCTCGGAACTCCTCGACGCGCTCCTGGCGCACTACACGCGCATGCAACCACGCGTCCAGGAGCTGGTCGCGCAGTCCACCGGCCTGGTGTTGGAGGGCTCCGGCGTGTGGCCGCCGTACGTGACCGCCCCCGCGGTGTGGCTCACTGCCGACGAGGCCCTCATCACCACCCGCATCCACACCTCCAGCCAGTACGCCGCCCTAACGCCCGACCGGCGCCACCTGGTGGACAAGTTCGTCGCCCGAACCCTCGCCTACCAGGCCAAACTGCTCACCCACACCGTCCCCCACGTGGACGTCACCAACCCCCGCACCCCAGACGAGTTGGCCGACGAGGTGCTCAGCCTTTGCTGAACCTCGCGGACGAGTGCGCTGAGGCGGTGGGCTCGGTGTGTTCTGCGGTTGGGTGGGCTCTTTCGACAGGACGTGTCCGTCGGCGAGGTAGTGCACCTGAGCGTGAATGGGTCCGCGCGTACGGCGTCTCAGTGGTGCACTACCTGTCCAGATGGTCCGGGCGGCGGATGCGGTCGGCGGTGCGGACTCGGGCGTAGACGCCGACGTGGTGTTGCGGCACTGGGTGCACCTCCTCGGGTCTGGGGACAGGGTATTGCTGATCTCCAGTGACCATTGCTTGTTCACAGATAGGGTTACGGGCGTGGAGATTGTGAGTGTTGATGGTCGGGATGCTGAGGTTTTTCGGCGGTTTTATGAGGTTAAGTTCGGGGTTCGGCGGGAGGAGTTGGAGTTTCCGGCGGGGTTGGGGGTGGAGGAAGCTCGGGTGGTGATGGCGGGTACGCATGCCGACGTGCGGGCCGAGGGACTCGGGCTGGTGGACGGGGGCGTGTGGCTCGGGGTCGCCTGGCTGGACTGGTGGTTGGTGGGGAACACCGACACCGTGGACGTGGAGCTGGCCGTGGTTCCGGAGTACCGGCGGCGTGGGGTGGCGAGCCGGTTGCTCGAGGCAGCGATCGGGAAGGCGCGGGCCGAGGGGCGGAAGATCGTCTCGGGTACGAACATGGCGGGCGATCCGGCGACGGGTGAGAGCGCCGGTACGGCGTTCGCCCGGGCGCGCGGGTTCGAGCAGAAGCACGCCGAGCTGCATCAGGTGGTCGAGCTGCCGATCGACGGACTCGTCGAGCCGCGCGTCGACGGGTACGAGCTCGTGCAGTGGCGTGAGCACGTGCCGGACGAGTGGATGGATCAGTTCGTCGAACTCCTGAGCGGGATGAGCGAGGACGTACCGACCGGCGACCGTACGGACGAGCCGGTGCGCTGGACGCCCGAGCTGGTCCGCGACGCCGAGGCGCGACGGGTCGCCCAGGGGCGGTTCACGTACACGACAGCCGCCGTCCACACCGCCTCCGGCGAGCTCGCCGCGTACACCCAGATGGGCGGTACGCCGGAAACCCCGGAACGGCTCAACCAGTACGACACGTACGTACGCCGATCGCACCGCGGCAACCGCCTGGGCATCGCCGTGAAGGCGCCGAACCTGCACGCGCTCCAGGCCGGTGTCCAGCTCCCGGCCGTACTGCACACCTGGAACGCCCCCGAGAACACCCCGATGATTGCCGTCAACAACAAACTCGGCTTCCGCCCGGTAGCCCAACGCACCGCCTGGGAACGCCAACTCTAAACGAACGTCCACGCGGGTGCCGCGATGCGAGTACGTCGCGACGCCCGGCCCAGCCGTCCACCTCAGCGACCTCCACCAACTCTGGAAGCCCGTCCCGCAACTCGTACCCCCAACTGAACCCGGCGACCAGCTCCACGACCCGCGACCGAATCACATCCGGCACCACCACGAGAAACGTCTCGGCCCGCCACACCCCGTCCGCGTGATCCGGGTTCGCCGGCGCATCGAAGAACGTCGGCAGGTACCCGTACACGTAGAACGGATCGGTCGCATCCAGGTTCGGCAACAGGTCGACCGAGACCACCCCACTGTTCTCGATCACCTGGATCCAACCGAAGACGGCGTTGATCCCCTCCCCACCGAACTCCACCGACGCCGTGCACACCGCGAGCGGTGAACGGGATGCGCATGCGGCATGTTACGTGTGGCGGGCGAGGTACCAGGTGCCGGCGACGGTGATGCCTATGAGGAAGATCGCGGAGACTTCGTCGCGGAGTTCTCGGCGGACTTCGGTGTTGTCGCCGGCGCAGTCGGCGAGGTGGTGGAGGGCCTGGGAGCGGGTGGAGAGGTGGTGTTCGCCGGCGCAGAGGACCACCTCGGTGCCGACAGTGTGGATCTGGCCGCGGTGTTCGATGGCGTCGGGGAACACCCAGGCCAGGAGAACGACGAGGGCACCGACGGTGAGTACCAGCCAGGCGGCCATCTTGCGGGTCACGAGACATGCTCCTTGCGACGCTTGCGTACCTGCCACACCACGATCGCGACCACGACGATGCCCGCAACGACAAGGGCGGCGGCCCGGCCGAAGGTCTTCTCGACGCGGGCGTACGAGTTGCCCGCCAGGTACCCGAGCAACACGACGGCGGTCCCCCACACGATCCCACCGGCCGCGTTGAACGCCAGGAACTTCAGGTACCGCATCCCCGACATCCCAGCCAGCGCAGGCATCGTAGCGCGGAAGAACGCCACGAACCGCCCCAGGAAGACCGCCGTACCACCCCGCTCGGCTAGCTGCTTGCGCGCGGATTCCAGCTTGTCCTTACGTCGCGCCACCATCCGGCTCTCGAGGATCCGCGGCCCGAAGAACCGGCCGACCTCGAAGCCGACGGTGTCGCCCAGAATCGCCGCGCCGATCACCACCATGAGGATCACCGGCAGCGCGGTATGCCCGACCGCCGCGGTAACACCGCCGAGTACGGCAGCGGTCTCCCCCGGCAGCACGAACCCGACGAACAACGCGTCCTCGGCGAACACCAGCAGCCCGACCATCGCGTACACGGCGATCCCGTGCAGCCCGAGCAACCAGTCCGTCAGTCCCTTCATGACAGCAGAACCACCCGCATCCGCGTCCCGGCGAGCGCGTCGACGCACCAGGTCAGCGCCCGCCGGACCAGCAACCAGGTGCCGACGGCAACGATCGCGCCGAGCAGCAGCCCGGCGAGGACGTCGCCCGGGTAGTGCGCCGCGATGTACACCCGGGTGGCCGCCATCAACACGGCGGCCGCGGCCGCGACGATCCCGAGCCGCCGGTTCACGATCCACAGCCCGGCCGCGACCGCACCGGCCATCGTCGCGTGGTCGGACGGGAACGACGGGTCCGTACTGCGGTTCGCGAGCACCAGGATGCCCGGCAGCGTCGTGTACGGACGGGCCTCGTGGACCGCGTGCACGATCGGTTGGTTGACTGCCACAGCCAACAGCGTCGCACCCCCGGCGCTGATCGCCGCAGCCACCCCCGTCACCTGGCCGGACCGTCGCGCGATCCACCACCCGACGACCAGCAGTACGCCGAACAGCACGACGCCGTACTGTGCGTACGCCCGAGCCGGACAGTGCAGCCACGGCGTGGCCCGCGCGAACGCGTTGAACTGCCCGAACAACCACCGATTCACCGCGCACCCCCGCCTACTACAATTCAGGTAGTAGATTGATGTTACTACGTTCTTCGTAGTAGCCAGGAGGAGACCTGTCATGAGCCGAGCCCGCGGGGATCTCGAGCAGCAGGTGTTCGCCGCGCTCGCGGCCGGCGGCGGCGCGATGACCACGTCCGACGTCCGCGACGCGCTCGGCGGCGAACTGGCGTACACGACCGTGATGACGGTGCTGGGCCGGATGGCCGCGAAGGGCCTCGCCACCCGGCAACGGGTCGGCCGCTCGTACGCGTACACCGCCGTCGTCGACTCGGCCGAGGTCGCCGCGCACCAGCTCCACCGCCTGCTCGACGCCCGCGGCGACCGCGCCGCCGTCCTCACCCGCTTCGCCCGCGGCCTCTCCCCCGAGGAATCCCAACTCCTCGTCGACCTCCTCCAGGACGAGGCCCCATGACCGCGGCCGCGATCCTGGGGCTGATCGCGATCATCGGGTACGCGTTGGTCGCGCCGGTCGCCGCGCGCTGGATGGCACCGTCCGTCGCCACGAAGCTGGTCGTCGCCGGCAACCTGCTGTCCGCTGCCAGCGGTGTGTTCATCCTCGCGGTCCTCGCGTTCACCTGGATCGCGCAGTTCCCGTTCGTCGCCGAGGAGGGCGCTTGGTCTCCGGCGGCGCTGCACAGTGACAGCCCGGTGCCCGCGTGGCCGGCCGCGATCGCCGGTTGTCTCGTACTGCTCGCACTGCTTTCGGTCCTCGTCACTGGTCTGCGCCAGATGCGCGCGCTGGTCGAGGTGCATCGTGCGTGCCGCGGGCTCACCGCGGTCGGCGACCTCGTCGTACTCGACGACGAGCGCCCGGACGCCTTCAGTACGCCGCAACCCGCCGGCCGGGTGATCGTCACGAGCGGTCTGCTCCGCGCCCTCGACCCGCGCCAACGGGCCGTACTACTGGCGCACGAGAAGTCCCACCTCCTCCACCACCACGCCTGGTGGAACCTCGCCGCCGGTCTCACCGCGGCCGTCAATCCGGTACTGCGACCCGCCGCCCGCGCCGCCGCGACCGCCGTCGAACGCTGGGCCGACGAGGACGCGGCACGGGCCGTCGGCGATCGGCGCTTGGTGGCGACGACCCTCGTACGCGTGGCTCAACTGCAGACGCGCTTCGTACGTCCCGACGCGGTCGTCGCGGCAACCGGCGGCGACCTGGAAGCGCGCGTCCGCGCGCTGCTCGCTCCCCCGCCGCGCCGCCGGCCGCTGGTGATCGCGGCCGCGATCGCGGTCTTCGCCGTCGGCGCGCTCCCGGCCGCCGCCGTACAGCACACCGGCGAAGCCCTCTTCGAGCACGCCGAACGGCCCGTTGCCGGGCAACACACCTGATTGAAAATCCCCAACGCCACAAGGGGTTCCGGCGAACTTGAGTGCCGGGGTGCGAGAGGTTGTGCGCACGCGGTGACGGGCGGATCGTGAAAGCAGAGCAGTGACTTGGGGGCCGACTGTTCGGTGGGGGAAGACGGCCGGGCCGTCTTCGGTCGAGGTGTGCGCTGGGGGTGGACTTCTCGGTCCGGCTCACGCCGTCCTGCTCATGCGCCCCCGCGGAAGGGGGAGAAATGCCGAGGAAGGCCAACGGGCGCGCGGACAAGCACCGCGACGAGTACCGGATGCCGGGCGAGGCACCGGAACCGAACGGGCACGCCGCGAACGGACAGCCCACGGCGGACGGCATGCCGATGACCGCACCGAACGCGGCCGGCACGGACGTGAGCGCCGGCGGATCGCCGGCCGCGGACATGGCAGGCGGCGGGTCGCCGGCTGCCGACATGGGCGGCGGCGGGTCGCCGGTCGGGAACATGAGCGGCGGGACCCCGACTGGTCTCGGGATGGGCGGCGGCGGGACCGCGGCTGGGGCCGGGATGACCGGCGGCGGTACGGCAGGTGGTGCCGGTATGAGCGGCGCGACCGGCGACGGCCGGGCCGAGACCCCGAACCGGCGGCAGTGCGGCGTGATGGACGTCCACCGACGGCTGCTGTCGACCTCGCCCGAGTACGCCGCGGCCAGGTCCGCACTCGAGACGGCGACGATCGACTACCTCTCCCGGCAGCAGCGGTTCGCCGGGATCGCGCGCATCCCGGTCGTCGTCCACGTGGTCTGGAACACCGCCGCACAGAACATCTCGCAGGCCCAGATCGACAGCCAGCTCGACGTACTGAACCGCGACTACCGCGCCACCAACCCCGACACCAGCATCGTGCCGGGCGTGTTCAGCGGGCTGATCGCGGACGCGAAGGTCGAGTTCTTCCTGGCCACCCAGGACCCGAGCGGCAACCCGACGAACGGCGTCACCCGGACACAGACGAGTACCGCGACCTTCGGCACCGACGACAAGGTGAAGGCGACGGCGACCGGCGGGATCGACCCGTGGCCGACGGACAAGTACCTGAACATCTGGGTCTGCCAGCTGGGCGGCGGCCTGCTCGGGTACGCACAGTTCCCGGGTGGACCGGCGAACACCGACGGCGTGGTGATCCTGCACAGCGGCTTCGGGACGAACGGTACGGCGGCTGCTCCGTTCGACCTGGGGCGTACGACGACGCACGAGGTCGGGCACTTCCTGAACCTGTTCCACATCTGGGGCGACGACGGCAGCGGGTGCAGCGGCAGCGACGAGTGCGACGACACCCCGAACGCGGCCGGCCCGAACTTCGGCGTACCGACGTTCCCGCACGTGACCTGCAGCAACGGGCCGAACGGCGACCTGTTCTACGACTACATGGACTACACCGATGACCGCGGCATGGTCATGTTCACCACCGACCAGGTCGCGCGGATGCAGGCGACGCTGGACACCGTACGCAAGGACCTGCCGGTCTTCGACACCGCGCGGGCGACGCCGGAACCGGCCGGCTCGGTGGTCTCGTGGGGGCCGAACCGGTTGGACGCGTTCGTGCTCGGCACCGACCTCGCGATGTATCACAAGTGGTGGGACGGATCGGCCTGGGGACCGTCCGTCGCCGGATACGAGTACCAGGGTGGTATCTGTATGAGCGCACCTGAAGTCGCGTCCTGGGCGCCGAACCGGCTGGACGCGTTCGTCCTCGGCACCGACCGCGCGCTGTACCACAAGTGGTGGGACGGGGCGTCCTGGAACGGGTACGAGTACCTCGGCGGGATCTGCATGAGTCCGCCGCGACTGGCGACCTGGGGTCCGGACCGGCTGGATGCCTTCGTGCTCGGGACCGACCGGGCGCTGTACCACAAGTGGTGGGACGGCTCCGCGTGGAACGGGTACGAGTACCTCGGCGGCATCTGCATGAGCCCGCCCGAGGTCGTTGCCTGGGGCCCCGATCGGCTGGACTGCTTCGTCCTCGGGACGGACAACGCGGTCTACCACAAGTGGTGGGACGGGTCGTCGTGGAACGGGTACGAGTACCTCGGTGGGATCTGCACCTCGCCGCCGCGGGTGGTGTCGTGGGGCCCGAACCGGCTCGACATGTTCGTGATCGGGACCGACTCCGCGCTGTACCACAAGTGGTGGGACGGCTCCGCCTGGAACGGCTGGGAGTACATGGGCGGCGTCTGCACGACCGCGCCGACCGTTGTCTCCTGGGGCTCGGACCGGTTGGACGTGTTCCTGCTCGGGACGGACTCGGCGCTCTACCACAAGTGGTGGGACGGGTCCGCGTGGGGACCGTCGCTGACCGGGTACGAGTACATGGGCGGGATCTGCACCGACGAGCCGCGCGTGGTCTCCTGGGACACGAACCGGCTGGACGTGTTCGTCACCGGCACCGACAAGCAGCTGTACCACAAGTGGTGGGACGGCTCCGCCTGGGGACCGTCGGTCACCGGGTACGAGGCGCTCGGCGGCGTGATCAGCGACTTCAAGGTGACGATCCCGGAGTCGCCCGCCTCGATCGGACAGGCGGTGGGCATCTGACCAGCTCGCTGACCGGCCACTGGACGCATTCCTTCGAGGAAGACCACGACGGGATCAGCGTCTACCGCCGCGACAACTATCCCTTCCCGCCGGCCCGCGGCCGGCGGGCGGTGGAGTTCCGTCCCGACGGCACCTTGGTCGACTACGCCATCGGCCGCGGCGACGCCCCTTCGCCGGGGCCGCCCGGCCGCTGGGACGCCGGCGGCCGCCTGGCCCTGCCGTCGGGCAAGACCGGCCGGGTGGTCGACTCCACCCCCGACCGCCTCGACCTCGCCTGGCAACCGTGACCGAGTCGACCCTGGGGAGGTTTTTCTGCCCGATTCGGGACGAAGACCTCCCCAACCCGCGGATCACTTGAGGAGTGCGGATGAGTTTGGGACCTGTGCGGTATCTCGTCGTGCCGACGGCGGACGTGGCCGGTGCGGCACGGGCGGCACGGTTCGGGGAGCGGACGATTCTCTGGGTCCCGGCCGATCAACGCCTCGGCCGGGCCTCGCGGACCGCTCCTGGGCTGTTGCTCGTCACGCAGGTCGGGCGGAGCTTCCAGGACGAGTACCCGGACGTGACGCCGCTGCTCGATCACGGCCGGCACCTGGTGATCTCCGCCGCGGACCGGCCGCGCCGGCGTTCCAACCACTGCTGGCGGATCGAGCAACTACGCCCGGACACGACGATTGTCGACAATCCGATTGTCTCCACCGCGCGTGTCGACCCGGCCGTCGCGGACCTGGTCGCCGATGTGTCGACAGCGTCGTACCAGAACGACCTCACCTGGCTGGCGAGCCTGCCCACCCGGCACTCGCTGAGTACCACGTTCACGCAGGCGATGGACTTCGCCGCCGACCGGATGGTTGCCCTCGGCTACCAAGTCCAGCGGATGCCGATCACCGTCGGCGCCGGCCGGTCGGCCAACCTGATCGGTGACCGGACCGGCGCCGGGACCGGCCGCGGTCTGGTGATCGTCACCGCTCACCTGGATTCGATCAACATCGCCGGCGGTCCGGCCGCGGCGGCGCCCGGCGCGGACGACAACGGCAGCGGGTCGGCCGGGGTCCTCGAGCTCGGTCGATTGTTGACAATCCGACTGTGGAACAACGACCTCCGGCTCATCCTGTTCGGCGGCGAGGAGGAAGGTCTGTACGGCAGCAAGCAGTACGTCGCCGCGCTCCCGCCGACCGAACGCGCCCGCGTTCGTGCCGTCCTCAACATGGACATGATCGCGACCACCAACACCGCGACACCGAGCGTCCTCCTCGAAGGAGCACCAGTCTCCTCGGCACAGATCGCCGACCTGGCCACGGCGGCAGCGACGTACACCGGCCTGAAGGTCGAGACCTCGCTGAACCCGTTCGCCAGCGACCACGTCCCGTTCATCAACGCGGACCTCCCCGCCGTACTGACCATCGAAGGCGCCGACAGCGCGAACGGCCACATCCACTCCGCCAACGACACCTTGAACTTCATCGACTGGTCACTGGCCACCGAGATCCTCAGGATGAACGTCGCCGCCCTGGCCGGCTGGCTCGAACCCGCCGCGGTCCGCCCGCGTACCGCCGGCTCGGTCGTCTCTTGGGGCCCCGGCCGCCTCGACGTCTTCACCGTCGGAGTCGACTCCGCCCTTCACCACAAGGCGTACGACGGAACCTGGCACGACTTCGAGTCCCTCGGAGGCACTGTTCTAAGCTGACAGCCATGTGGAGCCCGAATGCGCGTGACGTCGGCGGACTTCCGACCCGGTACGGCGTTCCGACTCGCGCGGGCGCGCTGTTGCGAACCGACGCATTCGACACCGTGGCCGACGAACTGCGCGCGCTCCACGCGGGCCTCGTCCTCGACCTGCGCTCCGATTGGGAGCTCAGGCAACCACATCCACTCGACGGCGACCCGGCGTACCGGCGGATCCCCTGGATCGATCCGGAGGCCGAGCGGCTGCGCGATCCCGACGCCGAGCCGCGGCTGCTCGACGTCTACCGCAACAGCCTGACCCGGAACGCGGACCACATCCGCCAGATCTTCGCCGCCGTTGCCGACGCTCCGGCTGACCGTCCCGTCGTCGTGCACTGCAAGGCCGGCAAGGACCGCACCGGCCTGACGATCGCGATCCTGCTGGAACTGGCCGGCGTACCGCGAACACACATCGCCGCGGACTACGCGATCAGCGAGGTCAATCTCGGCACCCAGGACGGGCCTGAGTTCTCCCGCACCCGCCCCGAGACGATCCTCGGTTCGCTCGACCACCTCGATGCGCTCGGCGGCGTCCGTGCGTACCTGTCCTGGCTGGGTCTGACCCCGAGCCAGCTCCACCGACTCGCCACCCGTCTCGTACCGGTCGACGCCGAGGCGATCGTGTTCGACTTCGACGGTCTGCTGATGGACACCGAGACCACGATGGTCGAGAGCTGGCAGGCCGAGTGGGCCTACCACGGCCTCGAGCTCGACCTCGACGGCTTCTGGCCCGGACACGGCGGCAACGTCACCGAGGACCGGTACGACGTCCTCGCCGCGGCCGTCGGCGCCGGCTTCGACCGTACCGCGAGCCACGCCCGCCGGATGGCCCACCGCGATCGTCTGCACGCCGACCTCGACTTCCGCCCCGGGATCCGCGAGTGGATCCGCGCCGCCCGGGACCTCGGGCTGCCCGTCGCGATCGCGAGCAGCTCGCCGCGCGAGTGGGTTGTCGGTCACCTGGACCGCGTCGGCGCGGTCGGCCTGTTCGACCAGATCGTCACCGGCGACGAGGTGGCCACGCACAAGCCGGATCCGGCGATCTACCAGCTCGCGCTGCGGCGCCTCGACGTGCCGTTCGCGGTCGCCGTCGAGGACACCCCGCACGGCGTCGCGGCAGCGCAGGCAGCCGGGATGTACGCGGTCGCCGTACCGAATCCGTACGTACCGTCCACGGCTGTCGCGGCAGCCGACCTGGTTCTGAGCAGCGCTGACGACCTCTTGCTCACCGAACTGCTCCTTTCAGCCCGCTCGAAAGGGTCGACGTCCGTAACTGAGTGACCTAATCTGCTGACCCTCGGTGAAATTCCAACTGGAGGGAACGCTTATGCGGAAGCTTGCTGGAATGCTGGTCGCGACAGCCACCGCTGCCGCCGGACTCGTCGCGGGAACGCCGGCCGCACACGCGTCGACGACCGCGTGCGACCTCGTCACGGCCAAGTCCGTCGGCTACTCGGCGCTGATGCTGTACGTCGCCGTGGGGCTGGAGGGCTGTTCGAACAGCGTCACCGAAGTACGCGTCGAACTACAGAAGGGCGACACCGCGACCGGCCCGTTCACCACAGTCGCCGAGACGTACGCGTACTCCGGCGGCGGCGCCTGGTTCGACGAAGGCACCGGCTGCGGCTACTACGTAGGCGTCGCCCACTGGCAAGACCAAACCGAGACGACGCCAACCCCGGCGTACTACTGCAACTAGACGACCGACAGCGGTAGCAGTTTCTTGCCGGTCGGGCCGATCTGGATCTCGGTGCCCATCTGAGGGCACACGCCACAGTCGAAGCACGGGGTCCAGCGGCAGTCTTCTACCTCGATGGCGCCGTCTTCTTCGAGGGAGTCCTGCCAGTCTTCCCACAGCCAGTCGCGGTCGAGGCCTGAGTCCAGGTGGTCCCACGGGAGGACTTCGGCGTACTCGCGTTCGCGGGTGGTGTACCAGGCGAGGTCGACCGGTTCGTCGGCGAGGGCCTTCTCGGTGCAGTCGACCCAGCGGTCGTACGAGAAGTGCTCGCTCCAGCCGTCGAACCGGCCGCCGTCGCGCCAGACCGCCTCGATCACGCGGCCGACGCGGCGGTCGCCGCGGGACAGCAGGCCCTCGATGATGCCGGGCTTGCCGTCGTGGTACCGGAAACCGATCGCCTTCGCGTAGTTCTTGTCCGCGCGGATCGCCGCGCCGAGCTTGGCCAGCCGCGCGTCGGTCTCCTCGGCGCCGAGCTGGGCGGCCCACTGGAACGGCGTGTGCGGCTTCGGGACGAACCCGCCGATCGACACCGTGCAGCGGATGTCGCGCCGGCCGGCTGCCTCCCGCCCGGTCGCGATCACCTTCTTCGCCAGGTCCGCGATCGCCAGCACGTCCTCGTCGGTCTCGGTCGGCAGACCGCACATGAAGTACAGCTTCACCTGCCGCCAGCCGTGGCTGTACGCCGCCGCGACGGTCCGGATCAGGTCCTCCTCGGTGACCATCTTGTTGATCACCTTGCGCATCCGGTCCGACCCGCCTTCGGGCGCGAACGTCAGACCGCTGCGCCGGCCGTTGCGGGAGAACTCGTTGGCCAGCGTGATGTTGAACGCGTCGACCCTTGTCGAAGGCAACGACAGCGAGACGTTGCTGCCCTCGTACCGGTCCCCGAGCCCCTTCGCGACCTCGGCAATCTCACTGTGGTCGGCCGAAGACAGGCTGAGCAGGCCGACCTCCTCGAAGCCGGACTGCTTGAGGCCGTTCTCGACCATGTTGCCGATCGTGGTGATGCTGCGCTCGCGCACCGGCCGGGTGATCATCCCCGCCTGGCAGAACCGGCAGCCGCGGGTGCAGCCGCGGAAGATCTCCACCGAGTACCGCTCGTGGACGGTCTCGGCCAGCGGGACCAGGGGCTTCTTCGGGTACGGCCAGGCGTCGAGGTCCATCACCGTGTGCTTCGCGGTCCGGAACGGTACGCCGGGGCGGTTCGGGGTGACCCGCTGGATCCGGCCGTCGGCGAGGTAGTCGACGGTGAAGAACTTCGGGATGTACACGCCGCCGGACTTCGCCAGCCGCAGCAGCACCTCGTCGCGGCCACCCGGGCGGCCCTCGGCCTTCCACTCCCGGATCACCTCGGAGATCGCCAGCACGATCTCCTCGCCGTCACCCATCACCGCGGCGTCGAGGAAGTCCGCAATCGGCTCCGGGTTGAAGGCGGCGTGCCCGCCGGCCAGCACGATCGGGTCCTCGTCGGTCCGGTCCACCGCGTGCAGCGGGATGCCGGCCAGGTCCAGCGCGGTGAGCATGTTCGTGTACCCGAGCTCGGTCGAGAACGACAGCCCGAACACGTCGAACGCCCGTACCGGCCGGTGCGAGTCGAGCGTGAACTGCGGGATGTCGTTGTCCCGCATCACCTTCTCCATGTCCGGCCAGACGGAGTACGTCCGCTCGGCCAGGATGTGGTCCCGCTCGTTGAGCACCTCGTACAGGATCTGCACGCCCTGGTTGGGCAGCGCGACCTCGTACGCGTCCGGGTACATCAGCGCCCACCGGACGCTGACGTCGTCCCACTCCTTGCTGACGGAGTTCAGTTCACCCCCGACGTACTGGATCGGCTTCTGCACAGACGGCAGCAGCGCCTCCAGGCGCGGGAACAGCGATTCGACAGTCATAGACACTTCCAGTCAGCGATCAGAGCGCCTACCAGCCTAACGCCGCACCCCTCCCCCGCTGGAATCAGCCGAGGTGGGCCAACAGCAGCGGATTGACGACGTCGGGGTGCGAGTAGGTGACGAGGTGCGCGGCATTCTCGATGATTTCGAGGTGCGCACCGGGGATCTCGGCGGCCAGCGGGACGACGGTTTCGGGTGGGATCGAGGTGTCGGAGTCGGCGGTGATGACGAGCACGGGGGCTGTGATCGACGCCAGGCCCGGCAGCAGATTGGTGGTGCTCAGGGCCTCCAGGCAGGCGGCGTAGCCCTCCGGCGGGCAGGCCAGCAGCATCTGGCGGACCGGTTCGAGATCCGCTTTGAAGTCGGGAAGGAACCAGCGCGCCAGGGTCGCGTCCACGACGGACTGCATGCCTTCGGCGCGGACCTGCGTGGCCCGGTCGAGCCACACCTGCGCGGTGGCGGCGGGGTTCGACGGCGGACAGATGACGGCGAAGCGGTGGAAGCGGTCCGGGGCGTTCTGGGCCAGCCAGAGGCCGACGGCGCCGCCGAGGGAGATGCCGACGTACGACGCCTGTTCGACCTCCAGCGTGTCCAGCAGTTCGAGGACGTCGCCGCCCAGGTCCTCGATCGCGTACGGGCCGTCGGGGACCTCCGAGCCGCCGTGACCGCGGTGGTCGAACGCGATCACCCGGAAGCGGTTCGCGAGTACGTCGACCTGTGGTGCCCACATCGCCTGGTTCGCCCCGAGCGACGACCCGAGCAGCACGACGGGCGCATCGGCCGGACCGGTCTCCTCGTAGCTCAGTCGCATAACCCCACCTTACGGACCCGCCGATTCCTTTTCGCGGTCCGGCTGGTCGGTAGTGCATGACCAGTTTCAGTGTGTTCCTGCCGTCGGGGTTCGGCGGCGAGTTCGCCCGGCTCGAGCCGACCGAGGCGCTGCGCCGGGTGATCGCGGTGGCGCAGGCTGCCGACGAGCTCGGATTCCATGCCGTCTACGTTCCCGACCACCTGCATCCGATTCCGGCGTCGCAGGCGCCCTTGTTCGAGGCCTGGACCCTGCTCACCACGCTCGCGACCGCGACGAACCGGGTCCGGCTCGGGCCGTTGGTGACGTCGAACAGCTACCGCAACCCCGCGCTGCAGGCGAAGATCGCGTCCACGGTCGATGTCGTCAGCAACGGCCGGCTGATCTTCGGGATCGGGTCCGGATGGTACGAGCCGGACTACCTCGGGTACGGCTACGAGTTCGGCTCGGCCGGCGACCGGTTGCGGCGCCTGGACGAGGCGGTGCAGCTGATCCGGCGGTTCTGGACCGAGGAGTCGGTCGACTTCGACGGCGAGTACTTCCGCGCGGCCGGCGGGATCAACCAGCCGAAGGGCGTCCAGCAACCACGGATCCCGATCCTGGTCGCCGGAGCCGGCGAGCGGCGGACGTTACGGACCGTCGCACAGTGGGCGGACGCGTCGAACATCATCGACGCACCCGTCGTGCTTCGGCACAAGTACGAGGTGCTGCGCAAGCACTGCGCCGAGGCCGGCCGCCCGTACGACGACATCCGGCGGACTGCGACGACGGCGTACATCCTGCGGTCCTCGGATGCCGCGGCCCGCGCCCAGGTCCCGCCCGGCGCCGAGTTCGCCTTTCCCGGCGACCTCGCGTCGTACGGGCTGATCGGGACCGAAGCGACGATCCGGAACCGGATCGCCGCCTACTCCGACGCCGGGGTGCAGGAACTCGTCGTGGGTTTCGAGAACGGTCTGGACGTCGGCGAACTGCGCCGCTTCGCCGATCTCTTCCTGTGACGCGCTAGCGATAGAGCGGCAGCGCGCCCGTCAGCGAGTCGACGTCCGTCCGTGGGCCGTACAGCGCCAGCCCGAGGTAGGCGATGTCCTCGGGTTTGGTGCCGGCCAGCGTCGCGGACATCTGGTCGTACGTACGGGCGCGCTGGGCAGCCTCGTGCATGTCGTGGACGGTGACGTCGGGGCGGGAGGCGGCCTCGGTACGGAGGTCCTGCAATTGCTCGGGCGTGCCCCGCAGCACCGGGATCGGGTACGCACACATGCCGGTGTGGACCTCGCCGGAGGCGTCCACGGTGTCGGGACCGACCACGTCGTCGTGGTGGTTGCCGAGGCCCACGCCGAGCAGGGCAGCGGTGTTGAGGGCCACGCCGACCGGCGTCCCGGCGGCGATGACCACGACCATCTTGTTCGTCAGCACGGCGGCAAAGGTAGCCGTACGCACGGCATCATGCTGGATGATCCGAACATCGTTCGGCCAATCTGCGAAACTGCCTGTCATGGACGAACTTGATACGGCGCTGCTGCGGATGCTGCAGAACGACGCCCGCCGGACCAACCGGGAGATGGCGGCCGAACTCGGGATCGCGCCGTCGACGTGCCTGGAGCGGATCCGCGGCCTGCGCGAGCGCGGGGTGATCCGGGGCTACCGCGCGGAGGTGGACCTGCAGGCGATCGACCGGTCCACCCAGGCGATCATCTCGATCAAGCTCCGTCCGCAGGCGATGGCCGTCGCGACCGCGTTCCAGGACTACGTGATGCAGCTCCCGCAGACCTTGGACATGTTCATGGTCTCCGGCTCGGCCGACTTCCTCGCGCACGTCGCGGTCAAGGACACCCAGGCGCTCCGCGATCTCGTCCTCGCGCTGGCCAAGCGGCAGGAGATCGCCGACATCCGCAGCTCGGTGGTGTTCGAGCACCATCGCCGGACCACGATCATGCCGCTCGTTCCAGGCGACGGCGTCAGTCGATCAGGCGGCGGAGCAGGGTCAGCGACTCGCTGAGCCGGGCCTGCTCGGCGGGACTGAACCGCTCGGCGATCGCCTCGGTGAGGTGATCGTGGCCGGCGTCGCGGCGTTCGGCCAGGAGCTGCTGACCGGCCGCGGTGATGACGAGGAGTTTGCGGCGTCCGTCGCCGGCATCCGGTTCCCGCCGTACGAGTCCTCGGTCGACCAAACGGCCCACGGAGACGGTGACCGACTGGTGGGTGATCCGGTCCAGGCGGGCCACATCGGCGACGGAGTGCGGCCCCTCGCGGTCGAGGCGCTTCAGGATCGAGACCTGCGACAAGTTCACGTCGTGCGGCGGCGACACGGCCCGCTGCCGCCGTACCAACGCGCCGACGACCAGTTGCAGTTCGTCGGCGATCTTCCCGGCATCAGGTGCTCCCATACCGAGATAATATACAGTCTGATTGCGCAGTTTGGCTGCGCATCGGCTGAAGGGGGCGACGGTGATACAGGTAGGCGGCCGGGGTCGCACGTTCACGATCCGGGGTCCGGCGCCGGGGCGGCAGCGGCCACTGGTGCTGGTGCTGCACGGAAACAACCCGGGCGGCGACGGCGCCCGGATGATGCGGGAACTGACGACGTTCGAGCAGCAGGCGGCGGCCCGCGGGTTCGCGATCGCGTACCCGGACGGCGTCGACGGCTCCTGGGCGGACGGGCGCGGCGTGACCTCGGCGGACGAGGCGGGCGTGGACGACGTCGCGTTCCTGGCCGCGCTGATCGAGTGGTCCGCCGATCGGTACGGGACGTCGGCCGACCGGAACATCGTCGCCGGGATCTCGAACGGGGCGTTCATGGCGCACCGCTTCGCGCTTGAGGCGAGCGAACGAGTCGCAGTACTCGCCGCTGTCGCGGGCGGCTTGCCCGCGGACCTGTCCGACGTACGACCGACGCACGCGGTGTCGGCGCTCCTCATCCACGGGACCGCCGACCGCATCTCCCCGATCGACGGCGGCTACTCGCGCCGGCGCGGACCTGATGGCGAGCTCCGTGGTCGCACGCTGTCCCTCGCCGAGACGGCCGAGCGGTGGCGCACGATCGACCGCTGCGCGGCGGGCCCGGGTACGACGTACCGCACCGACCTGTCGAGCCGGACCGACTCCACTGCCGGGGTCGGTGGGACCCGGGTCACGACCTGGACCGTGTTCGGCGGCGGGCACAGCTGGCCCGGCGCGCCGAGCGGCGACTGGGAACCGACCAGCCAGGAGTTCGACGCCGCCGAAGAGATCTGCCGCTTCGCCGAGCCGCTGCTCGTCGGCGCCGCGGCCCGGCAACTCTGATCCACCATCCCGATCCACTATTCCCAGGAGGAGAAACCAGATGGCAGTGCTCGGCAAGATGCTCAAGAACAAGCGGGCCGGTGAGGACCAGCTGGCGTGGAACGCGCCGAACCTGGCCGGCCGGGACAGCCTGACCCTGACCAGTCCCGACTTCACGCATGAGAGCACGATGCCGGTGGTCCACGTCGCGAAGCGGTACGGCGGCCAGGACCTTTCGCCGGCGCTTGCGTGGAGCGGCGCACCGGACGGTACGGCCCAGTTCCTACTGATGATCGAAGACCCGGATGTCCCGTTGGCCAAGCCCATCGTCCACTGCGCGGCTCTGCTCGATCCGGCACTCAGCATGCTCGGGCAAGGAGCGCTGGACGCGGCAACTCCGGCGGACGGGGTTCAGCTCCTACGCTCGGTGGGCGGCCGGGGGTACCGCGGCCCGGGTCCGATCAAGGGCCACGGTCCGCATCGCTATGTCTTCGAACTGTTCGCCCTCGGCGCCCCGGTGGCGCTTCCCGGCGTGGCGTCCGCGAAGACCACGACGGTGATCGGTGCCGCCGGTCCGGTCCTCGCCCGCGGTCGCCTCGACGGCCTCTACGAACGCCGCTGATCCTCGCTCAGGAGACTTTGAGTGTCTGGCGGGCTTTGGTGACGGCCGCTTCGGTGGCCGGATCCAGCTCGCCGCCCTGGCCGGCCAGTACGCCGACCGACAGGATCACGTCGCCGACGCCGGTGACGAGGCCGGCGTACTCCAGACCGCGCTTCGGGCCGCTGACGCCGGTGAGCTGGAAGGCGAAGGGCTTGGTGCCGTACGCCGGAGCGGTGATCTTCTCGACCTTCATCGAGGTGTTGCCGGAGCCCTCGGTCTTCAGCGTCACCTTGCTGCACGAGTCGACGGCGTCGGCGTACGAGTCGCGCAGGTCACTCACGTCGGCGGCGGTGCCCATCGAGTCGAGGCCGTAGTCGATGTACGGGCCCTCCTGGCCGCCGGTGAACGTACGGGTCACGCTCACCTTCGCGCCGGGCGCCTTGGTGGCGTTCAGGTACTTCACCAGCGTCTTGCACCGGCTGGTCGGCGCGGAGAACGGCTTCGAACCGTCGTCCTCGTCGTGGTCGATCGAGAACCCGCTCGGCACGTCCGCGAGCACCAGCAACGCACTGGTCAGCTCCGCGGTGGTCCGCGTGACGGGTGTGTCGGACGCCTCGCTGGGCGTACCAGTGGGCGTCGATGCAGGGGTGGAGGGCGGCGGCGCGGCTTCCTTCTTGTCGTTCCCGCCACAGGCAGTCAGCGAGAACGCGAGGGCGGCGGCAAGCGCGATGTACCGGTTCATGGGCCTTCCAGAGGCAGGGGGCCGAGCAGCGAGCAGCGTACCTGACCGGTCAGGTCGCGGGTCAGTACCGGTGCGAGCGGAGGTGGATGTTCTGCAACAGGCCGACGGCCAGCAGGCAGGCGAACATCGAGGATCCGCCGTACGACACGAACGGCAGCGGCAGACCGGTGACCGGCATGATGCCGAGCGTCATGCCGATGTTCTCGAACGCCTGGAAGGCGAACCAGCAGACGATCCCGGTCGCGACCAGCCGGCCGAACGCGTCCCGGGCGTTGATCGCGATCCGCAGCCCGCGGAACAGGATGATCGCGAACAGCACGATGATCGCGCCGGCGCCGATCAGCCCGAGCTCCTCCCCCGCGACCGTGAACACGAAGTCGGTGTGCTGCTCGGGGACGAACCCGTTCTGCGTCTGGCCACCGTGGAACAGGCCCTGCCCGAAGATCCCGCCGTTCCCGATCGCGATCCGGGCCTGGTTCACGTTGTACCCGATGCCCTGCGGGTCCGAGGACGGGTGCATGAACGCGGTGAAGCGGTCGATCTGGTACCGCTTCAGGACGTGCGTGCTGATCGCGATCGCCGCGACCACGACGCCCGCGGTGAGCAGCCCGAGCATCCAGCGTTTCGGTACGCCGGAGACCGCGATGATGCCGAACACGATCGACCCGAGCACCATCACCGTGCCGAGGTCCGGCTGCAGCATCACCAGGACCACCGGTACGGCGGCGACCGCGACCGCCTGCGCGATGTCGAGCGTGCGGGCTTCCTCGTTCCGGTCGGTCTCGCCCTTCTCCGCGATCAGCAGCGCCATGCCGACGATCACCGCGAGCTTGGCGAACTCGCTCGGCTGGATCGACATGAACGGCAGCTGGATCCAGGACCGCGACCCGTTGATCGTCGAGCCGACCCCAGGAACCAGGACCAGGATCAGGCCGACGATCGAACCGGCGTACAGCACCGGGGCGAGGATGCGGACCCGGCGGTGGTCGGTGACCGCGGCGCCGACCGCGAGCACCAGGCCGATCGCGAAGTTCAGCGCGTGCCGGATCAGGAACGCGTGCGGGTTGCCGCCGGTCAGCGACGTCTTGTTGTGGGTCGCGGACCAGATCAGCATCGCGCCGAGGAACGACAGCGCGACCACGCAGAACACGAGCACCCAGTCGACCTGCCAGACGGTCGAGCGCCGGTCCATCCGCGGCCGGGTCCGGATCGGGTTCAGCAACGCCATCAGTGCACCGGCTTTCCCTGGGCAGGCGGCGTGGGCTTGATGTTGTAGAGCGTCTCGTAGATCTTGCGGACCGCGTCACCACCGGCACCCGAACCGGTACCGGCCTGGCTGATCATCATCACCACGGCGTACCGATCGGTGTACGACGCGAGCCACGAGGTGGTCTGCTTGCCGTAGACCTCGGCCGTACCGGTCTTGGCGCGGACCGGGATCTTGTCCAGCGGGAAGCCCTGGAACTTCCACGCCGCCGTACCGGAGATGGTGGTCTGCTTCAGCGCGTTGTCGATGTACTTCAGGTTGCCCGGCGAGACCGGGAGCTTGGCCTTCGGCACCGGCTTGATCTCGTGCGACTTGCCGTTCGCGCCGATCCAGGACTGGACGACGCGCGGCTCGAACAGGGTGCCGCCGTTCGACAGGGCGGAGTACACGGTCGCGAGCTGCAGCGGAGTGACCGCTGTGTCGCCCTGGCCGATCGCGAAGTTCACCGCGTCACCGGCGCGGTACTTGTACCCGTCGACGCAGAACTCGCGGGAGAACTGCTTGAGGAACGCAGACGTCCCGGCCGGCGGCTTGGACGAGATCTTGCAGTAGTAGTCCTTCATCGAGTCGTAGTACGTCTTCTTCCACTTGCGGTCCGCGATCCGGCCACTCACCTCGCCGGGCAGGTCGACACCGGTCGGCTTGCCGAGGCCGAACTTCTGTGCCATCTCGACCACCGGGTCGTGAGTGGTGACGTCGCTGGAGTTGCCGCCCTCCTTCAGCCAGAGCGCGTACGCGATCCGGTAGAAGAACGTGTCGCAGGACAGCGCCAGCGCCTGGTCGAAGCCGATCATCCCGTACGACGCGGACTCGTAGTTCTTGAACCTGCGGTTGCCGACCTCGAAGTACGACGAGCAGTCGAGGCGCGTCTTCGAGCTGTACCCGGCGCCGAGCGCGGCCGAGGTGGTGATCGGCTTGAACGTCGACCCCGGCGCCAGCTGCGCCTGCAGTGCGCGCGACACCAGCGGCGTCCCGGACTTCGCCGAGTACAAGGCGTCGAGCTCGCGCTGGCTGATCCCGCCGACCCAGACGCTCGGGTCGTACGTCGGGTAGCTCGCCATCGACACGATCCGCCCGGTCTTGGTGTCCATCACCACTGCCGCGCCGGAGTCGGCGACGTACTTGCGGTGGGTCACCGGGTCGGTCTGCTTGCGCGCGGTGAGGATCGCGTTCTTCAGCTGGGCCTCGACCGACGCCTGGATCCGGGCGTCGATCGTGGTCACGAGCGTGGCGCCCGGGATCGGCGCGGTCTGCTTCTGGATGCCGGTGGTGTACCCGACGGCGTCGACGATCACGTCCTTCTCACCGGGGGTGCCGCGGAGCAGCTTGTCGTACGAGCGCTCGACGCCGGCGCGGCCGACCAGGTCCGACCGGTGCGGGACCGAGTCCTGCCCGGCCTTGTCCATGTCCTCGAGCTCTTCGGTGGTGATCGGCGACAGGTACCCGAGGATGTGGGCAGCGTTCACCTTGAACGGCTCCGGGTACGCCCGCAGGGTCTGCGAGTCGGCGGAGATGCCCGGGAAGTCCTCGCGGCGCTCCATCACGTCGATCGCGACCTGCTCGCTGACGTCCTTCGCGACCGGGATCGGCTGGTACGGCGTACCGTTCCAGCAGGCGGGTGGCTTCGACGCGCCGGGCTCGCCGCACAGCATCGTCCGGGCCTTCAGGTCCTTCGGCGTCTGGCCGAGGACCTTCGCGAGTCGGGCGATGACCACGTTCTGCTGGCTCTCGGGGAGTTTGGCGAGCACGGAACGGTCGACCGTGATCATCAGCGAGACCCGGTTGCCGACCAGCGTGCGGCCCTGCGAGTCGACGATCGTGCCGCGCGGCGCCGGGATCAGGACCTGGCGGATGTGCTGCTGGTTCGCGGCCTGCGAGTAGTCGGCGCTCGACATCACCTGCATGTACCAGAGACGGCCGAACAGCGTGCACAGCAAGGAGAAAACCAGCACCCCGATCACGAACAACCGCAATCTGGCTTTGAGCGGAGCTTCAAAACCGTCCCAGCTCATGACCAAACCCTCGCCGGGGTGCTGTGGTGCGAGGAGAGACGGGTGCTCATGGAGTCACCCGGCGGCGTTCGCGGGCGGGTTTGACGCGGCCCATGATCCACATGACCAGCGGGATCACCACGATCGCGCCGACCACGTCGTACCCCGCGGAGATGCCGAGGCGGACGCCGAACTCGCTCCAGTCGACCGACGGGTCATGCAGCAACGAGCCGGTCGCGGAGTACAGGAAGAAGGAGATCGCCGTACCGAGCACGACCGTCAGCGCGACGCCGAGCGGTCCGACCGGGCCGGTGGACGTGCGCTCGCGCCGGATCAGGCCCGCGACGTAGCCCGCGACGGCCATCGACAGCGCCCATCGCCCGGCCGTGTGATCAGCGGGCGGCACGACGTCCATCAGCAGGCCGCCGGCGAATCCGGCGATCGCACCCCACTCCGGGCCGCGGGACAGTGCCAGCGCGATCACCACGATCAGCGTGAGGTCGCAGGTCACGCCGGCGACCGCGATGTGCGTCAGCACGGACGTCTGCAGTGTCACGGCGATCATCAGGAACAGAGCCGCCAACCCGATGCGTAATGCGATCAACTCAGCTCCCCTTTCCGGTGATCTGCTGACGCGGCGGCCGGGCCGGCGGCCCGGTCACCACGCCGACGGTGTCGATCCGGGTCGGATCGACGTACGGCTTGATGGTTGCGGTGGATCCGAGGGCGCCCTCGTTCGGCGTCACCGAGGTGACGACGCCGATCGGAACGCCCGGTACGTAAGGTGCGTTGTTGCTCGAGCCCCAGGTGACGATCTTGTCGCCGACCTTGGGCCGCGCCTTCGGGTCGACGAGCTTGTAGTCGAGGGTGCCGGCCACATCGCCGCGGCCGGAGACGAAACCGAGCGCCATCGTCGAGTTCAGCCGGCCGCCGACGGTCGAGTTGCGGTCGCCGATCAGCAGCACGGTCGCGGTCCCCTGGGTGGCGCGCACCACCCGGCCGACCAGACCGATCCCGTTCAGCACCGTCATGTCCGGCCGCACACCGTCGGCCGTCCCGGCGTCGATCGTCACCGTGTGGCTGAACGTCTGCGCACTACCGATGCCGATCACCCGGGCCGGCGTCATCGTGTACGCCGGTGCGACCTTGAGCAGGTTGTCCAGCTCCTGCGCCCGGTTGCGGGTGTAGTCGGTGGTGTTCAGCTGCCGGGTCAGGTCCTCGTTGTCCTTCTTCAGTTTTTCGTTCTCTGCTTTCAACCTATCCATTTCCGCGAATCGGTCGCGGAGGTTGTCCACAGGCTGCCGGGCCGACGTCGCGGTCGACTCGAGCGGACCGAAGACGGCGGCCGCGCCCGCGCGCAACGGCTCGACCGGCGAACCCGCCGAGCGCCGCGCGTCCAGCACGATCAACGTGAAACAGGCCAGGATCACCAGCGCCAGCACGGATCGGCGGCGGCGCACGTCGCGCGGCGTACCCGCCGATCGCAGCGGCGTCTCGCCCGCCGAACGGAAAGCGCTCCGGGGCGAAGCGCTCTTGGACGGGCCACCGAGGTCTTTGAGCATTCGGTCGGTACCTCAGCGCCGGTTGTCGGTGACCAGGATGCGGTTGAGGGTCTCGATGTTGTCCACGCACTTGCCGGCACCGAGCACGACGGCGTCCAGCGGATTCTCCGCGACGTGGATCGGGATACCGGTCTCGTGCCGCAGCCGCTCGTCCATCCCCTTCAGCAGCGCGCCGCCGCCGGTCAGCACGATGCCGCGGTCGACGATGTCGCCGGCCAGCTCCGGCGGGGTCTTGTCCAGGGTCGCCTTGACCGCGTCGACGATCGCGGTGATCGGCTCCTCGATCGCCTGCCGCATGTCGGCCGAGGACACCTTCACGGTGCGCGGCAGGCCGGAAACCATGTCCCGGCCGCGGATCTCGCTGTCCGGGCCGTCGGTGGTCGGGAACGCCGACCCGATGGTCATCTTGATCTGCTCCGAGGTGGCCTCGCCGAGCAGCAGCGAGAACTCCTTCTTGCAGTAGTTCACGATCGCCTTGTCGATGGCGTCGCCGGCCACCCGGATCGACTGGCTGGTGACGATGCCGCCGAACGAGATCACCGCGACCTCGGTGGTGCCGCCGCCGATGTCGACGACCATGTTGCCGGTGGCGTCGCGGACCTCGAGGTTCGAGCCGAGCGCGGCGGCCATCGGCTCCTCGATGATGTACACCTTGCGGGCACCGGCCATGTACCCGGCGTCGCGGACCGCGCGCTGTTCCACCGCGGTGATGCCGGACGGTACGCAGACCACGATCCGCGGCTTCGCGAAGTAGCGGCGGCGGTGCACGCGCTGGATGAAGTACCGCAGCATCTGCTCGGCGGCGTCGAAGTCGGCGATCACGCCGTCCTTCAACGGCCGGATCGCGGTGATGTTGCCGGGCGTCCGGCCGATCATCTTCTTCGCCTCGTGCCCGAACGCGACCGCTTCGCGCGGCTCGTCGGTCCGGGTCGCGACCACCGACGGCTCGTTCAGCACGACGCCCCGGCCACGTACGTACACCAGAGTGTTCGCCGTCCCGAGATCGACCGCCATGTCGCGGCCGAGCATGCTGTTCGCCACCGCGGCACCTCCCACTCGACCTCACGTCAGGCTAAGCGCCGCCCGCGCACAGCCCGTGGACCGACACGACGGTCCGCCCAGGAACAGATCGTATCGGTCCACTCACCTGCAGTCCGCAGCGGGCTCAGGGCAGATCGGGGAACCAGATCTTGATCTCGCGGGAGGCCGACTCCTCGGAGTCGGAGCCGTGCACGAGGTTCTCCCGGTTGGACAGCGACAGGTCCCCGCGGATCGTGCCCGGGGCAGCCTTGCGGCCGTCGGTGGCGCCGTTCAGTGCCCGGACGACCTCGATCGCCTCGTCGCCCTCGAGCACCAGCGAGATCAGCGGGCCGCTGGTGACGAAGTCCCGCAGCGGCGGGTAGAAGGCCTTGTCGACGTGTTCGGCGTAGTGCTGGTCGGCCAGCTCAGCGTCGATCGTGCGCAGGTCCATGGCGACGATCGTGAGGCCCTTGGCCTCGAACCGGCCCAGCACCTCGCCGACCAGGCCGCGGCGGACCGTGTCGGGCTTCAGCAGGACCAGAGTGCGCTGCGACATCTGTCAACTCTCTCTCGAAGTAGTCGGGGCGGCTGACTCTAACTGCTCACGAGCCTGCTTCGCGGCCTCGATCCGGCGGCCGAGGACGATCGCGGCGACCCAGAAGGCGGCGAACGCGAGTCCGAGCACGAACATCACCGGTACGACGAAGCCGAGACCGACGGCGCCGACCTGCACGAGCGAGCCGAGCACGTACCCCGCCTGGAAGCGGAGCAGCCCGGCCGCGAGCAGCGCCAGTACGAACAGGCCGAGGCAGGTCGGGACGGCCACCGCGGGGCGGATGTCCGCGATCGAGATCATCACCGGCGTGACCAAGGCGAGTACGACGGACTCGAACGCGAGCACGATCGAGGCGAGCGACCTCACTGCTGCTCGTCCTTCTGGTTCTCGGCACGCTGCTTGCGGACCAGGAGTGCCCGTGCCTCGCCGGCGGTGATGACCGAGCCGGTGATCAGTACGCCGCCGCTGCCGAGCGCGACCGCGCCCTCCTCCGCGAGCCGGATCGCATCGTCGATCGCGTCGATCAGGTGCGGCCGGACCAGCACCCGCTCCTCGCCGAACACCTCCGCGGCCAGCTCCCCCAGCTCCTCGGCCGGCATCGAGCGCTCGACGAAGCTGTTCCGGGTGCAGACGACGGTCTCCATGATCGGCTCGTACGCCTCGAGGACGCCGTACACGTCCTTGTCCTTCATACAGCCCAGTACACCGATCAGCGGCTGGAACTGGAACGCCTCGGACACCGCCGCCGCGGTCGCCTCGGCGCCGTGCGGGTTGTGGGCGGCGTCCACGACGATGGTCGGGCTCTGCCGGACGACCTCCAACCGGCCGGGGCTGGTGACCTGCTCGAAGCCGGCCTGCAGCAGCTCGGTCGTGACCCGCCCCTCGGTCTCCGGGCTGGCGCCGAGCAGCGCCTCGACGGCCGCAACCGCGACCGCGGCATTGTGCGCCTGGTACTCACCGTGCAGCGGGACGAAGAGTTCGTCGTACTCGGCTCCGAGGCCCTTCATCGACACGACCTGGCCGCCGACCGCGAGCGTCCGGCTGACGACACCGAACTCGATGCCCTCGCGGGCGACCTGGGCGCCGACCTCGGCCGCTTTGCGGAGCAGTACCTCGAAGACGTCGAGGCTCTGCTGGGCCATCACCACCGTGCCGCCGGGCTTGATGATGCCGGACTTCTCGCCCGCGATCGTGACCGGGTCCGCGCCCAGCAGGTGCGCGTGGTCGACCGCGATCGGCGTGATCACCGAGACCGCGCCGTCGGCGACGTTGGTGGCGTCCCAGCTGCCGCCGAGGCCGACCTCGATCACCGCGACGTCGACCGGGGCGTCGGCGAAGATCGCGAACGCCATCCCGACCATCGCCTCGAAGAACGTCAGCGGGTGCTCCTGCTCGGCGTCGACCACGTCGAGGTACGGCTCAAGCTCCTCGTACGCCTCGACGAAACGCTGCTCGCTGACCGGCTCGCCGTCCAGCGTGATCCGCTCCGTCATCTTCTCCAGGTGCGGGCTGGTGAACCGGCCGGTCCGCAGGCCGGACTCGCGCAGCAGGGTGTCGATCATCCGCGCGGTCGACGTCTTGCCGTTGGTGCCGGTCAGATGCACCACCGGGTAGGCCTTCTGGGGGTCGCCGAGCAGCTCGACGAGCCGCCGCACCCGCTCCAGGGTGGGCTCGATCTTGTGCTCCGGCCAGCGCGCCTGGAGCCGTGCCGATACCTCGGCGAAGGAGAGGTTGCTCATCAGAACAGCAAGTCTAGGCGGGGGCGATGGGGGCGGCAGCAGAGGGATAACCGGTCGGAGCACCCCTTGACAACCACTAACATTGTGCGCATGACCCAGATGTCCCGCGTTCCAGACAAGCCCACCCTCGACGGTCTCGAGGAGAAGTGGGCTGCGGTATGGAAGGAGCAGCAGACCTACGCCTTCGACCGCACCGCCGAGCGTGCCGATGTGTACTCCATCGACACGCCGCCGCCGACGGTCTCCGGGTCGCTGCACGTCGGGCACATCTTCAGCTACACCCACACCGACCTCGTCGCGCGCTACCAGCGGATGCGTGGCAAGAAGGTCTTCTACCCGATCGGCTGGGACGACAACGGCCTGCCGACCGAGCGCCGGGTGCAGAACTACTACGGCGTCAAGTGCGACCCGTCGCTGCCGTACGACCCTGACTTCACCCCGCCGGCGAAGCCGGACCCGAAGAAGCAGCTGCCGATCTCCCGGCAGAACTTCGTCGACCTGTGCGGTGAGCTCACGCACATCGACGAGCGCGCGTTCGAGGCGATGTGGCGGCAGGTCGGCCTGAGCGTCGACTGGTCCTACCTGTACACCACGATCTCCGAGGACTCCCGGCGGACGTCGCAGCGCGCCTTCCTGCGGAACTTCGCCCGCGGCGAGGCGTACCTGTCGGAGGCTCCGACGGTCTGGGACGTCACCTTCCAGACGGCGGTCGCGCAGGCCGAGATGGAGCCCCGGCCGTATCCGGGCGCCTACCACCGGGTCGCGTTCCACGGCGCCGACGGGCCGGTGTACATCGAGACCACCCGCCCGGAGCTGATCCCGGCCTGTGTCGCGCTGATCGCCCACCCGGACGACGACCGGTACAAGCACCTCTTCGGGACGACGGTGAAGTCGCCGCTGTTCGGCGTCGAGGTCCCGGTCCTCGCGCACCCGGCCGCCGAGATGGACAAGGGCGCCGGCATCGCGATGTGCTGCACGTTCGGCGACCAGACCGACATCCAGTGGTGGCGCGAGCTGCAGCTCCCGGTCCGTACGGTCATCGGCCGCGACGGGCGGCTGCTGCGCGACACCCCGGCGTGGCTCGAGGGTTCCGAGCTGTACGGCGAGCTGGCCGGCAAGACCGTGTTCAGCGCGCGGGAACTGGTCGTCCAGAAGCTGCGCGAGAGCGGCGAGCTGGACGGCGAGCCGAAGAAGACCGAGCGGATGGCGAACTTCTACGAGAACGGCGACAAGCCGCTCGAGATCGTCTCCACCCGGCAGTGGTACATCACCAACGGCGGCCGGGACGCCGGCCTCAAGCAGGAGTTCATCGACCGCGGCAACGAGCTCGCCTGGGTCCCCGAGCACATGCGGCACCGCTACCTGAACTGGGTCGAGGGGCTGAACGGCGACTGGCTGATCTCCCGCCAGCGATACTTCGGCGTCCCGTTCCCGGTCTGGTACCCGCTGGACCAGGACGGCGAGCCCGACTACGAGCACCCGCTGATGCCGTCCGAGGCCGAGCTGCCGATCGACCCGACCTCGCAGGCTCCGCGCGGGTACGACGAGTCCCAGCGCGGCAAGCCGGGCGGGTTCGAGGCCGACCCCGACGTGATGGACACCTGGGCGACGTCGTCGCTGACGCCGCACATCGTCTGCGGGTGGGAGCGGGACGACGACCTGTTCGGCCGGACGTTCCCGATGGACCTGAACACGCACGCGCACGAGATCATCCGGACCTGGCTGTTCTCCCGCGTCGTCCGCGCGCACTTCGAGAACGGCACGCTGCCGTGGGCGCGGTCGATGATCTCCGGGTTCGTCGTCGACCCGGACCGGAAGAAGATGTCGAAGTCCAAGGGCAACGCGGTCGTGCCGTCGGAGATCCTGGAGAAGTTCGGGTCCGACGCGGTCCGCTGGCGCGCGGCGATGGCGCGACCGGGGCTGGACTCGCCGTTCGACGAGTCGCAGATGAAGGTCGGGCGCCGGCTCGCGATCAAGGTGCTGAACGCGTCGAAGTTCGTGCTCGGATTCGGGGCGACCGAGGACGACCCGTCGGCGGTCGTCGCCGCCGACCCGGCCGCGGTCACCGAGCCGGTCGACCTGGCGATGCTGCAGCGGCTTCGGTCGGTCGTTGCGGACGCGACGGCGGCGTTCGACCGGTACGACTACACCGGGGCGCTCGAGACGAGCGAGCGGTTCTTCTGGACGTTCTGCGACGACTACGTCGAGCTGGTGAAGGAGCGCGCGTACGGCGGCCAGGGCGACGCCGCGGCCGCTTCCGCGAAGGCAGCGCTGGCGGTGGCGTTGTCGGTCCAGCTGCGGCTGCTCGCGCCGTACCTGCCGTTCGCGACCGAAGAGGTCTGGTCGTGGTGGCAGGAGGGTTCGATCCACCTGTCGTCGTGGCCGACGCCCGAGGCTGACCTCACGGTGGCGGACCAGCCGGCCGAGGTCCTGGACGCGGTGTCCGAGGTGCTCGCCGGGATCCGCGGCGCGAAGTCCGAGGCGCAGGTGTCGATGAAGACCGAGGTCTCCAAGGTCGAGGTCACCGGCCCCGCCGCGCGGCTCTCGCTGGCCGAACGCGCCGAGCCCGACCTGCGCGCGGCCGGCCGGATCACCGGCGAGATCGTCTGGAACGCGGACGACTCCGATGCCGTCAAGGTCGTCGCGACCCTCTGAGGCCACACCTCAGGTGCCCGTCTCCCGGCTGTCCGGGAGGCGGGCATCTGCGCGTTCGACTACCCTGCGAGGTCGGTTTGTCCTGATGTGGAACCATCAGGACCATCCGCACCCCGCGACCCGCACGTCCGAGGAGCCACCCCGATGACCGACCCCACCACCCCGGCGGACCCGAAGGCCACCACCCCGTCCGACGACACCGCCGAACTCGCCCCCGTCCCGGCCGACCCCAAGCCGACAACAGGCGCAGCAGGCCGGGCGGCGGACGCGGGTCCTGCGGCAGCGGACGCCGCGGGCACCGATGCGGCTGGTGCGGCTGGTGCGGGCGGAGTGGTGACGGAGGAGAAGGGGAAGAAGGCGCGGCGGTCCCGAGCTCCTTGGGTGACTGTGGGTGGGGCTGTTGTGGTGTTGGCGGTGCTGGCGGTGGTTGGGTACGTGTGGGGTCTGGGCCCGTTGAACCGGCTGAACGCGGAGCGGTCGATCACGCCGCCGGCGAAGCTCGCGGGCCTGGACCGGATCACCGACCCGGAGATCCGCAGCCGGGCGCAGCTCGACCAGACGCGGGAGGCGCTGAGCCGGATCAACAACGGCAAGAAGGTGACGGTCGAGGCGTACGGCAGCCTCGACGGCGACCGGTTCTACGTACTGATCGCGCTCCGCGGCCACGTCGACATCGACAAGGTGATCGCCGACTCCGGCGCGAGCGCCGACAAGGTCAAGCGGATCGGCTCCACCACCTGCATCGAAACCGCCGGCAACCTCCCCACCCAGTGCTACCGAGGCTCCAACACCCTCACCGTCATCGCCCAGTCCGCCAACGAAGGCGTCAACGTCGACCAGGTAGCCCCCGTAGCCGAAGAAGCCTTCAAAGCCATGCGCTGAGTCAGGTGAGGAGGCCGGCTATGAGGATCATTACTGGGATGGAGAGGAGGGTGCTGAGGAGGACTGCGCTGCGGGCTAGGGTTCGGCTGGCTCGGTAGTGGACGGCGTAGACGTAGACGTTCTGGGCTGTGGGGAGGGCAGCCAAGAGGGTTGGCGCTAGTAGGGCGGGGCCGTGGAGGTCCAGGAACCAGCGGGCGACCGTATAGGCGACCAACGGTTGGGCGAAGGTCTTGAGGGCTACGGCTAGTACTACGTCTCGCCGCAACGTGATCGAGTCCTTGGTGCCGGCGCTCAGGCTCAGGCCGTACGCGACCAGGGCAACCGGTACGGCGGCCGCGGCGATCAGGTCGATCGGGCGCATCACCGGGTCGGGCAACCGGACGCCCAGCAGCGATACGAGCAGGCCGAGCAGCGACGCGACCGTCAGCGGGTTGCGGAGCGGGCGGGTCGCGATGGTGCGCAGCGAGACCCGGCGGCCGCTCCCCTGGCGGTCGCCGTCCAGTACGGCGAACGCGATCGGCGCCATGATCAGCACCTGGAACAGCACGATCGGCGCGACCAGTGCGCCGTCGCCGAGCACGTAGGCGGCGACCGGTACGCCGAGGTTGCCGGCGTTCACGTACGACGACGCGAGTACGCCGATCGTCGCCTGGGACCGGCTGCGCCGCCAGATCACCGCCGCGACCAGCAGGAACACGGCCTGCACCACGAACAGACTGATCAGGTTGGTGACCAGCACCACCGAGAAGATCGACTTCAGATCGGCCCGCGCCACGGTGGTGAACAGCAGCGCGGGCGTGGCCACGAAGAACGCCAGCCGCGACAGGACCAGTTCGTCCTGCGAGCGCAGTACACCGAAGAGCCCCACGACATACCCGAGAACGGCCACTGCGACCAGCGCCGCGAAGGCGCCGATGACGGCCGACATCTCAGGAACTCAGACAGGTGGACACGAACGCGATCGTACGGGCAAACGCTGTCCCCGGAACCGAGGAGCTCACTCGCTGGACGGTGACGTACGGCACCTCATGACGATGCCCTCGACCGTACTGCGGAACTGCTCGCGGTCGTCCGCCGGGATCGGGTCGATCAGCCGCGCGAGCGCGTCGCCCATGTCGCTGTGGAACGCCGATGCCGCGCGCCGGCCGGCCGCGGTCAAGGTCACCTGGACCGGCCGCCGATCCCCCGGTACGGCGGAACGCTTGGCGAAGCCACGCTTCTCGATCCGGTCCATCAGCCCGGTACCGGTGTCCAGCTGCTCGGCCCAGCCGGAGGCGGTGCCGGTCGGGTACGAGTACGACGGCACGCACCTGTTCATCGGCGGCCTCGGCCCGGTGAAGACGCGGAAGTTCCGCAACGTGAAGGCGGGCAACACCACGGTCGCGGTGATCCTCGACGACCTGCCGTCGACCGACCCGTGGGTGCCCCGGTACCTTCGGATCTACGGCGAGGCCGAGTTGGTCGAGCGCCAGGGTCAGTTCGGTCCCGGCACCTACCTGCGGATCGCGCCGACGATCTCGTGGAGCTTCAACCTCGAGGGCAAGCCCTTCGGACACGGCGACGATGGCAGAACGAACCGCACTGTGCACAGCGAAGTGGAGTCTGCATGAGCTTCGACACCCAGGCCGGCACGCACGGGGCCTGGCAGCCCAGAGGACGGGCGCTGCAGTGGATGAACGGCGTGATCAAGCTGATGATCCGGCGCTCCGGCCGCGGCAAGGTCGGCGGGGTCGACATGCTCGTACTGCGCACGATCGGCCGCAAGTCCGGCGTCGAGAGACAGACGCCGCTCAGCTGGATCCCGGCCGCTGACGGCAGCCGGCTGATCATCGCGTCCGCCTGGGGCGGCTCGGGCAATCCCGACTGGTACTACAACCTCGCCGCGCATCCCGACCAGGTCCGGATCGACGTCAACGGCGAAACCGTTGGCGTCCGCGCCGAGCAGCTGCACGGCGCCGACCGTGCCGACGCATGGCAGCAGATCGTCGCGGCCGCGCCCCGCTTCGCCGGCTACCAGGAGAAGACCGACCGCGAACTCCCGCTCATCCGCCTGGTGACCCGCGGCTGAGGAGTACGTTGATCGCATGCGCCGACTGCTGTTGTGGGCGGCCGTGCTGATGAGCGCGGCTGCGTGCAGCGGTCGGTCGGGGAAGGAGCCTGCCGTGACCACACCGGCCGACATGACGGTGACGAGTACGGCGTTCCGCGAAGGCGGGACGATTCCGCGCAAGTACACCTGCGACGGCGCCGGTACGTCGCCGCCGCTGGCGTGGACCGGGACCCCGGCGGACGCGAAGGCGCTCGCGATCGTGGTCGACGACCCGGATGCGCCGAGCGGCACCTTCACCCATTGGGTCGTCCTGGATCTCGACCCGAAGACCACAGCACTTGTGGAAGGTACGACGCCGGCCACACAGGCGAGGAACTCGGCCGGCAAACCGTCGTACTACGGACCCTGCCCGCCGAGCGGCACGCACCACTACCGCTTCGCCGTCTACGCACTGTCCGCGCCGACCGGCCTCCCGGCCGGCGCCAAGCTGGACGAGGCGCTGAAGGCGATCAGCGAGAAGAGCGTCGGTCACGGCCGCCTGACCGTCCTCTACTCCCGCTAGAACTGTGACCTGCGTCACACTCGCTGAGCCATTGACGTTCTGACTACGTAGACACATTCTGACTACGCAGTCAGAGCGGAGGACACATGAGCGAGGCTAAACCGAGCAGTATCGATGTCGCGCGGCTCGCGGGCGTCTCGCAGAAGACCGTGTCCCGGGTGCTGAACGGGGAGCCGTACGTCAAGGAGGAGGTCCGGCTCCGGGTCCAGGCCGCCGTCCGCGAACTCGGGTACCGCCGCAACGACGCCGCCCGGGCGCTCAACTCCGGGAAGACCAAGCGGATCGGCGTGGTGTGTCTCGGTACGGCGCTGTTCGGCCCGTCCACCCAACTGGTGGCGATCGAACAGACGCTCCGGACGACCGGCTACTCGGTCACCATCGTCAACACGCTCGAAGGCGACACGATCGCGGACGTGGTCGAGCACCTGCTCGAGCAGGGCGTGGACGGCATCATCCTGTCCGAGCCGATCGACGTCGGCGACGGCGTGCGGATCGACGTCGACGTCCCGGTGCTCAGCTTCGGCCGGTTCCCCGGGCTGAGCGCGAAGCCGAACATCGACACCGGCGGCGACAACCTCGGCGCGGGCCGGTCCGCCACCGAGCACCTGCTCGCCCTCGGGCACCGTACGGTCTGGCACGTCGCCGGACCGCAACGATGGTGGGCGGCCCGGGACCGGCTGGCCGGCTGGCGGCAGGCCCTCGCGGACGCCGGCGTGCCCGAACCCCCTGTCCTGGAAGGCGATTGGCTTCCGGCTTCCGGCTATGCGGCCGGCCGTGAACTGGCCGCGAACCCCGACGTCACCGCGGTCTTCGTCGCCAACGACGACATGGCCATCGGCGTACTGCGGGCCCTCGCCGAGGCGGGCCGATCGGTCCCGGGCGACGTCAGCGTGGTCGGCTTCGACGACATCCCGTCGGCGGCCTACCTGACCCCACCACTCACCACGGTCCCGCAGGACTTCGACGTCCACGTCGCCCGCGGGATCGCCAACCTGGTCACGGAGATCGAGTCGCCGGCCGGCGTCCGGTCTCCCGTCCCGCAGCCGCCACCGCTCCGGCTCGTCGTCCGTCAGTCGACCGCAGCACCACGCACGGCGCACTGAACGCCGTACCCCTGGTCAGGCACGCCGCCGAACAGGCCCGTGCCTGGGCACCGCCTTGCCATTCGAGGAGTTGTTCGCAATGTTCATCAACCGCATCCGCCGGCGCACGTCCGCCGGCACCGCACTCGTCCTGGCCGCTGCCCTCGTTCTCGCTGCCTGTGGCGGCGGCGGTGGCAGTGGCTCCGCGTCCGGTGGCGCGAGCGCGGCACAGACCGTCAGCCAGTCCGACATCGACAAGGCGATGTCCACGCCGACCGAACTCACCTTCTGGACCTGGGTGCCGAACATCCAGAAGGAGGTCGACCTGTTCCAGCAGAAGTACCCGGCGATCAAGGTGAAGGTGGTCAACGCCGGCCAGGGCACCCCGCAGTACACCAAGCTGCGTACGGCGTTGAAGGCCGGCACCGGTTTCCCGGACGCGGTCCAGATCGAGTTCCAGTACATCCCGACGTTCGCGCTGACCAAGAGCCTGATGGATCTGCGGCCGTACGGCGCCGAGGCGCTGAAGGACCAGTTCGTACCGTGGACCTGGCAGCAGGTCGTCGGTTCCGGCGGTCAGGTGTGGGCCGTACCGCAGGACAGCGGCCCGATGGGGATGCTGTACCGCAAGGACATCTTCGACAAGTACGGCATCGCCGTACCGAAGACCTGGGACGAGTTCGCCGCGGCCGCCCGCAAGCTGCACGCCGCGGACCCGAACGTGTCGATGACGAACCTCGCGCAGAGCCAGGCCGGAGTCTGGTTCGGGCTGTTGTGGCAGGCCGGGGTGAAGCCGTTCGAGACGCCCAGCACCGACTCGGTCAAGGTCGACCTGAACGGCGACGCGTCGAAGAAGCTCGCCACCTACTGGGGCGGCCTGATCAAGGACGGTGTCGTCTCGGCCGACGCGGACTTCAACGACGCGTGGTACCAGGCGCTGAACCGGGGCAAGTACGCGACCTGGCTCACCGCCGCCTGGGGACCGGTCTTCCTGGCGGGTAGCGCGAAGGCGACCGCCGGCAAGTGGCGGGCGGCTCCGTTGCCGCAGTGGGAAGCCGGCCAGAACGCGTCCGGCAACTGGGGCGGTTCGACCACGGCCGTGGTGCAAGGGACGAAGAACCCGATCGCGGCGGCGAAGCTGGCCGAGTTCATCAACACCGATCCCGCGTCCACCAAGCTGTTCGCGACCCAGCAGTTCCTGTTCCCGGTCACGAAGGCTTTGCTGGCCGACAGTTCGTACGTGGACCAGCCGCTGTCGTTCTACGGCGGCCAGCCGGTGAACAAGCTGTTCGCCGGGATCAGCGACACGGTCGACACCAAGTTCCAGTGGCCACCGTTCCTCGACCAGGCGGTCAACGACTGGAACGAGACGGTCGGCAAGTCGTTCGCGAACAAGAGCGACACCGGCGCCGCACTCGACCAGTGGCAGGACCGGATCACGAAGTACGCGCAGAACCAAGGCTTCAAGGTCAACCAATGAGTGTCACGACCGATCAGCGGCTCGAGGTCCAGGCCCCGAGCCGCCGGGAGGCCCGTCGGCGGAGGCGTGGCGTCGGCCACACCTCCACCGGCTACGCCTTCGTTGCGCCGTTCATGGTGGTGTTCGTCGCCATGCTGGTGCTGCCACTGGCGTACGCCGCGTACCTCAGCCTGTTCCAGGAAAAGTTGATCGGCGGTACGGTCTTCGCCGGGCTGGGCAACTACACCCGCGCGCTGACCGATCCGCGGCTGCTCGACGGCGTCGGCCGGGTCGCGTTGTTCTTCGTCATCCAGGTACCGGTCATGCTCGTGGTCGCGTTGGTGGCGGCGCTCGCGATCGACAGCGGCCTGCTGCGCGCGGCCAAGGCGTTCCGGCTGGGCGTCTTCCTGCCGTACGCCGTACCGAGTGTGGTCGCCGCGCTGATGTGGGGCTACCTGTACGGCCGTGACTTCGGGCCGTTCTCGCAGCTCGCCGGCGATCTCGGCCTGCCCGCGCCGAAGTTCCTCACCTCGAGCTGGATGCTCGGATCGCTGGCGAACATCGTCACCTGGGAGTTCACCGGCTACAACATGATCATCCTGTACGCCGCCCTGCGCGCGGTGCCGCACGACCTGTACGAGGCGGCCGCTGTCGACGGTGCCGGCGCGATCCGGACCGCCTGGAGCATCAAGATCCCGGCGCTGCGACCCGCGCTCCTGGTGTGCGCGATCTTCTCGGTGATCGGCAGCTTCCAGCTGTTCAACGAGCCGCAGCTGATGCAACGGCTCGCGCCGAGCGTGATCGACAGCGGCTACACCCCGAACCTGTACGCGTACTCGCTCGCGTTCACGGGTCAGGAAGTGAACTACGCGGCGGCTGTCTCGTTCCTGCTCGGCGCAGTCATCGTCGTCGCGTCGTACGCCGTCCTGTTCGTCACCACGAGAAGGAGCCGGTCATGACAGATCGTCGCAGCAACGTGCTGACCGTGTGCATGGTCGTGCTGGTGATCTACTTCCTGCTGCCGCTGTTCTGGCTGTTCATCGCGTCGACGAAGAACGTCGGGGACCTGTTCTCGAGCTTCGGGCTGTGGTTCGCGCACGACTTCTCGTTCTTCTCCAACGTCCACGACACCCTCACGAACAACGGCGGCGTGTTCGTCCGCTGGATGGGCAACACCGTCTTCTACTCGGTGGTCAGTGCCGGTGGTGCGGCGTTCCTGTGCGCGCTCGGTGGCTACGGATTCGCGAAGTACCGGTTCCGCGGCAACTCGGCGATGTTCGGGCTGGTGCTCGGCGCGATCATGGTGCCGACCACCGCGCTCGCGATCCCGACGTACCTGCTGTTCAGCAAGGCCGGGCTGGTGAACACGCCGCTGGCCATCATCCTGCCGTCGCTGGTCAGCCCGTTCGGCCTGTACCTGATGCGGATCTACGCGCAGGACGCGGTGCCGGACGGGATCATCGAGGCGGCCCGGATCGACGGGGCGAGCGAGTTCCGGATCTTCTTCCAGGTGGCGCTGCGGCTGCTGGCGCCAGGTGTGGTGACAGTGCTGCTGTTCACGCTCGTCGCGACCTGGAACAACTACTTCCTGCCGCTCATCATGCTCAACAACCCCGATCTGTACCCGGTCACGGTCGGCCTGGCCGCGTGGTCGTCGCAGGCCGGCGCCGGCGGCGGTACGACCGGTGCCGTGCTGTCCCTGGTGATCACCGGATCCCTGCTGTCCGTCGTCCCGCTGATCGCCGCCTTCCTGTTGCTGCAACGCTATTGGCAGTCGGGGCTGGCGTCCGGCGGGGTCAAGGCCTGAAAACCCTTCTAACATTGGAGAAACGCGTGCCGGAGCGTGTGCTCTTCGGAGCTGCGTACTATCACGAATACCAGCCGACCGAACGGCTGGAGCAGGATCTCGACCTGATGGCCGCCGCCCACTTCTCGGTGATCCGGGTGGGCGAGTCGGTCTGGTCGACCTGGGAGCCGGAGAACGGCCGCTTCGACCTCGACTGGCTGCAACCCGTCCTCGACGGCGCGCACGCCCGGGGTATCGCGGCCGTCCTCGGTACGCCGACGTACGCCGTACCGCCGTGGCTGGTCCGTCTCTACCCGGAGATCACCGGGGAACGGAAGACCGGGCAACGGATCGGCTGGGGCGCACGGCAGGAGGTCGACTTCACCCATCCCGGCTTCAAGTTCCACGCCGAGCGGGTGATCCGCAAGATCGCGGAGCGGTACGCCGGGCACCCGGCCGTGATCGGCTTCCAGGTGGACAACGAGCCGGGCAACGAGCTGCTGCACAACCACGGTGTCTTCCAGCGGTTCGTCGACAGTCTGCGGCACAAGTACGGCGATGTGCAGACGCTGAACGACGAATGGGGCCTGGTCTACTGGTCGCACAGGCTGTCGGACTGGGCCGACCTGTGGACGCCGGACGGCAACGTCCAGCCGCAGTACGACGTGGCGTGGCGGCAGTTCCAGGCGGACCAGACGACCGAGTTCATCGGGTGGCAGGCGGACCTCGTCCGCGAGTACGCGCGCCCGGACCAGTTCGTCACGACCTGCATCGCGTACGAGCGCCCTGCTGTCGCGGACGACGAGCTGGTGCAGCGTCTCGATGTCACGGCCGGCAATCCGTACTACGCCATGCAGGACGGACTGCTGCATCCACAGACGGAGGTCGCACCGCAGGGCTGGACGACCAACGGGACCTGGGCGCTGTACCTCAGCGCCGACCGCATGTACTCGTCGAAGCAGAGCCCGTACCTGGTGACCGAGACGAACGCGCAGGCGATCGGCGCCCCGTGGAGCAACCACCCGGCGTACGACGGTCAGTGGCGGCAGGCGGCGTGGGCCCTGGTGTCGCGCGGCGCCAAGATGATCGAGTACTGGCACTGGCACACCTTGCACTTCGGTACGGAGACGTATTGGGGCGGCGTGCTCCCCCACAGCGGCCTGCCCGGCCGCACGTACGCGGAGATCGCGCAGCTCGGCGCGGAGTTCGAAGCGGCCGGCTCGCTGGTCACCGGACTGACCCCGGACAGCGACGTGACGATGCTGTACTCGACGCCGAGCAAGTGGCTGATGCAGAAGTACCCAGCTCTCGCGGGCGCGGACGGCGGCCCGGACGAGCGTTCGTACCAGGGGTTCTTCGATCCCTTCTACCGTGGGGCTTTCGAGGCCGGTCTGCAGGTACGCATCAAGCACACGAGCCAGTTCACGGGTGCCGATCAGGTGCTTGTCGTACCGGCGCTCTATCTGGCCGACGACGACCTGCTCGACCAGCTGGTCGCATACGCCGAGGCAGGTGGGCACCTGGTCGTCGGACCGCGGACCGGGTACGCCGACGAGGAAGCCCGCGCCCGGACGGAGGTACAGCCTGGCAGGCTCGCCGCGGCGGCCGGTGTCCGGTACGACGAGTTCAGCAACATCAGCGTGGACCTACCCGTACGTGGTGCCGGCCTGGACCTCGGCGCCGACGCGGCCGGTACGCGCTGGGTCGACGGGTTGGTTGCCGACGGCGCCGACGTACTCGCGAGCTACGACCACCCGCACTTCGGGAGGTGGCCGGCGATCACGACGCGCGCGCATGGCTCCGGCAGGATCACGTACGTCGGCACCGTGCCGAACCCGTCGCTGGCAGCAGCCCTGTTCCGGTGGATCAAACCGGCGCCCTGGAGCGACGTCCCGGCGAGCGTGACCGTCACCTCCGCGACCGCTGCGGACGGCCGGCGGATCCGGTTCGTCCACAACTGGTCGTGGGACAGTGTCGGCGTGAACCTGCCGGGTCCAGCTCACGACGTACTCGCGGACCAGCCGGCCGGCGCCAAGCTGGAGCTCGGCCCATGGGATGTCCGGGTACTGATGGATCAGTAACCGTTGCCGTAGCCGCCGCCACCGGAGGACGACGGGGCCTTCGAAGGAGCCGCGCCCGACGTGGTGGCGGCGTGCCAGGTGAAGCTCGTGCCGGAGAAGTTGTCGGTCACGTTATTGCCTTTGGCCTGGCCGTTGTTGTCGAGTTTGAAGGTGTAGAGCGGCTTGCCCTGGAAGGTGAGCTGCTCGGCACCGGTGTCGGAGCGCTTCGTCGTGCCGAGGCCGCTGACGGCCTTCGCGTCGGCGGCGGTCCCGGTTGCGGGCACCCAGATGTCCAGGCAGCCGGACATGCACTTCAGCATGCCGCCGGCCTCCTGGTCGGCGAAGTACAGCGTCTTCCCGGAGGCGTCGACGAGTGCCTGACCGACACCGCTGACGTCTTTCACCGAGACGGCCGCGGCGGCACCACCGCCGGCGGCCGGGGTGGAGCTGTTGCTGCCGCCGCACGCCGCCAGCGTGCCGACCGCGGCCACCGTTGCTCCTAGCAACAAGATCGTGGTTTTCATCTGGATCTCCTCTCGTCCAGCAGATACGCACGATCCGGCCGGCCGGTTCAGATTGAACCGTTCGCGGCTACCGGACGTAGTTGAGGGGTGTGGATGACGACACGGTGATCCGCGCGTTGTACGACAGGTACCGGCGGCCGTTGTTCGGGTACGTACTGCGCTCGGTGGGCGACCGGCAGTACGCCGAGGACATCGTGCAGGAGACGATGACGCGCGCCTGGGCGCACGCCGGCGAGCTCGACCCGGACCGGGCCGGCCGCTGGCTGTTCACGGTCGCGCGCAACCTGGTGATCTCCGGCCGCCGCAAGCAGGGCGCGCGGGTGACCGAGGTACCGATCGACGACCGCGAGTTCCCGGCGCTCGGCGACGACATCGACCGGGTGCTGCAGGTCTGGCAGGTGATCGACGTACTGCGTGGGCTGAGCAAGGACCACCGGCAGGTGATCGTCGAGCTGTTCTACCGGCGGCGCACCGTGAACGAGGCGGCCGTCGTCCTCGGTGTACCGCCGGGGACGGTGAAGTCGCGCAGCTACTACGCGCTGCACGCGCTCCGGGCGGCGCTCGAGGAAAGGGGGGTGACCGGATCATGACGTGCCCGGAGACGACGTCGATCGGCGCCTATGTGCTCGGTGCGCTGGAGGCTTCGGAACGGCACGCGGTCGAGGAGCACCTGAGCACCTGTAGTGCCTGCCGCGAGACGTTGCTGCAGTTCGCGCATCTGCCGGGCCTGCTACATGCGGTACCGGTGGAGGACATCGAGATCGCTCCGCCGGAGCCTGCGCCGCTCCAGCTCAGCAAGAAGAAGCGGCCGCGCAAGCGATGGGTTCTTGCTGCAGCGTCGGCTGCCACGGTCACGGGTGTCGTCAGCTGGGGCCTGGTGACCGCACCGGCCTCGGCTACCTGGACGGCCACGGATGGCGTCGGTGGTATCGACACCACGGCCAAGCTGGTCAGCCGGGGCTGGGGTACGGACATCCAGCTCCGGCTGACCGACCTGAAGCCGTACGAACGCTGCATGCTCGTAGTACACAGCCGGAACGGCACCACCCAGACGGCCGGCTGGTGGGCAGCCAACGGCAGCTACCAGGCCCAGGTCCCTGCCAGTACGTCGATTCCGCTCAAGGACATCGACCATCTTGAGGTGGTCGACGCCGGGGACACCGTGCTCAGTACGGTGTCCCCGACGACCCGCTGATCACCAGCTGTTGTTGGAGATTCCCGTACCGAGCATGACCTGGTCGTAGGTGTTGCCGTCGTTGTCGTCCGTGTAGGCAACGGCCACTTCGGCGTACGGCGAGACCGCGACAACCATCTGCTCCTGCCGGCCCGTCGTGACGGAGCTGAGCTTCTGGGAGGACAGACGGCCGGTGTCCGTACCGTCCGTGCCGAAGCCGCGGACCCACACGTCCGGGTCGGCGCCTTGCACCGTCCAGCCGACCACGGACTGCGCCTGGTCGTCGATGCCGATCGACGGTGCAGTACCGCCTGCGGCGACCTCGGTGTCGGCGTAGCGCGCAGTACCGGTTGGCGTGAACGAGCGGGTCCAGACGCCGGCAGTACCAGTGTGGTCGGACTCCCAGGCGACTGCGAAGTCGCCGTTGAAGTTTGCGGCTACGGAGGCGTGCTGCTGTTGCCCACCGCCCGACGCGTTCGCGGAGCGGCGCGAGAGCGTGGCTGCGCCGTTCGTACGGCCCAGGCGAATCAGGCCGATCTGGTAGTACCCGTTGCCGTCGGCATCGTCGTCCCATACGACAACAGCGTCACCGGACGCTGACACAGCGACGTCCGGGTTGTGGTGCTGGCCGGTCGTGGCGGAAGCCGAGACCTCCCATGCGCGCGTAGTCGGACCAGTGAAACCGGCGGCCTTGACCGTGGCCTGTGCGCCGGTCTGGATGTCCTCCCACGCGACCGTGAACGCAACTGCACCACCAGAAGGTGCACCGTCCGGGTCCACAGCCACACGCGGGTTGATCTGCTGACCAGTGGCGCTGCTGTTGGCGTTACCGGACGCGGTGACGGTGCCGGCGGTGTTCACGACGCGGTACGGGATGTTGTAAAACCCGTTGCCGTCCGGGTCGTCCTGCCAGACCACGACAGCGTTGCCGTTGTCGTCCAGACCGACGTCCGGGTGCAGGTGCCGCCAGTTGGTCACACCGCTGTCACCACCCGCGGACAGCTTCTTCTCGTACACAGCGGTGCCGTTGTGGAAGAGCCGCAGATAGATCTCGCTGTGGACGTTGTCGGTCGCGTTGTCGGTGTCTCGGTCGTCCTCCCAAACCACGGCGATGTACCCGTTCCGGTTGGTCGCCACGGACGCGTTGTCCTGGTCACCAGTGGAGACACTGTTCGCTGTGGTCCAAGTCGGCGTAGCAATGTGCGCAGACGCAGTAGCAGTCGCAGCGACGAGGGACGCAACAGCCAGGGCAGCAGTAGCAAGAGTTTTCTTCATGAGGAGTCACACCGCCTGCAGGCCGGGACGGCCGTCTTCGATGACGAACGACTTCACGGTCGTGGCCGCCGCGCCGTGCTCACTCACCTGAGCGACCGCGCGGAAGTCTGCCTGCATTTGGGTCGGGCTGATCGTGGTCCGGACATAGCCGCGACGGTTGTTGTAGAACTTCAGCCACGGGTTGGTGCCGACATCGGGGATCGCGGTCGCCCCGTCGCCGTCGCCACCCGACGTCACCGAACTGCTGACCAGCTCGCTGCCGATCGTCGCCGAGCTCGCATTGTTGTAGTCGGCCTTGAGGTCGCTGGCCCACGCGCGGTGGACGTCCCCGGTGAGGACGACCGGATTGCGCGTACCACGGTCGACCCAGCCCTGCTGGATCCGCGCACGGGAAGCGCGGTACCCGTCCCAGGAGTCCATGCTCGCTCCGGTCGAATTGAACCGGCGGGCGAAGAACACCTGCTGGCCGATGATGTCCCAGGTCGCCAGGTGCTGGTTGAAACCGTCGAGCAGCCAGGTCTCCTGCGTGTTGCCCGGCAGACTGCGGGACGCCAGATCCGCGTCCGAGCAGATCTTCCAGCCGTCGCCACAGGCCTGGTCGTCGCGGTACTGCCGGGTGTCGAGCATATGGAAGACCGCGAGGCTCCCCCACCGCAAGCGGCGGTACAGCGGGATGCTGTTCCCGCTGTTCGCCTGCGCGGGCCGCAGCGGCATGTTCTCGTAGTACGCCTGGTACGCCGCGGTGCGCCGGGCAGTCCACTGCGCCGTGGTGAGGCTCGGCGTGCTGTCCGCCCTGACCATGTTGGCGTAGTTGTTTTCCACCTCGTGGTCGTCCGGTACGACGAGCCACGGCGCCGCCGCGTGCGCGGCCTGGAGGTCCGGGTCGGTCTTGTGCTGCGCGTAGCGGCGCCGGTAGTCCGCCAGCGTGACGATCTCGGTGGCGCCGGCGTACGCGCGCGGCCGGCCAGCGGTGGTGCCGTACTCGTAGATGTAGTCCCCGACGTGCAGGATCAAGCCAGGGTTGTCCTCGGCCATCCGCCGGTAGACCGTGAAGTACCCCTCCTCGTAGTGCGAGCAGGAGGTGAACGCCATCAGCAGGTCACGGCCGTTCGTGCCGATCGCGGGCGCGGTACGGGTCCGGCCGACGGGCGAGATGAAGCCCTGGGCGCGGAAGCGGTAGAAGTAGTCGGAGTCTGGGTTCAGCCCGCCCGCGATGACATGCACCGAGTGGGCGGCGGCGTACGACGCGGTGACCGTACCGGAGGCAACCAGCGTGCTGAAGGTGTCGGTGGTCGACACCTGCCAGTCGACGGGTACGTCGGTGTTGGCCATCCCGCCCTGGCCGTCCGCGTTGAGCGGGCTCGGTGCCAGGCGGGTCCACAGTACGACGCTGTTCGCGTCCGGCTCACCGGACGCGATGCCGAGCTGGAACGGGTACGGGACGGCGGCGGTGGCGGTGATCACCGACGACTGTGCGGCGGCCGGGAGGGCGCCGGCACCGGCCGCGGCGAGTCCGCCGAGAACGAGGGTCCTGCGACTGATTGGGCTCATGGGCCTCACCTTCACGGGTACTCAGGGCGGTAGGCCCCCGCTGCGGCCGAACGATCAGTGACCATTCGGGGACCTTGAGTGTGTGTGGTGCTCCGTGCCCATGATTGCGCAGTTTTGGTAATTTTCCTACAGCAGAACGAGCAGCAACAGCACGGCCGTCGGCACCCCTTCCAGCAGTGTGTTCAACCAGAGCCGCCGCTCCGTCGCGAGCAGTACGAGCGCCAGGAACACGTGCTGCCCTGCCGTGAACGCGACCAGCGCCTCGCCCTGCGGGACATGGCCGGACCGGGCGAGTACGACGCCGAGCGCCAGTGCGACCGCGGTCGTGAGGTTGTAGAAGCCGAGGTTCACGATCCACAGCTTCACCGCGTCGAAATCCCGGCGCTCGAGCAGGAACATCGGATACAGCCGCGGGTGGCGGTAGAAGAACGACTCCATCAACCAGACCGAGGCCAGCAGCACCGCGATGACGATCGCCAGGACCTGCGCCGCCGTCCTCATGGGAGCGCCACGCCGTGGCGCGCGGCAACCTCCCCCAACGCCACGTAGTCCGTGGGATCGGCCTCCGCGAGGTCCGCGAAGAACGCTCCCATTCGCCCGGTCTGGCTGATCGTCAGGAACTTGGCCGCCGGCGTGAGCACCGAGAAGGTGTTCAGCGTTCCGGCCGGGATGCTGATCGACGCCCCCGGGCCGAGGTCGTACCCCTGGTCCTCTGCCTGCACGAGGATCCGGCCCTGCAGGACGTAGAACGCCTTGCTCCACGACTCCCGGTGCGGCGGTGCCGCGTCGGCGCGCGGTGCGTCGATCTCGAACACCTCGTACTGCCCGCCGGTGTGCTCGGTGCCGATCTTCACGGTCACGGTCGCGTCGGGGGCGGCGTACTCGACGCCGGTGCCCGCGCTGCTGAGATGCACTGATTCGCTCATAGCGGCGACGGTAGGAAGTGCCACCGCCGCTGACCATCCCGGCGCACGAGGCTTGTCGCGACGGCCGGAATCCCCACATTTGCGGGATAGGCGGCAACGGTCGGGCGGCGCATACTGAGCGCATGTGGGAGGGCCGGGCGCGGGCCGCGCGCCGGGACATCGCGGCACTGGCGACCTCGGGGATGGGGGTCGCCGAGCTGCACGCGGCCGCGATCGAGGTGGTCGAACAGGTGGTCGGCAGCGAGCTGACCTGCTGGGCCGGCATCGATCCCGGCACGCTGGTGATCAGCTCGATGACCAGCGGCGCGGCCCGCATCCCCGAGGAGTACGAGCCGCGGCTGGCCGAGACGGAGTACGCCGGGACCGTGCCGAACTCGTTCGCGGAACTGGCCCGGACCTCGCACCAGGTCGCCCGGCTGTCCGATCTGCCGTACCGCGAGGTCGTCGGGCACCGCCGGCTGAACGAGGTGTGGCGGCCGCTCGGGATCGAGCACGAGGTACGGACCACGTTCGTCGTCGACGGGGACTGCTGGGGAGCGGCCGGGTTCGTCCGCAGCGGGCCGGACTTCAACGACCGCGAGGTCGAGTTCCTCGGGTCGGTGGCGCCGGTGATCGGTGCCGCGACGCGGGTCGCCGTCCGGACCGACGCTCACGGGTACCGCGGCGGGACCGGCCCGTCGATCGTCGTCACGGGTCCGACCGGTGAGCCACGAGCCATCACCGCGGCCGCGAGTACGTGGCAGGACGAGCTGGACGAGATCGCGCCCGGCCGGTTCGGCGTTCTGCTCCGGGCAGTCGTCACCGGAACGCGGGCCGCGGCGTCCGGGACGTTCCAGGCGCGCGTGCAGACCGCCTCCGGTGGATGGGTCGTACTGCAGGGCAGCCGGCTGATCGGGGACGCCGAGGACGAGGTCGTGGTGACGATCGAGCCGGCCTCCGGGCGGCACCTGCTCGGGATGCTGCTCGCGGCGTACGGGCTGACCGCGCGGGAGCGGGAGATCTGCCTCGAGGTCATCGCCGGGCACCCCACGACCGCGATCGCGGACCGGTTGTCGATCTCGCCGCACACGATCCAGGACCACCTGAAGTCCGCGTTCGCGAAGGTCGGCGTCCGCAGCCGCGGCGAGCTGGTGGCGACGCTCAGGCCGGAGTGAGCGCCTTGCGGTACGTCCCCGGTGGTACGCCGAAGTCGCGCTTGAACGCCTTCGCGAACGCGAACTCCGACGTGTAGCCGATCGCCTTCGCCACCGTCGCGAGCGGCCGGTCGTGATCGCGGAGCAGCCGTGCCGCGGTCGTCATCCGCCAGCGGGACAGGTACGTCAGCGGCGGCTCACCCACCGCCTCGGTGAACCGGCGCGCGAACGCCGCCCGCGACAACCCGACGTCGGACGCCAACTCCGCAACGGTCCAGGCCGCACCGGGCTTCTCGTGGATCAGCTCCAGCGCCTGCACGACCGACGGATCGGTCAACGCCCGCGCCCAGCCGCGATCGGCCGGGCAGTCGTTGTCCTCCATCCAGGCGCGCAGGATCAGCACCAGCAACGCGTCCACCAGCGCCGGTACGACGGCGGCCGCGCCGGGCCGCTGCGCGTCGAGTTCCTCGCCGAGGATGCTGATTGCCGTATGCAACGAACGGTGCCGGCCGGGGTTCGCCGGGACGACGACCACGTCGGGGAGCTTCGCCAGCACCGGGTGCGGGCGCTCGCGATCGAGCCGGTACGTCCCGCACAGCAGCAGCGCCCGCGCGCCCTGCCCCTGGACCGGCTCCTCGACCGCAGGGTCGAAGTCGACGAGCGGCGAGTCCGGATGGTCGGCGAGCGCGTGGTCGGTCCCGCGCGGCAGCAGGACCGCGTCGCCCGGGCCGAGCTGGATCGGGTCACCGTCCGGCGGCAGCAACCACGCCGTCCCCTGCAGCACGAGGTGGAAGGTCGCGCCGAACGAGTGCGCGAACCGCAGCCCCCACTCACCCCGGACCTCCGTACGCCCGGAGGTGGCAGGGCCCGTCCGCATCGCGTCGACGACATCGGCAAGTACATCCATACCTGGCATCATACGCGCACCGATCAAGACGATCGGACATAAACCAGCGCCTGATAGACATAGATCCGCTCGACTTGGCCGCCTACTGTCGGTGACAGACATCAACGACAAGGAGCATCTGAATGAGCATCGTGGTCACCGCGGCAACCGGTCACCTGGGCACTCTCGTCGTCGACGAGCTGCTGCAGCGGGTCCCCGCGGACCAGGTCGTCGCGGTCGCGCGGAACGCCGAGAAGGCCGCGCCGCTCGCCGATCGCGGCGTCGAGGTCCGGATCGCCGACTACAACGACGAGGGCGCACTGGCCAAGGCCTTCGGCGCGGGCGACACCGTCCTGCTGATCTCGGGCCTCGAGCCGAACCGCCGCGAGCAGCACCGCGCGGTGATCTCGGCCGCGCGCGAGGCCGGCATCGCCCGGATCGCGTACACGAGCGCGCTCGGTGGGCCGGCGGCCGACTTCGACCTGGCCGCCGACCACATCGCCACCGAACAGGCGATCCTCGACTCGGGCCTGCCGTACACCTTCCTGCGCAACGGCTGGTACAACGAGGTCTACACCGACCAGATCCCGGTCCAGCTCGCACACGGCGTCGCGGGGAGCGCCGGCGACGGGCGGATCGCGTCGGCGTCGCGCCGGGACTTCGCGGCCGCGGCAGCCGTCGTACTGACCGGTGCCGGGCACGAGAACAAGGCGTACGAACTGAATGGCGACACCTCGTTCTCGCTGACCGAGTACGCGGCCGAGCTGTCCGGGCAGTCCGGCAAAGACGTTGCCTACCACAACCTCTCGCCCGCGGAGCACCTGCAGGTCCTGACCGGGGCCGGGGTTCCGGAGCAGTTCGCGCCGATCCTGGTCGACGTCGACAACGCGATCGAACGCGGCCTCCTGGCCGGCCGGGGCACCGACCTGAGCGACCTGATCGGCCGCCCCACCACCCCGATCGCCGAGACGATCGCAGCCGCCCTCAAGGGCTGACCTACTGCGGCAACAGCCGCAGTGCCTCCTTCCCTGCAGGTTCCGGGTCGAACGGTTTGCGGTCCTGGTTGCAGGTCGCGCCGTCGGCCGGAGCCTTGAGTGCCGTGAGGTAGCTAGTGATCATCGCGTCGGCGCAGGTGCTCTTGCCGATCGTGGTGTGGCCCCAGCCCTCGACCGTGACCATGCGGGCGTCCGGGTAGAGGTCGGCGTACGGCCTGGTCGCCTCGTACGGGGTGGCCGGGTCGTGGCGGGTACCGAAGACCAGGACCGGCGCCTTTACCTTGTTCGGCCACGGACCGAGGAACGCGTCGTGGTCGCGGATGCCGAGGAATTCGCACTGGATCCCGAGCCACGCGCGGTACGCCCCGAAGTGCGGCGCGCGCTTGTCCGCCGCGGCCGCGAACGCGGGGTAGGCCAACGGCCGGCCGGACTGCTTCGCCTCGACACACGGCTGCAGGACGCTGCCGATCGACGTGTAGTGCTCCTTACGGCGATTCCACTCGACCAGCGCTTCCGGGGCCTTGCTGCTCGCGAGCTTGGCCCGGTTCGTACCGGCCAGTTGAGCCCACAGCTCCGCCAGGCCAGGGAATGCGGCCGGGTCGTACAGGCTCGAGAACGTGGCCGCGACCGCGACCGCGTACGTCACCTTGACCGTCGAGCCGTCGGGCAGGGTGAAGTCCACCGGATGCGTCTTCAGCCGTTCGAGCGTGCCCTCGACGACCGTCTTCGGGTCACCGAGCTGGTTCAGCGCACAGTTCGCGCCGGCCTTCTTGCATTCGGCAAGGAACTGCTCGTACGTGTCGTACGCGCCGTCGCCCTGCTTCAGCCGTACGCCGACGGGCGCCTTGTCGCCGTTCGACCCGGAGTACCACTCGGGGCTCAGCGTGCCGTCCAGCACGAGCGCCCGGACCTTGTTCGGGAACAGCTTCGCGTACGTCGCACCGAGGTACGTGCCGTACGAGTAGCCGACGTACGACAGCTTGTCGTCGCCGACCGCCTGCCGGAGCCGGTCCATGTCTCGCGCGACGTTCGCGGTCGAGTAGTGCGCGAACCGGTCCGGTGAGGTGGTCCGGCAGCTGACCGCGAGCTTCGCGGCGTCGACGATGTACTGGCGCTCCTCCTTCGCGCCGAGCGGGAACGGCGGGACGTTCGCGAGCGCCTTCGACTCGTCGGCCGCGGTCGGGTAGCAGGTCGCAGGATCCGAGCGACCGACCCCGCGCGGATCGAACCCGAGGATGTCGAACCTCGCCCGGACCGCGGGCGAATAGATCAGCTGGCCGGCCTGCTGGATGAAGTCCACCCCGGAACCACCCGGACCACCGGGGTTCGTGAACAGGGTGCCGATCCTGTGCGCCGGATCGGTGGCCGGCAGCCGGGTCAGCGCGATCGTCGTGGTCGGACCGTGCGGATTGTCGTAGTCGGTCGGCACCTGCACCGTGGCGCACTGGAACGGCTTCAGCTTCGGGTCGGAACCGCAACTCCCCCACGCGATCCCGTTCTTGGCCTCGGCCACGGCAGACGTCATCGGTGTCAGCAGCGCGAGGGCCACACCGGCGACTGACAGTCTTCGAAGGATTGTTCTGGGCGTCATGGCACCGAAGGTAGGCGGGCCGCTCGTCCCATCGCGTCCACCACGAGAAGGAGGCCGGGAACCCGCCGTACGGCGGACCCGGCCTCCCTTGCTGCTGTGGAGTGCTGTCAGGCGCTCTTGTCGCGGCGCTTGCTGCGCTCGATCTGGTCGCGCGGGATCAGCGTCGGGTTGACGTTCTCCAGCACGACCTTGCCGGTGACAACGACCTTCGCGACGTCCTCACGGCTGGGCACCTCGTACATCACGTTGAGGAGCACCTCCTCCATGATCGCCCGCAGACCGCGCGCGCCCGTGCCGCGGAGCAGTGCCTGGTCGGCGATCGCCTCGACCGCGTCGTCGCTGAACTCCAGCTCGACGTTGTCGATCTCGAACAGCCGCCGGTACTGCTTGACGAGCGCGTTCTTCGGCTCGGAGAGGATCTTGATCAGCGCCTCGCGGTCCAGCGGCGACACCGTCGTGATCACCGGGAGCCGGCCGATGAACTCCGGGATCAGCCCGAACTTCAGCAGGTCCTCCGGCATCACGTCGGCGTACCCGCCGAGCTCCTTCGGCTTCTCCGGCTCGCGGCTGGTGTTGAAGCCGAGCGTCTTCTTGCCGACCCGCTGCTCGACCATGTGGTCCAGGCCGGCGAACGCGCCGCCGACGATGAACAACACGTTGGTCGTGTCGATCTGGATGAACTCCTGGTGCGGGTGCTTGCGGCCACCCTGCGGGGGCACGCTCGCGGTCGTCCCCTCGAGGATCTTCAGCAGCGCCTGCTGCACGCCCTCGCCGGAGACGTCCCGGGTGATCGACGGGTTCTCGCTCTTGCGGGCGATCTTGTCGACCTCGTCGATGTAGATGATCCCGGTCTCGGCCTTCTTGACGTCGTAGTCGGCCGCCTGGATCAGCTTCAGCAGGATGTTCTCGACGTCCTCACCGACATACCCGGCCTCGGTCAGCGCGGTCGCGTCCGCGATCGCGAACGGGACGTTCAGCATCCGGGCGAGGGTCTGGGCGAGGTACGTCTTGCCGCAGCCCGTCGGGCCGATCAGCAGGATGTTCGACTTGGCCAGCTCGACGGCCTCGTCCTTCGCGTGCCGGCCGGCGCTGGAGGCGCCCTGGCCGTCGCGGACCCGCTTGTAGTGGTTGTAGACCGCTACCGCGAGTGCCTTCTTGGCCACGTCCTGGCCGACGACGTAGGCGTTGAGGAAGTCGTAGATCTCCCGCGGCTTCGGCAGCTCGGTGAGACCGACCTCGGAGCCCTCGTTCAGCTCCTCCTCGATGATCTCGTTGCAGAGATCTATGCATTCGTCGCAGATGTAAACGCCGGGACCGGCGATGAGCTTCTTGACCTGCTTCTGACTCTTGCCGCAGAACGAGCACTTGAGCAGGTCGCCGCCGTCACCAATGCGTGCCACCGGGACAGATCCCTTCTATGCGCAGTCGGACCGATTTCGACGGTACCCCGTCACGGGCGGAAAAACCGCGCCCGCCACCGGGTTGTGACTACGCCGGTGGCGAACGCGTCAAGCCCTTGACAGCCGGTCAGACCGGCGGGGCCAGTTTCGAACTCGTTCAGACGCCGGCCGGGACCGGGGTCTTGAGGGTCTGCAGGACGTCGTCGATCAGGCCGTACTCGATGGCCTGCTCGGCGGTCAGGAACTTGTCCCGCTCGATGTCGCGGGACACCTCCTCGTGCGACTTGCCGCTGGCGTCGGCGAGCATCTTCTCCAGCAGCGAGCGCAGCCGGAGGATCTCGTTGGCCTGGATCTCGATGTCGCTCGACTGGCCGTAGGTGCCCTCGGTGGCCGGCTGGTGGATGATGATCCGGCTGTTCGGCAGCGCGAGGCGCTTGCCCGGCGTACCGGCGGCGAGCAGCACGGCCGCAGCCGAGGCTGCCTGGCCGAGGCAGACCGTCTGCACGTCCGGCTTGATGTAGCGGACGGTGTCGTAGATCGCGGTCAGCGCCGTGAACGAGCCGCCCGGGGAGTTGATGTAGATGCTGATGTCGCGGTCGGAGTCCATCGACTGCAGACACAGCAGCTGCGCCATCACCGCGTTCGCGATCTCGTCGGTGATCGGCGTACCGAGGAAGATGATCCGGTCCTCGAACAGCTTCGTGTACGGGTCGATCCGGCGCATGCCGTACGACGTGCGCTCCTCCCACTGCGGGATGAAGTAATTCATGGTGCTGTCCTTAACTGACGGAGTGGGAGATCAGGAGTTCGGGCTGCCCTGGCTGAGCTGGGCGGCACTGGTGACCACGTGGTCGATGAAGCCGTACTCCTTGGCCTGCGAGGCGGTGAACCAGCGGTCCCGGTCGGCGTCGTTCTCGACCTGCTCCAGCGGCTGACCGGTGTGCTCGGAGATCAGCTGGAACAGCAGCGCCTTCAGGTGCAGCGACTGCTCGGCCTGGATCTTGATGTCCGAGGCCGTACCGCCCATGCCGCCGGACGGCTGGTGCATCATGATCCGCGCGTGCGGCAGCGCGTAGCGCTTGTTCTTCGCGCCGGCGCAGAGCAGGAACTGACCCATCGAGGCGGCCAGGCCCATCCCGACGGTGGCGACGTCGTTCGAGATCCACTGCATGGTGTCGTAGATCGCCATGCCGGAGTCCACCGAGCCACCCGGCGAGTTGATGTACAGCCAGATGTCCGCGTTCGGATCCTGTGCGTTCAGCAGCAGCATCTGCGCGCAGATCGCGTTCGCGTTGTCGTCCCGAACCTCGGACCCCAGGAAGATGATCCGGTTCTTGCGCAACTCCCGGTAGATGTCGTCGTCTTGTCCGCCGGATCCGTTGCCGCCCGCGGCGGTGGGGCTGGCTGCAAATGTCTCGTTCACGAACCCGACATTACTGGTCCCCGGCGACAGACCTAAGGCTGGGCCGGAGGTGTTCGCTCACGGCGCACCGCCCGTCTGCCCGGCGTCTGCTGTGAGCGAATCACCAGCCGCAGAGGATGACCGAGCCGGACTCCTCGACGATTGCCTCGTCAGGTACTTCGCGGGGCTCCGGCGCGTCGGCGTCGCGCCGTACCTCAGGCTCCTGCAGCAGCGCGGCCATGCCCGTTCCTCCCGTCGGAAATCGTTTCACCCGCCACGCTAGGCGGTCGAACCGACAGTTTCCTTGCGGCCGGTTCGCGATCGTCCGACGAGATGCGAACGGCCCGGGACCCCTGTTCGGGGTTCCCGGGCCGTGTCGGCTTGCTCAGGCCTTGGCCGGCTCCGGCTCCTCGGCGCTCTCCGCGGCAGCGTCCGCGGCGTCGGTGGCCTCGGTCGCCTCCGGGTCGGCGTACGTGCCGTCCGGCTGCAGGGTCTTCAGCTCGACCGTGTTGCCGGAGGCGTCGGTGACCTTGGCGTTCTCCACCAGGTACGCCAGCGCCTTGCCGCGGACGACCTCGGACACCAGGCTCGGGACCAGGTTGTTCTCGACCGCGTGCTGGGCGAACTGGTCCGGGCTGACGCCGGAACGCTGCGCGTGCCGGACGATGTGCTCGGTCAGCTCCTGGTCGTTGACGCTCAGCTCCTGCTGCTCGGCCACCAGGTCCAGCACGAACTGCGCCTTGATCGCGTCCTCGGAACGCTTCTTCAGGTCCTCGTCGAACTCTTCCTGGGTCTGCTCCTCGCCCTCGAGGAACTGCTCCATGGTCATCCCCGAGTACCCGAGCTGCTGCTCCAGGTTCTCCTTGCGGGCGGCCAGCTCGTCGGTCAGCAGGCCCTCGGGGACCGGCACGTCGACCAGCGTCAGGATCTTCTCCAGGACCGCGTCCCGCGCCTCGCCGGCCTGCTCGAGCCGCTTGCCGCGCTCCAGCCGGGTCTGCACGTCGGCCTTGAGCTCGTCGGCGGTGTCGAACTCCGACGCGGTCTGCGCGAACTCGTCGTCGAACTCCGGGAGCTCCTGCTCCTTGACCGCGGTCACGGTCACCTCGACGTCGACATCCTCGCCCTTCAGCTCACCGCCCACGAGCTGGGTGACGAACGTCTTCTTCTCGCCGGCGCTCAGGCCGATCACGGCCTCGTCCAGGCCGTCCAGGAGCTGGCCGGAGCCGACCTGGTACGAAAGGCCGGTCGCCTGCGCCTCCTCGACCTTCTCGCCGTCCTTGCTGGCCGACAGGTCGATCGTGATGAAGTCCTTGTCCGCGGTCGCGCGCTCGACCGGGTTCAGCGAGCCGAACCGCTGGCGCAGCGACTCGATCTGCTCGTCGACCTCGTCGTCGGAGATCGCGATGTCCTCGACCGAGGCCTCCAGGCCCTCCAGGTCCGGCAGGGTGATCTCGGGACGGACCTCGACCTCGGCGGAGAACTGCAGGCTCTCCTTGTCGTTGAACTCGGTCACGTCGACCTCGGGCCGGCCGATCGCCTTCACCTGGTTGTCACTGACCGCCTGCGAGTACAGCTTCGGGAGCGCGTCGTTGATCGCCTCCTCGAGCACCGGACCCCGGCCGACGCGCTGGTCGATGACCTGCGGCGGGATCTTGCCCTTGCGGAAGCCCGGCACCACGATCTGCTGGCCGATGCTCTTGTACGCCGCGTCGAGGCTCGGCTTGAGCTCCTCGAACGGCACCTCGACGATGAGCTTGACCTTGGTCGGGCTCAAGGACTCGACGGTGCTCTTCACGGTGGCGGTTCTCCTTGATTCGGTGACATGTTGCGACGCCGGACAGCCGACGCCACAGCCGGTACTGCACGGGGTTGTCGGGGCGACAGGACTCGAACCTGCGGTCTCCTGCTCCCAAAGCAGGCGCGCTAGCCACTACGCTACGCCCCGCAGTGACCGCACGAGTCTAGTCGACGCGAACCAGTGCTCGCGCCACCGGGGCCCACCAATACCGTTTTGAGTCCACCGGGCCCTTTGTGGAATCATGTCCGAGCACCCCGCGGGTGTAGCTCAATGGTAGAGCCCTAGTCTTCCAAACTAGCTACGCGAGTTCGATTCTCGTCACCCGCTCTCGGCCGGAGGCCGAGTCGTGTCCGCAAACTGCGCGGACCGGCTCGGCCTCGCCGTTTTCTGCGCCATCGCTTCGCTCGGCGGCTGTGGTCGGGTTCGTCGAGTCGTGGAGGCTGGTTGGAAAATCCGGCCGATTTCCACGACTCGAGGATCGGCGGTCAGGGGAAGGCGGGGGGTTCGCCTTGGAGGGCTCTCGTGGTGGAGGCGGGGTCTGTGGTGAAGGCGGGGGTTTTGGTTTCGGTGTTGTAGTAGCGGTGGAAGACGGGGGTCTGGGAGCCCGACATCGGGGGGACGATCCAGCTCCAGTCGGCGGGGCAGGTGCGGCCGGCTCGTTCTTCCTTTTCCACGTGGAGGAGGAAGCGGCGGGACTCGGTGTGGTGGTCGGTGACGGTGACGCCGCTCAGGTTGAACGAGTGCAGGACGGCGCGGTTGATCTCCACCAGGGCCTGGTCGCGCCAGAGGGTGGTCTCGTGTGAGGTGTCGAGACCCATCCGCTCCGCGACCTCCGGAACCATGTCGTACCGGTCGCTGTCGGCCAGGTTGCGCGCGCCGATCTCCGTACCCATGTACCACCCGTTGAACGGCGCCGCGGGGTACGAGACACCGCCGATCACCAGCCGGTTGTTGCTGATCACCGGAACCGCATGCCACCGCAGGTCCAGCTCCGCGAACCACGGCAACTCCGGGTGCTGCAACTCGACCTCGTGGACCGCCTGCCGCGGCAGCTGGAACATCCGCGGCCCTTCCTCGACGGTCTCCACCACGAGCGGCAGTACGTCGAACGCCCCGCGCTGCTCCGGCGGCCGCCAGCCGCGCTGCATCAGGTTGCTGGTGAACCCGCAGTACCGCGGGTCCCCGAGCGGACGCCCGCTCGGCTGGTCGTACCCGGCGTACCGGATCAGCTGCTCGTTCCAGATCCGCGGCCCCGGCCGGGACGGCGTCTCCGGAGCGAACACCGTGATGATCGGCCGGATCTTCCCGCCGTTGTGCGCCGCGGCCAGGTGCTCGAAGCAGTGCGCGGCGACCCCGCCCGCGTCGGACACCCCGCGGAGATCACGTACCTGCAGACTGCGCCAGTACAGCCTGCCGATGCAGCGCTTGTTGTTCCGCCACGCGACCCGTGCGCCGAACGCGAGCTCCTCCGAGGTGTGCCAGTACGTCCCGGTCGTGTCGATCTCGCGCATCACGGCAGCCAGCCGCGGCCCCAGCGGCCCGGCGTCCGGGTTCTCGCCGTGGAACTGCTCCAGGAACTCCTTCGCCGCGGCCCGGACCATCCCGGTGTCGACGCGGACGGGTGCAGGCTCCGCCTCGGGCCGGTTCGCGGGCCGCCGTGGCGCGGCAGTCACCCGCGGCGGGCGCCGTACCGCCGTCCGCCGGCTCGGCCGCGGCGAGCCACGCCGGCCACTGAGGTGGAACAGCTGTTCGCCGGAACGCACCGCGATCAGCTGGTGCGCGCAGATCCCGGCGGCCACGACGAGCATCGCGAGGCCGAGTGTGATCGGTACCGCGGCCGGGACCCCACCAGGCACCTCCCGGCCGAATCCGAGCAGCCCGACGGCGGCGCCCGGCAGGGTCAGTCCGAGGACCGCGAGCGGTACGGCCGGCGTCCGCCGGGGCACGGCTCGACGCGGTCTTGGCGGGGTCAGGTCGGTATGAGCAGGGCAACGCCCTTCGCTGTACGACATACCGCTCACGCCGGCCCCGGAGACTCCGGACCCCGCTCGTTCCGCAGGCGGAGCTGCCAGTCGCTCATGTCGTCGAACCAGGCGTCCTTCTGGTGCCGTCCGGTCTCCGGGCCTGCCTCGTTCCCCATCTGCTCGATCTCGGTACCGAACGAGTCCACGATCGACTGCATCCGCAGCTGCGCCGACTGTGCGTACGAACGGACCTGCTGACCGGCGGTGTCCATCGCCTCCTCGACGATCCGGCGCTCGTGCGCCCGCGCCTGACCGATCCGCTCACGGGCGTCCCGGCTGACGTCCTGGACCATCTCCTCGGCCACCAGTTGGGCCTGGCTGAACAGCTGGACGATCTGCTCGTTCACCTTGTCGCCGGCCTGCTCGTACTCGTCCAGCTCCGCCTGCACCCGCTGCAGCTCCGACTGGGCTCGGCGCAGCTCTCCCTGGAGTCGTTCGTTTTCGGCCCGGCTCGTGCTGAGGTCCCGGGCTGTGTCCTGCACCTGGTCGGCCAGTACGTCGAGGTAGCTGAACACCTCGTTCTGGTCGAGGCCTCGCATCCGGCGCCGGAAGATCTCCGTGCGGATCTGGTCGGGTGTCTGGTACTGCCGGGAGCCGTGGCGGCGGCTGGTGTTGGTCACTTGACATCTCCTGACCTCGTAAATGGCCTGTCCAAGGCCGGGTGGGCCGTGTGGTCGTCCGCGGCCGCGTAGTAGAAGTTCTCGTACTTGATGTGCTCGGTGGGCAGGCCCGCGGCGGACAGGCGCTCGAGGGTGTGCGCGACCATCTGCGGACCGCCGCACACCATCGCCGTCCGGCCGGACAGGTCCTGCCGGGCTGCGACGGTGCCGACCTTGCCGCGTGTCCCGGGGTAGGAACCGTCAGCCGACACAACCTCCGTGTAGTCGAACCAGGGCCTTGCCTGCGCGAGCTCCCGCAAGCGAGGGCGCTCGTAGAGGTGCCAAGGCATCCGTACGCCGTGCAGCAGCTGGACCTGCGGTGCCGTGCCGGTCCGTGCCCACTCGTTGTCGATCTGCTCGAGTACGGCGAGCAGCGGTGCCAGACCGGTACCGCCGGCGACCATCAACAGGTCCCGCGGGTCGTTGTGCCGCCGGGTCAGCCGTTCACCGACCGGCGCACCCAGCTTGATCTCGTCACCGGCCTGGAGTTTCCGGACCACGCTCGGGCTCACCTGGCCACCGTCGATCTGCTGTACGTGCAGGTCGATCGAGCCGTCCGCGCGGGGCGCGTTGGCCGGGCTGAAGTACCGCCACAGCCGCGGCCGTTGCGGAACCTCCACCGACACGGACTGGCCGGGCAGGAAGTGGTACGCGCGCCGCGGCCGGACCGTCAGCAGCGTCAGGTCCATCGTCCGCCGTTCGACCGAGAGCACGTCGGCGTCCCACCAGTCCGGTGTGGACTCCTGGGAGTTCTCCGCGGCCTCGACCATCATCCGCGCGACCACCTGGTAGGCCGCCGTCCATTCGCCGGCGAGCTCCTCGTCCCACTCGGCGCCGAGGAAATGTTTCAGCGTGGCGCAGAGCGAGGCGCCGACCGCGTTGTAGTGCTCCGCGACAACGGCGTACTTGCGGTGGTCACGGCCCAGGTGCTGGAGGAAGGCCGCGTCGTTCTCGATCTGGTCGGCGTGGCTGACGATCCGGCCGAGTGCGCTGACGAACTTGTCCCGCTGGTTCGACATCGACAACGGGAACATCGACCGCACACCGGGGTTGGCCACGAAGATGTGTGAGTAGAAGTACAGCGCTACCTGTTCTCCGTGCTTCGTCACCTGATCCCAGCTGCGCTGCAAAGCGTAGGCGTCCATCGACGTTCGCTATCCGGCTCGCTGCGGCGGCTCCTCGGTCGAAAAGCACGGCCCACCTGCGGGCACCACGGACTGCCGGTCGTCGCCGTTTCCGGCCGACGGATACTGCAGTGACAAGGGTTCCCTCCCAGTTCAGTCCCCGAGTCTTTTCAGTACTCCGTGTGTCTTCCCCCCGTCCTGCCGTAATCAAACCGCGATCGGGACCGACACGTACCGAAATTCTCTGCCTGGCCTAGGGAGCGCGCAGAAAGGCGATGCCGTCAATCGTTGCCGGAGCCGTCGAGGTGGAGACGATCTTGACCGCCCCGGTGCGGAAAACCGTCGTCGGGAGGTAGGTCACGACGCGGCTGGTGGTCGACGCCGACAGCGAGACTGTGCCGATCTTGATGTTCGCGTGGTAGATGTCCACGCGGCCCTGGCCGGGACCGTGGATCGCCACGAGCGCAATGCGCAGTCCTGCCTCGGTGGCCTTCGTCAGGTAGGCGCCGTTGGCCTTGAGAACCGTGGTGGTGCCTTGGAAGGCCAGGGTGCTCGTGGTGCGGGTCACCGTGCCGGCTGAGGTCAAGGCGCGGTCGTCGTCGGGTACGACGGAGCAGATGGGGGCCGACCAGGCGGACACGTTCCCCAGGTAGTCGCGGGCCCGGACCATGAAGCACTCGTCCCAGCCGAGCCTGGGAGTCCAGGTGATCGACGTGATCCGGGTGTTCTGCCAAACGGCTGGGTAAATCCACTTCCCGAGCGCGGCGCCCGGTGCGGCCGTCTTATAGACCACGTCGTACGACGCGACTCCGGTGTCGTCCTTGTACGCCCAGCGCACCGTGGCCGATCCACTCAGCTGCACGCGGTCGCCGATGCGCCAGGTGGCCAGCAAAGGTGCCGTACCGTCGACCTCACTGCAGTACGACGCACTCCAGGCGCTCAGGTTGCCGGCGTAGTCGCGTGCTCGGACCTGCCAGCACGTGTCCGTACCGATGGGAGCAGTGAGACTCGCACCGGTCGTCGTGAGGCCCTGCCACGCCGCGGGCTGGTTCCATGCACCGTACGGCGAGCTGCGGTTGACGCGCTGCTGGTAGCGCAGGTCGTAGCTCTTCACACCGCTGGCAGGCGAGTTCGGGTCCTGCGGGTCCACGTATGCCCATTCGAAGGTCAGGCTTGTGTTATCGCGTACGCGGTCACCGGCGGTCGCGCTGGTCAGTACGGGCGCGACTGTGTCCGGGCGCGGCTGCGGGTCCGGGGTGAGCCAGCTGAGCGTGGCCACACGTACCGCGTTGGACGGGTCGGCGTAGACGAGCTTGGCCAGCCCGGACCCGTCCGCACGAAAGCTCGTGTCACGGACAGGGCCGTAGGTGTGCTGCCCCAGCGCCGGGTCGTTGAGATCGGTCACCACCAGGTTGGAGCCGGAGGTCTGTACGGTGAACCCGTTGCCCAGCTGGGAGTCCGCCCCGACCGTCAGGTTCCGTGGCGGCTGCGGGCCGTTGACGTCCACGACCTGGTTGCAGCCGCTCAGCACCGCCCAGCGTCCGTTCACCGCGCCCGCGCCGACACTGCACGCGCCGGCGACCAGCACGGTCTTCACGACGCCGGTGGTGAGGTTCTTGCCGTCCAAGTGCCCTGGCTCGGTCACCTTCCACAGCGTGTTGCCGGACAGCGCGAACGGCGGCGCCACGTCGGCCAGCTTGGTCTTGCTGGCGACGTCGTACACCTCCGCGGTCGCAGAGCTCGGTGCGCGATGCGAAGCGAGTACCCCGCCCTTACCAAGCACCACGTCGTCAGTAGCTGGAAACGTGAGCCCGCCGACCTTCGCAGTGCTCCCGTCGAACGTCAGCAGCGTGGAGCCCTCCAACTGCAGGGCCTTACCGCTGCTGGTGCCTCCTGATGCGGTCCAGGTCGTCCCGTTGTTGCTGGTCTCGTACACCGTGTGAGTTGAAGGATCCGACACCACCACACGCGCACCCGACACGGCGACGTCCGCCGCTGCATGCCCCGGCACCAGCACACCGGCCTCGACAGGGTCAGCAGCACGCGCCTGCCCCGCGGTCAACGACAGCAACACGACGGAACCCACAGCAACCGCTCTGGCACCCAACACGAGACCCCCATAACCAGGTGACACACCGTGACCTACAGAGGATCCTAGAGCGTTGACCACAGCGAAGGGACGGTATGCAGGCAGCAATCACGGTCACGGCAGCCGAACTGCCCGAGGTACTGCTGCACGTCGCGGTGGTACGCCCCGTCTTCCTCTGGGGCGCACCCGGGATCGGCAAGAGCAGTCTGGTGCGGGCGTTCGCGGACTCGCTCGGTCTGGAGTGTGTCACGCTCCTCGGCACGCAACTCGCGCCCGAGGATCTGATCGGCGTACCGCAGATCGTCGACGGCCGCAGCCGGTTCGCGCCGCCGGTGGCGATCGCCCGCGACGAGCCGTACTGCCTGTTCCTGGACGAGCTCAACGCCTCCTCGGCCGAGGTACAGAAGGCGTTCTACTCGCTGATCCTGGACCGCCGGATCGGCGAGTACGAGCTGCCCGAAGGGTCCGTCGTGATCGGCGCCGGCAACCGCGCCACCGACAACGCGCTGGCCCGTCCGATGGCGAGCGCCCTGGTCAACCGGCTGGTCCACGTCCACCTACGCGCTTCCGCGAGCGACTGGCTGGAGTGGGCCGGTACCGCGGGCATCCACCAGTGGGTACTGGAGTACCTGCGCAACCGCCCCGACCACCTGTGGACCGCACCGCCGAAGACGGAGGAGCCGTTCTCCACGCCGCGCAGCTGGCACATGCTGTCGGACGCCCTGCACTCGTACGGCGACGACGTGTCCGACGAGACGCTCCGGGTCCTCGCCTTCGGAACCGTGTCGGCGGCGCATGCCTCGACGTTCCGCGCGTACGTGAAGACGGTCCGGCACGCGTTCGGGCTCGACGCCGTCCTCAAGGGCGAGGCCGGCTGGCCGGCGGCGCCGGAGGACCGTGACCTGCTGTACTTCCTCGCCGAGACGTTCCGCGCACGCCTGATCAAGGAACTGGCCGCGGACAAGGCTTCCGCGAGCCCGGCCGCCCGTCAGCTCGCACACCGGGGCAAGGCGCTGCTGGTGGAGCTGGCCGAGATCTCGCTCGAAGTCGCGCAGCTGGTGATCGCGTCCGACGACGAAGGCCGTCCGGTACTGCCGACGTGGTTCCTGGTCGAGGTCAGCCGCGACCTGCCACGCCTGGTCGCGGCCCGTGCCTAAGAAGCGGAAGCAGGACCCGGCGCTCGAGGCGATCCAGGCCGGCTGGAGCGCGGTCGTCAGGCACCCGCTGTTCGCGCCGATGGCCCACTGGGCGAGCGGTCCGATCCGCGACGACGCGATCCCGAACGACGCCTGGGCGACGATCGACTCGACCGGCCGGATCGCTGTGCACCGGACCCGCAGAGCGACACCACAGGAGTGGTCGTGGGTCTTCGCCCACTTGCTGGTCCATCTCGGTCTCGGCCATGACCGGCCCAACCCCGATCCAGCCGCGAGCGCTGCGTACGACGTAGCCGTCAACAGCTACCTGCAGTCGCTGAAGCTCGGCACACCGATCGTGGAGCTACCGACGACCTTTCCCAGCATGGAAGAGGACGCGCTGGCGAGGCTCTGGCGACGCACCGGCATCCCGCCGGAGTACGAGGGCCTAGGCGTCGCGGGACACACAGCCGATGTGCAGGCGGCTCGCTGGAACGGCTGGGGCAAGCCGCCGGTCTGGAGCGAGCTGTTCGCTGCCGGCCTGTCCGCGGCCGCGGCAGCAGCTGTCGAAGTTGCCGGCGGCGCCCGCTCGTCGTTGAAGGGCAGGAGTCGCGAGAAGTGGGACCTGGCGCTCGGTTGGTTCGTCTCGTCGTACCCGCTGCTCGGTGCGATCGCGTCGAGCATGACGATCGTCGCCGAGGCGGAGCTGGCCCGCGCCTGGGACATCCACTTCGCCGCGGTGAACGCGTCGGCGGGCGAGATCTACGTGAACCCGCTGACCGACCTCACGCTGAGCGAGTGGCGGTTCGTGATGGCCCACGAGATGCTGCACGCCGCATTGCGCCACGGTGAACGCGTCGGCGGCCGTGACCCGTACCTGTGGAACGTCGCGGCGGACCTGGTGATCAACGGCTGGCTGGTGGAGATGGGTGTCGGAACGCTGCCTGACGGTGTGCTGTACGACCCGCAGCTGAAGGGCATGTCCGCCGAGGAGGTCTACGACCGCATCACCACCGACCTGCGCCGCTACCGCAAGCTGGCGACGCTGCGCGGCGTCGGGCTCGGCGACGTACTAGGTCACCCGCTGCCGCACGCAGGTGAAGCCGCGAGAGCCGCTGGTCTCGACGACATCTACCGGCGCGCACTGACGACAGGGCTCGCGTACCACGACCCCTCGCGCGGCACACTCCCCGCCGGGCTGGTCGAGGAGATCCGCGCGCTGGACCACCCGCCGCTAGCGTGGGACGCGCAGCTCGCCCGCTGGTTCGAGGAGCACATACCTGCCGTAGAGAAGCGCCGTACGTACGCGCGTGCCTCGCGACGCCAGTCCAGTACGCCGGACATCCCCCGCCCGGGCTGGATCCGCCCGGTCGAACTCGAGCACCTCCCGACGTACGGCGTCGTGCTGGACACGTCCGGCTCGATGGACCGCCAACTGCTCGGCAAGGCACTCGGTGCGATCGCCTCGTACTCACGGGCACGCGACGTGCCCGCCGCGCGAGTCGTGTACTGCGACGCGGCTGCCTACGACGCAGGCTACGTACCTGTCGACGACATCGCCGGCCGGATGCAGGTCCGGGGGCGCGGTGGGACCGTTCTACAGCCCGGGGTGAACCTGCTGGAGCGTGCGGACGACTTCCCGGTTGACGGCCCGATCCTGTTGATCACGGACGGCCAGTGCGACGTGGTGCGCGTACGGCGCGAGCATGCCTGGCTGATCCCTCGTGGCGCATCACTCCCTTTCACTGCAAGGGGTCCCGTGTTTCGCGTTGAGTGAACTGCTCTGCTCGTGGCGAACAGGCGTAGTCGGGCGGCTCTGCTGCGTGACAGGTTCGTCGGCATGGCATGGGTTGTGAGAGGTGAGTTCCGGAAGCTGTGGATCGGGCAACTGGTGTCCGCGTCCGGCAGTGCGGTGACTCGCGTCGCCTTGCCGCTGGTAGCCGTCGTGACCCTGCAGGCGTCGGCCCTGGAGATGGGCGTGTTGTCCGCGTTGTCCATCGCACCGCATCTGCTGTTCGGACTCCATGCCGGTGTCTGGGTCGACAGGTGGCCGTTGCGACGCGTCCTGATCTGGACGGACCTCGGAGCGCTCGTTCTTCTCGGCTCAGTCCCTGCTGCGGCAGCCCTTGGCTGGCTGCGGATCGAGCAGTTGTATGTGGTGGGAGTACTGACCGGGTTGATGGCTCTGCTGTCCGACACCGCCTCGCAGACGATGATCCCGTCGCTCGTACCGCGTGAAGACCTCATGCGGGCCAACAGCGCGGCGCTGCTCAACTACAACCTCGCTGGGACGCTCGGCCCGTCGGCAGCCGGTCTTCTCGTACAGGTGCTGACGGCACCGTTCGCCATCCTGGTCGACGCGGCGTCGTACGTCGTGTCGATCGTGTCGGCGTGCCTCATCCGCGAGCCGGAGCGGCCACCCGCCCGACCGCGGTCCGAAGTACGGCTGTCTGCTGGACTACGCGTACTGTTCGGCCACCCAATGCTCAGGCCGCTCGTGCTCTCGGCGGCAATTGCGGCCATGGCCGGAGCGATGCTGGGACCGCTAGTCGTACTGTTCCTGGTCCGCGAACTGCATCAGTCGGCCGCGTTCGTCGGGCTGAACCTCACCGTGTTCGGAGCCGCGGCGGTAGCAGGCACCTTTGTCGCCACCGCCTGGTGCAATCGGGTCGGCATCGGCCGTTGCTATCTGTCCGGTGTATTCCTGGCGGCACTGAACGGCGTCGCACTGTTCACCGGCGTGACACCGGTCATCCTGCTCGGATCGGCTTGCGCAGGACTCGGCATGTCGTTGTTCGGCGTACCGCAACGAACCCTGCGCCAAGCCCTCGCTCCGGAGGGCCTTGTAGGGCAGGTCACCTCCTCGTGGCGCACACTCGTCATCGGCGGCCAGACCGTCGGCGCCGCGACGTCCGGAGTGCTCGCGACCGCCTTCGGCATCCGCCCCACGCTGCTGATCGTCACCGCCGGCATGCTCGCCGGAATGCTGGTCGCGGCCCTCTCGCCGCTCCGCGGACTCCGCGACCTGCCGGAGGTCGCGCGATCGGTTGTGCGGGACTGATTGCGATCCGTGATAGGTCGACGACCCTTCGCCGCGTACGGCCGGAACGGCCTATTGCGATTCATTCACCGGGAATGGAATTGGCAGGACAAGCGCTTACCTACTGGGCGATACTGGAAAGTGCGCCGTTTTCAGGTCGCCGAACCCCAATCAAAACCGAAGTAGATGGGAAGTGCGCCCGTCCAGATGCCCTCAGAGCACACTGTCCAAGCGCCGTCGATCGCTGCCCCTTCCAACCATGCCCCAGAACGTAGCCGCAACCTCTGGCGGCTGCGTCCCTATTTGAAGCCACACCGCTGGCGTCTGTCGGTGATGTTCACCACCGCCATGCTGGGCGTCGGCGTCAGCCTCACCGTCCCACTGGTCACCAAGGCCATCATCGACGGCCCGGTCACCCGCCGGGAGCTGAGCATGCTGGTGCCACTGGCCCTGCTGGCCCTCGGGCTCAGCATCTCCGAGGTCATCCTGGTCTGGATGCGCCGCTGGGCGCAGTCCCGGACCGTCAGCGACCTCGAGGCCACGCTCCGGCACGACCTGTACGTCCGGCTCCAGTCGCTGCCGATGGAGTTCCACACCAAGTGGCAGAGCGGCCAGCTGCTGTCCCGGGTCACCACCGACCTGTCCACGATCCGCCGGTTCATGGGCTTCGGCCTGCTGTTCCTGGTGATGAACATCCTGCAGCTGATCGTGGTCACGATCCTGCTGCTCCAGCTGTACTGGCCGCTCGGTCTGGTCGTCCTCGTGGCCGCCGTACCGATCGTCATGGTGTCGCTGAAGTTCGAGAAGAAGTACCTGCGGATCTCCCGCAAGGTGCAGGACCAGCAGGGCGACCTGGCCACCCGGATCGAGGAGTCCGCGCTCGGTTTCCGGGTGATCAAGGCGTTCGGCCGCCGGCCGTACGTGCAGCGGCAGTTCGACGACGAGGCGACCACGCTGTACGACACCGAGGTCGAGAAGGTCCGGCTCGCGTCCCGGTTCTGGAGCTTCCTCGGCGTGATCCCGAACCTGACCCTGGTGATCGTGCTGCTGCTCGGCGCGCTGGCCGTCGGCCGGGAGGCGATCACGCTCGGCACCCTGGTCGCGTTCATCACGCTGATGCTGTCGCTGGTCTGGCCGGTCACCTCGCTCGGCGCGATCCTGGCGATGGCGCAGGAGGCGATGACCGCGGCGGACCGGATCAGCGAGATCCTCGACACCTACTCGGTGATCAAGTCCGGTCCGGACGAGCTCACCAACTCGCGCGGCCACCTGCGCTTCGAGCACGTCGGGTTCCGGTTCTCCGACGACTCGACCGAGGTGCTGCACGACATCAACCTGGACCTCACGCCCGGTACGACGCTGGCCCTGGTCGGCGCCACGGGGTCCGGCAAGACCACCCTGACCGCACTGGTCCCCCGGCTGTACGACGTGACCGCCGGACGGATCACCATCGACGGCCACGACATCCGGGACCTGTCCCTGGTGTCACTGCGGACCGCGGTCGCCTCCGCGTTCGACGACCCGACGCTGTTCTCCATGAGCGTCCGGGAGAACCTCACTCTCGGCAGGCCCGACGCCTCTGAAGCAGAGGTACAGGAGGCGCTGGACGTCGCCCAGGCACAGTTCGCCAACGACCTCCCGTGGGGCCTGGAGACCCGCGTCGGTGAGCAGGGCATGTCCCTGTCGGGCGGTCAGCGGCAGCGGCTGGCCTTGGCGCGCGCAGTACTCGCCAAGCCCGCGGTACTCGTGCTGGACGACACGCTGTCCGCGCTCGACGTACACACCGAGGCCCTGGTCGAGGAGGCGCTGCAGAACGTGCTCGCCGACACGACCGGCATCGTGGTCGCGCACCGCGCGTCCACGGTGATGCTGGCCGACAAGGTGGCCCTGCTGCAGAACGGCACGGTCACCCACGTAGGAACCCATCAGGAGCTGCTGGCCACGGTCCCGGAGTACCGGCACCTGCTGGCGGCGGAGGAAGAGGAGGTGCACGCATGACGACGACCCAGCAAACACCTCCTCAGCCGAAGGAACAGGAAGCCCAGCCGGAGGAACAGAAGTGGCGGGGTCTGTTCGAGGAGGACCCCGACCGCGAGATCTCCCGCGCCACGACCATCCGGCTGAAGGAGGACTCCCGCAAGCTGCTCGGGGAGCTGCTCCGGCCGTACCAGAAGCTGATCTGGCTGCTGGTGGTGATCGTGATCGTCGAGAACGCCGCCCGGCTCGCCGTGCCGTACCTGGTCCACCTCGGTATCGACAAGGGCATCCCGCCGATCCTGGCGGGTGAGGGCTCCAAGCAGCTGATCACCATCGTCATCGTGGTACTCGCGTCGGCGTTGCTGCAGGCGTGGGCGCGGCAGATCTTCCTGATGCGCTCGGGCCGGCTCGGGCAGACCATCCTGCTCGGGCTGCGGAAGCGGGTCTTCGACCACTTCCAGCGGCTCAGCCCGGCGTTCCACGACAAGTTCACCTCGGGCCGGGTCATCTCCCGGCTGACCTCCGACGTCGCCGTCATCGACGAGATGCTGGCGAGCGGTTTCGACAGCCTCGTCACCGCCGTGCTGACCCTGGTCGGTACGTCGATCATCCTGCTCACCCTGGACGTCAAGCTCGGTCTGCTCGCGCTGCTGTCGTTCCCGGCGCTGCTGATCCTGACGGCGTGGTTCCGGAAGCGGTCCGCGATCGTCTACCGGCAGACGCGCGAGGCCGTCGTGCTCGTGATCGTGCACTTCGTCGAGTCGATGACCGGGATCCGCGCGGTGCAGGCGTTCCGCCGGGAGCCGCGCAACGAGGAGATCTTCCACGGCGTCAACGACCGCTACCGCAAGGCCAACCTCGAGTCGTTCCGGCTGAACGCGATCTTCATGCCGGCGATCAAGGGCGTCGGCAACATCACCATCGTCGCGATCCTGGCGTACGGCGGCTACCAGGCGTACCACGGGCACGTGACGGTCGGCGTACTGACCGCGTTCCTGCTGTACCTGCGGCAGTTCTTCGAGCCGCTGCAGGACATCACGCAGTTCTACAACACGTTCCTGTCCGCGTCGGCGGCGCTGGAGAAGCTGTCCGGCGTACTGAACGAGACTCCGGACGTACCGGAGCCGATCCAGCCGGCCAAGCCTGGCCCGGCGCACGGTCACCTGGAGCTGCGGAAGGTCCGGTTCGAGTACGTCGACGGCGTACCGGTGCTGCCCGGTCTGCAGCTCGACGTACCGGCGGGCCAGACGCTCGCGCTGGTCGGTACGACCGGAGCCGGCAAGACCACGATCGCGAAGCTCGTGGCCAGGTTCTACGACCCGACCAGCGGGCACCTGCTGCTCGACGGCGTGGACCTGCGGGACCTGTCCGAGGACGACCTGCGCGAGCGGGTCGTGATGGTGACCCAGGAGAACTTCCTGTTCACCGGGTCGGTCGCGGACAACATCAGGTTCGGCAAGCCGGACGCGACGATGGCGGAGGTGGTCGAGGCTGCCAAGGTGATCGGCGCGCACGACTTCATCACCGCGCTGCCGAACGGGTACGACACCGCGGTCGAGAAGCGTGGATCGCGGTTGTCGGCCGGCCAGCGGCAGCTGGTCGCGTTCGCCCGGGCCTTCCTGGCGAACCCGGCCGTACTGATCCTGGACGAGGCCACGTCCAGCCTGGACATCCCGAGCGAGCGGCTGATCCAGCGGGCGCTCAAGACGATCCTGGCCGACCGGACCGCGATCGTGATCGCGCACCGGCTGTCCACGGTCGAGACGGCCGACCGGGTGCTCGTGCTCGAGCACGGTCAGATCATCGAGGACGGTTCACCCGACCACCTGATCACGGTCGACGGCCACTACGCCGGACTACACCAAGCCTGGGAAGAATCCCTGGCCTGACAGCAACAAGTAAAGGGGGCGCAGCCGTCGGCTGCGCCCCCTTCGCTTGTCCCCGGGCGGCTCACGAGCGGCGGGCGGCGCCGGTGTCGCGGACGACGGCCCAGGCGTCGGCGAGCGGGCCGATGTGCCGGAGCTTGTCCGGGTTCACCACCGCGCGGATCGCCTGGATCTGCCCGTCGGCGATGTCCAGCGTCCAGGTGTTCACCACCCGGCCGGCGCTGTCCCGGAAGATGGCGCCCGGCTGCCCGTTCACCTCGCGCGGCTCGACCACACCGCCGATCCGCGCGAACGGTTCCGCCAGCGCGGCCAGCATCCGCGCCACGTTGCCGGCCCCCGTGACCACGCCCCGCCCCCACTGCGGCGCCTTGCCACCGGCGTCGCCGACCAGTTGGACATCGGCGGCCAGGAACTCCATCAAGTTGCCGACAGCACCTTCTTTGAACGCGTCGAAGAACCGGACCGCGAGCTCCTCCCGCTCCCGACGATCAGCCGCGAACCTGGTCCGCCCGGCCTCCATGTGCCGCCGGGCACGCACGACCAACTGCCGGCACGCCGCCTCCGACCGCCCAACAGCAGCCGCGACCTCCGCGAAGCCGAACCCGAACACCTCCCGCAGTACGAACGCCGCCCGCTCGAGCGGAGACAGCCGCTCCAGCAGGAGGAGCGCCGCCATCGAAACGGAGTCCGCCAGCTCGGCAGCACGTTCCGGGTCCTCGTACGGGTCCGACAGCAACGGCTCCGGGAACCACGGGCCGACGTACTCCTCCCGCCTGCGTCTGGCGGAACGCAGTACGTCGATGGAGATGCGGGTGACGACCGCTGACAGGAAGGCCTTCGTGGACACGGGTTTGGTCTCCACAGCTGAATACCGCAACCACGTCTCCTGCACGGCGTCTTCTGCTTCGCTGACGCTACCGAGGATGCGGTAGGCAATCGAGAACAGCAGTGGACGCAACTGCTCGAACTCCTCCATCAGGACAGCTCAGCCTTGAAGCCCTGCCGCCACGACGGGTACTTGAGCGTCCAGCCGAGCTCCCGCTTCGCCTTGGCGTTCGAGAAACCGCGGCCCTCGGTCATCATCACCACAGCCTGGTCCCCTGCGAGCCGTCGCGCCAGCCACACCGGGATGCGCATGGGCGGCTTCGCACCCGCGCACTGCGCCAGGTACGGCAGCCAGTCGCTGGCCGGTGCAGGATCGTCGTCGACGATGTTGAACACACCGGTGACCTTCTGCTCGACAGCCAGCACTGTAGCGCTCGCAGCGTCGTCCAGGTGCACCCACGAACTGTAACCAGTCCCCTTCCCCACCAACGGGTACTGGCGCTTGCGTACGAGCTCCACCTGGTCGTCGATGGCTCCCGGCCCGTAGAAGGCGCCGTAGCGCATCACGGCTCCACCAGTCTTCAGTACGAGGTCCTCGATCCGGCTGAGCGCCTTGAGTCCGACGTACGCCGCCGTACCTTCGAGAAGGTCCAGCGGGTCCTCCTCTGTCTTGACCCAGCCGCCTTCGCGGACACCGTTCCAGCTCGCGTAGCCCTGCGCGACGAAGTGCGGCACTCCCACGGCTTCAGCCGCGGCCAGGAGGTGGTCCGTGCCTTCAGTACGCAGCCGGTTGGTCTTGGCGAACCACTTGTCCGGATGCTTGATGTCCGGCTTGCCCGCATGCGTCATCGAGATCGCGGTCATCTGATGCACGATCACATCGGGCTTGGCCATCGCCACCGCTTCACCGACAGCAGCACCGTCGAGACCGTCCATCACCACACCGTCAGCCCCAGCAGCCTTCAACAACCCCAGCTTGCCCGCGCTGGTCGTGGTAGCAGTCACCTGATGCCCCCGCCCCACCAACTGAGGCACCAACCGCTGCCCGAGAACCCCACTCCCACCGGCAACAAACACCCGCATCATCATCACTCCTCGTCGTTTAACCCTTCCGACGAGACAGTCCCTCGGCCTGTGACATCGGATTGTCCGAGGCCGTCGGTAGCGTGGTCGCATGCTGACGACGCTGGCGGTGGAGAACTACCGATCACTGCGACGGGTCGTCATGCCGCTACTGGCGCTGAACGTGGTGACCGGGGCCAACGGCACGGGGAAGTCCAGCCTCTACCGGGCGCTCCGACTGCTTGCTGACGCCTCGCGCAACGGCGCCGTCGCGGCGCTCGCCCGTGAAGGTGGTTTGCAGTCGACGCTGTGGGCCGGCCCCGAGCATGTGCGAAAGGACCGCCCCGTCCAAGGCACTGTACGGACCGGCCCGGTGGCTCTGCGGATGGGGTTCGCCTCCGATGACTACGGGTACGCGGTCGACTTCGGGCTCCCCATCGCGGTCAGCGGCGTCCGGGCCGAACCGTCAGCGTTCAACCTCGATCCGGAGATCAAGCGTGAGGCGCTGTGGGCGGGACCGTTCCTCCGACCCGCCACACTGCTGATGGAACGTGCCGGCCACGGAGCACGCATCCGCGGCGACGACGGCAAGTGGCAGGACGGCGGGCACCCTTTGCAACCGTTCGACAGCATGCTGAGCGAGTTCGCTGACCCGCACCGCGCACCCGAGTTGCTCGCTCTCCGGGAACGGATCCGGGCGTGGCGGTTCTACGATCATCTGCGCACCGACGTGGACGCTCCGGCGAGGCAGGCGCAGATCGGCACCCGGACACCGGTCCTGGATCCCGAGGGGGCGACGCTGGCGGCTGCGCTGCAAACCATCCGCGAGATCGGCTCGAAGGGCTCTCTCGACGAGGCGGTCGAGCTGGCGTTCCCCGGCAGCCGGATCGAGGTCGTCAACACCGCGGGCCGGTTCGAGATCGCCTTCCATCAGCACGGGTTGTTGCGTCCGCTCTCCGGTGCGGAGCTGTCCGACGGCACCCTCCGCTACCTGCTGTGGGTCGCCGCGCTACTGACCCCACGACCACCCGAACTGCTGGTTCTGAACGAACCCGAGACCAGCCTGCACCCGGATCTGCTGCCCGCGCTCGCGAACCTGGTCGTCACGGCAGCCAAGGAGACGCAGGTGATCGTCGTCTCGCACTCGCGCCCGTTCATCAGCGCGCTGGCAGCCCTCGCCCCCGAGCTCCAGACCATCGAACTGATCAAGGAGCAGGGCGCGACCAGCATCACCGGCCAAGGCCCTCTCGACGAGCCGCCGTGGAAGTGGCCGTCGCGCTAGTGTTTGACCGATTCGAAGCGGACGAGAATCACGGAGCCTGTCGCCGACAACGCGAAGCCGGCGATCGCGGCCGGCCACCAGCCCGCGCGTACGGCGTCGCCCAGGACGAAGACGCCGACGGCCGCCGGGGTGACGGTCTGCAGCGCGATCATCGGCGTCGTTGCCAGCGTCACCGAACCGCGCTGCAGTGCCAGCGAGTACAGGATGAACGCGAACGCCCCGCTGATCGGCAGCGTGTACAGCGTCGGGCTGTGGAGCAGCTGGCTCAGCGACCCGTCCTTGAGCAAGCGCGCCGAGATCGCGACGCCCGCGTACCCGAGACCGGCCAGCAGGCCGAGCAGCGCGGTCGAGGCGCCATGCTGTGAGCGGCTGGCGACACCGCCGAGTACGGCAATGGTGACCAGGCCGACGACGATGCCGACGGTGAGCCCGTGATGCTGTGCACTCGCACCCGCGTCACCGGCCGCCACCGCGAGCAGCCCGAGCCCGACCACGACGCCGAACACCGCGGACCACTCGAGCGCGCTCAGCCGGTCCGACATCAACCGGGTCGCCAGCAACGCCGTCACGACCAGGCTGACCGCGATCCCCGCCTGCGCGAGGTACAGCGGAAGCAGGCGCAACGCGACGAAGTGCAGACCGAAGCCCGCGAGGTTCAGCGCCAGCGCGCCGAGAAACGCGGGCTGCTTGAGCAGCTTGGCCACGAACCCGCCGAGCCGTCGCGGATCCAGCTCCGACTCCGTCGGCACCTTCCGCGAACCGACCGCCTGGGCGATCGCACCGACACCGAACAGCACCGCGGCACCGAGGGCCGCGCCGAGACCGAGGACCACTACGCGACGACCCTACGGCGCCAGGTCAGGTACAGGCTGAGGGCCGCGTAGTACACCAGGTAGGCCAGCGAGATCACGACGACGATCGCGTTCGGGTGCGGCATCTGGGCGAGGAGTACGGCGTACGACGCCAGCCAGACCGCCGTCGTCAGCAGGTTCAGCGAGCGGAACGCCTTGGTCCGCGACGGGTACACGTACTTCACCGGGATGAAGACCAGCACCGAGAACACGACCAGCAGTACGCCGGTGACGACCGGGCTGAGGCCGAGCACGATGATGTAGAACGCGACCACGTTCCAGTAGCTCGGGAAGCCGAGGAAGAAGTGGTCCTCGGTCTTCGCGTCGACCCGGCAGAACTGGTAGCTGGAAGCAAGCAACGGCAGCGCGCCGAGGACCGCACCCCAGGTGCCGGACGGCAGGTAGCCGCCGGTCCAGAGCAGCACGATCGGCGCGAAGGCGTACGTCAGGTAGTCGACGATGTTGTCGAGCATCGCGCCGTCGAACCACGGGATGGTCTCCTTCACCCGCAGCCGGCGCGCGAGCATCCCGTCGGTACCGTCGATCACCAGGGCCGCCAGCCCGAGCCAGAGCGCCCGGACGGCGTCGCCGTCGATGGCGGCGATCACGATCAGCAGCGCGAGCACCGTTCCGCTCGCGGTATAGGCATGCAGTGCAAGTCCGGCCAGACGCAGCCGCGTCGACCCGACGAACGGTTCCCGCACCGCGTCGTGTGTGGTCAGGACAACTCCCAGAACTCTCCCGACGCAGCGCGCCGGGCCGGGTCACGGTGAACCCGGCCGTCGCCAGCGTCTCACAAGCCTGGGCCCGCCCTTGTCACCGACCGTCAGGTAGGGCGAGATCTTTGCAAGGACTTAGTTGACGCGGTCCAGTAGGAAGACCGGGATCTTGCGGTCGGTCTTGGTCTGGTAGTCGGCGTACGGAGGGTAGGCGGCGACGCCGCGGACCCACCACTCGTCGTACTCGGCGCCGTCGATCTCGCGCGCGACGTACTCGCCGACGACGTCACCGTCCTGCAGCGTCACCTTCGGGTCGGCCTTGAGGTTGTTGTACCAGACCGGGTTCTTCGGCGCGCCACCCAGCGACGCGAACGCGGCGTACGTCCCGTCGTGCTCGACCCGCATCAACGGCACCTTCCGGAGCTTCCCGGACTTGGCACCGCGCATCGTCAGCAGCACCACCTTCATGCCCTGGATGCTGACCGCATCGGTGGTCCCGGCCGCGGTCACCTTGTCGACCTGGTCCCGCACCCACCCCTCGGTACTCGGCGCGTAGTCGTCCTCATGTTTCGATGTCATGTCACCAATCCTAATAGTGACACGTCACCCACACCAACCGACTCAGTCCTCGGCAACGAGAGCGGACCGCAGTCCCTCGAGAACCCTCGCCCACCACGTCCCGGAGTTCCGAACGGAGTACGGGTCCTGCCCGTGCAACAGCGCAGCGAGCTCCGCGACCGACTCCAGGTCCTCCGCAACCGTCGCGGACTCCTTCTCGTAGTACACGGCGAACCGGAGCAGGAACTCGACGAAGACCGTGAGCGAGCTGTTGACCACCTCGAAGACCGGGCGCTGCTCGTCGAGGCTGCACAGCACGACGCAACCGTTCCCGACGTCCAGGAAGTACCGTAGCTCCGGCCGATCCCGATGACCGCCGATGAACAGCGCGAGGTTCTCCGTACCGTCGGCCGCAGTCATCCGCTGCGTCGTGAACGTGTCCGGTTCACCGTCGACCTCGAACGCGAACACAGGACCGGCGGTCAACGGCAGGCCGACCTCCACCAGCACCTCGTGGTCTGCCGCGGACAGACCGAGCGTTGCCGCGCCGTCGGGGTCCAGCGTGGTCAGGTTCTCCACCCCTAGAGCCTCGCTGTACAGCTCGACCGCGCTCACGAGTCAACCGCGCAGGACTGGAGTTGGGTGGCGGTGGCGAGGGTGGCTTCGATCCAGCGGCGGCGGAGGAAGTGAGCCTTGAGGAGGCGGTGCATGCCGTCCAGGACGACCAGCCGGCCGCGGTAGGCGACCAGGTTGATCGGGAAGTCGAGGTCGGCGTCCATCACCCGTTGGTAGTGGGCGCGGAAGTTCATCGGGGTCTCGGCTACCTGGTGCGGGGTGACCTTGAAGCGGCCCCCGTCGAGCTGCCAGAGCGGCAGGTCGAACATCCACTCCAGGTCGGCGATCTCGACCGGCTCCACCTTCAGGTCGAGTTCCCACAGCTTCACGAGCTGCCAGCGGTACGGCGGGAACACCTCCCGCAACGTCTCCGGCATCATCGCGACCAGCTCGTCGAACGAGACGTCCGGCGCGGCCCGGTCCGCGCCGAAGGTGTCGCCCAGCCCATCGATCGTCACGACGGAGCAGGCTACGCCATCGGCAGGGCGACCACGACCACGTTGCTCAGGTAGACCGAACCGTTCCAGTCCTCACACGTGACCAGCACGAGCCGGCCACGGACACCCTGGTCGAACACCTGCGCCGCGCGCTTCGCCAGCGTGGCTTTCCGGTACGTCGTGACCGTCGCGACCCGGTACCGCAACGGGCCACGGACCGTCGTCAGCTGCACGACCGACCCCGGCACGAGCTGGCCGAGGTTGTCGAACGCGCCACCGCCGGTGTGCACGGTATGCCCGGTGATGACGGCCGAACCACGTTTCGCCCCGGGCTGTGCGCCGCCCGACCACCAGCCGACCGTCGTCGGATCGGACGGCGGGGTCAGCGCGGCGTCGACCGCCTTGATCGAGACGACCGGGGCGCTCACGTTCAACTGCGGGATGGTGATTGCGGTCGGACGGCCGGGGCGGGTGTTCACCGGCGTACGACTGGACGACGGACCCGACTTCGGCAGCGGTTTGCCCGAAGCAACCACTGGCGTTCGAGGTGAGGTCGAAGTCACCGGCGGGGACGGCGTGGTGGACGCGCCCGCGTGGTCGTCACCGTCGAACTGCAGGTACGCGCCGGTGGCCAGGACACCGGCACCGACGACGGCGACCACCCCGCTCCACCGCAGTGGAGCAGGACGGCCGCGTCGACGGGCAGGACTCACTGCGAGACGCTGTGCTTTCCGCGCTTTCCGCGTCGGCGAAGCGCCATGAACCCACCACCGGCGAGCATCGCGGCACCGGCGGCGAGCAACAGCCCACCCATCAGCCCGAACGGACCGTTGCCACCGGCAACCGAATTGCCGTTCGCGGTGCCGCCGAAGCCGGCATCCACCTCGGTCGGCACGCCACCGGTCGGAGTCTCACTCGGCACGGCGCCCGCCGGGGCGGACGGCGTGTCCGACGGACCAGTTGACGTACCGGGCGCCGTCGTGGTCGCAGGCGGAGCAGTTGTCGCCGGCGCCGTAGCCGTTGCAGGCGGCGCGGTCGTGGTCGGCGGAGCCGTCGTGGCGGGCGGAGCCGTCGTCTCCGGCGGCGCTGTCGTGGTCGGCGGTGCGGTCGTCGTCGGCGGCGCCGTCGTCGGGGGCGCGGTCGTCGTGGGTGGCGCGGTTGTCGGCGGGGCCGTGGTCGGCGGCGTCCTGGTCGGCGGGCAGGTCGGCGTCGGGGTCGGCTTCGGCGCATCGCAGCCCGTCACCCAGAACACCTTGTACTTGGTGTCGTTGCCGATCGAGCCGTCCGCGTGCACGGTGACCTTCACGTGGTAGCCCTGCTTCGGGTGCGGCTGCCCCGTGAACTTCAGCGTGTATACCTCGCGCGCGTCCAGGTCGTTCCCTCCACCGGCGGCATCCTCACCGATGAACACCTTGGACTTGCCGGAAACGACCTGCAGCCCACCGTCCTTCGTCGGCGCCTGATCCGCGAAGGTGACCGTCGCGTAGTTGTCATCGCCCTTGTCGTAGTTGTAGAACTCGACGCTGAACGTGCAGCCCTGGTGCGGGTTGTTGTTCGGCGGCTTGTCCTGCAGGACCGCGTCCTCGATCTTGATCGTGCCGTTGTTGCCCTTCGGATCCTTCGTCGCCGCGGTCTGGTCGGCGTTGGCCGACGGCGCGACGAGCAGGGTGGTGGTACCGAGTAACAGTGCGAGCGCTCCGGCGCCGGCGAACAGGCCGGCGGCCCGGGAGCGGATGCCTGTGTGGGTCATGTCCGTCCTCGAACAAAGCAGGGGGTGAAGAAGTCCAGGAGAAGTATTTCGGTTCCGTTACAGCAGTCAAGGCGGTTGGGTAACGATTGACCGCGTCGTTCCTGGGTTTTCCACAGGCGGGCAGTGCTCACGCACCGGGGGCTTGTCGTGACCTTCCCGGTGCGTGAGCCGCTTGTTGCCGAGGACAAGCTCGTCAGCGCGAGTGACGTCCCTGGCGTCGCAGCGAAGCGATCGCTCCGCCGGCGAGGAGCATGCCGCCGAGCGTCATCAGGATGCCGCCGGTTGCGCTCGGCCCGTTGTCCGTGCCGGCCGCGACGGCTCGGGTCGGCGTACCGGCCAGACCCGCCTCGACGGCCGTCGGCACGCCGGTCGAGGTACTCCTGTGGTGGGTCGGCACGGTCGACGGGTGCGCGGTCGTCGGCACAGTCGTTGGTGGCACCACCGGTGTACTCGTAGGAGTGGTCGGCGGCGTCGTGGGCGGTGTGGTCGGCGCCGTCGTGGGCGGTGTCGTAGGCGGTGTCGTAGGAGGCGTAGTTGGCGGCGTCGTCGGAGGACTCGTAGGCGGCGTCGTCGGAGGCGTGGTCGGCGGCGTCGTGGGCGGCGTCGTCGGAGGTGTAGTCGGCGGCGTCGTGGGCGGCGTCGTGGGCGGCGTCGTCGGAGGTGTAGTCGGCGGCGTCGTGGGCGGCGTCGTCGGAGGTGTAGTCGGCGGCGTCGTGGGCGGCGTCGTCGGAGGTGTAGTCGGCGGCGTCGTCGGAGGTGTAGTAGGAGGCGTAGTCGGCGGCGTCGTCGGAGGTGTCGTCGGAGGTGTAGTAGGAGGCGTAGTCGGCGGCGTCGTCGGAGGTGTCGTCGGAGGTGTAGTAGGAGGCGTAGTCGGCGGCGTCGTGGGCGGCGTCGTCGGCGGGGTGGTGGGTGGGGTGGCGTCGCAGCCGGTGACCCAGAAGACCTTGGACTTGGTGTCGTTGCCGATCGAACCGTCGGCGTGGATCGTCACCTTGACGTGGTAACCCTGCTGCGGCTGCGGCGGCCCGCTGAACTTCAGCGTGTAGATCTCCTCGGCGTCCAGGTCGTTCCCACCACCGGCGGGATCCCCACCGATGAACGGATTCAGGTTGCCCGACACCACCTGCAGCCCGGCGTTGCCGGTCGGCGGCTGATCCGCGAACTGCACGGTCGCGTAGTACGGCCCCTGCTCGTAGTTGTAGAACTGCACCTTGAAGGTGCACCCCTGGTGCGGGTGATTGGCCGGCGGACCGTCACCGAGCTCGACCCCGTCGATCTTGATCGTCCCGTTGTTCCCGGGCGGCGCTGCCATCGCCGCGAGCGGCGCGACCGGCACGCCACCGCCGGAACCCGACTGCAGCACCAGTACCCCGGCACCGATCAGAACAGTGAGTGCTCCAGCAGCCGCCGCGATTCCGGCAGCCTGAGCACGTACCCCCTTGCGAACCATCCCCGGTCCCCTGTCTAGCCATGGTCAACCACAGGTCATAGTGCGGGCGGGCATCTCACCAGCAGTATGACCCTGTCGTTGCCCAAGTCAACAAACATCGGGACTGACAACGAGAGACTTGCTTGCCTCAGGCATGCGCTTTGCGGTGGATGATGACGATCGCGGCGTCGTCCCCGGCGCCGCCGGCGGTCTCGACCAGCTCCCGGGCCGCGCCCTTGAAGCCGTGCCCGACCAGCCGCTCGGCGTGTCCCGCGAGCCGGTCGGTTCCGCGGCCGATGTCCTGCCGCGGCGTCTCGACCATGCCGTCGCTGTACAGGAACAGCGCGTCGCCCAGCTTCAGCTGCCCGTGGTTCACCTCGAACTCGGGCGACTCGACCAGGCCGAGCAACGGCCCGTCGGCGTCCCGGGTCTGCCAGCGGCCCGACCAGGCGTCGAACTGGATCGCCGGCGGATGACCGGCCGTCCGTACGTCGAACTCCCCGGTCGCGAGGTCGAGGACGACGTGCACGACGGTGGCGAAGTCGTCGTCCCATTCCTGTCTGCGGATGTACCGGTTCGCGGACGGCAGGAACTCTTCGACGGGTACGACCCCCAGCAGGCCGCCGAACGCACCGGACAGCAGCAGCGCCCGGGTACCGGCGTCGATGCCCTTGCCCGAGACATCGACCAGCGCGACCTCGAGTAGGTCGTCGTGCACCGTCGACACCACGAAGTCCCCCGAGAACGTGGACGCTCCGGCGGACTGGATCCACGACTCGACCAGCCAGCCCGGCGGCAGCCGCGGCAACTCCCCCTGCGCGGTCAGCGTGTCCCGCAACTCCATCAGCATCGACTCGCCCCGGGTCCCCGGTACGCCGAGCCGGCTGCGCACCTTGGCGCTGGTGATCATGATCCAGCCGACCACCGCGATCACCAGCACGAACCCGATCCGCGGCATCGTCAGCCCGCGGGACAGTACGACGTACGAGCCGAACGTGGTCGTGATCGCCGTCAGCGCGACGAGCTCACCGAACCGCAGGAGTACGCCGCCGACCACCAGCGGAACGATCAGGAACGACACCGGCACGAACGTCATCCAGATCAGGCTCGCGATCGAGATCAACAGCTGCACCAGCATCAGGGCGACGAACGCGACCCGGTGCGAACGGCGGGCGCGCCGGCCCAGCGCCTCGACCCGGCGGCCGATGCGTCGTGCCAGCGCAACACCGCCGCTCTTCCTCATGGTGTGAAGAAGATAACGGTACCGATCGGTCCGCGCATCAATCCGAGACACGATCGAGAACTGTCAGCTCTTGCGAGTGAGGCCGGTGCGCTGGCATCTGGGGCACCAGAACAAGTTACGGCCCGCGAGGATCTTCGTCCGGACCACCGACTGGCAGACGTAACATCGTTGCCCGTGGCGCCGGTACACGTACACCTCGCCGCCGTGGTCGTCCTGGCGCGGGTCGCGGCCCATCGCCTCCGGGGTGTGGTCGTCGGCGACGGTGTCGATCCGGCCGGTCTCGACGCCGTACTTCATCAGCTCGAGCAGGTCGTCCCACATCCCCTGCCATTCGCGCTTCTTCACCACGTTGCCGGGCGTCATCGGGTTCAGCTTGGCCCGGAACAGCACCTCGGCGCGGTACACGTTGCCGACGCCGCTGAGCACGTCCTGGTTCATCAGCAACTGCCCGATCGGCAGCTTGCTGCGGTGGATCCGCTTCCAGGCGAGCTCCGGGTCGGCGTCGTCGCGGAGCGGGTCCGGCCCGAGCCGGCCGAGCAGCTTCTCGCGCTCCTCGTCGGTGATCACCTCACAGACCGTCGCGCCGCGCAGGTCGGCGTACGCCGTGGCGTTCTGCAGCCGGACCCGGACCGCGCCGACCGGCTCGGGTACGGGCGCCGGGTGGATGTCCATCTTCCCGATCAGGCCGAGGTGGATGTGCAGCCAGCCGGCGCCCTCGAAGTCGGCGAGGAAGTGCTTGCCGTGCGCCTCGGTCTGCCGCAGCACGTGGCCGTCGAGCAACGCGGCACCGTCGGCGAACCGGCCCTGCGGACTCGACGCCCGGACGGTACGGCCGCCGAACGCGTCCCAGACGTCGTTCGCCAGCCGGTGCAACGTGTGACCTTCAGGCATGATTCCTCTTGTGGGGACGACAGGTGGTACCAGAGGGGGCAAGGCGGCGACGCCCACGCCGGCCGTGGTCGGCACGGGCCGGAGCATGCGCGCCCGGGACGTGTCCCGCCCCAGACAACCGGTCAGGCGCCGGCCTGTGCTGCCGGTGACCGACCAGGACGATCAGGAGAGCGGCGGGAGCTCGCCGGTCGACTCGTAGGCGGTCAGCATGTCGATCCGGCGTGTGTGCCGCTCCTCACCGGAGTAGGCGGTCGCCAGGAACGTGTCGACGAACCCCGTGGCCTCCTCCTCGGTGTGCATGCGGGCACCGATGCTGATCACGTTCGCGTTGTTGTGCTCGCGGCTGAGCCGTGCGGTGTCGGTGTTCCAGGCGAGTGCCGCCCGGACCCCCTGCACCTTGTTGGCGGCGATCTGCTCGCCGTTGCCCGAGCCGCCGATCACGACGCCCAGACTGCCCGGGTCGTCCACCACGGCCTGCCCGGTGCGCAGGCAGTACGGCGGGTAGTCGTCGACGGCGTCGTACACCGCCGGACCGTGGTCCGTGACGTCGTGCCCAGCAGCCTTCAGGTGCTGCACCAGGTGGTTCTTCAGTTCGAAGCCGGCATGGTCAGAGCCGATATGCACTCGCATGGCAGGCAATCTACTTGTCAGCTCACCGGTACGCGCACGCCGCCCGGCACAGTCAGCCCGGCGGTCAGTTGCGTCACAGCGGCGTACGCCTGTTCGTACGGCGTTCCGCACGGGTGCAGTGTGTAGACCGCGACGATGACCCGGTCGTTCGGGCCGACCGTGCCCGTGGTGTGCAGCGCCTCGCTCACGAGGTCTACGACCGACTCCGGCTTCGCCTTGTCGGAGCGGTACCCGCTGGAGCCCTGAAAGCCGGACCAGCCCTGCTTGATGCTGAAGTCCGGTGCGAACACCGACGCGATCCCGAAGTACTGGTCGAAGCCGTCGGTGCCGTTACGGGTCGCCCGGTGCAGCTGGCCCATCACGAACTGACGGACCGGCCGCGGGGCCTCCTCCAACAGGTATCGGTAGATGCGTACCGTGTCGGCTGCCGTGATGGCGACGTACCCCCAGAAGCCCGGGTGGGTGGCGGGCGGCCCGGCTGTGTGCGTCAGTCCGAGCCGCCCGATCATGCGCTCCACCAGAGCCGCACCACCACGCTGATCCCAGTAGTAGCTCGCCGCGTCGTCGTCACTGCTCCGCAGCATCAGCTCGAGCCGCTCCCGGTCCTCCTCCGGTACGTCGTACGCCGGCCCGCGGTCCCAGAAGAAGTCGAGCGCGATCAGCAGCTTGACCACCGACGCCGTACGGAACTGCAGGTCGGCGTCCTGCTCGTGGACGAACTGTCCGGTCTGGCGGTCGAACACCGCGATGCCTGCAGTCAGCGTCATCTGAAACCTACTCACCACTGGACGGAATCTTCAGTGAGCAACTTTCACGGTTCGGGTGGCTCCAGGACAAGCCCTGAACCGTCAGTCGAAGATCGGGCCGCGGTCCCGGGTGCGCTTGATCTCGAAGAAGCCCTCGGTACCGGCCACCAGTCGCACGCCGTCCCAGAGCTTGCCGGCCGCCTCGCCCTTCGGCGCGGGCGTGACAACCGGGCCGAAGAACGCGGTGCCCTCGACCGAGATCACCGGCGTACCGACCTCCATGCCGACCTGGTCCATGCCCGCGTGGTGCGACTTCTTCAGCGCGTCGTCGTACCGGTCGGTGCCGGCCGCCTCGGCCAGCGACTCCGGCAGCCCGACCTCGGTCAGCGCCTCGCGGATCAGCCCGTCGACGCCGTCCACGATGCCGCGGCCCTCGATGTGGATCCGCTTGCCGAGCGCGGTGTACAGCGGCAGCAGTACCTCGTTGCCGTGCGCCTGCTCGGCCGCGATCAGGACCCGCACCGGACCCCAGGCGTTGCTCAGGAAACTGCGGTACTTCTCGGGGAGCTCGTCGCGGCCGTCGTTCAGCACAGCGAGGCTCATCACGTGCCAGGTCGTCTTCACGTCCCGGACCTGCTCGACCTCGAGCATCCAGCGGGACGTCATCCAGGCCCAGGGGCAGGCCGGGTCGAACCAGAAATCAGCGGAGGCAGTCATATGCCCCATCATACAAAGTTGAAACAACAGAGATACCGTCTTGGTATCCATACCCCAAGGTCGGGGGAAACCCTCGGCGAACCCAACAGCCAGGTGCATAGGATGCGGACATGCCTGGAACCAACCTGACGCGCGACGAGGCGCGTTCCCGTGCGGGTGTGGTCAGTGACGTCAGCTACGCGATCGAGCTCGACCTGGCCAACGCCCCGACCGGTGCACCGACGTTCCCGTCGGTGACCACCGTCACGTTCGCCGCCGAGGCCGGCGCGAGCACCTTCGCCGACCTGATCGCGGACAAGGTCCGCGAGGTGACGCTGAACGGTGCCGCCCTGGACCCGGACGTGGTCTACGACGGCGCCCGCATCCAGCTCGACGGGCTGGCCGAGCGCAACGAGCTGCGGGTGCTGGCGGACTGCCTGTACTCGCGGACCGGTGAAGGGCTGCACCGTTCGGTCGACCCGGCCGACAAGGAGACCTACCTCTACACCCAGTTCGAGGTCCCGGACGCGCGCCGGGTGTTCGCCACCTTCGAGCAGCCCGACCTGAAGGCCCCGTTCACGTTCACCGTTTCGGCACCGGCCCGCTGGGTCGTGATCTCGAACGCGCCGACCCCGGAGCCGGCGCCGTACCAGGGCGAGAACGGCGAGGAGCTGGCCCGTTGGGAGTTCCCGCCGACCGAGCGGATCTCGACGTACGTCACCGCCGTCGTCGCCGGCCCGTACCACGTGGTCACCGACGCGTACGAGGGCCCGCACGGCACGTACCCGATGTCGCTGCTGTGTCGCCCGTCGCTGAAGGACGCGCTCGACGTCGACGACCTGTTCGAGGTCACCAAGCAGGGCTTCGCGCTGTTCGAGGAAGCGTTCGGTACGCCGTACCCGTTCCACAAGTACGACCAGGCCTTCGTGCCGGAGTACAACATGGGCGCGATGGAGAACGCGGGCTGCGTGACGCTCCGCGACGAGTACCTGTTCCGCAGCCGGACGACGCACGCGGAGATGGAAGCCCGCGCGAACACCGTGCTGCACGAGCTCGCGCACATGTGGTTCGGCGACCTGGTCACGATGACCTGGTGGGACGACCTGTGGCTGAACGAGTCCTTCGCCGAGTGGGCCAGCCACTGGGCGCAGGTGGTTGCGACGACGAAGTACAACGACGCCTGGACGACGTTCTGCAACGCCCGGAAGAACTGGGCGTACCGGCAGGACCAGCTGCCGTCGACGCACCCGATCGCCGCGGACATGATCGACTTCCACGCGGTCGAGGTGAACTTCGACGGCATCACCTACGCCAAGGGCGCGTCGACGCTGCGCCAGCTGGTCGCGTTCGTCGGTGAGGACACCTTCGTCACCGCGCTGAAGGAGTACTTCAAGGACCACGCGTTCGGGAACACCGAGCTGACCGACCTGCTGAAGCCGCTGGAGAAGGCGTCCGGCCGGGACCTCGACGACTGGACCGAGCGCTGGCTGCGGACCGCGGGCGTGAACACGCTGCGCGCCGACTTCGCGGTGGACGACGAGGGCGCGTTCACCTCGTTCGCGATCGAGCAGACGGCGAACGAGAAGTTCCCGGTGCTGCGTCCGCACCGCCTGGCGGTCGGGCTCTACCGCCGTACCGACGCCGGCCTGGTCCGGACCGAGCGGTTCGAGGTGGACATCGACGGCCCGCGCACCGAGCTCCCGGAGCTGACCGGCGCGACCCAGCCGGACCTGGTACTGCTGAACGACGACGACCTCACCTACGCGAAGATCCGGCTGGACGAGCGGTCCCGGGCGACCCTGGTGGAGTCGATCGACCAGCTGACCGAATCGTTGCCCAGGGCACTCGCCTGGGGTGCGGCCTGGGACATGACCCGGGACGCGGAGATGCCGGCCAGCCAGTACGTCGGCATCGTGCTGCGCGGGATCCGGGCCGAGACCGACCTGACCGGCGTCCGGGCCCTGCTGAACCAGGCGAGCAGCGCGATCAACCAGTACGCCGCGCCGCAGAACCGGCCCGGCCTACGGGCGCAGCTCGAGGAGGCGCTGGCGGGCCTGGTCGCCGAGGCGCAGCCGGGCAGCGACCACCAGCTCGCGTTCGTCCGGGCCTACAGCTCGGCGGTGTTCTCCGAGGCCGGAGCCGAACGGCTCGCGGGCTGGCTGGAGGGTCGTGACCTGCCCGAGGGTCTGGTCGTCGACACCGACCTGCGCTGGACGCTGATCGTGGCGCTGGCGCGGCTCGGCCGGATCGGTGCGGACGAGATCGACGACGAGCTCACCCGCGACACCACGATCACCGGTCAGGAGCGGGCTGCCCAGGCCCGTGCGGCACGGCCGACCGCCGAGGCCAAGGAAGAGGCATGGCGGGTCGCGGTGGAGTCCGAGGACACCCCGAACGAGACGCAGTTCCGGACCATCCTCGGCTTCCAGCAGCCGGGCCAGGAGGACCTGCTGCGGCCGTACGTCGACAAGTACCTGAGCGCGGCCAAGGACGTGTACACGCGGCTCGGCTCGTCCATGGGCGAGAACGTGCTGGTGTACCTGTCCCCCCGGCACCTGGCAGACCAGGCAGCCCTGGACGCGCTGACGGGCTGGCTGGCCGCGGAGTCCGCGTCGGTGGACGCCCCGACGCTGCGGTACGTCACGGAAGCGCAGGCCGACCTGACCCGAGCGATCGCCGCACAGGCAACTGACACTGTCGCCTGAGTGTCTCGAGCAGGGCCGGTCTCACCAGAGACCGGCCCTGTTTCTTTTGAACCTCGCAGTGCGGTAAGACTGGACCGGTGCCCGCCTCAGACCCCGCCTTGGCTGGTGCGGCAGCTGTTGCGCTGACCGGACTCGCAGAGGCGTACCGACCCCGCCCAGTCACTCCGCTGATGCCCTGGCGATACCCACACCGCTTGGTGAAGCCGTACATCGTCACGGCCCGCGGACGTCAGTGGGACGACGAGATGGTCGACATCGCCCGGGGCACCGCGACCAGGCAGCTCGAGTTCGACGACGCGATGGGCTCCGTCGGTCTCGGTGTCGTCGTACTGCACCTGGGCGACGACGGCATCTACCTGGTGGTGCAGAGCTGGGCGCGCGACTTCCAGTCCCGCTTGAGCATCTTCAGCGGAATGGAAGTCGACGACCTCCGCCCGGCCCCGATCGGCGCCGCACCGTGCGTCTGGGAGCTGGAGGTCCTCAGCCACGAACGCACGTCGTACGTGAACCACATCCTGTCCGCGGACGTCGACGTCGACGCCTGGCTCGACGACGCCTTGGACACTCGCCCCAAGGTCCGCTACGACGGGATCCCGTCCGGCACCTAGCCTGACGCTGTCCAGGTCAGGACATTGCGGATCCGGGAGTGCTCCGATTCGTTCCGTGAGGGTCAAACGATCGTTGGTCGGCACACGGTGAAGACCTGTGCGCGGTGCGCGATTCCCTTTCCTGGAAAGAGATTCTTGCCACCTGAAAGAGGCTCACTTATACGCTCGATCGGATTAAGCTGCACCGGATATATCAGTCTGGGGCGATCTGGGGAGGGGCCCTGCTGTGACACGCGCCGATCACCGGAAGCGGAAAGCCCAGCGTTCGCGCAGCGCCGTCAGCGCGGGAATCGTGGCCGGGCTCGCGCTGGCCGCTGTGTTCGGGTACATCCTGAGCCGCGGCTCGGGCACCGACCAGACCGCCGACGGGCTGCGGATGGGCTCGGGCACCGACACCGGCGCCGCCGCACCGGCCCAGAGCGCCACCGGTAGCGCCACCAAGGGCGACCGCAAGCCTCCTGTGGCCGCGACGACCAAGCCGACCGTGACCCAGCAGCCGTCGACGAAGGTCCAGTCGGTCACCCCGCCGTCGGTGAACACCGGCCCGACGTCTCCGAAGTTCAAGCACGGCCAGTGGATCGCCGTACTGGACAAGTACCCGGCCGACGCCGAGCAGTCCGCCAGGGACACCGCGACCAAGGTGACGCGCGCAGGCATCCCGGCTAAGGCCATGCTGGTCAACGGGCAGTACCCAGGCATCACTGACAGCGCGCTGACGCCGATCACCGGCACCTGGGTGGTCTACCTCGGACCCGGTGCGTCCTCGGCGCAGATGCTGAACCTCTGCCAGGACCCGCGGACGCAGGCGGCGTACTCCAGCGCCTGCCCGACCTACGAACCGGCCGGCTGAGGTACGACGTCCGTCGCGAGCCGCGCGTGCAGGTGAGAGTCGTGCCGTTGCCCTGTCGGCTCGACGTAGTAGTCGCGCATGACGCCCTCCAACTGGAAGCCCGCGCGTAGGGCGACGCGGCAGGAGCCCTCGTTGACGAGCGAATGGTCCAGCGAGATGCGGTGCAGTCGTAGACCGTCAGCGGCGAAGCCCCAGCGCGCCGCGGCATCCAGTACGCGCGCACCGAGCCGACGGCCGCGCGCCACCGGGCTCACCCAGTAGGCCGCGACAGCCTGGTCAGGCACGCGGTGTACGTCCCGCAGCGTGACGCTGGCGATCACCTTGTCGCTGTCGCTGTCGGCGACCGCGAAGACGGCGTTGCCGTGCGCCCAGCTGTCGAGCCGCGGCTCCAGCCACCTGCGGGCACGTAGGTCCGCAGGCGAGCTGATCACAGCGGTCCCGGCAGTCCAGCGCAGGATGCCGGGGTCTTGCAGTGCCACAGCCACTGCAGCCTCGTCGGACATGACGAACGGACGGAGTACCACGTCGCCCAGCTCGATGCGACGCGGCTGCAACGGCGCCACTGCTAGAGCTTGTGGGGCTCGTTGTTCGCGTGGAGCAGCGGAGCCTGGTGCGCGTGCGCACCCAGCTGCTGTACGCCGGTCACGAGGCCACCGGCCAGGTCACCGGTCGCGAACGACGTCTGCATGGTCAGCGCGGCCAGGCCGGCGGACGAGTCCGACAGCTGCCGGCGGGCCTGCGAGCCGGACACGATCTCGAGCCGGCGGCCGGCCGGGTCGACGTACACCAGGACCGAGCTGTCCGGGTCGTCGAGCTCGTTCAGCAGCTCGATCGCGAACGGGCGGGTCTCGGAGTCGGCGCCGCCGACGTACACCGAGAAGTGCAGGCCGGACGCCTCCTCGGCGTTGCGGACCGCGCGCTCGATGTCGTGGAGCTGATCCGGGGTGAAAGCGTCACCAGCTGGCACTTGCGCCTCCGATCGTGCGGGCGACGCCGGCGGCGGTCGCGGTGGCAGCCGGAGCAGGGTCGAGCTCGGGCAGGTTCGCGGGGTCGGGCTTGGTGGCGGTCGGCCCGTTGATCCAGACCGGCGGTGCCCACCAGGACAGCCCCGGACGGTACCGCGGGCCGTTCGCGATCGAGGAGGCGAACGTCAGCAACGCCACCACCGCGATCACCAGCACGGGAATCCCGACGAACACCAGCAACGAGTGCCCGGACAATTCAGCAATCACGGCTCGAAGCCTAGTACGCCCCAACTGCTGGAGGAGCCACCGCCCCTCCAGCAGCCGACGAGACGCTCAGCAACCGCCGCAGTTGTAGTACGTGATGTCCCAGTGGGAGCCTTCGTCCGCGTAGATGTTGCCGGCGCCGGACTGCCACTGCGGGTAGCCGTCACCACGGTTCGCGATCCGGGTGAAGTTGTTGTGGATGTAGTTCCCGATGCAGGTGTACTTCGAGATGTCGACCTTGTACCCGTTCCAGTGGCTGTAGGTCCCACTGGCATGCCCGGTCTCGGTCCCACCGGTGATGTTGATCGCGCACCCGCTGGCGTTCTTCAGCGTCCGGACGCCGTACACGGTGCTGTCGTTGATCTGCTCGAAGGACGTGCAGGTGGAGTTGTAGCGATCGGTACACCCGCCACTGGACGACCAGGTGATTCCCGCGGCCCGGAAGATCGAGGCCGCCTGCGACTGCGTCAGCTTGGTCAGGGCGGACGCCTGCTCGATCACCACCACACCGGGCAGCAGGCCGACCGCGACGGCGACGAGCGGTACGAGGATGCGTCGGAGCACAGATTTCATGGGGACACTCCTTGAAAACGGGGCGGTTTTTCAAAGAATGAACTTCCCGCGAAAGATATTGCCGAAACGTCCGGTTGAATCAGAAATCAGCGTCCGGAGACAGACTCTCGCGGGATCAGGCCGTCAGACGGCCTCAGCCAGCACGAGGTGACGCGACAGGCAGCCTTGCTCGGCGAGGCGGTATGCCGTGTCGAAGAAGCGTTGCTGCCGAGCGAACAGTTCGGCGCCTTCGCTCCTGATCAGATCAGTCGCGTGCCGAGCCCTGGCCTCGAAACGTCGGCGAGCGCTCACGGCCACGTTCTGTGTCCGGTCCGCCTGGCGAACAACTCGGAAGCCCGTCGCCTGGAGCAGCTCCGGATCCGAATGTGCCGGCGTGAAAAGAAACCTGCCAATGGATGAACGCACCGTCAGATCCTCGCCACTGATCGGACCGGTCATCACTGCGGGGTTCGTGAACAGAACTCGCCCGCCGGGCCTCAGCAGTCGGCGCCACTCGGCGAAGAGCACCACCCGGTCCAGCACGTGGTTGATAGCGTCGACGCTGATCACGGCGTCAAACGCTCCGTTTCCGAACGGCAGGAGCAGATCCTCACCGGAAACGTGGAAAGACGCTCGATGTTCTACCTGGCTACGCTTGGCGCGGTCTCTGGCGGCCTCGATCGCGCGAATGTCGATGTCGATGCCGTCAACCACACACCCGGTCTTCTCGGCGATCCGAAGAGTTGGACCGCCGGCGCCGCAGCCGAAATCAAGCACCCGATGGTGGGGACCGAGACCCAGCCAGTCCAGGAAGACATCCTGTTCGTCCGCTGTCTGCCAGCCGTTCTGACCGATGTCCTCACCGAAGGCTTCCGACCTAATGCGGGTAAGCAACTCACTGTTGAACGTCTCGTACGCGGCGCCGTAGTGGTCGTTGCTCGCCGTAACCATCGGACTCCTCGTTCACTCCGGAAGGCTGAAAATGCTTTATTTTCAGCCAGTGCTGTGAACCTGAGCTGGAGCCGAGCTGACGTCCGGTCGCTAGATGTTCAGCGCGCCGATGAGGCGGCGTAGGCGGAGGTTGTTCGGGAGGTCCTCCACCAGGACCGGGTCGCCCTGCGGGCCGCCGAGCGGGACGCGCCAGTTCGGGTACTCGTCCGTCGTGCCGGGCTGGTTCTGCGTCCGGCGCTCCCCGACCGCGTCCGTCAGCGCGACGCCGACCAGCTTCGCGGGCGTATGGGCTACGTACCGGTGCAGCGCCTCGACGATCCGCTCGACGTCGCCGTCGGTGTTGCTGAGGAGGTGGCGCTCACGGAGCGCGTTCAGCCACGCGTCGCGGTCTGCCTCGTCGACAGCGAGCTCTTCCGCGACAGGTCGGGTGAGCAGACCCAGGCGATTCCGCAGCTCCACGTGATCGCCCGCGAGGTACCCGGCCGTCGGCGGGAGGTCATGCGTCGTCACAGTCGCCAGACAGAGCTCTCGCCACCGCTCCGGCGCCAGCGGCTTCCCGTCGGCGTCTCGCTCGAACCAGAGCACGGACGTCCCGAGGACGCCCCGCTCCGTGAGGTAGTCGCGTACCCACGGCTCAACCGTCCCCAGGTCCTCGCCGATCACGGTGACACCGGAACGCTGCGCCTCGAGCACCAGGATCCCCACCAGCGCCTCGTGGTCGTACCGCACGTACGTGCCCTCGGTCGGCCGCTCCGGCGACGTCACCCACCACAGCCGGAACATGCCGAGGATGTGGTCGATCCGCAGCCCGCCACCGTGCCGCATCACGGCCCGCACCAGGTCCCGCCACGCGGCGTACCCGGTCTCGGCCAGCGCGTTCGGCCGCCACGGCGGCTGCGACCAGTCCTGGCCCTGCTGGTTGAACGCGTCCGGCGGGGCACCAACGTGGATGTTCGGCGCGAGTACGTGCTGCAGCGCCCAGGCGTCGGCGCCGTCCGGATGCACGCCGACAGCCAGGTCGTGCACGACGCCCAGCGACATTCCGGCCGCCTTCGCGCGGGCCTGCGTACGGCCCAACTGTTCGTCGAGCTGCCACTGTAGCCAGCAGTGGAACTCCACCGCGTCCGGGTTCTCGTTGCGGAAGGCAACAACCGCCGGGGACGTCGGCTCCTGCAGTTCCTCCGGCCACTTGCTCCACTCCGGCCCGTGCACGTCGGCAATCGCAGCCCAGGTGGCGAAGTCGATCAGCCCCTGACTCTCGCGGTCGCAGTACGCGCCGTACTCCGCGATCCGCCCCACGGACGGCTGCACGCGGAACAGCACCTGCAGCGCCTCCCGCTTCGCGGCCCACACCGTGTCCCGGTCGATCGCGGTCACGTCCTCGCTGAGAGCCCGTGCCTGCAGCGCCAGCGCCCGGACCTGGTCCCGCTCCATCGGCGCGAGGTCGCCGTACTCGTCGATGTCCTCGATGCGCAGGTAGATCGGGTTGCCGAAGCGGCGCGACGCCGGGAGGTACGGCGACGGCTCCATCCGGCCGGCCAGCTCCGCGGCGTGCAGGGGGTTCACCAGAACGAAGCCGGCACCCAGGTCGTGCGCCGACCACGCGGCGAGGTCGCCCAGGTCGTGGAGGTCGCCGATACCCCAGGAGCGCCGGGAGCGTACGGAGTACAGCTGGAGGACCCAGCCCCACGTCCGGTGCAGCTTCTCAGGCTCCAGCTTCTTAGGCGTGACGATCAGGGTGCTGACGGAGATCTCCGGGTTGGTGCCGATCCGCGCACACAGCCGGTGGTAGCCCAGCGGCAGGTCACCTGGCAGCTGGAACGTGGCCTCACCCACCTGGACGCCGTCGATCCACTCAGGCTCGACCCAGTGGTCCTGCTGCGGAAGGTCCCGCCGCTGGCCGCCGTCCTCGAGGTCCACCCACACCTCGGCCGTCGAGCCGTGCGGCAGGTGTACGGCGAACCACGGGGTCCACCCCTCCCGCATCACAACGGTAGGAGGCAACGTACGACGCCAGCGCGTCTGCTGGTGCTCCGCGAGCGCAAGAGCTGCCTTCTCAGGCGTGGAGGCGTCCACACCGAGTGCGGCGAGCACATCAGACACGACCTCGCTGGAAACGATCACGTGCTCGCCTTGCCAGTTCCAGTACTCCGTGGCCACGCCATGGGCGACTGCAAGCTCGACAAGGGCCGGAGTGGGAGCTGTCACCCCAGCGAGTCTGCCGTATCAACCGCGGGTACGGCCAAACGGCGCGCGTTGCGCTACCCGTTACTCGTTGGAGCGGCGGCGGCTGAGCATCAGGACTGCCAGGAGCAGTACGCCGCTTGCCACGACGAGTCCGATCGCCACACCGGCCAGGTTGTCGGTCAGCTGGTACAGGGAGATCGGCCAGATGACCAGGAGGATCGCGCAGCCCACCACGGCGTACGCGGAACGCCTGGTACGCCCGTACGCGACCAGCAGTGCGGCCGGACCCGCCGTACCGACCGCGAGCGCCATGATCTCGCCGCGTTCCTGCACCAGCCAGCAGATCGACGAACTGAACATCGCGGCTCCGGCGAGTGACCACGACGTCACCTGGTCGCGGACCAGTCCGAGCATCGCGAAGACGAACGCGACGATGATGAACCCGGTCCCGGCGATGCCCGCGCTGTTCGCGGCCGAGCCGGCGTCCGGAGTGAGGACATCGGAGGTGATCACCAACACACCGACCGCCAGGATCCCGAACGTTGCCACCAGCAACGAAGATTCCTTCAGCCACCACAGTCCGCCGGCCGCCAGCGCGAGCGCGACCATCACCCCGGCGACCCGCCCGGCCTCCCCCTCGATCGCCACGAACGTCGCGAACCCGGCCACACAGCAGCCCAGCGACGCCAGCGCCGCACTGAGCTGCCGGCGACGCCCGACGAGCGCCAGCAGGACGGCGACGCCGAGCAGCACGACGGCGGCCGTCGTACCGGTACTGACCCGGGCCGCGCGGCCCATTTCGCCCCAGTTCGCCAAGGTCAGGAGTGCGACGGCACCCAGCAGCAGCGCGCCGCCGATGTACCCGAGCACCTCGACCAGTGCGTTCGCGTGTGCCGCGGCGGGCGGACCCGTCCGCTTGGCCTGCTCGGACTCCCCGGGCTCGTCCGGCGGGCGGGGCCGACCGGGGTCCGCGAGGGCAGCGTCCAGCTCCGCGTCGGCCGCGTCCCGGATCGAGTCGGCCTGGTACTGGCGCAGCACACCAGCGCTCACGAGCCTGGAAAGCTCGTCGTCCAGCCGACTCGACATGCTTTTCCGTCTCCTTGTCAGTCCTACTAACATCGGGCGGCGAGATGCCTATTCTGACCAGCTACCTTGTGTCCCTAGTCAGTCACCCCCTGTTTTCGGTGCCGGACTCCTTCCCGACCTTCTTCCGGACGGGGTCCGACGGCAAGCTGGAGATGACCGATCAGATCATCGTGGTCCCGGCCCGGATCGCGGGGCTGATCATCGGTTTCTTCGTGCTCCGTTGGGTCCTGCACAAGGTCATCCGGCGGTTCGCGCGGCGGACCGGGAGCGGTGCGGTGGCCGGCGTCCTGGCGAAGTCCAAGCGCGGGCAGGAGTTCGTCGAGAACACCCTGGCGAACGAGCGCCGGGCGCAGCGCGCGGAGACGATCGCGTCGCTGCTGACCAGCGCGGTCACGATCGTGCTCACCGCCGTCCTCGTGGTGATGGTGCTCGCCGAACTCGGTTTCAACATCCTGCCGGTGATCGCGTCCGCGAGCATCATCGGCGTCGCGCTCGGTTTCGGCGCGCAGACGCTGGTGAAGGACTTCCTGGCCGGCGTGTTCATGATCTTCGAGGACCAGTACGGCGTCGGCGACCTGATCGACATGGAGAAGGCGACCGGCGTCGTGGTCGCCGTCGGCCTGCGCATCACCACGCTGCGTGGTGAGGACGGCACCACCTGGTACGTCCGCAACGGCGAGGTCCTCCGCGTCGGCAACATGACCACCCGCGACCCGAACAGCTCCGGCTCGTCCGGCGTGGGCTCCGGGATGGAGAAGGAAGAGGCTAAGGCCGACGAAAGTGCGGCGAGCGGTACGCAGGACGAAAACCAAGGTTGAGGTAGAGGCGCTCCGCGTCCGATCCCTCCACCACCTGCAGGGTCAACCGTCCACCCGCAGCCTCCTGCCGCGCCTGTTCGAGAAGCCTGGTCGCCAGCCCGCGACCCCGGTACTGCGGTTTCGTCGCCACGGCGTAGACACCGGTGACCAACTCGGTCCGTAGTACCAGGGTGATGGATGCCGGGTCCCCGTCGACACGCAGTAAGTACAGCGACTGGTTCGGCGCGCAGTAGTTCTGCACCGCGCGCTCGACGAACATCTCCCGCCACCAGTCGTAGTCCGGCTCCCCCACCTCAAGAAACACCGCCCCCTGCACCTCCGCAAACGCCTCAGCATCACGCTCCGTGGTGATCGGTGCAACCGGCTCGCCCTGCGCCGAACCGGCCGGTGCCTCCATGTGCACCAGCACCTCGGCGGCCATGAATCCCGCCGCGGCCAGCCGCTCCTCCCAGCCGGGGCCGCTGTCCGGCACCAGCCGGACTGCGTTTACCCCGGCGGGTAACTCGGCGGACGGTGAGAGCGGGATCCAGACGGAGAACTCCTCCGACTCGCCCACCACCTCGATCGCGTCGGCCGACCGCCGGACGTCACCCCGGTGAGCCGCAAGGAACGCCAGGTGGTTCTCGAGCAACGCATCAACCATGCGCGCAGTCTGCCGCGCAGCACCGACAGATTTGAGCTGTTGACGCAGCGCGAAGAGAGGATCATGATCGTGCAGAATCATTAGGAAACCTTCCTATTGATTCGAGACTCTGACCGCCCCCCGATCCAAGGAGAGTCATGAAGATCCTCGTGAGCGCGGTGACCGCCGCGTGTCTGGCGACCGGTATCGCGTCCGCCGCGCAGGCAAGCACCCGGCCGGTACACGCCCCACAGGCACAGGCCCCACAGCTGCAGGCCGCGGACCCGGCGAGCATCGGCGCGGCGCCGTACCTGTACCTCGGCTGGGGCAACCCGCAGAAGCCGACCGACGTGATGAAGGCCGCCGGGAACAAGTGGTTCACGCTCGCGTTCATCCTGTCCGACGGCGGCTGCAACCCGAAGTGGGACGGCGACCGCGCGCTCACCGGCGGCTCCGACCAGTCCGCGATCAACAGCATCCGGGCCGCGGGAGGCGACGTGATCCCGTCGTTCGGCGGCTGGTCCGGGAACAAGCTCGGCGAGAAGTGCAGCTCGGCCTCCGCTCTGGCCGGCGCGTACCAGAAGGTGATCGACGCCTACAAGCTGAAGGCGATCGACATCGACATCGAGGACACCGAGTTCCACAGCGCCACCGCCCGGCAGCGGGTGGTCAGCGCGCTCAAGACCGTGAAGAGCAAGAACCCCGGCATCAAGACGTACATCACGATGGGCACCGACCAGGGCGGCCCGGACGCGTCGGGCGTCGACCTGATCAAGAAGGGCGCGGCCGCGGGACTGGCCAACGACGGCTGGGTGCTGATGCCGTTCGACTTCGGCGGCGGCTCGACCAACATGGCGACGCTCACCAAGAAGGCCGAGGAAGGCCTCAAGGCCCGGCTGAAGAGCGCGTACGGCTACACCGACGACGAGGCGTACCGGCACATGGGCATCTCGTCGATGAACGGCAAGACCGACGACTCCGGCGAGACCGTCCGGCTGTCCGACTTCAAGACGCTGCTCACGTACGCACAGGACCACCACCTGGCCCGCTTCACGTTCTGGGCGGTCAACCGGGACCGCGCCTGCGGCGGCAGCAACACCGACGGCGACTCGTGCAGCGGGATCTCTCAGAGCGCGTACGACTTCACCAAGGTGATCGCCCAGTTCCACGGCTGAAACACAGCAGCGCCCCGGCGATCTCGCCGGGGCACCGGATTCTCAGGCGGTGAAGGTGACGTCCAGCGTGATCGGTACCGCGGACAGCGCCTGGGACACCGGGCAGTTCTTCTTCGCGCCCTCGGCGAACTCCGCGAACTCGTCGGCGGTCAGGCCCGGGACGTTGCCGTTCACGGCCAGCTTGATGCCGGTGATGCCCTCACCCGGCTGGAAGGTCACGTCGGCCTGGGTGTCGATCGACGTCGGCGCGTGACCGCCCTGGGCCAGCGCGTGCGACAGCGCCATCGAGAAGCAGGTGGAGTGCGCGGCCGCGATCAGCTCTTCCGGGCTGGTCTTGCCGTTGGCGTCGTTCGCGCGGGAGGCCCAGGTGACGTCGTACGTACCGACACCGGAGGACTCCAGGGCGACCTGGCCGGCGCCCTCCATCAGCGAGCCTTCCCAGTGAGCCTTCGCCGTACGGATGGTAGCCATGCTCTTGTTGTCTCCTTCGAAGAGGGAATCAGCGGCCGGACACGTCGATCGCGCCGGGGTAGTTCGGTTCGTCGGTGTTCACCATGCTGTGCGCGGCCATCACCATGTAGGTCCAGATCTGCTCGTCCTGCTCAGGTGTCAGGCCGAGCTCGTCCAGGGCGGCCCGCATGTGGCCGAGCCACCGGTCCCGTTGGCTCGGGGTGACGGCGAACGGGGCGTGCCGCATCCGCAGCCGGGGGTGCCCGCGCTGCTCGGAGTACGTCTTCGGACCGCCCCAGTACTGCTCCAGGAACATCCGGAAACGCACCTCGGCCGGACCGAGGTCCTCCTCCGGGTACAGCGCTCGAAGCTCCGGGTCGGCGGCGACACCGCGGTAGAACGCGGCCACCAACCGGTGGAAGGTGTCCGCCCCACCGACGGCGTCGTAGAAACTCTGCTGCTCAGTCATCTCGGATCCAGTCTCTCAACTGCTCGCAACGTGCTGCAGGAGGGCTGCCCGTTCGTCGTTTCCGAGGGTTCGTTTTGCGTGCGTCGTGCCGTCCACGGCGACGAGTACGGACTCCGCCTTCGCGTACACGTCGTCCGACTCGCCGCTGCGGTCGACGATGCGGGAACCGAGTGTGTACGACGACGTCCCGACCGAGGCGATCCACACGTCCACGTCGTACGGCGGGTGCCGGAGCAGGATCGGGCGCAGGTAGTCGACCGTCTGACTGACCAGGACACACGGGTACTGCGCGAAGAAGTCACCCGTCGTCTCCATCACCTGGCTGAGGAACGCGATCCGCGCCTCCTGCAGGTAGTCGAAGTACCGCACGTTGTTGACGTGGTCGTACGAGTCGATGTCCGACCACCGGACGAGCACGGGGTGTGTGAACATCAGCGACCCACCAGCTTGCCGAGGGCGACCTTCTCGTCCGGGGAGATCCGCCGGAGCCGGTTCGCGGTGAAGTCGAACGGGACCAGCTTGGTCTTCGCCTCGACGTACGTCCTGCGCTCGGGCTCGGCGTCGAGGATCTCGTAGTCGACCGTGAACGAGGCCGCGCGGATCTCGGAGATCCAGAGCTCGATCCGGACCGGCTCCGGGCGGAAGTGCAACGGCGCGCGGTAGTGCACCTCGTGCCGGGCGACCAGCAGCCCGGTCTCCAGGGTGTCCGCGCCGAGCTCCTTCGCGGTCCGGAACAGGAAGTCGACGCGCGCGTCCTGCAGGTAGTCGACGTACCGTCCGTTGTTCACGTGACCAAGCGCGTCCATGTCGCCCCACCGCAACGGGCAGTGATAGACGTGGCGGTTGTGATGATCCACACCACGATGATGTCATCCCGTGAGTGACCGACCGTGGGTAGTGTCGTCCCCGGCAGACCAGTTGACGGATTGGAGCGGTTGATGACAACGCAGCGGGTGGCGATCGTGACGGGGGCGGCCCGGGGAATCGGCGCGGCCGTCGCGCAGCGGCTCGCCGCGGACGGGAACGCCGTCGCGGTCATCGACCTCGACGAGGGCGCCTGCGCGGCGACCGTCCAGGCGATCACCGAGGCCGGCGGCAAGGCGATCGGCGTCGGCGCCGACGTCAGCAAGTCCGACCAGGTCAGCGCGGCGGTCGAGCGGGTGGTCGCCGAGCTCGGCGCGCCGACGATCCTGGTGAACAACGCCGGCGTGCTGCGCGACAACCTGCTGTTCAAGATGTCCGAGGACGACTGGGACACGGTCATGTCGGTACACCTCAAGGGCAGCTTCCTGATGTCGAAGGCCTGCCAGGCGCACATGGTCGAGGCCGGGTACGGCCGGATGGTCTTCCTCTCGTCGACCTCCGCGCTCGGCAACCGCGGCCAGGCGAACTACGCCTCCGCGAAGGCCGGCCTGCAGGGCCTGGCCAAGACGCTGGCGATCGAGCTGGGCAAGTTCGGCGTCACCGCGAACGCGATCGCCCCGGGCTTCATCGAGACCGACATGACGGCGGCCACCGCGGCCCGCGTCGGCGTCGACTTCGAGGAGTTCAAGAAGGCCACCGCGGCGACCATCCCGGTGAACCGGACCGGCAAGCCGGAGGACATCGCCGCCGCGGCGTCGTTCTTCTGCAGCGAGGAGGCCGGCTTCGTGTCCGGCCAGGTCCTGTACGTCGCCGGCGGACCGCGCAACTAGAGGGAGCCCCCAATGCCGCAGACCTTCAACGGCGTGGACGAGGTGTCGCACGCGGTCGGCACCACGCTCGGTGAGACCGAGTGGCTGGAGATCACCCAGGAGCAGGTGAACCAGTTCGCCGACGCGACCGGTGACCACCAGTGGATCCATGTCGACGTCGAGCGCGCGGCGAAGGGCCCGTACGGCGGGACGATCGCGCACGGCTACCTGACGCTGAGCCTGATCGCCCGCTTCGGTGACGAGCTGTTCCACGTCGACGGTGTGACCGCGAAGCTCAACTACGGCGTGAACAAGGTCCGCTTCCCGGCGCCGGTCCCGGTCGGCAGCCGCGTCCGCGCCGGCGCCTCGATCGCCAACGCGGTCGAGACCCCCGCCGGCGTCCAGGTGTCGCTCAACTGGGTGATCGAACTGGAGAACTCGACCAAACCCGCCTGCGTCGCCGAAACCGTCGTACTGCTCGTCCCCTAAAGGGGGCAGATCAGGACCGCATGGGTGGCGATGCGGTGGTAGCCGAGCCACTCGTTGACCGCGATCATCGGCGTGTTGCCGTCGTAGTTGGCCGTGTACGCGCCTCGTACGCCGGCGTCCGCGGCGCGGTGCAGGGCCGCGGACTTCACCAGTTTCGCGAGGCCGCGGCCGCGGTACTCCGGTAGCGTCGAGGTCATCTTCGACCAGATTTTGGTGGAGTCACCGTGGTTCCGGGTGAACGCGACGATCCTGCCGTCGGATATTGCCGCCATGCTGAGCCCCATCAGCAGATCCGGTGAGTTCCAGGTGTCGGCAAACCAGGCGGAATACGGCTGAGACGAGATCTTCGCATCACCCGGCTTGGTTCGCTGCGCGACCTCGTCGGCGGCGTGCAACAGCCTCGGATCTATCTCAGTGAAAGGTACGAGGTCCACGTGGCTCGGGATCTTGGGCAGGTCCGCCGCGTTGCGCGGGTCGATCCCCGCGTAGTGGACCTGACGAGTCTGCCGATAGCCGAACTGCCCCGCCCACTCGACGCTGCTCGGGTCGGCGAACACGCGCGCCGACGTAGCCCCCGCCGCGCGCAGATCCGCGTGTGTTGCCTCCAGCAACCGGCTCCCGATCCCTCTGCCCCGGTACTCCGGCCGGATCAGCAGCCGCAGCTCGCCGTCCAGCGGATCCGAGCCACCGATCAGCCCGTCCGACGCCCAGCCCACCGCGTGGCCGTCGTCCAGTGCCATGAACGTTCCCCGACCTGGTCTCGGCGGCGCCGTCAACCGTCTGATCAGCGAGCTCCGGGTGACCACCAAATACGGCACCAGGACGTCATGCATCGCCACCGCAGCGTCGACGTCCTCTGGTCCCGCTACCTTGATCTCCATCCAGACTCCTTGGATACCCCAACGACCAAGTCCCCCGGACGGTAACGCCCTTTCAGGTGCGTACCGGAAATTGCCTGGTTACAGCTCTTGTTCAGTTGAACTCCAGCCGCGCAACAGGCCGCGTGGCAGGATCCGCGCTGCACCCCGTTCTTGCCCGGCATCCAGCCGGCTTTGAGAGGACTTCAGTATGAGAGCTGTTCGCGCAGTGACCGCTATTGCGGCGCTACTGACGCCGGTCGGCGTCGGCGTCACCCATGTGGCTTCGGGCACGGATCCAGCACCGACGACACCCGTCGTCTCCTTCGACCGGATCGAGACCACCCAACCTGGGACCGGGGAGATGGAAGCAGAGGGGCACGTGAAGCCCGCGCCTCCGGATCACACTGTGGCCATCTTGCAGAAGTGGGACGCAGTTCATGCGGAGTGGACAACGGTGCAGAGAGGTGAATCGATCGGTGGTCATATCCTGTTTCACTTGGCGCTGCCTGGCACAGCCGGTGCGTTCCGGCTGTTCAGCGCGGCCGGCGGAACGGATACCGAGTCAGCCTCGAGCTCCAAGTTTCTCGACCACTTTGTCTGGCGCGGCGGTTTCATGAAGCCCCTGATTGCGTCCTCTAGCGGCGAGGGCAGTTTGTTCGTACGGAAAGACGGAACTCAGGATCTGCTTCTCGACCACCAACCGCTCGACTCCACTCGCGTTGGGAAGACGTTCGAGGCGATTTACACCCCCGACCTCAGCACCTGCACGCAGGCGCAAGCAACTATCCTGTTCCGCCCGGACGCCGGAGGTAGTCCGGCCACAACGCTGATCGTCCACAAACCGAACTTGCCTGACCAGCAGGTCACCATCGACGCCAGCCACCACCTTCTAGCTATCAATTTCGAGCCGAACGCCGATCTGATTGTCCGGGGAACCGTACTGAACAACAATCAGAACCGGTTCGACTTGAGCCTGACAGCGCTGTGTGACAGCTGACACGAGTGGCGTTCCGCGGTAGGTCGGGCGTTCCCTTCGCCCGACCTAACCTGCTGGACGTTCTGAGAGCTTTCGAGCCCTGTCAGGTGTCGAGCGCACGCAGGAGGCCGAGTTCGGTCTGGACGCGGTGGTAGCCGAGCCAGGTGTTGACGGCAAGCATCGGGCCGTTCTCGTCGTCGTTCGAGGTGTACGCGGAGGTGATCCCGGCCGCCGCGGCGCGACGCAGGGCGACCGACTTCACGAGCTTGGCGAGGCCTCTGCCCCGATATCCCGGAATCGTCCCGGTCATGCCCGACCACATCCGGTCGGTGGCGGTCTCGACGACGGTGAACGCGACCAGCTCGCCGCCGGCCATCGCGCCGACGCTGAGCGACTTGTCCATCGACGGGCCGTTCCAGATCTCCTCGAGCCACACGTCGTACTCGACCGCGTCCAGCGGCGAGTCGCTCGGCTCGTCCAGCGACGCGATCGTGTCGGCGGTGTACGCCGTCCGCGGGTCGAGGTCGTCGAAGCTGACCAGCTCGATCCCGTCCGGCGTCGGCGGCTGCGCGGGCAGCTCCCCGGTCAGGTCGAGCCCGGCGAAGTGCATCTGCCGGGTCCCGTCGTACCCGAGGTTACGCGCGAACTCGACGCCGTCGGGGTGCGCGAACGTCCGCACCCGGACCGCGCCGACCTCGGTGAGATGCTGGTGCAGGCGCTCGGCGAGCGCGCTGCCGATGCCGTGCTTGCGATGGTCGGGGTGTACGTAGACGATCGCCTCGGACTGGCCGGGTTCGCTGGTCCAGACGTTCAGGCCGGCCGATCCCCAGGCGACGACCTCGCCGTCGCGCAGCGCGACCAGCGGCAGGAACCGCTCCCCCGGCGACTGCACCGTGATCATGTGCGCGACCGCGGCCGCCGACATCACCTTGTACGGGTACACCGCGCGCCGCACCGCCGCCACCGCCGCGGCATCGCCCGCCACGGCCTGCCGTACCACCGCCCGAGTCGTCATGCCCGGACCCTAACCAGGACGCCGTACGGTCGCCACGCATTAAGAGACGGGATCTTGCCGGTCCCGTGATTCGGATGTGCGCCGAACTCGTAATAGAGTGACGCGGTGCTGTCGGACTGAATGCCCCGACCGCCGGAAGTGCCATCGTGGTTGCACGCGACGGGGTCACCGGCGGCGGGGCGTCCGCATCTAGGGCCTGTCTGGCAATCCATCGCCTACTGCGGGGCACTCGGCACGGCACCTCGCCGCACGGGGGCAAAGGCCACGATGGATCCGCATCGAGTCCTTCACCCCCGCACGCCGAGCCACCGCACCGAGCACCTCCTCGCGACGGCGCTGGATCACCAGACAGACCCTAGGGTGAAAACATGCAGCTCACCGACGGCGCGGCGGCCGCGAGAGTTCTCGCCGATCTGATGGTTTCCGACGGCCCGCGCGCGGAGTACGCGGACGCCTTCCGCCCGTTCGCTCCGTTGATCGGCAGCTGGGACCTCGACGTCGCCTGGTACGACGAGACCGGCGCCGTCACGCGCCGTACGCACGGCGAATGGCACTTCGCCTGGGCGCTCGACGGTCGCGCGGTCGCGGACGTCTGGATCACCCCGAGCCGGCTGGCCCGCGGTACCGACGGTGACGGCGAGTGGGGTCTGTCGATCCGGATCTACGACCCGGAACTGCAGGCGTTCCGTTCGACCTGGATGGGGCCGAAGGCGGCGTTCGTGATGCCGTTCGTCGCGCACGCGAGCGGCGACACGATCACGCTCGAGGCACAGTCCGCGAGTACCCGCTGGGAGTTCACCGGGATCACTGTGGACGGTTTCCACTGGCGCAACGAGGACATCGATGCCGACGGCAACGTCATCCTCCGGCAGACATTCGTGGCGACCCGTCAGCCGTAGGTCGCCACCGCCGCCCGGGCCAGCTCCAGCATCCGCTCTCGCAGGTCCCCCGGTCCCAGCACCTCCAGATCGCCGGCGAACCCGAGCAGTACGCCGCACGCGGCCTCCCGCACCCGGAAGTGCATCCGCAGGTGCGGCCACTCGTCGTCGGACGGTACGTCCCGGGGCACCTCCCCCTTCGCGAGCATCGGCGTCGCGATCCGCCGGATCAGCTCGGTTTTGTCCGGCCGGACCCGCACCAGTACGTCGACCCCGACCGGCGCGTGCCGTTCCAGCCCGGACCGCAACCGCTCCCACTCGGCCCGTACGTCCAGGCCTTCCGGCCGCTCCGCGGTCTCCTCGAGTACGTCGACCTCCTCGACGCGCGACACCCGGTACATTCGCGCCACACCGCGATGCGCCGCCACGAGGTACCAGCGCCCGGCCTGTTCCACGAGACCCCACGGGTCCACGGTGCGTTGCTGTACGCCCGCACTCGCCGACGCGTACCGCAGCCGCACCCGGCGGCGCGTGACAACCGCCTGGCGCAGTACGGGCAAAGCACCGTGGTCCTCGGCATCAGCGAACCAGCGCCGCCTGTCGACGACGATGGAGCCAGACAGCGCGTCCGCCTCACCCTGAAGCGCTACGGGCAGTGTCGCGGACAGCTTGCCCATCGCAGAGTGCAGGGCGTCCTGTAGACCGAGCTCATCCGACAGCGCAGCCCGTCCCGACCACGCGAACAGTGCCTGTGCCTCGCGCGGCGTGAGCTCACTGACGTCGGCACGGTACCCAGGCAGCAGCACACAGCCCCCGTTCCGACCGCGCTCCGAGTACACCGGTACGCCGGCCGCGGACAGCGCCTCCATGTCGCGCATGACCGTCCGCGTCGACACCTCCAGCCGCTCCCCCAACTCCCGCGCACTCAGCCGCTCGTGGCGCTGCAGCAACAGAATGATCTGCAACAGCCGGTCCGCCCGCATGTCCCCAACAATATGTTCATCGGTTGTCCGGAACTGGTCGGCAAGCGTTCACGACGTTCCGCACACAAAGGATTGCTCTCCGCCATCGCTTCGGCTGTTCTGGTCTGCGTAACGACCGGAACAGGAGGAGCAGGATGATCCCTGAACACAAGGCGGCCGGCGGGTTCGGCCGACGCGCGGTGCTTCGCGGTGCCGTCATCGGCGCGCTGGCCGCCGCGCCGCTTCCCTTCGCCCAACGACTCACCGCTTCCACCAAAGCTCCTGCGAAAGCCGCGACTGCGGCGGCCGCCTGTGTGGACCTGCCTCTGGTCGGTGGCGCCGAGTTCCCGATCGGGCTGTTCTGGCCGCCACCGCCGTACCAGACGACCGTCGACCGGTACGGCGACATCCGGACCGCCGGCTTCAACTTCCTGATCACGGGCAACTACCTCGACGACCAGGCGATCATCCGGCAGACCCTGGCGATCGCCGAGCAGGTCGGGCTGAAGGTGCTGGTCAGCAGCGATCCCGATGTCCAGAACCTGGCGCGGCGGTTCACGATCAGCGACGACCGCTCGGTCCCGATGTCGATCACCACCGCGGACGCACGGAACTTGCTGACCAACGCGCTGAACCAGTACCGCGGTTTCGAGTCGTTCGCGGGATTCAGTCTCGGCGACGAGCCACCGGAAGGACAGTTTCCCTCACTGGGCAAGGCGTTCGCGATCGCGCGTGAACAGGCGGCGACCTACACGCCGTACTCGAATCTCGTGCCGGGCAGCGGCGACGGCTACCGGGCCATGGTCCGCAGCTTCGTCGACACCTGCCACCCGCCGATGCTGTCGTACGACCGCTATCCGCTCCTCACCTCCGGCGAGGACCCGCAGTACTTCGAGAACTGGGCGATCATCCGCTCCGAGGCCCTGCGCGCGAACATCCCCTCCTGGGTGTTCGTCCAGAGTGTCGAGTTCAACGGCCATCGGTTCCCGACCCAGGCCGAGCTGCTGTGGAACATCAACACCAGCCTCGCCTACGGCTGCAAGGGCATCCAGTACTTCACCTACTGGCAGCCCGACCCTGCGCGCGGGGAGAACTTCGGCCGCGCGCTCACCACGCTCGACGGAACCCACACTCCCCTGTACGACGCCGCGAAGACGATCAACACGAGTTGGCTGCGACCGGTCGGCGCCGAACTCAAACCGCTCGTCTCCGAACTCGCTGTCCATGCGAACCACACCCCACCCACGGGAACGGTCGGCTTCACTCCGGACAGCTACCTCACCGGCGTGGCGGGCAGTCCTGCGGTGCTGGGGCGGTTCCGGCCGACCGACGCGGCCGGCACGCGCTGGTTGCTGATCGCCAACCGGCAGTCCGGTACGAGTGCGACCACGACGGTTTCGCTGAGTCAGGCAACGGTCAAGAAGGTCTCTGTCTTCGATCCGGCGACCCGCGCCTACACCGCCCAGGCGGACCGGACGAAGATCGTCGCCACCCTGGCACCCGGGGCCGCGGCCCTCTACCGGCTCGATGTGTAAGGGAGTACAGATGCGCACGCAGCTCCTCAGTCAGGTGATCACCGGCGGCGTCGCGGCCGCCGTCGCCGCGGTGGTCGTCGCGGTTCCGAATGTCTTCGCCAAGGACGAGAAGAAGTCCACCGAGGTCACGGCGGCCACCTGCGTCTACAACTGGTACCTGTCGAACAGCAGGACCTCACAATCGGCGACCGTCCCGGCCTTTGCCTACGGCAACACTCCGATGGTGCCGCTGGCCGGCAACTGGGACGGCGCCGGCGGGGACACGCCGGGCGCCTACAGCCCGGACGAGAACAAGTTCTTCCTGACCAACAATTTCAACGGCGGCGTCGGCCAGGTCACCATCGCGTTCGGTGCCGTCGGCGACCGGCCGATCGTCGGCGACTGGAACGGCGACGGCACCGACGAGGTCGGTACCTACACCCCGTCGACGGGCACCTTCACGAAGCGGGCGGCCGACGGGACAACGACCACCGTCACGTACGGCGGTCCGTACCAGACTCCGCTGATCGGCGACTGGAACGGCGACGGCATCGACGACGTCGGCGTCTACCGTGCCGGCGACGCGACCTTCGACCTCCGCCTCCCCGACGGCACCAGCAGGTCGTTCGTGTACGGCGACCCGTACTGGAAGCCGCTGGTCGGCGACTGGAACGGTGACGGCCGCGACGAGCCGGGCCTCTACTACCCGGCCAACGCGACCTTCTACTTCCGCGTGAGCGGTATCGATACCACCGAGACCACCGAGTCCGTCCGGTACGGCGACACCGGCGACCGGCCGCTGGTCGGCGACTGGGACGGCAACGGTACCGACACCCAAGGCATCGTCCGCTCGTGACAGCTAAACGATTCCGCCGTTGAGGGTGAGGCCGCCGTCGATCGTGATGGTCTGGCCGGTGATCCACGACGCTTCGTCGGACAACAAGAACCACACCAGCGAAGCGACGTCCTCCGGCCGGCCAAGGCGACCCAGTGGGTACGACGCGGCGACCTTCTCCTCACGTCCTTCGTAGAGAGCTCCGGCGAACTTGGTCTTGACAACCGCCGGAGCCACGGCGTTCACCCGGATCTCCGGAGCCAGCTCGACCGCCAGCTCCTGGGTGACCCGCGAAAGCATGGCCTTGGTCGCGCCGTACCACCCGATCCCAGGCGACGGCGCCAGGCCGGCCACGGACGACAGGTTCACCACGGCACCGCCGTGCTCCCGCATCCACGCGTCACGGCAGGCCTTCACCCAGGCGATCGCGGCCAGCACGTTGGTGTCGACCATCTTGCCCGCGACCGCCGCGTCGACGTCCAGCAGCTTCCCGTAGATCGGGTTGATGCCGGTGTTGTTCACCAACAGGTCCACTGAGCCGTACGTCGCTACCGCCGCCGCGACGACCGCCCCGCGATGCGAGGCGTCAGCCGCGTTGCCCGCGATCGCAAGCGCATGCTCACGACCGCCCAGGGTTTTCACGGCCTCGTCCAGCGTCTCCTGCGTACGCCCGGTGATGACGACGCGCGCGCCGTCGGCAACCAGACGCTGGGCGACCGCCAGCCCGATCCCACGGGATGCTCCGGTGACGATCGCCGTACGTTTGCCGAGACCCATCAGCTGAGGCGCTCGAGCACGATCGCCATGCCCTGGCCGCCGCCGACACACATCGTCTCGAGACCGAACTGCTTGTCCTCGAACTGCAGGCCGTTCACCAGCGTGGTCATGATCCGCGCACCGGTCGACCCGAACGGGTGGCCGAGCGCGATCGCACCGCCGTGCACGTTCAGCTTGTCCTCGTCGATCCCGAGCTCGCGGGCCGAACCGATCACCTGGACCGCGAACGCCTCGTTGATCTCGACCAGATCGATGTCATTGATGCTCATCCCGGCCCGCGCCAGCGCCTGCTTCGACGCCTCCACCGGACCGAGGCCCATGATCTCCGGCGACAGACCGCTCACACCGGTCGAGACGATCCGCGCCAGCGGGGTCAGGCCGAGCTCGCGGGCCTTGGTGTCGCTCATGATCACGACCGCCGCGGCGCCGTCGTTCAGCGGACAGCAGTTGCCCGCCGTGACCGTGCCGTCAGGACGGAACACCGGCTTCAGCCCGCTGACGCCCTCGAGCGTCGTACCCGCCCGCGGGCCGTCGTCCTTGCTCACGACTGTCCCGTCGGGCAGCGTCACCGGGACGATCTCGCGCTCGAAGAACCCGTTGCCGATCGCCTTCTCGGCCAGGTTCTGCGAGCGGACACCGAACACGTCCTGGTCCGCGCGGGAGATGCCGCGCAGCGTCGCGACGTTCTCCGCGGTCTGGCCCATCGAGATGTAGATGTCCGGGACCAGCCCGTCCTCGCGGGGGTCGTGCCAGGTGTCGTTGGTCTCCGCGTACTTCTCGGTGCGCGCGACCGCGTCGGTGAAGATCGGGTTGAACGAGCTCGGGTCGCCGACGCCGGCGGACCCGAAGTTCTTGTACCGCGAGACGCACTCGACGCCCGCGCTGACGAAGATGTCGCCCTCACCGGACTTGATCGCGTGGTACGCCATCCGCGCGGTCTGCGTCGACGACGCGCAGAACCGGTTCACCGTGGTCGCCGGCGTGTTGTCCCAGCCGAGCTGGACCGCGACCCGGCGGGCCATGTTGCCGCCGTGCTCGTCGTGCGGCTCCGCGCAGCCGAGCGCGAGGTCCTCGATCTGGTCGCCGGTCAGCCCGACCTTGTCGACTGCCGCCTTGATCATCTGGACTGCCAGGTCGTCCGGCCGGATCGAGGTCAGCGACCCCTTGTACGCGCGGCCGATCGGCGAACGGGCCGTCGACACGATGACTGCTTCAGGCACAGCAATTCCCTTCTACAGGCCGAGGTCGCGGCCGATCAGTTCCTTCATGATCTCGTTCGAGCCGGCCCAGATCTTCGTCACCCGGGCGTCGCGCCAGGCGCGGGCGACCCGGTACTCGTTCATGTAGCCGTAGCCGCCGTGCAGCTGGACACAGGCGTCCAGGATCTCGTTCTGCACGTGGGCGCTCCACCACTTCGTCTTCGCGGCGTCGACCGCGGACAGCCGGTCCTCGTCGTGCGCCACGATCGCGTTGTCGACGTACGCCTGGGTCACCTCGGCCTTGGTGACCAGCTCGGCGACCAGGAACTTGTTGTACTGGAACGAGCCCACCGGCTGGCCGAACGCCTTGCGTTGCTTCACGTAGTCGATTGTCTCGGCCAGGATCTGGGTGGCGTGCGCGATGTTCGACACCGCGGCGCCGATCCGCTCCTGCGCGAGCCGCTCCATCATGTGGATGAAGCCGCGGTCCACCTCGCCGAGTACGTTGTCATCGGCAACGAAAACGTCCTCGAAGAAGAGTTCCGACGTACCGGACTCGGTCTGGCCGACCTTGTCCAGCTTGCGGCCGCGGGCGAATCCGGCCATCCCCTCCTCGACCACGAACAGCGTGATGCCCTTCGCGCCCTTGGCCGGGTCGGTGCGGGCCGCGACGATCACCAGGTCGGCCATGTCGCCGTTGGTGATGAAGGTCTTCGACCCGTTCAGCAGCCAGCCGTCGTCGGTCTTCTTCGCGCTCGTCTTCAGCGCGGCCAGGTCGGAGCCGCCGGACGGTTCGGTCATCCCGATCGCGGCGACATACTCGCCGGAACAGAACTTCGGCAGCCACCGCTGCTTCTGCTCCTCGGTGCCGAGGTCCACGAAGTACGGCGCGGCGCAGTCGTAGTGGATGCCGAAGCAGCTCGACAGCGACGCGGAGACCTTCGACACCTCCTCCGCGAACACCGCGTTGAACCGGTAGTCGCCGACGCTCGAACCGCCGTACTCCTCCGGCACGTCCAGCCCGAGGAAGCCCTGCTTGCCGGCCTCCAGCCAGACGGCACGGTCGATCGTCTTCTCTTCGAGGAACTGCTCCATCCGCGGCACCAGCGACCGGTCGCAGTACTCCTTCGCGCTGGCGCGGAATGCGTGGTGGTCCTCGTTGAAGATGACGCGCTCCATCTAGGCCTCCCCAAGGTTTTTGAGATGGATGGCTAAGCGCTTGCTTAGCTTCACGCTTTTGGTGCAAGGTGTCAACGTGTCCGCAGTCACCGATCCCCTGGTCTGGGAGCACGTCCAGCCGGCCGCGGCCCGCCGGCTGCTGACGGGCGCCGTCGACGCGTTCGCCCAACGCGGCTACCAGGCCACCACGACCCGGGACATCGCCTCGCGCGCCGGCATGAGCCCCGCCGCCCTGTACGTGCATTACCCGTCCAAGGAACGCCTGCTCTTCGAGATCAGCCTGTACGGCCACAACGCCGCTCTCGACGTACTACGCTCCGCCGACACCGGCTCCACTCCCGCCGACCGGCTGCGCTCACTCGTCGCCGCCTTCACCGCCTGGCACGCCGAACACCACACGATCGCCCGCGTCGTCCAGTACGAGCTCGCCGCGCTGTCCCCGGAGCACCTTGCAGAGGTCGCGACGATCCGCCGCGCCATCTCCAGCCAGATCGAGCAGGTCCTCGCGGACGGCGTCGCCGACGGCACCTTCGCCGTACCGGACCTGCCCGGCACCACGCTCGCCGTACTGTCGCTCTCGATCGACGTGGCCCGCTGGTACACGCCGCACCGTGGCGATCCGGCCGCCCTCGGCAAGCTGTACGCCGACCTCGCTCTTCGCATGGTCCAGGCGTAGCGAAGGCCCCGCACCACCTGGTGCGGGGCCTTTCGGATGCTGCTCGGATCAGGCCTGGAGGGCAGCCTGGACGTCGAGGTGGATGTCCACCTTGTCACCGATCAGCAGCTTGCCACCCTCGAGCGGGACGTTGAAGTCGATGCCCCACTCCTTGCGGCTGATCGACGCGGAGGCCTCGAAACCGATGATGGTCTGGCCGTACGCGTTCTGGTCGACACCGAGGAACTCGACCGCGAGCTCGATCGGCTTGGTGACGTCCTTGATGGTCAGCTCGCCGGCCAGGACGTAGTCGTCGCCCTCGGGCTTGATGGCGGTGCTGACGAAGGTCATCTTCGGGCTGTTCTCGGCGTCGAAGAAGTCGCCGGAGCGCAGGTGACCGTCGCGCTGCTCGCTGCGGGTGTGCACCGAACCGAGCTCGATCTCGACGTTGGTGGTCGACTCCTCGATCGAGTCCTTGACCACGATCTCGCCGCTGAACTCCTGGAAGGTGCCGCGGACCTTGGTCATCAGGTGCCGGACGGTGAAGCCGACCTCGCTGTGCGCGGTGTCGAGGGCGTAGGTGCCGGCGACCAGGCCGGGGATGGTGCTGGTCAGGGTGCCGGTGGTGGTGTCGCTCATGGGGTCCTCTCGGGAAAACATGGTTCGAACTGGTCGGGGGCGACGCAGCCTGGTCTATAGTTAAAACTTCAACCGATGACTACGACAGTAGGCAGTAACGGTTTAAAAGTCAACTACATTCCCGGTACACTGATCACGTGACGATGGAGACTGAGATGGACACGGGGACTCGGTGGCTGAACGCCGAGCAGCAGGTGGCGTGGCGTGCGTACCTGCTGGGAACTGCACGCCTGATGGCCAAGCTCGATGACGACCTTCGCCAGTTCGGCCTGGGGATCAACGACTACGAGATCCTCGTCCGGCTCTCCGAGGCGCCCGACCGGCGGCTGCGGATGGCCGACCTGGCCGACCGGCTGCACCAGAGCCGGTCGCGCCTGACCCACACCGTCGGCCGGCTGGAGGCCGCCGACCTGGTCCGCCGTACGTCCTGCACCAGCGACAAGCGCGGCGTCTGGGCCGAGCTGACCGACGCCGGCTTCGCCCTGCTCGAGCAGGCCGCGCCGTACCACGTGGACGGCGTCCGGGAGAACCTGGTCGACCTGTCCAGCCCGGAGGACTTCGCCGCCGTCGGCCGCGTCTTCGACGCCGTCTCCGAACACATCGGCCAGCGCTGACTACCGACCGGCCGGGGCCGGCGTGATCTCCAAGGTCAGCTCGTCCCGGTCGGCGCCGCGGTAGGCCATCATCTTGTCGCGCATCCGCCGCTTGACCGGCGGCAGGTGGTTCACCGCGCGCATCCCGGTCCGCATGCCGGCCAGGATCATCCGGCCGATCACCGGCTTGTGCATCGGGTCGCCCGAGGTCATCTGGGCCCGCGACTTGATCACGGCGTCGAAGCCGTACTCGATCATCTTCGTCTCGTACGCGCGCACCCCCGCGACCAGCTCCTTGCGGCCGTCGCGGACCTCGATCAGCTCGCGGCACAGGTTCACGGCGTCCCGGAGCGCGGTGTTCGCGCCGACGCCCCGGCCCGGCGTCATGGTGTGGATCGCGTCCCCGATCAGCGTGACGTTCGTACTCGGCCAGGGCTCGAGCGGTACCGAGGTCCAGATGTTCACCGGGAAACAGGTGCCCGGATCGGTCAACTCGAACATCCGGCGCAGGTTCGGATGCCAGCCGGGCGTCAGGTCGAGCGCGGTGCGGACCAGTTCCTCGCCGCGCAGGTCCATGATGTTCGCGGGCAGCTTGTCCCGGGTCGCCGACAGGCCCCAGTTGATGTAGTCGCGGGTGTTGTCGAACTGCAGCCCGGGCCAGCGCCGGATCAGTTCCTCGGTATTGCCGCCGATCCCGTGCTTCGGGCGGCCGTCGCGGTCCCAGAGGAACTCCATCACATGGATGATGCAGAACAGCCCGCGCGGCGCGTTGATCATCGAGATGCCCTCGAACACCTTCGGCGACACCAGCTCGGCGCTCTCCTCGGTGATCGGCAGCTTGCCTGCGATCGCCACGATCCCGGTCTCCTCGGTCTTCGCCTGCGGCAGGTACTGACGCCGCACCCGGGAGCCCGACCCGTCGGCGGCGACCAACAGGTCCCCCGTCGCCTCGGTCCCGTCGGCGAAGTACGCCGTCACGTGGTCGTCGTACTGCTCGAAGCGGGTGAACACCTTGCCGAACTCGACCACGTCCTCGAGCCCGGTGAGCAGGATCTGCCGCAGCGTCATCCGGCTGATCGACTTCTCGCTCTCGACCGGATCCGTGGACGGCGGGATCTCCATCGAGAGGACCTCTTTCAGGTCCTCGGTGAGCATGTTGAAGTACCTCGGGTCGCGGGCCTTGGTCGCGACGAACGTGTCGTACAGCTCCGTCGGCAGCAACGCGCTCAGCGCCCGGCTGCCGTCCGGGTCGATGCCGACGCGGTAGCCGTGCAGACCCTCGGTCCGCAGCGCGTCCCGCTCGAACACCGCCACCTCGATCCCGGCTCGCTTCAGGCCGTGCGCCAACGCCAGGCCGCCGGTTCCGCCGCCGATTACCAGCACCTTCATGATCTCTCGTCCCTTCAAGTATCTTGGTAGTTCGAGTATCTTGGCGATCCGAGAGAAAAGCAAGCCCTATGCTGAGGTGGCCATGACCAGTTCCCGAGAAGAGCTCGCCGGCGAGATCCAGCAGCGGCTGATCCGCTTCATCGCCGAAGCCGTGCTCTACAACCACGCGGTGTCCGCGAAGGTCGGCCTCGGCGGCAGCGACTCGCAGTTCATGACGCTGCTGCAGACGTACGGTCCGCTCACGCCGCGGCAGCTGGCCGAGCGCACCGGCCTGACCTCGGGGACGATCACCGGCGTCATCGACCGGCTCGAGGCGCACGGCTTCGTCACCCGCGAGCCGGATCCGCGGGACCGGCGCAAGGTCGTCGTGACGCCGTCGCTGGAGAAGATCCAGGAGAAGCTGGTCCCGCTGTACGCCGAACAGGGCGAGCGGATGTATCAGCTACTGGCGACCCGGAGCGTCGAGGAGCTGCGGGTCATCTCGCAGTTCCTCGCGGACTCGGTCGACGACGCTGTAGCCCGGGACTAAACACTTTGGCGCCGCCGTCGTACTCCGGGACGCTTGCGGCGTGACGGATTACCACCAGGACGGCCGAGCCGGCATCGACGCAGACCTTGTCCGGCGACTTGTCGCGCAACAGTTCCCGCAGTGGGCCGACCTGCCGGTCACCCCGGTGAAGGTCGACGGCTGGGACAACCGGACGTACCGCCTCGGCACGGACCTCACCGCCCGCCTCCCAACGGCCGAGTCGTACGTAGCCGCCGTCGCCAAGGAACACACCTGGCTCCCCCGCCTCGCCCCGCAACTCCCGGTCGAGATCCCGTCAGCCGTGGCGTTAGGCAAACCCGCCTTCAGCTATCCACATCCCTGGGCCATCAGGCGCTGGATCTCAGGTGAGACAGCATCCGTTGAGTCTGTTCGCGACCTGCACGTGTTCGCACGTTCGATCGCAGAGTTCATCCTCGCCCTGCAAAGCGCGGACGCAACCGGCGGCCCACTCGCCGGCGCACACAGCTTCTACCGTGGCGCCGCACTGCAGCACTACCACGACGAAACGATCGACGCCCTGGCCTCACTGAAGGAGCGGATCAACGCCGACCTGGCAGGCGAGGTCTGGGAAGCAGCCCTCACAACCACCTGGGAGCGACCGCCGGTGTGGTTCCACGGCGACATCTCCCACGGCAACCTGCTCGTCCGCGACGGCCGACTGTCCGCCGTCATCGACTTCGGTACGTCGGGCATCGGCGATCCGGCTTGCGACCTCGTGATCGCGTACACCTTCTTCTCCGGCCGGTCGCGGGCAATCTTCCGCGAAACAGTCGCCCAGGACGAGGCGGTGTGGGCGCGGGCCCGCGGCTGGGCGCTGTGGAAAGCGCTCATCACCTACGAGACGTCGCCGGCCGGTCGTCAGGTGATCGACGAGGTTCTCACCGATCACGAAGCAAACGTATGACCTTCGCGGGTGGCGCACACTGGTAGCACCCCCCACGAAAAGAGCAGATCGATGAGCAGCCCCATCCTCCCCCCGGATGGCAGCGCCCAAGTACCGGACGGCCACGTTCTGGTCAGCAGCACCTGCTGGTCATGCGGAGCCTTGTTGGGCAAACACGTCCCTCTCCGGCAGCGCCGTCACCAACACTTCACCTGGTCCTGTGAGACCTGCGACGTCGCGTGGGCCGGGCCGGGCTCGGACCTGGCCCGTTCCGCCTGAGCCGCCGGGTTCGCTTCGCGCGGGGTCGGCCTCGAGGAGTTCGAGGCAGGCCCCGCCCGTCGTATGTCAGCTGATTCCGACCTCGTGGAAGGCCGCCCTGACGGTCTGCGGTGCCTGGCGGGCGACCACGCCGTCACGCGCCAGGATGCGCGCCATGTCACCGGCGACGTGCGCCGCGTCGGCGAACACCGCCGTCGGCCACAGGTTCTGCAGGGTCGCGTACCAGAGCTTCGCCGCCGGGAAGCTGCCGAGATCGGTCGCGATCAGGTAGAACACCCGGTTGATGATGCCGCTGTTGATGTGCGGGTCACCGTTCGGTACGTAGCCGGCCATGCTGTCGGCCTGCGGGTCCTTGCCGAGCAACGGATCGTCGTAGGCCGTACCGGGATGCGCCATCGACCGGATCGCCTCGCCGTACAGGTCGTCGGCCATCACGCCTTCGCCGATCAGCCAGTTGAACGTACCGGCGTCCTGGCCACTGACGTACTGGTCGATGCACGCGCCCATGATGTCGGAGGTCGCCTCGTTCAGCGCGCCGGTCTGATCGGTGTACCCGAGGCCGGCGGTGTACTGCGTGACGCCGTGGGTCAACTCGTGGCCGGGTACGTCGACGTCATTGGTGAAGTCCTTGAAGATGACGTTGTCGCCGTTCCCGAACACCATTTCGGAGCCGTCCCAGAACGCATTGTCGTACTGGACACCGAAATTGACGTTGCCGTCGATGGTCAGGCCCGCGTTGTCGATCGACTCCCGGCCGAGCACCTCGTGGTAGAACTTCCGGGTCGCGGCGAGCGCATCGTAGGCGAGGTTGACGTTCTGGCCGCCAACCGGCGGGTCATCAGGGCCGCGGACCTCTTGGACGTTGACGTTCCACTGGTTCTGGTCGTCATAGATGACGATGTCACTCTTGCCCGGCTGCGGCAGAGTAAGCGTTTGAAGGGTCGCGTAGGTCGCGCTCTTGCGCTTCTGCCGCAAGGCCTGATCGACCGTCGCCGTACGGGCCGCGTCGGTCCTTCGGCCCTGCTTCTGCGCGTTCCTGGCGATGTGGTCGGTGATGTGCGGCGGAATGAAAAAACATGTTGGTGTTGCCATCATGATGCTCCTGGAGTCCGGGTGACGGAGGTAGCTGCGGCACTCCGCGCACACGGCGGACCGCGCGCACCCGCGGCCGACCGCCCAAGACCTGCCATGACCCCCACCGCCCCAAGACCGTGGGGCGGTACGGCTGCTCCCAGTTGATACCCGGAAACGACTGTTGTCCATATCGGGGGCTATTCGTTGCAAATACCAACAATGGTTCTCAGCAAATACTCAACCGCATTTTCGGGGACGATTCACGCCTCGACCACCGCTGCGAGTTGCTTGGTCACCGTGCCCCACCCGTCCGCGAACCCGAGCTCCTCGTGCAACTCCCGCGCCGCCGCCGACGCATGCCGCACGACAACGCGGTAGTCCGTTCCCTCCGAATGCTCCGCGAGCCGCACCTCGGCCGTCATCAGCAACGGCTCCGGATCAGCAGGACGCCACCGGCTGTCGACCGCGTTCGTGAACACCAGCCCGTCGAGTTCCTCGACCACCAGGAAGCTCGCATCGAGGTGCGGCGCGAACGTCGTACCGTCCTCGCTCAGCTCCGTCACCATCGCGCCGCCCGGCCGCGGCTCGAACCGCACCACCCGGCAGACGGCCGGCGCCGGCACCCACCACTGCGCGAACTTCTCCGGATCGGTCCAGGCGTCCCAGACCTTCGCCCGCGGCGCCCGGATGATGCGCTCCACGACCAGATCCAGCTCCGGATCCAACTCCGCCCTCACACGTCCTCCTCGTCGGTCACGAAGCGCTCCAGCCGATCGGTGCGCTCCTCCCAGATCCGTCGCTGCTCGGCCAGCCAGTCGTCCACGACCGCCAGCCGCTCGCGGTTCAGTACGCAGGTCCGCACGCGGCCGGTCTTCACCGTCCGGATCAGCCCGTTCGACTCCAGCGTCCGTACGTGCTTCATGAACGACGGCAACGTGATCGGGAACTCTGCCGCCAGCTCTCCCACGCTCGTCGGGCCGCGCCCGAGCCGCCGGATCACGCTCCGGCGAGTCGGATCGGCCAGGGCGACGAACACCCCGTCGACCTCATACTGTGCCATGAGGCTAAGTATTGCCCTGGATCAATACTTAGCGCAAGGGCAAACTATTAGACCCCGCCCCTTGGAGGAGGCGGGGTCCGCTTCGACTGCTGTTGTGGGTCAGTCGCGTGTGAGCTTGCGGTGCGTGACCCGGTGCGGCCGGGCCGCCTCCGGGCCGAGACGCTCGATCTTGTTCGCCTCGTACGACGCGAAGTTGCCCTCGAACCAGAACCAGTCGGCCGGCTTCTCGTCAGTACCCTCCCAGGCCAGGATGTGGGTCGCCACACGGTCCAGGAACCACCGGTCGTGGGACACGACCACCGCACAGCCCGGGAACTCCAGCAGCGCATCCTCGAGGGACTGCAGGGTCTCGACGTCCAGGTCGTTGGTCGGCTCGTCGAGGAGCAGCAGGTTGCCGCCCATCTTCAGCGTCAGCGCCAGGTTCAGCCGGTTCCGCTCGCCGCCGGACAGGACGCCGGTGGGTTTCTGCTGGTCCGGGCCCTTGAACCCGAACGAGGCGACGTACGCCCGGCTCGGCATCTCGAAGTTCGCGACCTTGATGTAGTCGAGTTCGTCGGACACCTGCTGCCAGACCGTCTTCTTCGGGTCCAGGCCGCCGCGCGACTGGTCGACGTACGAGATCTTCACCGTCTCGCCGAGCTTGAGCGTGCCGGCGTCCGGCTGCTCCTCGCCGACGATCATCCGGAACAGGGTCGACTTGCCGACGCCGTTCGGGCCGACGACGCCGACGATGCCGGCCCGCGGCAGGCTGAAGCTCAGGCCGTCGATCAGCTTCCGGTCACCGAAGCCCTTCACCAGCTTCGAGACCTCGAGCACGGTGCTGCCCAGGCGCGGACCGGCCGGGATGTTGATCTCGTCGATGTCCAGCTTGCGGTTGCGCTCGGCTTCGGCCGCGAGCTCCTCGTAGCGCTGCAGACGAGCCTTGCTCTTGGTCTGGCGGGCCTTCGCGTTCGACCGGACCCATTCGAGCTCGCGCTCCAGGATCTTCTGCCGCTTGGCGTCCTTCTGCCCTTCGACGACCAGACGCTGCTGCTTGGTCTCCAGGTACTTCGAGTAGTTGCCCTCGTAGCCGTACGTCCGGCCGCGGTCGAGCTCGAGGATCCACTCGGCGACGTTGTCCAGGAAGTACCGGTCGTGAGTGATCGCCATGACGGCGCCCGGGTACTTCTGCAGGTGCTGCTCCAGCCAGAGCACGGACTCGGCGTCCAAGTGGTTGGTGGGCTCGTCGAGCAGCAGCAGGTCGGGCTGCTGCAGCAGCAGCTTGCACAGCGCGACCCGGCGGCGCTCACCACCGGACAGGTTGTCGACGACCGCGTCCGGCGGCGGGCAGCGCAGCGCGTCCATCGCCTGCTCCAACTGGGCGTCGATGTCCCACGCGTTGCGGTGGTCGAGCTCGGTCTGCAGGTCGCCCATCTCGGCCAGCAGCGTGTCGTAGTCCGCGTCCGGGTCGGCCAGCTCGGCGGAGATCTCGTTGAAGCGGTCGAGCTTCTGCTTGGTGTCGCCGACCCCTTCCTGGACGTTCTCCAGCACCGTCTTGCCCTCGGTCAACGGCGGCTCCTGCAACAGGATCCCCACCGTCGCGTCCTCGGCCAGCCGCGCCTCGCCGTTGTTCGGCTGCTCCAGCCCGGCCATGATCTTGAACAGCGACGACTTCCCGGTGCCGTTCGGCCCGACGACGCCGATCTTCGCCCCGGTCAGAAAGTTCAGCGTGACGTTGTCGAGAACGACCTTGTCGCCGTACGCCTTCCGGACGTTGCGAAGCGTGTAGATGAATTCCGCCATACCCCAGAGCCTATGTGCTCCCCCACCCCACCACCCAACCGGTTGTCCACAGCCGCCAACTTCATCCCCGGATTCCGCCCCGAACACGTGCACCTTCTCCGTCGACAACGCCCGCGCTACGAACGGAAGGCACTCTCATGAGCCTTGGTGACACGTACCTCACAGTCCTGGGCTGGATCGGCAGCGACCCCGACTTCAAGGAGATTCGCCAGACCCCGCAAACCACCTTCCGCCTCGGCTCCACCCCACGCCAGTTCGACAGAACTCTGAACAACTACGTCGACAAACCCACCACCTGGTACACGGTCCAGTGCTGGCGAAACCTGGCCCGCAACGCCTTCGATTCCATCAAGCTCGGCCAGCCGGTCATCGTCACCGGCCGCCTCCGCACCCACGAATGGACCGACGACTCCGGCGAACTCCACAGCCGCGTGATCCTCGAGGCCTTCTCCCTCGGCCACGACCTCAGCCGAGGCACGACAACCTTCGCCAAGAGCGCCCCACGGACCGACCAGAGCCCCTTCGCCGCGACGGAGCTCTCGCAGCGCGCACCCGAGGTGACCGCCGCGCCGTACCCACCTGACGAGTTCGCCACCCCGTTGCCCCTCTCCACCGAGCGACCCGAGGCGGCCTAACTATGTCATCGTTGACTTATATAAGCCCTGCCCGGCATTCTGGTGGCCTGCCCAGCAGCCGACCAGGAGAGGGAACCACCCGTGATCGACATCCTCGAGCACCTCAACGCGGTCCGGCGCGAGGTCAGCCGGACCGGCGAGACAGTGACCGTACTGATGCGCCGCTCGTACCGGGCGGAGCCGGCTGAGGTGTGGGACGCCCTGACGGACCCGGAGCGGATGCGCCGCTGGTTCATGCCGGTCACCGGGGAGCTGAAGGTCGGCGGCTCGTTCCAGCTGCAGGGGAACGCGGGCGGCGAGATCCTGGAGTGCGACCCGCCGAAGCGCTTCAAGGTGACGTTCGGCGGCCCGACCAGCCTGCTCGAACTGCGCTTGTCCCCCGGAGCGGACGCCTCGACCGACCTCGAGCTGGAGCACTCGATGAGCGAGGCCCCGGCCCCCGGCGGTTCCGGCGCGCTCTGGGTCGGCCCCGGCTGGGACGGCGCGCTCGTCGGCCTCGCGCTCTACGTCAACGGCGAGCTACCGGCGGACGCCGACCCGACGGAGATGGCCAACTCCGCCGAGGTGATCGCGTACAACGAGCAGTGCGTTCGCGCCTGGATCGAAACCGTCCGCGCCTCCGGCACCACCACCGAGGAGGATCTGCTCAGCGCCGCAAAGACCTCCATGGCCCAGTTCGCCCCCGACGCCGAACTCTGACCCACCACAGCCCCAGCCGAGCGTCGCCCCTCCGCGCGCCGACCGACGTCGCCACGCCCCGGACCTCTGCGGTCCGGGGGCCAGGCACCAGGTCAGCCGCGGGCGGTGGCCAAGCTGTCGCGGCACTTGGCGTACGCCTCGAGCTCGTCGCGGGCCGGCGCGACAACGTGGCTGTCGGCAACCTTCACGAGTTCCTCCCGCAGCGCCTTCGCGACCTGCCGGGACCGCCGTACGGCCCCGTTGGTGGCGAAGACCCGGCAGACGAAGGAGAGCACCAGACCGAGGACAGCACCACCGACCAGCATGACCCACGCGTACGGAATGCCGTTCCACTCCGGCAGCGGCGGGTCGTCGAGGTTCGCGATTCGCGTTACCAGCAAGGCGATCAGCCATCCTGCGCCGCCGAGCATGACGAGGAACAGCAGCCACTGCACGACCTTGGCGAAGCTCCACCAGCCCGGGTTCCCCGAGACGCCGAGGTCCGTCCGGGCGACGGCCTGGTCGAGTTCGTCCCCGAGCGACTCCTCACGCCGGCGGATCGCCGTACGGACCGAGTCCGCCCACGGCCGCGACAGGCCCTCGGCAGCCTTGTTCGTGATCGTACGAACTGCCGCGTCCATCCGGGCCCGCTGTACCGGAGTTGCCGCAGGCAACGAAGCGCGCGCGATCGCGACCTCGCTGGAGGCGGACTTGCGCAACGCCTTGCCCTGCTCACGCGAGACCTGGTCGCCGTGCAGCCGGCGCAACGGGTCGGGCCGGAAGCGTCCGACCCACTTGGTCAGCGGCCACCCGGTCGCAGCACGAGCCCGTTGCAGGTACGAGCGCCGTACGGCGTCCGACACGACCGACAACCCGCTCGCGTCCGACAACGCGTCGACGAGCTCGGTGACGTCGGCGTCGGCGATCTCCGGCGTCTTGGCGTTGCCACACTGGCTCGCCATCCGGTCGGAGACCCGGTCGACGTCAGCCGCGAGCCGCTCGCGCGCGGACCGCTTGTTGCTCACCCGCTTGACCAGCAGCGAACGGATCTCTTCCAGCCCGTCGCCGCTGACCGCCGACGTCGCGACGACGCTCGGGGACTTGAGGCCGTCCGACTTCAGCAGCCGGTCGAGGTCCTCGATGCAGCTCTTCTGCTGCTCCGGCGTCAGCTTGTCGATGTGGTTCAGCGCGAAGACCATCACCCCGGAATGCGAGGCGTAGGGCTTGATGTACCGGTTGTGCAGCGCCGCGTCGGCGTACTTCTGCGGGTCCACCACCCAGATGAGCATGTCGACCAACTCGACGAGCCGGTCCACGATCAGCCGATGCTCGACCTCGGTCGAGTCGTGGTCGGGAAGGTCCAGCAGGACCAGGCCGTCGAGGTCCTCGGAGTGCGCGTCCTCGAGCGAGCTGCGGTGCTGCACCTGGTGCCGGCGCGGGATGCCGAGCCAGCTGAGCACCTCACCGGCCGGCTCGTCACCCCAGACACAGGCCAGCGGCATCGAGCTCGTCGGCCGGCGGGTTCCGATCGCGGCCAGGTCGAGCCCGGTCAGCGCGTTGAACAACGACGACTTGCCCGACCCGGTCGCACCCGCGAGCGCGACGACCGTCAGGTCGCCCGACATCCGCAGCCGCTGCCCGGCCCGGTCGACGATCTGCGCTGCCTCGGTGAGCACCACCGGGTCCAAGCGGCCGTCGCCGGCCTTCGCGGCCACGTCGAGCGCGTCGATCTTCTTCAGGACATCGGTCTCCGCCCGGACGGGCGTCTCGACCGTATCCACTGTTTCCGTCACGTGCAGTCCTCCACCGCGCGCGCGGCCTCGGTCAGTTGCCTGGCCGTCTCGGCGTCGACCGGATGCTGGTCAAGGACGGCCAGATAGCGGGCGAATTCGGCATCCATCAGGGCATGAACCTTACCGTCAAGGTCCTCGCGTGCCTTGTCGACCATGCCCTGAACTGCCTTGTCGCCGAAAACTGCCTCCAGCAGGCGCTGCCCGACGACCGCGCTGCCGGCGCCCGCGCTCGCCGCGGCGCCCTTCGGGATCCCGGCCGCACTGGCGAACATCACCACCATCAACGAAAGGCCGAGCCCGTTGACGCCGTACTCCAGGATCTTCGCCGTCGACTTCTTGTCCGCGCCTTCCCGGCGGACCAGGTCGAGCACGAACGCCTGCCACTCCCGAACGGTACGGCTCGCCGCCGCCGGGAACTGCTCCGACAGCCCACCGAGCGACGGCACACCATCGTTGCCCTCGGCACCGGACTTGCCGGCACCGCCCGCCTTGCCCGGCCTGCCCGCCTTGCCACCGTTGCCCGCGGCACCTGCCTTGCCCGCGGAGGTCGCATTGCCCGCAGCGCCTGCATTGCCCGCGGTCCCGCCGTCAGCGGTCGCTCCAGTCGCGACACCAGCGTCCGCCGTGCCGGCGTCTCCGGTCCCGGCGTCTGCGGCGGCCAGGAGCTGGCGACCTGGCGCGGTCGCCTGCCAAGCCTTCTCGGCCCGTTCGGCGGACTCCGCCGCGTACTCACTCAGCAACGACTCGAGGCCGGACTGGATGGCGTCGCTGACGTCGCGGGTCTCGGCCGGCTTGTTGCCGAGCGAACTCTTCAACCGATCACGCAACCGGCCACTGTTGGACTGCAGGCCCTTCAACAGCTCGCCGGTCCCGACAAACTCCTGCCACCGGGCAAGGACCTCGCCGCGCAGCATCGTGCCGTCTTGGCAAGCCTTCGCGATGTCCTTGACGCCCTGGTCGTACGCGGACTCCACCGAGGTCCGCAGTTCGACAGCCGTGTCGGCCTGCGCCTTGACCGCGGCCGCAAACGGCGGAGTCTTCTTCACCATCGCGCTGACCGCACCCTGCAGCGTCCGACGAACGACCGCCGCCCGTGCCTCCGCGTCGGCAGCCAGATCGATCAGCCAGTCCTTGATCCCGGCAACAGCCTGCTGCGGCAGCATTCCGTTGCCGTCGACAACCGTCTCCTGGATGGAGAACAGCGGCGAGTCGCCCAGCCCACGTTCGAGCAACATCTGCGCGAGGTGGCCGGTGATGTCGTCGATGGTCTCGCTCGGCGCCCGGTCGAGCACCACTGCAACCGCCGTACTGCGGTCGGAAGCGCTCTGCAGGAACTCCCACGGAACAGCGTCGGAGTACCGCGCCGCCGTGGTGACGAACAGCCACAGATCCGCCGCCGACAACAACTGCGTCGCGAGATCCCGGTTCGCCTCGACCACCGAGTCGATGTCCGGTGCGTCCAGGACCGCCAGGCCACGAGGCACACTGTCGGCCGCAACCAGCCGCAACTGCCCCGCGTCCTCCATACCGCCCGGCTCCTCGGCCGTGGTCCGAGCCATCCCCGGCAGCACCCGGTCACCCACGAACCAGTCGGCGTCATCCGGGTGATGAATCAGCACCGGCGACCGAGTAGTAGGCCGCAGAACGCCCGGCTCCGAAACAACTTTCCCGATAACGGTATTCACCAGCGTCGACTTACCGGCCCCCGTAGACCCGCCAACCACAGCCAGAATCGGAGCCTCAAGCTGCACGAGCCGCGGCAACAAGTAGTCATCCAACTGATCCAACATGGCTTTCTGCTGCTGCCGAGCCTCGTCAGCCCCCACCACTTCCAACGGCAGCTGACTCCCCGCCAACACCCCCCGCAACTTCATCAAAGCCGTAATCAAAGCCATAGCAGCCTGCTCAGCCGCCAACCGCCGAGCCAACTCCTCAGCAGTCAACTCCTCAGGCTCATCCTCAACCGCCTCATCCCCGGCGTCCCCTCGAACGCCGTCACCGTCGACAGCCTCACCCCCGGCTGCCTCGCCGTTAGCGGCCTCGCCGCCAGCGCCCTCACCGTCAGCGGCCTCACCGTCAGCGCCCTTAACCTCAGCGGCCTCACCGCCAGCGCCCTCACCTCCGGCCGCCTCATCCTCAGCAGCCACACCCGCAGCCGCGTCGGCGTCAGCCGACGCACCTTCAACCGCCCCAGCTTCAGCCGCCCCAGCCCCAGCATCCACACCTGCGGCCGCCGGCACCTCACCCTCAGCCTCTCCTGCCTGCCCCTCAGCCGCCTGAGCTCCAGGCTCCTCGCCATTCGCCGCATCCGCCGCCGAATCACCCGGCGAAACCTCACCAGCACCCTCGCCCGACGCCCCAGCCTCGCCTGCAGAGTCCGCATCGAGCTCAGCACCACCAGCAGCTTCATCCGCCACACTGTCCCCAGCCGGCGCCCCCACACGCCCCTCAGCAGCCGCCCCAGAGGCATCCCCCGCCGACCCAACAGTGGCACCCTCGGCACCCTCGGCACCTGGATGGTCGCCGGTGCCCGCAGCCGCGTTGGCCGACACGCCGACCGCCTCCGCTTCAGAAGCATCTACCGCGTCGCCGGCAGACGCCCCCTCAGCGGCACCACCATCAGTCGCCTGCTCACGATCAGCCTCGGAGGGCCCATCCGCCCCACCGTCCGTCGAGCCCGTCGGCTCCGACCCACCGGCTCCGTCACCACCCGCGCCCGACTCGCCCGCACCGGAATCGTCCGAGCCAGAATCGTCCGAGCCAGAATCGTCCGAGCCAGAATCGCCTGTCGACGAGCTACTCGCCCCAACCAGTTCGTCGACGGATGTGGCGTGGTTCTCCTCCGGAGACGCACCTGCAGCCGCCTCAGCACTCGCGTCTACCTCAGCACTCGCGTCTACCTTCGCGCCCGCGTCTGCCTCAACATCCGCGCTGACCTCGGCGCCGGCGTCTACCTCAGCAGATGCTTCAGCCGCGGCGCTTGGATCGGTGTCCGAGGCTGCGTCCGCCGGGGCTGGCGTCGGCTGGTCCGACTTGGGGAGCCCGATGATGATGTTTCCGTATTCGAGCGGGAAGCCGTCCGCGGACTCGTCCGGCTCGTACACGACGCCGACAGCCGGGCGAGGACGGTCCTCAGGCGTGTTCAAACGTACGGCGGCATCGTCGCCTGCCGACGCACCACCCGATTCCTCGGGGGCTCCGGTCGCGTCGGAGCCATCTCCGCGCGCCTCTGAAGCAGGACTCCGTACGTCAGAAGCAGTACCTTCCGCGTCGGCTGCCGCAGATGCGCCCACGTCGGAACCGCCTACGGTCGAGTCGGCGTTCGCGTTCGCGTCCGCGCCGGGCTGGTCCGCGCCCGGCTGGTCCTCGGCGGCGGTGGAGTCCGCCGCCGCCGAGGAATCCGCCGCGGTGGAGCCTGCAGCCGTGGCATCCTCGGCGGCGGTCGTGTCGGTCGTGGGTTCTGCGGCGTCGGAGGCGTTCGGGCTCGTCGCGCCGGGAGCGTTGGGATCCGCGGTGGTCGTGGTGCTGTCGGCGCCGGCAGTGGACGTGCCACTGGAACCGTTGGCGGTGGCCGCGCCCGGGGCGCCGTCTGCGGACGTACCGGATGGGCTGCCGGCTGTTGACGTACCGGACGTACCGTCACCTGCCTGCGTACCGGATGCGCCCGCGCTCGCGGGCGTGCTGGATGTGCCGTCGCCGGCAGACGTACCGGAAGCGCCCTCGGCGGCGGGCGTACTCGTAGAGGCGTCGGCGATGGCCGCCTCGGCGTGGTTGTCGGCGGTGGAGCCGCCGGTGGTGGGCGTGTCGTCGGTGCTGGGGGGTGGAGACGACGGGGTGGGGGGCTGGTGGGGGGTCACGTCTTCGGGGGTCTTCTTGCGGCGGCGGCGCCAGAAGCCTCGGGGTTTGGGGGTGGACTGGGCGATGAGGTTCGCCAGCTCCTGGGCAGGCTGATCCTGGCTCGGAACCCGCGGTTCCGAACCTTCACCAGCTGCTGACCTGGTGTCAGCCACGGCGTCCACCCACGAGCACAGAGTGCCCGGTCGGACAGCGCAGAAGCAAAGTCATCGTCATCCCCGTTTGGCGGCGTGGACGGGTGGCAGTCACTGCGGTGGTGGATACGGACCGTATCCTCCCGGCGGTCCTTGCCCGTCGGGGGGTCCCGCCGGGTAACCGGCCTGACCGGCCGCGGAGCCGGATTGACCGGACGGATACCCGGACTGTTCGGGCGGTACGGCGTCCTGCGTGCGTTGGTACGGCGTCTGAGCGTCCCCGCCTGCGGCCCCCGGAAGCGGAGCTCCAGGTCCCATTGGCGGCGGGCTCATCGGCGGTACGGGGCCACCGGCCAGCGGGCCGCCGGGTCCGACCGGAGCCCCAGGCGCCATCGGAACACCGGGTCCACCCGGCCCCATCGGAGCAGGCCCTGGCCCCATGGCCGCCCCGGGTCCACCAGGACCCATCGGAGCGCCGGGGCCCATCGGGGCGCCGGGGCCGCCTGGACCCATTGGGGCTCCGGGGCCGCCTGGACCCATGGGGGTGCCGGCGTATGGCGGGGAGGCTTGGGCGAAGGCCGGCATCGGGGGGAACGGGACGCTCGGGCGGCGGTCGCGTAGTTCGTCCAGGAGGGCCTTCTCGGTTTCGAGGGCCTCGGGGCCGATGGTCTGGCGGACGATCTTGTCGCGCAGGTACGCCAACTCGGTCGCGTTGTGCTGGAACGCCTTCGCGGCCGCCTCCGCCTGCGGGCCGTACCGCCGGGCGTTCTGCCGCAGCGCCTTCCGCCCGCGGAGCGTGGCTATCAGCGGTACGTCCTGCGGTACCAACCACCCGAACCGCACGTAGTCATACAACCGGGAAGCGATCATCTGTCCCTCGCGTGATCGCATCACCAGTGCGAAGACCACCAGGCAGATGAACAGCGGCACCATCAGGCACAGGTACGCGAGGATGAATCCCCCGCCACCGGCCCAGCTGGCGGACGCGTTCCACGATGCGTGCGCGAGTACGGCGGCCAGGTAGCCGACCACGGGCGCGAGGAAGCGTACGACCGTACTTCGATGCCTGATCGCGACTCCGATGCCGATCGCGGTGAACGACGTGAAGAGCGGATGCGCGAACGGCGAGATCACACCGCGGATGATGAACAGCGCGAACGCCCCACGCAGACCCGCGTCACTGCCGGCCTCCTCGGAGAGCGTGTTGAAGACGCGGCCGTAGTACAGGATGTTCTCGGTGAAGGCGAAGCCGACGCCGACCATCCCGGCGTACACCAGGCCGTCGATGATGCCGTCGAACTCCTTGCGGCGCAGCAGCGCCAGCAGCAGGATCACGGAGCCCTTCGCGAACTCCTCCACCGGCGGCGCGACGAAGACCGCGGACCGGTCGCCACCGACGCCGGTCTCGGCCAGCCGGTGCGACACCTCGGTGTTGATGAAGATCGCGACCAGCGTCGCGATGAACGCGCCCCAGCAGAGCGCGAAGACGATGTACCTGGTCGGCTCGGGCTCGTAGCGGTCCAGCCAGAGGTACAGCGCGATCACCGGGATGACCGGGACGAACGCGAACACCAGGCCCCAGGTGAAGCCGCCGGCGCCGGTCGACTTGGCCACGATGCCGAAGATCACCAGACCCGCGATCGCGAACACGACCGCGATCACGATGCCGATCAGCACCCCCTGGTTGCGCCGCTGGCCGGGCACCGGATGGTTGCCGAGCACGTTCGGGTGCGGGTAGGGGCCGCCGGGCGAGTACGCCGACCCAGCCGCGGGTTGCGGCGCGCCGGACGGGCCTGGTGAGGGGTAACTCATGCACCGCAGCCTAGTTGGGGTCAAGATCCAGCGGCAGGACCACCCACTCAGCGTTACCGGGATGGAACGACAGCCCTGTACTTCGGCGCCGCCCCGGCCGCCCCGTTCGGGAACCCGGAGGCGGGATCACCCAGGTATCTGAGAGACTCTCCCTGCCACGCGCCCGTAGCTCAGCTGGATAGAGCGTCGGACTTCTAATCCGTTGGTCGCAGGTTCGAATCCTGCCGGGCGCGCCCATCAAATCTGCTGGAAACCGCGCCTTCCGTCGGCGGCCCCACGTGCTGGCTGCGGACGAGGGGCAGGAAGAGGTCGTCGACGATCGAGCGGATGCGTGCGGGCTTCAGGGGTCTGAGATCCATGAGCAAGTCGTGGCGCACAAGGTCGAAGGGCATGGCGAGTACGGCGGGTGGGATCCGTTCCAGGTCGATCTCGCCGCGGTCGTGGGCGCGTTGGTAGAGGGTTCGTACGCGCTTGAGGCGTTCGTCGCCGAGGATCCGGTCGCGCACCTGGGCTGGGGTGAGCCCGGCGCCGGTCATCAGGCCGGAGAAGGCTGCTGCTGTGGCGATGGCCCAGAAGGTGGCGCGGGCTTCGCCCATGCCTGTCAGTGCGGCGAGCAGGTCACCCCGCAGGGTTCCGGTGTCGGGAAGGTCGACCGGGTGGCTGACGCGGTAGTGCTCGAGCGCCGCGAGGACAAGCTCGTCCTTGTTCGCCCAGCGGCGGTACAGCACGGCGATGCCGGTGCCGGCGCGGGAGGCAACGGACTCCATGGTCAGCTTCGCGTATCCGGCCTCGACCAGCTCGTCCCAGGCCGCATCCAGGAGGGCGGCCTCGAGGGCGGGTCCGCGGCGGCGCTGGCGGGGAGGCGGTGCGGCAGGCGTGGTCACAACGTCACTATAAGGAAGGTTTGCATTCCCTAGCTGATGTGCGTAGCTTCGTAAGAGATGGATTCGTCTCTTAATGGAGGGCGGCGATGAGCATGGAGACCGGCACGCGGTCGGACTTCTTCACCGAGCCGAGGATGAACGGGCTGACCCGGGCGATGCTCGGGCGGGTTTACACGGGTGCGGCGGACACCGGGGAGACGCTGACGACGATCGACCGCGTCATCGACGGCGACCTCGACTCGTGGGCGGCCGAATGGGAGGCGACCGCGGACCGCGTCGCTGCCATCGGCGACGACTGTGTACGCCGAGGCCACCGCGTGAGCGGCCGGAACGCACTCCTGCGCGCCGCGACCTACTACACGGCGTGCGTCCTGGTGGTCGACGGCTGCAAGGAGCCGGAGGCGATCCGGACCCGGACGTTCGCCGCGTACCGGCGCTGCTGGGAGGAGTACCTGCGCCTGCTGGACAACCCGCCCCAGCCGCTGGAGATCCCCTACGAGGACATGACGATGCCCGGCTGGTTCTTCGCCGCCCCCGGCGAGGGCTTGAAGCCGACGCTGGTGATGGTCAACGGCGCCGACGGCGCGACCAGTTACCTGTGGCCCGGATACGGCTCCGAGGCGTCGGTGCGTGGCTACAACGTCGTGGTGTTCGACGGGCCCGGCCAGCAGCGCATGCTGTTCGAGCGGGGCGTCCCGTTCCGGCCCGACTGGGAGCACGTCGTCACACCGGTCGTCGACGCCACACTGAAGCTCCCGGGCGTGGACCCGGAGCGACTCGCCCTTTACGCCGTCAGTCAGGGCGGGTACTGGGCCCCGCGCGCTCTGGCGTTCGAGCACCGATTCGCGGCCGCAGTCATCGACGACGGCGTGGTCGATGTCTCCGCAGCCTGGCACGCCATGCTGTCGCCCGAACTGAAGGAACTTCTGGACAGCGGCGAGCGCGACGCCTTCAACGCCGCGATCGAACTCCTCCCCGCACGCGTCAAGTGGATCCTCGACTGGCGGGCCAAGCCGTACGGCTGCGCCACCTTCTACGACACCTTCCTCGAGGCCGCCCGCTACGAGATCACGCCGGAGCTCGCCGCGCGGATCACGACACCGGTGCTCATCGCCGACCCCGACCAGGAAGGCTATTTCGCCGGCCAGCCCCGGCGCCTCTACAAGATGATCCCCGGCGAGAAGGTCCACGTCCGCTTCACCGAGGCCGAGGGAGCCGCCGGACACTGCGAGCCGATGGCCCGCTCCCTCGCGGCCCAGCGGTTCTTCGACTTCCTCGACGACCACGTCGGACTCACCGGCTCCTGAGCGCGCCCTGTCAGCCTCTCAGGTAGTTCCTAGAGACTTCTCAGTCGCATCACGGGGCTTTCCGTGGCTGCCGTTCGTCTAACTGGGTGTGCACACGACAGTCATCGAAGGAGTTCTGCGGGGACGGGAGTTGCGGTACGCCGTCGACGCGGTCGTCGTACTCGCTGGGATACCGGGTGCCGGGGAGAGCACGTTCTTGCGCAGGGTGTTCGCGGACAGCCCGGTACGGGTGTACGACTCTGCCCACATCCGCGAACGCTGGATGCCTGTGCTTGGAGTACTCCCGTACGCGCTGTGGCGACCGCTGGTGCACCTCATCTACTACGTGACTCTCCTGAGCTCCATGCGGCGCGGTCAGGGCCCCATGGTGATCCACGACTGCGCTACGCGTCCCTGGGCACGGCGGCTGATCGGCTGGCGCGCCCGGCGGGCCGGCGTACCACTGCATCTGATCCTGCTCGACGTACCGGGCGATGTGGCGCGTTCGGGGCAGTGGGCGCGCGGTCGCGTCGTACGGGCGGGAAGCATGGAGACGCACTGCCGTCGCTGGCCGGACGTGGTGTCTCAGGCGGAGCGCGATCCAGGCAGTGTCGTACCGGGGGCGTTGTCGGCGGTCGTTCTGTCCAGAGGCGAGGCGAACAGGGTCGAGCGAGTCACGTTCGCCTGAGGTCTGGTTGCGGTGACCGTTACGCGGGAACATGCGTGGTGTCAGCCGGTGATCTACGGCTAGCCGTCCTCACCGGCCGACGTTCGAGGGACCCCGCCCACTCGGTCCCGTGATGCCTCTGGAGGACAAGTGAGGATCGAACGTACGCCACGGATGCGCCGTGCCGCTCAGTTGCTGGTTGTCGTCGGTGCGGTCGCCGCTTCCCTGTGCGCCCTGCCGGCTGAGGCCAAAGCCCCGTCGCCGACCGCACGGCTCGCAGCGGCACAGGCCGCCGTGGAACAGTCAGGAGTACGAGGCGTTGCCTGGTACGCGGACCCATCCGCAGGCAAGGTCGTTGTGACAGCTGACAGCACGGTCTCCGCCAAGGACTTCGCGTCGCTGCAGCGCGACGGTGTGCAGGTCAACAGGAGCAACGGTGTCTTCAGGCCGTTGCTGGCTGCAGGCGATGCGATCTACGGCGGACAGTACCGCTGCTCGCTCGGCTTCAACGTCCAGAAGGGCGGCAGCTACTACTTCCTGACGGCCGGCCACTGCGGCAAGGTCGCCAAGACCTGGTACACCAACTCCAACCACAGCACGCTGATCGGCCCGACCGTCGGCTACAGCTTCCCGGGCAACGACTACGCGCTCGTGCAGTACACGAACAGCTCGCTCAGCCACCCGGGCGGATTCACCGCGGCCAACGCGGTCGTCGGTGAGACCGTGACCCGCAAGGGATCAACCACCGGCGTCCACAGCGGCAAGGTCACGGCGCTCAACGTCACCGTGCGGTACTCCAGCGGCGGCAAGGTCGGCGGCCTGATCCAGACCACCGTCTGCGCCGAGCCGGGCGACTCCGGCGGCCCGCTGTACGACGGCACGAAGGCACTCGGCCTGACCTCCGGCGGCAGCGGCGACTGCAGCAGCGGGGGTACGACGTTCTTCCAGCCGGTGACCGAAGCCGCGTCCGCGTACGGGGTCACCGTCTACTGATCGGAAACTGTCGGCGGCGCCTGATTTAGTGATTCCTCTTGATGGGGAGGAGTCAACGATGAAGATTCGAGTCGGGCGTGAGGTGCTGGCCGAGGCGGTCGGCTGGGTGGCTCGTGGGCTGCCCAGCCGTCCGAGCGTGCCGATTCTCGCCGGGATGGTGGTCGACGCCGCGGACGGTCAGGTGACGCTGTCCGGGTTCGACTACGAGAGTTCTGCGCAGGTGAGCGTGCCGGCGGAGGTGGCCGACGAGGGGCGGGTGCTGGTCTCCGGGCGGTTGCTGTCGGACATCTGCAAGAGCATGCCGCGTGACTCGGTGGATCTGAGCGGTGAGGCGGCTCGGGTCCAGGTGAGCAGCGGCGCCGCCCGGTTCGTCCTTCATACGTTGCCGATCGACGAGTATCCGCCACTGCCGGAGATCCCGGCGGCCAGCGGTGTGGTCGACGGCGCCGAGTTCGCGCGGGCGGTCGCGCAGGTGGTCAGCGCCGCCGGGCGGGACGACACGCTGCCGGTGTTCACCGGGATCCGGCTGGAGATCCGCGGGCCGGTGATCTCCCTGCTCGCCACCGATCGGTACCGGCTCGCCGTCCGGACGCTCCCCTGGCAGCCGATCGACGCCGCGGTCGAGACGAATGCGCTGGTCCCGGCCAAGCTGCTGCTCGACGTGACGAAGGCGATGGCCGGACACGAGCTCACCCTGGCGCTCGGTTCGACCCGCACCGGGGACGGGCTGATCGGGTTCGAGGGCGGCGGCCGGCACGCGACCAGCCGGCTGATCGACGGGGAGTTCCCGAAGGTCCGCGGCCTGATCCCGGCGGAGAATGCGATCACGTCGACGGTCACCGTGGAGACTGCGGCGCTCGTCGAGGCAGTCAAGCGGGTCGCACTGGTCGCTGAACGGTCGACGCCGGTCCGGATCACGTTCGCCGATGGGACGGCGACGCTCGACGCAGGCAACGGCGAGGAGGCGCAGGCGTCCGAAGCCGTCGGGATCACGCTCAACGGGGAGCCCGTGGTGACGGGCTTCAACGCCGGTTACCTGCTGGATGGTCTGGCCTCGCTGGGCACTCCGATCGCGCACTTCGCGTTCACGCGACCGACCAAGCCGGCGAACCTGACCGGCCTACGATCACCGGAGGACACCCCGTCGAGCGACGCCGCCTACATCCTGATGCCGATGCGCCTGCCCACCTGATGTCAAACTGCCGCCGACGGCTCCGACCAGAGGTCAAACCAAGGAGGAGCAGATGGAATTCGAGCGGCACTGCGCTCAGATCGTCGAACAGGCCGAGCTGCTGGCGAAGCACCTTGCCGAGGGCAAGGCCGATCGACAACCCGACGACCCGGTTCACCGCGCGGCGGATGGTGCACGAGACCGCGATGCACCGTGCCGACGTGGCGCTCGCGCTCGGCATCCCGTACGAGCTCGATCCCGAGGTGGCGGCGGACGGGATGGACGAGTGGATGGAGCTCGGCGCGCTGCCGTTCCACTTCGAGGTGCATCCGTGGATGCGGGAGCTCCTCGGTCCGGAGCGGACGCTGAAGTACGCCGGACCCGAGCAGTCGTGGGTGGTCGACCTGACCGGTGATGTGATCGACTGGCGGCACAGCGACGTGGTGGCCGCGGTCACGGTCAGCGGGCCGGTGACCAACCTGCTGCTGCATTTGTACAAGCGCAGCGACGCCGGCACCGCGGTCGACGGCGACCAGGAACTGCTCGACTACTACCGGGAGCGCGTGAGCTTTGGTTGAGGACGTGATCGCGCGGTATCTCGCGCGCCGGGATCCGATCGAGCGGCCGGTGGACCTCGTCGTACTGATGGGCTCCGCCGTCCTCGAATCGGTCGAGGTCGCGGCGGAGGCGCATCGTGTGCACGCGGCGCCGGTCCTGGTCAACGGCGGGATCGGCCACTCCACGCAGTACCTGGACGACGCGGTCCGGCGGCGCGGGCTCGACCTCGGCACCGGCCGGCCGGAGGCGCACGTCTTCCGGGATCTGCTGCTGCGGTACGGCGTCGGCGCGGACCAGATCGTCGTCGAGGACCGGTCGACAAACTGCGGCGAGAACGCGGACTTCACCCGGCGGCTGATCGACGCCCCGAAGACCCTGCTGCTCATCCAGGACCCGACGATGCAACGCCGTACGCACGCCTGCTTCGTTCGCTCGTTCGCCGACCTCCCCGGTACGACCCTGCTCAGCCATGCCCCGCTCATCCCGTGGATCGGCCCGGACCACGTCAGCGCCGGACCGGACCAACCAGAGATCTGGTCCCACGAGCGCTTCCGCTCGCTCCTCCTCGGCGAGGTCCACCGCCTCTCCCCCGACGTCTACGGCCCGAACGGCCGCAACTTCATCGACCACGTCGACATCCCGTCCGAAGTACTTGCCGCCTACAACGAACTGGCGTCAGCCCACCCTCAGGATGTCCGCTGACCGACGGCGTACACCAGCTCCGCCGCGCGCTGCCGCACGCGCTCGTCCGGGTCCTCGTCGGCGACCCGCTCGACGAGCGGCAACAGCACGTCCGCCCAGCGCAGGTACGCGATGCTGCGGATCGCGGCGGCCCGGATCATCGGATGCTCGAACGACAGCCCGCCGACGAGCTGGGTGGCCGTCCGCTCGTCGAACTCCGGTGGCGCACCGAGCCCGAGCCGGAAGAGCGCCTGCACAACCTCCGCAGCGCTCTGCGCCGGCTCGATCCCGAACAACAGCTCGTCGGTGGAGTAGGCGTCGAGCCGCGCCGCGAGTTCGTCGAAGCGCTCTGAAACCGTGGCCTCTTCGGAACCACGCAGGTTGCACGCGAGCTCACCCGACGTGCGATCGCGGCAGAGGAACAGCGAGACGTCGTCCAAGACCCAGTAGTTCTCCGCATCCGCCGGGAGGTAGCCGAGCTCCTCGACGACCTGCAAGGCGTCCTCGTCGGAGTCTCGAAGGACAAGCGTCACGCTTTTGAAGGTCCGCACGGAAGAGTCCTATCAACCATGCGGGTCGTCATCCGTAGGTAGCACGACGGGATCCTGCTCAGGGTTGACGATCGCCTCGACGCGCCTCGGCAGACTACGGCTGTGGATTCCAGGGCGGGCAGGCTGCACGAGGTCGATCTGTTGCGGATCTTCGCGGCGGTGGCGGTGATGGCGTACCACTACCTGTTCTCCGCGTACGCCGGTGGGCTGAGCGGGCTGCGGTTTCCGCACATCGACGTGGTGGCGCGGTACGGGTACCTCGGGGTCGATCTGTTCTTCACGATCAGCGGTTTCGTCGTGCTGCTCAGTGCATGGGACCGCAGTCCGCGTTCGTTCCTGGTCTCACGAGCAGTACGTCTCTACCCGGCGTACTGGATCGCCGTCACGCTGACCGCGTTCGTCTCGGTGGCGTTCGGCCAGGGGCGGTTCCCGGTCTCCCTCCCGCAGTACCTGGCGAATCTGACCATGTTCAACTCGCTGCCGAACATCCAGAACGTCGACGTCGTCTACTGGACGTTGTGGGCCGAGCTCCGGTTCTACGCGATGATCCTGGTGCTGACCTGGATCGGCATCACCGCCCGCCGGGTCACGATCTTCTGCTGGGCGTGGCTGGCCGCGACCTTCGGCTACCAGGCCGGACTGTTGCCGCACGCAACCGATCTGGTGCTGAACACCCAGTTCGCGCACTATTTCATCGCCGGGATGGCACTGTGCCTGATCCACCGGTACGGCGTGACGCGGCAGACGCTGGCAATCGTCGCGATCTCGCTCGGCAACGCGATCTACCGCGGGATCGGGTTCGCCGACCGGGTCGGGCTGCGCTACCACACCGAGATCCGGAGAACGATCGTGGTCGCGATCATCGTGGCGATCTTCGCGGTCATGCTCGCGATCGCGCTGAAGCTCACGCACCGGCTCGGCCGGCCGTGGTTCGCGATCCTCGGCGCGCTCACCTACCCGCTGTACCTGGTGCACGCGCACCTCGGGTTCATCATCTTCGAGCGCCTCGGCGACCAGGTGAACCACGTCCTCCTGGTCGCCACGACGATGCTGCTGATGGTCGGTGTCGCGGCCGCTCTCCACTACGGCGTAGAGCGACCGCTCACACCTCGGCTTAAACGCCTACTGAGCAGACCGGCTCAGCTAGTGCCGAGGTAGCCCGTCAGGGCCTTCGCCAGAGTCTCAGGCGGAAGCGTGTGGAAAGTGCCGTCATGACCGCCGACGCTGCCGTGCCGCAGTGCGGCTGCGGTCTCTCGTACCGCACGCTGCAGCCACTCCGGGCTGGCGTTGCTGTAGAGCCCGAGCGTCGGGACATCGACAGACCCGAGTAGCTCAGTCGGTACGGCGCTGTCACCCATCTGCAGCGCGTCGTACACCAGTGTGGGCGCCATAGCCTCCAGCCCGGACCACATAGGCGTCTGGCGAATCTGCTCGACCACCTCCTTCGGCTGACCGACTGCCTCCACCATGAACAGCTCAGCCGCACCACCGGGGTTCCCAGCGGCTACGTACTCCTGCAGCCGCTCCACGTACCGCTCCGGCACCGGCGGCGCACCCTCGACACGGAACGGCGGCTCCACAACCACCTGCTTCTCGAACGGGAGCCCTGCCTGCAGCAGCACCATGCTGCCCGACGAGAACGCACAGGCGTACCGAGCGTCAGTGGCCGACCGCACTGCGTCCAGGTCCTCCCACTCACGCTCCACGGCGTACGGGAGGGTGTCACCTGAGTCACCGCGACCACGCCGGTCGTAGCTGATCACCGTGTATGCCGACGACAGCGCCTCGGCGTACTCCGCGAAGTACGCGCGGCCGGTGAACGCCCCGGCGATCAGTACCAACCCCGGTCCCCTGCCCGTCACGTCGTACGCGAGCTCCGTGCCGTCCTTCGAAACGACCTTGTCCATCAGAAGGCTCCTCTCTCTGACAGACCGTCGAACGGGCCGCCGCGAAGCAGACACAGTGTGACCCAGTTCACATCAATCGCGGGACTGACTCATTACAGTTGGATTATGTATACGGGCGACTGCACACCGCATCCGGAGCATTGATGTTGCTCCGCCAACTGGAGTACCTCGTCGCCCTCGCGCGGGAGAAGCACTTCGCCCGGGCGGCGGACGCCTGTTACGTCTCGCAGCCGTCGTTGTCGGCCGCGATCCGCAAGCTCGAGCAGGAGCTCGACGTACCGATCGTGCGCCGCGGCCGCCGGTTCGAGGGGCTGACGCCCGAGGGCGAGCGGGTCCTGCTCTGGGCGCAGCGCATCCTCGCCGAGCAGGACGCGCTCCGGCACGAGCTGTCGATGATGCGCGGCGGCCTGACCGGCACCCTCCGGCTCGGGGCGATCCCGACCGCGATGCCGGTCGTCTCGCTGCTCACCACGCCGTTCTGCGAGCGGCACCCGAACGCGCGCGTCACGCTCGAGTCGCTGTCGTCGCGGGACATCACCCAGAAGCTGGCTGAGTTCGACCTCGACGTCGCGATGACGTACCTCGACGACGACACGCTCGGCCAGGTACGGAAGACACCGCTGTACGAGGAGCGGTACCTGCTGCTGACGCCGAAGCACAGCCCGCTCGCCGAGCTGCCGGTCGCGACGTGGGCGCAGGTCGCGGAGCTGCCGCTCTGCCTGCTCTCCCCTGACATGCGCAACCGGCGGATCATGAACGGGTACTTCACCGACGACGGCGCCACCGCCACACCGTCGATCGAGAGCGACACGGTCTCGGGCCTCTACAGCCACCTGCACGGCAACCACTGGTCGACGGTGATCTCGCACGCGTGGCTGCACATGTTCGGCGTACCGGACGGGATGCGTGTCGTACCGCTGAAACGGCCGGCGAACGGGCCGCGGGTCGGCCTGGTGATCGCGGCGCGCAGCCCTGAGCCGGTGCAGGCGCGCGCTTTGCTCGACGTGGCGCGGCAGGCCGGCGTACACAAGGCCCTCGACGATCTGCTCGACGTACACCTGATGGATTCGGGCTATCTCGACATAGCGAGCAAGTCTTTGACCGCCGGAGCTTGACCCGGCGATGGTGGAAATCCCTTCGAAACAAGGAGATTCCCCATCATGGCGAAGATTGTGTGCGTACTGTACGACGACCCCACCGACGGCTATCCGGCCTCCTACGCGCGCGAGGGCATCCCCTCGATCGAGCGTTACCCGGACGGGCAGACGACGCCGACCCCGAAGGCGATCGACTTCACGCCGGGCGCGCTGCTCGGAAGCGTGTCGGGTGAACTCGGGCTGCGGAGGTTCCTCGAGAGCCAGGGGCACACGCTCGTCGTACTGACGGACAAGGACGCGGCGCTCGATCGCGAGCTGCCCGACACGGATGTGGTGATCTCGCAACCGTTCTGGCCGGCGTACCTGACCGCCGAGCGGATCGCCAACGCGCCGAAGCTCAAGCTCGCGATCACGGCTGGGATCGGGTCGGACCACGTCGACCTGGACGCCGCGATCGCGCACGGCGTGACGGTTGCCGAGGTCACCTACTCGAACAGCATCAGCGTCGCCGAACACGTGGTGATGATGATCCTCGGGCTCGTCCGCAACTACCTGCCGTCGCATCAGGTCGTCCGCGACGGCGGGTGGAACATCGCGGACTGCGTGGCCCGTTCGTACGACCTCGAAGGCATGCACGTCGGTACGGTCGCGGCCGGGCGGATCGGTACGGCCGTACTGCGGCGGCTCGCGCCGTTCGACGTACACCTGCACTACACCGACCGGCATCGGCTGCCGGAGTCGGTCGAGCGCGAACTCGGGCTGACGTTCCACCCGAGCGCGGCTGACATGGTGCCGTACTGCGATGTCGTGACGATCAACGCGCCGCTGCATCCGGAGACCGAGGGGCTGTTCGGGGACGAGTTGCTCGCGACGATGAAGCGTGGGGCGTACCTCATCAACACGGCGCGGGCGAAGATCGCGGACCGGGACGCGATCGTGCGGGCGCTGGAGAGCGGACAACTGGCCGGGTACGCCGGCGACGTCTGGTACCCGCAGCCCGCACCGGCGGATCACCCGTGGCGGACCATGCCGCACCACGGGATGACGCCGCACATCTCCGGGTCGACCCTGTCCGCGCAGGCCCGGTACGCGGCCGGGACGCGGGAGATCCTCGAGTGCTGGCTGAGCGGTACGCCGATCCGTGACGACTATCTGATTGTTGACAATCGACAGCTGGCGGGTACCGGAGCGCGTTCGTACTCGGCGCGGGTGTAAGCGGGATCACCCTGAGACAGGGCATACCGGGCCGGGCGGGCTGGTTCAATGTATACAGAAGCCAGAATTCAATGAGAGGTGGAAATGATCTTCACACGTAGGTTCGGTGCGTTGGCGGCGCGGCCGCGGTTCCCGGATGCCCCGGAGCTGCAGGAGCTGGACGCGCTCGACCTGGAGCTCGCCGAACTGACCGGACAGGACGCCCGGGACGACGCCGAGGAGTCGGCGGCCTGAACAGCTAGGACAAACCATGGCACTTGGTAGACTGTCTACCAAGTGCCATGACTGTAGGACCGGGAAGGGACCTCATGACGACGATCAGTGCGGGGCCAGGGGCGGGCGCGGAACCGGCAGGCACACGGCACGTCAAGCGGCCGCAGCCGCTGCGCGAGTCGGTGTACGAGGCCCTCACCGAGATGATCATCGACGGCACCCTCGAGCGCGGCCGGCACCTGGTCGAGGTCGAGCTCGCCGAACTGCTCGGTGTCTCCCGCCAGCCGGTCCGCGAGGCCCTGCAGCGGCTGAACAACGAGGGCTGGGTGGACCTGCGCCCCGGGTTCGGCGCAATGGTGCACGTCCCCGCCGAGGACGAGGTCGACCAACTGCTCGCGGCCCGCGCCGCCCTGGAGTCGGAGTCCGCCCGGCTCGCCGCGCGGCACGCGTCGAAGGACGACGTCGCGAAACTCCGCGACCTGTGCAAGATCGGCACCGCGTACCAGGAGGCCGGCGACATCGACGGCACCGTACGTACCAACGGCGAACTCCACAGCCTCATCACCCAGATGTCCGGCAACCGCTTCCTCGTCGACTTCGCCGCCCAGGTCGACCGCCGCGTCCGCTGGTACTACACCCCCGTCGCCCCGGTCCGCGGCGCCGCGTCCTGGCGCGAACACAACCGCCTGGTCAAAGCCATCAGCGAAGCCGACGAAGACAAAGCCGCCCAAATCATGCGAGAACACACCGAACACACCCGCAAGGCCTACCACGACCTCCAAGCAACCCAACCCACCCCCGCCCCCACCGACACACCCCCCAAACCCCGCCGCCGCCGCACTACCTGATCCGCACCTGATAGGCGACGAACCGCTCCGACAATCCGGACCCGTGCCGGAGGTAGAGGTTCTGCGCACCCGTCGGACTCTCCCCGTCGACGGTCAGCCGCACCTCGCGCCCGCGGCACCGTTCGAGCATCGACCCCAGCAGCGCTGACCCCACACTCCGCCCACGCCACTCGGGCACGGGTCCCGATCGGCCCCAGCTCGACATCGCCGTGAGCGAGCACAAACCCGGCGACGCTGCCATCCGGTGTCAGCGCCAGCACGCTTTCGTCGGCAGGACCGCTCCATGAGCCGGCCGGTTCCACCAGCCGCTGATCGCGGTACGCGGACACGTACGCACGGTCGAACTCGTACGACGACACGTCCGAAAGCCCGCCGTACCTGAGAGGCCTCGACAACTCCCACTCCGGATAGGTGATGCCGTCGTGCGCCATCGCCCAGATCGGGTACGCACGTACGAACCGCGCATCGTCAATGGCCTGCCCCTCAGGCAACGAGACCTGCAGAACCTTCAGCCCCGGCACCGACCCCGCCAACTCCACCAGCCGCGAAATAACCTCATCAACGCCATCCCGCACCCACCAGGCTCCGTACCGGCGCCCGAGCCCGCCCGACCCCGTCCGCCCAACGGCCGTCGTACGAGCCTCGTCCGACCGACGTTGTGCAATGGTGGGGTGGTGGATGATCTTCGGCCGACGGCTCCCCTGTTGCCGTCGCCGGTGTCGGAACTGGTCGATGAGCGCCTGCGTGTCGCAGGCGTTCGCGTTTTCCTGAAACGTGACGACCTCATCGATCCGGAGATCCCAGGAAACAAGTGGCGCAAGCTGAAGTACAACATCGCGTCAGCACGACGGCTCGGGCACAACACGCTGCTGACGTTCGGCGGCGCCTATTCGAACCACATCCGCGCGACCGCCGCCGTCGGCCACTACGGGAACTTCCGAACCATTGGTGTGATTCGCGGCGAAGAACACCTGCCGCTGAACCCTTCGCTCGCGTACGCCGTAGCGCGCGGCATGCAGCTCACCTATCTCGACCGAACGACCTATCGCGCCAAGACATCCGATGCCGTCGTCGGCGACCTGCATCGGAGATTCGGCGACTTCTACCTGATACCGGAAGGCGGCAGCAACGCCGAAGCGGTCCGAGGTTGCTCGGAACTGGCCGCAGAACTGACGCAGCCTTTCGATGTGCTGTTCTGCGCGGTCGGTACAGGCGGCACGCTCGCCGGCGTCGCCGCCGGTCTCGCCGGACGGCAATCGGTCGTCGGCGTCCCGGTCCTGAAGGGTGGAGCTTTCCTGGAGAAGGAGATTGTCGAACTCCAGACAGCGGCGTACGGCGCGCGCACAGGTAGCTGGCATCTCGAGTGCGACTACCACTTCGGCGGCTACGCGAAGCGGACGGCCGAACTGGACGCGTTCATCGAGGAGTTCGAGAAACAGCACGGCGTGCTGCTGGACTGGGTCTACGAGGCGAAGATGATGTACGCACTGTTCGACCTGGTACGCCGCGGCGTCTTTCCTGCACGTACGACGATCGTGGCCCTAGTCAGCGGATCCGGCCAGGTGCCGCTGACCTGAACTCAATCGTCCAGCCACTCCAGACGCCAGTCACCCGTGTTCACCTCGAACTGCTTACCGAACCCGAGCCACCGGCCACTCATCGAGCGTCCTTGCGGACTCACAACAAGCTGAATCGCCCCGTGGTAGACGGCACCTCGGTAATAGCCGGCGGGCGAGGTTCGCTCGGTCCACGTCCCGGTAGCGATCGCTCCCCTCAGGGTCAGCTCCAGAGCAAGTCTTGAACCGTGCTCCGCAGGATCGCTCGTGCCGACGATCTGGCCGCCTGAGTGGCGCAACCTGATGGTGTGCTCGCCGTTCAGTTCCTCGTCTCTGCCTGAGGAGTAGTAGCTGTATCGGGACAACCATTGTCCGCTCAGGTTCTCGCCAGGGACCTGGGCGGAGTCCATGCCTCGAAAGTCCGCGAGATCGGCGACGAGGTCAGCGACGGAGCATTGGTACAACTCCGCCAATCTGCCTAGGACGTCCAGCGAGGGTGCGTACCCCGTCGCGGCGGGCCACAGCTCCCAGTAGGAGAAGTTCTTGAACGTCTTCGGATCGTCCGGCCAGCGCTTGTTCCACTCCTCGGCGGCATTGCGTTGGCTCCAGTTGCGAGCGAGTCGAAACGCGACCCGCGGATTGACTGCATAGCGATCGGCGAATGTTTCCGCGACCTCGACCCAGGTTGAGCCTTGCGAGCGCAGCTCAGCAGCCCACTGCTTTCGGATCTGCCGTGCGCTCCGTGCTCCGGTGACAGGTTTGGCTGCACTCGCACTCACCGTACACATCATGCCACGAAAAGTCCCCGTTGAACGGGGAGAGGTCCCGTCGATGATCACTGATTGTCTCGGTGGTTCCGGTGGGTGATCGGCGGGAGGGTTGGGCAGGTCAGGGCGGCAGGTGAGCCCCGAGCGCGCAGGCGGGTGCGCGGTCTCTCCTGCCCTGTCGCCCTGGCCGTTCCAACCGTACGAACGGGGGTACACACGATGCCGTCTCCAGACGTTCTCTCCGAGGTACGACGGATCCTCGACGAACACCGGCCGGCCGAGCAGACGATCCGGGCGATCCGGCGGCTGCTCGATCCGCCGGCGGCACCTGTACCGATCCAGCGGACCGACCGTGGGTGGCCTGTACTGCGGGCTTCGTTGTCTGAGAACTCGGAGCTTCCGAGGTGAGCGCGGGCAGTGGTGGGTACGCCTGGGTGCTCAGCGAGGACCAGATCCGCGGCTACGTACAACGATGCCCGGCCGAACACCGATGGGCATTCGAGGGCTGGCTCCGCGGCGAACGCCAACTCGACGGCGATCCGATCGATTCGCAACCTGAAGGCGTGTGGAAAGTTCAGCTCTGGCTAGGCAACCAACTGATCGAGGAGCACATCGGGTCGGCCTCGTCGGCGCAGCAGCACGCTTCGTACATCCGCCAACGAATCGACGGCCGGGCGGGACGCCGCCTCACGTGCGAGCGTGTTCAGATCGACGAGACTGCCCGGTAGTCGGCACACCTGTCTGCCGATGGCCGTACTCACGCTTCCGATAAATGTCGTGTCCTCCGGGCCGATCCGGTGGCGCACTTAGATGGCGCCAGTACGGTCCGGGAGCGCGGTCGTCCCTCGCCTCGCAACCGGTACTCGGTCAAGTCCCCGGAAGTGGTGTAGTGCTGCGTGATCCTGGGGTGGGGTTAGGCGGTGAGTGCCGGTAGGTCGTCGGTCTCGATCTCGGGTTGGGTGTTGGTGTGGCTGGTCAGGCGTGAGCGTGCGAGGACGTCGAGGCCGAGGTAGCGGCGTCCTTCGGCCCATTCGTCGGTTTGTTCGGCCAGGACGGCGCCGACGAGGCGCACGATGGCGTCACGGTTGGGGAAGATCCCGACCGCGTCGGTGCGGCGCCGGATCTCTTTGTTCAGACGTTCAGCGGGATTGTTCGACCAGATCTGGGTCCAGACGTCCTTGGGGAATGCGGTGAACGCCAGGACGTCTTCGCGGGCGCCGGCGAGGTGATCGGCGACGGCGGGCAGCTTCTCGCCGACGTAGTCGAGCAGCCGGTCGAACTGGGCCTGCACCGCGGTCGCGTCGGGTTGGTCGTAGACCGAGTGCAGCATCGCCTTCACCGCCGGCCACATGCTCTTGGGGCAGATCGACATCAGGTTCGCGGCGTAGTGGGTGCGACAGCGTTGCCAGGTGGCCCCGGGCAGGTTGGCCGCGATCGCCTCCCGCAGGCCGGCATGGCATCGGAAGTGACCAGGCGGACGCCGGCCAGGCCGCGGGCGATCAGGTCAGCGAAGAACTCGTTCCAGGCCGGCCCGGTCTCGGACGTCGCGACGCGCAGGCCGAGAACCTCACGGTGGCCGTCGCCGTTGACACCGGTCGCGAGCAGCACGACGGCGTTGACGACCCGGCCGCCTTCGCGGACCTTCATCGTCAACGCGTCCGCGGCCACGAACGTGAACGGGCCAGATGTGCCCAGCGGCCGGTGCCGGAAGTCCTCCACGACCGCGTCCAGGTCGGCGGCCATCCGGCTCACCTGGGACTTCGACAGTGAGTCGATGCCGAGGGTCTTGACCAGCTTGTCCATCCGGCGAGTGGAGACCCCGGCGAGGTAGCAGTCGGCCACCACGGTGATCAGCGCGGCTTCGGCACGTTTGCGGCGCTCCAGCAGCCACTCCGGGAAGTAGGTGCCCTTGCGCAGCTTGGGGATCGCGACGTCGACGGTCCCGACACGGGTGTCGAGGTCGCGGTGGCGGTAGCCGTTGCGCTGCGTAGTGCGGCCCGGCGAGGGCCGTCCCCACTCGGCGCCGACCACCGCGTCGGCATCGGCGGACAGCAGCGCGTTGATGATCGACTGCAGCAGGCTGCGCATCAGATCCGGCGACGCCTCGGCCAGGGCTTCGCCAAGCAGGCCGGCAGGGTCGACAATGTGTGTTGCGGTCATCGTGATGGTCCTCGAGGATTCTGTGGAAGGTTGACTCGAAGGATCACGCGATGGCCGCTTCCTCGTTCACGACGAGCTCGGCTATCGCGCTACACCACTATCGGGGACTCAACTCGGTACTCTGCGTGTTGCGCGTACCGCCACGCCATCACAATCGCGAAGTCCGCGCCGTTCCACGCTGCGACTTACCGGCAAACGCAGATTGTGATGGCCTGGACGTCCGCCTGTCAGAACGCGTGGCAGCTCCCACGCCGGACGCAGTCCCCGTCACCACAGATCGCGCCCCCGCCGGAGGCGGCAAGAGACTGCCGCCGCGAAGCGGCGACCTTTCCCTGCGCGGCCCGGGACTCGGCGTTGGCGCCTTCAGCGCACAAGGCGCACACACCGAAGACGCGAGGGCCCAAATCAGGCGCTAACACGCCGGCCAGGCCCTACCACGACCCCCCAGGCAACCCAACCCACGCCGCCGCACTACCTGAGTCCCCTCCGAGTCGGCTTTCCGGAACTAATTCGGCGTATAGCGACGGAAATGTTCCGGAAACCAGCGCTTCCATCACAGGCCACCCCGCCGCACCATCACGGTCGCGAGGGCAGTGGCGTCGGCTTACACCGCGGTACGGCTCCCCGCCCCGGCGCAGCCACCTCCGCCACGGGGCCGAAGGCGGCAAAAGAACAGCCACCGCGAAGCGGTGCCCTTTCGCCCGCGGGGCGCAGCACTCGGCGCCAGGCGCAACCAGCTTCACCGCTGGACGTGCGCCCAGCGAAAAGAACTGTCACCGTGGAGCGGTGTCGTTTGGCCCGCACCCAGAGTGGGTGCGGGCCGCCTGTCAGGCTTTTGTGATGTAGGGGTTGGTTTTGGGGAGGTGGGGCCAATAGAAGCGGGCTACCTGGTCGTGCATCCAGAGGAAGCCGATGGCGAAGCCCATGCTCAACAGTGCGCGGAAGGCGAGGAACTTCCACGGGTCGGGAGGCAGGCCGGGCGTACCGGTGACGACCCATTCGGTGACGATCGCGTGGATGAAGAGTGAGATGGGGAACGCGATCAGCCAGTAGACCGCCGCCGGAGCGAACACCCCGGCGGGGACCTTGCGGAGGGCAACCAACACCGAGTACCCGGACCCGAACAGGATCAGTGGTACGCCGAGCCCGAGCCCGGTGAGGATCGCCCAGCCGGCGGGCTGGCCGACGAATGCGGCCAGTCCGCCAGCGACGAGTCCTGCGGCGGTACCGACCACAGCGGCCGGTACGCAGTACTGCGCTAGTTGTTTCATGTCAGCCCACTGCCACGCCGAAGCGGAACAGGCAGTAGAACAGCATGCCGAGGTAGAACACCGCGCCGAATCCGATGATCACGTTCCGCACCGGGCCGGGACGGATCTTCTTCGGCAGCAGCCGGTTGTTGGTGAGCAGCAGCACGATGCAGTACGCACCCATCGCGAACGTGGACAAGAACGCCAGCGTGTCGAGGATCCCGGCCGGGCCGTCGGCCGGGCCGAACAGCAGGATCAGGATGCCGAACAGGATCACGCCCCACAGGAACCCGGCGTACAGCCGCGACATCGAGAACCGCTTCGCACCGGGTACGAAGTAGTACGTCATGTCCGCCTGACCGCGTGAGAACGAGTCGAACAGCCCGAGTGTCGCGTTCAGCCCGATCAACGCGATGAACGCGAAGAACAGCGTCCCGAGGATCGGCGACCCGGCCGCGGCGAACGCGTCGGACATCGCCTTCAGTGCGGCCTCCCGGTCGCCGCCCTCGATCAGCGAGGCGACGTTCGGATTCTCCCGCGCCGCCGACATGGCGAGCACGGTGAACGAGATCGTGACCAGCATCGTGATGCCCCAGAAGAGCAGGATCGCGTCGAACGTGACCCACTTGCGCCAGCCCTTCCACTTCGCCATCTCGGCCGGGTCCTCGGTGTCGAACATGAACCCGCGCGACGGCATCGACTCGGCCTCATCCGAAGCGGAGGCCCGCAGCCCGCGGATCTTCGGAATGTGCGCGCCCATGCCGGCGCCGCTGTCCCGCAACTGCAGCGTGTACCACATCTGCTGCATCCCGGACGGCCCGGCGAACGCGATCGACCCGACCACGACCGGGAACCAGGCCGACGTCATCGCCTCGTGCGGGAAGTACCCGAACGCGAACATCCCGCTCAGCGTACGGCCGAGGTCGTCCCAGCTGCCGACGATCGCGGCGATCACCGACGTACCGACGACCAGCAGCCCGATCAGCAGGCCGAGGAGTTTCTCGAGGAAGTTGTAGATCACCGACAGCAGACTGAACAGCACACCGACGAACACCAGAGCCACGCACGCGGTGACCTGCCAGGGTATGCCGGTGATCTCCTCGAAAGCGGCCGCGCCGGCCGACAGATGGCCCGGCCACATGTAGATCAGGATCGCCGCCGCGTAGAAGAACCACATCAGCGGTTTGAAGATCCGGGCCGCGCCGAAGAAGATGCTCTCCCCGGTGGCCATCGCGTACCGCGCCATCTCCAGCAGCACGAACGCCTGCAGCGTGACACCGACCATGAACAACCAGCGGATGTCCGGCCCGAACACCAGGACGAGCCGGGGCCACATGTACGACTCCCCCATGCCCACACCGAGCGCGACCAGGAACACGGTCGGCCCGAGGATGTGCAGGGAGGGTGGTGCGTCCGGAAGTTTCCGGATCGGCATCGGTTCGAGCCGGCCGGCTTTCCAGACCTTCTCGGTCGCAGAAGTTACGGCCGCCGGCTCTTCAGGCACTTCTGAGGTCTTGCTCGTGACGTCCAAGGCGGACTCCTTAGTTCAACGCCAACTAGCGGTTGTCCCCGTGTGCTCCTGCCTCCAATCAGAGCGGCCCGGCGTTGCGGGCCCAGCGGTACTTCGCACCGAGAACCTGGACCGGAGTCTCGGTGGTGTACGGGTACGCGACCACACCGTGGTCGAACAGGTACTGCGACGCCTCCTCGACCTCGACGTCACCGGACAGCGAGGCGACGACCGGCTTGTCGATGCCCTTGGCCCGGAACTCCTCGACCACCTCCGCGACGAGGTGCGCGAACACCATCGGCGGCGTGACGATCGTGTGCCAGTAGCCGAGGATCAGCGCGTGGATCCGCTCGTCGGACAGCCCGAGCGCGATCGTGTTCCGGTACGTCGAGGGTGGTTCGCCGCCGGTGATGTCGACCGGGTTGCCGGCCGCGCCGAACGGCGGGATGAACTTCCGGAACGCCGCGTCCAGGTCGGACGGGATGTCCATCAGGGTCAGGCCGGCGTCGACGCAGGCGTCCGACAGCAGTACGCCGGAACCGCCCGCGCCGGTGATGATCACGACGTTCTCGCCCTTCGGCGTCGGCAGCAGCGGGATCCCGCGGGCATACTGGAGCATCTCGTTCAGCCCCGGCGCCCGGACCACCCCGCTCTGCTTGAGGATGTCGTCGTACACCTTGTCGTTGCCGGCCAGCGCGCCGGTGTGCGAACTGGCGGCGCGTGCGCCCAGGGAGGTACGGCCGGCCTTCAGTACGACGACCGGCTTCGTCCTCGACACCCGAGCCGCCGTCTCGGCGAAGGCCCGGCCGTCCTTCAGGTCCTCAAGGTGCATGGCGATCAGGTTGGTGTTGTCGTCGCTCTCGAAGAACGTCAGGAGGTCATCCTCGTCGATGTCGGCCTTGTTGCCTACCCCAACGATCGCGGAAACTCCCATCCGGCTGGACCGGCTGAACCCGAGGATCGCCATCCCGATGCCTCCGGACTGTGACGACAGGGCGACCGATCCCCGCACGTCGTACGGTGTACAGAACGTCGCGCAGAGGCTCTCCGGCAGGTAGTAGTAGCCGTAGATGTTCGGCCCGAGAATCCGCACGTTGTGCTTCCGGGCGATCGCGACGACCTCGTCCTGCAGTTCCTGCTCGCCGGTCTCGGCGAACCCGGACGGGATCAGGATCGCGCCGGCGACGCCCTTCTGGCCGCACTGCTCGAGCGCCGCGCCGACGAACTTGGCCGGTACGGCGAACACCGCGACGTCGACGTCTCCCGGGACCTCCGAGATGCTGGGGAACGCCTTCAGACCGAGGACTTCCCCGCCGCGAGGGTTGACCGGGTAGATGTCGCCGGCGTACCCGCCGTTGACCAGGTTCTTCATCACCGAGTTGCCGATCTTGCCGTCCTCGTTGGACGCGCCGATCACCGCGACCGCCCGCGGCTTCATGATCCGGGTCATCGCGGTCAGGATCTGCTCCTGGCTGTACCGTTCGACCGGTTCGGCTGCCGCGGCGTCGACGATGATCCGGAAGTCGACCGCGGTCGCGCCGTCCGGCCCGGCCAGGACCGGGTTGAGGTCCACCTCGGCGAACTCCGGGAAGTCCGTGACCAGGTCGGACACCCGCTTGATCAGCTCGCCGACGGCGTCCTTGTCCACGGGCCGCGCGCCGCGGACGCCCTCGAGCATCTCGTGCGCTTCGATCCCGTCGACCATCGCCCGCGCCTCGTCCGCGGTCAGCGGCGCCAGCCGGAACGTGACGTCCTTCAGTACTTCGACGAGTACGCCGCCAAGGCCGAAGGCGACCACCTTGCCGAACGTGGGGTCGGTGACCGCGCCGACGATCACCTCCTGGACGTCACCGCCGGTGACCAGCATCTTCTGCACCTGGACGCCGACGATCTCGGCACCCGGTTTGTAGACATTCGCATTGTCGACAATCCGCTGATAGGCCTGCCGTACGGCCTCCTCCGAGTCGACCCCGACCACCACGCCGCCGGCCTCGGTCTTGTGCAGGATGTCCGGCGACACGATCTTCAGCACCACCGGGAACCCGATCTCGGCCGCGAGACCGGCGGCGCCGTCGGCGGTCGTGGCCAGCCCCTCGCCCGGTGTCGGGATGCCGTACGCATCCGCGACCAGCTTGGCCTCCGGCGCGCTCAGCGAGGTACGGCCGTCCGCCAGCGCCTGGTCGAGGACGGTCCGAACTGCTGCCTTGTCGTAGCTCATCTGCTCTCCCACGTCAGATCACGCCGGCGGTCTTCAGGTCGTCGAGCTCGCCCTCGGAGATCCCGAGTGAGCCGTAGATGGCGGAGTTGTGTTCGCCGAGTCCGGGCGAGGTCCGGACCTCGACCGGCGAGTCGGACAGCTTGATCGGGCAGCCGACGGTCTTGAACGTGCCGCGCTGCGGATGCTCGACCTCGACCACCGCGCCGAGCTCGGCGAGGGTCTCGTCGGCGATCAGCTCGGCGGTCGACATGATCGGCCCGCACGGCACGTTCAGCGCGTTCAGCTTGTCCATCACCTCGAACTTGGTGTGCTGCTCGGTCCACTGCTCGATCAGCGCGAACATCTTGTCGAGCTTGTCCAGCCGCGCGGCCGGCGTCGCCCAGTCCGGGTCCTCGGCCAGCTCGGGCTTCCCGATCAGCTCCGCGATCGGCGCCCAGCCAGGCGGTTGCACGATCACGTAGATGTAGTCGTTCGGCCCACCCGGCGCACATCGAAGCGCCCAACCGGGCTGCCCGCCGCCGGACGCGTTCCCGGACCGCGGCACCTCTCCGTCGAAGTAGTCGTTCGGGTACTCGCGCAACGGACCGTGCGTCAGTCGCTGCTGGTCGCGGAGCTTGACCCGCGTGAGGTTCAGCACCGCCTCCTGCATGGCAACGGTCACCCGTTGGCCCTTGCCGGTCTGCGTGCGCTGGAAGAGCGCGGCGAGAATGCCGGCCACCAGGTGGATCCCGGTACCTGAGTCGCCGATCTGCGCACCGGTCGCGGTCGGCGGTCCGTCCTCGAACCCCGTCGTACTCATCGCGCCGCCCATCGCCTGCGCGACCACCTCGTACGCCTTGAAGTTCTCGTACCGCCCCGGGCCGAAGCCCTTGATCGACGCGAAGATCAGGCCGGGGTGGAGCTCCTGCAACCGTTCCCAGGTGAAGCCCATCCGGTCGATCGCGCCGGGCGCGAAGTTCTCCACCAGGACGTCGGAGTTCCGCACCAGGTCGACGAAGATCTCCTTGCCGCGCTCGGATTTCAGGTTCAGCGTGATGCTGCGCTTGTTGCAGTTCAGCATCGTGAAGTACAGGCTGTCGACGTCCGGCAGGTCGCGCAGCTGCTGCCGGGTGATGTCGCCGGTCGGTGCCTCCAGCTTGATCACGTCGGCACCCAGCCACGCGAGAATCTGCGTGCAGGACGGTCCCGACTGCACATGGGTCATGTCGAGTACACGGACACCTGCGAGGGCCTTGGTCATGACGGGTCCCCTTACTTGTACATGGTTTGGTTCATGGTTCCGGGGGCGTACGCGTCCGGGTCGACCCAGACGTTGATCAGCGACGGCAGCCCGGACTCGCGGGCGCGGAGCAGGGCCGGCCCGATGTCGGCCGGGTCGCGGACCTCCTCGCCGTACCCGCCGAGCATCCGCGCGAACTCGTCGTACCTGACGTCGCCGAGGGTGTTGCCGACCCGGCCGCGCTCCTTGCCGTACTTGGCTTCCTGGCCGTACCGGATCTGGTTCATCGAGGAGTTGTTGCCGATCACACCGACGAACGGGAGGTTGTAGCGGACCAGCGTCTCGAAGTCCCACCCGGTCAGCGAGAACGCGCCGTCGCCGAACAGCGCGACGACTTCCTTGTCGGGCCGTGCGTACTTCGCCGCGAGGACGAACGGGATGCCGACGCCGAGCGTGCCGAGCGGACCCGGGTCCATCCAGTGGCCGGGTGACTTCGGCTGGACGACGCCGCCGGAGAACGTGACGATGTCGCCGCCGTCACCGATGTAGATCGAGTCCTCGGTGAGGAACTCGTTGATCTCGTGCGCGAGCCGGAGCGGGTGGATCGGGTTCGCGTCGGACAGTTGGCGCGGGAGGCGTTTCTGGTACGCCGCGTCCTCCTCGGCGCGGAGCTCCGCGAACCATGCCTTGCGGTCGGTCTTCTGCAACCGGCCCGATGCCGCTTGCGTGACCGCCGCGAGGATCGCGCCCGGGTCGCCGACCAGGCCGAGGTCGATGTCGCGGTTCTTGCCGACGGTGCGGTAGTCGAGGTCGATCTGTACGACGGTCGCGCTCTTCGGCAGCCGCCGTCCGTACCCCATCCGGAAGTCGAACGGCGTACCGACGATCAGGATCAGGTCCGCGTTGTTGAACCCGTACCGCCTGGACAGGTGGAAGTGGTGCGGATCGCCCGGGGGCAGCGTGCCGCGGGCGGCGCCGTTCATGAACGCCGGTACGTCGAGCGTACGGACGAACTCCGTCGCCGCCTCGCTGCCGCGCGACGTCCATACCTGGGAGCCGAGCAGTACGACGGGCTTCTCCGCACGTACGAGCAGATCGGCCAGCGCCTCGACGCTCGCGGGGTCGCCGATGCTCTTCGTCGACGCGCGGTAGTGCCCGGCCTCGGGTACCGTCGCGGACTCGGTCGGTACGGAGTTGTCGAGGATGTCGCGCGGGATCTCCAGGAACGACGGGCCGGGCGCGCCGTTGTAGCACTCGCGGAACGCCATCGACACCATGTCCGCGACCCGCGCGGTGTGCGGCACGGTCGCGGCGAACTTCGTGATCGGCGTCATCATGTCGACGTGCGGCAGGTCCTGCAGGGATCCCATCTTGTGCTGGTTCAGCGCGCCCTGGCCGCCGATCAGCAGCATCGGCGACTCGGCGCGGAACGCGTTGGCGACGCCGGTGACCGCGTCCGTCGTACCGGGGCCGGCTGTGACGACCGCGCAGCCGGGCTTGCCGGTGATGCGCGCGTACCCGTCGGCGGCGTGCGCGGCGACCTGCTCGTGCCGCACGTCCACGACCGCGATGCCCTCGTCCACGCAGCCGTCGTAGATGTCGATGATGTGACCGCCGCAGAGCGTGAAGATCACGTCGATCCCCTCGGCCTTCAAGGCCTTCGCGACGAGGTGACCACCGGAGATCGTCTCCGGCTCGTTGACAACCGCTGCGGGTTGGGTCTCCGACACTGTCTGCGCCATCTGCAGTCAACTCCTCGGAAGGGCCGTGATCCGGCACTCTTTTGATCAAACACTGTGTAGATTGCATACCGTATGGTGTAGTCGTAGTCTTAACCCAGTGCGTGGTGGTTGTCCAGAGCTCGGCACCAGGAGGCTGTGATGACGATTTCCGACGAACTCGAGCGGACCCGCGCGGCGTTGCTCGCGTTGGAGAAATCCCTTGCTGCGTTGCGGAATCGGCTCGGTCCGCAGCTCGACGTACTGCGGCTGCTGGACGACCTGTCCCGGTGCACTGCCGACCTGGAGCGGCTTTCACAGCAGGTGCGCGCGCCTCGGCGGGGCGAGCTGGTGGTCATTCCGGACGGCGACTACGACCACGACTTCTGGGCGGAGGCGGAGCAGGAGGGGTTGGGCCGTACGGCGCTTTGAGTCGCCAGGCACAACTTGAGCAGGCTGCGTAGGCGTACGTCGCTTGCTGTTCTTGCTGTGATCGCGACTGCCTCGGCTACTTGCTCCGTCGCTACGAACGTACGGTAGAACGGTTCGCTCCAGTTGAATCGCGAAAGCACCGGCAGCCACCAGCGTGCCGCTCCCCCAGGACTGCCCTCGGAACCGAGCAGATGCAAGGCCGTTTGATGGGCTGCCGTCAGCCTTCGGCGCTCCTGTCCCGTGAGGTCACCGCCTCCACGGTCGCGGCTCGTACGCCCGCCGTCGGCGGCGAGGGCCGTCGACACGCAGAGGGCGACCAGGCGAGCGGCGGGCTCGAAGCCGGAGCAGTTGGTGTTGATGAAGCGTGGCGCCAGTGGGAGTAGGTCTTGTCGACCGGTCGTCGTGGTGTAGTCGTGGACTGTGCGGGCTATCGCGCTCAGGACGGGATGGACCGTGGTGGGGCGGTCGGTCCAGGGTTCGCGGGCCAGTCTTGAGACCAGTTCCATGAGACAGGGTTCGGGGCGGGCGATCTTGCCGTAGGGGCTCACTCGCCTGATACCGGCGTACCTAGTTGGGGGCGGACCGGGAGGGCTGGTCTGCCGGGCTGTTTGAGGAGACGGACGCTCAGGGCGGTCAGTACGCCCAGGAGGCCGGCACCGAGGAAGAGTGGGCGGTAGCCGACGACGCTGACCACGGAGGCGGCGACGCCGATGCCCAGCAGACCGCCGGCGGCCTTGGCGGAGTACAGGATCGCCTGGTTCTGCAGCAGGCTGTTCTCGCCGAAGAACTCCAGCACGAGGTTGGCCATGATCGCGTAGAACGCGCCGCCGCCAAGTCCGGCGAACATTGCGCACACTACGAAAGCCCAGCCCGCACCCGCCAGCACCAGCCCGACGTGTGCGAAGCCTTCGATCATCAGTACGACTGCCAGTACGCGGCGACGGCCGAAGGTGTCGGACAAACTGCCTGCTGAGGAGCGCCCAAGACCGTTGACGGCAGCAAGCATTCCAGCAGCTGCCGCGGCCACCGCAAGGCTATGGCCTGAGTCGACTGCGTAGCTGACCACGAACGCAATGCCGAAGAGCGACAGGGCCGTGCTGATTGCCAGCAGCAACCACATGAGCGGGAGTGCGCCGGTCCGCAGTGCCTCTCCTGGCCGGTACTGGCGTACGGCGGGCGCGTTGTGCGGGATGCTCCGGTTCAGCTTCCGGTCGATCGCCCAGGCCTGCGCATCGATCGACGCAGGCCACCAGTGCCGCGGCGGGTCCTTCAGCAATCCGCCGGCGATCAACACCACCAGCAGCGCCAGGCCGGCCGCCAGATCGTAGACAATCCTCTCGTCGACAATCGCCAGCAGCACGATGCTCGGCACCGCACCGACCGCGAACCCACCGGTGACGAAGCCGATCGTCGCCGTCCGGCGCTCCGGGAACCAGCGCGCCGACGTGGTGATGCACGCGGCGTACACGATGCCCGCGGCGGCACCACCGACGAGCGAGTAGCCGACCAGGACCGCGCCGTAGCTGTGCACGTGGGCGAGCGTGACGAGCCCGATGGTGGCCAGTACCCCGCCGGCGACGACGAGCTGCGCCGGCGTTGCCCGCCGTCCCCGATGCGCCCAGGCGGCCGGTACTGCGGCCAGCGCCTGACACGCGACGAAGACCGCGAGCAGCCAGAGCGTCCGCGCCGTACCCCAGCCACGGTCCGACTCGAGCCCCAGCGCCGCGGTCCCGAACGAGTACTGCAGCGGGCTGATCGCAGCCATGCAGGCCCATGCGGCCCACAGCTGCCAGCGACGCGGATGACCGGTCAACTGACGAGCATCCTCACCGATCCGGTACTTCCGGCCGTAGACGTCACGCACATCCCGAGTCATGCCCGCCTCCTGACTACTGCATACCGTATGAGATCTGTGGTACCTCGCGAGCCCCGGCATGTCCAGAGCTGAAGACCCTTGTGACAAGATTGCATACCGAATACAGTCGTCAGAACACCGTCACGAGGAGGCGCACGTGGACCTGATGGAGTACCAAGCCAAGGAACTCTTCGCCCGGCACGGCGTCCCGGTGACGCTCGGCCGGGTGATCGAGGACCCGGCCGACGCCGCCCGCGCGGCCCGCGAGCTCGGCGGCCGCGTGGTGGTGAAGGCGCAGGTACTGACCGGCGGCCGCGGCAAGGCCGGCGGCGTGAAGCTCGCCGCCACCCCGGACGACGCAGTCGCCCGCGCCGGCGAGATCCTCGGGATGGACATCAAAGGGCACACGGTCCGGCGCGTACTGATCGCCCCGGCCGCGGACATCGCCGAGGAGTACTACTTCTCGTTCCTGGTCGACCGCGCGAACCGCGAGTACCTCTGCATCGCCAGCACCGAGGGCGGCGTGGAGATCGAGGAGGTCGCGCACACCAACCCGGACGCGATCGCGAAAGTGCGGGTCGACCCGACGATCGGCGTCGACGAAGCCAAGGCCGCGGAGATCGTGGCCGCCGCCGGCTTCCCCGTAGGATCGTCGACAATCGTACGAAGCCTGTGGGACGTCTTCGTCGCCGAGGACGCCTCGCTCGTCGAGGTGAACCCGCTGGTGAAGCTGGCCGACGGATCACTCGAGGCGCTCGACGGCAAGGTCACGCTCGACGACAACGCGTCGTACCGGCACCCCGAGCACACGTCGTACGACGACAAGGCGGCGGCCGATCCGCTCGAGGCGGAAGCCCGCGCGAAGGGCCTGAACTACGTCAAGCTCGACGGGTCCGTGGGCATCATCGGCAACGGCGCGGGCCTGGTCATGTCGACGCTCGACGTGGTCGCGTACGCGGGCGAGCAGTACGGCGGCGTGAAGCCGGCGAACTTCCTCGACATCGGCGGTGGTGCGAGCGCCGAGGTGATGGCGAACGGGCTCGGCATCATCCTGTCCGACCCGCAGGTCCGCAGCGTTTTCGTCAACGTCTTCGGCGGGATCACCGCCTGCGATGCGGTCTCGAACGGCATCGTGCAGGCGCTCGCCCTGCTCGGCGATCAGGCGGACAAGCCGCTGGTCGTCCGGTTGGACGGCAACAACGTCGACGAGGGCCGCAAGATCCTTGCCAAGGCCAACCATCCGCTGGTGACGGTGGCGGACACGATGGACGACGCGGCAGCGCTGGCCGCGCGGAAGGGAGCGTAGGGATGGCCATCTTCCTGACCGAGAAGAGCCGGGTCGTCGTCCAGGGCATGACCGGGTCGGAGGGACAGAAGCACACCAGCCGGATGCTTGCCGCCGGCACCAATGTGGTCGGCGGCGTGACGCCGGGCAAGGGCGGGCAGTCGGTGGACTTCGCGAAGCGGTCGATCCCGGTGTACGGGTCGTGCACGGACGCGGTGCGGGCGGCGGACGCGGACGTGTCGGTGGTGTTCGTACCACCCCGCTTCACTCGCGGCGCGGTGCTGGAGGCTGTGGACGCCGGAATCCCACTGGTCGTCGTGATCACCGAGGGCGTGCCGGTGCACGACACCGCCGCGTTCTTCGCTGCCGCGCAGACGTCCGGGACGCGGGTGATCGGCCCCAACTGTCCGGGCATCATCAGTCCGGGGCGCTCCAACGCAGGGATCATCCCTGCGGACATCGCGGGCCAGGGCCGGATCGGGCTGGTCAGCAAGTCCGGCACGCTGACGTACCAGATGATGTACGAGCTGCGCGACTTCGGGTTCTCGACCGCGATCGGGATCGGCGGCGACCCGATCATCGGGACCACGCACATCGACGCGCTGCAGGCGTTCCAGGACGACCCGGACACCGACGCGATCGTGATGATCGGTGAGATCGGTGGCGACGCCGAGGAGCGGGCGGCCGCGTTCATCAAGGAGAACGTGACCAAGCCGGTCGTCGGGTACGTCGCGGGCTTCACCGCGCCGGAGGGCAAGACCATGGGTCACGCCGGCGCGATCGTCTCCGGCTCCTCCGGGACCGCGGCGGCAAAGCAGGAAGCGCTGGAGGCCGCGGGCGTCCGGGTGGGCAAGACACCGACCGAGACCGCTGACTTGATGCGTGCGGTGCTGGCGAGCACCACGGTCTAAGAAGAAGGTGCAGCAGTGCTGTTGCGGACGATGAGCTTGGTGGCCACAGCTACCGGCGCGTGGTCGCCTGTCGAGTGGATAGCCGCGAGCAGGGTGTCCACACTGCAGCGACCGAGCTCCGTGAAGGTTTGACGGATCGTGGTGAGAGGCGGCCAGAACTGGGCCGCCTCTTCCATATCGTCGAAGCCGACCACGCTGACGTCGTCCGGCACACTCCGGCCATGCGCATGCAAGGCCCGTAGTACGCCTAGCGCCATCTGGTCGTTGGCAACGAAGACCGCGGTGACATCTGGATCCACGGCGAGTTCGCAGCCCGCGTCGTACCCGGAGGCCGACGTCCAGTCACCGATCAGCACCGGCGGTACGTCACGGCCGTTGTCGCGGAGCGTCTGCTCCCAGGAACGGCGGCGCTGGTCGGCTGCGAACGATGACGGCGGTCCACCGACGTGCCGAACAGTACGGTGCCCTAGTTCGAGCAGGTGCTCTGTTGCGAGCCTTGCGCCCTGCACCTGGTCGGTGTCGACGACAGGGTGGTCGTAGTGCGCTCCGGCATGTACGACGACGACCGGCAGCCCGACTGGCAGTGGTACCTCCTCCAGAATCCGCGCCTCGATCATCACGATCACGCCGTCGACAGCCTGCTCCGCCAGCCGGGTGAACGCGTCTGCGACCGCCTGGCGGTTGATCGAGAGCACTGGCATCAGGTTGACGGAGTACCCGCGCGCGGTGGCGGCGGTGGCGATCGCGTCCAGCGTTCGCGTCGTACCGATGAACGACAGATCGAAGACGATCACGCCGATGCTGCGGAACTCACCGCTGCGCAGGGCGCGGGCGGCACCGTTGGGCCGGTAGCCGAGCTGGCGCATCGCGTCCTTGACCCGATCGCGGGTGCCCGAGTCGACGTTCTGCCGGCCGTTGGCGACCCGCGAGACGGTCTGGCCGGACACGCCGGCCAGGCGCGCCACGTCGGCCATCGACGGACCTCGCCGCCGCGTTCCCGGCCTTCCCTCCACCCGGCACCTCCCGTGGCAGGAGTCTAGACATGTTTGCGTCAACACGGCCGCGCGTCCGGCGAGCCACACCGAGGCTGACGCCGCCCAGGCTGACGCCGCCGGGGCGGACGCCGCTAGACGCCGACCTTGCTCGCCAGCAGATCGGCGACGGCGTGGACGGCGCGCAGCGTCGGCGCCGGCACGCCGGTCAGGTCCGCGAGCTCGACCACCGCCGCGAGGATCACGTCGAGTTCGAGCGGTTTGTCCTTCTCCAGGTCCTGCAGCATCGACGTCTTGTGCCCGCCGACCCGCTCGGCGCCGTCGATCCGCTTGTCCACCGAGATGTCCGGCTGACAGCCGAGCGCGGCGGCGATCTCCAGCGACTCCTCCATCATCAGGCGGACCATCTGCCGGGTGCCCCGATGGGTCGCGATCTCGACCATCGTCGCCCGGGCCAGCGCACTGATCGGGTTGAACGCCGCGTTCCCGAGGAGCTTGATCCAGATGTCGTTGCGGATGTCGGCCTCGACCGGGCACTTCAGCCCGCCCGCGACCATCGCCGCACTGAACCGTTCGCAGCGGCCGGACGGTCCGCCGGCCGGTTCACCGATCGAGAAGCGGGTGCCTTCGAGGTGCCGTACGACGCCTGGCCCCTCGAGTTCGGTGGAGCAGTAGACGACGCAGCCGATCGCGCGGTCGAGGTCGAGTACCTGGGTGACGGCGCCACCGGGGTCGACCGATTCGATCCGGCGGCCTTCGTACGGGCCTTTCAGGCCGTGGAAGTACCACCAGGGGATTCCGTTCTGCGCGGCGACGACGACCGTACGGTCGTGCAGCAGCGGGGCGAGCAGCGGGCCGGCGCTCGCGTACGAGTTCGCCTTGAGCCCGAGAAAGACGTAGTCGACCGGGCCGATCCCCGCCGGGTCGTCCGTGGCCGGAGTCCGGGCGGTGAAGTCGCCGCGTGGGCTGAGCACCGTGACACCGTTCGACCGGATCGCCGCCAGGTGCGCGCCGCGGGCGACCAGGTGGACCTCGGTGCCACCCCGGTGCAGCGCCGCGCCGACGTACGCACCGATCGCGCCGGCGCCGAGAACCGCAACTCTCATCGAAGATTGCATACAGAATACGGTAGGCGATGACTTCGAATGAGGTCAAGGTCACATTTCTGTCCGGCCGATGATTGGACGAGGCGCCGGCGGTATATACCGGCAACATCCATCGCGAAGGAGCAGGAACCATGGGACACGTCATCGTCACCGGATTCGTCAGCATGGACGGCGTCATCACGGACCCCGACGGCTCGGGCGGTACGCCGTTCGGTGGCTGGGCGTTCCGGCACGGGCCGGAGACCGTCGGCGGGGACAAGTTCCGCCTCGGCGACCTGATGGACACCGGCGTGCTGCTGCTCGGCCGGAACACCTGGGAGCTGTTCAGCCGGCTCTGGCCGAACCGCACCGACGACTTCTCGGTCAAGATGAACAAGATGGCCAAGGTGGTCGCCACGCACTCGCTGACCGACCTCTCGGCGTTCCCGAACTCGTCGCTGATGGAGGGCACGCTGGCCGAGTACGTACGGTCGGAGCCGCGGACGATCGCGGTCACCGGCAGCCTGAGCGTGATCCGTGCGCTACAGGCCGACGACCTGGTGGACGAGTACCGGCTGATGACGCTGCCGTCGATCGTCGGGGCGGGCGAGAAGATCTTCGGCCCGCTGGACCAGCCGGTGCACCTGAAGCTCGCCTCGGTCGTCCAGGCCGGCGCGGCATCACTTGCGACCTACGTGCGGCCGTAGCGGTTCCGGCCGCGGTCTGGTTGCTGCCGGATGCCGAGCACGAGAACCTCGCGGCGTGCCGCCAGGGGCGGCTGTGGCAGGCGGATCGTGGCCTGGCCGGGCTCCCGCCGTACCCGTCCGCCTGCGAGTGCGGTACGTCCGGCTGCGCGCTGACGTGGTCAGGAACACCCGACGAGTACCACGTACGGCGCGGCGAGGGGTGGCTGACAACTCATCCAGCGTGCTAGGGTTTTAGACCGTTGCAGTTTTGCAGTTCCACGTTCGTGTCGAAGCGCCCGCGGATTTGTAATCCGCCGGGCGTTTTGTCGTATCAGGAGAAAATCATGGCTTTGGGAACAGTTAAGTGGTTCAACGGCGAGAAGGGCTTCGGCTTCATCTCCCAGGAGGACGGCGGCGCCGACGTGTTCGTGCACTACTCGGCGATCCAGACCCAGGGCTTCCGCTCCCTGGACGAGAACCAGCGCGTCGAGTTCGAGATCGCCCAGGGCCCGAAGGGCCTGCAGGCGGAGAACGTTCGTCCGGTCTGATCTCGGCCGTCCTTCCGACGGTTGTTTTGGGCGGCAGGCCCGGCTCAGGCCGGGTCTGCCGTGCTCCACAGGTACTCGCCGTCCGTCATCAGGCCGGTCTGCGCGAGACCGATCGCGGCCGCGACGGCGGCCGACGCGGTGTGATCCGGATGGATGTGCGCCACGATCTCCTGGGCCCTCTGCGCCCGTAGCCAGGTGAACAGTCCCTGCGCTGCTTCTTTCGCGAACCCCCGGCCCTGCCACGCGGTGCCGATGACCCAGGCAATTTCCGCGGTACTTCCGGTGACCGTCGCCTGAACGTAGCCGATCAAGTCGCCGTCGTACTCGACGACCCAGTTCAGCCACTGCTCGTCCTCGTTCCCGGGGCCGGCCAACTGGCGGCGGTAGCGCGCCTCGAGCGCCTCCACGGTCGGCGGTTCCCCGCCGGTGAACGTGTAGAGACTCGGGTCGGACAGGACCTCGGCCATCCGTACGGCGTGCTCGACCCGCAGGGGCAGCAGCCTCAGACGTTCGGTGGCGATCACCGCGTAACAGTAGTGCAGCGTGTACGACACTGTGGGCATGATCGAGATCGACTGGGCCGGAGAGGCGGGACGGCTGCGGGCGTCCGCCGAAGGTGAGGGCGGCTGGAACGCTGCGGTGGCGCGCACGCTCGTACGGGACACCGACCAGGTCGTCGCGGACGTCGGCTGCGGCGGGGGCGGAATGGCGAAGGCGCTCGCCGAGGCGCTGCCCGGCGCGACCGTGGTGGCGATCGACGCGGACCCCGACGTACTCGAGCAGGCCCGCGAGCACACCGGCGGACTGGTCCGGTGCGCACTGGCGTCGATGGACGACGGCGCGGAACCGTTGCGCCGGGCAATCGATGCGCCGGCGGACCTGATCTGGGCGTCAGCGTCGGTCCACCACGCCGCCGACCAACAGGCGGCCGTGGCCGCGTTGGCGTCGCTGCTCGCGCCCGGCGGCCGACTGGCGCTCGCCGAGGGCGGACTCCCGGCCCGGAACCTGCCGTGGGACCTCGGGATCGGCGAGCCGGGGCTGGAACTGCGGCTGGATCTGGCGCAGGACCGGTGGTTCAAGGTGATGCGGGAGTCACTGCCCGGGTCGGTGCCGATGCCGTACGGGTGGACCGACGCGCTCACGCGGGCGGGACTCGTCGACGTGACCACGCGGAGCGTACTGAGCGAGACGCCTGCACCGTTGTCCTCCTCGCAACTGGAGCGGGTGGTCGCCGGGTTCCGTTCGCGGATCGAGCGGCTGACTGGCGGCGGCGGTCACGGTCACGTGGTTGTTGACGAGGATTGGCTGGAACCGGAGGACCTCGAGACCTGGGAGCAATTACTGGACCCCGAAGGGCCGTATTTCCTCGGCCGCCGTACCGACCTCGCCGTACTGGCCGTCCGGAGCGTCCACCTCGGGCACGCGCCGCGCTGATCGGCACGCGGTCGCCGTACTGTCGGCGGCTCGCCGTAAGGTGGGTGCCCATGAACGACCGGCTGGTGTGGATCGACTGCGAGATGACCGGCCTCGATCTGGAGAACGACGCCCTGATCGAGGTCGCGGTGCTGGTCACCGACTACGAACTGAACGTGCTCGGAGACGGGATCGACCTGGTGATCGCGCCACCACCGGCCGCGCTCGAACAGATGGGCGACTTCGTCCGCGACATGCACACGGCCTCCGGGCTGCTCGACGAACTCGCCAGCGGCATCCCGCTGGCCGACGCCGAGCAGCAGGTGCTCGACTTCATCAGCTCCTACGTCAAGGAACCCCGCAAGGCCGCGCTCGCCGGCAACTCCGTCGGCACCGACCGCACCTTCCTGGTCCGCGACATGCCGCGCGTCGAGTCCCACCTGCACTACCGCAACGTCGACGTCAGCTCCATCAAGGAACTCGTCCGCCGCTGGTACCCGCGGGTCTACTACGCGACCCCCACCAAGAACGGCAACCACCGCGCGCTCGCCGACATCACCGAGAGCATCGACGAACTGCGCTACTACCGCGAGACCGTCTTCGTGCCGCAGCCCGGGCCCGACTCGAACACCGCACGGGCCGCCGCCAGCCTCTTCACAGCCCCCACCGAGGACACCCCAACCGCCTCCTGACCTGCCGATTTTTGGTCCCGCCACTTCATCGCTATGATTGCTCAGCCGTCGCAGTTCAGGGCGGCGATGGTGGGTGTAGCTCAGCTGGTAGAGCACCTGGTTGTGGTCCAGGTGGTCGCGGGTTCAAGTCCCGTCACTCACCCGATGGCCGGCCATGTCGCGCAGAATCGCGCGATTTGGTCGGCTTCGTCATTTTGTGCGGCTGCGCTTCGCTTGCCGCGTTGCGGGGGCTCCGCCACCCGCACCCCCTGCGCCTTCGCTTCGCTCGGCGGCTGTGGTCGGGTTCGCATGTGGGCTCGGCGGCTGTGGTCGGGTTCGCATGTGGGCTCGGCTGTGTGGTCGGGGTTGGTTGGGGGCGTGGGAGGATGCGGGTGTGAAGTTGAGTGGGAGTGCGTGGTTCGGGTACGGCGTGGTTGTGGTGGTGACGTTTGTGGTGGGGTTCTTGGCGTTCGCCGTTTGGGTGCTTTCGAAGGTCTTCTGATCTTGGGTGTGATCTGACGCGCCTGTGGATGCGTCTCTTGGGGCAGAGGCAGCTACAGGAGGTGTGGATGGGTACGACCGAGGACTTCGAGGAGTTCGCGCGGGCGCAGATACCGCGGCTGTACCGGACTGCTTGGTTGCTGTGTGGAGACCGGCATCACGCAGAGGACCTGGTACAGGACACGCTCGCGAACCTGATGAAGGCGTGGGGGCGGATCGACACCCCTGGCGCTTATGCACGGACGGCTCTGGTACGCACGTTCATCTCTCAGCGGCGACGTAAGAGTTGGGGGGAGCGGCCTACTGAAACCTTGCCTGAGGTGGTGGAGCGCGCCGGGGACGTGGAGTTGCGGCTGGCTCTGCAGAGTGCGTTGGGGGAGCTCGCGCCGTTGGATCGGGCTGTGCTGGTGCTGCGGTTCTTCGAAGATCGCAGCGTCGAGCAGGTGGCGCTCGATCTTGGCAAGAAGACCAGTGCGATCACTACTCGCACCTCCCGAGCCTTGGAGCGCCTGCGGGCGGTTCTTGGTGACGGTGCCGACCAGCTGATCGCGCTCTGAGCTCAGGAGAACCACATGAACGACCAACTCACCAACCTCATGCAGCGGGCCACCGAGAACCTCGAGCCCGTCTCCCCCGACCTCCTGGAGCGTACTGTCGCGCAGGGCACCCGCCTGCGTCGCCGCCGTACGACCCTGCTCGCCGTGAGCGGCGGAGGCGCCGTACTGGCTACCGCAGGCCTGATCGCGGGCGGCATCCACGTACTCGGCTCCCCCGCCGACACCGCCGCCGCCGGCACGCCGATCGCCAAGCCATCCGCGAAATCGCCGGGTGAGGTGTGGGCGACACAGGTAAAGCCGACCCCGACGTCGACGAAGCCGCATATGGCCGAGTACAAGAAGACGCTCAGCACGCTGAAGACACTCGTCTCGGCACCGGGCCGGACCTTCTCCAGCCCGGACGCGTGGGGCGGCGATGGCTTCAGCGCCGCGGCGTACGTCGTCGACGACGGCCACGGTGCTTCACGGGTCGAGGTGGGACTGTCCGGTGCCCCCGAGCAGAACCCTTGCGTCCCAGTACGGCAAGGCTGCAGCACCTTGCCCGACGGCTCGGTCCTGTTCACTCTGAAGGAGTCACCGGAGTACACCGACAGCCGCCAGTCGCAGTACGGCGTCGTCAGCAACTACGTACTGCTGATCCGCCGTGACGGCCGCAGCATCAACCTCACCAGCTACAACGGTCCGGCCGAGAAGGACAAGCCGCACACCCGGCCCGCACCCCTGCTGTCCGTGAAGGAGCTCACGGCGATCGCCAAGAGCAAGGCATGGAAGCTACCGCCGGTCTCGACGACCAAGTTCGGTAAGTAGCCGAGCAGGCCCGGCGCTCAGGTGGGCGCCGGGCCCTACTTCGCCGCCGCAAGCGCTCCGTGTGTCACGAGCTCGACGCCGATGGCCAGCGTGAGGAAGCCGATGATCCGGCTCAACGCCCCGAGCCCGGTCGGGCCCAGCTTGTCGACCAGCGGCGTACCGAACCGGAGCAGCACCGCCACCAGCGCGGCGATCACGGCCACGCCGACGATCACCGCGAGCCTGTTGGTGATGCCAGGATGCCGTGCGGTCAGCGCGATCACGACGCCGATCGCGCCCGGGCCGGCGACCAGCGGCAACGCCATCGGCGAGAACGAAACGTCCGGCTTCACCACACCGTGTGTCTTCTCGTCGTCGGTCAGCGTCTGCCGGGCGACAATCATCCCGAAGCCCGAGTGGCCGACCACCAGACCGCCCGCGATCTGCAGCGCGGGCAAGCCGATCCCCAGACCCTCCAGCACCAGCGTGCCGAGCAGTGCGAACACCGTCAGGATGCCGAGCACGTAGACGCCCGTCAGCACCGCCTGGCGTTTCATCGCGGCCCGCTCGACGCCAGTCGTCAGACCAGCGAACGTGGCCAACGCGCCGACCGGGTTCGTGATCGGCAACAATGCAGCCAAAGCCGAAACCGCCACGTGTACGGGCTCCACGGTCGGGAAGCGTACACCTCGTGTGAAGGACAGCTGCCGTGCGACATGAAGTGACACCCGCGGACACCGCACTCGCCGTGGGCAGTGGCGACGTGGAGGTCCTCGCCACGCCTCGCCTGATCACCTGGTTCGAGTACGAGACCGCCCAGCTTGCCCTGGCATCCCTCGGCCCCGGCCAGACCTCTGTCGGTACGTCGGTACGCATCGCCCACCGCCTACCGACCCGCGTCGGCGACACCGTGGACATCGCGGCGGACGGTCCCGAGATCGACGGCCGGCACCTGCGCTTCCGCGTCCGCGCCACCAACTCCGCCGGCCAACTGATCGCCGACGGCGAACTGGAACGCGTCGCCGTCGACCGCGAACGTTTCCTCGCAAACGTCCCCTAGTCCCCCGCCGCAACGTCTCAGGCGGGACTTACGATTGGGGCTCGACGTACCAGCGGGGCAGTTCGCCCGGCTGCAGGCTGGTCGCGTCCCCGGGCCGGGACAGGGTGAGGATCGCCTGCTGAATCTCCGGGCGGGCGTTCAGCGCGTCCTCGATCGCGTACAGCCGCGCCGCGACCTCGGACTCGACATCGTTGCCGGTGACATCGACCGCAGCGACCAGAAAGATCCGATCCGCACCGACCCACTCCATGTGCAGGAACGTGATCCGCTCGATGTCCTTGTGCTCGAGCAACGCCCGCAGCACCCGGTTGCGAGCCAGCGGGGTGACCGCCTCGCCGGTCAGGAAGTCCATGTTCCGGCTGATCAGGAACAGGGCCACCACGCCGAGCAGTACACCGACCACGATCGACCCGACGGCGTCCCACGCGGCGTTGCCGGTGAGCTGGTGCATCAGGATTGCCAGCGTCGCGATCACGATGCCGATCAGCGCGGACAGGTCCTCAACGAACACGGCCCGCAGCACCGGATTGGACGTGATCCGGACGTACCGCCACGGGCGAAGCATCCGCTCCAGTGCGCCGGCCTTGGTCTGCCGCAGTGCCTGCATGAACGAGATCCCCTCGAGTACGAACGAGACCCCGAGCACGGCGTACGCCCAGCCGTACGACGTGGCTTCCGCCTCGCCGTGCTGCAGGGACTGGATGCCGTGCCACACCGACACCGCGGCACCGACCGTGAACAGCCCGAAAGCGGCGAACATCGACCAGATGTACCCGACCCGCCCGTAGCCGAGCGGATGCGTCTGGTCGGCCGGCTTCCGTGCCCGCCGCTCCCCGACCAGCAGGAACACCTCGTTGCCGGTGTCGGCCCACGAGTGCGCCGCTTCGGCCGTCATCGAGGCGGATCCGGTGATCACCGCGACGACCGTCTTGGCGGCCGCGATCAGCAGGTTCGCGGTGAGCGCGACCAGCACTGTCAGGAGGCTCTCGCCCCCGCCGTCGTCCTCCTCCGAGCTGCTCACACTCAGACCTTACTCAGCTGACCGCTCGGATGATGCGCTGCTCGATCGCGCGCGTTACGGCGGCCGCCCGGGTCTCCACCTCCAGCTTCGTGTAGATGTGCTGCAGGTGGGACTTGATCGTCGCCTCGCTGACGTACAGCGACTTGGCGAGCTCCCGGTTCGACTTGCCGGTGGCGAGCAGGCCGAGGATCTCCACCTCGCGCTCGGTCAGCGTCGGACCGGACCGGCGCATCAGCCTGGCCGCGACCGCCGGCGCGAGCACGGTCTCGCCGCGCGCGGTGCCGCGGATCGCCCGGAACAGGTCCTCCGGCGGCGCGTCCTTCAACAGGTACCCCGAGGCGCCGGCATCGATCGCCTTCATGATGTCGGCCTCGGTGTCGTACGTCGTCAGGATCAGCACGTACGGCGGCTCGGGCAGCGCACGCAAGCGCGCCGTCACCTCGGCCCCGTCCGGTCCCGCGCCCAGGTTGAGGTCCATCAGGACGACGTCCGGGTGCAGGGCCGCGACGACGTCCGCCGCGCTCTGGGCGTCCGCCGCCTCGCCGACGACGGACAGATCTTCCTGGGCCTCGAGCAGCGCGCGCACTCCGGCGCGCACGACGGGGTGGTCGTCGACCAGCGCCACCCGGATCATGTCTTGTCCGGCGGCGACTGCAGCGGGATCGACGCGGCCAGCGCCGTCCCGTCCCCCGGTTCACTTTCCAGCACCAGCGTTCCTCCCAGTTGTCTCAGCCGTTCTCTGATTCCGGCCAGCCCGTGGCCGCGGTCGGAATCGATCTTGGCATGAGATCGCGGAAGTCCCCGGCCGTTATCCACAACGTCGAGAACCACCGCATCCGGTTGGTACGTGAGCGTCACGACGGCGCCGTCCGCGTGCGCGTGTTCGAGCACATTCGCCAGTGCGCCACGGGCCGTGCGCAGCAGTGCGGTCTCCACCTCCGAGTCCAGGGTCACCGGCGTACCGTGCACCTGAACGCGTACGTCGACGTCGCTGTGGGCGGACAAACGTTCACAGGTCTTCCGTAGCGCGTCCGGTAGCCCGACAGCGAGCTCAGCCGGTGCCAGGTCGCGTACTACCCGTCTGACTTCGTCCAGCCCGTCGCGGGCCGTGGCTGCCGCTTGAGCGGCGTGATCGCGTGCTACAGCAGGCTTTTCGTCCCACTCGCGCTCGGCAGCCTGGAGCAACAGATTGATACTGGACAGGCCCTGCGCCACGCTGTCGTGGATCTCGCGCGACAACCGGGCTCGCTCCGCTACGACGCCGGCCTGGTGTTGTGCGTCGGCCAGATCGCCTTGCGCCGCGTGCAGTTCGTCCAGCAGCGCCTGCCTTGCCAGCGCGTCTCGCTCCAGCGCCCGATAGGCGCCGACGGCAAGCACTGCGATGCAGACCGGGCCCAGCACGATCGTCGGGTCCAGGCGGTCAGTCATCCGGGTCCACTGCACCACGGTGATCACGACCATCCCCGCAACGACCAGACAGGCCGGGCGGAACGAGAGGATGCGCAGCGCAACAAAGGACAACGGCACCGCACACCAGGCGAATGACGGCGCCAGCAACACCAGCACGCACCACTCCAGCACCAGCAGCGCCAGCCAGACCCGACTGGGCAACAGCCGGTACGCACCGTATGTCGCCAGCAACACCACGGCCGCCAGCAGGATCCACGGTCCTCTCTCGGTGAACCCATGTCCGGTCAGGTACCGCACCACAGATGCCATCACGAGCACGACCAGCGCCGCGTGCAGTGCGGTCACCAGCCGGGTCGCGTGGCTCAGGATCGACGGTGTGTGCGCAGTAGACATGTTCAGCCGATCGTAGGCGGCGCGGAGCCGGTTCCGAATCATCCGTTCGGCTATCCGTTGGTAGCCGAACACCCGTCGTGCACAGCCCGCCCGCGGCGGAGGCTGGAGGCAGTTCGCAACTCACCGACCGTTTGAGAGGTTCAGATGTCCGTCCGTTCGCTGTCCGCCACCCTCGCGCTGTCCGCCACCCTGCTCGGCGCCGGTGTCTCGACGGCCGTTGCCTCGACGACGTTCGCGGCCCGCCCCAACACCTACGAACTGCCCGGCGACCCCGGCGGCTCCAAGTTCGAAGGCATCGGGTACGACACCCGCACCAGGAACTACTACGTCTCCGAGACCACCGGCGGCGAGATCCACCGCGGCCAGGTCAACTCCCCCGACGCGATCGAGTGGCTGAAGGGTGACGGCACCGACGGCCGCTGGACCGCCCGTGGCGTGAACGTCGACGCCCAGGGCCGGGTGTACGTGGCCGGCGGCCCGAACGGGATCGACCACCCCGGCGCGCCGGACCTGTGGGTCTACGACCGCGACGGCAAACTGCTCGCCGCCCTCCGCACCGGCGTACCGAACGCGTTCCTCAACGACCTCGTGATCGGCCCGGACGGCGCCGCCTACTTCACGAACTCCAACGCCCCGCAGCTCTTCCGGGTCGCCGAGCAGCACGGCCGATGGACGGTCAGCACCTGGGCCGACGCGACCGGCACGATCGCGACCGCCACCGGCTTCAACCTCGGCGGGATCGTGCTGTCACCGGACCGCAAGGCGCTGGTCGTGGCCCAGGGCAACGTCGGCAAGTTGTGGCGGTTCGACCTGCGCACTGCCACAGCCACCGCGGTCGACATCGCCGGCGCCGACCTGGTGAACGCCGACGGTCTGGTGCAGAAGGGCAACACCCTGTGGGTCGTGCGCAACTTCTCCAAGATGCTGAGCACGCTGCGGCTGTCTGTCGACGGCAGCACGGCCCGCTTGCTGTCCGCGACCCCGACCGACCCCGACCGGGTGCTGACCACTGCGAAGCTCGCCCAGGGCCGGCTGCTGGTGGTGGACAGCAAGTTCGACGAGGCCACTGCAGTCCCGCCGTACCAGGTCATCGCCCTCACCCCGCTCCGATGAAGCACCGTCCGATCGCCGTGGTCGCCGTCCTGATGGCGGCGGGCACCGCGTGTTCAACTCAGACCGGCAGCGCCCCCGCTGCCTCGCCCAGCTCATCCCCCGCACCCTCCAGGAGCGCCATTGTGCCGTCCACCCTCGACAGCCAGCTCATCGCCGCCGCCTGGAGGAACGACATAGCCACAGCCAAGCGCCTGATCGATGCCGGGGCGAACGTGAACGCGCTCGACGACACCGTGCAAAGCGCGTTCCTGATCGCCGCGAGCGAGGGCTACCTCGACCTGCTCGACCTGACGCTCGCGCACGGCGCAGACGTCCGCAGCCTCGACAGCTACCACGGCACAGCGCTGATCCGGGCCGCGGAACGTGGTCACGCCGCCGTGGTCGGCCGTCTCCTCCAGGCCGGTGTGGCGGTCAACCACGTCAACAACCTCGGCTGGACCGCGCTGCACGAGGCCGTCATCCTCGGCAAGGGCACCCTGGAGTACGTCGACACCGTCCGACTGCTGATCGCCGGCGGCGCCGAGCGCAACAAGTCCGCGGTGAACGACGGCGTCACCCCGGTGCAGGCTGCGAAAGACCGCGACCAGACGGCCGTCAGCGCTGCCCTGGACGCCAAAGCCGATGCTGGTGCGCTACTGGACGCAGTGACCGCGGGTGATGCCGACAAGGTCGCCGCCTCGCTCGCAGCAGGCGCCAAGATCGAGACCCGCGACGACCACCGCCGTACGGCCCTGCTCCTGGCCTCGCAGGAAGACCGGGTGGACGTCGCCCGCCTGCTCGTGCAACTCGGCGCCGACCCGGACGCACAGGACGACCGGAAGGACTCAGCCTGGCTTGTCACCGGCGTCACCGGGAGCGTCGCGATGCTGGAGACCCTCCTGCCCGCGAACCCCGACCTGACCCTCCGGAACCGCTTCGGCGGAGTCTCCGTCATCCCGGCCAGCGAACGCGGCCACGTCGACTACGTACGGCGCGTCGTGAAGACCAGGATCAACGTCAACCACGTCAACGACCTCGGCTGGACGGCCCTGCTCGAGGCGATCATCCTCGGAAAGGGCACCAAACCATGGCAGGAGATCGTGCAGATCCTCGTCGACGCCGGCGCCGACCCCAGCTTGGCCGACAAGGACGGGGGCACCCCGCTCGCGCATGCCGAGTCCAGTGGGTACGACGAGATCGCGAAGATCCTCCGCGCCGCCGGGGCGCGCTAGTCGCGGATCAGGCAGCGCGACGGAAGCTCGAACCAGCGGAGGTGATCGAAGTCTGTGTTGACATGCCCTTCGGGGTCGGTGCGGTCCTGCGGACAGGTCGACAGCAGGTCGCGGGCCTCGGCGAGGTAGTCGTCCAGCGCGGATTCGGGGGCCGTGTGGTCGTGGCGCGGATACCTGAGCTTGCCGTCGGCGTCGTACCCGACCTGGGAGAGTCGCAGCGGCGGCTCGACCGGGCCTCGGTGGTGCCGCCAGAGACCGTTCGCCGGGTCGAACCGGTAGTCGCTGAGCAGTCGCCAACCGTCCCGGGCGACGAGCTTCACGGCCTCGACGACGTACGAGAACACCGCCTCGGAGATGAAGTAGTTGAAGTTCACCCGCACCCAGCCCGGCTTGATCCCCTCGCAGCCGTGCAGGATCTCTTCCTCGAACTCGTGCGACCGGTCGAGATCGATCCCGAGCAGAGTGTGACCGTACGGTCCCGCGCACGAACAGCCGCCGCGGGACTGGATGCCGAACAGGTCGTTCAGCAGTGCGACGACGAAGTTGTGGTGCAGGTACCGGCCGGACGGCGCCTTCACCACGAACGACACGATCGACAGCCGCTCGGCGTCCAGGTTGCCGAGGATCTGCAGGTTCGGCTCGTCCTTCCACGCCTCGACGGCCCGGCGCAGGTAGGCGTCCTCGTGCGCCCGGATCACGTCGATCCCGACGGCCTGCTTCAGCTGGAACGCCAGCCCGGCCCGGATCGACCCGATGATCGCCGGCGTCCCGCCCTCTTCGCGGTGCACCGGGTCGTCCAGGTAGCGGTGCTCCAGCGGGTTCACGTACGCGACCGTGCCTCCACCCGGTACGTCCGGCACCCGGTTGCGGAGCAGTTCGCGCCGCGCGACCAGCACCCCGGGCGTGCCCGGCCCGCCGATCAGCTTGTGCGGGCTGAGGAAGATCGCGTCCTTGTACGAGAGCGGGTCTTCGTCGCGTCCCCCGTACATGTCGATCTCAACGTACGGCGCGGCCGCGGCACAGTCCCAGAACGACAACGCCCCGTACCGGTGGAGCAGCGCGGAAACCCGTCGGGTGTTGCTGACGATCCCGGTGACGTTGCTCGCCGCGGAGAACGAGCCGATCTTCAGCGGGCGGTCGACGTACTGCTGCAGTCGCTCCTCGAGCTGGTCGATGTCGATGTGCCCGTCGGCATCCTGACTGATCAGCACGACGTCCGCGATCGACTCGCGCCAGGGCAGCTCGTTCGAGTGGTGCTCGTACGGACCGATGAAGACGACCGGGCGCTGCTCGGGCGGGATCTGGTCGGTCAGGTGGTAGGTGTCGTCGAGTTCGGCCGGGATCCGCAGGCCCATGATCCCGATCAGCTTGTCGATCGCCCCGGTCGCGCCGGAGCCGCAGAAGATCACCGCGGTCTCGTCGTCGCCGCCGACGCTGTTGTGGATGATCCGGCGGGCGTCCTCGCGCAGCCGCGTGGTCTGCAGACCGGTGCCGCTCGACTCCGTGTGCGTGTTCGCGTACCGCGGCAGCACCTCCTCGCGGATGAAGTCCTCCAGGAACGTCAGCGCCCGCCCGGAAGCGGTGTAGTCGGCGTACGTGACTCGTCGCGGACCGTACGGCCCGGGCATCACCTGGTCGTCACCGATCACCGACGCACGGATCTGCCGCAGCAACGGCGTCTCCGGCGGCATCCCCGCTTGTGCAGCCATGTCTCAGAGTATGGCCAGGAGGTGATCCACGTCTCGTGATTGCTGCGCGCCACCTGGATAGGGTCGGTCCCAGTCGACGGCGAGGAGTGGGGATGACGTTTTCCAGCGAGCTGTGGGACCGCGGTGCGGCGCCGGTGTACGACGAGATCGTCCGGCACCCGTTCATCACCGGGCTGACCGACGGGACGCTCGACCACGACGCGTTCCGGTACTTCGTCATCCAGGACAGCCACTACCTGCGCGCGTACTCGCGGGCGCTCAGCCTGGTCGCCGGCCGGGCCACGGACGACGACGCGGTCAGCATGTTCGCGCTGCACGCCGCCAACGCGATCGCGGTCGAGCGGGACCTGCACACGTCGTTGCTGGAGTCGCTCGGGCTGTCTGCGGCCGACGTGGACGCGGCGGGTTCCGGTCCGACCACTACGGCGTACATGTCCTACCTGACGGCCGTGTGCGCCACAGGCACGTACGCCGAGGCCGTGGCGTCCGTACTGCCCTGCTACTGGATCTACCGGGACGTGGGGCGGGAGCTCCTGAAGCAGTCCTCACCGGACCCGGTGTACGCCAAGTGGATCGCGACGTACGGCTCCGAGGAGTTCGACGCGGTCGTCGAGGCGGTGCTTGCGGTGACAGACACACTGGACGTCGGCACCTCCGAGCGGGAACGCTGTCACCAGCACTTCGCCACGACGTGCCGCTACGAATGGATGTTCTGGGACGCCGCTTATCACAAGCTCGATTGGCCGGTGGGATGAAGGACTTCTACGACGTCGTCATAGTGGGTGGTGGGCACAACGGTCTCGTGGCCGCCACCTATCTGGCCCAGTCCGGGCTCTCGACGCTCATCTTGGAGCAGCAGGCACACACCGGCGGCGCCGCGGTCAGCGAACGCGTCTTCCCGGGCGTCGACGCGCGCCTGTCGCGTTACTCGTACCTGGTCAGCCTGCTGCCCGACAAGATCGTCGCCGACCTGGGCCTCGGCCTGGACCTCCGCTCGCGCGCCGTGGCGTCGTACACGCCAGTGCGCCGTGGTGGACGCGACGTCGGCCTGCTGGTGGAGCGCCCGGAAGGCCCTGGCACCAGGGACTCGTTCCGTGCGCTCACGGGCAGCGACACGGAGTACGAGGCCTGGACGGACTTCTACGGAGCTGTTGGCTCACTGGCCGCCGCCGTAGCACCCACACTGCTCGAGCCGCTCCAGCCGGCCGCAGAGCTCCGCCGCCGCGTCGACAGTGCGCTGTGGGACGAGCTGGTCGAGCGACCCCTGGGTGAGGCCATCGAACGCCGCTTCACCGACGACACCGTGCGGGGCGTGGTCGCGACGGACTCCGTGATCGGAACGTTCGCGGGCCTTCACGACGAGTCACTGATCCAGAACAGGTGCTTCCTGTACCACCTGATCGGGAACGGCACCGGCGAGTGGCGGGTACCGGTCGGCGGCATGGGCGCTGTCACTGATGCGCTGGCGGCAGCTGCGCGACGTGCCGGTGCCGTACTAGTCACCAACGCCGAGGTGACTTCCGTAGAGGTCGACGGGACGCGCGGCTCGGTCACCTGGCTCGGCGGCGACGGAGAGCGGTCGGTCGACTGCTCCTGGGTGCTGTCGAACGTCGCACCGTCGACCCTGGCCACTCTCCGCGGCCAGAGCGGTGCCGAGAAGCCGGAGGGGTCGCAGCTCAAGGTCAACTTGCTGCTACGTCACCTGCCGGCACTGAAGTCCGGCGACGATCCGGCACGGGCCTTCGCCGGTACGTTCCACATCGACGAGGACTACAGCCAACTGGAGTCGGCGTACCGCTCCGCCGCCGACGGCACGCTGCCCGCCGTACCGCCGTCCGAGGTGTACTGCCACTCGTTGACCGACCCGTCGATCCTCTCCCCCGAGCTGGTTGCCGCGGGCTACCACACGCTGACCGTCTTCGGCGTCCACTTCCCCGCCCGATTGTTTGCCTCCGACAACGATTCGGCGCGCGCCGAGGCGACCCGCCGGGTACTGGCCGGCCTCGAGTCGTACCTGGCCGAACCGCTCGACGACTGCATCGCCCGGGACGCCGACGGCAACCTGTGCATCGAGGCCAAGACGCCGTACGACATCGAGGAATCCGTCGGCATGCCAGGCGGCCACATCTTCCACGGCGACCTCCAATGGCCCTGGGCCACCACGCCCGCCGACGCCGGCCGCTGGGGCACCGAAACCGACGCCCGCAACCTCCTGATCTGCGGCTCCGGCGCCCGCCGCGGCGGCGCCGTCTCCGGCCTCGGCGGCCACAACGCCGCCATGACCGTCCTCACCACCTAACCGATTTCGCATCTCCCCGATCCCCCTGCTACGATCCTCTTCGTTCGAAGGCAAGACCGGCGCCGCTAGCTCAATTGGCAGAGCAGCTGACTCTTAATCAGCGGGTTCGGGGTTCGAGTCCCTGGCGGCGCACAAAAGCCCAGGTCACCAAGGTGCCCTGGGCTTCGTCATGTCTGCCGCGGGCCCTTTACGTGCCCTTTTGCCAGAACCTCACCTCACAGCGACCGCCCGTCGTCTGACGTGGGCAGGCTTGGGGCCCGCGGGTTGATCGTGACTGTGTGTCACATCACAGCGGTTCGCATCGCTACCGACTTCTCGCATTCTCGGCCACGCCCAGCGTTGAGCTGCCAACCATCACCCCGGTTGGAGGCCTGAGATGGCGAGACCGCCACTGCCCATCGGAAGCTGGGGAAGCATCTCGACCAGCGTCGAGAGAACCGACGACAAGGGCAGACCCGTCGCGTACCGCGCCAAGACGAAGTTCCGCGACCACGACGGCCATGTCCGCGTCGTATCCGCATTCGGCAGGACCAAGAGCGCAGCCGAGCGCGCGGTCCTGAAGAAGCTGCAAGACCGTGCGAAGACAGGTCGCCATGCCGGCGAACTGACCGCGATGCACAAGATGAACGACCTGATCGACCTGTTCGAGAAGAAGTTCAAGGAGGGGGTCGAGGACGGCAAGTTCTCGCCCACCACCCTCGACAACTATCAGGGCGCCATCAAGAAGCACATCCGACCGGCGGTCGGCGAACTCCGCATCGGCGAAACCACCACCCCACGCATCGACACCGTCATCGCGCAGATCAAGAACCGCGCCGGCGCCCCACGAGCAAAGACCTGCCGAGCCATCTTGTCCGGAATGATGAAACTCGCCGTCCGCTACGGCGCCATCACCGTCAACCCCGTCCGCGAGATCGACACCATCGAAGCCCAACCGAAGAACCCGCCGCGAGCCCTGACCAATGACGAGGTCATCCTCCTCCACCGAAGCCTCGCCGCAGACCAACGAGCCGTCGAACACGCCTTCAACGATCTAGATCTCCCCTGACGACCAAGACAGCGTTGGCGCCACGACCACGAACGGCCGGCGCGGATGGACGTGCCGCTCACCCTCGAAGATGTCGAGGATCTCTCCGGTGCTCAACGGCATGAGCGGCCAGAGTGCGCCAATATGGCGCCTGATGCGATGAAGGAGCGGGGCCTCCGCTCCTCGCGGCTCCCGGCGGATGCTGGGTGCTGAGGTCATTCACGACGAAGGAGGCCCCTTGATGTCAGGGTACGCAGGTCGACAGTTTGTGGGCATAGACCTGCACCGTCGCAGGAGAGTGATTGTCCGGACCGACGAGTGGAGAGTCCTCAGCGGAGACCGCTTCTACGCGTGCCCCGTGTGTCGTCGGTTCGTCGACGCCGGCGATTGGAAATGCCCGCGGGCCCGGATCGGCCCGGGGCGGGCTCGGGCATCGCATGCTGCTCGTCGCGTTCCGCCACCACCGCAAAGGACCGGCGGTCGAGATCCTCCCGGCACCAATCCGGAAGCGGGCTGCTGAGCGCACTGATGCGCGAGTACATCGAGCGCCACCGCTGCGGATCTTCTCGTCTGGCTCGTACTACGCACGTGACAATGTCCTGGCCGCGAGCGACGCGCTGAGGTCGCGATCGCCGAGGCAGGAACTATGAAGTGTCAGTCACCGGTACGGCGTCCGGACCGCTGATCGTCTCCGTCGACTTCGACCTCGAACGAGCCGTCGTATGTCTGCAGCCTCAGTGCCAGGAAGCCGACGACTGGAACAGCCGGAGCGGCTGAATCCGACGTAGCCGGAGCTGCCCGCCGCGGTCAGGAGGTGATGGCTTTGGCCGCGACCTCGCCGGCGGCGATCAGGACGGTCTTGACGGCAGTCGGTGCGGCAGCGTTCACACCGGCCCGCAGGCGGTCGACCAACTGACGAAGCCGGCCGCGCTCGGGGGCCGCCGTGGTGGCCTCGGTCTTCAGAGCGTCAGCGGCCTCGCCGAGCTGGTCCTTTGTTGCCTGATCGACTCCCTTGAGCGCGTCGAGGGTCTCCCGCACGAGTTCGGCGAAGTGGACGAGGTCCTCGGTCTTCAGGCCGGCCGTGTAGTTCTGCGTGCAGTTCTCGCTGCCGACGACAAAGTTGCCCTTGTTGTCGCCGCCGATGTGAATCGAGTTGTGGTGGGTGGGCGATCCGCCGCGGCGCTCCCGAAGATACTCGGCTACGTCGCCGCCATGGTCGGTGAGGTACGCACGGCCTTCAGGCGTCAGACGGGGTCCGTTCCACCCTTCCGACGGTTCCTCCTCGACGTGCACCGCCGTAATCAGGCCGTTGCTGTGCAGGTACTCCGCAGCGGCTCGAAACTCGCGGAGGCTGAACTTCTCGTCCTCCTCGGTGAGGGAATCGACGAACTCCTGGAAGCTGTTCGGGTACGCATCGGCCTCCTCCTGTTCGTCGAGCCACCTAAGCATTGCAGAGCGCAGCAACGCGTCGCGCGCCTTCGGGTCCCGGCGTTTGTTACGCAGTTCCTGAACGGCGTTGATGCCAGTCGGGGTGATCATCCCGCCAGGTGTCCCGGACGCGTGGTGAGTCCTGACCAGGTCGCCGTTCGCGAGGAAGTCGACAATCTCGAACCCCTCCTGGGCAGGATCGACGTCGGCCTTCTTGAAGTAGTCAGCGATCGCCACGTCCTGGTCCGTGTCAGCTCGGTAGGCCTCGTACATCGCCTCAAGCACGTTGGTGGCGTGAAGTTGGATCTCGGTGACCATTTGGAGGTTCCCTTTGTTCGATGCGGTCCCCAGGCGTACCCAGTGTGGACTTCGCCTTGGACAAGATCAGTCCTGGCACGAGCGGACAGCTCGATGGCGTCGACGAGGCTGGCGACTTAGGTATCCGGGTTCGCCAGTGACCAGCCTCGGTCCGGATTCGTTCGTGAGGTATGGGTGGATCACGTCAGGTACGGCGAGCCCGGGGAGCGAGCGGACGCCAAGGCAGCACGGCGGGGGCCGGAGCAACGGTGGAACGAATTCTTGAGGTGGAGCTGAACCGGTACGTCGAACCTGTTGACGATACATGGATCAGGACGAGCTCGCCGGCGAGTACGTGAGCTGGTCTGCGGATTGGTGGCTCAAGGGCTCGTCAGCCAGCGCCATGCACAGCGAGGCGGACCTGCAGGCGTTGGTCGACATCCTCACTGACGACCTGGTGGGCCGTGGCGCCAACTACGTGTTCCACCTCGAGTGCCCCTGCGCGGCGATCTGCCAGCCGACGGGACCGTGCACGACGCGGTTGATCGGATCGGTGTTGCGCTGCCCACCCGAGTAGGAGCTCCAGTCCTCGACTGGCGATCGTCGACGGTACCGGTGGACGCCACACTGCGCCGCGGTGTATGTCGGGGCGAAGGAAGCCGTACGCAGCCCACGCACACAGCTCGACAAGCGGCGCGCAACTGGGGCGATGTAGCGTCCACGGCCGACCACACGATAGAGGACTCGAACGACATGTCGGACTGAGATTCTGCTGAAGTAGCAGGTGGAGGGGGAGTTATGGACTGGGCGACCGTTGGGGTGATCGCTGCCGTGGTAGGGCTTCCACTGGCGGCCTTGGCAACCTGGGCGACGATCCGGACCATTCCGCCGAAGCGACGCCTCGGCATAGAGATGACATCGACGCGTCTGTTCACGCGCGACAAGGCCTCAGGCGCAGCAGATCGGCTGTGGATTTCCCATGCCACGTTCGGCGTCCTCGCCGACCCAACTGTCGTACGGCTATCGATCCGAAACACCGGCCGAGCAGCGATCTCGTCGGCGCTGTACGACAGGGATACCCCAATCAAACTCCACCTCGGCGTGAAGATTCTGGAGTTGCTCGAGGCCTCGAACGCACTCACCACTCAGGTTGGTCCGCCAGCTGAGATCCTCGACGAGATCCTCTTGGTCGGGCCAGGACTAATCGGCCAGCAGGAATGGCTGACCTATGAGTTGCTCGTGGACGGCGACCCGCACCTCACGATCGAGCATGCCTTGATCGACGTTGAGGTTGTGGAGATCGACCCGGCCCAAGAGCGACTGGCGGTGACCATCGGCCGCCTCACGTTGAAGGCAGTCCTGAACTCTGCACTGGAAGTTGTCACACCAGGACCACTTCGGTTCCTAAGGTAAGGCGTAACAGCCAATTTGCATCTGGCCATTAGCACCCTCATCGGCGAGCTGCGGCATCGGACGCGGAGCGAGGTTCTGCGCACCGAACTCGGGCTGACTGACCCCACCATCGTGAACGATAAAACGCCGCTGATCCGATCGTTCTTTGAACAGATCCTCCCGAACCGAGCCCTGGCCACCGCCGATCGGTGGAAGGCCACCGCTCCCGCACGCCGAACAGCTCCGGGTCGAAGGCCCGGACTCAACCCAGCGGGCGCACTTGATCCGGGAGCTACGGCAAGAAGCCGAGTGGGTCCTCGGCAGCGCCAGCTTCAACAAACAACCTCGGCTGGTCCCTATCCATCTGGAGGAAGAATGAGCGCCCTGCACCAGTGGGACGGCCTAATCGGCGTCGGGGTCGGCGCGCTTCTCGCTGCGGTGACAGCCCTGGCTCAACGATCGCCAGCAGTCGAAGCGCACCGACTGCAAACACCGGCATCAGCAACGGCTCGCCGCGTACACGACCGCGTGGACCCAACTCAGCGACGTGGCCTTGGCGATGCGGGAGATCGTCTCGAAGTACGGCAAGCCGCGGCGGCTTGCTCCCTTGGCGCCGTTCCGGGTGCTGCAACAGGCGGTCCCGATCCAGACCAGGCTACGGGAGGCCGGCGAGGCTCTGACCGTGATCCGGTTCGTCGGCGGCAAGGAGGTCGTCGACGCCGCCGACCGGTGTGCCGACGTGATCGTCGAGATGGGCGCGGCGATCGATGACAGCGACACGACGCCTGACAAGCTCAAGGATCTCGTGCAGAAGACGAACGACCGACGCCACCATCTGGTCGACGTCGCCCGCATCGAGCTCGACGTCGACCCGCGGCCCTCGCGCCGCCCGGCGCGCGGGAAAGTGTCACCACTAAGCACCCCAGAACTGTTACCGATGTCCTGACACAGAACCGTCACCGATGTCCTGCGCCATGACGCGCAGACCGAGAAGGGTGTCCGTTTGCGCGGCAGCCCCCACGGGGGTCTGCCTGCTCCTGCCGCTCAAGCGCCCCGAAAGGGGCTCGGCGTCCAATTGGCGACCCGCGACCCGCCAGAGCGTCGGTTCGCTGTTCGAAGCGGCCCGACGCGGGCGGCCGACCGCAGGGAGAGACGACCGACAGGCCGCGGTGCGCAGCTGGACGCCGAGACCCGGGGTGCCAGGCAGGATACCCGGCGGACTATCAGATCGTCCGCGTCCAGGCAGGTCCGGCGACCAACTGCGTCGTTGGCGCGCACCGCGCGATCTCTACCAGGCACCGCTCAGAAGGAACAAGTTCGCGACGATCGCGACTCCCCCGCCAACCCACAGCGCAGGGACGGCGTAGATGAAGCCAACGACGATCGTGACCACAGACGCCAGGTACAGGATCATCGACAGACGGCGGTAGAACGATTGGTGCTTCCCCACGTACTCTTGGAGGGCCTCCATCGCCGCCTCTAGCAGCGCGTAGGCGAGCACGAGCGCGGCAAGACCCAGGAGAACCAACACCACGACGAGGACGACATGGGCTCGTTGACCCGGCGTGCTGGTAGCGACCTGGAGAGCCTGCATATTCGTCCATCGCGCGCGCGGGCCGACGTGTTACACAGCCGCCTCGTGCGCGGTCACAACTAGACCGTGCTCCAGGTCGACGTCCTCGGCCGAGCCGCGCCGGCTGTAGGTCGGAAGCCGCTGGGCGGCGGTGGGTACGCCGCGGCGCCCGGGCCGATCAGATGCTTCGGGTACGTGCAGTCCGATGCACGGCTGACCTGGCGCGGCATGGCTGCGGCGGGAGCGATCGGGCGCGCCCGGGCAGCGCGCCGAGAGCTGAGCTCCGGCCTGACCGCGACCGCGTCCTGCGGTTTCACCCCGGCTCGCGTCCAGCATCGGCGACACCTCGCCCGCACAGATCTTCGCCCGACTGCACTACCTGCGATAGGCGACCGGGAGCCGCAACGACAGATAACTTTCCGTTACTATGCGCTTCGAATTGACATTCCAGCTGCTTCGGAAACCTCATTCCGGACTTCGCACTGGTCACCGGCCGTAGCAGCCAGCAGGCGGAATTCCGCGACACGCCCGGGGCATCTCGGAAAATCTCTGCAAAGACAGCTAACCCGGGTGTCGACGGGTGTACAGTTTTTACCTGGACATCACTCCAGCTCCGGTGTACTGCCGGAGCTGGACGCGAGTCAGAGGGAATTGTTTCCTTCGCTGCACTTGGCCCACGGCGTCGCCCGTGGGCGCGGGTGGGACGAAGGAGGTGAAGAGAGATGACTCGCAAGAAGTCCCGCCCCAAACGGGCGCGCAGGATCGACCAGCCTTGGTACCGGAATCCACAGCTCCACACTGTGGCGGCAACACTGCTGGCGACCCTGCTGATCCACTACCTCAAGTGATGAGACTCAACAACCAGTAAGGAGGTGGTCTTCATCAGCCAGTCGAGAGGGGTTCCCATGCCCGGGAACTTCTCTCGACTGTCTACCTTGACAGGCTCTACTGTACACGTGCTTAGCGTTTTTCTATAGAGAACACTCTAGAAATTTCATAGTTGCTAGCGGCGCAGAGTACTCCGAAAGCTAGCAAGATCTCCACACGAAAGCTAAGAGATCAAGTTAGCCGTGCCGCTTAATGACTGCAACGCCAATGCTAGTTCGCGTGGCGGATAGCCATACGCGCCAAGATTGACGCCGTAGCTACGACAGACAAGCAGCTAGAAATCAGAATCTCGCAAGGTCCATACATGGCCGTTGCGCTTGAGAGCATGCCGCACGCCGCCCACCGGATGCTCTGAGACTGCGGTGCACGAGGCGCTGCTAGCCCGTTTAAACGGGTTCGGCAGGGCACCGATACCTATATCTGGAGAGCTGGCGTAGTGAAACCGCAGGACGGTGGCGACTCGTAGCGAGTGGGCAGCTCGCGGTCGCCAGGCCGTGGTTGAGCTGCTGGACCTCGAGCTGGCCGCGCCCGTCGTCGAGATCGAGGCCCGGATCGCCGACCGGGTCTGGGGCGACAACCCCCGGACCATCGACCCGCACCTGCTCACTCAGGCGCGCAACGATCTCGAGAGCGCCGGCCAGGTGCTCCGGGTCGAGTCAGCAACTCGCGGCGGGAGCTCGGTGACGCTGCTCCTCCCCAACCCGACACCGCGTGGAAAGACCCGGGCTACCGAGGATGCCGCCGCCCGCAAGCGTCTCCTCTTCGCCCGCTGGCGCAGCTGGTCTCGCGGAACAGAGCACATGCCGAATCTCATCGGCGCCGGCGGCGAGAGCGTCATCCACCAGTCATTGCTCGGCGCCGCCCCGTACGGCTATCGGCTCGTCCAGCCGCGCCGCGGCGAGGTCAGCACACTGTACGGACAGCCGGTTCCGGGCGGCGCGCTCGACAACGCTGCCTGGCTGACCCCGATGAACCAGGAGACCCAGACGCCGACCCGCACGACGTACCTTGTCCCGATCGAGGTCAAGAACGTACGGCACTGGCTGTACCCGAACCACTGGGAGATCTACCAGCTCCTCCACAAGTCGGCCGGCCTCGCCAACGCGCACCCTGAGTTCCCCGTGCTGCCGATGCTGATCTGCCGCAAGGCCCACTACCGGACGCTGCAGCTGGCCAAGGACCTGGGCTTCCTCGTCTTCCAGACGCACAACCAGTACGTGCAGCCGAGCGAACGGATCCGAGCTGACCACTTTGAGGAGGTCCGGCTGGAGCTCGGTCTCGAGGACCTGCTGATGACCGATCAGGCCAACCCTGCCCTCGTCGAATGGCTGTCGGGCGCGCCCCACCGTGAGGCCGGGACTTACTCGGGCCGTTGGATGGAGTTCAGTCGGCATGAGGTGGCTACCTTCGCTCAGCTGCGCGACAAGCGGCTCCGCTGGCGGCCGCGGGTCGCGTACCTCGAAGGTCTCCACGCTGCCGTCGTCGAGGCCTACGGAGAGGCCGGCAGCTGGGCCGTCTCCGATGATCTGTCCATCCTTGACGACTAGGCGCCGCTACCTCGCCGTCATTGCCGTGCGCGGAGCTCGGCGTCGGCGAGCTCGTCGCTGTGGTCGACGTAGACGATCGTCGGCTGCAGCTTGCGGTGGCCGAGCCGCTTCTGGATCGTACGGGCGCTGACGCCGTCCTTGTTCAGCTGTGTCGCGTGGGTGTGCCGGAGCTGGTGGAGCTCAAGGTCCGGCTCGCCGGCCAGGTCGCGATACCGCGCCCACATCTCCTGCACCGTCGAGTAAGTCAGCGGGCGGCCGGTCCAGTTGCGGGTCGCCCGGAACAGCGGGCCGTGGGTCCAGCCGGTCTCGCGCAGGAACCTGCGCAGCAGGTTGACCAGCTTCTGATCGTCCAGCAGGACGATCCGGATCCGGCCGCCCTTGCCGTGGACCAGGACGTGCTCTTCCCGGGCGTCAGGTCCAGGTCCTCGAGGTACACGCCGAGGGCCTCGCTCGCCCGGCCGCCCAAGGCCTTGAGGAACTCGAACAGGAAGCCGATCGCGCAGTTTCGCCTTCGGGATCACGCCGATGACGCGATCGTCCGCTTCGGGTCGACCGGCCTCGGCAGGCCTTCCGGTACGGCGACCCGGTTGAAGCGATCGATCGGGTTCGCGTCGATCAGCTCGTGGCGGACCGCCCAGCGCAGGAACGCGGCGATTGCGGCCTGCATGCGCGCACGAGTCGACTGCTTCAGGTCGGCGATCGAGGCCGACCAGGACCGGAGTACGGCGGCGTCGACGCCGGTCACGTCCTGGTCTGTGTGCGCGGCCAGCTGGACCAGGTCCCCGCGGTACGCGCGGATGGTGTGGGCCGCCTTCCCGGCGAACTCCTGATCGGCGAGGAAGTCGCGGACCTAGCCGGCCAGCGGGTGCTCGGCCGAGAGCTCGAAGACGGGCGCGCTCATCGCGGCCGCCAGCTGGCCGACGTGCTCGACCTGGTCGACGTCGACGGCATACGCGGATCCATGCCAGCACGGTAGGACCGAGCACCGAGGCTCGATCGGCAGACCACGTCCGCCACCCGTGATAACGGGCAATTCGTGGTCCGGATCCGCGCAGGCGTGTCGGATCTCCCGGGAGCGTGGATCCGCGCCGCCGATCGGCCGGTTCCGGTGATACAGGCCGTTATCGACGGGAAGGCCCCGAGCCGGGTGCGAATCCGGACCGGGGCCGTCCTGCTTGTCAAGACCGGCGGTGCCCACTTCCACGAACCAGATCCCGGACGAACCGGCCGAGCAGCCGGATCAGCTTGAGGACGTGGTCTTGTTCGGAAGCGGGCAGGGTGAGCGATCGCCACGCGAGCGCACAACAGGTACCAACGATGATCGTGATCGGGACTGCAACCACGATCGCCAGCTCTACCGCGGTGCCCATCGGACACCACCCTCACTCCGTGCAAATACATCGCTCATTGCTGAAACCTCTGATCTTTCTAGAGGTGCAGCACATGACTTGACATCTACAACGGCGGGCACAGCGTATCCGCCGACCTCGGCCGGTGCCAACTGACGCCGCCGGATCCAATCCGCTAGGGACGTGGCGCCACCAGGTCCGCCGTACCCCAGCGTGGCCAATCGCAGGGATCACCACCAAGGACGAGATCCGGCGCATGTCCTCGTTCTTCACCGTCGTCGCCTCGGCGATCCGCACGGAGACGCAGGTGGGTGGCCGGAGACTCCCGCGGGCCGCGTTGTACCAGGATCTTGAACCTCGGCTCGGTCTCCCCCTGGGTCCCGTAGTAGTCCTCGTGGCGCCCACGATGCCGGGCTTCCTTCTGGCAGCGGTACACCTCGTCCCGGCCGTACATCTTGTTCCTGCCGCCCGCCCGCGACGTCGCACGGCACTGGTTCCGGACACCCTCATCGCGCCCGGCCCGCTGCGCGAGCGCCCGCAATCGTTCGCGCAGCCGGTCATCAGACATTTCGCGAGCCCTCCACAGGTCGGCGTCCACGTGCATAGTGCACCTGGCTTAGGTACGCCGCAGGCGGTCCAGATCTCGCCGTTCCTGTCCAGATCTCAGCGTTCCTAGCGATGCGAGGCGCTGGTCGCCGCGAGGACAGCCAACTGGTCGGATCAGCCCCAGACGCCTGTGGCCCGTCGGCCACCGCCCATGCACACCCCCCAAGTCCGGGATTGTCACTACACGCCCCGTCGGTGAACGCCTCGATCGTGCCGCCTGGGGTGGGTGTCGGCGGCCTCTGGCGGCGCGACGGTGCGCGGGTAGTCGACCGCTTCGCCATCGCGCGTTTCGGTCTGGTCGCCGGGGCCGGCTCTGCCAAGGTCCTGGCCACTACCTCGAGGTCAGGGTGGCAGACAGCGTGGACCCACCGGTCACTGCCCGGCTCGCCGAGTCTCGCGATGGCGTCGCCACGTTGGATCCGCTCGGACAGGTGGCGCACTTCGTCGCAAAGCGTGCGTGCATCAACATCCTCCCGGGGGTGATCGCGTGGCGGTTGGCTCAAGCTAGCCCTCCGCTGGAGGCCCTGCTGGACTCGGGCGCGGTCGCTAATTCGCCCGGCGCCAGCCGAATCAGGGGGCCGCGCTGGGCGGATCAGCTCCACGAACATCTCTGTCTCCACTGTCGCGACCCTCCGTTCGGGTCGAAACTGTCGGTGGTGGCTGCTTACTCTCTGAGACATCTGCTGGGGAGGAGCGGACAGATGAGCCAGATACTCGGAGAGTTGGTTCGTGCGGAGGACGCGTTGGGTCGTCCGACATTGAATCTTCTGCGTGGAAAGTGGGCCGCATTTCAGATTGCCGCCTTCCGGTGCTCGTTCTCACGGGAGCGGAAGTCTGTCGCGGCCGACCTGCTGCACGCTCAAGTGGATGCGTACATCACGGAGCTACGCCGGCAGGGCGCCGAAGTGCCACCCAGTACGAACGGGCGCGCGATCTGCAACAAGTGGGTGAACGACGAGTGGTTGTACCGCGACAACGTCGACGGCACGCTCGTCTACTCGCTCACCTCGCCTGCACTGGAGGGTCTCGAATTCGTCCAGAACCTGTCCCGCGAGCGAGTCGGCGTGTCGGAATCCCGCCTGCAGATGATCATCGACGAGGTCCGCAGATGGGCCCTCGAGGCGTCCGTCGACACACAGACACGGATCCACCGCCTGAACGCGCGAATCCACGAGCTCGAGCGCGAGCGCGACCGGATCGAGGCCGGTGGCGAGGTCACCGCCGCGACCGACGACCGGATGCTCGACGGGTACACCAACCTCATCGACCTGATCAGCCAACTGCCGTCGGACTTCAAACGCGTCGAAGAGTCGATGCAGGAGATGCACCGCAAGATCATCGCCGACTTCCGCAACGACGACCGCCCACCGGTCGGAGCGATCCTGGACGAGTACCTGGACCGCTACGACGAGCTGATCAAGGACACCCGGGAGGGCCGGGCGTTCGACGGCGCCTTCGTACTGCTGCGCAACGACGATCTCTTGCTCGAGCTTCAGGAGAACCTGCGCGCAATCCTGGCCCACCCCGCCGCGTCCGTCCTGGAGGCGGAGGACCTCAGTGAGATCCGCGGTGCGGAGCCTGCTCTTCGGCGCGGCACGATCGACGTGATGGCGCAACGCCGGCGGCTCACCGCGACGCTGACTGAGCACATCGTCAACCACGATGCCCTACAGGAACGCGAACTCGATCGAGTACTTCGCGGCGTCGAACGCGAGCTCGCCACCTGGATGGAGACCACTGGACCTCGTACGACGGTGCCGGTCGAGCTCCTCCCCCCGGCTCTGAGCATCGGGACTCTACGGCAGCGATTCTGGGACCCGTCGGCGGCGGCACTACCCCCACCGTTGACGCCAACCGACGACGAACACGATGAGCCACCGACAATCGAGCAGCTCCGGCTGCACGGAGGCCCCGCCTTGGACGACCTGAAGGCTGCGCTCGTCGAACGATTCAGCCACGGTCACGCGGGCACGGTGGGCGCGCTCTTCAACGATCTCCCGCCGCTCCTGCGGCGTCCTGTGGAGATCCTGGGCTTACTGCAACTTGCCTCGCGCGTCGAGGCACTCGATCCTGCGGCCCGTCGAGAGCTCTACGAGGCGATCCGGCCGGGCGGAGACTATCGCAGCTTCCTGGTCCCAGCGATCTCCCCCACGCCACCTCAGGCCCGCGAGCTCGTTGACGATGCGTCAGGACGTGACGACGATGACTGATACCCACGACGACTCAGGAACGTTCGAACCTGTTCTCGGGCCGGCCGAGAACGAGTCGGACGACGAGGACTTCGGCACCGATGAGGACCCGTTCGGCGAAGCCGATGATGAGGCGGCGTCGACGCTGGCACTGTTCGAGGGCGACACCGGTGGACTCTCGCTGGCTCAGCGCCGCGCGCTGGTGGTCCTGTTGAAGAACCGCTTCGTCTCAGCGGACCAGCGGCCTGCCGAATGGCGGGTGATTCGAGAGGATCCTGCCCCGATCAAGTCGCGACTCAACGACTTGTTCCTGGAGTTGCACATCGACGAGCGGTACGAAGTGGCGTTCAAACGGCAGGCGTGGACCGACAGCGGCGCCCGGGAGTTCCCGACTCTCCTGCACGACACGGCCTACACCCGCGAGGAGACAATCCTCCTCGTCTTCCTCCGGCACCGGTTCCAGAGCGAACAGAACGCCGGTCACGACGATGTCACCGTCGAGTACGACGACCTGGTCACCCATGTGGCGGCATTCCGGCCAGCGAGTGACACGAATCGCTCGGGTGGCGAGACCGCGGCACGGAACGCGGTCGAGCGGCTCATCAAGTCCGACGTACTCGCCAGGACGAACGACACCGCGCGCCTGCGGATCTCTCCCGTGATCGCCGTGCTCCTTCCGCTCCCGAGACTGCGAGAACTCTGGGACTGGCTGGTGAACGAGAACGTCTCAGACCAGGAGATCGCGACATGAAACACCAAGCGAGCGAGGGAGAATCGACCCGGAACCAGTGGCGGGTCGAGACGCTCCAACTAGTGAATTGGGGCGGATTCGCCGGCCATCACAGCATCGGCTTCGCACCCGGCACGACGCTGCTCTCCGGCGCATCCGGGACCGGCAAGTCGACGCTGCTCGACGCCTACATCGCGATCATGATGGACTCCACGGTCCCGTTCAACGGCGCATCGAACAACGCCACCATCGGACGCGCCAGGGGCACGGACCAACGGAGTCTGATCTCCTACCTCCGAGGCAAGGTCGACACGACGCGGGACGCATCCGGCGAACTTTCGGATCAGGTCCTTCGTGGCGCTGACACAGCGACCTGGGGTGCACTGGCCGTCACGTTCATTGACGACGAGCATCATCGCTACACCGTCGCACGGCTGTACTACGTTCCGCGCTCGGCGACGAAGGACGGCGAGATCACCCGCAAGCCGTGCACCGTCGAAGGAGTCCTGGACCTTCGCGAGATCGAGCCGTTCGTCCCGGGCAAGTTCGACAAGCGCGCCGTCAAGGCCCGCTTCGCGAATCTGGAGATGCACGACAGCTACACGGTCTTCGCGCAGACCATCTTCACGCGACTAGGTATCGGCGCCTCGGGAGACGGCTCGAAAGCCCTACGACTGCTGGCCCGTATCCAGGGAGGTCACAAGGTTTCCACCGTTGACGACCTCTACAAGTCCATGGTCATCGAGGACCCCCCGACGTACGCCGCGGCCGATCACGCGACGGCGCACTTCGAAGATCTCGAGGACGCCTACAAGGCCATGGAAACCGAGGAGAAGAAGGTTGCCGTTCTCGGTCAGATCCCAGAGCTCCACCAGCAACGCGACGCAGCACTCGAGAACGAGCGCCTGATCGACACGTTCGGCCTGAGCAGCCCCGGCGACAGTTCCTTCCTGCTGTGGCGACTGACCACAGAGGACACCTTGCTCGAAGCCGTTGAGGAGAAAAACCGGCTCGGCCGAGCCGACGCAGCGGCTGCGATCACAGAAGCCAAGCAGCAGAGCCAGAGTCTGACCGCTCGTCTGCAGAAGGTTCAGCAGGATCTCGCCCGCAACGAATCACACGGGCTTATCCAGCAGATCGACGACGAGATCGGCCGCCTCGAGACCGACTTGGATCAGGCTGCGGCGCAGCGCAGTACGTTCGAAGAGCGAACCGCTCGGCTGGGCCTCGCCATCGACAACGCCGAGGACTTCGCCGCGGCTCAGGTTGCAAGTGAGCGGTTTCTCGCCGGTTTCGAAGCGCGGGCGACTGAGATCGCGGGCAGGAAGACTGACCTCCTGCGCAGGCAGTTCGCTCCGTCCGAGGAGAAGAAGAGCCTGAAGGAGGAACAGGCCGATCTCGAGGGTGGTCGTGAAGGTCGTATGGATCCGCGACTGCATCGTTCCCGGATGGAGATCGCTCAGGCGACTGGTATCGACCCGGATGAACTGCCGTTCGTCGGAGAGCTCATCGACGTACTCCCGGACCACAAGGAGTGGCGAAAGGCGATCGAGACCACGCTGTTCGGTCTGTCGCGTGTTCTGCTGATCGACAACGACGAACTGGATCGCGTGTCGCGCATCATCGACCCTCTTCGTTTGCAGCATCGGGTCAACTACGAGGGTGTCGTACGGCGGCCATTCGCGCCTCGGCCCAAAGACGTGCACTACGTCTCAGGGAAGCTCGACTACAGGGACACGCCGTTCACCGCGTGGGTCCAGGATCGCATCACCGCGAAGAACACCGACGCCCTGTGCGTCGACCGTGCAGAGGATCTCGGCGGGACCGGCCGGCGTGTGACCATCAACGGTCAGACCCGGCAGGACCGATCCGGGGCTCACGGCGAGCTCCGAGCGCCGAACGTGATCGGATTCTCCAGCAAGGAACGCCTGGAGGAGATCGAACACCGCCTGGGCGAGCTGGAAGCTGAGCTCAAGAGCGTCGACCCACAGCTCAACGCCGTCGACCGCGAGTACAGCGACCTGTATGCCGACAAGTACGCGTACGACATCATCCGGACCACGGACTGGCGCACCATCGATCACGACGGCATCGCGGCGCGAGTCTCCCAGTTGCGGATCCAGCGACAAGACATCCTCGACGCGGACGACACGCTGCGCACCCTCCAGGCGACGAGTGACGATCTCGAAGCCGAACTCGAAGAGCAGCGCGTGCTGCAGTACGGCGCCGAGGAGAAACTTCGCCGACTCGAGGCCGATCGCCAGCGAACAATCAAGCGGAAGGACCACGTGCTCGGCCAGATCGAGCGGATCGAGCGCGATCAGTCGGTCGTACTGAGCGATCACCAGGCCGACTACTTGAGCCGCGAGTATGCGCAAGTGGCCACGGTCGGCGATCTGGCCGCGCTCGAAGACGGGATCAAGCGCCTCCGCGCACATCTTCTCCGACAAGGAGCCGAGGCACACGACCGTGTCACTTCGCTTGCGCGTCAGCTCGAGAACACGTTCCGTCAGTACCTCGAGCAATGGCCGGATCCGAACCTCTCGGCCACGGTGGACGACTACTCGTCGTTCAGCCAGATTCTGGCCGCGATCAGATCGACCGGACTCCATGAGCGTCGCACTGAATGGACCAAGCGTCTGACGGACTGGTCCGGGCAGGACCTGGTTCCGCTCGCCGGCGCCTTCAGCATGGCCATCGGCGAGATCCAGGCCCGCCTCGATCCGGTCAACGACATCCTCAGGCACCTTCCGTTCGGTGCTCGCCGGTACCGGCTGCGGATCGATCTGCGCGAACTCCACCGCGACGACCTCACGAAGTTCAAACGGGAACTGGCCAAGCTGTCGCGCGCCGACATCGGCGAGTTCACCGACGAGCAGATCCAGCGCTGGTTCAACCGGCTGAGCAGGTTCATACACCTCATCCGCAAGGACAGTGCGGGAAACCGCAGCCGGGACGGCGAGTACTTCCTCGACGTACGACGCCACATCGAGATCAGCGCCGTCGCGTACGACGAACAAGGCATCGGCGCACCCGTCACATACACCTCGCTCGGCGGGAAGTCCGGCGGCGAATCCCAAGAACTCGTCGCCTTCATCGTCGGAGCGGCCCTCCGCTTCCAACTCGGAAACGCGGCGGAGACCGTGCCGCGCTTCGCTCCGGTCTTCCTGGACGAAGGCTTCGTCAAGGCTGACAGCGACTTCACCGGCCGCTCGGTCGACGCCTGGAAGGGGCTTGGCTTCCAACTCGTCATCGGCGCACCCTTCGGGCAGTTCACAGCCCTGGAACCACACGCCGATCTGGTGCTCTACATGTCGAAGAACCCCAAGACCGAACGGTCCACGGTGATTCCACTACCGCCCGCCGCAGAAGATGCACACCTCATGCCGGGACGAACGGTATGAAGGCCCCGGACCAGGTACGCCGAAGCATCGAGAACCGGCTGGACCAGAAGTGGGCAAGTGACCTCGCGGGTGCAACGGTGTCATGGCCGTACCAGTTCGCTCTGGGACTTGGCGATGTCAAGAAGGCGGAACTCGAGGCCGGATGGACAGCTCGGTACCAGCCGTTCACGCGGCGATGGCGAGACTGGGCCGCCGAGCGACCCGTCCGTCTGATCAGCCCGCCGAGGCGCGTGTACACGACACTCCAGGACATCCCCCGCCACATCGAGGTTGCCGACATCGATGCCGCGGCGACAATCGCTGGAGGCGAGTGGCCCACCCGCCTCGCCCGCGGCCGCGATCGTTTGGCGCGGCTGCGACTCCGGTTCCCACTCCTCCACGGACCAGACCAACTCATTCGGCGCGCTGACAGCTGCTCGAACGGCGATTTCGAACTCTTACTGACGGTCGCCGAGTGGTTCCTCACCCATCGCACCCAACTGTCGGAAGGGCTGACACCACGCCAGGTCCCGATCCCAGGTGTGCACGCCAAGTGGCTGCAACGGCACACGTCGCTGGTCTTGTCGCTCACAGGCTTCGAGAGTCTCGGTCTGCTCCCCCGACATCCGGCCCGCATCCATTTCACGTACCTCGACCCGGCCTATCGACGAACCGGAAAACGGCTGCACGACTCCGCCTCGGTCGGCGACAACTACAGTCCTGCGTATCAGCCGACCGTGGTGATCATCAGCGAGAATAAGGACACAGCTATCAACTTCCCAGAAGTTGCTGGCGGCATCAGCATCGAGGGCAACGGCTTCGGCGGCAAGACGGTCGCATCGTTCCCGTGGATCCTCGACGCGTCGACGATCGTCTACTGGGGAGACATCGACGCCTACGGCTTCGAGATCCTCAACGGCTACCGGTCAGACGGCATACCAGCGATCAGCATGCTGATGGACGCCGACACCTACGCCACCTACGAGCCCTTCGGCACCAACACTGATGCCAAAGGCAATCCGATCGAACCGTCCGACCCCAAACCATTGCCCGAGCTCACCGACGCCGAACGCACCCTGTACACCCGCGTCGTCGCTGCGGATCATCAAGGTCACCGCCGGATCGAGCAAGAACGCATCCCGCTCGCGATCGCGGCAGCGGCCGTCCCGGCCGAGAACCGCGGACGCCGGCACCAGCCCGGTGAGGCTGCACAAGGTCTGACACCCTAGAGGCGCCCCCCGTGAAGAACACATGGAGGCGCCTCGATCCGACAGAGCCTGCAGTTCAGGCGGCCTTGACGTACGCTAGGGCGTCGAGCATCGCGGTCTTGCCGTCGAAGTCGGCAGCCAGCCACCAGCAGGTGTTGTCTGGGAGCATCGGGTACAGGCCGATGAACAGGTCCTGCCGCGACCTCGCGCCCAGGTGCGCGGCGACGACATCCGGCGTCAGCGGGAGCAGGCGGGCGGTCGCGCGAGTTATGCCCTTGCGCCACCCACCCGCCACCACGGGCATCCATCCGTTCTTGCCCGTCCGCGGGTCCTCCCAGCGCCTGGCGTAGGTATCGGTCCTGGCACGAAACAGATCCAGGTAGAGAGCGAGCTTCTGCTTCGGCGTCGAGCCCGCCATCGACACCAGCCCGCCAGGACCCACGGGCGCCGCGAGCTGCTCAGCCGCAGGCGTGGTGTCCTCGCCCCGCAGCTCCAGCAGACGGGACAGACGCGCATTCTCGGCCCGCAACCGATCCCGCTCGGCCCGCAACTCGGACAACTCACGGCGCAGATCCAGGCTGCCGCGGCCGTTGCGATCGTCACGAAGACTCACGCGACCATCCTGCCAGGACGCAAGACGCCCTGTCCGTCAATGCCGGCGTTGAGCTGCGGGATGGCATCTTCCGGCGCTCGACCTCCCGTCAATCTGATCCATTGACCCAGCCCCACTCGGGCGCGACGCCGGCGCTCCAAAGGTCGCACGGGCATGACAACGTTTGTGCCCAGAACTGGGTACAAACGTTGCTGTGGCTGATTCGACGCTGGTACGGCTCGGCTCCATCGCGGAACGTCGGTGGGGCCTGGTCACCACTGCGCAGGCCGAGGAGGCCGGTGTCTCCCGCAAGCAGCTGTCCCGGATGGCGTCGGCGGGTGCGATCGAGCGTGTGGCACAGGGGGTGTACCGCATGGCCGGGGCGCCACCACAGGATCACGAGGCGATCTATGCGACCTGGCTGGCCCTTGGTGGAGCGACCGCGCCCCGCACCAGCGCGGGTGTCGCATCGGTCGTGGCAGCCGGCATCACGGCAGCGAACGTTCACGAAATCGGCGACTATTTCCTCGACGGGTTCGACTTCATCGTGCCTGCACGCAAAGGAACCCGGCTTCCCGGCGTACGTCTGCGCATCCGGCAACTGACCCGCGACGAGGTGGTCCCCGTCGATGGACTCCCCACCCTGACCGTCGAGCGCACGATCGCGGATCTGATCGAGCTCGGAACCGACCTGTCTCTGGTCGCCGGCGCCGTATGTGACGCCGTCCGCGCCGACAAGCTCGTCGCCCCCGACCGGCTCACGTCCTACCTCGGCCCCATCGCAGCGAGACACGGGAACGACGGCAACTCCCTGGCGAACGACTTGTTCGCGCTGGCGGGCGTGAGTCCGCAAGGATGGGGCCATGACTGAGCAGGGCGGCTACGCCGACTGGCGATCCCTGGAGCTTGCGATCAAGGACGCCGCGAAAAAGGCCGCCCAGCAAGCAGGCCCTGGTATCGATGCCGCCAGCGTCGATGCCCAGATCCGGCAGGCACGCTTCGACCGGTTCCTCACCCGAGTCTTCGCCCCGGGGCGAGCAGTCCGAGTGGCTACTGAAGGGCGGGATGAGCATGCTAGCGCGCGTGCCCCGTTCACGTACCACCAAGGACATGGACCTCGCAGCGCAGCACGCGACCAATCTCACCGAGGCTGAGAAAGCACTGACTGAACTGGTCGATATCGATCTCGGCGACCATCTCACCTTCCGGCTCATCCGCTCCACACCCACCGGCCTCGGCGACAACCAGCCCGGAGTAGCGACCCGGCGCTACGTCTTCGCCTGCCTCGATTTCGACCACGACACCCAGATCGACACAGTCGTGGTCGACGTCGTCGTCGGGCCCCCGCCGATCGGACAACCCGAAGTGATCGAGCCCGCCAACCGGCTCCATCTGCGTCGACCACTCGTCACTCACCCGTACCGGCTTTACCCGGTCGCCGACCAGATCGCCGACAAAGTCTGCGCGACCATGGACACCAACTATCCCGGCGGCAAGCGCAGCGGCCGTGTCAAGGACCTGGGCGACCTCGTCGTGCTAGCCCACACCCAGAAAGTGGACCTGCACGAGCTACATATCGCGATCGCCGCCAAACAGAACCTCAGCAACATCGATCCGTTCGGCCACTTCAATATCCCTGCCGACTTGACACGTACCTACCCCAACACCGCGAAAGGGGTGCCAGCAGCCGAATCCTTCACCGCCAGGACTGCAGCGCAACTCGTTGCTACCTTCATCGACCCAGCACTCGAGATGCACGCGAACACCGCGACATAGAATCCACAGAACCTGACCTGGGTGACCGCCCCCCGCGACTCCGATTCGGCCCCAGATATCAAGTAGCACGACTCGCAACCAGGCAGAACCCGACTTCTTGGTCCTGCTGACGGCTCCTACGCACCTCTTTACGCACCTCAATCAATGCGAGAGATGGTTGCCGATGAGAACTTATGCGCAACACGACACCACGAACCCTCTTGTCTATAAGAGGTTTCGCGCATCGTCAGCGGGTTCGGGGTTCGAGTCCCTGGCGGCGCGCGAAAGCCCAGGTCGCGTGAGTGGCCTGGGATTCTTTATGTGTGGCGTGGGGGGTGGTCCTCGACTACGTCCCTGCTGGACGTCGCCAGGGGGTCTATGGGTGGGGTGGGTGTAGGGCTTGGTCGATGGTTTGGTTGGGGTGGTTGCGGCCTGTTGTCAGGGCTTTGGATCGGGCGTCGGTGGGGAGCGGGGCGAGGGCGGGGGCAAGGAACTGGTTGAGGATCGCCTGTTCGACGGGTGGGAGTGGGGCGCCGGTGCGCTCGCGCAGGGTTTGGGCGGCGCCGAGCAGCGTGAGTGCCAGCAGGCCGTTGTCGTCGAGCGCGGCGATCGCCGCCAGGCCTTCCAGGTCGTACGCCATTCCCCGGGCGTGCCGGAGTCTGCGGTGCCGCTGCAGGGCGGTGCGATACAGGTAGCGGGCGCGGTCAGCTCGGTCGTCGTCGCGGGCGGCCTCGCCGAGGCTGTTCAGGAACATCGCCACTCCGTCGGGGTCACCTGCTTGCCAGGACAGATGCAACGCGCGACGCAGCAGCGCGGTGGCCTCGGTGTAGTTGCCTCGGTGGCGCTGGACCTGACCGAGCATGTTGTAGGCCGAGGCGCGGTTGCCCTGGTCGCCGGCCTGAGTGGCCTCCTCGAGTTGACGCTGGAAGTAGGTTTCCGCCTCGGCGTCGGCACCGACGTCCAGGGCTGCCTCGCCGAGGAAGCGGTAGGCGTACGCCAGGGTCGCGCGGTCTCCGATCCGTTGTGACACCGTGCGAGCCTCCTGGGCGAGCTCCGCGGCGCGTGCGTAGTCACCGAGGAAGCACACCAGCGCGCTGAGCGCCGTGAGTGCGACAGCGCTCGTCCGCGGCTGGGTCGCGCTGCTCTCCCGGTCCAGCGCGAGCAGCCGGTCGAGCTGGAGTACGCCCTCGGCGACGGGGCCGCGGCGCTGCCAGAACTGCACCAGGTCCTTGGCCAGGCGCAGGCCGGCATCCAGGAGTTCGTCGTCGCCCTGTTGAGCGCGGATTCGGGCGAAGTCGAGTGCGGCGCGGATGTTCTGGTACGCGTCGCTCACTTGGTCGAGCCACTCGAGGTCAGGCGCGTGGAAGCTGCCGCGCGCGCCCGTGGTCACGACCGTCAGGTAATGATCGAAGTGCCGCCTTCGTACCGGCGCTTGCTGCCCGGACTCGGCCAGCCGTGCCAAGGCGTACTCGCGAACCGTCTCCAGCAGGTGGAACCGTGGCGTCGGCCCCGCGGTGAGCTCGAGCAGGCTGTGGTCGCTGAGCTCGACCAGCCGGGACAGCATCAGCGGATCGCCGGTGCCGTCGACAGCCGCGGCCGCCGTGGCATCGAACGGGCCCGTGAACACGCCGAGGCACTTGAACAGGTTCTGTGCGCCCGGGTCGAGCAGGGCATAGCCCCAGTCCAGTGCCGCGCGCAGCGTCTGCTGCCGCTGCGGCAGGTCCCGTGGGCCACCGGTGAGCACGGCGAGCCGGGACTCCAGCATCGGCAGCAGCGTCTGCGGTGGGTACAGCTTCACGGCCGCGGCGGCCAGCTCGATCGCGAGTGGCAGTCCGTCGACCACTCGGCAGATGGCAGCGACAGCGGCCAGCTCCGCAGCGTCAGGAGCGAAGTCCGGACGTACGGCGCCGGCCCGCTGCACGAACAGCTGCATCGCGTCGCTGCCGGCCGGCGGGCCCCCGGGCTCCTCGAGGCCGAGCGGCGGCACGCGGAGGACCTGCTCGCCGTACAGGTGTAACGCGATCCTGCTGGTGGCGAGGATGGTGAGCCGGGGCAGCGCCGCCAGCAGCTGAGCGAGCAGCGGCGTCTGTTCCAGCAGGTGTTCGAGGTTGTCGATCACCAGTAGCAGTTCGTACGGACGCAACGCCGCGGCCAGCTCGTCCTCGGCGGCCGCGGCCGACGCGGGTGAGAGCCCCACCGCGCGAGCGATCGTCACCGCGAGCAGGGCCGGGTCGCGGACGGGGGCGAGATCGACGAACCCGACTCCGTCCGGGAAGCGAGCTGCGACCTCGTGCGCGACCTGGACGGCCAGCCGGGTCTTGCCGGTGCCACCAGGCCCGGTCAGTGTCACCAGCCGCGATGCCGTCAACGCCGCGGCGGTCGCCTCTCGCTCCACGGACCGCCCGACGATCCGTGTCACCGGTACCGGGACCCGGGCAAGGGTCAGCTGCCGCGGACCGGTTTCGGCCGATCCACGAGCGGGCCCGGCCACTGACTCGGCCGCTGACTCGGCCGCTGACTCGGCCGCTGACTCGGCCACTGACTCGGCCACTGACTCGGCCACTGACTCGGCCGGGGTGGTCCGCCGGGCGGCCGGTGCCTCGTCGGTGATCAGTTTCGCCAGCGGCGGCGCGGCCCACGCCGAGTCCGGGATCACGTGCGCCGGCAGCCCCATCAGGTCCAGCAACGCCTGGGCGTCCGACCTGCGCACCAGGGCGCCCCAGTCGGCGAGCGCGGTGATGATGCTGGTGACGTCGAGTGCGGTCAGGATCGCGTTGTCACGGGCGTTGATCTTGTGGCTGAGTACGTTCGGATGCAGCCCCATCGCCCGGGCCAGCTGCTGCTGGGTACGGCCGACCGCCCGCCGGTGCTCGCGCACGGCGGAGCGAAACCCTGCCAAGTCCCCCATCGCGTGCCTTTCGCGCGGCACCCCCGCAATGACCCGTCCTCCCCGGGCCGCCGCATCTTTGCCGCATCTCTCCAGGGATAACAGCCTGTTAGCGCGCTGGGCAGAAGCCTAGGTTCTTCGTGGCCGTCCGTACAAGGCATGCCACGGCCCGCTCTCAGCCAGTGCGACAGAAGGACACGCAACCATGGATCACTACGCCACCCTGCCCGGCTCCGTCGAGTCGGTGTTCGCGCACGTGGCGACGCCGGGCCGGCTGGGCGACTGGCTGTGCAACGTGACCTACATCGATACCGGCCCGGACGCGCCGACCGGATTCGGCACGACGTTCACGCTGACGCTGGACCGCGTCGGCGGCGAGCTCGTGGAGGCCGAGGTGATCGCGTACGAGCCGCCGTGGCTGATCGCGTACCGCCTGGTCGCCTGCGAGCCGTGGGTCCTGCGCCTGACCTGTACGGCGTACGGCGACCAGACCCGGCTGCACCTGCACCAGACCGACCGCCCGGACGCGCTCACGATCGACCTCGCCGGCCTGGCCCGGGCGTTCTCTGCCACCGGCCCGGCAACCCCGCAAAGCCCGCTCGAGAAGGACTTCTAGGAGAATCTGATGACAACAACTCTGCGCCGCCGAACCTGGGGCGTGCTGGCGACGGCGATGGCGGCGACCCTGCTGCTGCCCGCCGTGGCCGCGCAGGCAGCGGGGACGAGCGCCGGTCACAAGCCGGCCACCGGCTCGACGCACCAGCCCAAGCCGAAGCACCCGACACCGAAGCCGCACCCCAAGCCGCACCCGCATCCCAAGCCACACCCGAACCCGCCACCGCTCGGTGGCTCGGAAGCGTCGGCCGACGTCTCCGCGACATTGCCGCTCACCACCCGCGACGAGATCGTCGGCGACTTCCTCGGCAAGGGCTACGACCAGCGGATGCGCGTCGAGGACACCAACCTGCTGACCTTCGACTCGCCCGCGAAGGGCGGCTCGCCGGTGCGGACCACGCCGACCGACCTGCGGCCGATCCCCGACGGCGGAATCCTGCGTCAGCTGCTCAACACCGTCTCGACCATCTACCCGTGGGCCGACGATGCGGCCAAGAACCAGTTCCTCACCTTCCACCTGAACTCGGTCTACCTGGCCAAGAACAAGCAGAACGTGTTCATCGCCGGCACCAAGGGTTCGATCGCCGGAAGTTCCGGTGGCAACGCCTACCACAACTATCTGTACCAGGTAGCGCCCGACGGGTCGTGCGCTACGTCCAGCTGCGCGCAGGGAGTCGTCGACCTGCCGTCGGCGTACCAGGTGAACGACCCCTACAACGCCCGCGCGATCACCACGACGTCGCTGGCGGCCGGCTACGTCGGGACGCACCCGTACCTTGCGGTCGGGTTGAGCGACGGCGGCGTGCAGATCTACGACGTGAGCGGGCCGCAGCCGCGGCTGACCGCGATCTACCAGGGGATGGCGACCGGGGACGGGGCTCAGACCCTGCCGACGGCGATGGCCTGGGATCCGGCCGGGTCCGGCCTGCTCGCCATCGGCGTGATGGAGAAGGGCTCGATCGGGTACTTCGTCAACGTCAACGCCGACGGCACCGTGCAGCCCGTCGACCACAGGTGGACCGCGACCGGTGGCGCAGGCCTCGAGCCGACCCCGCTGTCGGCAGCCTTCGTGCAGGGTCCGAACGGTCCGGTGGTGGCCTTCGGAATGACCGATGGGACGGTCAAGCTCGCCAACCCGGCGGTGACCAGCGCTGCCGCCGTGTCCACCGGGAGCACCGTGAACGGCGTCATCGCGATCAACCCTGTGCCACGGATCGACGGCACCTCCGGACCCGACGACCTCGCGGTGGCCTTGCAGTCGGCATCCGGCGACCCGAACACCGGCGGCGGGCAGCTGCTCCGCTGGGACGGTACGTCGAACCCGATGACCGCGCTGCCACTCACCGTCGACGCGAGCAGCGGCGACCCGGACACCCTGCTGCCGGACCACAACTCCTTCCGCGGGTGGTTCCCGGGGTTCAAGGAGGGCCGGTTCAGCATCCGGAACATGTCCGGCGAACCGGTGACCGTGAGCCTGCACGCCCGGTCGCAAGCGGGTTACGGCTGCTGGTACGCACCCTCGTGGGCCGATGCGCCCGCCTTCCCCGCGCAGGCGGTGACCGTCGCCGCCGGGCAGTCGTCGCCGACGTACACCTTCGGCGCCTACACGGCCGGTACGGACGGCGGATGCGCATCGACCGACTCGACCGGCGTCTGGCGGGGCTACCTGACCGTGACTCCGGTCAATCATCCGTCGGACGCGCGGCTGGTCGAGCTGCTCCTCGACCGGAAGTTGACCCTCGACACCGGGAGCCAGGCCGGCGGTGCGGTGACCGTCTTCGCGGAGCCGTCGAGCAACGCCGCCGGAGCTCCGTCGACTTCGTTCGGGACCTGGAGCCTGAATGTCGGCACCGGTGACACGACCAGGTTCGCCATTCCGCCGACGGTCGTCGGAACGCGCTTGACCGCGCCGTCGGTGGATCCGACGATCCCGGACAGCGGACAGGCCGACGACCCACACCGGCCGGTGTACCGGTTCGACGTCTCCGGTGCGCGGTCGATCGGCAGCATCGCAGCCGGGCAGGCAGAGACCCGGATTCCGGCGATGACAGCCCAGGGCAGTACGGACAACGGGGGCCATTGGCAGGATCTCGGGCAGCTGATGCCCGTGACCCAGCCGACGGTGAGCGGGGGGATCGTGACGTTGGGTCAGTCGAGCTTCTTCTGGCAGAGCGACTTCGGGCAGCCGGTGCTGACCGACGTGCGGGTGTCCTTCGGCGGCACGACCTCCAGCCCGGTGCATCTGGCCGGCCTGGCGGCTCCGCCGACCAACGGCGGCCCCAACGCCGTCGACGTGGACGCGATGAACCTCACGCCGGCGCTCGGCGGCGTGGCCGCCACCCCGCGGGCCAACGGCGTGGACCAGGCGCCGCTCAACCTGCTGCTGCAACCGACAGACAACAACGGTGGGGTGATCCGGAACGACGATCCGCGGTACCAGTTGGTGTACTACCGCAGCTCGCCGAGCAACGAGCTGATCACCGGCCTGTACACACCTGGCGACTACCAGGACTACGTTTCGGTGGGCCCGTGGGCCGGTGCCTACCCGAACGACGGGCTCGAGGCAGCCGCCACCACGGGTCCCGTACACCGTTACCTGGTCACGACCAGCGGTCTGAGTCAGACGGTGGTGGCCGTCCTGAACAACTCCGGTACGCCGTCCGGCATCTACGCCACGGAACTGAAGGTCCAGGGAAGCACCGCGACGATCACCGCAAGCGGAACAGCCAGTGGAGGGCTGACGCTGAACGGCTGCCCGGCAGGGTCCTGCAGTCTGACCGCGCCGACGCCGACGTCGCCCAGCCTCTTCCAGGCCGGCGATCGTACTGCGGGGCCGGTCAGCGGGTTGCTGTTCGAGGCGAACGCGGTGACCTCCAGCAGCATCCTGCCGCTGGAGTTCAAGCCCACCATCTCGCACGTACTCGCGTCGTCGCCGCTGGACATCGCCAACGACCAGGCCCGGTTGTCCCAGACCGCGCTCTTCTGGCCGACCGACAAGATCGACGCCGCCCTGGCCACCTCCGGACAACTCGTCCGGGTCACCGACATCGCCGTCGAGAACCAGTAGCAGGAGCCTGACGGATGCGTAAGCACTTCTATCGACGTACCATCGCCGCTGCCCTGGCGGTCGTTCTGACGACCGTCAGCGCGCACGTGCCCGTCGCCGATGCGTCCCGTGCGCACGGCGGCGGGAAGACCGCCACACCGGCGCAGGTCTCGAACGCCTTCGCCATGGGCGGCGGGATCGGCGGCCAGATCGACCAGCGGACCGGGGCTTTCCAGGCCTCGGTGCCGCTGCTGAACCTCGCGGGCCGGGGCGGCTCGGACCTCAGTATGAGCCTGAGCTACGACCAGAACCTGGCCACGCAAGGTGCGGCCGGCAACCGGTTCGGGTTCGGTTCGGGCTGGGCGCTCGGGCTGCCCTGGGTGAACACCGTCGGCCAGGTGCGGGTGTTCGCGGCCTCCGGTGGGTCGTACACCTACGACACCGGCTCGCCGACCGGGTTGCACCACTACGCCCAGCGCGACCTGCTCTTCGCGCGGACCTCGGGCTCGTTGCCCGACCGGACCGGCGTACCGCAGGGACGAACCTACGCGTACACGCTCAAGCACTACGACGGTACGACGGACTACTTCGACGCGTCGGGCAACCTGATCGAGCAGGCCGACCGCTTCGGTAACCTGATCGACCTGACCTGGAAGCAGTCCGGCCAGATGTGGCAGCCCACGGCCGCGATCGACAACTACGGCAACGTCACGACGTTCGACTACAGCACGCCGGGCTCGGTGAAGGTGACCGCACCGGTGAACGCCGAAGGCATCGCCGCGAGCACGACCCTGAAGGTCGGCGGCGGGGTGCTGCAGAACGTCACCGACGCCGCGGGGGCGGTCACCTCGTTCCAGTACCAGCCCGTACCGGGAACGAGCAGCCAGTTGCTGCACGGGGTCGTGACTCCGAGCGGAGCCCACACCACCGTCAGCTACGCGGCCCTCACCGCCCAGCCCAACGTCGTGATGGTGACGAACGTGCAGGTGACCGACGGCGTCGACGCGGTACAGACGACGCGTACCTTCACCGCGAACCCGGCGGGCAACGGTGGTCACAACTACACCGGCTACCCGAACTACGACCAGGCCGGCCCCGACGGGCTCTTCGACTCCAACGATCAGAACTACCTCTACCAGACCGTGCTGTCGGACGGCCGCAGCTCAGTCACAGAGACCTACAACAGCCTGGATCTGCTCAAGTCCCGGGTGATCAGGGTCAAGGATCCCGCCCGGGGCATGGTCGTCGCGCGCACCCAGAACTACACCTACCCGGCCGTGTCGAACGTGCAGAACCTGCCGGCCAACTTCGCCAAGCCCACGACCGTCAGTGTGGTCTACGGCGACCGGACGTGGGGCCCGACGCGGACCAGCGCCTCCAGCTCGAGCTTCAACGACCGGGGCGAGCTGACGAGTCAGATCGACGAGACCGGCGCGGTCACCACGACGACGTACGACCCCGCCTTCGGCGTACCGACGCTCGAGACCACGACCGGTACGGATGGCACGAAGAGCGTCACCACCAACACGCTCACGCCGGACGGCAAGGCGGTGCGGACGTCGACGACTGCGGTGGGCTCGACCGGGCAGACACCGACCGCGCGAACGGTGACCAGCTACTCGTACAACCCGCTCGGTGAGATCAACGGCCGGTCGGTGACCTGGGCCCCGGGCGCGAAACCGTCCGGTCCGAGCGGCGGCCCGGACCAGGTCGACACCAGCCGCACCATCGCGGTCGACGTCGCCGCCCACACCCGGACCGTGGTGGAGACCACGGCGGCCGGAACGGCCGCGGCCGCCGCGACCACCACGGTGACCGACCTGATCACCGGCAACGTGCTCACCACCACCGACCCGGACCAGCTGACGACCAAGTACACCCATGACGCGCTCGGCCGCGTCACGTCCAGCACCGCTCCCGGCAACCGGACGACGGCCACCAGTTACCCGTCACCGCTGATCACCGTCGTGACCGATCCGGCCGGTCACATCACCCGGACCACCACCGACGTACTCGGCCGGACCGTCAAGGTGACCGACAACGTCTCCGGGCAGAAACTCGTGGCCGACCCGACGGCCCGGACCGTCACCGTCAACACCTACAGCGTGGACGGGGCGACCGCGACCAGCACGCCGACCACAGGTGCCACCACGACCACCAGCTACGACCAACTGCAGCGCCCGGTCAAGGTCGTCAAACCCGACGGGCTCACCCAGGTCATCAGCTACGACGACGTCGCACACACCAAGACCACCTCGGTCCTTCCGATCGGCGCGCAGAGCGCGTCCTCGGTCACGGTGGAACGCTTCGACGACCTCGACCGCACCGTTGCCTCGGGCACCACCTACACCGACAACACCCCGCAGACCACGATCGCCCGGTCGTACGACGGGCTGGGACGGGTCGTGTCCACCGCGGGCAACGACGTCGCCGCGGCCCTGAGCTACAACGGCGCCGGCGGGCTGCAGGACAACGTCACCCTTACCCCGACGAACCCGACCGCGTTTCCGGGCGGGACCGAGGTGGGCAGCACCGGCAACACGCTGACCGGTGCGGTGAGCACCAAGACCCTGACCGACAAAGCGGCCACAGGCCCGACCACCACGACCGGCGCCACCCTGACGTACGACGCGGCCGGCCGGGTGGTGACCGCCACCGACTTGGGCGGTGGCACGATCTCGTACACCTACACCCCGGGTGGCAAGGTCAAGACTGTCACCTCGCCGACCGGAACGGTCACCACCAACACCTACAGTCCGACGACCGGCGAGCTGGTCGAGAAGGTTCTGCAGGGCGCGGACGGCACGACCCAGAAGATTGGTTACACCTACGATCCGGTCAGCGGCCGGCTGACCTCCGTCCTGGATGCCGACCATCCCGCCGACGTGGTCAGTTACTCCTACGACGCGGACGGCCACACCACCGCGGTCCGGTACCCGGACGGCACCAGTTCGCTCGCGAGCTACCAGGACGACGGCAAGCTGGCGACGACCACGGACGTCACCGGAACGGTGACCACCTACCGGTACACACCGGCCGGACTCACCACCGGGGCGACTCAGGTCCGCAACGGCGCGCAGGTCGCAACGGTCGACTACGGCTACGACTCGCACGACCGGATCGAGACGATCGATCGCGGCAACGGCGTGGTCACCACAATCGGCTACAACGACGCCAGCCGGATCACCAGCCAGACCACCAAGGACGGCGCCACCGTCCTGCGAGACGACGACTACTCCTACGACGCGCACGGCAACACCACCGCGCACACGACCACGACCGGGACGACGACGAGCACGAGCAGTTACTCGTACGACGCGTACGACCGGCTGATCTCGTCTGCCGTCTACCCGAACGCGAGCGGCAGCGGTACGCCCAGCTCGACGTCGAAGTACGTCCTCGATGCCGGAGGCAACGTCACACAACTGACCACGACCGCGAACGGCGTCACCTCGACGACTGCCAACACCATCACGTCCGGCGACCGGTTGACCGCACGGACCGTCGACGGCACGACGGTCAACCAGACCTTCCAGCCCGACGGCGCGGTGCACCAGGACCTCGACGGCGCCACCTACCAGTACAACCTGTCGGGCAAGCCCGTCTCGGCCACCGCCCCTGACGGTACGACGACCGGCTACACCTACTGGCCCGACGGGACCAGGCGAAGCGCGACCACCACGGTCGACGGCGTCACGCACACGACGACACTGCACTACGACACCACCGGCCAGGTGGCCAACGACACCTACACCGACAGCACCGCCGGATCGACCGCGCAGACCGCGTCGTACCTGTTCGGCGTCGACCGCGAGGCACGGAGCCTGACCGCGGGTTCGGTGGTGGGTGCTCCGCCACCGAGCTGCCCGAAGGCGCACCGGGCCTGCCCCAAGCCGCCGAAGCCGTGTCACCCGCAGAAGAAGTGCCCGACGCCTGGCCCGGGGCCGGTCGGTGCCGATGCACCCGGCACGCAGTACTACCTGGCCGACGCGCACGGGTCGATGGTCGGGATGACCGACGGCACCGGCGCGGTGGCAGCGACATACCGGTACGGCGACTACGGTCAGCCGGTCGGTGCGAATCCCGCCGCGCTCGCCAAGCCGGCGGCCACCGCGGCCGGGAACGCCGCCGTGAACCCTTTCACCTACAACAGCGTCTACACCGATCCGAGCACCGGTACGCAGGTCCTGCCGGCGCGCACCTACGATCCCGCTCAGGGCCGGTTCCTGAGCCTGGACAGCGCGGACATGCTGAACCGGTACCAGGCCTTCGACACCAATCCGGTCAACAACACCGACCCCAGTGGGCACGTGACGGTTCCGGACGTCGCCACGGACTCGCTGGCCGCCGGTCTGTTCCTGTTGTTCGGGATTCTCAGCCTGATTCCGTTCGTCGACGTGATCACCGGTCCGTTGGCGATCGGCGAGCTCGGCGCCGCAGCGGCTATCGGGTTCGTCGCGAACGGGGTGACGGCGGCAACGAACCTGGGCGCCTTCGCCTTGTCGACGACGCTCGCCGCTGACGACGGCTACAAGATGACCAAGGGCGAGGGATTCCTCAGCAAGCAGCAGCGCGAGGATGTCAGCTTCGCCAACACCGTCCTCGGCACGACGGCCGGCATCTTCGGCGGCGTGGCCGGGGGTGCCGGTATCGCAGCCGGCAAGGAGGTCGAGGAAGAGCTGGCCACCGCGTCGAAGAGCCTCGAGGACACGCAGACAAACCTGGCTGCGAGCGAAGCCGACCGGACCGCCGCGCAGAGAGCGTTGCAGACGGAAACCAGCGACAAGGTTGAGGCGATACGCCAGCGGGACCTTGCTCTCAATGGAGTGGCCGCCAAACAGAACGAGCTGGAAGACATCCAGGGAGAACGTGACATCGTGACGGCAAGGCTCGCCGCGACGGAAGGCGCACTGGACACCGCATTCGAGCGCTTGGGCACGGCGAACGGGCGCCTCGACGCAGTCACCGCTGAGCGGGACGCCGCGCAGACCCAGCTGACCCAGGCTCAGAAGGAGATCACGGACCTGAAGGAGACCGCGCTGCAGGTCGCGAACGCCGCGGCCAGGCTCGCTCTGCCGGCGGAGAACATCGAGAAGGTGGTGACCGCCCCCGACCCGAACGCCGGCCTCAACCAGGTGTCTCCGCTCCAACCACTCGTCAAGAGCCCGATCCGCGCCTTCCGCGGCTTCAACGGCAGTACCAGCTGGGAGGCCCCCTGGTAGAACGAACCAAGGGACTGGCGCGCACCACCTCCCGGTTCGGTGGCGATGGCGGCAACCTTTTCGGTTTCGGCGGCAACTGCGCGGTGGAACGTCGATCTACCGAACGGATGGATATGAGGACAACGAAGCACGGCGCGGCGGAGCCGCCGCGCAGGGGCCGGCGGGCCGTCGGCCTTCCGGTGGCTCTGCCGGCGGTCGGCGTTGTGGTCTGCTTGGCCGCCGCGCTGCTCATCGGGGGTGGCCCTGATACCCGGCGTACCGCCGATGAGCCGGTTACATCTGCCCCGGCGAGCGTCCCGGCCGATTCCGGCTCACCGACCGCGGCGGATGACGCCACGACGGCACCGACCCACGCGCAGATCACGACTCCGCCGCGAGGTACGCCAACGCCGTCGGCCGCCGGCAGGCCACCCGTCGCTTCTCGCAGCCCGCGTACACCTACCACCGGCCCGCGTACACCTCCCATCAGCCCGCGTACGCCTGCCACGAGCCCGCATACGTCTTCCACCACCCCGCACCCGGATTCCGCGGCGTCGACAGCGCCGCTGGCCGGGCGCATCAAGCCCGCCGTCCGCTACCGGGGCGTCGCGACCGCCTACGAGGCGGGTGACGGGAACGGCGCCTGCCTCTTCGGCCCGTCCGGCGATCTCATGATCGCGGCGATGAACTACACCGACTACGAGTCGGCCAAGGCGTGCGGAGCGTACGTACGGGTCCGCGCTGCCAACGGGCGTTCCGTCACGGTGCGGATAGTCAACGAGTGCCCGCTGCCCTGTGCGCCCGGGCAACTCGACCTCAGCCAGCAGGCGTTCGCCAAACTCGCGAATCTCTCCGTCGGCCGGGTCCCGATCACCTGGACGCTGCTCAGCCCCGCCGCGTCCGACACGGTCTCGATCCGGTACAAGACCGGGTCCAGTCAGTACTGGTGCGGCATCCAGGTGATCGGCCATCGCAACCCGGTGGCCGCGCTCGAGGTCCGTACCGCCAAAGGCTGGCGAAAGCTGCATCGCACCGACTACAACTATTTCCTCGCCCCCGACGGCAACGGCTGCGGCAGAGCGATCAGGGTCACAGACATCTACGGTGAGCGGCTGACCATCGACGGGATCGCCTTGAAACCGGACGTCGCGCAGCCGACCCGGGTCCAGTTCGCCCGGCATTGAGCGTTACGCTCGGCCGGATTGTTAACGCGAACATCGCAGGGAGAGGGCAACCGCGGGACATGCTGGCCGACGACGCGTCCGCGGAGTTCGAGGACTTCTTCGAACGCCACTACGCCGAACTGGCGCGTCTTGCCCACCTCCTGACCGGCGAGAAGGACGCAGCTGACGACCTCGCCGCCGACGCGCTGGTCGCCCTGTGGCAGCGCTGGGACCGGCTGCGGGCCGCGCAACACCCGGTCGCTTACGCCCGCGGCGTGGTGGCCAATCTGGCCCGGGAGCGGATCCGGAGCAGCGTCCGCGAGCGACGGCGGGTAGCGCTGTTCTGGTCCCGCGGTACGGAGCCGGTGGACGGGCCGAACGTTGCGGTCGTGATGGACGTGCGTACCGCGCTCGCCCGGCTGCCGTTCCGCAAGCGGGCGTGCGTGGTCCTGCGCCACGCGTTCGACCTGTCGGAGAAGGACACCGCCGCCGCGCTGGGCATCTCGGTCGGTACGGTGAAAAGTCAGACCTCGAAGGGGATGGCCGAGCTCGAATCGTTACTCGGCGCGGAAGCGGCCGGCGAACTGGCGGCAGGAAGGAGGAATCGGTGAACGACGAGATCAGGCGACAGTTGCGCGCGGCCGCCGAGGCTCACGAGCCCAACCGCGCAAGGATCCTGGCGCGCGTGGAGCGCGGCGCGGCCGGCCCCAACCTCCGGCACCGTACGCCTTCGATCACGAGGTCGTGGCCCCGGGCGGCGATCGTCGGTGTGATCACCGCCGCCACCCTGGCGACCGGTGGTCTGGCCGTCGCCGTCGCCGCCATGGGCGGAGCTCCGACGCCGCCCGCCACCGCACCCACTCACACGGTCCCGTCGCGGACAGTCCCTCCCCCGACCGTCACGTCCACTCCGACGCCGTCAACCCACACCACCACTACCGGTCCGGCTCCCTCCACCTCGGGCAGCGCGCGCCCAACTCCGCCAGCCGGCAGCCGGGTCGAGGACGGACCGTTGTGGTCCGAAGGCTCGCTGGACGAGCACAGCACCGTCTACTGGGCCCAGAACAACCTGACCCTCAAGACCATCGACCCGCTCACCTCACTCACTGTGGAACTGCGCATCGCCCGGACCGGCGACGTACGGAGCACCGGCAACTGGCAGACCCTGCCGGGCGACGACTTCACCGTCACCGTTCAGGAGTCCGGCGATGCGCTGCTCTACCGCTGGGCCCTCAAGCCGGGCCGTACGGTGCCCGCCGGACAGCACGTGTTCGCCGCCCAGTACAACCACGCCGCCGGCCTCCGCAAGGTCGAGCGCGACAGCTACCACGTCCACGCACATAGCTCAGTCCGTTCCGTCGCTGTCTGGGGAGGGTTCGGCCCGCCCCGGTAAAACCTCCTGGCAACCTCATCTGCCGTAAGGGTGCGGTCAGATCGGCTGGGGTGCGTTCTTCAGACCCGCGAACACGGCGGCGATCAGGCGTCGTCCCTGCGCGACGCCGTCGTCGTTGTTCGCGACGCGCCACAGGAAGCTCATCAGCATGATGATGTCGGCGGGGTCGTGCCCGGGGGCAATGGTGCCCTCGGCAACGCAGGCATCGACCAGCTTCGCCACCGCGGCGGTGGTCGGCACCCAGGACGCGCTGATCACCTCCTGGGTCGCGGCGCTGTGCAATGCGTCACCGAGTCCGTGCTTGATGCGGATGTAGGCCGACAAGGTCTCGAACCACTCGATGAACGCGGCCTTGGCCGATGAGTGACGTGCCAGCACCTCGTCGGCGGCGATGGTCAGACGCTCGATGTCGTGCTGGTACGCCGCCAGGATCAGGTCCTCGCGGGTGGGGAAATGCCGGTACAACGTTCCGGCGCCCACGCCCGCGTGCTTGGCGACCTCGCTCAGCGGCACGAGCGGGTTGTCCGCGAACAGCTCATGAGCGGCCTCGATGATCGCGACCCGGTTGCGCGCGGCGGCCTTGCGCTGCGTGCCGTACGTACTCGGGATCTGGTCGGTCATGCCCCGATGATGCCGCACCTTTGACTTGCGGACAATCCTCCGCTAGTTTGGCGAGTACTTGCGGAGGATGCTCCGCATGTTCATCTTCGCAGGAGAACCCCATGCGTTATGTGAAGCTCGGCAGCACCGGCCTGGACGTCTCGCCGATCGCGATCGGTGCGATGACCTACGGCGAACCCGACCGCGGCCACCCCGTCTGGTCCCTCGGCGAGGACCAGGCCCGCCCACTGATCAGGCACGCCCTCGACGTCGGCATCAACTTCTTCGACACCGCGAACATGTACTCCAACGGCTCCAGCGAGGAGATCCTCGGCCGTGCCCTGAAGGACTTCGCCGACCGCGACGACGTGGTGATCGCCACCAAGCTGCGGCACCCGATGCGCGTCGGTCCCAACGGCCGGGGCCTGTCCCGCAAGGCGATCATGACCGAGGTCGAGCACTCGCTGCGCCGGCTGGGCACCGACTACATCGACCTCTACCAGGTGCACCGCAACGACCACGCGACACCGCTGGAGGAGACGCTCGAGGCCCTCAGCGACCTGGTCAAGGCGGGCAAGGTCCGCTACCTCGGCGCGTCCTCGATGCCGGCGTGGGAGTTCGCCAAGGCCTTGCACCTGCAGAAGCAGCACGGCTGGGCCCGGTTCGTGTCCATGCAGAACCACTACAACCTCCTGCATCGCGAGGAGGAGCGCGAGATGATCCCGCTGTGTCTGGACGAGGGTGTCGGCACGATCATCTGGAGCCCGCTGGCGCGCGGCCGGCTGGCCCGCGCTTGGGACGACGCGAAGTCCACCGCACGGGCCGCGACCGACGGCGCGTACGCCGACCAGCTCTACTCGCACAGCGAGGAGGCGTCCAATCACGCGATCGTGGACGCGGTCGGGCGGGTCGCCGACGTGCACGGTGTGAGCCGGGCTCAGATCGCGCTGGCATGGCTGCGTCGCCAGCCGGTGGTCGTCGCGCCATTGGTCGGCGCAGGTTCGGTTCGGCAGATCGACGACGCCGTGGCGTCGCTGGACGTGGAACTCAGCGATGACGAGGTGCGCGAGCTGATCACCCCGTACACGCCGCGCTACGACTGGCAGGGCATCTCCGACGAGGCCGAGCTGGACGCGATCCGCGCCCGCGTACCGGGAATGGCCCTGAAGTGAACCCGATCGTCCACAACGGCGCGGACGGGAGGCCGACGGTCAGCCCGAAGACCGGAGAGATGTGCGGCGGCAGGCCGAGCTCGGTGGTCACGTGCCGCGCCCGCGCGAGGTCGGCCGGCCAGACCAGGAACAGCGGTGCCGGCGCGACGAAGTCCTGCTCGCCGGCCAGTTTCAGCAACCGAGTACGACGATCCGCATTGCGGACCGCGACCACTCTCGACTCGCAAAGGCTTTCTGCATGAACTCGAAGCTCGACCTGTCGCCCGATCAGTTGCTCACGACAACGAGGACCGTTCGCAAGCGGCTGGATCTGGAAAAACCTGTCGCCCGTGAGCTGATCCGGGAGCTGATCGACATCGCCGTACAGGCTCCGTCAGGCAGCAACGGCCAGACGTGGCACTGGCTGGTGATCACGGATCCGGACAAGCGCAAGGTCATCGGCGAGTACTACCGCCGATCGCTGCAGAAGTACTTCGACGACAGAGATGCCACCCAGGCGCCTCTCGATCCGGACCGAGCAGCGGTCCAGCAGAGGGTCCGCAGCAGTTCGGCCTACCTCGGCGAGCACATGGGCGACGTACCGGCTCTAGTGATCCCGTGTATCCAGGCCGCCGACCTGCCCGCGGGCAACCAGGCAGGATTGTGGGGATCGATCCTGCCGGCCGCCTGGAGCTACATGCTGGCGGCGCGCTCGCGTGGACTCGGTACGGCGTGGACAACGCTGCACCTCAAGTACGAGCGTGAGATCAGCGAGCTGCTCGGCCTGCCCGGCGATCTACGGCAGGCCGTCCTGATCCCGACCGCGTACTCGATCGGCACCGACTTCAAACCCGCCGGCCGGAAGCCGCTCGACGAAATCCTGCACTTCGACGCGTGGTGAGACCTCAGCCCCGGGCCCGCAGCTGTCGCGAGCCTGCACCGCCCGGCGCCGCGTTGCGGGAGTTGGAGTGGTCCAGAGGATGGTTGCTGGTCAGCGTAGGGCGAGCCTCGTGCGCCGTGCACCGGCGGGCGGGCTGTCTGGTGGCGCGGCGTCCCCGGCGGGGAAGCTCACCTCGATTTCCAGGCCGCCGTCAGGGGGTGTCTTGGTGGTGATGGTGGCGTTGTGGGTGTCGGCGATGGCTTGGACGATCGAGAGGCCGAGGCCGTGGCCTTCGGTGTGATGGGTGCGGTCGGTGCCTAGGCGCTGGAACGGTTCGAAGAGCCGGTCGATCTCCTCGGGTGGGATGACCGGTCCGCTGTTCGTGACGGACAGGACTGCGGCTCCCGCCCGGGTGTCAGTGGTCACCACTATCGAGCCTGCCGGCGTGTTGTGACGGATGGCGTTGTCGATGAGGTTGGTGATCAGCCGCTCGACCAGTTGCCGGTCGCCGCTGGCGGTGGCCGGGCGGAGCCGGGTGTCGAGCGAGAGCTGGCGGGCCTCGGCGGCGGGGCGGCGTACGGACAAGGCGTCGTACGTGAGGTCCGCGAGGTCGAAGGGCTGGTAGTCGCCGGGGCCGACCTGCCCGCGGGCCAGGGTGAGCAGTGAGTCGATGAGTCGTTCCTGCTGCGCTCCGGAGGTCAGGATCCGTTCGTGTGCGGTACGCAGCGAGGTGACGGTCGGGTCGGGGTCGGCCAGTGCGACCTGGGCGAGGGCACGTTGCCGGGTCAGCGGGGTACGTAGTTCGTGGGAGGCGTTGGCGACGAACCGCCGCTGGGCCTGGAAGGAGGCCTCGAGGCGGGCCAGCAGCCCGTCGAACGTGTCGCCGAGTTCCTTGATCTCGTCGTTGGGACCGCTCAGAACGAGCCGGTCGTGCAGGTTGGTCGCGGAGATCTCCCGTACGGCTGTAGTGATGGTACGCAGCTTCCGGAGCATGCGGCCGGCGATGATCCAGCCGAGCGCGATCGACACGACCGCCATGATCGCGAGGGCGATACCGGACTGGGTGACCAGCTGGTGCAGCTGCGCCTCCCGTTGCTGGGCGGCCTGAGCCTGCAGTTGCTCGACACTGGCCCGGGCTTGCTCCGGCGTGAGACCTGGCAAGGTTCCGTTCTGGGTCAGGTTGGTGGGCTCCTGGGCTCGTGGCGCAGCAGATTTGCCCGGCGAACTCACACTGGCGACGGAGCCGTTCTGGCCCGTGAAGGTGAACCCGCTGGTGGCGTGGACGACCAGCACATAGGTGATCGCCAGCAGCGCGGCGCCGGAGGCGAGAAAGAGCCCGCCGTACGTCAGCGTGAGACGCAACCGCACCGTGCGGCGTGGCAGTCGGGCGACGAAGGCTGCGAGCTTCAGGCGCATGGTTCGTCCCTAGATCCGGTAGCCGGACTTGGCCACGGTCTGGATGATCGGGGGTGCGCCGAGCTTGGCGCGGAGCCGGCTGACGGTGATCTTGACCGCCTTGGTGAACGGGTCGGTAGCCTCGTCCCAGACCCGCTCCAGGAGTTCCTCGGCGGAGACGGCTCGGCCCTGGGCAGCCAGCAGGAGCTCGAGTACGCCGAACTCCTTGGGGGTGAGGTCGAGCCGCTGGCCGGATCGCCAGGCACGACGTTGCGCGGTGTCCACGGTTACGTCGTGACGGCGCAGTACCGGCGGAATGGCGGGCTGGGCCCGCCGGAACAAGGCGCCGATCCGGGCGATGAGTACGGGGAAGTCGAACGGCTTGGGCAGGTAGTCGTCCGCGCCGAGGCCGAGCCCGTCCACCAGCTCGTCCATGGACGCCGCGGCGGTGAGCATCAGAATCCTGCTCCGGCAACCGGCGGCGATCAGCTTGGCGCAGATCTCGTCGCCGTGCAGGCCGGGGAGGTCCCGGTCGAGCACGATCACGTCGTAGTCGTTGAGCAGGGCCCGGTCGAGCCCGGTCGGGCCGTCGAGGGCGATGTCAACGGCCATCTGCGCCTGGCGCAGTCCGACGGCGATGGTGTCGGCCAGTACGTCGTCGTCCTCGATCACCAGTATCCGCACCGTTTCCGCCCTTCCTGACCGACCAGGTAGCAGGTCAGTTCCAGTATCCACGGCAGGGGTTTCGGCATGGTTTCGCTCGGCAGGCGGTCGGATCGCGCCGATCTCGCCGATCTCACCGATACCGTCCCGAAACCGCCGGATCCCTAGAACTGGACGCAGACAGGTTTCATCCACTGGCTGCGAAAGGACATTCATCATGAACGACACCACTCGGCGGGCAGGTCTCCTGGCCGCCATGATGCTGGCGGCCGGTCTGCTGGCGACAGGCTGCGGCAGCGACGGATCGGCGTCCCCCGGGGTGGCAGACATCACGCCGTCGGCCGGTTCGTCGCCGACGGCGAGCGCGAGCTCGACGCCCGATGCGTTGGGCTACTCGGCGTGTATGCGCTCGCACGGTGTGAAGAACTTCCCGGATCCCAACGCCAACGGCGAGATCGTGATGAACGCCGAACCCGGGAACGGGCTGGACATGAACGATCCGACGTTCAAGGCCGCCGAGGAGGCCTGCAAGGCGCTACGGCCGGGCCTCGGGACGGAGGAGAAGAAGAAGGTCCGGGCGGAGGGTCTGCAGTACGCCAAGTGCATCCGCGCCCATGGAGTGAAGTCCTTCCCCGACCCGCCCGCCGGCGACGGCCCCCAGGTCCAGAGCTCTCAGAACCCTGAGCTCAACCCCGACAACCCGAAGTTCAAGGCCGCGCAGGAAGCCTGCAAGGCGCTGCTCCCGTCGGGTGGGGACGGGCCGAGCATGTCTGAAGGGGACGGGAAGTGAGACGGCGGCTGGTGGCCGGGGTCGGGGTGATCGTGCTGGCCGGTGCCGTGTTCGCGGTGGATCGTACGCAGCCGTTCGGCTTCGACCTGGCTCATCCGTTCGGTACCCCGACCCCGGTCAGCAGCACGGACGGCATCAGCTCCGGTACGGCGCTGGCGAAGGTGACTCGTAGATCGCTGTCGGCGCAGACCACCATGGACGGCACGTTGGGATATGCCGGCAGCTACAACGTGGTGAATCAGGCCAGGGGCGTGGTGACTTCGCTGCCGACGGTGGGCCAGCTGGTTCGGCGTGGCGAGATCCTGTACCGCGTCGACGGGGCGCCTGTGGTGTTGCTGTACGGATCGTCGCCGGTCTATCGGGCCCTGGCCGCAGGCGCCGATGCCTCCGACGTGAGCGGCCAGGACGTACGGCAACTCAACGCCAACTTGGTTGCCCTCGGCTACGCGACCGCCGCCCAACTCGACCCGGACTCGGACGAGTTCGGCTGGCGCACGACGCGAGCTGTCAAGAAGCTCCAGGCCGACCTGGGGGTGGAGGAGACCGGCAAGCTCGAACTGGGTCAGGTGATCTTCGTACCGGGCGCTCTGCGGGTCACCGCCACCTCCGCCATGCAAGGCGCACCGATCGGACCGGGCGGCCCGGTGCTGCAGGCCAGCTCCACCGCCCGGGTGGTCACGGTCAAGCTCGCCACCACCCAACGCTCACAGCTGAAAGTAGGTGACAGCGTGACCATCACGCTGCCGGACGGCAAGACCACACCCGGCCGGGTGACCTCGGTGGGCAAGGTCGCGACTGCCCCGGCCTCAGGGTCGGGCTCGCCGACCGTCGATGTCAGCATCACCCCGACCAACCAGGCAGCTACCGGCAGCTTGGACAAGGCGCCGGTCAAGATCGGAATCACCACAGCCAAGATCAAGGACGCCCTGGTCGTACCCGTGGAGGCCCTGCTGGCCCTGGCCGGTGGCGGCTACGCCCTCGAACTCGTCTCGGCAGAAGGAACGCATCGGCTGCTGCCTGTGAAGATGGGGTTGTTCGATGACGACGCAGGCGTGGTCCAGGTCATCGGAGCCGGCCTGGCCGCCGGTCAGCAAGTGGTGGTGCCGTCCTCATGACTGTCCTCGAACTAGCGGCAGTGACGAAGGTGTATCCGAGCCAACCACCGGTCACGGCCCTGCGTAACGTGAACCTCACAATCGAGTCGGGCGAACTCGTGGCGATCGTCGGGCCGTCCGGATCCGGCAAAACGACCCTGCTGCACCTGATGGGGACGTTGGATCGGCCAACGACCGGCACTGTCCGGGTCACCGGGCTGGACGCCTCGGCAATGACGGATCGAGACGTTGCCCGGCTGCGCGCCACCCGGATCGGTTTCGTGTTCCAGCAGTTCTTCCTCGCCGAACACGCCACCGTCCTCGACAACGTCGCCGACGGACTCCTGTACGCCGGAACCCCGCACCGCGAGCGCCGCGAACTGGCTGCCGAGGCACTCGCAGCGGTCGACCTCCCTGATCGGATGGACGCCCGCCCGACGCAACTGTCGGGCGGCCAGCGGCAACGGGTCGCCATCGCCCGGGCCTTGATCGGCAGACCCGCGATCGTGCTGGCCGACGAACCCACCGGCAATCTCGACCGTGCCACCGGCCAGTCGATCCTCGCTCTCCTGGACGCCCTGCACCGGGGCGGAACGACCATCTTGGTGATCACCCACGACCGGGACGTCGCCGCCCGGATGAACCGCCAGGTCGAGATGCTCGACGGCGTCATCGTCGCCGACACCGCCGATCAGAAAGGTAGGGCGCAGTCATGACCAGCACCCACACCGCGGCCCGGCGGCTCCGGTTGTCCGATCTGGCCCGGGTCGCCAGTGTCGGCTTGCGAACCAGGAAGGTACGCGCCGCGCTCTCCGCCCTGGGCATCGCCATCGGGGTGGCCGCCATCGTCGCCGTGCTCGGCCTGTCAGCCTCTTCCCAGGCTGGCCTGCTCGCCGAGATCGACCGGCTCGGTACGAACCTGCTGACCGTCACCAACGGCCAGACGATGTTCGGCAAGACCGCCAAACTCCCCGAACAGGCACCCGGAATGATCGCCAGGATCGGCCCGGTGACCGAGGTCGAGGCCATCGGCAGTACCGCTGCCAAGGCCTATCGCAGCAAGCTCATTCCCGCTGTCAACACGAACGGGTTGTCTGTTCAGGCCGCGAGCCTCGACCTGCCGCGCACCGTCGGCACCACCGTGGCCCAGGGCCGGTACCTCAACGCCGGCACCGCCCGCGAACCAGTTGCGGTACTCGGTACCGACGCAGCCAAGCGCCTCGGAATCACCCGGATCCACCCGGGCCAGCGGATCTGGGTCGGCGGCCAATGGTTCTACCTCGCCGGCATCCTGAACCCCGCAGTACTGACGCCTGAGATCGACACAGCCGTTCTGGTCGGGTTCCCGGCGGCGCAGAAGTACCTCGGGTTCGACGGCCACCCCACCACCATCTACCTGCGCGCCGACACCAGCCAAGTCGACGCCGTGCACTCCGTACTGGCCGCGACCGCCAACCCCCAAGCTCCCAACGAGGTCAACGTCAGCCAGCCTTCCGACGCCCTGGTTGCGCGAGCCGCGGCTCAGTCCGCCTTCAACTCGCTCTTCCTCGGTCTGGGGGCCGTGGCGCTGCTGGTCGGTGCGGTCGGCGTAGCCAACACGATGGTCATCTCGGTCCTCGAACGCCGGCCCGAGATCGGACTCCGCCGAGCCCTCGGCGCCACCAAAGGACACATCCGCACCCAGTTCCTCGCCGAGGCCATCCTGCTGTCCGTTCTCGGCGGCGTCATCGGGGTCGCGCTCGGCATCACCGCAACCACCGTCTACGCGATCAGCAAGAACTGGACCATCGTCGTGCCCACCATCGCCTGGACCGGCGGCCTCGCCGCCACCATCCTGATCGGCGCGATCGCCGGACTACTCCCCGCACTGCGCGCCGCCCGCATGTCCCCCACCCAAGCGCTGTGGACCCTCTAGCACCGCGTGCGCGGTCCGCGCCAGACCGGTGCAATGGGCCTCCACCGCCGCACGGTCGGTGGAACCCAGGAATCTTTCGGCTCGATGAGGCGCACACTGAAAGCCAGCGCCTCAACCAGCGAAGGAAAACACGGGAATGACCGAGAGCGTCGCAGACATACCGACGAGCCTTGACGGGACGGAGAGGGTTCGTCTGGCCGTCTACCAGGGATTCGCGCGCACCGGACGGGCGCCGGGCGTGCCTGAACTCGCCGCACTCACGGCATTAGCCCCTGACCAGGTACGTCAAGAACTCCGCGGCCTTCATGAACGCCGTGATCTGGTCCTGCAGGACAACGACTTGGTTGTGATGGCCCACCCGTTCGCGTCCGTGCCGCTCGGTTTCTCCGTCATGGGAGCACACACGCTGTGGTGGGGCGGCTGCGCGTGGGACTCGTTCGCCGTGCCCCACCTGCTCAAGGACGAGTCCGATGTCCTGGTTGCCACCCGCTGCCCCGCCTGCGACACCCCGCACGCCTGGGTGGTAGGACGACAGGCTCCCCCGAACGGTGACCAGGTCGCGCACTTCCTCACCCCGATGAACCGGGTTTGGGACGACGTCGTGTACGCCTGCGGCAACCAGCGCCTGTTCTGCTCCCCCGACTGCGTCGACGCCTGGCTGCAGAAAACGGGTCATGAACGTGGCTACGTCATGGATCTGCGTACGCTGTGGCGCTTGGCCGGCGACTGGTACACCGGGCGCCTGGAGCCGGGCTACACCCGCCGCGACCCCTCCTCGGCCACCGCCTACTTCGCCAAAGTCGGCCTGCACGGTTCCTTCTGGGGGCTACCCGACTGATCCTGGCGGTCAGCCCGCGTCACCCCCGACTCAAGCCGTCTCGCTGCGGGTGCCGGTCGACCAGGAGTGGTCGACCGGCATCAGTTCTATCGTCTGCGGCGGCCGCAGAAAGCCCGCGGCGAGGATTGCGGCAGTGGTCTCCTGATAGTCGTCCGAGGTGTCGAGCGCCGACACCGCCGCAGCATCAGCCCAGACCGTCACGACAGCCCGCTCTTCTTCTCCAGTGCTAGTGAAGTACACGGTCGCCAACCCCGGCTGACGCCGAAACATCGGCAGCGACCGCTCCACCACGAAACGGTCGTACTCCCCAGCGCGCTCCTCGTCGATCCGCGTACGCCATATCCGAACAATCACGACGACCCTCCCGCTAGCCCCGGCTCATCGGCACGCGTGGTTCGGGTGGCGCGTGGGTTTCGAGGAATGTGCGTAGGGCGTGGTTGAACTCGTGTTCAGCTTCCAGGTTAGGCAGATGGCCGACGTCGTCGATCACGAGCAGTGTGGGGTCCTTGAGACACGCGGCGATCTCAGCGGTCACCTGCTGGTTGGACCAAGGATCTGCCGATCCCGCGCAGACAAACGCCGGAACGTCGAGCGCAGCGAGCAGAGGCCGATAGTCCGGCCGTTCGGCTCGGCCGCGCAGTGCTGCCGCCGCGCCGGCGGGTGAGGCCGCAGCCATCATCGCGTCGATGCGGGCGCGGATGGCGGGCGTAGACCTCGGCCCGTACAGTCCGGTGTGCATGTAGTCCACCAGTACGCCCATGCCATCCCGCTCGACCGCTTCGGCCCGCTGCCGCCGGATGGACCGCTCTTGTGCCGTGACGGGTTCGGCCGTGGTGGCCACGAGGCCGATGGCCCAATAGCGCTCAGGCCGCGACACGGCCAGATCCATGGTCACCAGTCCACCCATGCTCAGTCCGACGATGGCCGCGCGCGTGATCCCGAGGTCATCCAGCAGGTGCTCGATGTCGTCGGCGTACTCGCGCATCGTCACCGAGCCAGGTACAACAGGGCTTTCGCCGAACCCTCTCAGGTCGGGAACGAGCACCCGAAAGCCGTCACGCATGGCGACCAACTGCGGTCCCCAGAGCCGGCGATCGAACGGGTGCCCGTGAATCAGGACGACGCACTCACCGCGGCCCTCATCGTCGTAGGCAAGCTGCACGCGTTTCTCCTGGCATCGTCAGGCGAGTAGGTCGGTGACGAGCCGCACGATCTCGGGGACCTCGACGTGGTCGTCCGGGGTGGCGCCGAAGTGGGCGCCGGTCGGCGTTACGACGGCGGTCGCGCCGAGTCCCTCGACGAACAGGCGGACGTGCTCGATCGGGTCAGGCTGGTTGACCGGGTCGTCCATGGCCTGGAGGACCCGAAACTGGCGGGCCGAGCGGCGGATGCGCTCCCAGTCGAAGCCACCCTCGAAGAACTCGGCGAGCTCGTCGTAGCCGACCTCGTGGGCGGAGGCCGCCACCAGCAGAACCCCCGCGAACACCCCGTGGGTGGAGGGGTCATGCTGCTCCAGGAAGCGCAGTACGTTGACAGCGCCGATGCTGTGCCCGACGAGCGCGGTGGACTCGGCGGGACCAGCGGCCAGCACCGCCTCGCCGAAGGTCCTGCGCCAAGGCTCCAGCCGCGGGGCAGCGGTGTCAGGCAGCCGAGGCACGGTGACCCGGTGCCCGGCCGCCGCCAGTTGCTCGGTCAGATACGGGAACCAGACGCTGTCCTCACTCGCGCCGTAGCCGTGCGACACCACGATTTGGCTCATGGTCGACCTTGCTGGGCTGCGGCGGGCTGCGCCGCTCTCGTGGGCTGGTCGGGGCGAGCCGGGAGGAGTACGAAGGCGGTGATTGCGCCGGCGGCGGCTACGCAGGCAGCGACCACGCATCCGCCGGCGAAGCTGTGCATGAACGCGAGGTTCGCCGCGTCGGTGAGGCCATGGGCGAGGGCGGGGTGCCCGGTGTCGGCGATGCGTTTTGCAGCGGTGGCCGCACCGGCGACCGAGCCGTTCGCAGCGCTGATAGCGGACGCCGGAAGGCTCGAGGGAAGCGTTGACGCCAACCGGTTGGTGTACAGCGATGCGGCGGCACTGCCGATCACGGCGACGCCGAGGGTGCCACCGAACAACCGTACGGCGCTGTTGACGGCCGAGCCGATGCCGGCCTTCTCCGGCGGTACCGCACCCATGACGGCTTCGGTGGCAGGCGCCTGGGTCAGTCCCATGCCCAACCCGAACAGCGCACCCTGGACGGCGATGACCCCGAACGAGGTCCCCTGGGACACCGTCGACGTCCAGAACAGAGCCGCGCAGTAACACAGCAATCCACCTGTGACGACCAGCTTGTTGCCGATCCGCACCGCCAGCCTGGTCCCGACCACGGCCGCCACGGCCACCGACCCGGCCACCGGAAGCAGCCGCACACCGGTACTCAGCGGGCCATAGCCCTTGATGAACTGCATGTACTGGGTCATCAGGAAGATGAACCCGTTCAGCACGAAGAACGCGATCGCGATCGAGCCGCTGGCCGCCGTGAAACGCAGGTCACGGAACAGCGAGACATCCACCATCGGATGAGCGGCCCGGCTCTCGACGATTACCAAAACCGCCAGTACGACAGCACCCGCGGCGAGCACGCCGATCGTCCGCGCCGAGCCCCAGCCCCAGCCGGGAGCCTGAATCAATCCCAGCACGACCAGCCCCATACCGGCGGCAGAAAGAACCAGGCCGGTCCAGTCGATCCGCGGAGTACGAGGATCGCGGAGGCCGGGACCGCCACCGCGACGACCAGCGCGACCACCACCGCCACCGGCGCCATAAACACGAAAACACTGCCCCACCAGTAGCGTTCCAGCAACCACCCACCGATGATCGGTCCAGTCGCGATCCCGACCCCGGTCGTGGCGCCCCACAGACCAATCGCCACCGCCCGCTCCCGCCGAGCGGTGAACACGTTGGTCAACAACGACAGCGTCGCGGGGAACATCATCGCCGCACCGAGCCCCATCACCGCGCGGGCCGCGATCAGCTCACCGGGCGTTCCGGCGAACGCTCCGACCAGGCTCGACGCCGCGAACACACCGAGGCCGGACAGCAGCATTCCCTTGCGGCCCAGCCGGTCCGACAGACTCCCGGAGGCCAGGACCAGCGCGGCGAAGACCAGATTGTAAGCGTCGACGACCCATTGCAGATCCGTGGTGGTCGCATTGATCCGTACGACCAGGGTCGGCAACGCAACGTTCACGATCGTGATGTCCAGGCTGATGATCAACGCCGCCAGGCACAGGCCCGCCAGCACAAGCCCTCTGCCCTTCATGAAGCCTCCTGAGTTCTTGGATTGAACTTACTGATTGAGAGGCTAAAGTAGAGAGTTGAGAAAAGCAACTACAAGGCTGGTGCCATGCGACAGACAAGCTTTGCCTCGATGCAGTGCTCGATCGCCCGCAGCCTGGAGCTGATCGGCGACTGGTGGACGCCATTGATCGTCCGCGACCTCTACTACGGCCTCAGTCGCTTCGACGACCTGGTCCAAGATCTCGGCATCTCCCGGAACCTGCTGACCGCCCGCCTCACCCACCTGGTCAAGCACGGCATCGTGAGCCGGCGCCGCTACAGCCAGCGCCCGTCCCGGCACGAGTACCTGCTGACCGAGGCCGGGCGGGACCTGATGCCCGTACTCCTGGCCCTGATGGCCTGGGGCGACCGCTGGGCCACCCCCGACGGCGGCCCTCCCGTGCTCTTCGAGCACCAGCCCTGCGGGCACCGATCCACCCCGGTCGTGAGCTGCGACACCTGCGGCGAACCGGTCCGTCCAGGCGAGTTCAACGCGTTGCCCGGCCCGGGCGCACGACCAAGCCCCGGGACCCAACTGGTCGCCGCGATGCTCTCCGCCCGCCGCACGCTGTTGAAGAAAGTACCGTGATGCTTGAATTTATAAACCACCGCTGCATAGGCTGGCCCGAAACCCTTGAGAAGAAGGTGGTCTGATGACGACACCAGCGCCCGCACAGCACCCGGTTCTACGGCAGATCGACACCCCGTACGGGCGAATCGCAGCCACGACGACCAACGGCGAGGGACCGCCCGTCGTCCTGCTCCACGGCTTCCCCGACGACCAGCGCATCTATACCCGGCTGTTGTCCGCGCTCGCTCCGCGCGCCGCGACTGCGTTCGACTTCGTGGGATACGGCCGATCCGGCAGGCCGGTAGATCAGAGTGACTCCGAGTCGGACTCCCAGGCACACCTCGGGCAGATATCCGCCGTGCTTGACGGCCTCGACGCTGAACGCGCGATCCTGGTCGGCCACGACGGGTCCGGCCCCGACGCGGTGCGCTTCGCTCTCGCTGAGCCCGATCGCGTCGAGCGGGTCGTTCTACTCAACACCACCTTCGGGCAGCGCAAATCCTTGATCATGCCCGAGATGACCCGCCTGCTCGCGCAACCGGAGCTGGCCTCGCTCGCTGACGACATGCTCGCCGACCAGCAGCAGCGGCTGTGGCTGCTGACGCGATGGGGCGTGCAGTGGGAGCTGGATTCTGATCCGGACGGGATCCGCGCAACGTCGATCGCCCCGCAGCTCTACGGCAGCAGCGAACAACCCGACGCCCTCGCAGCCATCCGCCACTGGACATCCGACTGGCTCGAATCGCTCGCAGCGCAAGAAACACTCGTCGACCAAGGCGCCCTCCGCCGGCTCGACGTCCCCGTGTCCGTGATATTCGGCGAGAACGACCGCTACCTCGGCCCCGATCTCGCCGCCGAGCTCGCCGGTCTGTTCGGGGCCGCATCGCTCGATCTGGTGCAGGATGCCGGCCACTATCCCCAGCACGACCAACCCGAACACGTGGCCGCAATCATCAACAACCAGATGTCAGCTGGCTCGCGCAGTGACGCGCGGGCGATATGACCGCCGTTGCCTCGTACCGTCAGTCAGCCTCTGGCGTGGTTGCGAGCGGGCGTAGGCGTTGGAGTAGCTGACGCTTGCCGCGGATCGTCGAGCCGAGTGCTTTGGCTGCTTTGAGGTCGGTCATTCCGATCACCAGGCCGAGTACTGCACGTGGCGGCCCGTCGATGACCAGATCCGGACGTTCGACGTCTCCGACCCAGGTGCGGACGCGGCCGGCTTCCAGTGCGATCACTGCTTTCTGTTCCCCGGCGACAAGCTGGATCGTGGCCGGCGGTCCGTCGGGGTCGGCGTCGGTGGTGAACCACGCGGGGGCGTAGGCCAACCACGAGGCTTGGAACGTGTCGTCGGCACGGTCCTCGGCCATTCGGCGCAGCCCCCACAGGCCGATCTGTTTCAGGACGGGCTCCAGATCCGCGCCGTCCTGCGTCAGCTCGTACAGCACGCTCGCTACCGGCGGCGGTGCGTCATAGCGGGTGATCAGTCCAGTCTGCTCGAGTTCCCTGAGCCGACCCGACAACATGTTGGTGGCGACGCCGGGCAGGCCGTTCTTCAGATCGGTGAAACGACACGGGCCTTGCAGGAGGAGCTCTCGCACGATCAGCAGCGTCCAGCGATCGCCGATGACATCGAGCGCCCGGGCTATCGAGCAGTACTGGTCATAACTACGCACACCAGCATGTTACAGGCTAAAGTCAAAGTGATAGTTGAGAACCTCAACCGCATATGCCTAGTCTTCCACCACGACCCAGCTCGTGGGTATGGTTTTGCGCATCGTTACGAGTGTGAGTTTCGGAGAGCTGCTGCGCGGCCATCGGCGCGCGGCGCGGTTGACGTTGGAGCAGTTGGCCGAGCTGTCGGGGGTCAGCGCCAGGGCTTTGTCGGACATGGAACGGGGCCGCAGTCGGGGCCCTCAACACCGAACCGTCACAGCTCTGGCAGATGCGCTTGCCCTCGAAGAGGAGGCTCACAAACAGTTCGTCGAACTCGCCCGCACCGGGCGGCTGCGGGACCACTGGACCCGTCCGGCCCGGTTGTGTGAGCTGCCGCGGCAGGTTGACGACTTCGTCGGCCGGGCCACAGATCTGGCCTTGATCAACGAGCTGATGTCCCCCGACCATGCGGGAGGCGCAAGTCCGGTAGGACTCATCACCGGGTCAGGGGGCATGGGGAAGACCACGCTCGCTGTCCGCGCCGCCCGGGTCCTGCGGCCGAGCTTCCCTGACGGGGTGTTCTTCATCGACCTGTTGGGCATGTCACCGCGACCTGCAACGAGCCAGGACGCTTTGTGGCGACTGCTGCGGGCGCTCGGTGTCGCGGATGAGGACATCCCCGACGATGTCGCCGGACGTTCGTCGGTCTACCGGTCCAAACTGGGAGACAAGCGCGCGCTGATCGTTCTGGACAATGCCGGGTCGGAGGAGCAGGTACGCCCGCTGCTGCCGGCGGACGGTTCCAGCCGGGTGCTGATCACCGCCCGGCGAGTGCTGGCCGGCCTCGAGGGTGTACATCGGCATACGCTCGGACGGATGTCGTTGCCGGAAGCAACCGAGCTGCTCGCGGGGATTGTGGCTGAGCGGGAAGCCTCCGGCGAGCATGCGGCGCTCGCACAGCTTGCGAACCTGTGCGAAGGCATGCCGCTGGCGCTGCGGATCATCGGGAATCGGCTGATCAGCCGGCCCAAGTGGGATCTCACCGAACTCGCGAACCGGCTGGCCGACGAGGAGCATCGCCTGGAGCAGTTCAAGGCCGGCGATCTGAAGATCGCGACCGCGTTCGCCATGTCGTACGAGCAACTCGCGGACGACGCTCGCCGGGTATTTCGGCGGCTGGCGGCGATACCGGGCGGGGACTTCGATGCCGCGCAAGCAGCGGTCGTCAGCGATATGCCACTGGAAGCTACCTGGGACGCTCTGGACGAACTCGTCGATCTCGGATTGCTGTTCGACGGCACCGACGGCCGGTACGAGTTCCATGACTTGGTCCGCCTGTTCGCCCGTACGCGGCTCGAGGAGGAGGAGTCCGCAGCCGAACGCGAGGCTTTGACGGCGAGGACAACCTGAAGCGCAGTTCTGCGTGCTGTTCTGCGTGCTGTTCTGCGTGGCAGCGGCGGTGTCCTGCCGGTTTGATGGGTCGGGCAAGAGATCCAACTGACGAGAAGGACATTCTGACCGATGCCAGACAGGCCGACCAAGATCAGCTTCATCTACTCCAACCCCGTCGACCCGGACGCCTTCGAGGCGGCGTACCCCGATCAGCTGGCGCTGGCGCGCAAGTTGCCCGGCCTCATCCGGCTTCAGGAGTCCAAGGTTTGGCCGAAGGAAGACGGCAGCCCGACGCCTGCCTACCGGCTGCTGGATCTGTACTTCACTGACTACACCGCTGCCGGCGCGGCGGCCGCTGAGGCGGGCGACCTCGTCGGCGCCACCCTCGAGCACGCCACCGGTGGCGTGGACATCGCGTTCGCCGAGGTAGTCGACGACAGTACGGTGTAGGTCGCGCCGTGGGGATGGCCGGTGTCAGCCGGCCATCGCCCCATCGGCTATTCCCCAGCTGATGACGCGCTTCGGGTGGATTCGGATGATGGGGCCGGATACGCGGGCGGCGCTGTCTGCCGGTGCGTCGACGGCCTCCGCCCAGCCGCGGATCTCCAGACAGCGAATCACCAGCGGGTCGCTCGACGGGATGTCGTCGACCACGACGGCAGCGCGCGCGTTCGCCCGGACGTTGCGGTACTTGCGACTGTTGGCCATGTTGTGCCCACCGATGTCGAGGGTCTCGGTCAGCGGGTTGTAGTAGACCGACACCGGGTTCACCTGCGGGTCGCCTGCCGGATCGACCGTGGCGAGCCGGCCGAGCCGCTGGGTGGCGAGATAGTCGATCTCACCGGCAGACAGGGTTGGTGACGTGTTCACGCCGGCACCAGAGCGATCTTTCCTCGCACATGACCAGTCTCGATCTCGCGATGCGCGAGGTGCGCGTCGGCAAGCGAGAACTGTTTCCAGATCGGCACTACCAACCGGCCCGCCGCGTACTGCGACAGCAGCTTGTTCAGTCGGTCGGCAGATCGTTCGGTACCGATCCGCCGTACGCCGAGCCGCTGTTCGGCTGTCCAGTCGGCGATCGTGACGGCCCGGTCAGGTACGCCCAGCAGTTCCAGCGACACGTCGTTTGCCTCGCCGCCCACACAGTCGAGGGCCGCCGTGATCCCGCCAGGGGCCAACTTCCGTACCCGATCGGCGAGCCCTGGCCCGTAGCTGACCGGCGTCGCCCCGAGCCCCGTCAGGTACTCGTGATTGCGTTCACTGGCCGTACCGATCACCGTCGCACCGCGGGCCGTCGCAAGCTGCACCGCGAACGAACCGACACCGCCCGCGGCAGCATGTACGAGTAGGCAGTCGCCTTCACCGATGGCCAGCTCGTCAAGAGCCGTGTCGGCAGTCTGCCCGCTCGCAGACAGGACACCCGCTTCGACCCACGGCATCTCAGCCGGCTTGGCCGCGAGCTGTGAAGCTGGGGCGATCACGGTGTCGGCATACCCGATGCTGTCCACGAAGGCGATGACCTCCTCGCCGACGCGTACGTGAGCCACGCCAGGCCCGACCGAGTCGACGATGCCGGCGACCTCGTTGCCCAACCGCGCGGGAATCGGCGCGGGACGGTACTGGGCGAACGTCCCCCTTCGGTAGGCGGCGTCGAACGGCTGGACCCCGGCGGCCGCGACCCGGATCCGGACCTCGCCTGCGCCCGGCACGGGGTCGTCGGTCTCGATTACCTGCAGCACCTCAGGCTCGCCGTACTCCGCGAACACCACAACCTTGGCCACTCTGGGCCCTCCCTTCAGGTGACAGCAATTCAATCAGACAGATGACAATTGTCAAGTGAATGATTGACGCGATAGGCTCGCGAGGTGGCATCCGACGAACCGCGGCAGCAGCGCCGATCACCTCGACGTGCGCCGCACGCCAACGACCGCGGCCGGGCTGCGGACCTCACCCGCGAGAAGATCCTCACGGCGGCTCTGGCCGAGTTCGGCGCCAAGGGGTACGCGGGCGCCCGTACGGCCGGCATCGCAAGTCGGGCCGGGGTCAACCAGCAGCTGATCGCCTACTACTTCGGCGGAAAGCAGGGGGTGATCGACGAACTGCGCCGGCGCGCGTCCAGCCAGCAGGACGACCTGGCGCAGTCCGACGCGACCTTCGCCGAGTCGCTGCGCCACTATCTCGACACCACCCTGGACCAGCCCGACTGGGCGCGGCTGGTCGTTTGGCAGGCGTTGGGAGACGACCCCGGCCAACCCGGCAACAGCAGCATCGCGGCCCATCAGCAGCGAATGCAGCAGGGCGTCGCGCGGATCCGGTCCTTGCAACAGGCCGGCAAGCTCACCGACACCGTGAGCCCAGAATTCGTGGTCCTACTCGAGCACCTCATCGCCTTCGCGCCGCTCGCACTGCCCCAGATCGTCCGCGGCCTGTTCGACGTCGACCCACTGTCGCCCGAGTACCGAGACCTTTGCCACGAGCAACTTCTCCGGCTCCTCGGCAACGAACCGGCCAACCGATCCACCGAGGCCTAGCTGGTCACTGCGCTCCGCGCAGCACCTCCGCGAGCTGGGACATCGTGTCCTCGTCGCGCTTGTAGTGGATCCACTTGCCGATGCGTGTGGACCGTACGAGGCCGGCCCGCTCCAAGGTCGCCATGTACGAGGAGACCGTCGACTGCGCCAGCCCTGACTTGGCCTGCAGGTGGCTGACGCAGACCCCGACCTCGTCCCGATCGGCGATCGGCTCCCACTGCGCGAACTCGCCATGCGGGTCCCGCAGCCAGTTCATGATCTGCAAACGCGCAGGGTTCGCCAGAGCCTTCAAGGCCTCGACCGCATCCAAGCGGTCACCGTCGTCCATCGCGCGTGCCATCACCACCGCAGCCTCCTCGCAGCCATGCATCATCATATCTCGATGTGATGTACTGACCATCCTCAGCGCATGGATCGTCATATCGGGATATTGCGATATGATCGAGCTATGTCCGATACCAGGAAGCCATTGATCGTCGTCGCGGGTGCTACCAGCAAGCAGGGCAGGAGCGTCGTCACCTCCTTGCTCGAGAGTGAGCGGTTCCGGGTGCGAGCCCTGACACGGGACGCCGGCTCTGCCCAAGCCAGAAACCTCGCCAGAATGGGTGCACAGATAGTCACGGTTCCGCTGGAACCCGGCCATCAGCGGGAGCTCGTGCAGGCGTTCGGATCGGCTGACGGGGCCTTTCTCATGACACCGCCCGTTGCGCCGCCGTCCACGGTCGAGTTCTCCCTCGGGCGCCAACTCGCCGACGCCGCGGTGGAGGCCGGCGTGGGACACCTCGTCTTCAGCGCGCTCGAGAACGTCGACGAGAGATCGTCGGGGACCAAGTACGCGCCGCACTTCACCGACAAGGCGCTCGTTGCCGAGTACATTCGAACCCTGCCGGTCGCGCACACCTTCGTCATCCTCTCGTTCTTCTACACGAACGCGCTGGAGTACTACACCCCTCGCATCGACGGCGACAGGGTGCTGATGCCCTTCTACTTCCCCGAAGACTTCGGCGCTCCGTTCGTGGATCCGCTCACCGCGACCGGACCGGCCGTGCTGGAGGTGTTCTCCAACGCCGACGCCTACCTCGGCGCCTCCCTGCCGGTCATCGGTGAGGTCATCTCGCCGGGAGAGATGGTCGATGCGTTCTCCCGGGTCACCGGGCTCAAGGCCGAGTACCGCGATGCCTACTCCCGCGAAGGCCTGCTGACCTCTTTTCCCGAACTTGGAGAGAACCCTCTGCTGGTCGACGAGATCGTCGGCATGGCCGAATACGTGGTGGAGTTCGGATACTTCCGAGCAGACCGAGACCTGCAGTGGAGCAGAAGCATCGATCCCGCCGCGTTGAGCTGGGAACAGTTCCTCCGCAGGACCGACTGGCACGGCAACCGAGTCACCTTCGGCAGCTAGGAGATCGGCAACGACGGGCCTGGGTTAGGGTGCGCGGCATGCGGATTGTGTCTTTGAATGCTTGGGGTGGGGCGATGTTCGATCGGCTCGGACCCTGGCTCGGGGGGCTTGATGCTTCCGTTGTCTGTTTGCAGGAAGTGACGCGTACGCCGGGGGTGTCGGGATGGACCCGGTTCGACGACGGGGAGCGGCGGCTTCCGCAGCGCGCGAATCTGTTTCAGGACGTACGGGCGTTGCGGCCGACGGATCAGGCCGTCATGGTCGCGAGCGACGCCGGGCCGGTGACCGACGGATCGGGCCGCAGGCGCCAGCAGGAGTTCGGCATTGCGACCTTTGTTGCCGAGCAGGTACCGGTCACGGGTCTGATGACTTCATTCGTCCACGGGGAGTTTGTCGACCACGACCACTGGACGATCGAGGACCGTCCGCGATGCGCCATGGCAACCCGTGTCGTCGACCGGTCCTCCGGCCGGTCCGTGGTGGTCGTCCAGTTGCACGGTCTCCGCGATCCGGCCGGCAAGCACGACACCCCAGCCCGCGCGGCGCAGGCCGAACAGCTCGCCGGCCTGATCGAACGGGCCGCCGCCGGGACGGATGTCACCGTCGTCTGCGGCGATCTGAACGTCCTGCCCAGCAGTGAAACCTTTACCAGGCTGGCGAAACTCGGCCTGACCGACCTCGTCGGAATGTCCGACACCCGGACCTCCGCCTACCCGAAGCCGTCTCGCCATGCCAGCTATCTCCTGGTCTCGGACCCGAGCGCCGTCAAGGACTTCACGATCGCCACCCACCCAGAGGTCTCCGACCACCGTCCACTGATTCTCGACCTCTGACCCGCCGGCCCGTCTCGAGTAGGCGGAGCCAGATTTCGCTGATTGTCGGGTAGGCGGGGACTGCGTGCCAGAGGCGGTCGAGGGGGATCTCGGCCGTGATCGCGATCGTTGCCGCGTGCAAGAGTTCGGCGACGTCGGGGCCGACCGCGGTGAAGCCGATCAAGATGTTGCGGTCGTCGTCGACGACCATTCGCGCGTGGCCGGCGTAGTTGTCCGCGTGCAACGCGGCGCCGGCGACCGCGCCGAGGTCGTGGTCGATGATCCGGACCTTCCGGCCCGCGGCCGCCGCGGCTTCGGCCGACAGACCGACGGCGGCCACTTCGGGATCGGTGAAGATCACCTGCGTGACGGCCCGCTCGTCGGCCGTGACGGCGTGGCGTCCCCACGGACCGAGGTCGGGCTCCTCGCCACGTGCTCGTGCGACAATCCCGTCGCCCAGGGCTCGCGCCTGGTACTTGCCGTGATGCGTCAGGAGGGCACGCTTGTTCACATCGCCCGCGGCATAGAGCCAACCATCACCCGCCGGCTTGCCGGTGTCGTCGAGAACGGCAAGCGCTCCGTCGACCTGGAGCCAGTCGCCAGGGGTCAGACCGAGGTGATCCAGACCGAGGTCCTTGGTGTTGGGCGTACGTCCGGTGGCAACCAGAACCTCGTCCGCTTCGACGCTCGAGCCGTCGGAGAGCGTCAGCTGCACGGAATCGTCCCGCCGTACGTCCGTGACATCAACGCCCAAATGCAGCGACACTCCCGCGGTACGGAGCGCAGCAGCCACCTGCTCACCGGCGAACGGCTCCACACCAGGCAGCAACCGGGTCTGGGAAACGAGCGTCACCTGCGCTCCGAGGGCGCTGAACGCGGTGGCCATCTCGGAGCCGACGACCCCGCCTCCGATGATGGCCAACCGACCAGGGATCGTCCGAACGGCGGCCGCTTCCCGGCTCGTCCACGGCGCGACGTCGGCCAACCCGCGGACGGGTGGCAGGTGAGCGCTGCTGCCGGTGGCGATCACGACTGCCTGGCGTGCGTGCAGCGTTGCCGTCGTACCGTCGGCGTGGGTGACGGTGACGGTCCGGGTGCCGGTGATCCGGCCGTGGCCGCGGACGAGCGTGATCCCGGCCTCGTTCAACCAGGAAACCTGGCCGGCGTCGTTCCAGTTGGAGGTGAACCGGTCGCGCCGGGCCAGCACAGCGGCCGGGTCCAGCTCCCCCGTAACGGCGTGGCCGGCCGCAGGCAGTGCGCGAGCGGCGCGCAGTGCGGCCGCGTCGCGGAGCAGGGCTTTGGTCGGCATACAGGCCCAGTACGAGCATTCGCCGCCGACGAGTTCGCGTTCCACGATCGCTGCGGACAGACCACCCTGCACCACCCGATCGGCGACGTTCTCGCCGACCGGTCCGGCACCGATGACCAGTACGTCGAAGGTGAGGTTCGGCATCTCACTTCACCTTCGCCGCGAGGCGGTGCAGGCGGATGGCCGAGGCCAGGAAGAAGATGCCGCCCAGGATCGCGTAGCCGGCGACGGTGGTGAGCGCGGCGTGCGGCCGGCCTGCCGTTGCGATGAAGTTGCCCCCGGCAAGCACCGAGATGCCGCCGCTGAGGATCATCGGCCACTGACCACCGAGCCGGCGGCGCAGCAGCGCCACGATCAACTGGACGACGCCCGCGGTGATGGCCCACGCACCCCACACCCGCAACGCGCCCGGAATACCGGAGGCGACAGCCAGACCGACGGCCGCAAGCAGGCTCAGGACCATGTTGACGTAGAGCGGCGCCTTCGGACGAGTGGTACCGGCGGACCGGAAGTCGATCACGGCCGCGGCGACGTCGAACAACGGGTAGATCACCAGCAGCGCGGTGACTCCCGGGCTGATCGTCTTCGCGATCGCCAGCACCAGGAGCGCCCAGGCGACGGCGAACCCGAAGCGGACGTAGTACAGGGTGCGCAGCGCCTTGGTGCTGCCGGCGGTAGCGATCGCGGTGCTCGTGCGGCCGGTATCGACGGCCCCGAACGAACTGGACATCGGATCCTTCTCTCGGTGGATGATCCGACCGCTCACGGGAGAGATAGAACGGTCGGTACACCGAGCTTGCGGGACGCCGCCCGCAATTGTCAAGACCGATCGTTCTATCTCCCGTGTCGCCTACACCACGTCAGGACGAGCTGACCGAGTACGAGTTGCTGGCGAAGTTCAGGCCGCCGGACGACGACGTGATCTCGAAGCCGAACTGGACCTCGCCGACGGTGGCGTCACCCATCCAGCCGGCGCCGCGGATCCAGTTCAGGATCGCCTTGATGTCGACGGATCCCGAGTTGGTGTTGGACGTCCGGACGAACGAGAAGACCGCGTTCGAGCCGTTGCTGCCTCGGTAGACGTCCCAGGTGTGGCCACCGACGGTCGCAGTGGTCTGCTTGGAGCCGATCGGGCCGACCGCGCCCTGCTTGTTGGCCCACAGCATGATTTCGTACGCGTTGTTGTCGGCCCAGATGTCGTACGTCGTCGAGTACGACCCGCTGCCCGGCCTGCTGACGTCGAAGTAGCTGGTCAGACTGCCGAGCGCGCTGATCCGCCGGCCGATGTTGCGGGCCGAGTGCGGGTACGCCTTCACGCCGCCGGTGTTCGGGTGGTCGGCCCAGACTCCCCAGTTGCTGTACGAGTTGGCCCAGATCGTCTGCGGCCCGGCACCACTGCCCCAGACGTCGTTCCGGATGGTGTAGCCGCCGTTGGACCAGGTGGCCCATTTGTCCGACGACGACCAGGCCGCCGCGTTCGCCGGTACGGCGGCCACCAGGCCCGCCGCGAGCCATGTCACGAGCACTGCCACCACTGCTGTTACTGCTCTCCACCACTTCGTCATTGCCGTTTCCTCTCATCCTTGGGCGTTGAGATGAAGCAGGACTCCTCAGGCCGGCTCCCCGTACGGGATGCCGAAGCCGTTGGTCGACAGGTAGACCCGGCCGTACACGCGCGGGTCACCGGAGATCGCGTCACCGGTCGAGGCGTACTGATGGCGGTCGTCGTTCACCCGGGTCCACGACGCACCGCTGTCGTCCGACCGGTAGATGCCGCGCACGCCGCCGACCTTGCCCGACGTGTACGCGGCCATCTCCCGGCGCCGCGGCGCGGCCTTGCCGAAGCCGATCGTGTACGCCACCTGGATCGAGGTCACCGGCACGTACGTCAGCCCGCGGTCGACGGAGCGGAACAAACCACCGGGCCCCGCCGCCAGCCAGCAGTGCCCGGCGCGGTCCAGTACGGTCTCGAGCTTCCCCGCTCCGGTCGGTAGGCCGCCGGCCGTCGCGGTGAACGTCGCGCCACCGTTCGAACTGGCGTAGGCCTGACCGGTTCCGGGATCGAAGGCGTAGAACCTCGCCGGATCGACCCGATCCCCCGCGACGACGGCGTTGACCGGCAGGCCGGCCACCTCGGTCCAGGTCGCGCCGCGGTCGCGGGAGTAGTACGGGACGACATCGCCCGGCGACCACACGATCGTCCGTGCGTCGGCACTGACCGCGACCTTGCCGCTCTGGGTGAGGCCCGGCGGCTCGCCGGTGAACGGGTGCCAACTCGTCCCGGCGTCGGTCGAGTACGCGCCACGTTCGCCCGGGTTCGCGCTCGCCAGCCGGACGACGAAACCTGGCGCCAGCGCCGCGTAGTCGAGGCTCGGAGAGGTACCGCTGACCGGGTTCGCGGCCTGCCCGTCCGGCGGTACGACGTCCAACTGGTCGTGCCGGTAGACGCCGATGTCGCCGAGCGCGCTGATCAGCGGCGGTCCCCACGGCGGACTGATCAGATCCAGCACGGCGGTCTCCTCGAGGCCCTGCGCACGGACAGACCAGTGCGTACTGCGCCCTGCCTCCGCCTCGGTCACGTCGTCGGTACCGAAGATCGTCGCGCCGGTGACGTAGAGGACCTTGTCCGAGTCGAACGGGTCGATGGAGATGTCGCCGATCATCCAGCCCAGCTTGGGTGTGCCGTGGAAGTTCAGGTACGGCGCTCCCGATGTGTCGAGCACGATCCGCGCGCCGATCGACTGCCACGTCGCGCCGCCGTCGGTCGAGCGGAAGATGTCGTCGACCGGCCCCCAGCGGCTCATCGTCGACACCATCACGGTGCCGGGCCTGCGCGGATCGGTCGCGAGACCGGCGTACCCGAATCCTGCCTCGCCGCCGGTGTTCGGCCGCAGCGGGGTGATGTCGGTCCACTCGCCGCTCACCGGGTCGAGCTTGTGGACGGCGCCGTCGTGCATCTCGTACGGTCCGGGCAGATCTCCGTACGTGACGTAGATGTTGCCGTCGGCCCCCAGTTCGCCGTGGTGCGGCAGCAGCCCGGTCGGTTGGCCTGCCAACGGCGACCAGGTCGCCCCCGCGTCCGTGCTGCGGTAGAGCGGGTTCGCCGGGTCGGACACGCCGGCGTAGACCGTACCGTTGTGTGGATCGACGAAGACGAAGCCGATGCCGATCCCAGGGGTGCCGGTGGCCGGGAAGCTGTCCACCCGCGCCCAGGTGACACCGCGGTCGGCGCTGCGCCAGAGGCCTTGGTTGCGCGTACCGAGGTAGAGCACGCGCCCGTCGCGGGGATCGACCACTAGGCGCTCGCCCATCGAACGGCCCGGCTCGTTGCCACCCAGCTTGAACGGCAGGTCGGTCCGCTCGAACGTCCGGCCCTCGTCGCACGACCGGAGGATGGCGCCGTTGATCGGCGACCACTCGTTCGTATAGGTGCCGACGGCAAGGTACAGGCGGCGTGGATCCTTCGGGTCGAGTGCGAGGCTCTCGACGCCGGTCCAGTTCCACTCGTCCCAGCCGATCCAGTGCAGTAGCTGAACCCAGCGCCGGGTCCACCCGTCGTACCGGGCGGCGCCGCCGATGTCGGTCCGTACGTAGACCAGGCCACGCTTCGCCGGGTGATGGACGATCCCGGTGACGAATCCGCCGCCGACGATCTCCACGTTGCGCCAGCGGTAGCGACCGGCCGACGACGTGGCCGCCGCGTTTCCGGCGCCGGCGGCGACGACGGCCGTACCGGTGCCCAGGGCAATGAACTGTCTGCGTCCGACGATCATATTCACCCCTTGACGGCGCCGATGATGACGCCCTTGGTGAAGTGCCGCTGGATGAACGGGTAGACCAGCAGAACGGGCAGGATCGCGATCACCACGATCGCCATCTTGATCGCCAGTCCGGGCGCCGGCTGGAGACCTAGTCCGGCGCCGGTCGCGACGCCGCCGGCTCCGGTCGGCAGCGCCTGCTGCTGGACGATGTACGTCCGCAGCACCATCTGCAACGGCCACTTGGAGTTGTCGTTGATGTAGAGCAGCGCGTTGAAGAACGCGTTCCAGTAGCCGACCGCGTAGAACAGGCCGACGACCGCGACCACCGCCTTCGAGAGCGGCAGCACGATCCGGCGCAGGATGGCCAGCTCGCCGGCGCCGTCGATCCGGGCGCTGTCGATCAGCTCACCCGGGATGCCCATGAAGAACGACCGCATCACGATCAGGTTGAAGGCCGAGATCGCGGCCGGCAGGATCAGCGACGCGTAGTGGTCGATGAGTCCGAGCGAGTTCACCAGCAGATAGCTCGGGATGATGCCCGGCCCGAACAGGAACGTCAGCAGTACGACGAACAGCAACGGCCGGTGGAACAACGATCCGGGCCGCGACAGTCCGTACGCCGCGAGCACGGTCGTCCCGAGGCTGAACGCCGTACCGACGAGCGTGATCGCCACGCTGATGACCAGCGCTCTCGTCACCACTCCCCCGGAGAGCAGTTGCACGTACGCGGCTATCGTCAGCTCCCGCGGGATGACGACGAGGCCACCCGCGCGCGTCACCGCTTCGGTCGAGGACAGACTCGTCACCACGACGACGTACAGCGGAAACGCGACCGCGAGCGCGATCAGCGTCAGCACCACCGGCTTGCTCAGCCGGTCGAGGATCGTGGGTTCTTCTTCCCAGACAGCTCGTGTCGTCATGATCGCGAGTACACCCCCTGCTCGCCCACCACGTGGGCGAATCTGTTGGCCACCAGTACGAGGACGAGTCCGACCAGGCCTTTGAACAAACCGGCGGCCGCACCGTAGCCGAAGTCGCCGACGAGCAGGCCCTGGAAGTAGACGTAGGTGTCGAGAACTTCCGCGGCGCTCCCACCGACCGCGCTGCGTTGCAGGATGAACTGCTCGAACCCGACGGTCAGCGCGTCACCGAGGCGCAGGATCAGCAGCAGCACGATCACCGGGCGCAAGCCGGGCAGCGTGATGTGCCAGAGCCGGCGCCAGCGGTTCGCGCCGTCGGCCGCCGCGGACTCGTACAGCTCGGGGCTGATCGTCGACAGCGCGGCGAGGAACACGATCATGCCCCAGCCGGCGTCCTTCCAGACCGCCTGCGCGGTCACCAGCACGATGAAGGTGTCCGGCTTCGTCATCAGGTCGACCGCCTGGTGGCCGTGTTCGCGCAACGTCTGCGAGAGCAGGCCCGCGCCGCCGAGCATCTGCTGGAACAGCGAGACGACGAGGACCCAGGAGAAGAAGTGCGGCAGGTAGACGATGCCTTGGACAACGTTGCGGATCTTGGCGGACAACACACTGTTGAGCAGCAGCGCCAACCCGATCGGGACCGGGAAGAAGAACACCAGCTGCACCGCTGTGATCGACAGCGTGTTCGCCACGGCCCGCCAGAACTCGGGCTCGGAGAACATCCGCTGGAAGTTGGCGAACCCAACGAAGTCGCTGCCCCGGATCCCGGCGTAGGGCGAGTAGTCCTGGAACGCGATCACGTTCCCCAAGGTCGGGAAGTAGTGGAACAGGCCGAGCAGCACGATGACCGGCGCGACCATCAGCAGCAGCGGCCAGTCCCGGCGCAGCCGGTGCCGGAACTTCATTCCGCCGCGCACGGCCACCTTGCGCTGCCGCTTCTCCTCCGCCTTCACCGAAGGCTCAACGGCCGTTGTCACTGAGTACCTTCGCGTAGAAGTCCCGGCCTTCGTTGCCGCCGTTGTCCTGCCACTGCTTGACGGCCGTCTTCAGGTAGCTGACCGGCTTGCGCCCGCGGTAGATGTCCTGCAGCGCGTCGTCGAACGGCTGGTTCAGCGCCGCCATCTTGGCCGGCTGCTCGACCCGGATCCCCTCGAACAGGTTCTTCTCCCGCAACTTCGCCGCCGCGTTCTGCCAGGCGCACATCGACTCGACGTACCCCGGGTACTCGCTCTCGGTGACGGCGACCGGACGCCCGCCAAGGAAGATGTAGGTCTGCGAGACTTCCTTCTGGCCGAGCGCGGTCAGCTTCGGCGCTCCGGAGGCCTGCTTGGTGTAGTGCTTGCCCTCGAGCCCGTAGTTGTAGAGCTGGTACTCCTCAGTGCCGAACGGTGCGGCGGTGTAGTTCAGTACCCCGAGCAGCTCCTTCACCCGGTCCTGGCCGACGCCCTTCTTCACGAACGTGAAGATCCCGGCCGGATCACCGGGCCAGACGATCGGCGTACCGCCGTCGTGCGCGAACGGCAGCACCGGTTGCGGGTTGTACTTCGGGTTGATCGGCTGCTGGCGCTGCAACGATTCGCGCCAGCCGCCCGTGCCGTTCTGCCGGATCAGGAACTTCCCGCCTTCGAACAGGGCGTTCTCGTCCGCGCCGGTGCCGGCCACGACCTCCGGATGTACGTACCCGGACTGGAAGAGCTGCCGGATGAACGCAACGGCAGCCTCGAACTCGGGCGTCTCGATCTTGTTCACCAGCTTGCCGCTTGAGTCCTTGCGCCAGCCTCCCGGCGCACCGAACGCCCGGTGCATCTCGTCGGCGACGCTGCCGAAGGCCCAGCGGCCGGCCTTCGAGTCGGTCAGGTGCTTGCCGAGCGCCAGCATGTCGTCGGAGTTCTTCGGCGGTTCGGCGCCGAGCTGGTCGAGGATGTCCTTGCGGTACATCAGCATCCACGGGAAGCCGTCGGTCGGGAACGGCACCGCCTTCAGCTGCGAGTTCCAGACACCGTACGCCCAGGCCCGGGTCGGCAGGTTGGCGAGCATCGGGTACGCCGCCGCCTTGTCGCCGGCCAGGTACGGGGTCAGGTCCTCGAACAGCTTGTCCGCCGCCTGGCTGAACCGGGTCAGGCTGGAGATGTTCCAGCCCGGGATGCAGAGCAGCTCCGGGACGTTGCCGGCGGCAAGGATCGGCCCGAGCTTGTCGCCGTAGTCGTTGCCGTTCAGGATGTTGAACTTGACCGGAGCGCCGATCCGCTCGTTGTTCGCGTCGAAGTACGAGTTGCCTGTCAGCGGCGGGATCGGGCTCCACAGCGGGGTCATCGCGGTGACCGGCTTGCCGCTGGGCACCATCTTGTCCGGCACCGCCCGCTTGAGCTCACTCGGGTAGTGCGTGAATCCGGGCGCCGCGCCGTTCTCGCCCGGCAGGTCCGGCTTGACCGATTCGTACGGGACGTACTTCGGCAGCAGGCCCGACAGCTTGTCCTCGGTCTCCGCGCGCCCCGTCGTACTGGAGCCGGAGCCGCCCTTGGAGCAGCTGGTCAGCGTGACCCCGCCCGCGGCCGCCGCCGCACCGGCGCCGAGCAGGGAGATGAAGGTCCGGCGGCTGGTGCCGCCGATCACTGGTCCGGTCACGTCGCATCCCCTAGACTTAGTTGGGCTGGTAGCCAAACAAATTAACGCAGAGCAGACCATGCGACAAGGTGTAGAACTAGGTCCTGTCTGGTGATCCAGCGCCGTAGCGAGGAGGTGCTCGGTGCGGTGCATCGGCGTGCGGGGGCGAAGGACTCGATGCGGAGCATCGTGGCCTTTGCACCCGTGCGGCGAGGTGCCGTGCCGAGTGCCCCGCAGTAGGCGATGGATTACCAGACAGGGCCTGAGCCAGAACTTTTCTTCGACGGGACCGACCTTGATCACACAGACCGCGGATCACACCGACATCCGTGCCACCAACCTCGCCGCGGTGCTCGCCCACCTGCGCCGCGAGGCGCCCTGCTCGCGGGCGGCGATCGCCTCCGGTACCGGCCTGAACAAGGCGACCGTCACCAGCATCGTCGGTGAACTGCTCGACCGCCGGCTGGTCCGCGAGACCCAGCAGACCCAGAACCACGTCGGCCGGCCGGCGACGCTGCTCGTGCTCGACGGCTCGGCGTACGCCACGGTCGGGCTCGAGGTCAGTGCGCGCGGCCTGACCGCGCTCGCGTGCGACGCGGCCGGCGAGCAGGTACTGCGCTGGCACCGCGCCGGGCCAGGTGTGGACGCCGGCCCGGCGAAGACGATCGCCGCGCTGGCCGCACTGGCCCGGCGGGCGATCGCCTCGGTGCAGTCGTCCGGGCGGCGGGTGCTCGGGATGACCGTCGGCGTACCCGGGCTGGTGAACCGCGAGGGTGCCGTCGTGCTGGCGGCCGGGTTGGGCTGGCGCGACGTGCCGCTGCGGGCCGAACTGGAGGCGGCGCTCGGGCGACCGGACATCCCGGTGACGGTCGACAACGACGCCTCGCTGGGGGTGCTGGCCGAGCACCTCTACGGCGAGTACGCCGGTACGCCGAACCTGATCCAGCTGACCGGCGACACCGGCGTCGGCGCCGGGATCATCGCCGACGGCCATCCGTTGCAGGGGCACCTCGGATACGTCGGCGAGATCGGCCACCTCCGCCTGGTCCCGAACGGTCCACCGTGCCCTTGCGGACGCCGTGGCTGCCTTGAAGCACTGGCCGGGCTACCCGCCATCCTCGCCCGCGTCGACACGACGGCCGACGAGGGCGACTCACAGCGCCAACTCGAGGCGCTGCTGCGGCGCGCCGACGACCGCGAGGCCGACGTCGTCGACGTTCTCACCGAGGCCGGTACCCATCTCGGCCACGGCATCGCCGCGCTGGTCAACGTGCTGAACCCGGAGGTGGTGGTACTCGGCGGCGGCTACGCACTGCTGGCCGAGCACCTGGCGCCCGCGATCGACAAGGCGCTGCGGGAAGCCACCATCGCCCCCGACGCCGGCGGCTGCACCATCGTCGCGTCCTCGTTCCCGCACACCGCCACTCCCCTGGGCGCGACCGCGCACGCTCTGACCCCACTGACCCGGGGCCGCCTGCCCGCCTGAAGCCGAAGGCAGCCTGAAAAGCGCGCGTCCGGGCTCTTGACCGTGAGCGCGCAGGATGTCACCCTCGGTCCCACGCCCGCCTGTCGAAGCGCTTCGACATACCCGACGGAGTCGATCGCCATGAGTACTCCAGCTCCCCCGTTCCGCGACCCGGCGCGTCCGGCCCGTGAGCGGCTCGACGACCTGCTCGCCCGGCTCACCCAGGACGAGAAGCTCGCGCTGCTGCACCAGTACCAGGCACCCGTGCCGCGGCTCGGTCTGGACGGGTTCCGCACCGGCACCGAGGCCCTGCACGGGGTTGCCTGGCACGGTCCGGCGACCGTGTTCCCGCAGGCGATCGGCCTGGCGACGGGCTGGAACCCCGACCTCGTCCGGGCGGTCGGCTCGGCCGTCGGCGACGAGGTACGGGTCTTCCACGACAAGGACCCGCACTCGGTCGGGCTGAACGTCTGGGCCCCGGTGGTCAACCCGCTCCGCGACCCGCGCTGGGGCCGCAACGAGGAGGGGTACGCCGAGGACCCGTGGCTGACCGGCGTGATCGCGACCGCGTACGCGCGCGGCCTGGCCGGCGACGACCCGGCGTACCTGAAGACCGCACCGACGCTCAAGCATTTCCTTGCCTACAACAACGAGACCGACCGGTGCACGACGTCGAGCAACCTTCCGCCGCGGGTGCTGCACGACTACGAGCTCCCGGCGTACCGCGCACCGATCGAGGCCGGCGTCGCCGTCGCCGTGATGCCGTCGTACAACCTGGTGAACGGCCGGCCCACCCATCTGAGCCCGCTGATCAACGACGTACTCCGGACCTGGACGACCGACGACATCCTGGTGGTCAGTGACGCCTACGCGCCGGCCAACCTGTTCGGCCTGCAGCAGTACCTGCCCGACGGGCCGACCGCCTACGCCGCCGCGCTCAAGGCCGGCGTCGACAGCTTCACGCAGGACGACACGAACTCAGGCCCGACCATCGAACGGCTGACGACCGCACTGGACCGTGGGCTGATCACCGCCGCGGACGTCGACGCCGCGGCCCGGCGGGTGCTCGCGATCCGCCTGCGGCTGGGTGAGTTCGACCCGCCCGAGCTCGACCCGTACCGCGAACTCGAGCCCGAGCTGGTCAACTGCCCCGAACACCGCCGGCTCGCCCAGGACGCGGCGCGCGAGTCGATCGTGCTGCTCAAACACGACGGCCGGCTGCTGCCGCTCGCCGCGTCGACGCTCACACGCGTCGCCGTCGTCGGCCCACTGGCCGGAACGCTGTCCGCCGACTGGTACGCCGGCACGCTGCCCTATCAGATCACCGCACTCGACGGCATCATCGAACGCCTCGGCGAACATCAGGTCGATTACCACGAAGGCGTCGACCGCGTCGCGCTGCGGGTCGCCGGTACGTCGTCGTACGTCGCCGTCGGATCGGACGCGGTCCTGCGAACCGGCACCGAGCGCGGCGAGTTCGACCTGTTCGACTGGGGCGGCGGTGCGTGGGCGCTGCGCTCCGTACGGAACGGGCAGCACGTGAGCGTCGCCGACGACGGCGAGGTGGCGGCGGATCAGCCCGGGCCGAACGGCTGGGAGGTCAAGGAGACGTTCCGGCTCGTGCGGCAGGCCGACGAGGTCCTGATCCAGCACCAGCACAGCGGCCGCTACCTGGCCGTCGACGAGCACGGCACGGTCGGGCTCGCGGACGAGGGTTCGGCCTTCGAGATCGACGTACTGGTCGACGGCGCCGCCCGGGCCGCCGAACTCGCGGCCGCGGCCGACGTCACGATCGTTGTCGCAGGCAACCACCCGCTGGTGAACGGCCGGGAGACCGAGGACCGGGAAAGCCTCGACCTGCCGGCCGCCCAGGATCGGCTGATCCGGCAGGTCCACGCCGCCAACCCGCGGACCGTGCTGGTGCTGACCAGCAGCTACCCGTTCGCGATCGGCTGGGCGCAGCGGCACCTCCCGGCGATCCTCTGGTCCGCACACGGCGGGCAGGAGTACGGTCGCGCGCTGGCCGACGTACTGTTCGGCGACCACGACCCTGCGGGCCGGTTGACCCAGACCTGGTACGACTCCGCGGCCGATCTGCCCGGCCTGCTCGACTACGACATCGTCACGAACGACGCGACATACCTGTACTACCGGGGCACTCCGCTCTACCCGTTCGGCCACGGCCTCAGCTACACCACGTTCGCGTACGGCGAACTGCGCCTGAGCACACCGTCGATCGCAGCCGACGGCGAGGTCCGCGTCACGTTCAGCGTCACCAACACCGGCGACCGCCCCGGCACCGAAGTAGCTCAGCTGTACACCCGCCAGCAGCGGTCCCGCGTCAAGCAACCCCTTCGGCAGCTCCGCGGATTCCGGCGGGTCTCGTTGCAGCCGGGCGAGACCGCCACGGTCGAACTCACCGTCGCCGCGGCCGACCTCGGCTTCTGGGACGTGACCCGCAACCGGCACTGCGTCGAGTCGGCCTGTCACAGCGTCATGGTCGGCTGCTCCAGCACCGACCTCCGTCTCACCGCTACCCTCGACGTCCGCGGTGAACGCATCCCGCCGCGGAGCCTCGACCTGGCCGCCACGACCTTCGACGATTACTGCGCCGTCACGCTGACCGCCGCGACTCCCGAGCGCGGCGACGCGGTGGTCTCGCTGGAACCCCAAGCCTGGTTGGCATTCGACGACCTGCTGCTCGACTCCACGAGCTATCGCGCCCGAGCAGCGAACCGCGGCGCGCTTCCGGCCACCATCCAACTCCGCCTCGACGATCCACTGCACGGTCAACTCCTCGGCACCATGCTGATCCCGCCGACGGCCGATCTTGTCGACCTCACGGGTGAGCTCATCCCGGTGACCGGAGTACACACGCTCTACGCAGTGTTCTCCGCGGCCGACGTCGTACTGGAGGACCTCCGTCATCCGATGGTGTAGCTGACGTCCGTGAGCTGTTCGGAGAGCCGCCACAGCCGGGCCGCCTGCAGGCGATGGTGCAGCTCGTATGCGCACAGTACGCGTGCTGTTTCGAGGCCGAGGCCCGCGTTCGCACCGGTTACCACCGCGATGCGTTCGGACAGGTCCGGGATGTCTTGTGTCGTCCACCTGGACATGAATTCACTCTCCCCACTCGGTGGACAATGTCCACAACGCTATGCTGACGGGATGGACGAACCGGCGACCGAGCAACCAACGCGACGACGCCGACGAGGTGACGTCCGCGCGGGACTCGTCGCGGCCGGACTCGAACTGGCACGAACCGGTGGCCCCGACGCCGTCGTTCTGCGCGAAGCGACCCGGATCGTCGGCGTCGTACCCAACGCCGCGTACCGGCACTTCGCCGACCGCGACGAGCTGCTGGCCGCGGTCTGCGCCGCCGCCATGAACGAACTCGCCGACCGGATGGCCGCGGGCATCGCGCGGGTCCGCGGCAAACACGGCAACGCCGCGGCTGCCCAGCGGCGCCTTGGGGCGATCGGGACCGCGTACCTGCAGTTCGCCCAGGACGAACCCGGCCTGTTCGCCACCGCGTTCGCCTTGCCACAACAACACTCCTACGCTGCCCGCGACGAGCCGGACCGCAGCCCGCTGGGACTACTCCGCGCCGCGCTCGACGAGCTGGTCGAGGCGGGTACCTTGAGTCCCCAACGACGCGACGGCATGGAGTACCCGATCTGGGCACTCGTGCACGGCACCGCCGTCCTGACCGGACAAGGCCCACTCCGCGACGCCCCGGCCGCCCTGCTCCGGCGGATCGAGAAGCTCAACTTCGACTTCGTCGGCGACAGCATCAGCTGACCCAGGACGCCGACACGGCTGGTCGTGACGCCCGGGTCAGCATGGACAGGCAGATGATGTTGAGGGCAAGCATCAGCGGCACGTTGGCTGTCGTGACGATCGCGAGCGGGAGTTCGTTGATCGGCGCAATCGACGGCGTGACGTCGGGCAGCCCGAATCCGACCAGGGTGCCGATGGTCAGGCCGGTGGTCAGATCGACGAGGCCGCCGATGTTGAACCAGATGCCTGCGCGCCCGGCGGTGCCCTGCCTGAGTTTGCGGGCAACCAACGGCGCGGCGATGCCCACCGAGATGTCGCCCAGCCCGGCCGGGAGGGCGAACAGGGCCGGCAGGTGGCCGAGTGCCATGTACAGCAGGAAGAACACCCCGACGACGCGGAACGAGTGCGGCCACACAAGCCGGGCAGCCATTCCTGGCGTGCTCAGCACCTTCCTCATGACTGGGATGCGACTGAGGGCCAGCAGCGTGCCGAGGTATCCGAACACCGCGACCGCCAGCCACGGCACTTGGTCGGACTGCGTGTCGTACCAGCCGCGGCCTGCGATCACTCCTGTGACGACGAACCAGCCGCCGAACACCACTGCGGCCGCCGCGGTGAGCAGCACCGCGCGGGTCCGATCGAGGCCGGCTCGCCCGGCACCGCCGTACAGCGCGACGCAGGTCGCAGCCGCAATCGCGACCGGTCCGGCAATCGTGAACGCCCACAGATAGGCAGGTGGGTCATACACGGCGTCCTCCGATGACAGCCGGGACTATGTGGACATTGTCCACCATACTGACCCAATGTGGACAGTGTCCACTAAGCTGGCGAGGAGAGGCGACGCGAAAGTTTCGGTGGTGGGGTTCGGCGTTGACTGTTGTGGGTGGGATTGGTTTGCTCCGATGCACGGTTTTTTGACCGGTCAAATAGCGGAAAGGACCGCCCTGGTGAATACGTCCGAACTCGCCACCGCATCGATGTCCCGCCGTTCGCTGCTGTACACCGCAGGGGCCGCAGCCGCGGTCGGCAGCGGGCTGCTCGCGCCCGGGGTGGCCGCGGCGGCCACTGACGCCGGCCCGAACACTGTCGCGACCTACCCGATCCCCGACGGCATCCCGACCAACGACACGTTCGCCGTCAAGGTCCGCAACCCGGGCGGCACCTGGCAGGAGGTCGATGTCTACTACACCCGGTTCATGATCATCGACGCCAAGTCCGGTCGCGCGACCTTGCCGGACTCGTCGGTCGCGTACTTCGGCTTCACCGGCACGGTCGAGGTCTCGATCACGTACACCAGCGACGAGATCAGGACCGCGTACGTCCGCCCGCTGTCGTACGGCATCACTCCGGCGGTGCACCGGCGGACCGGCGAGATCCGGTTCGTCCTCGACCGGCCGCGCAAGGTCTCGATCGAGGTCAACGGCGACCGGTTCAACAACCTCCAACTGTTGGCGGAGGCCATCGACCCCAACCCGCCGAGCCCCGACGACCCGGACGTCCTCTACTTCGGTCCCGGCGTGCACACCCCCGCCGACGGCAAGGTCGTCGTACCCAGCGGCAAGACGGTGTACCTGGCCGGCGGCGCTGTCCTCAAGGCGCCGGTGCTCTTCCAAGGTGTGTCCGGGGCGAAGCTGCTCGGACCCGGCATGATGTGGTCGCTGTACTCCGGCAGCACCATCTACGTCGAGAACTCCCAGGACATCGTGATCGACGGGGTCAAGTCGATGGGGTTGAACATCACCGTCGGGCAGTCCCAGGACGTCGCGATCCGCAACTTCTCCGTGTTCAGGGCGGTCACCTGGGGCGACGGGATCGACCTGTTCTGCTCGAAGAACGTGGTCGTCGACGGCGCCTTCATCCGTACCTCCGACGATTGCGTCGCGGTCTACAACCACCGCTGGAACTACTACGGGGACAGCACGAACATCGTGATCCAGAACTCGACGCTCTGGGCCGACGTCGCGCACCCGATCAACGTCGGTACGCACGGCAACTCCGACAACAACGAGACGATCGATCAGCTGACCATCACGAACATCGACGTACTGGACCACCGCGAGCCGCAGCTGGACTACCAGGGGTGCATCGCGCTGAATCCCGGTGACGGCAACCTGATCAAGAACGTGCGCATCGAGGACGTCCGGGTCGAGGACATCCGCTGGGGCCAGCTGATCAACATGCGGGTGATGTTCAACAAGTCGTACAACACCTCCGTCGGCCGCGGGATCGACACGGTCTACGTGAAGAACCTGAGCTACCACGGCGCCCGCGCGGCGTCGTCGGTCATGGTCGGCTACGACGAGGACCGCCTGATCCAGAACGTCACCTTCGAGAACCTCACCGTCAACGGTGTACTGATCACGGACACCGGACACGCGCGCTGGTACAAGACCGCCGACTACCTCCCGATGTACGTCAACGAGCACGTCCGGAACCTGACCTTCGTCGGCCCGGCAAGCGTCAGCCCGGACGTCCCGTCGATCAGCAGCCCGGCAACCGCCCTTGCCTCGTTCGGCGTCCCGTTCCGGTACACCATTGCCGCGAGCAACAATCCGTACATCTTCGGCGCCACCGGCCTGCCACCAGGACTGAGCTTCGACACCGCGACCGGCGTCCTGGCCGGGCTGCCGACCGCGAGCGGGACGTACGCCGTGACGATCGCAGCCACGAACGCGGCCGGTTCGGGTACGGCGACCCTGACCCTGACGGTCAAGTAGCCGAGGAGCAGGCAGATGAGCAACGAGATCAATCGCCGCGGCTTCGTCGGTCTGACCGCCGGCCTCGCGGCCGTCACGGCAGTGCCGGTCTCACTGGTGGGAGCACCGACAGCCGCGGCCGCCGGAAACGGCGCGGCGGTGAACGCAGCCTTCGCCCACCCGGGCATCCTGCACAGCCAGGACGACCTCGACCGGATGCGGTCGGCGGTCGCCGCCCAGAGCGACCCGATCTGGTCCGGCTTCGGCGCACTCGCCGCGGATCCGCGGTCGGCCTACGACTACGCCGTACGGAACACCGGCCAGATCACGACCTGGGGCCGGGGCCCGTACAACTACCAGAACGAGGCTCCCGCGGACGCGGCGGCGGCCTATCAGAACGCGCTGATGTGGTACCTCACCCAGGACGTCCGGCACGCCGACAAGGCCCGCGACATCCTCGACGTCTGGGCGCGGACGCTGACCGGCATCACCGGCGCCGACGGCCAGTTGGGCGCGACCCTGCAGGGCTTCAAGCTCGCCAACGCCGCGGAGCTCCTGCGCCACAGCAACTACCAGGGCTGGGACGACGAGGCGTTCCGGCGCTGCCAGGAATCGTTGCGTGGCGTCTGGTACCGGGCGCAGTCCGGGTACGCACTCTTTGCCAACGGCAACTGGGATTCCGTGTTCCGCACAACCGCCGCGATCGCCGTACTGTGCGACGACCGGGTGATGTTCGAGGACGCGATGCGGTACGCCGCGCACGGCGCCGGCAACGGGAGCGTCACGCACCGGATCGTCAACACCGCTGGCCAAGGACAGGAAAGCGGCCGCGACCAGACCCACGAACAGCTCGCCCTCGCCATGCTCGCGGACGCCGCACAGGTCGCGTGGAACCAGGGCGTCGATCTCTACGGCTTCGCCGGCAACCGGATCCTGGCCAGCTACGAGTACGACGCGAAGTACAACCTCGGCAACAACGACGTGCCGTTCACGCCCGATCTCGATCGGACCGGCAAGTACATCCGGACGGTGATCAGCACGCTGGTCCGTGGGGTGAACCGCCCGATGTTCGAGCTCGCCTACGGGCATTACGTCTCGCGCCTGGGACTGACCGCACCCTTCACCGAGCAAGCCGTCTTCCGCGGCACGGGCGGCGCCCGTTTCGTCGAGGGCTACAACGAGGACCATCCCGGATTCGGGACCCTGACGTACGCGCGCCCGGCCGCCGCACAGACAACCCCGACGACCGCGCCGGGTGTCCCGACCGGACTGGCCGCGACCAACCAAGGCTCCGGGGTCCGGCTGTCGTGGATCGGGTCGGTCGAGCCGATCACCGCGACCGTCGCCGCGACGTACACGGTCTATCGCGCGAAGGACAACGGGACCTTCGGCGTGCTCGCCACCGGGCTCACCACGACGTCGTACACCGACCTGTCGGTGAAGGTCGGCGGGACGTACCACTACGCCGTGTCGGCGACCAACGCCGCGGGTACGAGTCAGCGGTCCTTCAGCGCATCGTCGACCGCCGGTCTGCCCGGGCTGTGGCGGGCCCGTGACGTCGGTGGACTACGTGGTGGCGCGACGACCTTCGACGGCGAGCGCTTCCTGCTGGACGACGGCGGTACCGACATCGGCGGTACGTCCGACAGCTTCCGCTTCGCATCGGTACCGCTGCGCGGCGACGGCGTCATCACCGCGCGCATCGTGCATCCGGTGAGTTCGCAGTACGCGAAGATCGGCGTGATGTTCCGCAGCACTCTCGACGGCGGCTCGCCGCATGCCGCGATGTTGCTGCAGGGTCTGCCGCTGTCCTCGTGGAGCGGGGTATGGACCACCCGAGCGGCCGCCGGCGGCCCGACGACGGCGACCGGAAGTACGCCGGTGTCCCCGGCCCAGCAACAGGCAATCACCACCGATGCCGGCTACCCCATCTCGAACATCGGCGTACTGCCGTCGTCGGCCACGCCGCTCCGCGCCCCGTACGTCGAGGCCGCCGGTGACGGCTACCGGCTGCGGATGCCGTACTGGGTCCGGCTGGAACGCAAGAACAACCGGTTCACCGGCTCGATGTCCCCGGACGGGGTCACCTGGACGGTCGTCGGGTCGACCGAACTCGACCTCGGCCAGAGCCTGTACGTGGGCCTCGCGCTCTGCTCGTGCCTCGGCGTCCGCGAGTCGTACGCCGAGACCGGAAGCGGAGCCTTCGACAACGTGACGGTCACAGGAGTCTGGACGGTACCGCCGCCGGTCGAGACGGTCACCGATCTGTCTGCCGTTGCCGGGAGCAATGCCGTGGAGCTGGCGTGGAGCTGCCCCGACCTCGCCGCCCGTTACACAGTCCTGCGGTCGGCCGGCGGCGCCTTCCAGGTCATCGCGACCGACGTAGCTCCGATCGGCTTCGGTGTACGCACGACCTACACAGACTCGACCGGAGTACCAGGCACCGCGTACCGGTATGCGGTCGCCAAGACGAACGTGAGCGGTCGCGGCCCGCTGTCGGCCGCCGCGACGGCGACCATGCCGAGTCCGGCCAGACCAGAGATCACCAATCCGGCGGAGGCCTTCGCGACCGTCGGGCAGCCGTTCGTGTTCCGCATCCAGGGCACCAACGAACCGACGTCGTACGCGGCCTCCGGTCTGCCCGACGGCCTGGTCGCCAACGCCACCACCGGTGCGATCACCGGGACGCCACGCGCCGCCGGCCGGTCGACGATCATCCTCTCCGCCGCGAACGCTGCGGGGCCGACGACGACGCCGTTGGACCTGACCGTCGGTGGGCAGTTGCCGTCCGGCTGGTCCGCCGCCGACATCGGCGACTACGTGCCGGACGAACGCCGGCTGGGGACGTACAGCGTCGTCGCGCTGCGCCGGCCCGGCAACACCGCCTATGACACCGGTGCCTTCACGGTTCGTGGCGCAGGCACCGACCTCAACGTGAACGGGCAAGGTATGACGGCCCACTACGCCTACACACAGGTCGAAGGCGACGCCACGTTCGTCGCGCGGATCAGCTCACGTGACAACGCCGGCGACGCCGACCAGGTCGGGCTGTTGATGCTCAAGTCGCTCTCACCGTTCGACCAGATGGCAGGCGCGTTCCTCGTCGGGAACGACTCCGGGACGAAGCAGTTCATCCGTCGGCTGCGGGTCGCCGCCGGTACGTCGACGTCTACCGGCAGCGGCGGCGCGCCGGTGCCGACCTGGCTGAAGCTCGAACGCAGCGGCAGCCGGTTCACGGCCTTCAGCTCCGCCGACGGTCAGACGTGGGCGTTGCTGGGACGGGATGCGATCCCGGCCTTCGGCAACGCGCCGTACTACGTCGGCCTCTCCGTCACCTCACGGGTCCCGCTCGAGCTGAACACGAGCGTCTTCGACAACATCACGATCACGCCGGGGGCCGACTCAATCTTCGATCATCCGGTCAGCGATCCGTACCGGACCTTCAGCTCGGCCCTCGCCACCACAGCGGAGTACGGGCAGTCCGGTACCGACCTCGCGATCAGAGGCGCCGGCGCGGATGCCTGGTCGACCGTCGATCAGTACAGCACGATCTACCGTCCGGGCGCGGTCCAGGACGGCGCGACCGTCACCGTCGCGGTCACGTACCAGGACGCCGTCGACAGCTGGACCAAGTCGGGCATCATCATCCGCAACGACCTCACCGGAGCCGGCAAGGCAGCTGGCTACCTCTTCCTTGCGGTCACCCCGAAGAACGGTGTCGCCCTGCAGTGGGACGGCAACGGCGACGGAGGTGTGGACAGCAACAAACAGACCGGTGGTACGCCGGTCTTCGCGACCTGGCTGCGGCTGACCCGCTCCGGCACGACGTTCACCGGTTCGTACTCGACCGACGGCAAGACCTGGACCGCTGTCGGTTCGGCCAACGTGCCGAGTGCCGCAGCGGTTCAGGACGCCGGCGTCTTCACCACCTCGCACTCGGCGTCCGGCGCCGCCGGCGAGGCCGATTTCAGCGACTTCACCATCAGCTGAGTGAGCCTCTGACGGTCAGGTTGCCCACGGCAAACACAGCCGCGGACTCGAACGGCTCCGCCGCGCGCAACCTGACCGTCGTGCTCTCCAGCCCTTGCTCCACCGCAACCGTGAGACCGAGTTGCCCGGCGGACAGCACGCCGACCTGCTGCCAATCGGCGTCCGCGCCCACCAACTCGACAGCGATCGGACCGGGCGCGGGCAGCCGGAGGTCGACCAGCACTTCCTCGACGCGCACCACCCGTTCCAGGTGAACCGACACCGACGGTGCCGCATCGCCGGGCGCGCTCTGCCACCAGGTTTCCGTACTGCCGTCGTTGACGTCCTGCGGTGGGTGTCCTGCCTCATGGCTCGTGGCACTCACCGGATTGCCGGTGCCGAAATCCGAAACGGGTGCGGTGACCGCTTTCACCTCGGGCGCCGTACGACGGACCTGGGCGGACTGCTCGTACGGCGGGCCGTCGGTGGTTTCGATGACCAGGGTCGCACTCCGCAGGCCTTCGGCCTCGGCGACGATGACGGTGCTGCCGGCGTGGTACGACCGGAAGAACGCCGCGGCCTGACCTTCCCGGATCGGGTTCGGGCCGTCGGGATCGAACGTCAGCTCCGACCCGGTGGCGAACTCCCCCGGCCCAGACGTGATGGTCAGCGTGACGGGAACGTCCACCGCCACGTGCTGACCGTCCACGCCGAGGACCGTCACCACGACATGGCTGTCGTCGGTTCCGTCCGAGCTCTCCAGAACGGTCTTGTCCGCGGTCAACGACAACGCCGCCGGAGGACCGGCCACCGGCCACGCGGGCGGCTCGATCCCGCGATAGGTGCTCCGGTACCAGTACCAGGACCGTTTGGGCAGCCGGGCGTAGTCCACGATGCCCATCGACCCCAGGAACTGCCCCGCGATGCTCCCGTGGTCGAAACCGCACCAGATCACCTCGCCGGAGCGCCAGGGGTGCCGCCACGGATACGGATCACCGTCGGTCGGCTGCTGCCGATGCGTCAGATCGCCCCAACCGGGCCCGTACTCACCGGGCCGGTGGGTGCTGGTCGAGCCGTACTCCGACACCAGGTTGGGGATCCCGGGATCCTCGAACAGCCAGGCGCCGTCACCGTTGTACCCGGCCAGGTCCCCGATCCGGTCGAGGTCGCCCCGCTGCACGCCGCCGACCGCGATCGGCCGGGTCGGGTCCAGCCGGCGGCCGAGTTCGACCAGCTCGGCGAGCAGCCGCCGGACCTGCGGCAGCGTCTCCGGATCGGTGAAGAACGCCTCGTTCCCGACGCTCCACACGATCACCGACGGATGGTTGCGGTTGGCAAGGATCATCTCGGTGAGCTGCGCCTTGCAGCTCTCGTCGAAGGCCGCCCAGTGGGACTCGTCGGTCGGGTACGCGCTGCCGCCCCAGGCCGACCCACCGGCCGGTCCGGTGCCCCAGAACGTTCCTTCGGACCAGACCAGGAGTCCGAGCTCGTCCGCGGTCGCGGCGAACGCCGGGTCGTGCGGATAGTGCGATCCACGGATGAAGTCGAAGCCCGCGTCCTTCATCAGCCGCAGGTCCCGCCGGATGGACCCGTTCGTGACCGCGTCGCCCCAGCCGGCCTGATCCTGGTGCACGTTCGCACCGAGCAGGTACCGCGAGCGGCCGTTCAGGCTGAAGCCCTGCTCGGCGTCGAAGCCGAAGTACCGGAAACCGAACGGCGTGACGAGTTCGTCCCGGACGATCCCGTCGGCCTGCTGAACGGTTGTCGTGACCGAGTAGAGGTTCGGCGTCTCCGGGCTCCACAACGCGACGGCGTCCTGCGGGTCGGCGGTCAGGACGACCCGGGTCACGCCCGGCGGGAACTTCTGTACGGCGCTCTCGGCGCGGCCGGCCGGTGCACCCGCAGGATCGAGCACCGTGATGCCGACGGACCCCGCGAACGGTTCCGCTGCCTGGTTCTCCACCTCCACCTCGACCTGCACGCGCCCGGCACCTTCCGCGAGTCCAGGCGTACTGATCGCGACACCGTTCCAGGCGACATGCACCTCGTCGACGATCTCCAGCCAGACGTCGCGGTACAGGCCGCCGGAGAAGACGTGCTCGCCGGCCCGCGGCGCCAGGGTCGGGTCCCACTCGTTGTCGACCCGTACGGCGATCAGGTTCGACCCGGCCCGCACCAGCTCGCTGGTGTCGACGACGAACCCGGTGTAACCGCCCCGATGCGTGCCTGCCTCGACACCGTTGACGTACACCTTCGCCTGCTGGAACGCCGCCTCGAACTCGAGCCGGACCCGCCGCCGTTCGAGCTGTTCCGCGGTGAGCACCAGCGTCTGCCGGTACCAGCCCGGGCCGGTGTAGAAGTCCGTCGACTGGAAGTACGGGATGCTGAACGAGTGCGGCAGGCCGACGCGCTCCCAACCGGAGTCGTCGTGATCGATACGTTCCGCACCGGACGGGTCGCCGACGACGAACCGCCAGTCTCGGTTGATGGTGTTTCGCACGGGCGCACCTTATTTGACCGGTCAAATCGGACGATCGACGCTAACCGACGGCGTCGCGCCGCGTCAACGCCGAGCTGATCGGGCGGTGCTGGCGCGGACGACGAGCTTCGGCGGCAGCGTCGTCACGCCGGATCGCCGCCGTCCGGTGCCGACGGCGCGGAGGAGCCGCGAGGTGGCCTCCTGCGCGAGCCGCTCGATCGGGAACGCGACGGTGGTCACCGGAGGATGCGCCTGCCCGCTCGCCTCGATGTCGTCGATGCTGACCAGAGAGAGGTCGTCGGGCACCCGCCGCCCGTGCTGCTTCGCCGCCTCGAGGACACCGAGCGCCAGCAGGTCGTGGGTCGCCATGATCGCGGTGACCTCGGCGGCACCGGCGAGCAGTGTGGCGGCCGCGTTGTACCCGCCGCGTTGCGAGGACTCCCGGGACGCCACGATCGCGGCGGGTTCCCGGCCGAGGCCGCGGCGCAGGCCGTCCAGCCGACGCTGGTGCGCCGGCAGATCACCGACCACACCCACCTGCCGATGGCCCAGTTGCCGCAGCTGCCGGCCGGCCAGGTAGCCCGCCTTCTCGTAGTCGAACGTGACGACGGTCGTGTCCTCGGGAATCTCGTTCTCCCACGCACACAGGACGAACGGAAGACCGGTCTCCCGGACGATCTCGAGCTGGCCGCCGACGTTGCCGTCGTCGGCCAGCAGCAGTCCGTCGATGGACCGTTGCCGCAGGCCCTCGAGTTTGCGGCGGGTCCGGTCCTGGTCGCCGTACGTCGTACCGACGACGAGGTTGTAGCCTTCCCCGTCCAGCGCGTTCTCGATCTGCTCGACCATTTCGGCGTAGAACGCACTGGTCAGCGTCGGTACGACCAGGCCGACGATCATCGTCTGCCCGGTCGCCAGCCCACGGGCCAGCAGGTTCGACCGGAAGCCGAGCTCCGCGACGGCCTTCTCCACCCGCGCGACCGTGTCCGGGGACACCACCGGCCGCTTGTTCACGACGTTCGACACGGTCTGCTTCGTGACGCCGGCGCGCAGGGCCACGTCCTTCATGGTGACCACGACCCACCCCCGCTCCGGTACCGGCGCCCGATCGCGCAATCCTAGCCGCCGGCACCGGATCAGCCCTTGAAGGCGCCGTCCATAATGCCGGTGACGAGACGCCGGCCGACGAAGACGAACAGCACCAGCAGCGGGACGGTGGCGAGGAACGAACCCGCCATCGCGAGGCCGAGGTCGACGACATAGCTGTTCTGCAAGGCCTTGATCGCGATCTGGGCGGTGTACATCTCCGGCGACTTGAGGATGATGAACGGCCAGAGGAAGTCGTTCCAGGCGGTGACGAAGCCGAGCAGGCCGAGCACGAACGCGGCCGGGCGGACCAGCGGGAACGCGATCTGCCAGAAGATCTGCCAGGAGTTCGCGCCGTCGATCCGGGCCGCCTGGAGCAGTTCGTCGGACACCGTCGACGAGATGTGCTGACGCATCCAGAAGATGCCGAAGGCGCTGGCCAGTCCGGGCACGATCAACGCCTGCAGGGTGTCCACCCAGCCGAGCTTGGACATGATCATGTACTGCGGGATGACGGCGAGCTGGGTCGGCACGGTCATCGTGAGGACGACGATCGTGAACAACGTGTTCCGGCCCGGGAACCGCAGCTTGGCGAACGCGAACCCGGCCAGCGCGCAGAGCACGCCTTGCCCGGCCCCGATCGCGACCGCGACCGCGGCGCTGTTGACCAGCGACCGCACGAACGGCACCGTACTGAAGACCAGCCCGGCGAGGTGGAACAGATTCTCGCCGGGCACGATGCGGGGCGGCATCTTGTAGGCGGTGGCGGAGTCGTTGGACGCGACCACGAACATCCAGTACAGCGGGAAGACTGCGATCACCACGGCGGCGATCAGCAGGACGTAGACCCACCAGGGCACGCGGTCGATCCGGCGGCGCATCATGACTTCTCCCGGCGGAAGCGGGTGGAGAGCAGGAAGTTGATCAGGGCGAACCCGACGACGAGGACGAACAACGTGACTCCGATCGCCGCGCCGTACCCGAACTTGAACTGGCCGAAGCCCTGCTCGAACAGGAACAACGTCAGCGTCTGGCACTGCCGGATCGGTCCGCAGGTCAGCGGCGCGCTCCGGGACACCAGCAACGGCTCGGTGAAGATCTGCAGGCCGCCGATCGTCGACGTCACGATCGTGAACACGATGACCGGGCGCAGCGACGGGATCGTGATGAAGCGGAACTGTTTCCAGTTGCCCGCCCCGTCGACCGATGCCGCCTCGTAGATGTCACGCGAGATCGCTTGCAGTGAAGCGAGATAGAGCAGCGTGGTGTATCCGGTCCAGCGCCAGATCACCATCGTCGCGATCATCAGCTGACTGCCCCAGGTGGACTGGACGAAGTCGATCGGCCCGGCGCCGACCAGGTGCAGCAGCCAGTTGAGCAACCCGTAGTCGCGGTCGAACAGCTGCGCGAACACGATGGTCGTCGCGGCCACCGACGTGATGTACGGGACCAGCATCGACATCCGGAACAGTGTCGGCAGCCGCAGCCGGGCATGGTTCAGCAGGTGCGCGAGGCCGAGCGCGATCAGCAACTGGGGCACGGTGGACAGCACCCAGATGCTGATCGTGTTCTGCACCGCGTTCCAGAATCGCGTGTCGTGGAACAGCCGGACGAAGTTGTCCAGTCCTACGAACGTGTGCGCACCGACCGGGTTCCAGTCGAACAGCGCGACGTAGAAGGTGAACAACAGCGGGAACAGGCCGAACACGGTGAAGATCAGGAAGAACGGCGCGATGTAGGCGTACGGCGCGACGCGCTCGCCGACGCTTTCGCGCACCCGGCGCCGCGCCGTCGGCGGCGCGGCCGGTGCCCGCGGGGCGGTGAGGGTACTGGCCATCGGGTCGCCCTACTTCCCGATGGCGGTCTTGATGTTCTTCAGCGCGGTGTCCCAGGCCGTCGCCGGATCGCCCTTGCCCTGCTCGACGTTGGTGATCGCGTTCAGGAACTCCTGCCCGATGGCCGCGCTGTCGGGGCCGATGTAGAACGGCTTCAGACCCAGCAGCGAGTCGGTGTAGATCTTGCCGGTCGGAGCGTCCGAGAAGAACGGATCCTTGTGCGAGGTCAGCTGCGGGTCCTTGTAGACGCCCGGCGTCGAGGGCAGCGAACCCGAGTCGACGTAGTGCGCGAGCTGCGACTGCGGCGACTGCATCTCCTTGATGTAGTCCCAGGCCGCCTTCGGGTTCTTGGCGTTCTTCGGGATCGCCAGGTAGCTGCCACCCCAGTTGCCGGCGCCGCCCGGAATCGTGGCGACGTCCCACTTCCCCTTGGTAGTAGGCGCGTTCGTCCGGATGCTACCGAGCAGCCAGGACGGCGCTGCGACGACGGCGAAGTCGCCCTTGGTCATTGCTGCCGACCAGCCCTCGGTGAACGAGTTGAGCTTGGCCGTGATGCCGGCCTGTGTCGCGGCCAACCCGTAGTCGAACGCACGCCGCACCTGCGGGCTGCGGTCGTAGGCCAGGTTGCGGTCCGCGTCGTAGTACTTCTCGTCACCCTGGTTGACGGCCTGGTAGAAGACACTCGTCCCGGCGTTGTCCACGAAGGCCTTGCCGGTCGCAGCCTTGTACTGCTTGCCGACCTCGATGAACTTGTCCCAGGTCGGCCACAACTTGCTGACCGCGGCCCGGTCCGTCGGCAGCTTGGCGGCCGCGAACAGATCCTTGCGGTAGGCAATCGCCAGACCGCCCACGTCGGTGGGCACGCCGAGCACGGAGCCGTCCTGCGCGACGCTCTGCGACCAGACCCAGTCCAGGTAGTCCTTCTTCATGTCGTCCGCGCCGAGGCTGCGCAGATCGGCGAAGTTCTGCGGCTGCTGGACGAACTTCGGCAGGTCGTCGCCCTGGATCAGCACCAGGTCCGGAACCTTGCCACCGGCAAGCGCCGTGGTCAGCGCCTGCGCCGTCTCCGTCGAGGTGCCGACCTCGGTCAGCTTGATGTGAATGTCGGGATGCTTCTTCTGGTACTCCTCGACCGCGGCTTTCTGGTTGATCCCGGAGAAGGACCAGAAGTCGAAGGACTTCTCGTCCTTCGCGCCGGAATCGCTGCCCGAACAGCCGGAGACGACCAACGCGGCAGCAGCCGCGACGGCCAAGACAAGACGAAACTTCACGGGCGAACCTCCCGGATCGAGCGAACGCTAGGGGGCAGTCAAGTCCGAAAATTTCGGAGACACTGCCGATCATTGCGGGAACTGTAGAACCGCGCCCTGACGGGGTCAACAGGTCGTTTCGAGATTCCCACCGAAACATCCGGAGACCGCTGGAGGCCCGCGGCTAAACTCGCCGCCATGACCGCTAGCAGCGACTCCGCGGCCGGCCCGTCGGGCGGGGCGATGACCGTCGCCCAGATCGCCGAGCTCGCCGGTGTCTCGGTCCCGACCGTGTCCCGGGTGATCAACGGTCAGTCCGACGTCTCCCCCACCACGCGTGCGCTGGTCGAGGACATCATTCGTACACACGGGTTCCGGCGGCTGAAGAAGCCCGGCACCAAGGCGGCGCTGGTCGAGTTGGTGTTCCACGAACTCGCGGGTGCGTACGCGATGGAAGTGATCAAGGGCGTCGAACGGGTGGCCGGCGAGAACGGGCTGGCCGTCGTACTGTCCGAGATGCACGGCCACACGCCAGGCCGTGGCTGGATCGAAGGCGTGCTCGCCCGCCGGCCTGTCGGAGTCATCGCGGTGTTCTCCGGGCTCACCCCCGCGCAGAGCGATCAGATCCACAGCCGCGACATCCCGTTCGTACTGGTCGACCCCACCGGCGACCCCGGCCACGAGTTCCCGTCGGTTGTCGCCAGCAACTGGAGCGGCGGGTTCTCCGCCACCCGCCACCTGCTCGAACTCGGCCACCGGCGGATCGCCACCATCACCGGACCGACCCGGATGCTGTCCAGCCGGGCCAGGCTGGACGGCTACCGGGCAGCCCTCGACGACGCCGGTACGCCGATCGCGCCCGACCTGATCTGCGAAGGAACGTTCCAAGCGGAGGACGGCCTGACCCACGGGCGGGTCCTGCTGGCCCGGCCGGACCGGCCGACGGCGATCTTCACCCACAACGACCTGCAGGCCTTCGGCGTGTACCGTGCGGCCGCCGAGGCGGGACTGCGGATCCCCGACGACCTCAGCGTCGTCGGGTTCGACGACCTGCCGGTCACCGGCTGGGTCACGCCGCCGCTGACCACGATCCGGCAACCGCTGACCGAAATGGCCGCGGCCGCGGCGAACCTGGTCCTCACCCTCGACCGCGGCGAGCCGCTCCCCCACCAACGCCTGGAACTCGCCACCGAACTCGTCGTCCGCGGCAGCACCGCACCCGTCCCGGGCGGCGCTCGGTAAGATCATACGTATGGCGAAAGAGGCGCTGCCCGCGACGGAGTTGCTGATCCCACGGCGGCTGCCGGTGGGACGGCTCGGGGTCTCGGTGGTGGCCGAGCTCGTCGACCTGATCGTGACCGGCCGGTTGAAGGAAGGCGATCTGCTGCCTCCGGAGGTGCCGTTGAGCGAGCACTTCGGGGTCAGCCGGACGGTGCTGCGCGAGTCGGTGAAGCGCCTCGAGGAGAAGGGCCTGGTCACCGTCTCGCAAGGCCGGGGCACCCAGGTCCGGGCGCCGGGGTACTGGAACATGCTCGACCCGGTGGTGCTGTCGGCACTGATCGACAACGACGAAAGCCTCGGCGTCCTGGACGAGTTGACGATCGTCCGCGCGAGCCTCGAGTCGGCGATGGCGGGTGCGGTCGCCGCATCGCACAGCGCGGACGAGCTCCGGCGGCTGGAGAACGCGCTGACGGCGATGCGGGAGAGCGAGTCGGAGACCGACTCGTTCCGGCAGGCGGACGTGATCTTCCACTACGCCGTCATGGAGATCTCCGGCAACCAGTTGGCGGAGAACATCGCCAAGCACGTCTACAAGCGAGCCGTGGAGTCCAGCCGGTACCAGGGCATCAACCCGCCCGACGCGGTGGCCGTCACCCTCGACGAGCATGAGGCGATCGTGAAGGCGATCGCCCGCAACGACGTGGCCGCCGCCGAGAAGGCGATGCACGACCACATCCACGGCTCGTGGGAGCGCCGGCGGCTTCCGGACCACGCGCCCCGTCCGCGCGGCCGGAAACGTCAACGCAAGCAGTAGATCTCGGTCGCGGTGCCGCCGAACACCCGTTGCCGTTCGGCCTCCGTCAGTTCCGACAGCAGGCTGTCGACAGCAGACCTCCAGGGCACCGCCCCGCCGCCGAGCTCGGCGAGCGGCCAGTCCGAACCGTAGAGCAGGCGCTCGGGCCCGAACGCCTCGAGGGCAACGGTCACCCGGTCCTCGAGATCCGCCGCCCGCCAGGAACCCGGGGCCAGTCCCGACGAGAGGCCCGACACCTTCGCGACGACGTTCGGCCGGCGAGCCAACTCCCGCAGGCCGGCCGCCCAGGCGCTGATGTCCTGGCCAGGAGGCGGCGGACCGCCCAGGTGGTCGAGTACGAAGCGCAGCCCCTCGTGCCGGCCGCTGACCAGCGCGGCTTGCCCGAGCTGCCACTCGCGAACGACGAGGTCGAAGCACAGCCCCGCACGCCCGAGTGCGTCCAGGCCGGCCGCGACGTCGTCCCGCAACAGCCACTCGGGATCCGGATCGACGTGCACCAGATGCCGTACGCCGACAACCGGAACTGTCGCGTCCCCGCGGATCCGGTCGAGCTGTGGACCGATGCCCGCGGTGAGATCGACCCACCCGACCACGCCCGCGACCACCGACGGCTCCAGCCGGGCCAGCCGGACGCTCTCCGCCAGGCTGTTGCTCGACTGGACCACGACCGCGCGGTCGAGTCCTGTCGAGGCGAGCATGCCTTTCAGGTCCGGCGTACCGAAGTCGCGGGCGATCGGTGCCATCGTGTCCGGATCGATCCACTCCTGCGGATCCAGAGCCCGGTCCCACAGGTGCACGTGGGCGTCGATGCCCGCCGTCACTCGAGGTGCCAAACTTCGTCCACAGGCTGCCACAACGCGCCGGGATTGCGTTCCTCGGCGATCCGCACCTGGCAGGGATCGGTGTGCGTCCATCACTCCTGCGACACCGGGTCGTCCGCGATCCGCTGCATGTCCGCGTCGTGATCCTCGCCGACGTACTCGTAGTACGCGAACAGGATGTCGCCGAAGACGAAGATGCTGTAGTTGCGGATGTTGCACTCGACGAGCTTCTGCTCGACACCCGGCCAGACGGCGCTGTGCAGCGTCAGGTACTCCTCGCGCTTCTCGGGTCGTACGCCGACGACGAACGCCCGGCGTTCCGGTGCGCGCGTCACGAGACCGGCCTCAGCGGTACCGCCGGCACGTCGATCACGTCGGGCTCGGCGACCAGCCGCAGCGCGGCCCGTTCCGGACGGATGTGCGGGCCGGTCACCGCGGGCAGGACCTCCGCGGAGCTGGCCGGTGCGAGCCGGCTCTCGTCCACGACGATGCCGAGGCCGGGGCGGTCGCCGAGGACGATCCCGCCGTCGGCGAACTCCTGGTCGACGTCCAGACCCACCGGGAAGTGCAGGTCCTGGACCTCGTACGTCAGCAGGTTCGGTACGGCGGCCGCCGCGTGCGCGATCGGGTTCGTGTTGTACGCGACCGGGCTGACCGGGAGGTCGTGACCGTGCGCCAGCGTCGCCACCCGGAGGAAGTGGGTGATGCCCCAGACGTTGCCGACCTGGACGACGTCCAGGGCGCCGGCGTCGAGCAGCGGCCGGTACTGCTCGAGCCCGGTCAGGTTCTCGCCGCTCGCGATCGCCGCGCGGACCTTTCCGCGCAGCGCAGCCAGTCCGGCCGCGTCCCACCTGCGCAGCGGCTCCTCGACCCAGGTCAGGTCCAGCCGCTCCTCGATCGCCGCCACGTACCGGGCGGCCTGGGCCTGGTTCCACGCCTCGTTGGCGTCGAACATCAGCGCGGGCCGGCGGGAGTTGCGGCTGAGCGTCTCGCGGACGATCTCCAGCCGGGGCAGGTCCCGGTCGAGGTCGCGGCCGCCCTTGAGCTTGCCGGCCTTGAACCCGCGCTCCGCGAACCGGCCGTACAGTCCGGCCAGTTCCTCGTCGGTCAGGCCGTACTCGAGACCGGAGGCGTACCCGGGGACGAAGCGTTCGCGGGCCCCGAGCATCCGCCAGAGCGGTTCCCCGGCGGCCTTGGCCTTGATGTCCCACAGCGCGATGTCGATCGCTCCGATGGTGCCGAACACCGGCCCGGAATGGCCGGTCTTGAACACCCAGTCGAGCATCCGGTCGTACAGCGCCACGACCGACCGGGGATCCTCGCCGTCGACGGCGGGGAACACCCGCGCGATGTCGCTGTGCGGGCCGACGCCGACACCTTCGATCCCGGCGTCGGTCTCGATGATCAGGACGGGTACCGGTGTGGTGTCACCGTTCTGTACGCCGTTGACGTCGCCGGTGACTCTCCCCCAGTCGTGAACCGTGCTCAGACTGCGGTATCCGGTGATCTTCATACGTGGTTCTCCTTGAGTGCAGGGGCGGTCATTCCTTGGTTCCTCCGGCGGTCATCCCCTCGACGAGGAACCGTTGGGAGAAGAGGAAGACGATCAGTACCGGCAGCACCGACACGACGGTTGCCAGCGCCAGGGTGGGCAGCTGGACCGATTCGGAGCCGGCGGAGCTCGGGTTGAACGCGGGGGTCGCGGCGAGCAGCGAGGTGAGGCCGACCTGGACGGGGTAACCGTCGCTGGACGGCAGCATCACGAACGGCAGGAAGAAGTTGTTCCAGTTCTGCACGAAGCTGAAGAAGGCGACCAGCGCGACGATCGGCGCGCCCAGCGGCAGTGCGATCCGGGCGAAGACCTGGAGCTCGCTGCAGCCGTCGATCCGGGCCGCGGCGAGCAGGTCCCGCGGGATGCTCGTCGAGAAGTAGATGTAGGTGAGGTAGACGCCGAACGGGAAGAACGACATCGGCAGGATCACCGACAGCGGACTCCCGATCAGCCCGATGCTGTTCAGCTCCAGGAAGATCGGCAGCACCAGCGCAGTACTCGGGATCAGCATCACGACCAGAGTCAGCACCAGGAGGGCTCTGCGCAGCTTGAACTCGGTGAGCGCCAGGGCGTACCCGGCAGGGATGCTGACCAGCAAGGTGATCACCAGAGCGCCGATCGCGTAGACGGCGGAGTTGCCGATCCAGGTCGTGACCGCGCCGTCCTGGAAACCGAACAACTGGTGCCAGTTGGCGGCGAAGTCGTGCCACGACCCGACCGAGAACGGGTTCGAAACGGTCAGCGCATGGGCGGACTTGGTCACCGACAACAGCAGCCACACGATCGGTATGGCGAAGAAGAACACGAACAGGATCACCACGGCACCCGCGACGACGCGCCCGCTCCATCCTCGGAGGTTGGACATACTCATTCCTTCTCGAAAAGGCCACCGCGGGTCACGAACACCCACGACAGCAGCAGCGCGACGACCAGCAGGATGAGTGAGATGGCGGCAGCGCCGTTGAAGTCGTTCTGCTGGAACGCGTACTGGTAGGCGAGCTGGTTCAGCGAGTAGTCGTTCGGGACCACGGCGTTGCTCGCCTGGCTGAGCAGCTGCGGCTCGACGAACAACTGGGTGCCGGCGGCAAGCGACATGACGCCCATGTACGCGATCCACTTGCGCAGCAGCGGAAGCTGGATCCGCAGCGCGATCTGGACCGCGTTCGCGCCGTCGACCTGAGCCGCTTCGAGCATCTCGGTGCTGATGTTGTTCAGCGCGCCGTACATGATCACGATCCACCCGCCGGCGCCGGTCCAGAACGCGATGATCGCGAAGATCGCCGGCAGGTGCCCGGGCTGGATGACCGCCACGAAACTGCCGAACCCGAACGCCCGCAGCAGCCCGCTGACCGGACTGGCGGTGGGATCGAGGACGAACAGCCAGAGCAGGACGCTCGACGCGCCCGCCAGCGCACCCGGCAGGTAGTACACGAAGCGCAGGGCGGTGCTCGCCCAGCGGACCCGGACGGCGTGGACCAGCAACGACAGGCCGACGACGAAGACCACCAGGCCGACGAGCCAGATGACCAGGTACAGGGTCACGTGCAGCACGGCAGGCCAGAACCGGAAGTCCCCGACGACCTTGGTGAAGTTGCCGGCGCCGGCGAATCCGCCGTCGGCGTTGGTGAACGCCAGCACGACCGCGTACAGCGAAGGAAAGACGCCGAAGGCCAGGGCGAGCAGCGCGTAGAGCGACACGAACAGGTAGCCGATCGGCGTGCGACCAGGTGCCCGGCCCGCGGGCCGGACCGGCCGCCGGCGTCCGGGGACGCCGGCGGCCAGCTGGTCGCTCGGTGGAGCGATGGTCATCTCAGTTCACCGAGTATCCGTTGACCTTGGCCTGGTTCTGGATCGCCGTCTGCCAGTCCGGCAACAGGTCGACGAGCGACTTGCCGCCGGTGATTCCCGTGGTCATCGTCTTCGCCCAGATCGCTTCCTGGCTGAAGACGCCGTAGCCCCAGCCGTCCCAGACCTGGGAGGCAGCGGTGACCACCGGCTGCAGGGTGGTCGCGAAGTACTTGCTGGACTCCTGCTTCGCGATCCACTTGTCCGCGGCCGGCCCGTACGCGGGGTAACCCGGCGCGACGTTCACCTGGTAGTCGTCGGCCGTGGTGACGAACTGAACGAACTTCTCGGCGGCCGCGAGGTTCTTGGAGTGGCTGGAGACGAACCACGTCCCGCCGCCTACGTTGCCGGTGGCGGCCTTGTCGTCGCCCTTCCACGGCAGCGGAGCGGCGACACCGAGCTGTCCGGCAGGCACCTTCAGCGACTGCGGGTTGTTGAAGATCGCCCCGGCGTACCAGGACGGCCCGGGCATCATCAGCACCTTGCCGGTGTACTTCTTCACGAACTCCGGGGTGAAGACGCTGACCACCGGCACGGTCTTGTCGGCGCGGAGGGTGTCGAGCATCGACGCGACCCGCTTGCACTCGGTCGTGTCGGTCTTCACCGTGACGGCCTTGGGTCCGGTGACGCCGTTGGCCTGGCACTTGCCGGCCCACATGTAGATCTCCGGGGTGAACGAGTCACCGGCCGCCCCGATGATGTATCCGGGATGCTCCTTCGCGACCTTCTCTCCGAGGGCCTGGTAGTCCTCCCAGGTGGTCGGCAGGGCGTAGCCGAACTGGTCCATCAGCTTCTTGTTGTACCAGAGCACGGTCTGCGCCAGGTCGTTCCGCAGGCAGTACAACTGGCCGTCCACCTTGCACGGGTTGAGCGACCCTTCGGTGAACTTCGCGAGCGTGTCACCAGGGACCAGACCTTTGTCCAGCACGGCCGCGAACGCCTGCTTGCCATTGCTCTTCTGACTGGCCCAGGCCGCGTCGTTGTTCTGGGTGGAGAACACGACGTCGGGCCAACCGCTGCCGGCCCGGTCGAAGAGCTGCATCTTGGTGCGGAACGAGTTCGACCCGTTGGCCGACCCGTCGTAGGAGACAACCTGGATCTTGGTGTCCGGATTGGCCTTCTGGAACGCCTTCGCGGCGGCCTGCCGATCCGCGTCCACCCAGACCGTGATCGTCGAAGAGGCGTCCTGCTTGGCTTCGGGGAAGCCGTGCGACCCGTTCGCCGCGGCAGTGCCCTTGCTGCAGCCGGCCAGGGCCAGGAGCGCGGCTGCGGCACAGAGCCCGGCGACGGTCAACGCCGACCTACGGCGGGCCCGGGCCGCCGTGTGGATTCCGACCATGAGAGTTCCTTGTCTTGTCGACTCCGGTGACTACGCGGAGTGGTGCTTGGCCCGACCATAGGGCATACGTATGATGTTTTACCACTGCTCTGGCCGGGTGAACAGAGGCTGCGCCCCGTCAGCGGTCCTGTCAGCGGCCGAGCCACCCGCCGTCGACCGGGAGGATCGCTCCGGAGACGTAGCCGGCGGCCTCCGACGCGAGGAACACGGCAGCGCCCGCGATGTCGGCCGCCGTACCCCAGCGCCCCGCCGGGATCCGCTCGAGGATGGCCTTGGAGCGGTCGGGATCGTCCTGCAGCGCCTGGGTGTTGTCGGTCGCGATGTAACCCGGCGCGATGCCGTTCACCGTCACCCCGCGGCCGGCCCACTCGTTCGACAGCGCACGGATCAGCCCGGCCACGCCGGACTTGGCGGCCGCGTAGCCCGGTACGTTGATGCCGCCCTGGAACGACAGCAGCGACGCCGTGAACACGATCCGGCCGTACCCGGTCGCCAGCATCCGGCGGCCCAGCACCTGGCTGAGTACGAAGGTGCTGGTGAGGTCGACCTCCAGGACCTCGTCGAACCAGTCGAGCGGATGCTCGGCGGCGGGCGCCCGGCGGATGGTTCCGGCGTTGTTGACCAGGATGTCCACCGGCCGGTCGGCCGCCGCGAGCGTGTCGGCGAACCCGGTGACCGCTGCCCGGTCGGCGAAGTCCACGCGGTACCCCGAGAACTCGCGGCCGAGCCCACGCACCCGGTCCCCGATCTCCGACGACGCCGGATCGAGGGTCGCCGAAACCCCGACGACGTCCGCACCGGCGGCGGCCAGGGCCTCCGCCACCGCAAAGCCGATCCCGCGCTTCGCACCCGTCACGACCGCGAGCCGTCCGGTCAGATCGAAAGCGTTCATGCCAGCGCCACCAGCAGCTTCATGGCCTGCCCGGCTTCGAGAACCCCGAAGGCAGACTGAACCTCGGCCAGCGGCACCACGCCGGTCACCAGGCCGTCCGCCGGAATGGTGCCATCGGCAACCAGTTCGGCGGCACGCACGAAGTCTTGGCGCTCGTACACTCGCGCACCCAGGATCCGTAGCTCCCGCCAGAACACACGATGCAGGTCCAACGGCCGGGGCTGCGAGTGGATGGCCACCACGACGAGCGTCCCGCGAACCTTCACCAGGTCGGTCGCGGTCCGCACGGCCGACGCCGAGCCCGAGACCTCGAACACGACATCCGCACCGGCGCCGCCGGTCCACTCCTCGACCCAGGCCGCCTGGTCGACAGCCGCCGGATCGAGCGTCGACAACCCCAGTTCAGCAGCCTTGGCCCTGCGGCCGGGGTCGAGTTCGGAGATCACGACCTCCGCGCCGAACGCGGCCGCGACGGTCGCGATCAGCACGCCGATCGGTCCCGCGCCGATGACGACCGCCTTGTCGCCCGGCCCGAGCTCGGACCGGCGTACGTCGTGGACCGCGACCGCGACCGGCTCCACCAGCGCGGCGTCCCGCAACGACACCCCGGACGGGAGCCGGACCAGCGTCGACGCGGGGACGTTCCAGTACTGCTGCAGCGCGCCAGGGCTGTCGATACCGACGAAGTCCAGGTGCTGACAGATGTGTTCGTGCCCCGCGCGGCAGGCAGGGCAGGTGCCGTCCCAGACGAGCGGCATGACGGTCACCGGGTCCCCGACCGACCAGCCCTCGACGTCCGGGCCGAGTTCGGCGATCGTGCCCGACATCTCGTGGCCGATGGTCGCCGGCCTGCTGACACGGTTGTCCATGTCGCCGTGGAACACGTGCAGGTCGGTGCCACAGATCCCGACATAGGCCACGGCGATCCGGACCTCTCCCGGACGGAGCCCGGGCGCCTCGCGCTCCTCGACCACCATCGTCCGGTCGCCGACGTAGTTCGCTGCCAACATCGTTGCCAGTTCCTCTCTCTCACTCGCGGAAACATCATACGTATGCGGGACATATTCAGCCATGCGCGAGCTCTTGTCGCAAACATCATACGTATGTTAACTCTGTTCCGGGGTATCGATGCCCCCGTCACAGGAAGCGATCGAAGATGACATTGAGGTCTGTATCGCGACGCTCGATGACCACACCCACCCGCCGCCGATCGACCGTTCTGGCGCTCCTCGGCGCCGGCGCCGTCGTCGCAGCCGCGCTCAACCCGGTGAGTGCGCAGGCTGCCCCGGCGACCGTCTACTACGTGGCACCCGACGGCAAGGACACCGCACACTGCAGCCAGGCGAAGCCCTGCACGCTGGAGCGCGCGCAGAAGGTGATCCGGCCCGCGGTCAAGCACGGCGACGTGACCGTACAACTTGCCGACGGCAACTACCGGCTGACGGAACCGCTCCGGTTCGACGCCGGTGACGGCGGCGGCGACTACACCGTCCACTGGGCCGCGGCGCCCGGCGCGCACCCCGTCGTCACAGGTGCCTCGCAGGTCACCGGCTGGTCGAAGTCCGAAGCCGGCCCCGGGATCTGGGTGGCGGACACCCCGAGCGGTCTCGACACCCGCCAGCTCTACGTGAACGGCGTGATCGCGCCGCGCGCAGCGATCCGCCTGGCCAACGCGGACGTCACGCCGACGGCCACAGGTCTAACGATCAACAACCCGGCGCTGGCCTACCTGGCGAACCTTCCGGACCAGGGCCGGATCGAGTTCGAGTCGCTCGGCGACTTCACCAACCGGTACTCGCCGGTCCAGAGCATCAGCCCGACCGCGATCACGATGGCGCAGCCGGCCTGGAACAACAACACGTGGGGTTGGGACACGGTCCAGCGCTCCTTCCTGGCAGGGCCGTCCTGGTACCTCGACAACTCACTGAGCTTCCTCACCCAGACCGGTCAGTGGTACATCGACCCGACCGGCGGCAAGCTCTACTACAAGCCGGCCGACGGCGTCGACCCGAACCAGCTGGACATCGAGCTGCCCCGGCTGCAGTCGCTGATCAGCGTTGGCGGCACCTACGACCAGCCGGTGACCGGACTCTCCTTCGAGGGCATCCAGTTCTCCGGGACGTCGTGGCTCGGCCCCTCGACCGACGGGTACGCCGACCAGCAGAACGGGCTGTTCATCAAGGGCGCCTACGACTACCGCCCCGCCGACGCGTTCACGAGTTGCTCCCGCGGCTGTGAGATGTTCGAACGGGCCCGGACGAGCTGGTACCAGGAACCCGCCGCGGTGCAGGTGTCGGCGGCGAGCCGGATCTCGTTCACCGGGAACACCTTCACCAACCTCGGCCAGTCCGCGCTCGGGATCGGCAACGACGCGAACGCCACGGTGACCGGTGTCGGGCTCGGCGCGAGCGACATCGAGGTGGTCGGCAACAAGTTCGTCGAGAACAGCGGCCACGGCGTCGCGGTCGGCGGTGTGCTGCCCGACGCGCATCACCCGAGTGACCCGCGGATGACGAACCAGGACATCCTGATCGAGAACAACACGATCAACCGGGTCGGGGTGGACTACAAGGACAACAGCGGCATCTTGAGCACGTACGTCACCAGGGCCCGGATCCTCCACAACGAGGTGTCCAACGTTCCGTACGACGGGATCGACACCGGCTACGGCTGGGGCATCAACGACGCCGGCGGGTCGAACGACTACGTGGACCGCGGCTACTACAACTGGAACACGAAGTACACGACACCGACCACGCTCAAGGACAACCAGGTCGAGGGCAACCTCGTGCACAACACCAAGGCCCGCTTCGCCGACGGCGGATCGGTCTACAACCTGTCCGCGAGCCCCGGCACGGTGGTCAGCAACAACTACCTGTTCAACATCTCGGGCGTCGGGCTGTACCTCGACGAGGGCTCGCGTTCGATGACGTACGAGAACAACGTGGTCCAGGGCGGATCGTTCGTCTTCACCAACGCCGGCAGCCTGCGGAACAACACCAGCGACAACCTGATCCAGAACAACTGGTACAACTCCGGCGGGGTGTCCGCCCCGAATGCCGCCGCGCACAACAACCGGCTGATCAACAACCTGAAGATCAGCGGCGCCAACTGGCCGGCCGGCGCGCGGGACGTGATCTGCGCCGCGGGTGTCGCGCCGCAGTACCGGACGTCGCTCAACGCGAACCAGTTCGGCTTCACCGGCTGCTCGGTGGACGCGGCCCTCGGCGCCGGGCTGGCCACCACGGGCGCGTCGGCGGTCAGCTCGTACTTCGGTCAGAGCGGCGGCGCCTTCGGCATCGCGGCGGCCGGGGCCGACATCTGGGGAGCCGGCGGTCAGCACGACGACCAGTTCGGCTCGATCTTCCGGCCCGGCTCCTTCGGCGCGCAGTCGAGCGTCTCTGCCCGGGTCGTCTCGGTCAACGACGCCAACGTCTGGGCGAAGTCCGGAGTCATGGTCCGCAACGACCAGACGAAGGCGGGTGCCTCCGCCGGATATGCCGTGGTCGCAGTCACCGCCCGCAACGGCGTCGTGTTCCAGTGGGACGCCAACGGCGACGGTTATCTGGACACCGCCGCGCAGGCGAACGTCGACATCTACCGTCCCATCTGGGTGAAACTCACCCGGTCCGGTACGTCGTTCAGCGCTTCGTACTCCTACGACGGGCAGAACTACCTGCCGATCGGCGCACCGGTCACCCTGACCACGGCCGCCGCACAGCAGGACGCCGGAATCTTCTCCACCTCGCACGACGTGGCCCAGTCGGCGATCAACCAGTTCGACTCGGTCGTCTTCCCCAGCTAGTTCCTACAACCGCGGGTAACCTGGCCGAGTGGAGGTTCGCCAGCTCGAGTACTTCGTTGCCGTCGCGGAAGACCTGCATTTCGGGCGAGCCGCGGACCGCCTGCACATCGGGCAGTCCGCGGTCAGCCAGCAGATCGCCCGGCTGGAGCGTGAACTCGGCGCCCAGCTGTTCGACCGCACCACCCGCAGGGTCCAGCTGACCGCGGCGGGCCGCCGGCTGTTGCCTGAGGCAACTGCCACGCTGCTCGCCGTGCAGCGGCTCCGGGCCGTCGTCGCCGAACCCCTCGACGAGGTGACCGGCGTCCTCAGCCTGGGCACCAGCGAGGGCCTCGGCGACCGCCTCGACCAGGTCCTCGACGCGATCGCCACCCGCGCACCACAGCTGCGGGTACGGCTGGTCAGTCTGCCCTCGGCAGCACGTCTCGACGCCCTCCGCCGGGGCGAGCTGGACGCCGCCTTCGTCCGCTCGGCCACAGACGCCGCGGATCTCGCCGCCGTCACCGTCTGGACCGAGACCCTGGTCGCCGCGCTTCCCGCCACCCACCCAGCGGCCGCGCAGTCCGTGCTGACTCTCGCCGAGCTGTCCGCCGTGCCGCTGCGCTTGAGCCCACGCGAGACCAACTCAGGACTGCACGACCTGCTCGAGGAACAGTTCCGGTCGATCGGGGTGCAGCCGGTTCGTGGCGCACCGATCATCTCGGTGTACGACGCTCTGGCGGAGATCGGCGCTGGGCAGACAGCCTGGACAGTCTTGTACTCCGCTGCGGCCGAGCAACTGCGCGTTCGGCGGGTCGCCTTCCGCAGACTCGATCTCCCCGCCATCCGGACGGACGTCGTGACGACCCACGGTCCACGACCGCCGGCCGTTCAAATCCTGCTCGACGCTTGCCTGGCGGCGTCCTGATTGATTGCGGTTGCTGATAACTGCACACTCCGATCTCGCCTTGTTGTCCGTGTGTTCGGCGACTGGGATGGAGGCATGAAAGCACTCGTGAACACGCCCGAAGGTCTCGTCGTCAAGAGCGTCCCCGATCCCGTACCTGCACCGGACCAGGCCTTGGTCGCCGTCCGGGCGTTCTCCGTCAACCGCGGTGAGCTGGCACTCCTGGCGGCCCGCACCGCGGATTGGCGACCAGGACAGGACATCGCCGGTGTGGTGGTCGAACCGGCCGCCGACGGAACCGGACCTGCCGCCGGGGCGAGAGTCGCGGCGCTGGCACCGGACAGCGGATGGGCCGAACTCGCTGCGGTACCGACCTCGCGACTGGCCGAACTACCCGACGAAGTCGGCATCGAGCAGGCCGCGGCGCTGCCCCTGGCCGGGCGAACCGCGCTCAACACGATCCGCCTCGGCGGGAGTCTGCTCGGCCGCAACGTCCTCGTCACGGGCGCGACCGGTGGCGTCGGCGAGTTCCAGGTTCAACTCGCCGTACTGTCCGGTGCGCGGGTGACCGCGGTCGCCCGCCTCGACGCCCAGCCGCGGCTGACGAGACTCGGCGCCGCGTCGGTCGTACCGGCAACCGCCGAGGCCGACGGCCCGTACGACCTGATCACCGAGTCGACCGGCGGCCGATCACTTCGGGACGCGATCGCGACGGCTGCCCCCGGGGCCACCGTCGTCGTGCTGGGCAGCACGAGCGGCGAGAAGTCAGCCATCGACGTCTACGACTTCATCGGGCACGAGGGCGTCCGCCTGGTCAACTACATGTCGTACGCCGACCCGTCCCCGATCAGCGCCGATCTCCTTCTCCTGCTCGAGCTCGTGGCGACGAACAGGCTCGAGACCGAGCTGGGGTTCCGGGCCGGCTGGACCGAGATCGACGCTGCGCTCGACGGCCTGCGCAACCGCAAGTTCCGGGGCAAGGCCGTACTCACGATCGAGTAGGGCTCAGGATGCGCGGAGGTCGAGGTCCTGGCGGGCATGAGGTGATGGCGTCAGGGTGACGACGGGGTGCGCTCGGGGGTCGAGGGTGAGGCTGACGTGCCGGTCCCAGCGGTGGTCGGTGTGGGGGTGGTCCGAGCGCCAGTGGCAGCCGCGGCTCTCCTGGCGGGCGGTGGCCGCGGCAACGACGGACCGGGCAACGGTCGCCAGCGGTCCGTTGCCCAGGGCACTCAGTTCGTCCGCGGCGGCGCTCAGGCCCGCGCCGTCGCGGCGGATGCCCGCGTACTTGGTCAGGATCGCGCGGATCCGTTCCGGTTCGCGATCGGCGGTCAGCAGTACGTCGTCCGAACTCCCGTCGGCGGATCCGGGCAGGTCCAGGGTCAGGGCGGTCGCCACCCGTTTGCCGAAGACGAGCCCTTCGAGCAGGCTGTTGGACGCGAGCCGGTTCGCCCCGTGCACCCCGGTCGCGGCGACCTCGCCGACGGCGTAGAGGCCTGGTACGTCGGTGGCGCCGTTGCGGTCGACCCGGACACCACCGCAGAGGAAGTGCTCGGCCGGCGCTACCGGGATCTGCTCGGACAGCAGGTCGACGCCGATCCGAGCGCAGGACGCGAGTACGGTCGGGAAGCGCCGGCGCAGGACGTCCGGTGCGATGCTCGTGGCGTCGAGCCAGACGTGCTCGGACCCGTCCCGGCGCATCGCGGCCTCGATCTCGCGGGCGACGATGTCGCGCGGGGCCAGATCGGCCCGCGGGTGCCGGCCGGCCATGATCCGCCGGCCCCGGACGTCACGCAGTACGGCACCTTCGCCGCGGACCGCCTCCGTAACCAGCGGCAACTGTCCGCGGGTCTCCCCGGTGAACAACGCGGTCGGGTGGAACTGGACGAACTCCATGTCCACCAGCGAAGCACCCGCCTGCAACGCCAGCGCAATCCCGTCCCCCCGCACCGCCCCCGGATTCGTACTCGCCAAGTAGGCGTTACCAATCCCCCCAGTCGCCAACACAACAGCCCGAGCCCCGATCCGAACAAGCCCGCCCCGCGCTCCGTCGCCAGCAGCCCCCTCGCCGGGCGCGTGCGCGCCACCCGCTTCCGCGGCACCCGCCTCCGCGGCACCCGCCTCCGCGCCACCCGCCCCTGCGGCACCCGCCTCCGCGCCGCCCGCCCCCGCGGCACCCGCCCCCGCGCCGCTCGCCCCCGCGGCACCCGCCCCCGCGCCGCCCGCGCCGGCGGCACCCGCCTGGTCGCCGCCGGCTGCTACGAGCACGCCGGTGATCCGTCCCGAGGACGACTTCGTCAGGCCGACGGCGCGGCCGGCGAGCGTCTCGACGCCCGCGGCCAGCACCGCTGCGGTCAGTACGCGGTGGAGTTCGGCGCCGGTTGCGTCGCCGCCGGCGTGGACGATCCGGGGCCGGCTGTGGCCGCCCTCCAGGGTCCGGGACAGTGAGCCGTCGGGTTGCCGGTCGAACCGGGCATGGTGGGCGATCAGTTCGGCGACCCGCTGCGGTCCCTCCTCGACCAGCGTCCGGACGCTGCGCGGATCGCAGAAACCCGCGCCCGCGACCTGCGTGTCGTGCGCGTGCTCGAGCGGATCGTCCTCGCCGTACGCCGCGGCCACGCCACCCTGCGCCCACGGCGTACTGCCGTCGCCGGCACCGAGCACGAGTACCCGCCGGGTCGCCGCCAGGCCGAGCGCGGCCGACAACCCGGCCACGCCCGCACCGACCACAACCACGTCGACAGCCAGGTCGGCAGCCCGGGTCACCGCGCACCCGCAGGCTTGCCGATGGCAACCATCCGCTGCACCGACTCGCGGGCACGCTCGGCGATGTCGGCCGGCAGCTGGATCTCGTCGCGGCCCTCACGCAGGCACCGCACCAGGAGCTCCGGCGTGATCATCTTCATGAACCGGCAGGAGGCCTTCGGGTTCACCGGCTCGAACGTCGTGTGCCGGTTCACCTTGCGCAGCTGGTGCAACATGCCGATCTCGGTCGCGACCAGGGCCTTCGTGGCGGTCATGGTCCGAGCGCTCTCCAGCATGCCGGCGGTGGACACGATGTGGGTCCGCTCGGCCGGCAGCTCACCCCGTCCGGCAAGCCAGATCGTCGACGACGCGCAGCCGCACTCCGGGTGCACCAGGACCTCGGCCTCCGGGTCGGCGGCCACCTGGGCGCGCAGCTCGACCGGGCTGATCCCGGCGTGTACGTGGCACTCGCCCATCCACACCTGCAGGTTCGTCCGGCCGGTCTGGCGCCGGACGTGCTCGCCGAGGAACTGGTCAGGCAGGAACAGCACCGGCTGGTCGGCCGGAATCGAGTTCACCACCTCGACCGCGTTGGACGACGTGCAGCACACGTCGGCCTCGGCCTTCACCGCGGCACTGGTGTTCACGTACGCGACGACCGCTGCGCCGGGGTTCTCAGCCTTCCAGGCCCGCAACTGGTCCGCGTCGATGGTGTCGGCCAGCGAACACCCGGCTCGCGCGGTCGGGATCAGCACGGTCTTGTCCGGGCTGAGCAGCTTGGCGGTCTCGGCCATGAAGTGCACGCCGCAGAACACGATCGTGGACGCGTCGGTCGACGCCGCGATCCGGGACAACGCGAGCGAGTCGCCGACGTGGTCCGCGACATCCTGGATCGCCGGTTCCTGGTAGTTGTGGGCGAGCACGACCGCGTCTCGCTCGCGGGCCAGGCGGCGTACCTCGTCCTGCCAGCTGGGCGCCGTGCGCTGGTCAACAGTCACGACAGATCCTTCCTCGGGGTTTTCGCTTCGCAGTCGATAACTGGTGACGACGCTACCATCGTCGACGTGCCGACTGACAGGAAAGGTGATCCGGTTAACTTCCCCAGCTATCCCCACGAGGTGCTGGCCGTGGTCCTGTCGGTCCGTGCCGACCGGCTCTGCGTGCTGCTGTGGAAGCGCGGCCGGAACCCGTACCGCGGCCGCTGGGCCCTCCCCGGAGGTGGCGTCGAGCCGACCGAACGGCTCCGCGAGGCGATCACCAAGCACCTCGCGGCGAAGGTCGACGTCCGCGAGGTCGCGCATCTGGAGCAACTGGCCACGCACAGTGCCGTCGACCGCGATCCACGCGAACGGGTGCTCGCGACGGCGTACCTCGGCCTGGTCCCGTCCGACGTCGAACCTAGTCTCCCGGAGGACACGGCGTGGCACCCGGTCGACGGCCTTCCGGAGACCGCGTTCGACCACCACCACTTCATCGACGCGGCGGTCGGGCGCCTGCGCGCCAAGCTCTCGTACACCAACATCGGCTTCGCGCTGGCGCCGCGCGAGTTCACCATCTCCGAGCTGCGCGACCTGTTCGGCGCGGCGCTCGGCTACCGGCTCGGCGCGACCAACCTGACCCGGGTGCTGACCCGGCGGCACGTGATCGACCCGACCGACCGCACCGCCCGCCCCGGTCAGTCCGGCGGCCGCCCCGCCACCGTCTACCGCTTCGTCGCCCGCGAACTCACCGTCACCGACCCGTTCGCCGTCCTCCGCCCACCCCGCTGATTACCAGGCAGCCGCGAGGCGGTCGTACTCCTCCGCGGTCACCGGCAGAACGACGCCGTGGCAGGGATCTGCCGGCAACGTGTAGTCCTCCGAGGGTGTCCACCACCCGGCGGCCAGGTCCGTGGTCTCGAACGGGACGTAGCGGCGGTCCTTGGTGAACTCGTCGATCCAGAGGTACCACTTGTCCTCGGTGTTCGACTTGTAGACCAGCGGTCCCTCGCCCTGGGTGATCGCGCCGAGGCCGATGCCTTCGGACAGCGGCTTCCACTCCGCGGCGGTCAGCGAGGTCGAGGTCTCGGAGAACACCGACTTGCCCAGCGGCGCTCCCCCGCCGCGGCTCCGTTCGTCCTTCAGGAAGCGGTAGTAGACGCTGTCGTGCTCGATCACCGTGGTGTCGATCGTCTGCCAGCCCCGGTCGATCCAGACCCGAGGCTCGGAGAACTCGCGGAAGTCGCGCGTGGTGGCGTACATGATCCGGTTGTAGCTCTGACCCAGATGGCCGGGGTCGTCGTAGAGGGTGGAGGACCAGTGCACGAGGTACGCGTCCTGCTCGGGATCCCAGACGGCCTCGGGAGCCCAGGTGTTGCCGGCCTCCGGCGGCGCGACCTCGACGAGCCGGCCGGCGTCCCAGTTCACCAGATCGGCCGACTCCCACACCATGATCGAGCGGCTGCCGTGTCGCTGGTGACGGTCCCAGTCGAGGTTGTCGTAGAGGCGCAGGTCGGTCGCGATCAGATAGAAACGCGATCCGTCCGGCGAGCGGACGATGTGTGGATCGCGTACGCCACGCTCACCTGCGGTCGAGCGCAGCACCGGACGGCCATCGTTGAGGTCGTGGAACCGCAGCGGGTCGTTGCCGTCGCTCAAGGCGAAGTAGATCTGCTCACCGTCGGCCGATTCACGCTTGAAGTGGGCATACAGATAGCCGTGATACATGTCAGCTGGGCTCCAGGTCGACGGCCAGGCAGTTCGCGACGGTGGTCGGCGGAGTCCCGGGCAGTCTGACGACCAGGATGCCCTCGGCCTGCTCGAAGTCGACCGGGCCGTGCCCGAGCAGGCGTACCCCGGTCACCCGGTCGTCCACGAAGCTGCGGATCACCGCGCGGCCGTCCGCGGGCCAGGCGAGCTGGAACGCGTAGACCGTGTTGTCCCGGCGGGTGAAGCGGAAGTCGGAACTCGTCCACGGCACCCGGTCCTCGGTGAACCCCTTGATCAGCACACTCGACGGGCCTTCACCGAACACGCGGAAGGGCCGAGTTCCGTAGATGCCCTCGCCGCACAGCGCGGTCCAGGCTCCGAGTTCCGCCAGCATCCGCGTGCATTCGGCGTCGAGCGTGCCGTCCGGTCGCTGCGGCACGTTGAGCAGCAGGTTGCCGTTCTTGGACACGATGTCTACCAGCATCTCGACCACGTGGCCGGCCGTCTTGTAGACGTCGCGGACGTTGTAGAACCAGTCGCCGACCGACGTGTCGGTCTGCCACGGCGTGGGGTGGATACCGGGGGTCTGGCTGCGTTCGATGTCCATGATCCCGACGGCGCTCACCTCGGGGCTACGGTCCTTCTGCTGGTACACGGCTCGCGGGTTGACGTTGTAGAGGTGTGCGACGGCGCGCAGACCCGGTTCGTACGTCTGCTCGCCGAACGGCAGCGGGCCGTCGGAGTACAGCAGGTCGGGCTCGTACCGATCGATCATCTCGGTCACGGACTCGAGCCAGTACTGGTGCCACCCGGGATCCTCGATGTACCAGGGATCCGGCACGTCGGGGCCCTCGGTCGCCTTCATCCAGGTGGCCGAGGCGCCCAGATGCTCGGTGATGCCGAACGGAAGGCCGCGCTGGTCGGCGGCGGCCTTCCACAGCCCGACGATGTCCTTGCCCGGACCGACCTTCACCGAGTTCCAGGGGTTCACGGCCGAGTCGTAGTTGAAGAAGTTGTCGTGGTGGACGGCTTGCGACACGAAGTACCGCGCACCGGCCGCCACGAACTGGTCCATCAGCGCGTGCGGATCGAACCGCTCGGCCTTCCACAGCGGTACGACGTCCTCGTACCCGAACTCCGACGGATCCCCGTAGGTCCGCAGGTGGTACCGGTACTGGTCGGTGCCCTCCCGGTACATGTTGCGCGCGTACCAGTCGCCGTACCGCGGTACCGACTGCGGACCCCAGTGCGACCAGATGCCGAGTTTCGCGTCCCGGAACCAGTCAGGGCATTCGAACGTGGCCAGGGATTCGAAGGTTGCATCGAACGGCATTGGTCGCTCCTGTTCTACTTGTTGGGAACCTTGTCGTACGCCGCCTGCTGGATCTCCAGGTAGCGCTTCAGGCCGAGGCTGTCCAGACCCTTCACGTACGCGTCCCAGTCGGTGTCGAGGTTCTTCGAACCCGTGATGAACTGGAGCGCGTTCTGCTGCACGTAGTTCTGGATGTTGGTCTGCAGGGTCGCCAGCTCGTTGGCCTGCGCCGGGTCGGGCCAGACCTTCCAGAACGGGTAGATCTGTGCCTTGTCCTCGTGGCCGGCGTACAGCTTGGTTGCCTCGAACAACTTACGCTCGTAGCCCGACTGCGAGTAGATGTCGGTGCCGATCGCCTCGGAGTTCCGGAAGTGCGCGGTGTTGTTGTACTGCGCGAGTGCTCCCCAGCCGGAGTTGAGCGGCTTCGACCCCGGCTTCTGCGGGATCTGCTTGAAGATCGGCTTCAGCGACTTGTCGAGCGCGACGTCAGCGGACCCCGGTTGGGTCCAGCCCTTGCCCTCCATCCCGAACTGGCCGTTGATCTGACCGGGATCGGTGAAGATGTAGTCCAGCATCTTGATCGCCTGGATCTGCTGTTCCTGGGTCGCCTTGGATGTCAGGACGAAGGTAGCGCCCGGGACACTCGGGAAGTTGAATCCGGTGTAGTTCTTGCCTTCCGGACCGGTCAGCGGCGGTACGGCGTCGTACTGCTTGTCCCGGCCGTCGGCCGAACCGGTGTTCACGAACTGGCCCGGGTGCAGGACGGTCGCGGAACCGAGGACGACCGAGCCGGCGCGGTTGCCCTGCTGCGAGAGCGCGTCGCCGTTCTGGGTGAAGGCGCCCTTGTCGATCAGGCCTTCCTTGTAGAGCGAGTTGATGTACTTCAGGCCCTCGCGCCAGCCGTCCTTGTTCGCCTGCAGGTCGACCTTGCCGTCCTTGAGGACGAGGGTCGAGTCGTTGTTGCCGCTGCTCGTACCCTGCGGGTCGTAGATGAAGGCGTTCATGAAGTACGGGATCAGGGAGTTCCCGACCGAGGCGCTGAGCGGGATCTCGTCGGCCTTGCCGTTGCCGTTCGGATCCTGGGTCTTGAACGCCTCCAGCACCTTGCGCATGTCCTCGGTCGTCTTCGGCTGCTGCAGTCCGAGCTTCTTCAACCAGGCCGAGTTCATCCACAGCTTGTCCTGGTACGAGCAGTGGAAACAGTCCACCCACTGCGGCATCCCGTAGATCTTCCCGTCCGGGGCCGTCGCCATCGCCTTCCACTCAGGCGTGGAGTCCATCGCCTTCTTGATGTTCGGCGCGTACTGGTCGATCAACTGGTTCAGCGGTACGACCACGCCCTGCTGCGACAGTTTCAGCAGGTCGACCTGGGTGAACTGGTCGACCCACGGAATCAGCAGGTACAGGTCCGGGTAGTCGCCGCTGGCCAGCGAGATCTGCCGCTTCTCCTTGGCCGGACCGCCGTCGAACGTGGTGGTCTGCCACTTGATCGTGATGTTGAACTTCTGCTGGATCAGCTTGGTGAAGTCGTTGGTCGCGAGGTTCCAGTCGGCCGACTGCGGCGAGAACACGCTCAGGGTGACCGCGGGGTTGCCGCTGATCGTCGGCAACGGCTTGTTGCTGGAATCGTTCGAGCTGCCTCCGGAACAGGCCGCGAGGGCGAGTGCGAGGAGGCTGGTGCCGACGATCGCGGCACGCCTCCGCCTACTGAGTTTTACGGACATGAGTTCCTCACAGGAGTCGGGACAAGTCGGAGGATCAGCCCTTGACGGCGCCGATCAGGATTCCCTTGGTGAAGTAGCGGGCGACGAACGGGTAGATCAGCAGCACCGGCACGCTCGCCACCACGATCAGCGAGTACTTGAGCAGGTCGGCGAGCTGCTGGCGCTGGATGACGACGGACGCGTCGACGGCGCCACCACCGGTCGTGTTCAGGATCAAGATGTTGCGCAGCACGAGCTGCAACGGGAACAGGTCCGGGTTCTTCAGGTAGATCAACGCGTCGAAGTACGAGTTCCACTGCATGATCGCGTACATCAACGCGACCACCGCGATCATCGGCTTGGCCAACGGGATCACCACCGACCACAAGAACCGCAGATCGCCGCAGCCGTCCAGCTGCGAGGCCTCCACGAGCTCGTCCGGGATCGCGGTCCGGAAGTACGTCCGGGCGATGATCACCTGCCAGACACCGATCGCCTGCGGCACGATCAGCGCCCAGCGGGTGTCCAGCAGACCGACCGACTGCACCACCAGGTACGTCGGCACCAGACCGCCGGTGAACAGCATCGTGAACAGGATCAGCGTCATCACGACGTTCCGGCCGACCAGCGTACGGCGCGACAGCGGGTAGGCGATCGCGATCGTCATCGTGACACTGACGACCGTGCCGACGACGGTGTAGAACAGCGAGTTCAGGTACCCCTGGACGATCTGCGGGTTCTCGAACACGGCGTGGTAGCCGCGCAGCGAGAACTCCACCGGCCAGAACAACACCCGCCCCGACGACACCGCCTCCGGACTGCTGAACGAACTCGCCACGATGTACAGCAGCGGCAGCAGCACGACCAGCAAGAACACACCCAGCAGCAGGTACACGCAGAACAGGAAGATCCGGTCGGTGCGGGGTTCGCGGATCCGGCGGGCCCTGGCCTCGCGGCGCTCGACCTTCCTGCCCTTGTTGCCCGCGGCCGGTCGTTGTTCGATAAGAGTCGTCATGACCACAGTCCGTTCCCGGTGACCCGCTTGGCGATGGCATTGACGATCAGCAGCAGGGCCAGGTTGATCACCGAGTTGAACAGGCCCACCGCCGTCGCCCCGCTGAAGTCGGCGTTCAGCAGACCCGTCTTGTAGACATAGGTCGCGATGATCTCGGACTCGCTCAGGTTCAGCGGATTCTGCAGCAGGAACGCCTTCTCGAAACCGATCGCCATGATGTTGCCGACAGCAAGTACCAGGATGATCACCGCGGTCGGCAGGATGCCCGGCAGGTCGACGTGCCGGATCCGCTGCAGCCGGGTCGCGCCGTCCACCCGCGCGGCCTCGTGCAGGGCCGGGTCGATACCGGCCAGCGCAGCCAGGTAGATCACCGCGGAGTACCCCGTGGTCTGCCAGACGTCCGACCACACATAGATATGCCGGAAGTAGTTGGGATTGCCGAGGAAGTCGACCGCCGGCACCCCGAAGAACCCCAGGCCCTCGTTGATGAGCCCCAGCCGCGGCGACAGCACCAGGATCGTCATCGACACGACCACGACCGTGGAGATGAAGTACGGCGCGTACGTGACCAGCTGCACGGTCCGCTTGAACAACCCGTTGCGGACCTCGTTCAACGCCAGCGCCAGAATGATCGCAAGCGGGAAACTCGCCGCGACCGTGTAGACCGACAAGATGAAGGTGTTCTTCACCAGCGTCCAGAACACCGGGTTCTGGAAGAACAGGTCGAAGTTCTGCCAGCCCACCCAGGGGCTGCCCCAGATGCCCTTGATCACGTTGTAGCTCTTGAACGCCAACACCGCGTTCGACATCGGGATGTACTTGAAGATCACGAACCAGACCAGCGGTACGACCATCAGCAGGTACAGGGTCCAGTGCCGCGACAGACTGCGCCGCAATCCCTTGATCCCGGGACGTTCACGTCGCCTGCGCCGCCGTACCGGAGTCTCGCCGGCCGGCGGCCGGACTGTCGTCAGTGTTGCCATCGAACCTCCTCCTCGCTGTCCGTGGTCAGGCCGGGTGCACGCGATGACCGACGCCGGCGGTCAGCCGGACGCGCACGCGGTCGTTGCCGTACCGGACCGTTCGTTCCTGATCCCGGTCAGCGGTCAGGACTGCTTCGGTGCCGTCGGCTGTCCAGGCGATGTCGACCACCACGCCGCCGCGCGCCCGGAGACCGGTGACGCGACCGGTCGGCCACGCCGCCGGCAGCGCGGGCAACAGCTCGAGCTCGTCGGTGTGGCTCTGCAGGAGCAGCTCGGCGATCCCCGCGGTGGCTCCGAAGTTGCCGTCGATCTGGAACGGCGGATGCGCGCAGAACAGGTTCGGGTAGACACCCGCGCCACTGCCCGGCCGGCCGGTCGCGGAGTCGTCGGCCGGGCGCAGGAACGCCTGGACCAGACGGTGTGCCGCGGCCGCGTCGCGCAGCCGCGCGCGCAGACAGATCTTCCAGGCGAGCGACCATCCCGTGGCCTCGTCGCCGCGCAGGTCCATGGTTCGCTGCGCGGCCGCGGCCAGTTCCGGCGTTCCCTCCGGAGTGATCGCCTCACCGGGGTACAGGCCGACGAGGTGCGACATGTGCCGGTGCTGCGGATCCTCCTCGGGCAGGTCGGCCGCCCACTCCTGCAGTTGCCCCTGGCCACCGATCGACGGCTCGGGCAGGCGTTTGCGGGCCGTCGACAGCTCCGCGACCAGCGGATCCACGAGGTCCAGCAGACCGGCCGCCTGCTCGACCCGGCCGAACAGGTCGGCGATCAGCACCAGGTCCATGGTCGACGACACCGTCACCGAGGCGGGCTGTCCGTCGGCGGCGATGTAGTCGTTCTCCGGCGAGGTCGACGGCGCCGTACCGAGACTTCCGTCCGGCAGTTCGGTCAGCCAGTCGAGGCAGAACTCCGCCGCACTCTTCAACGTCGGCCAGGCCTCGCCGAGGAAGGCCAGGTCACCGGTGAACTCGTAGTGGTCCCACAAGTGCCGGGCCAGCCAGGCACCGGCCAGCGGCCAGTTCGACCACCGCGGGTCGCCTTCCACCGGATACGTCCAGCACCAGGCGTCGGTGTTGTGGTGCGCCGTCCAGCCACTGCAGCCGTAGCGTTCCGCGGCGGTACCGCGACCTGCCTGGGCGAGCTGATCGATAAACCTCAGCAGCGGCTCGTGGCACTCCGGCAGACCGGTCGTCTCCGCCGGCCAGTAGTTCATCTCGGTGTTGATGTTCACCGTGTAGTTCGAGCTCCACGGCGGACGGAGGATGTCGTTCCAGATGCCTTGCAGGTTCGTCGGCAGGCCGCCGGGGCGTGAGCTCGCGATCATCAGGTACCGGCCGTAGTTGAACAGCAGTGCGGCCAGCGCCGGGTCGTCGGTTTCGTCCGACCGCGCCACGCGCTCGTCGGTCGGCAGTTCGGCGGCCGGCGTCGCCGGCAACTCGAGCGACGAACGCCGGTAGAGCAGTCGGTGGTCGCGCTGATGCTCGGCCAGCAACTCTTCGTACGGGCGGTCCGCTGCCGCGCGTACCGTGCGGTCCGCGAGCGTCCAGCACTCCTCGCCCGTACGGACCGGTGTGGCTTGCGGGCCGTCGTACCCGGTCGCGCTCGAGAGGAACAGCGTGAGTTCGGTGAACCCGTGGATGGTGAGGGCGTCGTTGGTGGCGCTGAGCTCACCGTCGGTCGTGGCCCGCAGCGCGATCGCGGCCTCCATCCCGCGGTCCGGCCCGTCGGAGTACCGGATCGGCTCCGGCACGTCGCGGTGCGGTGGGGCGACGTCCGCCGGCGCCTGCAGCAACAGGCCGAGTCCGCCGTCGACAGCGTGCGGCCGCGACTGCAGCTTCGACGTCAGCCGCGCCGTCAACTCCAGCACGGGTTCGGACGCCGTCAGCCGGACGACCAGCGCATCGGCGGGTGCGCTGACGAAGGCTTCCTGCCGTACGGCGACACCGCCGAGGTCGTACTGCGTCGTCGCCACTGCCGCGTCGAGATCAAGCTCCCGGCCGTATTGAGTCACGTCGTCGGTTTGGGGTGCCAGCTCGAGCAGCAGATCGCCGAGCGGAAGGTACGCCTGCGAGTAGCCGGAGTGAAAGCCACCGGCCAGCTCGTGCGCACGACGGACATCGCCGGCCCACAGCGCCTCCCGGACTTCCTGAACCGCCTCCGCTCCGGTAGCCCCGAGCGGTGTGGACAGCAGGCGCGCGGTCTCCGGACCACCGGACCACAGCGTCTCGTCGTTCAGCCCGATCCGGTCGGTGCCGGTACCGCCGAAGCACATCGCGCCGATCCGGCCGTTGCCGAGCGGCAGCGCCGCCAGCCAGTCCGCTGCCGGCCGGTCGTACACCAGCCGTTGGCCGCCGGTCGGATCAGCGCTCACCAGGTCGCTCATATCCAGCCCTTTGTCGAGATGACGAGGATCGATTAATCCCATGAATTTCCCGGATCGTAGCGCTCGTGAGCGAGGTGGTCCATACTGAACGCCATCCAAGATCCAGAAAGATCCCATCTATTTACAGGTGAGGCCGCCATGCCCCGTATCACCTCGGTCGAGGCCGTCGACGTCCGCTTCCCGACTTCGCTGACCCAGGACGGGTCCGACGCGATGAACAAGGACGGCGACCACTCGGCGGCGTACGTGGTCCTGCACACCGACGCGGACGGCCTGTCCGGGCACGGGTTCACGTTCACGATCGGCCGCGGTACCGATCTGTGCGTCGCCGCGGCGCTGCAGCGCGCCCAGCCCCTGATCGGGCGCGACGTCGGCGAGCTCTGCGACGATCTCGGCGCGGTGTATCGCGAACTGCAGTCGGACACGCAGCTGCGCTGGCTCGGCCCGGACAAGGGCGTCGTCCATCTCGCGCTGGCGGCGGTGATGAACGCGGTCTGGGATCTCGCCGCCCGGCGCGCCGAGGTCCCGCTGTGGCAACTGCTGTCCGAGATGTCGCCCGAGCAACTCGTCGACGCCGCCGATCTGCGGTACCTGACCGACGCCCTGACCCGCGAGCAGGCGATCACCCTGCTGGCTTCGCGAGAAAGTGGCCGTAGGCAACGGATCGCGGAACTCGAGAACACCGGCTACCCCTGCTACACGACGTCGGCCGGCTGGCTCGGGTACTCCGATGCCAAGCTCCGCAGGCTCTGCGAGGAAGCCGTTGCCGCCGGCTACAACTACGTGAAGCTCAAGGTCGGCGCCGATCTGGACGACGACATCCGCCGGCTGCGGATCGCCCGCGAGGTCCTCGGGCCGAAGGTGCACCTGATGATCGACGCCAACCAGGTGTGGGACGTGCCCGAGGCGATCGAATGGGTGAAGGCGCTGGCCGAGTTCGATCCGCTCTGGATCGAGGAGCCGACCAGCCCCGACGACGTCCTCGGCCACGCCGCGATCCGCAAGGCGGTCGCGCCGATCGGCGTCGCGAGCGGCGAGCACGGGATGAACCGCGTGCTGTTCAAGCAGATGTTCCAGGCCGGCGCGATCGACTACTGCCAGCTCGACGCCGCGCGACTGGGCAGCGTCAACGAGATCCTCGCGGTGTACCTGCTCGCCGCCTGGTTCGGGGTCCCGGTCTGCCCGCACGCCGGCGGGGTCGGGCTGTGCGAGCTGGTCCAGCACCTGGCGATCTTCGACTACGTCGCGGTCTCCGGATCGCTCGACCACCGCGTTACCGAGTACGTCGACCACCTGCACGAACACTTCGTCGAGCCTTGCGTGGTGCGGAACGGCGCGTACGTGCTGCCGACGGCGCCCGGTTACAGTGCCGAGATGTACAGGCAATCGCTCGACACCTATCGCTTTCCGGACGGCAGCTACTGGACGGAGCGTGCCGTGGGCGCGTCGACATGAGCGCCGTCAAGCCCGCCGTACCGGAGCGAGCCTCGCAGACCGACGTCGTGGTGCAGAGCATCCGCGAGATGCTGATCGACGGCCGGCTGCTGCCCGGCGGGCGGCTGCCGATCGAGAAGGAACTCGCGCCGGCCCTGGGCGTCTCGCGGAACGCGCTGCGCGAAGGCGTCCGCGCGCTCTCGATCATGGGAGTGCTCGAGACCCGGCAAGGCGACGGTACGTACGTCACTGCGCTCGACCCTTCGATGCTGCTCGCACCGATGGGCTTCGTGGTCGACCTGCAGCATGCCAGCGGCGCGCATCACCTGCACTCGGTCCGGCGGATGCTCGAGACCGAGGCCGCCGCGCTGGCCGCTCTGCAGATCGACGGCGACGCGCTGTCCGCCGCGACGGAACTCCTGCGCCGCAACGAGATCGAGCTGACGCTGGCCGAACCGAACCACGAGACGGTGATCGAGAACGACATCGCGTTCCACCGGATCATCGCCGAGGCCGCCGGCAATCCCGTACTGTCCGCGCTCATCGACGCCCTCGGTGGCCGGACCATGCGCGATCGGCTGCGCCGTTCGATCGCCCAGCCCGGAGCCGACGAGACGGCCCACCGGGAGCACCTGTCGATCCTCGCCGCGCTCACCCTCGGCGACCCCGACCGGGCCCGGACCCGAATGGCCGCCCACCTTTTCACCGTCGAGGACTACCTCCTCGAACGCCGTACGACGGATTGAGAGTCTGTGGACAACCTGCTGCGCTGGACTACGCCCGACCTGACCCTGGCCTTTCTCCTCGACGACGGACCTGTCCGGGTGACGGCTGCACCGGACCTCGAGGCACCGACCCAGCCGCTCGTCGAAGTGGAGGCCGTCGGGTCCGGGCGATCACCGAGCAGCAACCGGCACGTCGACACGGTTCTCGGGCAGCAGTTGCGGTACGTCCGGCACGAACAGACCGCGACGACCCTGCGCATCGTTCAAGAGGCACCGGGTACCGGACTGCAGATCACCAGCGTGTTCGAGTCCGGAGCCGGAGTCCAGGCCTGGACCGAGGCCTCGGTGACCGGCGCGGGTGCGCTCGAACTGACCTTCCTCTCCTCGCTTGTGGTCGGGCTCCCGTCGGTCGACGCCGACCTGTACTCGGCCTCGAACAGCTGGATGGCCGAGTCACGCTGGTCGGTCCGATCACTGCGCTCGGGCGAACTGGCCGACATCGTCAGCGATGCGCACCAGCACGTCGCCAGGAGCCGGCACGCCGAGACGGGTACGAACTCGTGGTCGACCGGAGAGCGACTGCCGATCGGCGTGCTGACCGGCCGGAGCACGCCGTACGCGCTCGGCTGGCAGATCGAGCACAACGGCCCGTGGCACTACGAGCTCGGTGAGAGCCGGCGCGGCGGCTACCTGCTGCTCAGCGGCCCGACCGATCAGGAACACCAGTGGAGCGTCACGATCAGCGCCGACGCACCGTTCGTCACGGTGCCGGTGTCCCTGGTCGCCGGATCGGATCGCGACGGGGTGTTCGGTGCGCTGACCCGCCAGCGGCGCGCGGTCCGACGCGTCCGGCCGGCGGACAACCCGATGCCGGTGATCTTCAACGACTACATGAACACGCTGCTCGGTGATCCGACCACGGAGAAACTCCTGCCGCTGATCGACGCCGCCGCGGAGGCCGGGGCCGACTACTTCTGCATCGACGCCGGCTGGTACGCCGAAGGCGACTGGTGGAACACCGTCGGCGCCTGGCAACCGTCGACCACCCGCTTCCCGAACGGCCTCGCCGAGGTGATCGACCGCATCCGCGACCGCGGCATGGTGCCCGGACTCTGGCTGGAACCCGAAGTGATCGGCGTCCGCTCCCCCATCGCCGCCGAACTGCCCGACGACGCGTTCCTCACCCGCCGCGGCACCCGGGTCTCGGAGTCCGGCCGCTATCTTCTCGACCTGCGCAGCCCGGTCGCGCGCAAGCACCTCGACGAAACCGTCGACCGGCTCGTCGCGGAGTTCGGCGTCGGCTTCTTCAAGTTCGACAACAACACCATGACCGGACCGGGCACCGACAAGGGCGGGACCTCGCTCGGCCACGGTCTGCTCGAACACAACCGGGCGCTGCTCGACTGGATCGACGACCTGCACGCGCGTCATCCCGGCCTGCTGATCGAGAACTGCGCGTCCGGCGCCCAGCGGATGGACTACGCGATGCTGTCCCGGCTGCACCTGCAGTCGACCTCGGACCAGGAAGATCCGTTGCGCTACGCACCGATCGCCGCCGCGGCGCCGGCCGCCGTACTCCCCGAACAGGCCGGCCACTGGGCGTACCCGATCACCGGCACGACCCGCGAGGAGTTCACGTTCGCCCTGGTCAACGGCATTCTCGGCCGCCTGTACCTGTCCGGTCACCTGAACCGGATGACCACGGCCGAGCTCGACCTGGTCCGCTCGGCGCTGGCCGCGCACCGGGTCGTACTGGAGGACCTCGACACGCTCGTACCGACCTGGCCCCTGGGGCTTCCGGGATGGAACGACGAATGGGTCGCGCTGTGCCTCCAGGGCCGCGACACCTCGTACCTGGCGATCTGGCACCGCGGTCCGGGCCCGGCGTCGGTCACCCTCGACCTCCCGACGGCTGAGTTCGCGCCGCACTTCCCCACCGACACCGGCGACTGGACCTACACCTGGGCCGACGGCAAGCTCACCGTCGCGACCCAGGTCGCCGAACCGTCGGCCCGGGTTCTCCGCCTCACTGCTACTGCATGAGGTCGGGCACCTCCTCGGCCAGGATGCGGCCGCGGTCGGCCCGGGCGAGAGTGCGGGCTGCTGGTACGACCGGGTCGGCGGGACGGCGGTGGTGCCAGTCGGTACTGGCCTGGTAGGCGGCGGCGACGGCCAGCAGGCGGTCCTCGCCGTACGGCTTGCCGCCGAGGATGGTACCGATCGGCAACCCGGCCGTGGTGAAGCCGATCGGTAGCGCCAGTTCCGGCAGGCCGAGCGCGTCGAACGGGGTCGGGGAGGTCTGGACGACGACGTCGCACTGCGCGAACAGGTCGTCGAGGACCCGCTCGAGCAGCCTTAGTTTGGCGCGCTGACCGATCAGGTACTCGTTCGCGCCGAGCAGCGCGCCCTGCAGCCAGCCGGTCACGGACACGCCGAAGCCACGCAGGTCCGAACGCAGCATCGGCAGGAACGGCTCGCTCCGTTCGGGCAGCCGTACGTTGTTGAAGGCGGCGTTGGTCAGCAGGTCCCACTCGTCCGGCATGGTGACGTCGACGACCGACAGGCCCTCGATCCCGGCGAGCACGCCGAGCGCGGCGGTCCGGGCGGCAGCGGCTTCCGACGTACCGCTGGTGTACCCCGGAATCACGCCGATCCGCGTCCGCCAGCGCGACCTGACGCGACCCGCCCGGACGATCGGGGTGGCTGCGGTCACCAGGTCGGGCACCGGCGGAAGCCCTTGGGTTCTGGGGTCTTCCGGGTCCTCCCCGGCCATCGTCGTCAGCATGATCGCCGCGTCCATCGCGTCCCGCGCCAGGGTCCCCGGGTGGTCCCGGGTGTAGCTGAGCGGCACGATGCCGTGCAGCGAGACCCGGCCCATCGTCGGCTTCAGCCCGGTCAGGTTCTGCGCGTTCGAGGGCGCCGTGATCGAGCCGCCGGTCTGCGTCCCGACACTCGACGTCGCCATCCGCGACGCGACCGCGGTCGCGGAACCGGACGACGAACCGCCAGGATCCGTACTCGGGTCGGCCGGCGTCCAGGCGTTCACCGTGGTGATCCGGCCGTCCGGAGTGGTCGCGCGAGTCGTTGCCAACGGCCCCATCTGGGTCTTGCCCAGGACGATGCCACCGGCCGCGGTCAGTCGCCGGACCGCGGTCGCGTCGTACGGCGGCACGAAATTCTGGAACAGGTACGAGTTCGCGGTCGTGGTCACACCGGCGGTGTAGTAGTTGTCCTTGATCGCCAGCGGGATGCCGTGCAGCGCGCCACCGCGGCGACGCCCGAGCGACCGGGCCCGCGCCAGCGCCTCGTCGGCCAATACCCGGTTGAACGCCTGGTACGTCGAGTCGAACGCCTCGATCCGGTCCAGATGCGCCTGCACCAGGTCCTCGGGCGTCAGCCGGCCCTTGCGGATCAGCGTGGCGGCCTCGGCGATCGTCAGTTCGGTGAGGTCGACCGACCGAGCGGGGGCCTCGACGAGCGCCGGCGGCTCTGTTGCCGCGGGCGCCGCGTGCGCGATCGACGGCAACGCGACCGAACCGACGGTCGTCGCCGCGGCCAGCGCGCTCGCGCGGTACAGGAACGACCGCCGGTCGACCTGGTCGTCCTGCGGCGCGCTCATCGTGCTTCCCGGACGACGTCGATGGACGGGTACAACGCCGGCGGTGCGGCCTGCTGGGCGAGCGCGGCATCGGCGGCGAACGTGTACGAGCTCAGCGGCAGCACGGTCGTCCGCATGAAGTCCCGCAGGCTCGCGAGCGCCGTGTCCCGGCCCGGGCTCCCGGTCTGCGGATCCGGCGCCTTCCCGGCCGGCAACTGGTCGAGATCGATACCGATCGTGGCCAGCCGCGCCCTGATCATCGCGTCCAGCTCGGCATCCGTCGGCTGACTGAGACCCATCCGAGTCCCCTCCCGGTCGTGGCGGCAACCTTGTCGGGAACATTTATGTCACCCCTGTTCGCACCTGACATTTCCCCGATGTCACCATCACGTTGCAACCGGATGGGCCTGCCGGGACTCGTGCAGGAAAAGAGGTCGATCCAGGGAGTGGTGATGGCGGACGGCGACAGGGTGCGCGAGCTGTACGACGGGTGTTACCGGCGGCTGGTCGGGCAGTTGTTCGCGGTCTGCGGGGACTTGGGCGTGGCCGAGGACGCGGTGCAGGAGGCGTTCGTACGGGCGGTCGAGAAGCCGCGGCGGTTCGCTCAGCTCGACAACCCGGAGGCGTGGTTGCGGACGGTCGCGCTGAACGCCGTACGCCGGCGGTACCGGCGCGCGGCCAAGTTCCAAGGGCTGCTCTCCCGCGTCGACGTTCCCGAGACCGTGGTCGCCGGGCTGTCCGCGGATCGGGTCGCGCTGGTCGAGGCGTTGCGGCAACTGCCGTACGAACAGCGCGAGGCGATCGTGCTGCACCACATCGCCGACCTGCCGGTGGGTGAGATCGCCGTACAGCTGCGGGTTCCGTTGGGAACGGTCAAGGCGCGCCTCTCCCGGGGCAGGGCGCGGTTGGCCCCGCTGGTCCAGGAGTTCGCCGAGGAGGTCAACCATGTCTGAGCTGAAGGAACTGTCCTGGGAGATCCAGGAGACTGTCGAGCCGCCGCCGTTCGAGGTGCTCGAGCGGCGAGGCAACCGCCGGCGTCATCGTCGGCAGGCGCTCACCGGAGCGGGTGTCGTCGGGGTGGTGGCGCTCGCCGTGGCGGCCGCCGTGTTGCCGCTCGGCAACGTGACCGGTACGGAGAAGCCGCCGGCCGCCGCACCGATCCCGGTCGACCAGGCGGCGGAGAAGCTGGTCCACGACAAGAAGTCGGGGGCGTTCGCGGTCGCGTTCGGCACACCGACGCGGTGGGCCTCGGTGTGGTCGTCGCCCGCGCCGGGATACAAGTACAACTGCGCCGCCGTGCTGAGCCGCGACGGGGTACGGACCACCGCGCCGGTGCGCCAGACCGGGTACGTGGTCGTGCGGGACGGCGACGAGGTGATGGCGGTGTCGATGCCGACGAGCATGAAGGGGACCGACCCGACCTGGTCCCAGTCGCTACTGGTGCGGCTGACCGATCAGGGCCGGATCGAGAAGAAGCTGCGCTGGGCTCGACCGACCACCGAGTTCGGCGACTCCGACGTACTGATCGCGTCCGGCACGCTCCGGGCGCTCGATCCCGAGACCGGCATCCTGCGCGAGGTCAAGATTCCCGGCATCGACAACGCCGGCCAGCCGTTCCGCGACTCGACCGGACGGTGGTGGGTGGTCGCCGCCAGGAACAGCGGTGTCGCCAACATCTACTGGACCGACGACCACGGCAAGACCTGGGGTCACTCCGTCATCAGCCCGGGGCGGATGGGCGGCTGGTTGGGCGTCAGCCCGAACGGCAACACGCTCGTGGTCGTCCCCGGCATGAAACCCGGCCAACCGGTCGGCCAGGTGCCGCTGCGGTTGTCCACCGACCGCGGCGCACACTGGACAACAGTGGCGACCCGGGACGCGCCGTACCTACAGTCGCCCGTTGCCTTCGACAACGGCACGGGACTCGCGCTCTACCAGGGCAAGAAGCGCGCACTCCTCCGCCCCGGCGCCGGCAAACCACTCACCCCGCCGACCGACCTGGGCCAGCTCGAAACAGTCGGCGACTTCGTCTACGGCATGCAGTACAACGGCAACAACGTCATCACCAGCACCAACCACGGCAAAACCTGGAACTACTTCGTACCTCGCTGAACCATGATCCAGACCGGTAGCCCTAGCACGTTCACTCGTTCGGCCACCGTCCAGCCTGCACGTTGGTACATCGCAACATTCCTTGGGTTGGACATTTCGAGGTACGCGGGCATACCGGTCTTGGCTGCCTCGTCAAGGCCCGCGGCCATCACCGCTCGGCCCCACCCCCTTCCCGCATGGGCAGGATCCGTCGCCAGGACACTGAGGTACCAATGAGGCGACGGCATCTTGCCGTGCACGATCTCACCGTACGTTTGGAGGCGAGCTGTCGCGCCGGCTGACAGCGTCGGTCCCGGCCGATCCGGCAAGTCCTCTTCCCCGACCTCGGCCGGCCGATCCCACAGCGCGATCGACGACCCGCCGTCGACCACCCACGCCGTTCCCCGCGCGACGCACTTGTCGAACAAGGCACCGGAAAAAGCCGCGACGTCGCGGGCATGGGACGCCCGGACAGGAAACAGGAACCGGAATGCGGCATCGGCCTCGAACACTGTCGCTATCGTCGTCAACACCCGCGCCCGTTCAGCCGGCGACGCCAATACCACCTTGGCTGCGATCACGGTGCCGAGTTCAGTTCCCCGTCGGCGCGTAGACATGCTCGAAGACCAGCGATGTCTCAGTGTTCACGACGATCGGATGCGTCGCGATACGGGTGCCGACAACGTCACGAAGGGCGTGCACCGACTCGGCAGCGACGTGCGCAAGGTAGTCGATCGGGCCAGTGACATGAAACGCGGACAGCACACCCGGCAGTGCGCAGAGGCAGGCGAGAAACTCGTCGGCCTTGCTGCGCGAGTGCGGAGCGGTCCGGATTCCGACAACGGCCTGCAATGGTAGTCCGAGCGCACGGGTGTCTACGTCCGCGTGATAGCCACGGATCACACCGCTCCGCCGGAGCGCCCGGACTCGGCCCAGACAGGTCGACGGAGCGATCCCGACCGCATCCGCCAGAGCGTTGTTGGGCATCCGGCCGTCAGCCAGGAGCAGCCGGAGAATCTGTCGATCGATCTCGTCGAACAAACGAACGTCCAAGGTTCTCAGGCCATCAGGCGACATCTACCGCGGCCGGCGGCTCGACAACCTGTACCTGCACGTGCCAGCCCACGACCAGCTGCCGACGGACGCCGTGCACGTCGACATGCGAGGGGCAGATCCGGCCGTTGATGGCGGCCCGCCACGCCCGAGCCTCGAAATGAGACCCACGAACCTCGACCGTGATGGTGCCGTCCCGTTCGATCAGGGTGTAGTTCATCTTGGCCAGTTGAGGGCTGTTCGCGATCAAACTCCGCACCCAGACCAGGTCGGCGACCAAGCGTTCCATGTCACTCACGTCAGTCCACCTTCAGACTTCCGAGTTTGCCGCTTCTTCGATGCCCCAGGCCGCGGCCTTCTGTCCACAGCTTGACTCGGACCACTGAAGCCGAGCTGCAGACTTCCTGACTCGGGCTAGTTGACCTGAGCGGTCGCGGTAAGCGTCCGGCGTACATCCGCAGTCTCACCGACTGCCAGGGTGTAGCTGTGCTTGGCGAAGGAGTTCGACGGGAGATCTCCACAGGAGAAGGGAAACTCGGCGCTCGAATGAGCGGGATAGGTCCCATAGATGCCAGGTCCGTCGACCGAGACCGTCACGAGATCGGCACCCTCCACGTCCCACTCGAGCACGACCGGCTCTCCTGGGAACGACGTGCTCGGACCGCTGCTCGAACAACTCGGCTTCGACCTGATGCGGAAGCTGGTGATCCTCGCTCGACTCGCCCCGAGTGGGCTACTGGCCGGCGGACTCATCTCGGGACTGCTCGGATTGCCAGCAGGCTTGCTTGCCTTCCGCTCTGCCGAGGGTGTGGCAGCGGAATGTTGCTGTTCACGCGATACAGCACTCTGTACCGGCATCGGCGCCGCAGTGGAGACCTGCGCGGCTCCACCAGCGCCGGAGTGATCGTGCGCAGCACATCCGCAGATTGCCAACAAGCCGACGAGCGATGCGATAGAGATCGCACGATCCAACAACGAACACCTCTACTGAAGATCAGAAACGACGGCCGACACGGGCATCTCACGCTGCCAGAAGTCACTGAAGCCACGCTGATTTCAATCCTGACTCGCTCCGTGGTCCCTGACGGTCCGGCCGAACGATTCCTCTCGGGCAGTGCTCGATCACTGCGCGTGTGAATCACCCTGTGGTCGGCCTGAATGCGTACTGAAGTTCCGTACTGAGCACGGATGCGCCGCCTCCGCTCTCGACGTGTCATCGAGAGACAAGCGATCGCTGGAGGCGAGATGGCCATCTGTTTCAGTTCCGCACCAAGGCCCGCGGCATGGCTGAGGTTCTGTACCGCGCAACGATCGAGGACGTCTCGAGCACTGGTGTCGCATCGAGGAGCCCTGCACTCCGAACATCGCAAATTGCCGAGTCGGCGTTACACGAACCATCGCGGATAGACCGTGTTGGACCGCCTACCAGCAGCCGCCTAAGCCCACACCGCGATTTCGCATCCGCCGATCAATTCGACCCAACCCACAGCCGACTTTCAGTAGTAGCGATCCCCCTGCGATCGAGGAGTCACGATGACAACACTTCCCCGAGGCGATACCCGCCTCGACAGCCAGCCCCAGCACGGCCCGGACCTGCACGTTGCAACCACGCTGGATCTTCCAGACATGTCGGCGCCGGCCGCCGAGGGGGCGAACCTACAGATCAGACTGCTCGGTTCGGTCGACGTTGTCCTCGACGGCACTGTCCGAGACGTTCCTGGAGTCCGGCGCAAGGCTGCTCTTGCAGCTCTCGCGCTGCGCATCGGTCATCCGGTCAGCAACGACTTCCTGATCGACGTCGTATGGTCAGGCGACACTCCTTCCACGGTCGTCAATACGCTGCAAAGCCACATGTCCTACCTCCGCCGCATCCTCCGGCGCCCTGGCTGCATCGTTGCCAGCTCACCTGGATATCGTCTCGACCAGCGACGAGTCGACACCGACCTTCGCGCCGCGGAGCGCCTGATCCAGAGCGCCGAGCAGACGACCGATCTTCGCGAGAAGGCAACGCGCTTGCAGGCCGCATTGGACCTTTGGCGTGGCAAGCCGCTCGACGAGATCGGCGGCCAGCCCTGGATCGACGAGCAGTGCGAACGAATCGAACGGCTTCACTACGAAACCGCCAAGTCGCTGATCGAGACTCGACTCGCGCTCGGCGAACACAGTGCCCTGATCGGCACGGTCGAGGAAATGATCGAGCACCACCCCTTCGACGAGGACCTCTGCAGTCAACTGATGACTGCGCTGTACCGTTCCGGGCGGCAGGCTGACGCCCTCGCGGCCTACCGCGAGCTCCGTATCCGGCTGAACGATGAGCTCGGTATCACCCCTGGCCGTAGGCTCCGCGACCTGGAACAGGCGGTGCTTCGCCAGGACCCGACCCTCGATGCACCGTCGAAGCGGTCCGTCCCGGTCATCACCGCGGCCAGTCAGCTACCACCTGCCGCCACGAGGCTCGTCGGCCGTCAGCAAGAGATCGAGCAGCTCGAGCGGATCCTCGACCGCAGCCACCGCCAACCGCTCGGCACAGCTGCTCCGGTGATCGCTGTTTCCGGAGCGCCGGGCATCGGCAAGACCACGCTCGCGCTCCATTGGGCCCACGGAATTCTGCCGTCGTTCCCCGACGGCCACCTTTTCATCGACCTGCAAGGATTCGATCCTGCGCACCCTCCGCTCACACCGACCCAGGCGTTGCAATCCCTCATCAGCACGCTCGGTCATCCGTCGGACCACATTCCTGACGAGCTGAACGCCCTCGCTGGTCTTTATCGGACCTTACTCAACGGCAAGAAGGTCTTGCTCCTTCTCGACAATGCAAGAAACGCTGACCAGATCCGTCCGCTGCTGCCCAGTACACCGGACAGCCTCGCGATCGTCACGAGCCGAAATGATTTGACGTCGCTCGCCATCACGAACGGCGCTCAGCTGTTGCGGGTCGGCCCGCTCAGTACTACGGCCGGCGTTGAACTGCTGTCCGGCAAGCAGCACCACCCCCTGGCGCACAATCACCGGCCCGCCGCAGAACACATCGTGAAGATCTGCGGCGGTGTGCCCCTGGCTCTCGCGATCGTTGCCGCGCGCCACCACACGCACCCCCATGAGCAGTTGCCTCAGGTCGCCGCCCAGATGTCGTCGCCGGGTGCTGCCTTCAACATGCTGTTGACCGATGATCTCAGCGTCAATCTCTGGGCAAGCTACAACACGAGCTATCAGCGACTGACTTCCACGACCCAGCAGGTGCTTCGGCAACTGACCGCGTCGGACTCGTCCGAGGCCGGCGGCACCGTCAGACTGTCCGCCTCGGTTCCAGCGCCTGTCCATCGAGCTCTGAGCGAGCTCACCAGAGCAAGTCTCATCGAGCAAACGGCTGCGAACTCTTTTGTCCTCTCCCCTCTGTTCCGGGCGTACGCGGCCCAACTGGGCGGCGAAGACTCCGAGTCGATCCTGAAAGAGCCCGCATAGATCCCGCTTTCAAACTGGTTCTACAAATCACATCACTTCGATCAGTAGCCAGTTTGCAACTCTGGGCTGAAGTGGCGTCGGTCCGCGCCTGAAGTAGACCGCGCACCAGAACGCCTTCAGGGCGTCTTCAGGACACTGTGCGATGGTCGTGTCATTCACCCCAAGGGGGAGAGATGGAGCCGGTCGCCTCCGGCTCCATCTCCCTGGCAGGGCCGCGGTCCCCCACCCTCAACCGCAGCCCTGTCAGGTCCTCCCGTGCCAGCGCGCCGGCACAGGAAGTTTCAGTATTCCGCCCGCGTTCGGAGCCCCCTCACCCGTACGACCGCCTCGTTCGTCTCGATAGGTGCGAGTCGTCACACGACTGGTAGCCGGACAATCACGCTTCGCAATCAAAATTTTGGCGACGGGAACTGAAGCGGTCCTGGATTGGGCCTGAAGCGACCTGTCCCTATTCGCAGGTCCGAATCGAATCACTGCGCCGCGGCCATGGCGAACCGTTAGGAGCTCGACGGTCCCTCCGCGCCGAGCTCTGCCGCGTAGCTGAGTACCAGGGAATGGATGCGGTAGCGATCCGAAGCGGCCTGATCTACGAGGCTGGCGCGGACAAGCTCCCCGAGTCCGGCACGGACGACCGAGCTCGGCAGGCCGATGTCCCGCAGGTCTGAGTGGCCGAGCTCCAGTCTGGCCTGCCGGCCGATCGCCGCCAGAACCGCAGCGGCCGCGGTGCTCAGCGTCGCGCAGGACAGATCCAGGCGATGCCGCAGGCTGCTCAGTGGTTCGCCGCCGTCGATGACGTCGAGCGGCTTCCCGCCGAACCGGATTTCGTTGGCGATGTCATCGATCCCGATCCAAGGGTTTGTGTCGATCCGCATAGCGACAATGGCGAGCGCGAGGGGCAGACCGGAGCAGAACCGGATCACCTCGTCCAACTGGGCCGACGAACCTGTCACTCCGCCCTGGTCGCGATGGTTACGTTGGGTCAGAAGCTGCTTGCTGGCGTCAGGAGCGAGGGTCGGCAGCCGGATGAGGCTTGCACTGTGGGTCACGGACAAGGAAGAAACGTCGGCGCGGCTGGTGACGATCGCGACCGAATCCTGTGAGTTCGGGAGCAAAGGCCGAATCTGCTGTGCATCCCGGGCGTTGTCGAGCACCACAAGCACGTTCCGGCTCGCCACGACGGTCCGATACGCCGCCATCAACCGATCGAGGTCGTCCGCAGCTCGGGAATCGTGCCAGCCGAACGAGTGCAGAAAGTGCTTGAGCGCGTTCGCCGGATCCAATGGCGTCGCGCTGACATCGAATCCGCGAAGATCGACATACAGTTGCCCGTCGGGAAAGTCGTTCGCGAGCCGATGCGCCCAGTGCAGCGCGAGGGTGGACTTGCCGACCCCAGGCATGCCAGTGAGCGCGATGGTTGCGGCGCGCCCACCTGACTCGGTGCTCCGGGACCGAAAGAGCTCGGTGTTGAGGGCATGGAGTTCTTGGTCGCGACCGACCACGTCGGCCCCGAGGGGAGGCAGCTGCGCAACCGTCGCCGCCACGCGCGGCTGGGCGGATATGTACAGCGGGCCTGCCGCCAGATCGAGCGCAGGGTCCTGCCGCAGGATCGCCCCTTCGAGATCGCGGATCATCCGTCCCGGCTCGATCGCAAGCTCCTCGATCAGCCTGAGACGCAGACTCCGGAAGACGGCCAAGGCATCGGCTTGCCGCCCCGATCTGTAGAGCGCAAGCATCAGCTGACCATGCAGATCTTCGTCGAACGGCTGGCGGCCGACAAGCTCTTCGATCACCGGGATCAATGAGGTGTGCTCGCCTTGATCCAGTTCCGCATCGACCAGGGCCTTGGTAGCAATGGCGTGGATCCGCGACAGCCGCTCGCCTTGTTCTTCGAGCCAGGGATGACCGGTCAGGCCGCCGAGCGGCCGCCCTCTCCACAAGGACAGGGCCTGCCGGACCAAGGCTGCGCGGGCCCCAGGATCGCAGGTTCCCCGAGCGTCGGCGAGCAGTTGTTCGGCCACCTGGACGTCCGTCGAACTTGGACCCAACCTGAGACAGTAGCCAGGTGGAGCTGCGACGATCGCGCCAGGTACGCCGATCAGCCGGCGCAGGTACGAGACATGGCTTTGCAGGGTGTTCTTGACTGTCGCGGGTACGGAATCGGACCAGACGACGTCGATGAGAAGGTCGATACTCACCTTGTGACCGGCTTGCAGAGCGAGCGCCGCGAGGATCGTCTTCCGGCGGATTCCCGGTATCTCCTGCAGCCGTCCTCCGAGCAACAGTTCGACCGGCCCGAGGAGCCTGACCTGTGTGCCGTCGGCGCTCACGTCACCGCCGCCCGACGAGCGGCGCCTCACCTGCTGATAGTGATGCCAGAAACTCGGCCTCGGCATCAAGCGCAGCCGCGAGCTCGATCTGCAGTTCCACGAAGCGTTCCGGGGCCGGGAATTCGGTCAGCGATCGGGTGAGATCCAGGGTCGGGCGTAGCTGCGCGTCCCGAACCTCCTGATAAGCGGCCATTGCCTCCCGCTCGCTCGTTGCATCGCAGAGACTCCGGTCGAGTGCCGTCCCGAGCAGCTCCGCATCCCGAAACGCATCGGTAATTCCGTGACCGGTAATGGGATCCCGGTGATAACCGGCATCCCCAACGAGCGCCCATCCGCGACCGTAGGGGCGCCGGACGAAGTTCGGTAGATCGGCGGCACCCCTGACCGGTTCCTGGATACGGCCCTGGCGAACTCGGCTGCCCAGCGTCGGCGCCATTGTTGTCAGCTCGTCGACGAACTTCGCCGGTCGTCCAGCGCCCGCAGACCGAAGCCCTTCGACCGTGGCGGACGGCTTGATGATCCACACACACCCTTCGTCGTCGTTCGTGGGGAAGACGCCTGCGTACGCTCCAGGGGCGATATGGAACTCATAGTCGGTCGCGTCCATATCCGCGACATAGGTGTAGAACACGCTACAAGTCGATCGGAAACTCTCGACTAGGTCCGCATCGACCCAGTCGGCAACTCGCGATCGCATGCCGTCGGCCCCCACAACCCAGCGCGCGCCGATCTCCAGCCGAGATCCGTCCGCGGCCCGAGCCACGATCCCCTGAACACGACCGTCGTCGGCACGGACAAGGCCGTCGACGGTGGTGCCCAGCTGGAAACTGGCGCCGGCGGTCGTCGCGGCGTCAACGAGAATCCCGTCGAGGACGGGACGCCGCGGGGCTACCAGGAGGTCGACTCCTGCTCGGTCCTTGATGCGGCGCCGGGTCAGCTCACCCCCTGATCCGAGGGTCGCGTAATGCACGGCCGGTGCACCGCTGGCGATGATCGCGTCGAGCAGGTTCCATCGCGACAGTTGCACCACACCGCCTCGTGCCAGACCATGCGTCGAGAGTGTCTCTGTCGGTAGGTGTGATTTGTCTACAACGACGACGTCGTAACCGCGTCCAGCCAACAACATCGCCAGGGCAGCCCCGGCACACCGGCCGCCGACGACAACGACATCACATGTGAGCTGCTTCAACTCCGCCACGCACCCTTCTGAACGCGCTCGTACCGCATCCGTACAGCGCTGCCGGCACGACCCAAGACTGTGCGCGTGCTTTTCACCACTAGAAGGGAGTCACAAGACGCTAAGCCGCAGCAGCGCTCGAGGATCTCACCAAGCCCTGAAGAGTCGCTGATCCGGCGCTGATCCAGCGACCTCAGACGACGCAGGTACGTTCGACCGAGCGGCGGAGAAACAGCCCCAGAATCAGTCCGTACACCAAATGCCCGGCCAATGTCGCCACGAGTCGGCTCGGTGTCACTTCGAACATCATTTCCTGTCCCCGCGGCAGTGCGACGGCCGTGATCAGCAGACCTGACCAGATTCCGACCCCGTACAAGGTCGACAGAACGAGCGGACGCGCATCGACCAGACCGGGTCGGAAACGGCGGATCACGCCGCAGAACGTGAAGTACGCCATCCCGATGCCTCCGCCGTCCCCGGCGTACCGCCAGAGGTAGCCGAGGAGAGCATTTCGCCCGGGCTGTCCACTCACCCATCCTCCGAGCCTGGGAATGAAGTCCGGCATGACACCGAGCCAGACGAGTGGCAACCGCAAGCAGTCGTAGGCAGCGACCGCCACGAGTCCAGCCAGCAGTCCACGAAGCGCCCACCGGGTTTCGGGCGTACGGCGGCTGAGTAAGAACGCTACGACCAGCACGGCTGGAACGACAGCAAAGACAGCGAGGTCCCTGAGATCCAACAGGCCGGACACATGCAGTGGGATCGACGAGACAGGCAAAGCCCCGACGACGAGCAGGACCGGACTGTGCCAGGTGATACCGGGCCTGTCGGGTTCGCCTCCGTCCACCAGACGTCTCTTGTCGATCAAGTGCGATGCCAACGGGCGCAGCGTCATCGGGCGGCCTCCACAGGTGGGCGGGGCTGCAGTCACCTCTGGCGTTCATTGCGCATCAGTGCGGCAGCTACCCGGGGATCCCGACTGTCCGCCGGTCACTGGGCCGCCGCTGGAGCGTCACTGAGGTCGCTCGGAATATCACGTTCTGTAAGTTGTGCCTGCGAGTGGTCAGGGCTGGATCCCCTGCTGTTGGGGAACAGAACTGGTCGTCGGCGTCGCCGACTCACTTGACGCTGACGGAGTCGGATCCGACGCCGGCGTCGGCGGTTGCGACGGTGGCTGCGACGACGTTGGCGGCTGCGAGGGCGTCGGTGTCGGCTGCGGCTGTGTTGGCGTCGGAGTTGGCGTCGGCGTTGGGGTCGGCGTTGGGGTCGGCGTTGGCGTCGGAGTTGGCAGCGGTTGCGGCTGTGTTGGGGTCGGCCGCGGCGAAGTTGGGGTCGGCGTCGGGTGCGGCGGTTGCGGCGGCCGTGTTGGTGTTGGGCTGGATGATGGGTCCGGGGGTGTGGTTGACGGTGGAGGTGAGCTCGGATGGCTGGTCGAAGGCCGCGCGGGCGGCGGCGTCGGTTCGGCGGGCCTGTTCGATGTGCTCGGCCGGCCAGGAGGGGGTGGCAACTCCAATGCCTGCAGCAACGGATTGCGCCGCCTGGTGGAAGCACCCGGAGCTGACGTCCGCGGCGTGAGCATGGGAAGGGCGTCGCGTGCCGCAGGCTGTCCCGCTGGAATCACCCGGACGGCTCGGATGAGGTTGACGAACGGCACCCTCGTAAGGCGTACGACATCGCCGGTCTTCGGCGCGTGAACGGCGGTTCCCGAACCGGCATACATCATGACGTGATGGACGGTCGCCAGATCCGTCACGTCATAGGCGTAGAACAGCAGGTCACCCGGCAGAAGCGCATCAACTGGTACCGCCACGCCGATTTGTGCCTGCTCTGCGGATGTCCGAGGAATCTCGAGGCCGGCGTACGCATATGCCTGCTGTACCAAACCGGAGCAGTCGAACGCATCCGGCCCAACGGCCCCCCAGAGATAGGGCTTGCCGAGCTGCGCCAGAGCGTAAGACAGTGCACGTTGCGCGGACGTGGCGGCGGTCACCGGACGCGCGGGCAGAGACCGGCCACCGATCTCTGTCGCCGGAGGATGTACGACCCGTGGGCCGCTCTGTGGCTGCTGCTCCGGCGCAGCGGATGGTGGTGAGTTCCTCGGAGCGCGCGGTGTGCGAGAGGGTTTGAGGCTGTCTCGCTCTGCCTGACCGTTCGGGGCTTGCGCCACGACAACACTGCCGAGGGCATTGCGTGCGGGAGGCCGCGAAGAAGCCGCCGAGACATTCGTCAGCTCGACGCCGGTACCACTCTCGAGCGTCAGCGCCCGCCACGGCCCGATGGTCACCCCGAGCGTGACCACGAGCATTGCCATCGCGCGCGCGATCCGCACAGTCGTTCGGTGTCGCTCGGACCCGACAAGATCTTTGTCCATGTAACCGCACCACCAAGCTGCCCGAGTCCAACACATCAGGCCTCGTCCCGGCTTGCAGCATTGCAAATCGCAGCCGAATCGGCCTGAACCAGCCCTGGAACAGAACCCGGAGAATGCATCGCGGATATCAGGATCAGGTCAGCTTTTCTTCACACCTCGAGAGCACGATTGTGATTGAACACACGCCAGGCGGCAGTAACCACAACGCCGCCACCAGCGAGGAGAAAACCCATGGCCAGCTTGATCTTCCAAGGGCCGGACGCCCACAGCGGCCAGATCATGACACCCGCCCGATGCGACCGCTGCGGCGCACGAGCGAACCTCGAGGCCGAACTCGACAATGGTGTCCTCACGTTTTGCCGGCACCACGGCCGTCAGTATTTCCAGGCCTTGCTCACGGCCGGTGCTCGCCTTTTCGAGTATCCAGTGAGCTGATGGCGATCAGTCGCTCAGTCCATCGAGGCAGTTTGCGATCCGGCGCAGTGCAGCCGCCGTACGCTGTGCCTCCGCGCGGCTGTGTTTTCCTGCTCCCGCCAGCCGTACGGCGATCAGTGCCAGCTCGACGGTCACCTGATCCACAATCGCACGCGATGGGCCATGACGTGCCGGCTCCTCGTCGCTGGAAACCTGTTCCAAGATCGCCAGTTCGCGGGCTTCGGGTCCTTGCTGCCCGTCCGTCAGCTGGAAGGTCACGACGTCGCCCCGGCCGATTCTGGATCCCAGCGGAACGGCCGACTCGTGGAAGAAATAGTCCACACCTTCGTCGTTGGTGATGAACCCGAATCGCTTGCGCTGGCTGAACCACTTGACCGTCCCTCGATCAACGGCTGAGTCTGCGTCGAGGTCGGCGGAGAAGTCGGACGTCTCGCTCGAATAGTCTGGAACCAGTTCCGGATCTTGCATGAGGTTGCTCCGCGTGGTGGGTGGAGGGTTGAGCTGTTCCTCACGACGCTACTGACGGTCTCTGAAGCTGTGCTGGACAATAGTTGAAAGGCACACCTCACCTCAGCCTGCTTCAGCGCCGAGTCAGAACCGCTTCAGGACTTGGGGTAACGCTGATGTTCAGCGTCGCCCCGCGCTTCCACAGACCGGCCTCGGCGGCGTTCTCGACAACGATCCGACGAGCGCGGCCGAACCACATCTGTGAGGCGGTTGGTCAGTATGTTCACCGGAATCGTCGAAGAAGTCGGCCACGTCGTGGCGCTCACGACGCAGGACGTCGGCGCCCGGCTGCACGTCCGCGCCCCCACCGTTGCGAGCGAGGCGTGGAGAGGTGACTCGATCGCCGTGAACGGCGTCTGCCTGACGGTGACCAAGCCGGTCACACATGACCGGAATATTTTCACCGCCGACATCATGACCGAGACCTTGCGCTGCACGACGCTCGGATCCCTGCGAATCGGCGATGCCGTGAACCTGGAGCGAGCTGTCCGCGCCGACGGCCGGCTCGGCGGCCATATCGTGCAGGGACACGTCGATGCGACGGCGGCGCTGATGTCCAGACAGAAGTTCTCGCAGTTCCGTCTCATGCAGTTCTCATTGTCTGCGCAGGTCGCGAGGTACGTGATCCCCAAGGCATCCATAACCATCGACGGCGTGAGCCTGACAGTCATCGAAACGACCGATGACTGGTTCACGGTCAGCTTGATTCCGGAGACGCTCCGGGCAACGACCCTCGGCGTCCTCAAGGTCGGTGAGTCGGTCAACCTCGAAGCAGATGTCTTGGCCAAGCACCTCGCGGCGCACGCGGAACGGTTGCTGCCGAGCATCATTCGGACAGGAGGATCCGGATGGCACGACTAGGTGCGCCGACGACAAGTCTTCCTGCTGCTGCAGGGATCAAAGTCGGCATCGTAGGGGCACGCTGGCACGAGGCGATCGTCGATGACCTGATCCGGGGCGCTGAGCTGGCTTTGACCGAGTCCGGAGCGACGGACATCGTCCAGCTGCGCGTCGCAGGCGCATTCGAACTGCCCGTAGTCGTCGCGGACCTCGCCAGAACCGGATTCGACGTAGCTGTAGCACTCGGCGTCGTCGTTCGGGGCGAGACACCCCACTTCGACTACATCTGTCAGGCCGTTTCAATCGGTCTGACAACCATCGCAACCACGTTCGGAGTACCAGTTGGCTTCGGCGTGCTGACTTGCGAAACGGTGGAGCAGGCCCAAGCCAGAGCCCGCTGGCCCGCTCGCGACCAGAACAAGGGGTACGAGGCAACTGTCGCCGCCCTCGCGGCACGGCTGGTTCTCAGCGGCGTCGGCGCGTCCACGCCTTCTCCACTTCACGCTTGAGGTCACGGATCCGGGGGGGCACCATGCCACTTCAACCGCCAGCTGCGTCTGCTGTCCCGCTCACCGAGGTAAGTCTGCGTGGAGATGTCGTCCGCGGTGACGGCCGGGGACGGGAGCTCGGATTTCCGACCGCGAACATCCGCGCTGTGTCACCCTCCGAGGTACCGGCCGACGGTGTCTACGCAGGCTGGCTGCAGGTCTCATCAGATTGGTTCCCTGCCGCCATCTCGGTCGGAGCCAATGTGACGTTCGATCAGGACGACAGACGCATCGAGGCGCACGTCCTGGATCGCACCGATCTGACGCTGACCGGCCGCCACGTGACAGTGCGATTCGATCGCCGACTCCGCGATATGAGGAAGTTTCGCCGCGTCGCAAACCTGATCGAGCAGATGCAACGCGACATAGACATCGCTCGGCGCTTGCTGGCTGAGCACGAGCCCGTACGGGAGAACTTTGATGACCAGATCTGATTCCGCCACCACGGATCGGCACAGGCTCGACAGTATCGACGACGCCTTGACGGACATCTCCGCCGGCCGTCCTGTGATCGTCGTCGACGACGAAGATCGTGAGAACGAGGGTGACCTGACGGTCGCCGCTGAACTGGCCACCCCGGAGACGCTTGCGCTGTTGATCAGATACAGCTCGGGACTGATTTGCGCACCGATGGTCGGCGATGATCTGGATCGCCTGCAGCTGCCTCCGATGACGGTCGTCAACGAAGACCCGAAGTGCACCGCGTTCACGGTCTCGGTCGATGCAAGGAGTGGCGTGAGCACAGGGATATCCGCTCCCGACAGGTGCCACACCGTGCGGGTGCTCGCCGACCCGGACACCCAGGCGACAGGGTTGTCGCGACCTGGCCACGTCTTCCCGTTGCGAGCTGTCAACGGGGGCGTATTCGTCCGCGGCGGTCATACCGAAGCCGCGGTCGATCTCATGAAACTGGCGGGACTCAGACCGGTGGGAGTGATCGGCGAGGTCACGAAAGACGACGGGCGGATGGCGCGGCTGCCCGATCTGCTGCAGTTCGGACGCCGGCATCGGCTGAAGCTCGTCTCGATCGACGATCTGCGCGCATATCGGCGCCGGAACGAGCGCCTGGTCAGGCGAACGACGGAGGCCAAGCTACCGACGCGCCGGGGACCGTTCCGCGTGGTTGGCTATCAGGACCTGATCTCCGGCGTCGAGCATCTTGCCCTCGTCGCCGGCGATATCGGCGACGGCCGTGACGTCCTCGTGCGGATCCATTCCGAGTGCTTGACCGGTGATGCGCTGACATCGATCCGCTGTGACTGCGGATCTCAGCTCGACGCGAGCCTGGACGCAATTTCGCGGATCGGCAGAGGTGTTGTCGTCTATCTGCGCGGACATGAAGGTCGCGGCATCGGCCTGCTCGAGAAGATTCGCGCGTACGGCCTGCAGGACGACGGCCTCGACACCGTCGACGCCAACCTGCACCTGGGGCATCCGCCGGATGCGCGGCGATACGAGGCTGCGGCACATGTCCTTGCTGATCTCGGAATCACCGGCGTCCAATTGATCAGCAACAACCCCGCGAAGAGCGAAGCGCTTCGGGACTGCGGGATCCACGTCGCGGAGGCCATTCGGCTGCCGGCCCACGTCACGCCGTTCAACACTGACTACTTGGTCACGAAACGAGACCGTCTCGGGCATGAGATCGTCGGGCTGCCCGAGAACACGGCGATCGATCGCTTGCAGCAATCGAACGGCGTTGCGCTCAGTACCGCGGCCGACGTCGCGCATCCGATCAGGACGAAGTCATGAGCACGGCGTCGGATGCGATGTGCGATGCGCTCGACCGGCTGAGCAACAGGGGTTACGAGTTCGCCGGCCACTTCTCGAATCACGGTCCGATGGTCGCGGATGCGCTCGTCGCCCTGAACGCTCCCGAGACCGTCGCCCTGTGGTGCGACGCGTACTCTCGCCGCTTGGGCGATCCTCCCACGTCGACGCGCCCGATCGACGACCGCGGCGACGCCTGGCGGCTGGCCCTCGGCGACTTCACCCGCGTCGTCGACTGGAGCGACTACTTCGCGCGCCGGCTGACGGAAGCCGACTGGGAGTCGGTGCTTCGTACCTGGTGGCCGCGGCTTCTCCCCGGAGTGGCCGCCGCCGGGACCCACGGCATGATCCGAACCGCACACGCCGTCAGAGCGCTCGACCGTTGTGAGTCGGTCGCGCCGGAACCAATTCTCGTTGCCGAGCTCGCGCGCGGACTCGGGTACTGGGCGTCGCGGTATCAGACCGTACCTGGCAATCCAACCCTCGCCGGTCCACAGGATGCACTGAGCGCTCTGCGGCTCGTGCCGCACGCGCCCGATGACGCCACCCCCTTAGGACGAGGGATGATGGGTCACCTGCTGCTGACGGGTGGCACATCAGGATTCCTGGCCGCCCTCGACAGCTACGGCAACCGCGAGGACATCAACAGCGCACTCAGCCGGTTGACGGCCGCGGGTGCGAATATCCTCCTCGAGCGAATGGACCTACCTGTCGTCTTTGCCCATCTGGTAACGGCACCGTCAGCGATCCGGTTCGTGCTGCCGCACCTGTCCGCGGAGCTGCATCACCAGACTCTCGTAGAGATCTGGAAGGTCATGGCCGGTATCACAGCGTCATTCGGACAACCGCGCCTGCCACGAGTCTCAACGGTCGATGCCGACTGGTCGGACGACCTCATTGACTCAGCGGTCGAACACGGCGACGAGCACGTCGTCAAACTCGCCGACGCAGGTCTCCGGGAGTACTCACTCAACCCTGATCCGGTCTACGCCCAAGCGGCGTTCCACGCCGCGCGGCACCTCAAACCACTGCGACGAGAACGCCTTGTCGGTAGGAAGGCCTGATCATGAGCAGAACCCGGCTCGAGAGGATCTTCATTCCAAGCATCGACGTCAGCCGCGCGGCGACGTCGGAGACCGCGCGGCTTGCGGCTGCGCAAGACATTGACCGTGCCTGCCGCGAAGCCGGATTCTTCCTTCTGACAGAGCACGGCCTGGGAGGTCTGCTCGAGGATGTCTGGAACACCTCGCAATCGTTCTTCGCCCTCCCGGAGCACATCAAGCGCTCCTGCCGGCCCTCCACCGGCAGCATGCTGGGATATCGGCCACCGCGGAGTCTCCGGGCGTCAACCTCGTCGGCTCCCGATTCCCCGTTCGACCTCAAAGAGCTCTTCTCGATAGGCAACGACCGGCCTTGCCAAGCGGTCGAAACGACGTATCCCGAGTACTACCCCGTCAACGTGTGGCCGGATCAGTTGCCGGCCTTCCGCACCGCGCTGACCGACTACTTCGCCGCGATGCGGTCGCTGGTCGGAGTAGTCGGACGCCTTTTCGAGCTGGCCCTCGGACTTCCCGACGAATTCTTCGCAGCCCGGTCGCACGACCAACTCAGCATGCTGGCGACCATCCACTACCCGCGGCTCGAAGAAGAACCGGAACCCGAGCAGCTCCGCTTCGGCGCCCATCGCGACCGCAGCTGCTTCACCATCCTTTCGACCACCGCGGCAGGACTGCAGGTACAGGACTCGACCGGGCATTGGCATGACGTCCCGTTCGAGCCCGGCGCCCTGATCGTCAACATCGGTCGCATGCTGTCGAACTGGGTCTCCGGGCGATGGACCGCTCCGATGCATCGCGTGGTGTTGCCCACGGACACCACACGGGCAACCGAGCCTCGGCAGTCGCTCGCGTTCTTCTACAGTCCTGATCCCGGTGTCAACCTGGAACCGCTCTTCGGCCCCGCCGCCGATGACGATCACCGGCCGAGCAGCCCGACTGTTGCTGACCACATGCGATCAATGCTCGGTCTTTACCAGTGAACCTCGTCGTGTACGGAGGACCCACATGAGCGCGAATGGTTCGAGAACGACAGTCCACCGCCTCGAGCGCGTGGTGACCGGACTGGCCGCACGCAACGTCGCGGGGCATGTCGTCGACGACGCACCCCAGGCACGAGCGCTGCTGCAGCAGCTGTTGCCTCCCGCGAAGCAGATCTTCACCGCGAACAGCATGACGCTTCGGGATGCCGGAATCCTTGCGGACATCGACGAGTCAGGTGATCCGAGATCGTTGCGAGCGTTTCTCCCCGAGTTCTCCGCTGATCTGCGGACCCAGATGACCAGCCATGTCCGTGAGCAGATCAGAGTTGCCGCCTGTCCACCGGTCGTCGTCGGCAGCCTGCAGGCGATCACCGAGGACGGCATCATGGTGGCGGCCTCTGATCGCGGCACGATCCTCGGGGCGTACGCGGCCGCAGCGGAGCACGCGTTCTGGATCGTCGGCGAACAGAAGGTCGTCCCCGATCTCGAGGCAGCCCTGCTCCGCATCCGGTCGTACTGCCTACCGCAAGCAGCAGATCGGATCCGGACCGCGATGCCGGAGTACTGGAAGCTCGCCAACGCCGACGCCGCGTTCATCGGCCGAATTCTCATCATGGAACGTGAGTTCGTCGCCGATCGCAGCACCGTCATCCTGGTCCGCGACTCACTCGGCGTATAGCGACCGGACGACCAGGAGCAGCCAATGCCTACCCGCGTCTACATCCTCGACAGCGGATCGCTGCAGATCACCGAGGCGCAGATGCTCTGGAACCGCGGGTCACCGAAACGGCTCCGGGTTCCCTGCTATTCGGTGCTGATCGACCACGCTTCCGGCCTGTACCTCTTCGACACCGGGTTCGATCTGGCTGCGGTACAACGGAACTTGCCGAGCACTCGTCCCCGGCAGTCCCCGAACCAATCGCTCGTGCAGCAACTGCGCCTTCTCGATATTTCACCTGATGACATAGGCCACGTCATCAATTCTCACTACCACTTCGATCACTGCGGCGGAAACGCACGCTTCGGCTCCGCAACCTTCGTATGCCATGAGCGCGAGTACGCCGCTGCCTTGCATCCTCACGAGTTCGAGAAGTCCAGCTATATGAACTCGACCTTCCTCGAGCTGCTCGACAGGACGCGACTGACCACGGTGTCTGGCGATGTCGTCCTCTCCGATGGCATCTGGCTCATCGAGACCACCGGTCACACTGCCGGACATTACAGCCTGATGGTTGAGCTCGCCGGCCGTCGGCCGATGCTCTTCACTGCCGATGCGGCGTGGACCGAGCAGAACCTGACCCTCGACTGTATCCCGAGCTTCCATTTCGACCCGTTGGCCGCAACGCGATCGATTGCCCGGCTGCGGAAGTTGGCGGCCGAGTACGACGCCGAGCTGTTCTTTCCGCATGACCCAGTTGCCTTCGAGCAGTATCACAAGGCGCCGATGTTCTACACCTAGCCGCACGCAAGGCGAAGGAGAGTGACCGGATGCTCGACAACACAGCCGTTCAGGTTCACCAACCGACGCGGCCCTACGACCCGTTCGACGGGCCACAGCTGGCCGACCCGTACCCACTTCTTGCCGAGGCCCGCCAGAACGCGCCGGTCTTCTACAGTCCACGGCTCGAGACGTGGGTCGTGACTCGCTATCGCGACATCGCGGCCATCCTCGGCGCTCCGGACAGGTTCAGCTCAACGAAGTCGATCCACAACGTGACTGTCGACCTTCCGCAACCGGTCATCGAGGTACTGTCCGGAGGTATTCCGTACGCCGGTGGGCTTGTCGACATGGACCCGCCCACGCACACGATCGCCCGGCGCCTGTTCAACAAAGCATTCACACCGCGGAACGTGGCCGGGATGACGCAGCTCATCGAAGCGCAGACGCGCAAGCTTCTCGACGAGGCCGTGGCCCCGCCGGTCGATCTCGCCACCCTGCTCTCTCACCCACTGCCTGTCATGATCATCGCGGGTCTCTTCAAGGTTCCGGACGAGAGGCTCCAGGACATCAAACACTGGTCGGACGAGTGGCTCCTGCTCAACGCCCAGCAGGCGTCCGTCGCACGGCTCGTCGCCGCTGCATCGGCTGTCGTGGACTTCCAGCTCTACATCGCCGAACTCATCGAGGCGCGCCGGCTGAACCCCCTACCGGCCGACCTACTGACCGACCTGCTGAAAGCAAATGCCGAGCGGGAGGAACCCGTGGGCATCAACGTGCTGGTCGGAGTGATCATGACGATGCTTCTCGCTGGGCACGAAACGACCAGCGGCTTGATCACGCACTCGATCTACCAGCTCTGCTTGCATCCTGATGCGATGGCTGAGGTTCTTGCAGATCCAGATCTGGTGGACAGCGTACTGACCGAAACGCTGCGGTTCGACCCGCCGACGACGGCGATGTACCGGACCGCGAACGTCGACGTCGAGATCGCCGGCATCCGTCTTCCGGCCGGTTCCCACCTGCACCTGTCGTACTCCGCCGGCAACCGCGACCCAGAGGTGTACTCGGACCCCGACAGGTTCGACATCCACCGAACTGACACCAGCTCGCATCTGGGCTTCGGCCACGGCATCCATTACTGCATCGGTTCGGCACTCGCACTGCTCGAAGGGCGGATCGCGCTGTCGGCGATCCTCGAGCGGTTCGCAGGACTTCGCTTGGCAGCCGGCTACGAACGTCACTCGGTGCAGAGCGCGACCATCCGCGTGACACCTTCCTTGGTGGTGGAGTGGGACTCTTAGGAGGCGGCGGACGGCTCGGAGACTGGCGTTCGTCTCCGAGCCATCAACTGGCCCGTGAGGAAGAGGCCAGGCCACCGGGACGGTGCCGACTCGCGCGGCACCTCGGTGACTACACCGGACCTGGACAGCGAGCGACCAGCATTTCCGCCCACACCGACCGCCCGCTGTCCAGGGTCGCCGGACACACTGCTCGGAGCCGCTGAAGCAACGCTGATGTCGACCTGAAAGTTTGGGTATTCAGGCCCGACCGGAGAGGGCCCGGGTGCGGGCTTCCTGGTAAGGACACCGAAGGCGAGCAAAGGTCGCGGCTATCTGGGGCAGACGGTCATGCTGCCCGCGCAGGATCGCAGCACCGCGGTCGATGATCGTCTGCGCGATCGGATTGCCACGCACAGCGTCTGTTGCCCGGTCCAGCCGTCGCTCGGCAATTGGGAGATCCGCGAGGACAGCAGCCTCAGCCCACATCGCCGCGTACCAAGGACGCCACCGTGCTCCCGTGATCCACTGCCCGGACGGAACGCCCGCGGACGGCCGGAAGACGTCTGGGTCGTCGATGTCGACGACCAATCGCTCCACCGCGGTCTGGGCATCACCTTTGTGCAAGGCGAGCATGGCGTCGAAGATCGGCGCCCACCCCCGGCCCCAACGATCCATCTGATGGGGTTCGATGCCAGTGGCGATGGTGAGGTCTGCCCAGAAAGCTCTCCGATCGTCATCTCCTTGCATGCCATGCACCGTCGAAACCGCGTAAGCGGCCTGGCACAACGCAGCGGCGGCCGGCCGGCCGGCACGTTCCCAGCCGACCCTGAAGAGTTCCCCATTGGCGACGACTCTGTCGAAATGGCCGGCGAACGCGTCAACTGTGATGAGTCTGGAGACGCCGATGTGGTTCTCCCCTTGATAGAAAGGCAGCCTGGCCAACGCATCCGCATGCGATGCCGCCGCATTCAAATCACCGGCCGCCAGAGCAGTGTCGGAGGCCATCAGCAGCGCGTCTCCCAGTTCATAGCCCAGCGCAGCCGTCACAGGCTCCTTCGCGAGTTGTTGCACGCGACGATTGGCAACGTCCATTGCTTCCGTCAGCTCGTGGTTCGCGAGCCTGATCATCGTCAACCGATCGAGGGCTGCGCTGACCAAGAACGGGTCCTCAGATTGCTGAGCCAACTCGACGGCGTCCACGGTCTCGGAGATGGCCTTCGCGTTTCCGAAGTCCCGGGCGACGGCGATCGCCGCCTGGGCATCGGCCGAGCCAGGGTGCAGCGCGTCTGCCCGCGCAACGAGATCCTTTGCTTCGGCGATCGGATGAAACGTTGCCATGATGCCCGGCGTGCGAACGATGTACATGCCCATCGTCGCCAGGTCCCGGGCTGCGCCGTCAAAGTCGCCGGCCAGCTCTGCGAGGTTGGCCGAAGCAGCAAGGAGCTGGAGTGCGTCATCGCCGGCGAACCGCGTCGCGGCCACCCCTGCCGCTTGTCGCAGACAGCCGATCCGCCCTTTATGTGATGCGGATCGGGTGGCCGCTTGCTCGTAGCGGTTCTGAGCCTGGCTGAGATTTCCCCGGGTGAAGAGCAGGTCGGCGTATCGAATGCCCATTTCGGACCTGTCGCAGGTCGACTCGTCCAACCCCTCAGCCCAGTCGAGAGCAGTGGCCACATCGTTCGTCACCCGGTCGAACCGATCGCGCCACGAGTCGTTCCGCGGAGCCTCGTCGAGGACCTGAACCATCGCCTGACACCAGTGCAGGTACCTCCGCCGGGTGTCATCTTTCTCTCCGCTGGCATCCAACTGGTGAACGCCGTACTGGCGGATCGTCTCAAGCGACCGGTAGCGCACCGGCGTTCCTCTGTCGACGACGACCAAGCTCTTTTCTGCCAGGCGAGCTAGTCCGTCGACGACCGCGCCCGTGTTGTTCTCGTATCCGGCGACAACGGAGGCGGCATCGACGTCGAACCACGAGGTGAACAAGGCCGTGCGCCTCAGCAGAGCTTGCTCGAGCGGGGTCAGGAGATCGTAGCTCCAGCCGATCGCGCTCAGTAGAGAATGATGCCGATCCGTCCCGTCGGGTCCGACCGAGAAGAACCGGAGCCGGTCCGCGAGGCCGGCCTCGAGGCCGTCAAGACCCATCGCCGGGTATCGCGCGGCCGCTAGCTCGATTGCTAACGCAGAACCGTGCAGCGCATCGCACAACGCAGCGACTCGGTCCTCGTCCAGCCGTTTCTGCGCTCCTGTCGCAGCGGTTCGATCGCGGAACAGCGCCACCCCGTCGTCACTGGACAGCGGAGGCACTGGAACGGTCCACTCCGACGAGATCAAGAGCCGCGATCGGCTTGTGGCAAGCACGCGAACGTCAGGACAGTCGAGCAGAATCTGCTGCACACAGCCGCGGATTGCGTCCAGGAGATGTTCGCAGTTGTCGAGTACGAGCAACGATTCTCGGGCGGCAAGCGCTGCGATCAGAGCATGCTCCGTCGAGCCGGTGTTGTTGTCGGGGACGCCGACCGCGTCAGCGATCGTTCGCGTCACCAACCGGGAATCCGTGATCTGCGCCAGATCCACGAACCATGCGCCGTCCTCGAAGTCGCCGGCCAGGTCGCCCGCGACGCTCAGGGCAAGTCTCGTCTTGCCGATACCTCCTGGGCCGACGGCAGTCACAAGCCGGTGTCCCGTCAACGACGACCGCAGCTGCGCTCGTTCGGCAGCACGCCCGATGAAGGCTGTCGTCATGGCGGGCATCGCTCGGTCACGGCGAGTCCCCGCCAGCAAACCGGGCGTTGACTCGGCGTACCTGGCCAGGCTCCGACGATCGCGATGCCCCAGTTTGCGGAGCAGAGTTGAAACGTGCGTTTCGACCGTTCGCTTTGAAATAAGGAGCGTATCGGCGATCTCGGCATTGGTCAGATGGTGTGCGATCAGAGCGAGTATCTCTACCTCGCGCATCGTGACGTTGGCGTTGGTCAATCGTTTCGCAGTCGCCACAACCTCAGTGTCCGACCCTGTACAGTACCGTGCAAGACGGTCCCGAAGCTGGCAAACCTTTGCCCTCTCCACACCGAGACCGCCAACCGACTATCCACGACGCCATGCTCACGCTCCCCGAACTTCTCCTTGCGAGTCAACGATAGCCACATCGAGACTGCAGGGTTGGGCATTTTGGCTCCCACGCTATGGATGTCCAGAGTCCGCGATCCACCTAGCACAACCCGCTGAAATAGGGCTGAAGTGATCCTGAATCGCACAGTTCGTCGTGAAGGTGAAGCTGTCGGCGCGCCGTTGCCACGCTAGTCCGAGTGGCTTGTGCGAATCTCGTTCCAAGCGTCGGCGTCGCCTCGCAGACGATTGCTTCCTGCACGGCCGGTTCAGGCGTGCTCGTCTGCGGATAGGGAACTCTGAGATGGATGGATCCAGGTGGCCTGCGACACCAGAAGACCTCGTACGACTGAGGTTGCTGAACCTGGTCGGCGAACTCGGAACAATGGACTGTACCGATGAGCGAGCTCGCCGTGCGAGCGGGCTGAACAGCGCGGATCTGGCGGTGGCCTGGTGCGACCTGTGTCAGCTCGGAGCGGTGATCCTCGACCTGCACGACGGTCGTACTAACGGCGCCGTCCGGTTGTCGACGAACGCCGGGACCGAGTACCGCGCCCGGCTCAGGCGAGTTGCGGATCCGGTGACCCGCGCCTGGACCTTGCGGGGTGCGTTGATCGACTGGCTGGCGTCAGGAACCTCGGGATTCCGGTGCCTTGCCGAGTTCGACCGCGATCCCCGTTCGGTTCTGGAAGGTTTGCGCCAAGCTGAGCACAACGAGCTTCTCGAAACTGCACAGTTCCTTGCCGGCCGCGGTTTGGTGGAGCTGATCGACACATCCGCCTCTCAACTGGCAAAGGTCAAGATCACGGCGGACGGACATACGCTAGCCACTCGCTGGCAGGGCAAGGATAAGGAAGACATCGTCAGTGCGGAGGATCGCCGGGCATTTGATCAGTTCGTCGGCGGACTGCGGCGGCTGGTCACGGCGGACGACATGCCTGATGAGCGCCGCCGTGAAATGATCGTGCTCGTGGACCGACTGGCAACGGCGGCCGACGCCGGTGATCGGCAAGCGCTCCGGAGATACTGGAAACATGCCCGGAGCCCGCTGCAGACTGCCGGGCCTACCTTGGCCTACTACCTCGCTGATACCGCAGTACCACCCGTTCTTTCCGACTAGGTGATCCCCGCGGTGGCGGCTGGCGTCAATCGTCGCCAGCCGTCACCGCAGGTTGTCTTGTCGGAGGAGTCAGATCACTCGCTGCGGATTTGCTCGGCCGTACTTTCCAACCGATGGCACCACGAGCAATAGCAGGGCCAGAAGGTTCGCCAGCCCAGCGACCGCTGCCGCGGCGAAACTGATGCTCGGCAGTACCTCGTGCTCTCGCAGCAGCAGCGGCGCTGCAAGGAGTTGCGTCAGCAGGACGATCGCGAAGGGCGACCGCCGCATCCGCCGGCTTTTGATGGTCCACAGCGTCAGCGCAAGCACCAGGGTTGCCCCACCATCGCAGACGGCGGCCTTCACCAGCAGCAGATGGTATCCGTGTTCGATCTGCCTGCTTAGGGCGGCATCAAGCGGTCCGCCGTCCTGCACGAAACCCGAGAACGTCCTGTACACGTACCCGGTGATCGCAGCTTTCCCGCTGGTGAGCACGGCGATCGCGCCAACTGCTTCGGCAATGATGCCCAGCACAGCGGAAGAAAGCAGAGCGGTCAGGGCTGGTGGACGCCTCGTGGCAATCACACCAGCGCTGGTCGGGTGACTCAAGGTAACTCCCCCTTCGAATTCGATGACACAGGTGGCCCCCGCCTGCTCGGGGTCAGGCGGGGGCCGAAGCGAGCGGTCAGACAGCCGCTCGAGGCGAGCGTTTCACTCGCTTCTGAAGGCCACCTGGAACACCTCTGATGTAACCGGCCACGAACCCGGCGGCGGAGCATGCCGGTGGAACGGGCTTCAGTACGAAGTCAGGCAGTCCGAATATCTTGAGGTCCAGTCCGGTCTGGCCCGATCCTCCGGATCCGGCATGCCGGCCGTGCGCACAAGATCTGAATCCAGAGACGGAGTTACACAAGAATGAAGTATGGAAAGACGACGCTTCTCTGCAGCGCGGCGTTGATCCTGACGGGGTGCGGTCCGTTGACGTTGTCTCACGGGCACCCCCGTGAGGTGGTCACGACCACCGTGGCTGTCCCTTCCGCCACGACCACAGACGCTCCGACGGCTCCCGCGTCATCGACCGAGCCGTCGTCGGGTAGCGATGGAGTTGCCATCACGCCTACCGGGACCGTGCTCCCGGTGGGCAAGACAGCGACCGTGCTGTACCCGACGAAGTCGATGGGGAAGGTGTCGACGAAGCTGGCGACCACTGTCGTGACGGCTGAGAAAGGCTCGATCGACGATCTCAAAGGATTTGATCTCGACGCGCAAGCCAAGCTGAGCGTTCCATTCTACGTCACGATCAAGTTCCGCAATGTTGGCGCGAAGACGATGGATCCGGCCGGTATCTTCGGTTTGATCGAGGCGCACAATGAGGCGGGTGACGAGCTCGGTGAGCTAGATCTCATCGGAGATTTCAAGAAGTGCGACGGGATTCCACCGAAGCAACTCGCGGTCGGGGAATCGTTCACCGAATGCGCGGTCTATATTGCTCCCAAGAATCAGGCTCTCGACAATGTCGTCTTCGGTTTCTATCTCGACACTGAGCGAACCGAGATCACCTGGACCACCAGGCACAGCTAGGCCCGATCGAGTTTTGCGAGACCGCGGACAGTTGCGCTGTCCGCGGTCTCGCGCGTTGGGACTCAGGCGACGACCTGGTTCCACCGGTCCAGCAGACCCGGGAGCTCCGACAACCGTTGTACGGTCACGTCCGGGGTGCCGTCGGTGTGGCCAACCTGATCGGCTGGAATCACCGAATGCGGAACGTGCGCGGCGCGCATTCCGACGTTCTGCGCGCCCCACACATCATCGAACAAGCGATCACCAACGAACAAGCACCGTTCGGGAACCTTTACGCCAACCGATCGCATCGCAGCCAGAAATGCTTCCGGATGCGGTTTGGTGTACCGGATCTCACTTGAGTACACAGCTCCGTCCAGGAGATCAAGGACACCGTCGCGCGCAAAGATCTCGTCATGCCGGCTGCGTGGCCAGAGTGTGTTCGACAGGACACCGATGCGCAGGCCGCGCGCCCGGAGCTCCCGCAGGGTGGGCAGCGCATCTGGTTCCAGCTCTGTATGTGGGTTCCATTGCCGTTCGTATTCCGCCATACCAGCAGGCGTCAGCTCCACTCCGGCCAGGACGCATACTTCGTGCAGATTACTGCTGAGATGGTGTTCGTGCACGCCGCCAGACAGATCTCTCGGCGGTTGTCAATCGTCGCGCAAGCTCATTGGACCGACCGGCGTCGAGAACCTTCTGCGACAGACCTCCAGACCGAGCACAGATCCATGACACGCGATGTAGTCAGCGTCCCTCCCAGTCGAACAAGATCGCTTCGATCGGCTCTCTGGTGGCATATGTCATTTGCATTCCTTGTCAATTGAGCTGAGGGCCACTCTGCTGCGACGTTCTGAGTCCTCGCTTGCATCATGCTGAAGGGGTCATTGCCTGGAGTGACTTCAGCGATCTGTCAGTGCCGCTTGCGCTACCCGAGCGAGGATGGGCCCGCCACGCTGACCGCCCGGGCGAGCCCAGTCATCCGACTCGGCTACTCTCGCACTGCCCGGTCCGGCCTCGTGGCGCATCGGGGGACTCCGCTGAGCGGAGAGGACCCGGTTGGGCCGGCGCAGCCCAGCCGGGCTCCTCCGAAATCATGCTCAGAGCGGTGACTTCAGCGGCGCGTCAGCGGTACATCAGCAGCGTGAGCGAACGTTCTTGCTCATCACGCTGAGTTATGATTCTTGCTGCGTCAGGAGGTGGACTAGCTGTCCGCGCCGTACCGTGCTCTGGGCCTCGCGCAAGGTTCAGAGAGATGTATCCGCCCTGTGTGTCTGCCGACTGAACGAGCGATGGAGCGGTGACCGATGAGCGCGTGACCATCAGGCTGCTCGGGCCGATCGACGTGGTCAGGGGCGGCGTGCCGCGATCGGTGGCCGGCAAGCGACGCAACGCGGTGCTCGCGATTCTCGCGTTGAACGTGGGGCAGGTCGTGAGCGCCGAACGACTGATCGCCCTCGTCTGGGGTGATTGTCCACCAGCGACGGCGATGAACACACTCCAGAGCACGGTGTCGTTCTTGCGCCGCCAACTGGACCTTGGCAGCCTCCTCCGGGCAAAGTCACCCGGCTACGTCATCACGCTCGGTCGCGAAGGTGTCGATGCGATGGTCACCGAGCAACTGATCCGCGAGTCGCGAGGCCTCCGCGATCCGCAACTCGTGGTGCAAAAGCTCAGCACGGCGCTGGACATGTGGCGAGGGCAACCACTCGCAGGTCTCACCGATGTGGCTGTTCTCGATGATCATGCCGCTCGGCTCGACATGCTGCATCGGACCGCGACGCGGTCCTTGATCGATGCGCGGCTGGCCCTCGGGGAACACGCCATCGTGGTCGGCGACCTGGAGCAGGCGTGTGCTCAGGATCCCCTCGACGAGGAGCTACATACCAGGCTGATGCTGGCCTTGTACCGTTGCGGGCGGCAAGCAGACGCACTGTCGGCCTTCCATCGCCTGCGCCACCGGCTGGAAGAAGACCTGGGCATCAATCCGTCGCCACGCGTCCAGGACCTTCATACGGGGATCCTCCGCCAGGACCGATCCCTGGACATCGGGCCACCCTGGTCCGATCAGCTCACCGTGGCGACGCCGGTCGTCGTACCCGCACAGCTCCCACCCGTACCGCTGTCGTTCGTCGGCCGTGAACACGAGCTGAGGCAATTGGACAACGTCTCCGCACGCTCGACCGATCCGAACGAGCGGCCGGCCCGAAGTGTCGCCGTCATCAGCGGCATGCCCGGCATCGGGAAGACGATGCTCGCTCTGCACTGGGCGCACTTGTGCATCGAGAGCTTTCCGGACGGGCAGCTCTACATCGATCTGCAAGGCAGCGGCGAGTCTGCGCCGGCGCTCAGTTCGTTCGATGTACTCGGCACGTTCCTCGGAGCACTCGGTGTGCCCTTCGAGCGCATCCCCCACGATCTGCACTCTCGCGCTGGGCTGTACCGGAGTCTGATGGCCAAGCGGCGGACCCTGGTCCTGCTCGACAATGCTCGCGACGCCGAGCAGGTCATGCCGCTGCTCCCTGGGATGACCGACGGCCTGGTACTCATTACCAGCAGGGATCAGCTCGTGCGGGTCATCATCGCGATCGATGCGTGCGTCCTCCCGCTGCGTGACCTCACCGACAGCGAAAGCTACCGGCTACTGGTCGCACGCCTCGGCACCGCTTGCTTGGAGGCTGATCCCGCAGCCTCCCGCTCAGTCATCGCGATGTGTGGCGGCCGGCCGCTCACGCTCGCGTTCGTCGCAGCCCGCGCATTGAGCGAGGGCGCGACGTCATTGCACCGTAGGGCATCCGATCTTGCGGCCGAGGCCGGCCTGGAGCAGTCGATACGCATCCCTAGGGCAGGGTGTACTTGATGGTCCTCTTGACATGCGGGGCACCGGACATGTTGTCGATCGTGTACGAGTGCGTCGTTTCCTCGCCGTCGTTGCACGGAAACTCCATGCTCACCGTGTCGACAGCAGGGAAGGTGCCGAGCTTGCCGGCACGACGACCGTGGCTCTCGTAGTAGTTCGGTTCGTCGTCGGAGAAGGCCACGGTGGACGTCCCCGCAACCTTCCACGCGATCTGGATGTCAACCGCTGGAGTTCCTGGTGAGGTTCCGGACTTCGGCACCTCACAGCGTGGCTGTCGCACCACCTTGAAATAGACGATGCGCGCCGGCTGCGAGGGCGTCTTCGGCGTGGCAGGCGTCTTCTTCAGGGGTATCAGCTTCGTTTTGTGGCCACCAGCCGGCGTCTTCACCGGCCCCGGAGGCTGTGTCGCTCCGTGTCCTGCTCCCTGCTTTGCCGCCGACTTCGCCGGTGACCGGTCACTGCAGCCAGAGAGCAGTACGAGAAGCCCTACCAGCAACACGGCGACCACCGCGCCTGAGCGAGGCCTTGCCGAGTACGTCACGATGTGCCCTCCCGAGTTCGATCCAAGGCCGACGATGACGCATGCCCCTGAATTCAGGCTGGAACAACCGGTGATCCAGCCTGACCGGGTGCTGCTCCGTGACAGGCCAAGGGTGTCGTACACGGAGCAGCGTGATCCCGCGATCAGTTGGTTTCGACCTCGATAGACACAGGTACGCCGTTCGTCATCACGTCGTACACCGCGGAGCGGGCCCGCGACTGGTCGACGAGGGCTGCGAGCTTCTCGGCTTCCGCCTCGCCCTTCACGTGGAAGACCACCCGAACAGCTTCGTAACCGTTGCGGACCGACGGATCGAGGCCGAGGATACCGAGCAGGTTGATGTCGCCTTCGACGGTCGACGTGACCTCGCCGAGCTCGATTCCGCGCGCGGCCGCGATGTTGGCCAGACCACTCGTCAGACACGCGCCCAGGGCGTGCAGCAGGTGCTCCGCGGGAGTCGGCCCGTTGTCGTTGCCCACCAGCACCGGCGGGTGGTCCGCATCGAAGGTGAAGTCACCGGAGCGCTGGTGTTCCTGCCCCGCGCCGTAGTACCCGTTGATCGTCCCGCGGTTGTGGGTTCCGCTGACCCACTGGTTGGCCACCCGGAACTGGAACTTGGCGATCTCCGGGTTCGCCTTGACAGCGTCAAGAGTCGCGAACAGGGTCGGTACGTCGACCCCGTTCAGGCCTTCCTTTGTTGCTTCCGACATCAATGATCCTCTCTAGAATTGCGAAGAATCGCACTTCGCAAACTCAGGTGGCGCCGCTGCTGCGGCGCCGAACACCGGGGGCAAGGCGGCGAGGAAGTCTGCTTCCGCGTCCAAGGCCCTGCTGAGCCCGATCTGCAACTCGACGAAGCGGTCCGGCGGCGGGAACTTCGTCAACTTCACCGTCGCGTCCAGGACGTCCGCCGAATACGCGTCCCGTTGCTGCTGGAACTGAGCCAACGCGTCACGTTCGGCCTCAGGGTCGCGAAGGCTGCGGTCCATCGCGGTGGCCAACAACTCCGCGTCGCGAAACGCGTCCGTCATGCCGTGCCCGCTGATGGGATCGCGGTGGTAACCCGCGTCGCCGACCAACGCCCAGCCGGCGCCGTAGGCGGAACGGACGAAGTTCGGCATGTCGATACCGCCGCGCACGGGGGCCGCAATCGATCCCGATCGCACTCGGCCCCCGATAGCCGGAGCCGCCTCTTCGAGCGCGACGGTGAATGCCTCGGCCCGCTCCGACCCGGCCGAACGGATCCGGGCCGCGGCGTGCGAAGGGCGGAACGTCCACACGCACGACTCATCGCCATGAGTCGGGAAGACACCTGTATAGGCACCGGCTGAGACCTGCAGCTCGAAATCGCTCGCGTCCATACCTCGGACGTAGGCGTAGTACACCGAGGACGTCGATCTGTACGACGTCAGCGCACGAGCTCCGACATAGCCGGCAACCCGGGATCTCAGCCCATCAGCTCCGACGACGAAGCGCGCACTGAACTCAAGACGTTCACCGGTCGCGGTCTCGGCGGTGATGCCCACAACTCGGCCGTTCGCTGATCTAACCACGCCGGTCGCGCTGGTAGCGGTTCGGATCCGCGCGCCGGACTTCGAGGCCGCGGCGGCGAGCAGGTCGTCGAGTACGACGCGACGCGGCGCGACGACAAGATCCACACCCGCCCGGTCCTTGACCCGGCGCCGTACGACGTCGTCATCCGTACCGAAGGTCGCGAACCGGACCGCGGGGGCGCCGCTGGCAAGCACCGGCTCGAGAAGCCCCCAACGGGACAGCTGGACAACCCCGCCACGTCCGATCCCATGCGTCGAGTTCGTGTCGCTCGGCAGTCTGGCCTTGTCGATGACGACGACGTCGTGGCCCCGGCGCGCCAGCAGCATAGCCAGCGAGGCTCCGGCGCAGCGCGCGCCGACGATGACGACATCGCAGTGCTCACGCCAGACTTTCACTCCAGCATCGCGAGCGTCATCCCAATCCCCTGCCATCTGCCATGAACCTCAGCATGGCGGCGAACGATGAAATTGGTCTGACGCAGACCTGAATCGGCTTGATCGGCATTTCGGAAACCGTCACCCAGGAGCTCGTCAAGCGACCGATGAATGCTCTTCGCCGGCACTGTTGGCCACCACGGCTTTCCCCGCGAGGCGGTCGAACCTGATCAAACCCTCGCGATCCAGATGCAGCAGAGCGGCGCGGACGGTACTGAGTCGTGTACCGCAGTTGGCCCCCAGCGTCTCGACATCAGGCAAGGAGTCACCCGACTTGTACTCACCGACGTCGATGCGCGCTCGCAGGTCTTCCGACAGGAGCTGCCAATACGGCTGGCCAGAACGCTGGCGATAGAACTCTCCGGCCACCACCGAGCCTTCCTTCTCCCAGCGTGGCCGGACGTCAGCCAGCGCCCTGCACTCGGTGAAGACAGGGCATTCGGTTCGACACAAGGCCGCAAGCTCTCGGGCGAGAGAGAGCTTCAAGCGTTCGGAGTCGAACCGCGCATCCAGTCTGCAAGGAATCGCGCTGCCGGCCTGCCAAGCCCGATCGACGGCAGAAGAGAAGCCTCGCTCGAGGTCCGTGGTGGCGTTCATGGTGGTCCTCCAATACCGCGACAAACTTCCGCGCCATGCGTTGCCCCTTCCAGTCTTGACGGCTCGCATGAAGCAGGACTGATGTGCAGCTGATTGGGCAGGTCCAATCGAGGCAGTAGCCACCGGCACTGAGATTGAACTGAAGCGCCGCTGAATTTCTTGAGCGTCTTGCGCGCTTCGATCCGCGTTGACACACTCCGTTGTCGGAAACCGGAGCGTTGGTAAGCGCGCAGATCGAAAGGTACAAAAATGGCGGCTGCAAAGGTTCTGGTGACGGGCGCGACCGGTTTTCTTGCCGGACACTGCATCAAGGACCTGCTGGAGCACGGCTACGCGGTCCGTGGAACAGTGCGAAGTACCGGCCGCACCGACCTGTCGTACCTCGAACGGATCGCCAAGGAATCGGGCGGCGAGCTCGAGCTCGTGCCCGCCGATCTGACCGCGGACGGCGGATGGGATGCCGCCATGTCGGGGTGTGACTACGTGATGCACGTTGCCTCGCCGCTGCCGGCGAAGGTACCGAAGGACGAGAACGATGTCATCCGGCCGGCGGTCGACGGAACGCGCCGGGTCGTGCGGGCGGCAGTCCGGAGCGGATCTGTCCGCCGGGCGATCCTGACGTCTTCCACTGCCGCGATCACCCAGGGACATGGGCCGGCGGACCGTGTCTACACCGAAGCAGACTGGAGTATCGCCGACACCCTCAGCCCTTATCCGAAGAGCAAGTTGTTCGCGGAGAAAGCAGCGTGGGAGCTGGCCACCGAAGCTGGATTGGAGCTCGTCAGCATCAACCCGGATCTTGTCGTCGGTCCGCTGCTCCATGCCGAGGGACGCACCTCGATAGAACTGATCAGGCGGCTGATGAGCGGCCGGCTTCCCGCGGTCCCACCGATCGGCTTCGCCGTGGTGGACGTGCGCGATGTTGCCGCCGCCCATCGCCTCGCGCTGGAGACTCCGAAGGCCGCCAACAACAGGTTCATCGTCGCGTCGCCGCCTGCTCTGTGGCTCGGCGAGATCGCAACGATCCTTCGGGAAGAGTTCGGGCCGCGTGGCTACAAGATCCCGAGCCGCAGGCTGCCTTACTGGCTGATGTGGCTGATGGCCCGGTTCGATCCGGCGATCCGGCTTGCTCTGACGTACTACGACCTCCCGATCCGGATCGACGCACGAAAGGCGCAGGATCAGCTCGGATGGACTCCTCGATCGGCAGCACAGGCGATCTGCGCGGCTGCTGAGAGCCTGATCGATCACGGCCTCGTCCAGCAGCCGTCGAGGAGACGTTGATGAGGGGTACCGAGGGATCGCTACGTCACGGAATGCGGGATCTCATCGACGAGGTTCGGGAGACCTCAAGGCGCTCCGTGGCTGCGGACGAAACCGCTCGCTCGGTTGCCCGCTGCCTCGAGCCGTTCCTGACCGTGCCGGACCTGGTGCCGTGCGAGTACCGAGCCGGCTACAGCGACCGATATCGCCAGCACCTGGTTCATGCCGAGGACGACGGCAGCTTCTCCGTCGTGGTGCTCGTCTGGGAGCCCGGGCAAGCTACACCGATTCATGATCACGTCGCCTGGTGCGTCGCCGGGGTGTACCAGGGTCTCGAAACAGAAGTGCGGTTCGTCTTGGCCGAAACAGGAGCGGAACCGGTGCTGCGCTGGGCCGGAACCACCCAAAATCCCGCTGGCACGGCCGTTGGGTTCGCACCTCCCGGAGACATCCATCAAGTCCGGAACGCGAGTTCGTCAACGGCGATCTCGATCCATGTCTATGGTGCTGACCTTCGCGAAACGGGCACCAGTGTGCGGAGGACTTATCAGCTTCCGGTCGATGCCCGGGCTGCGGGGCCATCGGCTGACGGGCCGCAGACCTGAGTTTGCCCGGACCGCGGGGCCCGGTGCTCGAGGTGCTTGCGCAGCATCGACCGGCCGCGGTGGATCCGGCTCCGGACGGTGCCCAGCTTCACGTCCAGCACGTCCGCGATCTCGTCGTACGTCATGCCCTCGATGTCGCACAGCACGACCGCGGCGCGGAAGTCCTCGGGCAGCGCGTCGAGCGCGTCCTGGACGTCGTGGTCGAACAGATCCGAGTCAAGCTTCTCCGCCGGACCCGCATCCCCGCCAGGCAGCCGGTCGTCAGCATCATCGGGCAGACGGTCGAAACGGATCCGCTGCTTGCGGCGGGCACCGTCCAGGAACCGATTCGTGGTGATCCGGTACAACCAGCCCTCGAACGTGCCCGGGGTGTACGACGACAGCGAGCGGAACACCCGGACGAAGACCTCCTGGGTGAGGTCCTCGGCGTCGTGCTTGTTACCGGTCAGCCGGTACGCCAGCCGGTAGACATGCGCGGAGTGCGTCCGCACGATCTCGTCCCACGACGGCAGCACGTACGTAGTGGGCACGGTCGGGGTGTCCAGCGACATCACTCATCGCCTCCCTGCATCCTCTCTCGACGATGAGCGTGCCGGCCGTGGGCCGGCTTGCGCTCTGAGACTCGGGCAGGGAACAGCCGGCATTCGACGCCGTTGTCGCCAAGACACATTGGACTCGCCACCTGTTCCCCGCCCAAGTTCGAGAAGAAACTATGCGACGCCACTGCAGCGAACCTGGCAAGATCCTGAATCGAACCGCGTACTGCCAGTTCAGGGCAGACGAGGGCCGGGCCAGGTGGGGGCGCCCAGCTCCCGGGAGATGGTTCGGGCGGCTTCGCGGAGGGCCTCGCGGACCGGGGGGTCGGCCGGCCAGGCGGTGGCGGGGACGACCACGCCGATCGCCCCGGCGACTCCGTCGAAGGCGTCGAAGATCGGGCTGGCCAGGGCGCACTCGCCGAGGACGGCTTCCTCGGCTTCGACGGCCACGCCGGTGGTGGCGGCTTCGGTCCACTGGGATTCGAGGGCGGCCAGGTCGGTGAGGGTTTCGCCGGTCATGCTGCGGAGCGGCATCGCCTCGCCGATGGCTTTCTGGGCCTCGGCGCTGAAGGCGCTGATCGCCTTGCCGAGGGCGCTGGCGTGGGCGGGGATCACGATGCCGGCCTCGGGCATCTGCCGGCTGCCGTCCGGGCGGGGTTCGTGGTGGATGATCACGATCTCGTCCAGGAGCAGTACGCCGGTACGTACGGCGAACCCGGTGCGGCGGGCGAGTTCGGCCGCCCAGGGCGCGGTCCGCGACCGCAGCTCGAGGGTGTCGAGGTACACGTTGCCGAGCAGCAGTACGCGCGGGCCGAGCATGTAGCGGCTGGAGCCCCGCTCCTGGACGACCATGCCGTGCCCGACCAGGGTCTTCACGATGCCGTGCACCGTCGAGGCCGGCAGGCCGAGCGCCCCGGCGAGCTCGGTCAGCGTCATCCGGCGGCTGCCCTGCAGCGCGCTGAGTACGCGTACGGCCCGGTCGACCGACTGAATCACCAAGCCTCCTCGGCTCCCGCGCGGCGTGCCCGCGCCGCTCAATTGTGCCCGCGGCTCCCCGCGGCACACCGAAGACTACGCAGCCCACCTCTTGTCAGTCAGCCTCCGGCGCGATAACTTCCCGACACACATTCGACATTATCGAATGATCATCGGTATCACCGCAAGGAGGCAGCCATGGCGGACGAACCATCCATGACCCAGAAACTTCTGACCGAAGGCGTCGGTACGGCGTTCCTCGTCTTCGTCGGCGTCGGCGCGGTGCCCGCGACGCTGATCGTCAACGGCAAGGCGCCGTTCACGATGGCCGATCTCGGGATGATCTCGTTCGCGTTCGCGACAGTCGTCGTCGCGACCGTCTACGCCTTCGGCCACATCAGCGGGAACCACATCAACCCAGCGGTCACCATCGGCCTCGCGGTGACGAAGAAGTTCCCGTGGCGCGACGTACCCGGCTACCTCGCCGCGCAGGTACTCGGCGCGATCGTGGGCGCGGCGGCGATCCTGGGCGTGCTCGGCCACAAGGCCAGTGACGTCGGCCTCGGCGTCGCGTCGTACTCGGGGATCCCTACCGCGCAGGCCTTCACGGCGGAGTTCGTCGGTACGTTCGTCCTGGTCGTGACCGTGTTCGGCGTGATCCATCGCAAGGCCGCGGCCGGGTTCGCGGGCGTGGCGATCGGCCTGGTGGTGTTCGCCGCGATCATCCCGGTCGCCCCGGCAACGGGTGCGTCGATCAACCCGGCCCGCACCTTCGGCCCGATGCTCGTACAGCAACTGGCCGGCGGCACCGTGCACTGGAACCAGCTTCCCGTGTACTGGGCCGCGGAGCTCCTCGCCGGCGCCGCCGCCGGCCTCCTGTACGGCGTCCTCAGCCGTACGCCGGCAGACCGCCCCGTCGAGCGCGTCGCCGCCTGACCCGGCCGCGGAGGATCCGATGAACGCTGCTGACTGGCTGCGTGAATTCGCCCGGCTCGTGGCCGAGAACGAGGACGAGCTGACCCGGCTCGACGCCGCGATCGGCGATGCGGACCACGGCGCGAACCTCACGCGCGGTCTGACCGCCGTCGTCGCCGCGCTCGACGCAGGCGATCCGCCCGGCCCGCTGCTGACCGCGGCCGGCCTGACCTTGATCTCCACCGTCGGTGGTGCCGCCGGACCACTGTTCGGCACCTTCTTCCTGCGGATGGGCAACGCGCTGGGCGACGAACCCGACGTCGAAGCCCTCGCCACCGCATTGCGTGCGGGGCTGGACGGCGTTGTCCAGCGTGGCAAGGCAGAAGCGAAAGACAAGACGATGTACGACGCCCTGGCGCCCGCCGTCGAGGCCGTCGAGAAAGCCGCCGCCGCGGGCCAGTCGTTGCCAGAGGCAATTGCCGCCGCGAGCACAGCGGCCGACGAGGGCTGTGCCGCGACCATTCCGCTGGTAGCCCGGAAGGGCAGAGCCAGCTACCTCCGCGAACGCAGCACCGGACACCAGGACCCCGGCGCGACAACCGTTGCCCTTCTCTTCCGATCCCTTAGGAGCAGTTGCTGATGACACACTTCCTTCCCGCGGCCGACGCCGTGACGACCGCCGCCCGCGGTCTCGCCCTGGCCAACCCGGGCCTGATCGAGCTCCACAGTGATCCGTTGTACCTGCGGGCCACCTCCGGCAGTCCCGGCCGTACCGTCGCACTCGTGGCCGGCGGCGGATCCGGGCACGAACCCTTGCACACCGGTCTGCTCGGCGCCGGCGGCCTCGATGCCGTCTGCCCCGGCGAGATCTTCGCGTCCCCACACAACCGGCAGATCTACGAAGCCGGTACCGCGGTTGCCAAGAGCAACGGTGTACTGCTGATCGTCAAGAACTACACCGGCGACGTGATCAACTTCCAGATCGCGGCGGAACGCCTGCGCCACGACGGCCTACCCGTTGCCACCGTCCTGATCGACGACGACCTGGCGACCGACAACAAGGACACCGCCACCGGCCGTCGCGGTACCGCCGCCACCGTCGTCGTCGAGAAGCTGCTCGGTGCCGCCGCCGACCAGGGCGCCGAGCTCGACGACCTCGCCACGCTCGGCGCGGAGATCGTGGCACGCTCGCGCAGCCTCGCCGTCGCCGCCCGGGCGCAGACCTCGCCGGCCACCGGTGAGCCCGCGTTCACGCTGGATGCCGGAACCCTCGAGTACGGCGTCGGGATCCACGGCGAACGCGGTACCGGGACCGTCGAGCGCCGTCCCGTCGGCGACCTGGTCCGCGGGATGGCTGACGACCTGCTCGCGGCACTGCCCGCCGGACCGGAGCAAGTACTTGCCATCGTCAACGGTCTGGGCGCCACGACCAGCCTGGAACTGCACGCGATCGGCTCGATCCTCCACGACGAGTTGACGTCCCGCGGCGTCCGGCAGCTGGCCGTCGTACCCGGTACGTTCACCGCGGCATTGGACATGGCCGGCTTCTCCCTCACCCTCACCCGGATGAAGCCGGAATGGGTCGAGCTGTGGACCGGTCCGACGACCACGCCGCTGGTGCTACCCGACCTGCTGCTGACCGAGACCACAGCGCAATCCGCAGTCGTCGAAGCGTCGACCGGCCCGGCTCGGACCGACACGGCGCCGCCGAGCCGCGCGGTTCTCGACCAGTTCGCCAAGCTCGTCGCACAGGTCCAGGACAACCTCACCGCCCTCGACCAGCTCGTCGGCGACGGCGACTTCGGCGACAACCTTGCCGGTGGTGTCCGGCAGGCCCAGACCCTGAACGACGCCGGAACCGACGGGATGACCGCGCTGGCCCAGGCGTTCCTCGACGACGTGGGCGGTACCAGCGGTCCGCTCTTCGGGCTCCTCTTCCAGCAGCTTGCGGTCGTCTCCTGGCCGGACGACGACGCGCCGGACGCCCGAGCGGTCGCCGCGGCGGCACGCGCCGGCCTCGCCGCGATCCACCGCGTCGGCGGTGCCGAGGTCGGCGACTGCACCCTCGTGGACGCACTCGCGCCGGCCATCGACGCCCTGGACAACGCAGCCTCCGAGCCCTTCACGACCGCCGCCGAAGCCGCCGTCCGAGGCGCCGCCGGCACCGCCTCCCTGGCCCCGCGTCGCGGTCGCGCCAGCTACGTCGGCGACCGCGCTCTCGGCGTCCCCGACCCCGGCGCCCTCGGCGTCGCGCTGCTGTTCACCGCGCTGTCACGCGCCTACGAACCCAACGAAGCCACCAGGCTCCCCGACCCGCAGCGCCTCACCGCCCACTGACACCATGAGCTACCGGCGGCCGTCAGGTCGCCGGTAGCGTTCGGGGTAGGCCGAAGCGAGGTACCACTTCGGGGGTGAAGCAGGTGATCGCGGTGATGTGGTCGCCGGACGTGGTGACGACCAAGAGGCTGTAGGCGCGACCTTCGAAGTACAACGCGACGGCGGGTTGGCCGTTGGCTCGGGTGGGGACCACGCGATAGGTGAGGCCGGGGCGGAAGGTGACGGCGGCGAGGACGCGGCGAGCCGTAGCGGCACCGCGGTACTCGAGCATCACCGGCGGCATGCTGAGTCGTACGTCGGTGACGAGCAGGTCGACGAGGGCGTCCAGGTCGGCGCGTTCGAGGGCGTCGGTGAAGCGGGCGACCAGTCGGTGCTCGGCGGCTGGGTCCGGTTTCAGGACCGGATCGGACAGGTGCTTGTCGACGGTGGCGCGGGCGCGTTTGAGCGCGCTTTGGACTGATTCCTGAGTGGTGTCGAGGATCTCGGCCGCTTCGGTGGCGTGATAGCCGAGGACGTCGCGGAGTACGAGTACCGCTCGCTGGCGTGGCGGCAACAACTGCAGGGCGGTCACGAAAGCGAGGGAGATCGCCTCCCTGGTCTCGTACCGCGCGTCCGGCCCCGGATGCTGGTCGAGTAGAACATCCGGGTACGGCTCCAGCCAGGGCGGATCGCCGGCGCCGGCGGGTTCGGGGAGCGAGGGTAGCGGCACGGCGATGCGGGGACGTCGGCTGTCGGCGCGCAACATGCTCAGGCAGCGGTTGGTCGCGATCTTGTACAGCCAGGTCCGCAGCGAGGACCGTCCGACGAAGTCGCCGAGGTTACGCCAGGCAGCCACGAACGTCTCCTGTACGGCATCCTCCGCGTCCTGCAGTGATCCGAGCATGCGGTAGCAGTGCACCTGCAGCTCGCGGGAGTGGTCCTGGACCAGGTCGCGGAACGCGTCGTGGTCGCCGGCCCGCGCCCGGCTGATCAGATCGGTCGTCTCCACCGGTAGTCCGTCCTTTCGGTTCGCCCTACCTGTATGGACTCCGCCGGACCCGCGAACTGGGCGGTCCCGCGGCGCCCAATTCCGGCGCGCGGCGGCGTCTACCCGCTTGAACCAGTCGTTGGAGGAGCACACATGGGAAAGATCGTCATCAGCTCGAACGTCACGCTCGACGGCGTGGTGCAAGATCCGGACGGGGAGGAGGGCTTCGAGCGGGGTGGGTGGTTCCACCAGTTCGTGGGGACCAAGGACCTGGAGGCGTGGGTGGCCCGCGAGACCGAGGAACTGCTGGGTGTCGAGGCGTTGCTGTTCGGCGCACGGAGCAGTGAGTGGTTCGCCTCCCGGATGCTGAGCGCGGAGGCCCGGGTGAGCCGCGAGTGGGCGGACCAGGTCAAGAGCCTCCCGAAGTACGTCGTATCGTCCTCGCTCGACGATCCGCAGTGGAGCAACGCCACGGTCGTCGGAGTGAAGAACCTCGCGGAGCTGAAACGGACCGTTGACGGCGAGATCCTCGTCTACGGCAGCTACCAACTCGTCCACACGCTGATCGAGCAGAACCTGGTCGACGAACTGCGGCTCGTCGTCTTCCCCGTCGTACTCGGAACCGGCCGCCGCATCTTCGACCGAGGCACCAAGGGGCTGCGCCTGACCGAAACCCGCCGAATCGGCGACGGCCTGGTGTTCTACGCCTACGAATTCGGTCAGAGCTGACGGCCGAATGCGCTATCGTCCACTGGCATGCGTGGGAAGACGGGTCATCTCGCCTGGTACCGGACCGATGAGGCGGCGGTCGACGTTGCCTTCCTGCACGGGTTTTCGGACTCGGCCCAATGCTGGGAGCCGCTGATCGCGGCGATGCCCGGGGTTCGGGCGCTTGCGATCGACGCGCGGGGACACGGGGAGTCGGGGCTTCCGGAGGAGCCGATTCGGTACGACGGGCATCGTGACGACGCCGCGAGCGTACTGTCGGAGCTGCCCGACGCGGTGGTCGTGGTCGGGCACTCGATGGGTGCGATGGCGGCCGCACACCTGGCCGCGGCGAGACCGGACCTCGTCCGCGCGGTGGTCCTGGAGGACCCGCCGAACGGAACTGCGGATCCACAGGACAAGCCCTGGTCGGAGCCGGCCTGGCTCGCCGAGCTGCGCGCTCTCGACGTGGCGGAACGCATCGCGCGTGCGGAGCCGGGGTGGTCCGAGGACGAGCTGGAACCCTGGGCGGTGTCGAAGGGCCAGGTCAACCCGCACCTTTTCGACCTCACGTTCCGCGACGGCGTCCCGCTCACCGACCTCCTCGCCAAGATCACCTGCCCAGTACTCCTGATCCACGGCGACACCGACCGCGGCTCACTGATCTCCCACGAGTACGCCGAACGCTGCGCCCAAGCAGCAGGCGGCGACTTCCGGGCAGCACACCTCCCCGGCGCCGGCCACTCGGTACGCCGCGACAACCGCCCGCAGTACCTGGCCGAACTCACCAGCTTCCTCGAGGGGCCCGGCCGCCGCGCCTGACACACACCACGGAGGCGCCCACCAGATGGTCAGCGGATCGGGATCATCACCGGCCCGGTCGACACCCCAGGCGGTGTCGACCGGCTGGCCGGCTACCACGACGTACTCGGGCAGCCGGACCGGAAACTCATCGCACACGGCGACTACAGCCAGGCCTCCGGGGCCGCCGCGATGGAGGAACTGCTCGGGCGCGTCCCGGATCTCGACGCGGTCTTCGTCTGCAGCGACCTGATGGCGCTCGGCGCGATCGCCGCTCTGCAACGAGCCGGCAAGCGAGTCCCGGAGGACGTCGCGATCGGCGGCTTCGACGACTCCAAGGCCGCGGTCAGCTCGACACCACAACTGACAACGATCCGGCAGGACTTCACCCGGGTCAGTACCGAAATGGTCCGCCTGCTCCTCGACAGCATCGGCACCGACACCCGCTCCGCCGTCATCCTCCCGACCGAACTCGTCGTTCGCGACTCGACCTGAGTCAGCGCTGCCAGACGCGGACGTAGTCGATCGACTTCTTGGCCGAGACAGTGGCCGGGTTGGGGTCGTAGTTGGTCTTGGAGTACACGTACAGGTCTTCGATGATGTTGGTGTTCTCGGACGGGGCGCCGGCCACCGTGCAGACCAGGCGGCCGTCGATGTAGAACTTCGTGCCCTGGGCCGAGATGTCCGCGCCGTAGACGTGGTAGTCGGCGGCCGGGTCGAAGTTCAGGTCCACCTCACAGCCGCCACCGGCGTTGGCGTGCGACGTCAGGTAGAGGTGGCGCGGGTTGTCGCTGTACTGCTCGTACACGTCGGTTTCCTGCCAGGAGTTCACGCCCGCGGCCTGCCAGGTCCAGAACCCCGGCCAGAAGCCGCGCTTGTCGGAGACTGGGCTGCCCTGCGCGTTCACCACGTCGTACGTCAGCTTGGCGCGCGACTCCATGAAGCCGTACTTGAACGTGAACCCGCTGCTGCCGGTCGACGTCAGCAGACAGGACGTCCAGTCGTACGTCGTACCGGACGGCGCCTGGTACCGCTCGCGCTTGGCCGTCATCGTGACCGCGCCGTTGGACTCGCTGCAGTTCCGGTCCAGGCTGTACTCGAGCTGCTGGTTGTTCTTGTTGCCGCGGCCGGCGTCCGGCAGCGCGCTCGAGTTCCCCTTCCACTTCGTGCCCCAGTCGACCGCCGTACCGTTGAACTCGTCCCACCACTTGACGGTCCAGCCGGTGCCACCACCGACGGGCTGGACGCCGGCCGGCGGATCGTCGGCGCGCACCCGGGACGTGGCTGCCCGCGGATCCTTGTCATCGGCAACCGCCGAATGGGCCGCGAGCAACGAACCGGACAGCGCGAGCACGCCGGCGATCGCCGGGGCCGCGAACCTGGTACGAAACATGAGGATTCTTCTCCTTGTGACTGCGCCGGACCGGCCGGCGACGAGGGGGCGGACACACGGATTGCGGTAGCTGGAAACTCTGGCAACAGGATGGAAACGATGCAGCAACACCTTGCCACGGAATCCGCGGATGTGCCAGCATCTGAGTCGTCCTCAGGAGGTGGGAACGCGGTGCGGGTTGTCGTCACCGGTGCGGCCGGAAACGTTGCGCAGCAGGTACTTCCGGCGCTCGAGCAGCGGTACGAGCTCCGGCCCGTCGACCTGGCCGACGGCGATCTGAGCGACGCCGCCGTCGCCGGGCGACTGGTAGCCGACGCGGATGCGATCGTGCACCTGGCCGGCAACGCCCAGCCGAGCGCGTCCTGGGACGAACTCTTCGCGCCGAACATTGTTGCCGTTGCCAACATTCTGGCGGCGGCGCGGAAGAAACGCGTGGTGTTCGCCAGTTCGGTCCATGCCGTCGGCCAGTACCGCGAAGGCATCGTCGACTCCCACAGTCCGGCCGCGCCCTGCTGTTCGTACGGAGCGAGCAAGGCGTACGCCGAAGCCGCCGCGAACTCGCATTGCTACCAGTTCGGTGGTTCCGCGATCTGCCTTCGGCTCGGTGCCTGTACGCCGGAACCGCCCGCACTGGATGCACTCGAGCACTGGCTTGGTCCGGAGGACCTGCAGCAGTTGGTGATCCGCGCCCTCGAGACACCGGTGCGGTTCGCGATCGTGCCCGGCATCTCGGCGAACACCGGCAGCCGATGGTCGACCGCCAACCCGATCGGGTACAGCCCTACCCAGGACTCGGCGAACCACCGGCACCTCGTCGAGACCGCCACCGGATGGGCAACCTGTGAAGGAGCAGCGGTATGACGATCGAGCTGATCGCCGAGACGGACCTGACCGAGGAGCAGGACGCGCCACTGCGGGAACTGCTGGCGAAGGCGTTCCCGAAGCGCGCCGACCACTTCCGCCGGCAGTCGTGGTGGCTGGCGCGACCGCAATGGCGGTTGATCCTCAGCGACGGCGGCGTACCCGTGGCGCATCTCGGGATCGAACGCCGCCGGGTCGGCGTCGGCGACGAGGACGTGTACGTCGCCGGGATCGGGCATGTCTGTACGGATCCGGCGTACCGCGGTCGAGGTCTCGGCGTCGAGCTGATGGCCCATCTGCGGGGCGTGCTACCGGCACCGTACGGACTGCTCACCTGCTCGCGTGAGGTCCAGGGCTTCTACGAGGCCGCGGGCTGGGTCGAGGTCGCGCCGGGCGTGACGATGACGAACGTCTACACCGGCGAGCAGATCGAGGACGTCGGCCATCCTGCGATGGTCCTCGGCGACGGCTTTCCGCCGGGTCGCCCGATCGATCTGCGCGGCCTCCCCTGGTAGGACCCTCTTGACCGGCCGGCTGAGGAAGCAGCCCCCGAGCTCCGTGCTTCCTCGGCCGGTCTACCTAGTGGTCCTGGTTGGGCAGCGGTCTGGACGGCCAGTGCACCTTGGTCGTCGCGGGTCCGGTCGACTCCCGGACGATGAGCTGGGTGTCGACCTCGACCGGTGCGGTGTCGGCCTTGTCCCCGGACTGGATGACGTTCAGCAACAGGTCGACCGCGAGGGCGCCGATCTCGTCGACGGGAATCCGTACGGTGGTGAGCCGCGGACGGCACAGCGACGCGACGAACGTGTCGTCGACGCCGACGACGCTGATGTCGCCCGGAACGGACAGGCCACGGTTCGCCAGCTGCTGCATCAACCCGATCGCGACCAGGTCGTTGTTCGCGACGGCCGCCGTGACGCCGTGCGCGGCGACGATGTCGGCGGCCTGGATGCCGCCTTCGACCGACTGCGCGAACGGGCCGAGCTCGACGAGTTCCATCCCGAGCGCCTTGCAGGTACGACGGACCGCCGAGCGGCGGTGCTGGTTCGACCAGACGTTGCGCGGGGCGTTGACGTACGCGCAGCGGGTGTGGCCGAGGGCGTACAGGTGCTCGACCGCCTGCCGCATCCCGTCCTCGCTCGACGCGACGACGGTCGGCAGACCGCCGGCGCTCCGGTTGACGAGGACCGTGGGAACGCGTCCGGCGATGTCGATCAAGGTCTCGGCGGGCAGCCGGGACGACCAGAAGATCAGCCCGTCGACCTGCTTGGACATGTCCGCGACGGCCTCGGCCTCCTCACCGGAATGCGCGTCGCTGTCGGCCAGGTAGATGCCGTAGTTGCGGGACCGTGCGCGGCGCTGAACAGCCTTGATCATCGGCGGGAAGAACGGGTTGACGATGTCCGGCACGATCAGCCCGACCGATCCGGTCCGGGTCGACCGCGGCGCCGGGTCCGGGACGTAGCCCAGCCGCTCGGCGACCTCCAGCACGTGTGTGCGGGTCGCGGCGTTCACCCGGTCAGGCATGCCGAACGCGCGCGACACCGTTGCCTTGGACACCCCAGCCTCTGCTGCGACGTCCGCGCTGGTCACCGCCATTGCGACCTCCTTTTGCTGCTAGAGCCTGCCGCGCGGCCGGGGAGCGAGTCAAGACGGTTCCGGAAACCATTGGCAAAGTTGCTGCAACACGACAGAATCAGCGGCAGTACCAGAGGAGGCTGAGGTGCGGATCGCAGATCTGTGGTTGACCGCGGTGCCGACGCACGGGCAGGACATGCTGCTCGTCGTCGCCGAGACCGACGAGGGCGTCCGGGGCGTCGGCGAGATCGGCGTCCGGACGTCGTACGGCGTGTCCCGGGCCGTGCTGAAGCATCTGCAGGACGTACTGATCGGGGCGGACGCGAGCCGGATCGAGCACCTGTGGCAGGTCATGAGCCGGGGCGACTTCTTCCCCGCCGACCGCTCGGCCGCGGGCGTGATCGCGGCGATCGACATCGCGCTGTGGGACCTCCGCGGCAAGGCGTACGACGTACCGCTGTACGAGCTGATCGGCGGGCGGGTCCGGGACTTCGTCACCTGCTACACCCACGTCCACCCGGAAGGGCACGACACGGACGCGCTGGTGGAGAGCGCATGCGGACTGGTCGAGGACGGATGGCGGCACCTGCGGCTCGCCGTACCGGCCGCCGGCGACGTACTCGAACCGCGGCAGGCGATGCGGGTCGCGATCGAGCAGTTCCACGCCGTCCGTGATGCCGTCGGCAACGACATCGAGCTGATCGTCGACGCGCACACCCGGCTGGACCCGCCCGACGCGGTCATGTTGTGCCGCGAGATCGAGCTGTCCCGGCCGTACTTCGTCGAGGACGCGGTCCGCTCCGAGGACGTCGAGGCGTACCGGATGCTGCGGGCGCGGACCGGCGTACCGCTGGCGGCCGGCGAGCAGCTGACCTCCAAGTGGCAGTTCCGCCCGCTGATCGAGGGCGACCTGATCGACTTCGCCCGGATCGACCTGGGCATCGCGGGCGGGATCACCGAAGGCCGGAAGATCGCCGCGATGGCCGAGGCCCATCACATCAAGGTGGCCACGCACAATCCGCTCGGCCCGGTCTCGACCGCCGCCGCGATGCACTTCAACCTTGCCTGCAGCAACTTCGGTGTCCAGGAGATGCCACCGAGCTTCGAACACGACGCCGTCGAGCACCCGCACGTACTGGACCGCGGGCGGCTGACGGCGCCGCGCCGGCCCGGGCTCGGCGTCGAGCTCGACTTCACGAAGGTGGACGAGCCCGGCGAGCCGGTGCGGATCCCTCAGGTACGGCGGCTCGACGGCTCGTTCACGAACTGGTGAGTCAGTACCAGACGTTTCGGCCGAAGCTGCGTCCAGAGGAACACCGCCGCGCCGAGCCCGAGCCAGAGGTAGGCGTTGCCGGCGAGCTGTTCCCACAGGTTCCAGCGGAGCTCGCGGTTGTCGCGGCGCGGCGGCCACCAGATCGGAGCCACGACGAACGCGAGGTACCACAAGCCGGCGACGGCGATCCGCCGGCGGCCGTCGAAGCATGCGGCCAAGGAGATGCCGAGCGGCAGCATCCAGACCCAGTGATGACTCCACGACACCGGTGAGCACAGCAGGCTGATCAGCCCGCACACGGACAGCGCCGCGAGACGCCGCCCGCTGAGCCAGAGCGCTCGCGACAGCCAGAGGCCGGGGGCGGCTGTCAGTACGACGGCACTGATCCAGACGATCCCGCCACCACCCAGGTCGCCGGACAAGCGGGCCAGGAACCCGTTCCACGACTGGTTCCCCGCGTACGCCAACCCGCCGATCCTGCTGTGATCGTTGATGATCTCGGTCCAGTACCGAAGCGCCGTCCGCGGCGCGATCAGGAATCCGGCCGCGACCGTACCGAGGAAGGCCGCCGACGCGCGCAGGCAGGCCTTGCGCTGCCCGGTGAACAGGAGGAACGCGACGAACACCAGCGGCGTGAGCTTGATCCCGGCCGCGATGCCGATGCCGATCCCGCGGCCGCGATGCTTCAGACCGAGCGCGTCCGCGAGGATCAGCGCACAGAGCACGAGGTTGATCTGCCCGTACGACAACGTCTCGCGGACCGGCTCGAGGAGCGCCGACGCCGCGACCAACGCGACCATTGGGCCGACGGTCGAGGCCGGCAGGCAGACCTTCCAGATCAGCGCCAACGCGACCAAGGACACCACGATCGCGAACGCGTACGCGACCGGCCAGGGCAGCAACGCCACCGGAATCATCAGCACCGCGGCGAAGATCGGATAGGTGAACGGCATCGAGATCGTGGCCGGATGGACGTCGTACAGCTGCGACGGGTCAGTCAGCACCGTCCAGCCGCCGGCCCGATACACCTTGAGGTCCGCGCCGGTGTGGCTCCAGGTCAACACCAGCAGGGCACCCGCGACCAGCACAACTACTGCCGTCAGCCACCTCGGCCAACCGCTCCCCCGCCCCATCGACACTCATCGATAATTACATTCACCAGGTAACAGAAACCGGTTCCTATGTTTCGAAATCCCATCAGTGGCTGACGGTGCGGCTCGATCGGGGGCCGTCGAGGCCCCAGCTGACGATCCGGGCCGGGGTGATCCGGATGACCTGTCGCGAGAAGTACGGCACCGGTGGCTCGACATCGCTCAACGCCACCGCCGTACCGCGGACCTCGATCCCCCGCACCACCCACGGGTCCACCGACGCAAGATCGTCGACGACGAACGCCACGGTGCTGCCCCGCTGCACGTTGCGGAACTTCTTCGAAGCGCCCAGCGCGTGCCCACCGATGACGATCACTCCGTCGTCCAGGAAGAAGTTGACAGGGTTGTTCTGGACGGCACCCTGCGCGGAAACCGTGGCCAACCGGCCGAGTCGCTGCGTGCCCAGGTACTCGAGTTCTGCCGCTGTGAAAACCATGCCCGAAGTATCGAACCCTGCCCCTGAGGTCAAGGCAAGTCGCGGGGCATACCTTGGCGGGTGAAGGTGTTGTGGCGGGTATGAGTGACTTCAATCAGCAGACGATCGATGAGTTCCGCGCCAACGAGGGCAAGGTCGGTGGGCCGTTCGACGGGGCTCCGTTGGTGCTTGTGCACCATGTCGGACGGAAGAGCGGCCGCGAGTTCGTGGCGCCGATGATGTATCTCGCGGACGAGACGGATCCGCGCACGATGTACGTGTTCGCCAGCAAGGGCGGCGCCCCGACGAACCCCGAGTGGTACGCCAACCTGGTCGGCGCCGAGAAGGCAACCGTCGAGGTCGGCACAGAGACGTACGACGTCAGCGTCCGCGAGGTGACCGGCGCCGACCGCGACCGCATCTACACCGAACAGGCAAAGCGCTTCCCCGGCTTCGCCGAGTACGAGAAGAAGACCGCCGGCATCCGCACCATCCCAGTCCTAGCCCTCACCCGCAGCTGACCTCAGGTCAGGAATGAGTTTTTGAGGCCCGGTTCTGGGGTGGATCCGTTGAGGGCTTGGTAGAAGGGGTGGTTGGGGGTCAGGTCTGTGCGGTGGAGCTTGGTGGCGGTGATTGACGAGGCGTAGAGGGCGGTGACGAACTCCATTGTGGGGCGGGTGCTCGCGAGGGTGGTGCTGTGCGGGCGGCCGGACAGGAGGTCGTCGACCAGTTGGGTGAGCTGTGCCTCGTGGTTGCTCGGCACGTCCTCTCCGGCCGATGCCGTCCACGGGTCGTCGGACGCGACCGCGTCTGACGGAGCCTTGCGGACGCCGGGGTCGAGTCCGAGGGTCGCCGCCTTCGCCGCGTCCGGGGCCGGGTGGAACGTCCAGTCCTTGTCGGAGTACCCGTAGACGTGGTTCACCTCGAGCGTCCCGCCGGTCGTGTCGATCCGGATCCGGCTCAGCTCCCGCGGCGACAGCAGGCTGTTGATCACGGTCGCGACCGCACCGCTCTCGAACACCACCGACGCCAGCGACACGTCCTCGAACTCCACCGGCCGGTCCAGCCGTACGGCGGTCGCGTCGATCGTCCGCCACGGCCCGAGCAGATGCAGCAGCAGGTCGATCTGGTGGATGCCGTGACCGAGGGTCGGCCCGCCGCCTTCGCCGACCCAGGTGCCACGCCATTCCGGGTCGAAGTAGCTGACCGGCCGGTACCACAACGTCTCGCACACCGCGACCAGCGGCCGCCCGAGCGCACCGCGTCCGAGCAGGTCCGCGGCCCGCAGACCGGCGGACCCGTGGCGGTGCTGGAACACCACGGATACCGAGCCTTCGCTCGCCGCTTCGGCGCGAACTACCGCGTCCAGCTCGGCCAGGCTCAGCACCGGCGGCTTCTCCAGCAGCACGGACTTGCCCGCGGCGAGGATCTCGATCGCGAGCTCCGCGTGGCTGCCCGGCGGCGTCGCCACCGAGACGAGCGCCGGCTCCTCCGTCGCGAGCAACTCGGCCACGCTCGGGTAGGCACGCCCGCCGTACTTCGCGACGAACTCCTCCGCCTTCCCGAGGTCGATGTCGGCCGCACCGACGAGCTCGGTCCGTCCGGTGTTCGCGTACGCCTCGGCATGCCGGCGGCTGATATTGCCACAGCCAACGATCGCAACCTTCATCGGGCGGCTCCCCACAGTTCGTGTACCGGTCCCACTCGAACGTACCCGTGCGCGCTCTCGCTACACAGCACGCTCGAACTGAGCTTCTCAGGATCCGCTCAAGATGACGTCGGTACGGTGCGCGGATGGCGAGAGTTGCTGTCTGCGAAGACGACCGGGCGTTGCGTGGCGTACTGCGGCGCGCGCTGGAAGGAGACGGCCACTCGGTCGTTGCCGCTGCCAACGGTCGTGAGCTGCTCGCGCAACTCGCACCGGCGCCGCAGGCGGTCGTCCTCGATCTGGGGCTTCCGGACGCCGACGGACGGGACGTCTGCCTGGCGTTGCGGGCGCACGGGGTGGATGCGCCGGTGCTGATGCTGACAGCGTTGAGCGGGCTGCAGCACAAGGTGAGCGGGTTCGAGGCGGGCGCCGACGACTACCTGACGAAGCCGTTCGACGTTCCTGAGCTGCTCGTCCGGGTCCGGGCGTTGTTGCGGCGTACGACGGTGAGCGTGACCGTCGATGAGGTGGTGCTGGACCCGGCCAGTCATGAGGTACGGCGCGGCGCGGACGGTGCGGCGTTGACGCCGACCGAGTTCCGGCTGCTCGGGCGGCTGATCTCCGTGCCGGGCGAGGTCGTCCGGCGGCATGCACTGGTCGCCGCCGGGTGGCCGCACGGGGCGTACGTGAGCGAGAACACGCTCGACTCGTACCTGCGCCGGCTGCGGGTGAAGCTCGATCGGCTCGGGATCGCGGCGCGGGTCGCGACCGTCCGCGGCGTCGGGTACCGATGGGACTGACCGGTTTCCGCGGGCGGATCGTCTCGCTCGCCGTACTCACCGCGACGCTCGTGGTCGCCGTACTCGTGGTGCTCAGTCACGTGTTGCTGACGCGGGCGACCGAGGCGGACACGCGGACGCTGGCGCGGACCCGGGCCGAGGCGGTCGCGGCGACGGTCGAGGTCGTCGGCGGGAAGCTCCGCCTGCTCGAGGGCACCGGGGATGCGTTCGACACGGTCGCCTGGGTGTACGCCGACGGCCGGCTGGTCGACGGTGTGTTGCACGAACCGATCGCGGAGTTGGTGGAAAACCTTGGTCGCGCCAACGGTGCCGCCTTCGTGACTACGCCGCGGTACTTGTTGTACGGCGCTCCGCTGCCCGTGCAGGGTCGTCATGTGGTCGTGGTGGTGATGGTGGATCTCGCGCCGTACGAGAGCTCGGAGCAGCGCAGTCTGGTGATGTCGCTGATTCTCGGTGCGCTGGCGATCGCTCTGGCCGGGGTCGTCGCGTACGTCGGCGTGAGCCGGGCGCTGCGCGTCGTACGGCGGATGTCCGCGCTGGCCGGCGAGTGGGGTTCGCACGATCCGGGGCGGAGGTTCCGGATGGGGCCGCCGCGGGACGAGTTCGGCGAACTGGCGCAGACGTTCGACCGGCTGCTCGACCGGGTCTCCGACACCATCGCCGACGAACGCCGCCTCACCGACGAGATCGCCCACGAACTCCGCACCCCACTCTCCGTCCTCCACGCCGAGGCCCAACTGGCCGAACTCACCGGCACCCAGGTCGAGCCCCAACTGGTCCGTACCGAAACCGATCGCCTGAGCACTGCCGTAACCACCCTCCTGGACGCGGCCCGAACCCGCCTCCCCGAGGAAGCAACCTGCCACCTCGCAACACCCCTCCAGAACCTCGCGCACACCTACAGCACGACAGGCGGTCTGGCGGGTGGTTTGGCGGGTGGGGTTGAGGTGGCGGTGCCTTCCGCTGTGGTGTTGGCGGTGTTGACGCCGCTTCTTGACAACGCCGTGCGGCACGCCAGCGCAGACGTCTTCCTCGCCGCGGAAGTGCAGGCCGAGCATGTGCTCGTGCACGTGTTCGATGACGGGCCGGGGTTTCGGGAGGACGAGGTGGATCAGGTGTTCACGGCGGGGCACAGCCGGACGGACGGGCACGGGCTGGGGTTGGCGGTGGTGCGGCGGATCGCGACGGCGGCCGGTGTCGGTGTTCGGGCGATTGCGGACGGCCGCGGTCACGTCGAGGTGCGGTTCCCGCGGCGCTGAGGTACCTCCTGCCTATCGGGACAGTCAGGTTGTCTGCAGGTTGCGCGCGCCAGGGTGGCCGGTATGACTACCAACACCGCACCCCGCACGGCCGCGCCGAAGGTGCTGCTGAACAAGGTGCCCGAGGTCACCATCTGGTTCTGGTTGATCAAGATCCTCTGCACGACCGTCGGCGAGAGCTTCGCGGACTGGATCAACATGCAGCTCGGCGTCGGCCTGGTCGCGACCGCGGTGATCTTCACCGTCGTGTTCGTCGCGGTGCTCGCCTGGCAGGTGAGCACATCCCGCTACAAGCCGGCCGCCTACTGGCTGACCGTCGTGGTCGTCAGCGTCACCGGCACCCTCTACACCGACATCCTCACCGACCAACTCGGCGTACCGCTCTGGATCAGCACCTCGGTCTTCACCGTCGCGCTCGCCGTCGTCTTCGGCATCTGGTGGGCGCGCGAGCACACCCTCTCCATCCACAGCATCGTCAGCCGCCCGCGCGAGGGCTTCTACTGGCTCGCGGTCCTGGTCACGTTCGCGCTCGGTACGGCGGCCGGCGACTGGACGCTCGAGCTGACCGGCTGGAGCCCGGGCGTGTCCGTACTCCTCCCGCTCGCCCTGATCGCGATCATCGTCGCCTGCTGGCGGATGGGCGCGAACCCGGTGCTCGCGTTCTGGCTCGCGTACATCCTCACCCGTCCGCTCGGCGCGAACCTGGGCGACTGGCTCGCCTCCCCCAAGGTCCCCGACCAGGGTCTCGGCCTCGGTACGCTCGTCACCAGCCTGATCTTCCTGGCCGCGATCCTGGCGACCGTGGTCTACCTGACGCTCACGAAGTCCGACGTGATCGAGGACCACCAGCGCCACCAACGGACCCCGAAGTACCACCGTCCGGGCCGCGAGTGGCCGATGGTCGGCGTGATGACAGCGGCCGCCATCGCCGCCGGCGTCCTGCTCAACTGGGCGTCCGCGCAACCGCACGCGAACGCCGCCGCCGAGGGCGAAGGCGAGACGCCGAAGTCGAACGTCCACCTGACCTCCCAGCAGGCGCTCGCGCACTTCCCCGCCGCGGACGTCGCGACCTTCCGTACGCTGGTGAAGGGCATGGACACCGCGCTCGCGAAGGGTGACCAGACCGCGCTCAACAAGGGCGTCGACGCGTACGAGAAGGCGTGGGACGACGACCAGGACAAGCTCCAGCCGCTCGACGGCAAGGCCTGGGACTTCATCGACGGCCAGAACGACGCGCTGTTCAACTCGGTCCGCAAGACGAAGGATCCGGGCGCCGAGAAGGCCGCGATCGCAGCCCTGCTGAAGACGTTGGCGTAGTACCGCGGTACGACGCGACCGCCGAAGATCAGGCCCCGGTACTACGGTTCCGGCGGCCTGGTCTTCCTACTTTGGCAGCATGATCGAAGCGAGACAGCTGACGAAGCAGTACGGCGAGACGACCGCGGTCGACGGACTGGAGTTCACCGTCCGGCCGGGCGCGGTGACCGGGTTCCTCGGGCCGAACGGCGCCGGGAAGTCCACGACGATGCGGATGATCATCGGCCTGGACGCACCCACCAGCGGGTCGGTGACCGTGAACGGCAAGCACTACCGGGAGCATCCGTCGCCACTGCAGGAGGTCGGCGCGCTGCTCGAGGCGAGGTCGGTGCATCCGGGCCGCTCCGCCTTCAACCACCTGCTGGCGCAGGCCCAGACCCACGGCATCCCGCGCCGCCGGGTCGACGAGGTGATCGAGCTGACCGGCCTGCAGTCGGTCGCGAAGAAGCGGGCCGGGCAGTTCTCGCTCGGGATGGGCCAGCGGCTCGGCATCGCCGGTGCGCTGCTCGGCGATCCGGCGACCGTGATGCTGGACGAGCCGGTCAACGGCCTCGACCCCGAAGGCGTGCTCTGGATCCGGAACCTGCTCACCCAGCTCGCGTCGGAGGGCCGTACGGTCTTCGTCTCCTCGCACCTGATGAGCGAGATGGCGCTGGTCGCGGACCGGCTGATCATCGTCGGTCGCGGCCGGCTGCTCGCGGACACCAGCGTCGACGAACTGGTCCGCCAGGCGGGCGGCGACGCCGTACGGGTGGCCACTGCGGACGCGGCGCGACTGCGCGACGTACTCGCACGGCCGGGCGTACAGATCGTCGGTACAGGCTCGGAGGAACTGGAGATCACCGGCCTTTCGGCACGAGCGGTCGGTACGACGGCGGCCGAGCACGGCATCGCCTTGTACGAGCTGACGACCGTGAAGGTCTCGCTGGAGCAGGCGTTCATGGACCTGACCCGGGACGAGGTCGTCTATCACGGCAAGGAGCTCGCGGCATGACCACGACGGCTGTTGCAAAACCGGCTACCACCAAGCCTGCGTACCGGGTCACCGGATCGCACGTACTGCGTTCAGAGACGACGAAGTTGTGGTCGCTGCGGTCGACGTGGATCACGCTCGGGCTCGGTCTGTTGTTCTTGGTTGCCTTCGGCACCATTGCGGCGCTCCGATACCACTCGGGGATCACCTCCGGGCGGCAGCTGGATCCGGACTTCGCCGATGCGACCGGGCTGAGCCTGTCGTTGTTCGGCGTACCGCTGTCCCAGCTGGCGCTCGGGGTCCTCGGCGTGCTGGTGACGGCGGGTGAGTACTCGACCGGGTCGATCCGCTCGACACTCGCGTCGGTGCCGCGGCGGTTGCCGGTGTTGTGGTCGAAGGCAACGGTGTACGGCCTGGTCGCGTTGGTGATCGCGCTGGTCGGAACGTTCGTGACGTTCTTCATCGGCACCGGCATCCTGCACAACACACCTGCCGCGATGACGATCAGCACCGCGGGTGTCGTTCGCAGTCTGCTCGGCGCGACCGTCTATCTCGGACTGATCGGCGTCATCGGTGTCGCTCTCGGTGCGTTGCTGAGGTCCGTGGCCGGGGCCATCTCCGCGCTGGTCGGTGCCCTCATGCTCGTCCCGGGGCTCGTCTCGCTGCTGCCGAAGTCCTGGCGCAACTCGATCGAGCAGTACCTGCCGAGCAACGCGGGCGAGTCGATGTACTCGCTGCACCACGCGCCGCACACGCTGTCGCCGGGCGCCGGGCTGCTGGTGTTCGCGGGGTGGACGGCGTTGGCGCTGGCCGGGGCCGCCTGGCGGTTGGCCCGCAGCGACGCCTGAGCCGGAGCTGAGAAGGACTGTCCTGATGGTGATCGACGGTCACAATGGAGTCGTGAGTACGGTGACTGGCGAAGACGCGTTGTGGCGGCACCCCTGGGTGGTCCGCCTCAGCCAGGTCGCCCGGCGGCTCCGCCGGGCGGACCGCGCCGTCCCGTGGGCGCTCGACACGCTCGTGGTCGTCGTCGCCATCGTGCTGTTCTGCATACCTGACCTGGTGCGCGGCACCGACCCACGCGAGCTGGCCGGCGTCTTCACCCGGCTGCCCCTCTGGGGTCTGATCGCGCTCCAGGCGGGCCTGGTGCTCCCGCTCTTCGTACGGCGGCGCGCACCGATGACCGCCTTCGTACTGACCGCGACAGCCTTCACCGTCCAGTGGTCCTTGCTGGTCTTCCTCCGGGCGGACGTCGCTCTGCTGATCGCGCTCTACAGCCTGACTCTGCACAGCTCTTTGCGCCGGCTCCTGTGGGCGTGCGCGATCACCCTGGCTGTCTTCACACTCGCCATCAAGCGGATCTCGGTGGTCGCGGCGGTGGCCGAGATCGCGTTCTTCCTGATCAGCGCGATGACCGCCGCGATCGCGCTCGGCCTGGTGGTCCGGATCCGGCGCTCGCAGCTCGCCGGTCTGCGGGACCGCGCCGCCCGGCTGGAGATCGAACGGGACCAGCGCGCGTTGCTCGCGGTCGCCGGCGAACGGACCCGGGTGGCCCGCGAGATGCACGACATCCTCGGGCACAACCTGTCGGTGATCATCCGGCTCGCCGACGGCGGCGCGTACGCGGCCCGGGTGAACCCGGAGCGGACCGTCGAGGCGCTCACGCTGATCGGCGAGACCGGACGGGACGCGCTCAACGACCTCCGCCGTACGCTCGGAGCCCTGCGCGACGAACCCGCCGTACCGGAGCTCAGCCCGCAACCGGGGATCGCCGACCTCGACGCGTTGTGCGAGCGGATCCGGGCCGCCGGTCCCCGGGTCAGCTATCGGACCGCCGGCGAGTTCCCGGCCGACCGGGGTCTCCAGCTCGCCGCGTACCGGATCGTGCAGGAGGCGCTGACGAACGCGCTGAAGCACGCCGGGCCGGAGACCGAGGCGCAGGTGTCGCTCGAGGTCGTACACCAGCAACTCCGGATTCAGGTCGAGGACTCCGGACCGCTCGGCATACCGCCCGGCACCACGGAGGACGCCGGCCAAGGCCTGATCGGTATGCGGGAACGGGCGGCGCTCTATGGCGGCGTCGTCCGGACCAGCCGTACCCGTACCGGCGGCTGGCGGGTGCAGACCGAGCTCGATCTCTCCCCGAGGACCTGATGACGACAGTACTGATCGTGGACGACCAGCCGCTGCAGCGCCTGGGCCTGCGGATCCTGCTCGAGTCCGTACCCGAGACCCAGGTCGCCGGCGAGGCCGGCAGCGGCTCGGAGGCTGTCCGCCGAACGGCCGAGCTGCGTCCCGACGTCGTCCTGATGGACATCCGGATGCCCGGGATGGACGGCATCGAGGCCACCCGGCAGATCGTTGCCAGCGGCAATCGCTCGCGGATCCTGGTGCTCACCACGTTCGACCTGGACGAGTACGCGCACGCCGCGCTCCGGGCCGGGGCGAGCGGGTTCCTGCTGAAGGACGCCCGGCCGGAGGAACTGCTCGGCGGGATCCGCGCGGTCGCGGCCGGTGACGCGATCATCGCGCCGGCGCTGACCCGGCGGCTGCTCGACACCTATGCGCTCCAGGTCCCGCGCGGGACCCGCGCGGACGACGACGACCGGCTCCGCGGACTGACCGAACGTGAGCGCGAGATCCTGGTCGCGATCGCGCACGGCTGGACCAACCCGGAGATCGCCGGCCGGCTGCACCTGTCCGAGTCGACGGTGAAGACCCACGTCGGCCGCGTCCTGGCCAAGATCGGCGCCCGCGACCGGGTCCAGGCGGTGATCTTCGCCTACGACATCGGCCTGGCCGCACCGAACCCGGCATGACCGGTCAGGCGAAGTAGAGGCCGACGGTGAGCAGGACGGTCCAGGTGAGGCCGGCGGTGAGCAGGACGCGGTCGCGGAAGATCTCGTGTTCGGGCTCCTCGCCGCGGCCGGTGGAGACGAGCAGGGCGTAGCGGAGCAGCCCGGTGAAGAACGGCAGGAACGAGACGGCGAGCAGTTCTCGGTGGACGTCGTGGCCGAGGTACTGGAACGCCCACATGCCGTACGACAGCGCGGTCCCGAGCAATGACACCGTCATCACTTGATCGAGCCACGAACTCGGGTACGCCGCCAGTACGGGCCGGCTGACCGCGTTGCCGGCGGCGAGGTGCTCCGCCTTGCGCTTCCCGGTCACGAGGAACATCGCACCGAACAGCGAAACCAGCAGGAACCAGTGCGACACCGGCAGTCCTGCCGCCGTACCGCCTGCTGCTGCGCGCAGCACGAATCCGAGCGCGACGACGACCAGGTCGACGACCGCGATGTGCTTGAGGCCGGCGACGTACAGCACCTGGGCGACGAGGTAGGCGGCCCCGAGCGCGAACGTCTTCCAGCCGAGACCGCTGACGACCGCGAGCCCGAGCAGCGCGGACGTCGTACCGAAGGCCGCTGCCGTCAGCGGACTCAGAGCGCCGGCTGCGACCGGGCGCAGCTGCTTGCGCGGATGTCTGCGGTCGTCGGGAGCATCCCGGATGTCGTTGAAGGCGTAGATCGCGACGGCGAGCAGGACGAACCCGACGGCGGCGATCGCCGCCTCCAGCACGACGATCGGCGACTCGAGCGCGCCGGCGGCGGCTGGTGCGGCGAACAGCATGACCGACTTGTGCCACTGCTGTGGGCGGCTGAGCCGGAACAGCGCATGCGCCGTGGACTCCCGCTGCCGGACCGGAACCGGTACCTGGACGCCGGTCATTTCGTGGTCACGTAGAAGAAGTCGCGCTGGTCGTCGACCAGGTAGCGATCGGCGGGCGGGTTCATCGAGTTCAGCAGCCGGCGGCTGGATACCGTACCGTTCGGTCCGGGCTGCTCGAGGTTGAAGCTCACGATCGCCGGGTGGATGTCGAGCTCCATCCCCTGCACGATCCCGGCCTGGTGCATCGCCGCGGCCAGCGTCGCGAGCGTGAGCTTGTTGCCGGCCACGTAGATCAGGTTGCCGTGGGCATCCGTTCCGAGCCCGGACCGCCAAGTGTACTGGAACTGGCTGCGCGTGGTCCCCCAGGTACCGTTGGCGTTGATCGTCAGATTGTCCGCGATCCGGCCGTCGGCAATCAGCGGATCCAGGTTCTGCCGGACCGCGACCACGTCCGGCGTCATCCGGATCGTCCGGTTCCAGGTGCCGATCCGGGCGGAGCCGTCGCGGAAGATCACCACCGACGCGCGGCCGTCGACGAGGGGTACCGCCGACGACTCGGTGGTCCACCAGCCGCCGTGCGAGTCCTTCATCTTGAAGCCGGCGTTGAAGGTGGCGATCAGGGCGGACCGGTCGGACCGCGGTACGGAGTACCCGTTCCTGGACTTCATGCCGACGATCGGCTCGCGGGTGCCGGGCATCAGGTGCAGGTGGTAGGTGTCGCGCGGCAGCAGGGCGGCCGCGGCCGAGACGGGCAGGTGGGCGGGATCGGCGCGGAACCAGGTGGTCCAGAGCAGCGGAGTACCGGAGGCGGACTGCCGCGCGACCGACCAGGCCCCTTCGTGTGCCAGCGGTGTGGCGCCCGCGAGGAGCTGCACGGTCGGCAGCCCAGCGGTGGCCGGGTCGGCCGTCGCGCCCGGCGTGGTGGTGCCCCGCCCGGTGGTGCCGCCCCTGGTCGTCGGCAGCGGAATCGCGTCCGGCATGGTGGTGTCGGCCGGGGTGCCGGTCGCCGGCGGCTGTTGGTGCGAGTACTTCCAGGTCTCGATGGTGTCGATGATCGGGCCGCCGCCGTGGTCCCGGAACCATTCGACCGTCCGCACGCTGAAACTCGCGCTGCCCGGGTACAGCAGAGCGCGGACGTACGACACCGCTGGAACCACCAGGAGCAGACAGACGACGAGCGCGATCCACCGCTTCCGGAACCGGCGCGGCCTGCGTTCGCGTGCGTTCTGTTTCATCGCCATCCCGCCGGAAGTAGTTTGCGTGGCAGCAGACCGAGGACGCGTACGGCGAGGCCCATCACGCCGGGCACCCACACGACCGTCCGGTGTGCGTCGACCGCCGCGGCCACCCGCCGCGCCACGTGCTCCGGATCGGTCGCCAGCGGCGGCTTCGGCAACCCGGCGGTCATCCGTGTCGTCACGAAGCCTGGCCGGACGACCAGCAGCCGGACGCCGGACTGTCGACCGAGCAACAATCCGGTCGAGTCCGCGAGTTGCTTGCCCAGCGAGTACGCCGCGATCGACGTCCGCGGCCGGACCGCGGCCGCCGACGACAACAGCACGATCTGCTCCGGTCTGCGGCGTACCAACGCCTGGAGCAACAGTGACACCGCAGTTCCGTTCACCAGCAACCCTTCCGCGAAGGAGGTGGCCGACATCGATCCGACCGCGACGATCGCCACTTCCAGTGGATGTCCGGCGCAGGCGTCGTCGAGCAGCTTGTCGAGGGCGTCGTCGTCGAGGGCACCGCCGAGCGTCGCGTCGTACTCCGCCGTCGACACCGGGAACCCCGCGTCGCGGAGTTTCTCGGCATTGCGCCGCAGCTCGGCGCTCATGCGGCCGGCCAGGATCACCTGGCGCGGCGCGGGCCCGAGCAACTGCATCAGTACCGCCATGCCGATTTCGGAGGACCCACCAACGAGCAGTAAGGACCCGGTCATGACAGCAGCCCGAGGCGTTCGGCCAGCCCGGACGTCCAGCGCCCGGCCGGGTCGAGCCGTCGCTGGGTGCGCCGCCAGGTCGGCAGGCGTGGGTACATCAACGGAATCAGCTCCGGATCGGTCACCGCGTCCTTCGCCAGGTAGACCCGGCCGCCGGCGCCCGCGACGAGCTTGTCGAGCGGCCGCAACGTGCCCAGCCGGCGTGCGGGGAGGTCGACGGCAAGCGTCCAGCCCGGGATCGGGAACGACAGCGCGCCGGCCGTACCGAACCCGAGGTTCTTCAACGTCGCGAGCGCGGGCGGCAACCCGTGCCTACCGAGGTAGGACAGCACTTCGTGGATCGTCCCGATCTCGTCGGCCGGTACGGCGAACTGGTACTGCACGAGACCGCCCCGCCCGAAGGCAGCCGGCCACGCGTCCGCACGATCGAGCGGGCACAGGGCATCGCGCATCGCGACGAGCTGCGAGTTGGCCGACCTGCTCAAGTGCCAGCGCGCCGCCGACGCGGCCGCGATCGTGGTGTTCGACACGACTCCTCGCCCGGGCAGCGACCGGCGGTAGCGCGCGCTCGGCGGCCGCGTCTCGGGGAACGGCGCGACCGCGCCCGGGAGGTCCAGTGTGCCGGCGCCGTAGTACTCGTCGACGATGCCGCGCCCGGGCGCCGAACCGCGCGCGTCCAGCCAGGCGATCGCGTACCGTTCCGGATCGAGCTCCTGCCGTCCCGCGGCCGCCCGCATCGCGTCCAGGGTCTCGTCCAGCGAACGGGTCCGGCGCCGGTTCCTGATCATCCAGCCGGTGTCGACCCGCTGCAACTGGATCGCCGCGCGCAGGATCACACCGGTCAACCCCATCCCGCCGATCGTCGCCCAGAAACCGTCGGGATCCTGGCCCGCCGACAGCTGGACGATCGTGCCGTCCGAACGCAGCAACGCGAGCCACACCACGTGCTGACCGAACGATCCCGCGCCCGGATGGTTCTTCCCGTGCACGTCACACGCGATCGCGCCACCGACCGTGATCCGCTCGGTCCCCGGCACCACCGGGAGCTTCCAGCCGATCGGGAGCGTCTGGTCGATCAGGTCCTTCAGCAGCGCACCAGCCTCGACGACAACCACCCCGTTGCCCTCGTCGAAGGAGACGATGCGGTCGAACTCCGTCAGCTCCAGCACCACCCCGGGACCGCCGGAGCCCGGCAGCGCTGCGTCGCCGTAGCTCTTCCCGGCGCCGCGCACAGTCAGCCGCGGCTCGGCCGTCACCAGGTCGACCAGCCCGCCGTCGAATGTCGGCCGCCGCACCTCACACGTACGGCGGATCGTCCGCCCCCAACCGGACAAGGTCCGCGGGCCGGACTTTTCGTGTGTCACCTTTTCGACGCTAGGCACGGTGCCCTTAGAGCGTGCTGAGTCAGCGATTCTCCGGCACTCAGGCGTCACTCAGTCGATTTCCGCGACACTGGCGGACACCATGATCTGAGAGGGAGCGCTCCACTTGCTGGTGATCTCGCGGCTTCGCCGTGCCAGTGTCCGTAGCCGGTCCGCGGCCGCCGCGGTCGTGGTCGTCGCTGCCGCGATGGCGCTCGGCGCGGCCGTACTGTTGCTGCTCCTGCAGCGCGCGCTGATCACCGCCGCGTCCGACGCCGCCGACGGCCGGGCGGCGGACGTCGCCGCGCAGGTCGGTTCGGAAGGCGTCGAGAACCTGCACAGCTACCTCGCGAAGACGACTCGCTCGAGCCAGATCGTGCAGGTACTGGACAGCTCCGGGCGGATCGTCGCGGCGTCGTCGGCCCGCGCCGAGTCGGCTCCGCTCACCGGGCTGCGGCCGGCGAACGGGACGGTACAGCGCGCCGAGGTCGGTGAGATGCCGTTGCTGGACGACGATCACGACTACCTGGTCGTTGCGCGAGGCATCGAGTACGGCGGTACCACGTACACGGCCGTGGTCGCCGCGTCGATCGAGACGCAGCGGGCGACCGTCGCCACGGTCACGCAGTACCTGACGATCGGGTTCCCGGTACTGCTGTTCGTGGTCGGGCTGGCGAGCTGGCTGCTCACCGGGCAGGCGTTGCGGCCGGTCGAGCGGATCCGGACGCGGGTCCGCGGGATCGAGTCGAGCGATCTGACCGAGCGGGTACCCGTACCGCAGACCGACGACGAGATCGCGCGGCTCGCGGCGACGATGAACGAGATGCTGGACCGGTTGCAGGCGGGGCAGGCGAACCAGCGGCGGTTCGTCGCCGACGCCAGCCACGAGCTGCGGTCGCCGCTGGCGACGGTGTCGGCCGGCCTCGACGTCATCGAGCCGTCGGCGCGCGGCGCGACCTGGCAAGGACTGCATCAGCTGATGACCGGCGAGACCGAGCGGATGCGTCGGCTGGTCGAGAACCTGCTGCTGCTCGCGAAGGCCGACGACGCCGCGCTGCCGATGCACCGTACGGACGTCGACCTCGACGACCTGGTCGAGACCGAGGTCGTACGGCTTCGCTCGGCCGGCCGGCTGACGGTGGTGGCCGACGTACGGCCGGTCCGCGTCGTCGGGGACCGGCTGCGGCTGACCCAACTGATCCGCAACCTGGTCGAGAACGCCGCGACCGCGGCACACACGACCGTACGGCTGGGTACGACGGAGAGCGACGGTCGCGCCGTGCTGACCGTCGAGGACGACGGCGACGGGATCCCCGCGGCGGAACGCGAGCGTGTCTTCGAACGGTTCGTCCGCCTGGACACCAGCCGCGCCCGGGCCAGCGGCGGCTCCGGGCTCGGCCTGTCGATCGTCCAGGAGATCGTCAAAGCTCATCACGGAACTGTCACACTGGCCCCTGCCGCCTCACAGGGCACCGTCGCTACCGTCACGTTGCCACTTCCTGCGGATTGACTCAGGTTGCTCTCAGCGAATTGGGCCGACACTGGGACCATGCGGGTGCTGATTGTCGAGGACGAGATTCCTCTGGCCGAGACGGTTCGGCACGGGCTGACCGAGGACGGGTTCGTGGTCGAGGTGGTGCACAACGGTGAGGACGCCGTCTGGGCCGCGACCGAGAAGCCGTACGACGTGATCGTGCTCGACATCATGTTGCCGAAGCTGAACGGGTACAAGGTGCTCGAGCAGATCCGCGAACGCGGCGTCTGGGCGCCGGTGCTGATGCTGACCGCGAAGGACGGCGACTACGACCAGACCGACGCGTTCGACCTGGGCGCCGACGACTACCTGACCAAACCGTTCAGCTTCATCATCCTGATCGCCCGGCTGCGCGCGCTGATCCGCCGCGGCGCGCCGGAACGCCCGGTGGTGCTGACCGCCGGCGACCTGCACCTGGACCCGGTCCGGCGCCGGGTGGAGCGCGGCGGGAAGGAGATCGTGCTGACCCGCCGCGAGTACGGGCTGCTCGAGTTCCTGATGCGGCACCGCGGCGAGACCGTCAGCAAGACCGAGATCCTGGACAGCGTCTGGGACCCGGCCTTCGAGGGCGACCCGAACGTCGTCGAGGTCTACATCCGCTACCTGCGCCGCAAACTCGACGCACCCTTCGAACGAAACGCCATCCAAACCCTCCGAGGCATGGGCTACCGCCTCGATCCCGACGGCGGCTGAGGCGTGCGCGTCGCAGGTGGATCCAGGCGATAGCCATGACCACGAAGGGTCGACACGGTCGGCAGGCGTAGCGACGGTACGGCGGCCCGCGCGGCCTCCAGGCGCCGGCGCAGTGCGGCGATCGTCACATCGAGAGTCTTCGTCGAGCCGAACCAGTTCTCGTCCCAGACCGTCGCCATCAGGTCCTCGCGGGAGACCGCGGCGCCGGCGTTCAGCGCCAGCGTCTCCAGCAGCTCGTACTCCTTCGGGCGCAGCGGCAGCTCGGCGGTCGCGACCAGGCAGCGGCGGGCTGCGGTGTCCACGGTCAGGTCCGCGATCGCGACCGGGCCCTCGACCGGCGGCGCCGGGCGGCGCCGCAGGTGCGCCCGCAGCCGTGCCAGTAACACGGTCAGGCTGAAGGGCTTGACCAGGTAGTCGTCGGCTCCGGCGTCGAGCCCCGACACGATGTCGATCTCCTCGCCGCGTGCGGTCAGCATCACCAGCAACAACGCCGGCAGTTCTGCCCGCAACGTCCGGGCGAGATCCACCCCGTCGGCGTCGGGCAGACCGAGGTCCAGGAGGACGACCTCGGCCCGCTCCCGCCGCGCAACGGCCAGGCCTGCCCGCCCGGTACGCGCCCAGAACGTCTCGTACCCGCTCCCGGTCAGCGCCCGCTCGAGCAACCGCCCGATCCGGTCGTCGTCCTCGACGACGACCACGGACGTACGTTCGGCCGTGGACTTCACACCCCCGACCGTAGGACGGCCCAACTGAGAACGGGCTGAGTCACAGCTCCCGCAGCTCCTCGACCGCGGGCCTGGCCGAGGAACGTGCGCTCGCCAACGCACCGACGGCGATCGCAGCCACCGCCACCACGACGGTCGCCGACAGGTACGGCCACGGCACCGCGGCCGCCGACGGTGGCGGATCGAACACACCGGTCAGTACCTTGATCAGCATCCCGGCCAGCCCCCACGCCATCAGCGCACCGCCGGTCAGGCCGCCGATCGTCACCGCCAGCGCCTCGCCCAGCACCAGCCCACGCAGCTGCCACCGGCGAGCGCCGAGAACTGTCGCGATGGCGAAGGCGCGGCGCCGTTCGGCGATCCCGAGCGCCAGCACCAGGCCACCCGCACCGGCCGCGATCAGCACCGCGAACGCGAGCTCGAACCGGGTCAGCCCGGCCAGATCGACCGACGTCAGGCTGGATCCGACCTGCGCCCGGACCTGGGTCAGATCGGTCACCTTCGCGGAGTCGCCGAGCGTGCTCCGGACGGCGGCCGCGACCGCTGCCTGGTTCCTGCCGCCGGTGTCCAGCAGGAACGACCCGATCGCATCGCTACCGGTCGCCTTGGCGACGTACGCCGCGTTCGCGACAAAGAAACTGTCCCGCGGCGCGGTCGGGAACTCCTTCACGATCCCGGCATAGTGGAAGGCCACGGCCCGGAAGCCCTTCGTCCGGCTGTCCTGCAACCGCAGCCGGATCAGGTCCCCGGGCGAGAGCTGGAAGTCCTTCACGGTCTCGTCGCTGACCAGGATCGCGTCCGGCCGGTGCGCCAGCTGCCGGAGCAGCGATCGCGCCGTACCGCCGGCGAAGTACGCGTCCTGCAGCGCGGTCGAACCGGCGATCGTGTCCGGCCGTACACCGTAGAAGTCCTGCAGGTCCGACCCGACGTACGCGAGCCGGTGCTGCAACGGTTCCACCGAGCGCACTCCCGGGATCGCGGCCAGCGCGGTACCGGCGTCCGGGCCGGCGACGACTCCGGGTGACTCGGTGACGGTGACGTCCGCGCCGTTCGTCAGCACCGCATCGGCCTCGGCCTGCTGTCGGTAGGTGGCGTTGAACGTCGCCGTCGACACAGCGAACGAGATCGCCAGCGCCAGCAGTACGACGGACCGCACCAGCGGCGTGCGCTGCCGGGACATGCTTGCGGCGGTCGTCCGCGCCAACCGCCCGGTCAACGGCCGGACCAGTACGGTCAGCGCGCCGCGTCCATGTGCCAACGCCAGCGAGGCGAGGCGCCACAACAACAGCGCTCCGCCGATCCACAGCAAGGCCGGCCCGAAGAACGCCCAGTAGGAAACGGAGATCTGCGGTACGCCCTCGGGCGCGAGCACCAGCGAGTAATTGTTGGCGCTCGACGCCCGGAACACCAGGAGCGCGACGATCAGGCAGCCGAAGTCGAGCCCGGCGCGCATCCACAACGGGTTACCGACGCGGTCGACCTGACGTCGCGCGGCGACCACGCTGCTGCCGCGCAGGTCACGGACCGCGGGCAGGAGCACCGTCAGTCCGGCGATCAGCAGACCGGCGCCGAACGCGATCGCGAACCACAGCAGCGTGGACCCCGTCCCGGCCCCGAACGACGTGCTGCCGAACGCGGTCCGCCCGACGATCGCCGCCACCGGCAGACCCAGGGCGCCGCCGAGGACACCGACCAGCGCGGCTTCCAGCGCCGCCAGCCTCAGGACGCGGCGGATGCCGAATCCGCGGACCCGCAGCAACGCCTGTTCGCGCCGGCGCCGGCCGGCTCCGGAGCCGGCCACCGCGGCCGTCAGCAAGGCGGCCAGCACGGCCCCTGGCAGGCCGAGGCAGAGGAACAGGATCTGCGCGTACGCGGCGTCGCTGCGGGCCGCGTCGAGCGCCGCGGCAAGGTTGTCCCCGACCACCGCCGACCCCGCCGACGCCGCCTCCACATTGTGGGCCGCACCAACCACCGAGGTGTAGGCGGCCGCCGGTGCGTGCGGCAGGGCGGCGGTGCGATGCGCGTGGACCTGGGTCGTGATCGCCTGCGGATCCACCGCGGCGACCGGACCCATCAGCCGGGCGAAGCGATCGGCCGGCAGCAGGAGGACGTTGTCCGGCGGCGCGGACGGTTGCGACTGCGGCGGCGCGCCGACCTTCTGGAACAGCGAGTCGGCCTGCGGCAGATCGATCACGCCGTCCACCGTGACCGCTACGGGCGGCAGCCCCGGCCGGCCGATCCGGATCGTGTCGCCCGGCGCCGCATGCAGGTTCGCCGCGGTCTGCTGGGCGAGCAGCACGCCGTCCGACCGTCCGCTCAACGGCCGGATCTCGCCGGGGAACGCGGCGCGATAGTCGTCCGGGAGCCCGAGTACGACACCGGGGCCGGTGGACTGCGTCGAGCCGTCGGCGGTGGCCTGGAATCCCGTCGTACGGCCGAACTCGACCGGCAGTGCCGTCGTGATTCCGGACGCCTGGCGGACCGCGGCCAGGACCGCAGCCGGATCACCGCCCGGCTGTACCTCGACCTGCCAGTCGACGGCGACGGTCGCGATCGCACGAGCGGTCATGGTCGCCTTCGAAGCCGTCAGGAAGGCGCCGATCGCGGCGAGCAGCGCGACCGACAGGCCGACGCCGGCCGCGGTCGCGAGCATCCGCCAGGCCCGGTGGCGGACCAGTCCCCGCAGCCAGAGTGTCATCGGCGGACACCTTCCTCAGCCGGTACGACCAATCGGCCGTCGGTCAGCTGCCACTGCTCGGCCAGCCGTGTCGCGACCGCCGGGTCGTGGGTCGTCACGACCAGCGCGGCGCCGGTCGCGGCCGCGGCCGCGAGCAGTACGTCAAGGACGTGCGCGCCGGTTTCCGCGTCGAGTTGCCCGGTCGGCTCGTCGGCGAGCACGAGCCGCGGGCGCAGGGCAATCGCCCGGGCAACGGCCACCCGCTGCGCCTGCCCACCGGACAACGTGTCCGCGAGCTGATCCGCCAGCGCGGCGACGCCGACCGTCTCCATCGCGGCGACGGCCCGTTGATCGGCCTTGGCTTCGGGTACTCCCGTGAGTACGGCGGCCAGGCCCACGTTCTCCGCCACGGTCAGCGCCGGGAGCAGGCTGGGACCTTGGAAGACGACGGCGATGTCGCGTGACCGTTCGACCGCCGTAGCGCCGAGTGCGGGCCATTCGACGGTCCCGCCGGTCGGGACCTCGAGACCGGCCAGCAGGTGCAGCACCGTCGACTTGCCGGAACCGGACGGACCGGTGATCGCGATCCGCGCGCCCGGCTCGACCGCGCAGGTGCAACCGTGGACAGCGACCACAGCCTGATCGCCGCGCCCGAAGGTGCGCGCGGCGTCGGCACAGCGGACCAGCGTCATGCCGCGATCCTCCCGTCGGACAAGGCGATCACGCGATCCGCAATCCCGGTCACCGCGGCGCTGTGCGTCACGAGCAGTACGCCGCGGCTGTCCTGGGTCCGCGCCCGGATCAGGTCCAGGACGAGCTGTTCGGTCCGGCCGTCGAGTTCACCGGTCGGCTCGTCGGCCAGCAACACGTCGGGATCGTTGCTCAGCGCAACCGCAAGCCCCGCCCGCGCCAGCTCCCCGCCGGACAGCTCCCGCGGCAGGGCGGACGCCCGCTCCCGCAACCCGACCTGTTCGAGCAACTCGTCAGGTCCCGGCCGTTCGCCACTCCTGGTCCGGACCTGGACCAGCTGGATGTTCGCCCGTACGGAAAGGTGGGCGACGAGGTTGCCGGACTGCAGCAGGACGCCGAGCCGGCGGCTGCGGATCCGCGCGCGCTCGGCCTCCGGACGGTGGCTGACCCGTTCACCGCCGAGCGTCACCGCGCCACCGTCCGGTTCGTCCAGCCCGGCCAGGCAGGCGAGCAACGTCGACTTGCCGGAACCGGACGGCCCGACGACGGCAACCACCTCGCCCCGGGCGATTCGCAGACTGACGCCACGCAACGCCGGCGTCTCCTCGTCACCGCAGCGATAGAACCGGTACAGCTCGTGGCAGCACAACACGTCGTCGGTCATCAGGCCCACCGGAAGGAGCCCGAGACGGTCTTCCACGGGTCCACGTTGTCGGCGTTCACCGGACCGATCAGGGTCAGCGCGACCTGCTTGCCGCCGCGGTGGAACAGATACCGTTCGAAGGCGTCGCGGACGACCTTGCCGGTCACCTGGTCCGCCGCGGAGTCGCCCTGGTAGGTGACCAGCACGACCTTGCCCGCCGGCCGGGTGATCTCACTGATCGTGCCGAGTGCGAACCGCGGCACGGTCCGGCTGAGCTCCGGGACGACCGTACTGGTCACCGACTGCGTCGTCGGCGCGACGGACGTACTGGACGGTGTGACCTCGATCCGGTTCAGCTTGTCGGTGAACGACGTGGTGGTCCCGGCCGCGGTCCGCGCCCAGCCTTCCGGCACCTTGACCGAGAAGCCGGTTCCCTGGAACGCCACGAACGCCTGGTTGTCCGGGATGTCACCCGGCGGATTCGACTCGGTCACCACCGGCTTCGAAGACTGCGCCGTCGACGGTGCGCCGGACCGCTCGGGAGGGGTTCCCACTGAGGTGTTCGGCACGCTGTTCGCAGAGGTGCCGGGGGTGGCGGCACCACCGGGTGGGCTGCCGGTGCAAGCAACCAGGACGACGGTGAGCGACAGCGTGAGTACCGGCCGGATCTTCATGCGTTCGACGCTAGGAACCGGCGGGTAAGCGTCCGGAACGACCGAGGTTAGAGGACGGCAAAACCTTCCGCCGGCAGCGCTTCGGCACCCGCATGATGGTGGCATGCGGCGCCGTGTCATCCGGGTCGCGCTCGTGGCTGCACTGGTCTCGCTGATCCTGGTGGCGGTACCGCTGGCGATCGGCATCCGGATCTCGTTCTTCGCCGACGAGCGCGCCGAACTCGAACGTACGGCACTGGCCGCCGCGGTGCAGGTCGGCCCCGATTTCACCGCCGGTGACCCGGTCGAACTGCCTGCGGCCGCGGCCGACCGGCAGCTCGCGGTCTACGACCGGACGCTCCGGCTGCGTGCGGGCACCGGACCGCAGATCGCCGACGACAGCACCCGGGCCGGCCTCGCCGGGCACGCAGTACTGGGCGAGTCCGCCGGCTCGCTGATCGCCGCGGTACCGGTCGCCTCGTCCGAGCAAGTGATCGGCGTGGTCCGCGCCTCCTCTCCGGTCAGCGCCGTCTGGACCCGGATCGCGCTCGCCTGGCTGGCCGTACTCGGTGGTGCCGTCGTTGCACTACTGATCGGTGCCGGGGTCGCGACCTGGCAGGCCCGCCGGCTGAGCGCACCGCTGGAGTCTCTGGCCCGGATCGCCGATGCGGTCACCGCCGGCGACCTGTCCGCGCGCGCGAACCCGACCGGCATCGCCGAGGTGGACGCCCTCGCCACGGCCCAGAACACCATGGTGGAAAGACTCTCGCGAGTCCTGGACCATGCGCACCGCTTCGCCACCGACGCGGCGCATCAGCTTCGTACCCCGCTGGCGGGGCTCCGGCTGACGCTCGAAACCGCCCAGACGGACCCTGCCACCGACACCCGTCACGCAGTCGACGACGCCCTGCGACAGACGAGCGGGCTGCAACGCACGGTCCAGGACGTGCTCGAACTCTCCCGGGTGCCCACCGAGGACCACCGAGGGGCGCTCGCCACGCTGACCGACCTGTTCGCCGAGACCGAGCACCGCTGGCACGGTCTGCTCGCCGGCACCGGCCGCCGGATCGTCTTCACCGTCGAGCCCTCGGTCGGCGGGCGCCGCGTACCTCTGGCCGGCTGTCGCCAGATCCTCGACGTCCTGCTCGACAACGCCCACACCCACGGCCACGGCACCGTCCGCGTCACGGCCCACGACGTCCTCGACACCACTGCGATCGACGTCGAGGACGAGGGCAGCATCAGCACCCCTGCCCCCGCCCTCTTCCGGCGGGACGCCGGCATCGGGCTGTCCCTGGCTCGCAGCCTCACCGAAGCAGCAGGCGGCCGCCTGACCCTTGCCAGGTGCTCCCCGACCCGCTTCTGCCTGCTGCTACCCGGCGAACGACCAGGGTAGGGACCGCAACTGAAAATTTCGCCGCGCATCGTCGTCTTGCTCGGCTTCGGCCTGCCTGGGCAGGGTGTCAGGGCGCCTGACCCTCGACCGCCCCAAGGAGAAGGATGAAGCGACGTACGCTGTTCAAGCTCACCGGAGGCGCCGCGGCTGCCGCGGCCCTCGGCCAGTCGGCGGCCGCCGCGCCGGCGACCTTCACCCACCCCGGAGCGCTGCACAACTGGGGTGATCTCAACCGGGCCAAGGTTCGTGTTGCCGCGGGCAACGATCCGTGGTTGTCCGGCTGGAACCGGCTGGTGGCCAACAGCCACGCCCAGTCAACCTGGCAGCCGAACCCGCAGGCCACCGTCATCCGTGGCGGCACCGGCGAGAACTACGGCATCCTCTACAACGACATCCATGCCGCGTACCAGAACGCGCTGCGCTGGCAGGTGCAGGGTACGAGCGCGAACGGCGACTGCGCGCGGAACATCCTCAACGCCTGGTCGGCCAAGCTCACCACTGTGACAGGTAACGCAGACCGGTTCCTGGCGGCCGGCATCTACGGGTACCAGTTCGCGAACGTCGCCGAGCTGCTGCGCGGCTACCCGGGCTTCGACCTCGCCCGGTTCAAGACCATGCTGCTGAACGTCTTCTACCCGCTGAACAACCAGTTCCTGCTCGACCACAACGGTGCCTGCATCACGAACTACTGGGCGAACTGGGACCTCTGCAACATGAACTCGATCCTTGCCATCGGCATCCTCTGCGACGACGGGGCGAAGTACGACCAGGCCGTGAACTACTTCAAGAACGGCGCCGGCAACGGGTCGATCGCGCACGCGATCCCGTTCGTGTACGACGACCAGGGACTCGCGCAGTGGCAGGAGTCGGGACGCGACCAGGGCCACACGATGATGGGCATGGGCCAGATGGGCGCGTTCTGCGAGATGGCGTGGAACCAGGGCGACGACCTGTACGGGTACGACAACAACCGGTTCATGAAGGCCGCGCAGTACGTCGCGAAGTACAACCTGGGTGAGGACGTGCCGTTCACGAAGTACACCTGGGGAACCGGGCAGAACTGCGCCTACCAGGAGCACACCGTGATCTCCAGCGCGAGCCGAGGACAACTGCGGCCGGTGTGGGAGATCCTGCACTACCACTACACGCGCCGGAAGTACCTGTCCGTGCCGTACATCTCGGCGATGGCCGCACAGGTACGGCCCGAGGGTGGCGGCGGCGACTACGGCCCGAACAGCGGCGGCTTCGACCAAACCGGCTTCGGCACCCTCACCTACGCCAAGTAGGACAGCCAGCCCTCGACCACCAAGCCGGCGTAGTACGGTACCGACTCGAACGACCAGATCTCGCCCAGCACACTGTGCCCTTCATCCACCACCACCGCGACCTCCACGCCGACCTCCACGCCGACCTCCACGCCGCCGTCCTCGCGGCAGCCGCCGTCCCGGCAGAACCAGCCTCCGACACCAGCGCCGTTAGCATCGCCTCGCTGCGCGCGGACCCGCTCAACGCCCGCGCGCAGCGACACCCGGCTGCGGAACACCTCGGCCGGCCGTCTTCCGTGAGAGCGGCCTCGCGGCGCCCGACGAGTCAACCCGATTTGATTCAGTCGGGCACTTGTTCCCTCAAGCCTCCGTAACGATGGCTTTCATGCTGTCATGTCTTTCATGCAGCGACTAGACGTACGCGGGGCGGATGCCGATATTCCGGTGGTGTCGCTCTCGGACGGTGTGGTCACTCTCCGGCCGTGGACGAGAGATGACGCCGGTTTCATGGCGGAAGCATTCGCCGATCCAGCGATCCGGCGGTACAACGGGGCCCACGATCGACTCGGACGGCCGGCTCCGCCGCTCTCGATCGTGGACGCTGAAGCGATCGTCGACGAGTTCGCGTCGAGGTGGCAGGCGTTCGGCGCGGGGGAGCTGCCATCTGGTGTTGCATTCGCGATCACCGACGCAGCCTCTGGTGGCCTGGTCGGCTGCTGCGGCATCGATGACTGGTCGAAGGAAGATGTAGCGCAGTTCGGCTACTGGATCGGGCCGAGCGCGCGAGGGGGCGGGTACGCGACCCGGGCGGTGGTTCTGCTCACAGGGTGGTTGTTCGAGCTCGGCGCAGCTCGCGCCTTCCTGACGGTCGAGGCGGACAACGAAGCGTCAGCTGCTGTGGCCCGCCGAGCGGGCTTCGTGCACGAGGGAACGATGCGCGCACACAGCGTGTGGCAGGGCGAGCGCATCGACGTGATGTGGTTCGCGGCGCTGCCGCTCGAATGGACGATGCGCGAGCCAGCCGAACGAGCGTGATGGGCACGCGATCGGAGCAGGACGCCTAGGGGCAGGTCTGGCACGACATCGCTAGCGACGCAGCACGCTTCATCCAACACCAAGGCCACGGCGCTAGGCAGACTGCCTACGTCCAGGACACTGTCCACAACGCAACACCGCAGGTCACGGCCTGGCTCAAGCATTTGAGTTCAAGGGAACACTTGTTCTAATATGGGCACATGACAGCAACAGCGACCGATCCGGCCCTTGGCGTACCCTCGCCGGGCGGTCCCGCTGCGCTGTCCGCTGCCGATCTAGTGCCGCCCGATCTAGTGCCGCCTGATCGGTGGCCACCCGACGTGCTCACAGACTCGTACCTGCCGCCTGGCGAGCTGTACGACGACGATGTGTGGGACCCGGACCGGCACGACGAACTGCCGCCGATGTCACGCGTCGATGCGCTCGAGTGGGAGGAATGGGCCGGCGTCGACCAGGACGAGGCCGAACGCTTCATGCTGCGCCTGAAGGCACCTGCCTGGGTGTTCCTGCCGCCAGGCGCCGAACTGGCCGCGGCATTGGAGGAGCTGCGCCCGCAGTGCGAGTCACCGATCGCGTCGCTCGAGGCAATGAAGGCCGCGGCCCGGATGGAGTCCTGGGCCGCATCGATCAAGAGCGCCGCCATGGCGTCGTTCGTCCGCCAGCGCAAGGCCCAGGCGACCGAGATCCCTCGCCCCACCCAGCTCGACTCGTCCGGCCGCCCCATCGACCCCGAACGCTCCTGGGCCGCCGAGGTCGCCGCCGCGCTACACCTGGCACCTTCCACCGCGCAGCGCCACATCGACACCGCGTTGCACCTGACCAGCACCCTGGCCGCCACCCACACCGCACTGCGCTGCGGCGCCCTGACCCCGTCCAAAGCCCTGGCGATCTCCGAAGCCACCCGCTCGCTACCCGAGCACGCGGCCCGCGCCGTCGAAGCCCACGTCCTGCGCCGCGCCCCAGGCCAGACCCACAAAAACCTGAACGCCTCACTCCGCCGCCAAGTCGCCAAACACAGGACCCGCGAAGACGCCGACAACCACCGCGCCGCCATCGCCGACCGCACCTGCAAGATCGTCCCCCTCGCGGACGGCATGGCCGGCCTGTGGGTCGTGCACACCGCCGACAAGATCCAGCAAATGTGGGTAGTCATCCAAGCCATGGCCGACCTGGCCAAACGCCCCACCCCCACCACCCCGACCGCCGCGACCACCCAGACCGCCGCAGCCAGCCCGAGGGATGACGCTGCCACAACGGACAGCCGAACGTCGCACACCGCGCCCGGCAGCGCCCCACACAGCGAACCGGTCAGCACCTCATGGGCGCGCGCCGGCCACGCGGGCCCCGACACAGCCGGCTCCAACACAGCCACCGAACACGCAGACACCGGCATCGGCACCGTCTCGCCGAGCCCAGCCCACGGCCGCCGCAAGGCTCGTACAGATTCGCCCAGCGCCGGCCAACCAGCAACGGCGGCCTCCACCAGCCGCAAGGCCACCAGCACCGCCGGGACCGCCGACACCGCCCACCCTGCCAGCACCGCCCACCCTGGCAGCACCGCCCACCCTGGCAGCACCGCCGAGACCGCCGGGGCGGCGCGGGACGCGCGGATCGCGCCCCAGCGGCGTGCGGACGTCATGGCCGACCTGTTCGAACACATGCTGCACAACGGACTCGATTGGCTCGGCCGCCGACTCCCCGACCAGCACCGCAGACGCCCACACATCGAGATCCTCACCCCCATCACCACCCTGCTCGGGATGAACGACGACCCCTGCGAACTCACCGGCTATGGTCCCATCCCCGCCGACATGGCCCGCCACATCGCCACCGACGGCACCTGGCGCAGAATCCTCACCGACCCCACCAACGGCGCAGTCCTCGAAGCATCCACCACCCGCCACGACCCCGGCGCACTGATCACTGAAACGCTCCTCGCCCGCCACCCCGTCTGCGCCTGGCCCGGCTGCGATCGCATCTCCCGCGAATGCGACCGCGACCACGGCACGCCATATGCCCGAGCCGGAACGACAAGTCTCGCCGGGCTCGCGCCGTTCTGCGAATATCACCACGTCATCAAAGACACTCCCGCCTGGGGCTGGTCGACGACAAACCATCCCGACGGCTCCGTCACCCTGAAGGCCCCGACCGGCCACCGCTACACCACCGTCCCACCGGCCCGCGGGCCGGTCTCGCCCCAAGTCCAACGGCCCGCCGGCGAACCGCCACCCTTCTAGGCGCTTCACCAGCCAGTACACAAGGCCGGTCGGCACAGGTGACGTGCCATCGCCCTCGCTGGTCTGACAGTTCCGGCCTGTGCCGCCGCGCGTAGGCCGCCGGGTCCGAGGCCGGGTCCGACTTGGTTCTGTGCCGCGATCCGATGTGCGAGCCGGCTGTCGGGGAGCAGTGCCGGCCCGCGTCGCCTTGCTGCACAGCAGAACACCGTTGCTCAGGGCATCTATCTCGCCACTTCCGGTGTCGGCCAGCTGCCGGCAGGCCTGGATCGTTCACGTCGGCTGGCCGGACGGCTCCGCGAGCGTCCCGGGCAATGATGTCAACCAGTTCTCCACAAGGTTGACGAACTGCACCGGACGATCGTGGTGGAGGAAGTGGCCGCAGCCGTTCCAGAGCACAGTTCGCGACCCGTACGGGAGCGGCAGGCTGATGTCCCACTCGGCCATGGACGGGGTTGGGCGTACGCACAGGAGTGGGACAGTCAGTCCGGCCAGGCGGGCGGCGGCTGCCGGGCGGGCACCGAAGGCGTCCGGGGCCGTGTACATGCCGGCGTAGCTCTCGGCGAGGACGTGACCTGGTGTCGCGAGCAGCTGGTCGCGGACGGCGCCGGCAGGCAGGTCGAGTTGGCGGACCGCGGCCGCGGCGCCCTCCTTTCGCAATGCAGCAAGGCGTTCCGCGAAGGTCGCCGCTTCGGCCTCGTCCGCGCCGTACGCCGGGTCGATCGCGACGACCGCCGACACCAGGTCCGGCCGTTCGAGCGCGAGTTCCGCCACGATCTGCCCGCCCATCGAGTGACCGACTGCGACGACCGGGCCGACCTCCAACCGTTCGACGAGCGCTGTGAGGTCTCTCGCGTAGTCGGCCGGCCGGTAGCCGGTGCGCAGTACTGGAGAGTGGCCGTGGCCTCGCAGGTCGACCGCCAGGACGCGGTGCCCCGCGAAGTTCAGGGCGCTCCACGCGCGCGCGTCGCCGCCCCAGCCGTGCACCAGCAGCAGCGGCTCGGCCGTGCCGGTTGCGGGGCCGGTTGCGGGGCCGGTGTCGGCCAGCCAGAGCGGAACACCGGCTTCGACATTCGCGGTCATGGATGGCAGCATAGTTAACGTTTTCTACGTACCGTCAGGGCCAGAAAATTTCGACCCGATCAGGAGCTGCCGCGTGGCCAGACCGACCGTGAAGGATGTCGCCGCCGCCGCGGGCGTCAGCGCCACGACGGTGTCACGCGTCCTCGCCGGCAACTATCCGGTCAGCGCCTCCACCCGCAATCGCGTGCTCCGGGTCGTGCAGGAGCTCGACTTCGTCATCAACGCCCAGGCCCGCGCACTGGTCGGCGGCTCGACCCGCACCGTCGCGTTCGTCGTCCGCGACCTGGTCGGCCCGCTGTTCGCGTACATCGGCCAGGGCGTCGAGCAGCAGGCGACCGCCGAGGGCCGGGTCTGTCTGGTCTGCACACACCACGGCGACGCCGACCGTGAGCTGGAGCTGATCGAGCTGATGCGCGAACAACAGGCCGAAGCGGTCGTCCTGGTCGGCGGCGGCCTGCGGACGCCCGAACACCTCGAGCGGATGGCGCAGATCGCGCGGTCGCTGGACCGCGTCGGCTCCCGGCTGGTGCTCTGCGGCCGCCCGCCGATCGGCCCGGATGCGCCGGCGACCGTCGTGGAGTACGACAACGAGGGCGGCGCGTTCGCCGTGACGAACTACCTGATCTCGCTCGGCCACCGCCGGATCGCGTTCGTCGGCGCCGCGGAGCCGAGCCACACGACGACCAGCGCCCGCTTCGACGGCTTCACCCGCGCGCACCGGGCACACGGTCTGACCGTCGACGCCGAACTTGTTGTCGGCGGCAACTTCGACCGCGAGTCCGGATACCAGCAGACCAAGGCGTTGCTCACCCGGGACACCGGCATGACGGCGATCATCGGCATCACCGACATGGTCGCCAGCGGGGTGCTCGCCGCGCTCCGCGAGGCCGGTCTGCGGGTGCCCGAGGATATCTCGGTCGCCGGGTACGACGACATCCCGCTCAGCGCCGATCTCAGCCCGGCGCTGACGACGGTGCACATCCCGCATGAGGAGCTCGGACGCGCCGCCGTACGGCTCGCGTTGCACCGCGACGAGTACGCGCTGGACCAGCATCTGCTGCTCGGGACACACGTCGTGATCCGGGACTCGACCGCTCCGCCCAGGGAGACTCATGGCTAAGAGGAAGACGACGAACTCCCCGACGCTGGCCGATGTGGCCGCGCACGCGGGGGTTTCGCCCGCCACCGTGTCCCGCGTACTGGCCGGCAACTATCCCGTGTCCCGCTCGGCGAACCAGCGTGTCATGCGGTCGATCCGCGAGCTGAACTACGCCGCCAACACCCACGCCCGCGCGCTCGCGGGCGTGCAGTCGAAGACGATCGCGTTCATCCTCGCCGACGTCCGCGGGCAGTCGTTCGCGGACGCGGCGCACGGGGTCGAGCAGGAGGCGTCCCGCCGCGGCTGGCTCAGCCTGATCGGGACGAGCCAGGGCGAGGCGGCCCGCGAGCTGGCCCTCGTCCAGCTGATGCGCGAGCAACGCGCCGGCGCGGTCATCCTGATCGGTGGCGTCACCAACGAATCGGCCGACGACCGAGCGCGGATGACCGAGCTGGCCCGGTCGCTGCACGCGTCCGGATCACTGCTCGTGCTGTGCGGGCGCCCCCCGCTCGGCGACGACGTACCGACCGCCGTGATCGAGTACGACAACGAGCAGGGCGCGTACGCGATGACGAGCCACCTGCTGTCACAAGGGCACCGGCGGATCCTGTTCCTCGCGGGTCCCGAGCGGCAGAGCACCAGCGTTCAGCGCCTGTCCGGGCACCGCCGGGCCTTGCGCGACTACGGCGTACCGGACGACGGCTCGCTCGTCGACCACGGTGTGTTCACCCGGGCGTCCGGCTACCAGCTGACCAAGAGCCGGCTGGCAGCCGGGCAGGACTTCACCGCGGTCTTCGCCGCGACCGACGTGGTGGCCGCGGGCGTGTACGCTGCGGCCGCCGAGTCCGGCCTCGACGTCCCCGAGGACCTCTCGGTCGTCGGGTACGACGACGTCGAACTCGCCCAGGACCTCCGCCCGCGGCTGACCACCGTGCATGTTCCGTACGAGGAACTCGGTCGGACCGCCGCGAAGATCGCGCTGGACTCAACACACCAGCAGCCCGGCTGGACCGGCGACCACCGGCTCTTCACGACCCACGTGGTCGTCCGCAGCTCGGTCAGCCGGCGCGGCTGAGGTACCTACCGTCCAGGACGGCGGCCAACGCCTCGCGACCCGAGGTCCCGGAATCCACGGCCACACAGGGAATGTCGTACGCGGCCAGATACGCCAACTGAGTGTCGGTGAATTCCACGTCGAGGCCGACCACACCGCGCGTACCGCGGGCGAACAGCCGTTCCAGCCAGAGCCGGGGCACCGGCTCTCCCCCGTCGACAGTCGTCACGACCAGCGCCAGCCCTGGTTCGCGGGCGGCGTCGGCGAGGCCGGTCAGCACCTCGCCGGCCCGGCCGCTGCTCTGACTCGCGACGACCACGTCGACGAGCGCCGACTCCTCGCGCCGATCGGAGTCCACCGGATACCCGAACCGGAGCAGTACCTCACGTACGCGGGTCCGGGTCGCCGGTGCGACGTCGGGGTACGCGCGCAGGACCTTCGACACGGTCGAGATCGACACCCCGGCCTCGCGCGCGACCACCGCCAGCTTCCTTCGTGGGGCGGACATCGGGGTCACTGCCCCTTGAGGTAAGCGTCCGCCTGCTTCTCCATCTCGCCCTGCAGGTCCGCCAGCCCGGCCTTGTCGACGGCCTTCTTCAACGTGTCGAGCCCCTTGTCGACGTCGACCGCGCCGATCCACAGCGGGTTGCCGTACTGCGTCATCGCGGCGGCGACCTGGCTGTCCTGCCGCTTCACCGGGGTGACGTCCGGGACGAACGACGCGTACGGGTCGAGAGTGAAGTTCTCGTACTTCTGCGCCCACTCGAACCAGGTGTCCTCGGTCGGCGTGATGTCCTTGATCTTCAGCTCGAGCTTCTGCCGCCAGCACAGTGCGTACCCCGGGAAGCCGTACCCGGTGAGCTGCTCGAACTTGTCCGTACCGACCGGCTTCCAGTCCTTCCCCTCGACGCCGTAGCTGAGCAGGTCGTGGTTCTCCTTGATCGAGACCCAGTCCTCCAGCTGCATCGCCCGTTCGTTGCTCTGGCCCTTGACGTTCAGCACGACGAAGTTGTCCGCCTGGAAGGTCTGGTTCGGCTTCGCGTCCTTGCCGCCACGCAGCGGTACGACGTTCGCGATCTGCGCGGACGGGACCGCCTTGCGCAGCGGCGCCAGCGACTGCGAGGACAGCCCGTCCGTCATCGCCCACCGGGTCGCGATGCGGCCGGCCTCGAACTGCGACCCGATCGTGCTCGAGTCGACGTTCAGCGCGTCCTTGTTGATGATGCCGTCGAGGTAGTACTGCCGTACCTTGCGCAGCGCGTCGAGCACGCCGGGCGCCTCCCAGAATGGGATCGGGTGCGACGACCCGGTGCTCTTGCCGTCCTGCGCCAGGTAGAACGGGAACGAGCCACCGCTGAAGCTCTGCACGCTGACGTGCGGGTTCTCCCAGTCGTGCTGGTTCAGCCAGCCGACCGGCGCGAACGCGACCAGCAGCTTCGGCATGTTCGAGGACACACCGACCGGCGTGATCTTCTGCTTCTGCTTCACGTCGTACCAGAACTTCTCCAGCTGGTCGAACGACGTGATGTCCCCGACGCCGAGCTTGTCGGCGAGGTCCTGGCGGACGGTGAAGTGGTGGAACCGGGCGGCCGAGTTGACCTGCGGGATCCCGTACAGCTTGCCGTTCCACTTGTTCTGCTCGAGCAGCTGCGCGTCGAGGTTCTTGCTCAGGTTCGGGTACTTCTTGATCAGGTCGCCGACCGGGACCAGCGACTTGCTCGCGACCAGCTGGATCATGTTCAGCCAGCGGGCCTGCAGCGCGGTGTCGAAGTTCTCGCCGGCGGTGAACTTGAGCAGCGACTGCTGCTGGTAGTTGGACCAGGCGATGAACTGCGGCGCGATCGTGAAGCCGAGATCCTTCTTGAGCTTCTCGTTGACCTTGGCAAGGACCGCGTCCCAGCCGGTGGGGGCGTCACCGGGCAGCAGCAGCGCGAGCGTGTCGGCGGACTTGCCGGAACCGGTGGCCGACGAGCCGCCGCAGGCGCTGAGGCCGAACGCGGCTGCGAGGGACAGGCCGCCGCCGGCGGCCAAGAAGCCGCGCCTGCTGAGGCCGGCGGGTGGTGTGGCGGGCACGATGCCTCCTGTTGTGCTGAAAAGTGTTGTGGTGGACGTCAGCCTTTGGTGGCGCCCAGCGTGATGCCTTTGACGAAATAGCGCTGCGCGAACGGGTACGCGAGCAGGATCGGGCCGATGGTGACGACCGTCAGCGCGAGCCGGAGCTGGTAGACCGGCGTCGTCTGTTGTGCGGCTGTCGGCAGCATCTGGGAGAACGAGACGTTCGAGATCAGGTTCTGCAACAGCAGCGGGAGCGGGTACTTGTGCACGTCGGACATGAACAGCAGCGCGGTAAACCACTCGTTCCAGTAGTGCACCGCGTAGAACAGGCCGACGACGGCGAGGATCGGTTTGGACAGCGGTAGCCCGATCCGGAAGAAGATCGCCATCTCCCCCGCGCCGTCGACGCGGGCCGAGTCCAGGATCTCCTCGGGCAGCTGGCGGAACGCCGACACCTGGATGAAGACCAGGAAAGGTGCCACCAGCAACGGCAGGATCACCGCGAAGTAGCTGTTCTGGAGTTTCAGGTACTGCGTGACGAGCAGGTACAGCGGAACCAGTCCGCCGCTGAACAGCATCGGGATGTAGGCGAAGATCGCCAGCGGGCGGCTCACGTACGGCAGCCGCCGTGCGATCACCCAGCTCAGACCGGACGTGAAGCTGAGCGCCAGCACCGTACCGATGACCGTGATGAAGACGCTGGCGACGTACGCACTGACCAGGGTCGGGCCGGTGAAGATCAGCTTGTACGCGGCTACCGAGAACGGCTGCGGGAGGAGACTGTAACCCTTCACCGCAAGGGTTTGCTCGTCGGTGAACGAACCGGACACGATCACCCAGAACGGGATCAGGCAGGCGATCATGAACAGCGCGACGCCGACGATGCTGATCAGCGTGAACGGTTCCAGACCGCCGGTCCTGCGCGCCTTCGTCCGCGTCGTCGCCTTCGCGAGGCTCGAAGTCATGGTGGTCACAGCAGACTCGTCTCCTTGGAGTAGCGGCGCTGGATCAGCACCGCGGTCGACACCAGTACGAAGCCGACCACCGACTGGAACAGGCCGATCGCGGCGGTGGTGCCGAAGTCGCCGATCTGGCGCAGCGACCGGAACACGTAGGTGTCGATCACGTCGGTGGTCGGGAACAGCGTGCCGTTGTCGCCGACGATCGCGTAGATGGTGCCGAAGTCGCCGTAGAAGATCCGGCCGACACCGAGCACGAGCAGCACCGCGGCCGTCGGCTTCAGCAGCGGCAGCGTGATCCGGAACGCCATCTGCGCGCGGCTCGCGCCGTCGATCTGGCCCGCCTCGTACACGTCCTCGGGGATCGAGGTGATCGCAGCCAGGAAGATGATGCTCATGTAGCCGCCCATCTGCCAGACCTTGACGAACGTCAGGATCCACGGCCACGGTCCCGGCTCGGTGTACCAGCCGACCGTCGGCAGCCCGAACCCGGCGAGGGCGTCGTTGACCACACCGCCGGAGCCGTTCGGGCCGGACAGCAGGACCTGCAGCATGATCGCGATCACGACCGGCGAGACGAAGTACGGGAAGAAGATCGTCGACTGCGCCGCTCGTTTGAAGAAGCGGCCGCGGATCTCGTTCAGCATGATCGCGAGCGTCACGCCGGCCGCCAGCGTCGCGGCCAGGAACAGCACGTTCAGCACGATCGTGTTGAACAGGATCCGCTCGGCGTCGCCCGAGGTGAAGAAGTAGCGGAAGTTGGCCAGGCCGTTCCACGGGCTGCCGAAGATGCCCTTGCTGATGTCGAACTCCTTGAACGCCACCACCAGGCCGGCCAGCGGCGCGTAGCTGAACACCAGGAAGAACGCCACCGCTGGGACTGCCAGCAACCCCAGCCATAAGCCGGAGCGGACGGTTCGGTTGGTCATGGTGCGGAGCTCCTTCGGCATCGTTCTAGAAAGCGCTTTCCATCTGCCGTGAAGGTAGCGCCGGTGATTTGGGGTGTCAAGGTGTGGCAAACGTTGTCTTTGAGCTCAGGCGGCGCGGTCAAGCTCTGCCAGGCTGACGCCGTGCCGCAGCGGTTCGCCGCTGAGGAAGCGCTCGAGTTCGGCCGTTACGCAGCCGCCCAGCCGGGCGAGTTCGTTGCCGTGCGAGCCGGCGATGTGCGGCGTCACGAAGGCGTTCGGGAGCGTGAACAGCGGGGAGTCGGCGGGCAGCGGTTCGGGCTCGGTGACGTCGAGTACGGCGCTGATCCGGCCGGTGCGCAGCTCCGCGATCAGCGCGTCGGGATCGATCACCTGGCCGCGCGCGGTGTTGATGAGCGTCGCCCCCGTCTTCAGCTGCGCCAGCTCTTCCGGACCCAGCAGGTGGACCGTTTCCGCGGTCAGTGGAGCGTGCACGCTGACGATGTCGCTGGTGCTCAGCAGGGTCCCGAGATCGACCGACGCGACATCCTCGGCGTACGGGTCGTAGACCTGGACGTGGAACCCGAACTGGCGGAGCAGGTCGAGCACCTGGCGGCCGATCCGGGAGGCGCCGATCACACCGACCGTACGGCCGTGGTTGCCGACTCCCCTGTGGATGTAGCCGAGCTCGAACCAGCGGTCCCGGCGATAGCGTTCGCGCAGGTCGAAGGCCCCTTTGCCGGCCAGCAGGATCGCGCCGAGGGCGAACTCCGCGACCGGTACGGCGTTCGCGGCGGCCGCGGACGAGACCACGATGCCGCGCTCCCAGACGGCGCGGCTCAGGTGGCCCTTCACGCTGCCTGCGGCGTGCAGGATCGCGCGCAGCTTCGGGGCCTGGTCGAGGACCCGGTTGTCGACGGGCGGACAGCCCCAGCCGGTGATCAGAACCTCCACCTCGGCCAGGCGATCGGGGGCGTAGTGGTCGACCGGACCGGCCGGATCGAGCCGGACGAGCCGGTCGAGCTGTTGCCGGACGGCGGGCGGGAACAGCAGCGGCCAGTGTTCGGCGGACATGACCGCCAGCGCGAGCGGCTTTTCAGGTGTCGGAGGCATGCGGTCAGGTTGGCATAGAAAACGTTAACTATCAGCGGAGCTAAATTTTCGGGCACCGCTGGACGCTGGCGGGCGTCCGGGCGCGGTGCGAGGCTCCGACGCGCCCGTCACAACGCTTGGAGATGTTCCGATGGCCTTTCTCAGATCGATCGCACTGGCCACCCTGGCCGTGCTCCTCGCAGTCGTCGGCGTCGTACCGGTCGCCGCGGCCGCCGATCCTCCCTTGCCGGCGCTGACCCCAGTACGGTCGAGCGCCGGCTTCGTCCACCCGGGTCTCTCGGTGAGCGCCTCGTCGCTCGAGCTGGCCCGGCAACAGGTCCGCGCCGGCGCCGAACCGTGGGCGTCGTACTACGCCGCGATGACGGCGACCTCGTACGCATCCAAAACCTTCAGCTCGCGGAACCAGGGCGCCGTCGTGGACCGTCCCGGTACGGCGGCGTTCAACTCGCAGGGTGTGGAGTCGAAGTTCATCGACGACGCGTTCCGTGCGTACACCCAGGCGATCCTGTACTTCATCAACGGCGACCCGGTGTACCGGGAGAACGCCCTGAAGCTCATCCGGATCTGGGCGCACATGGACCCGAACGGGTACGTGTACTACCCGGACGCGCACATCCACAGCGGTGCTCCACTGATGCGGATGCTGGCCGCCGCTGAGCTCCTGCGCTACTCCACCGTGACCGGGCCGGCCGCCGACGGCTACGACCTGGTCTGGAACGACAGCGACACGGCGGACCTCACCGGCAACCTGATCGTGCCGCTGACGCAGACGTTCCTGTACCGCAACCGCAACTTCATGGGCCAGCACAGCTACTCGCTGATCGGCGCGATCGCCGGGTACATCTTCACCGACAACCTGCCGCGGTACCGCGAGGCGGTCGAGTGGTTCTCGGTGAACTCGACGAATCCGGACGCCGACACGAACGGTGCCTTGAGCAAGGTGATGCCGGTCATCTCGAAGGACGACCCGCGCAACCCGTACCACAAGAGTTTCGTGCAGCTGCAGGAGATGGGACGCGACCAGGCGCACGCCTGGGACGACGTGACCATGCTGACGCAGCTCGCCCGCGTGATCGACGTCCAGGGCACCAAACTCGACCCGGTCCGCGGCACGGTGTCGACGCAATCCGGCGCCGTCTCGGTGTACGCGTTCGGCGGCGACCGGCTGCTGCGCGGCTCGGAGCAGTTCTTCGCGTTCATGATGGGCAAGACGATCCCGTGGATCGACACCACCCAGCGCGGCGGCGTGCTGTCCCAGGCGTACCGCGGGCGGATCTTCGACCCGACCAACGAGTTGTACACGATCTACCGGCAGAAACTCGGACCGGCGATCGCCACGTTCGCGCCGAGCATCACCGAGCTCGCCACCCGGCAGGACGCGGGCGCGCAGTTCTACTGGGGCACGTCGGCCTACAACTTCTGGAACAGCAACCCGGACTTCAACCCGGACTCGTGGCTGTCGTTCCCGGCATCGGTTGCCGGGACGGTTCCCCCGGTGCAGCGGGATGCGCTGGTGCAAGCCGAGACGCGGACCGTTCCGATCACCCCTGGTACGACGGTCGGCGACGGGTACGTACGGATGCGGCCGGTGCCTGGCGGCACGACGATCGCCGTACGGACGCTCCTGTACGACAGCCGGGACGGATACAGCCCTGTTGGCGTACGGATCCGGACGCACGGGACGGCTACGCTGCAGATCCGGAAGGAGCAGGGGTTGGCGCCGTACTACTCGCTGACGCTGCCGGACACCGGTGGTGCGTGGCGGTACATCACGTACGACATGGACACGAGCAAGCTCCGCGGGAGCACAGGTGGCGAGTCGCTCGCGTACTACACCGTCACCGGTTCGCCGGCGGTCACGGTCGACATCGACGCGATCAACCTGCAGGCTAAGGCGCAGCTCACGCCGCCCCAGTTCGCCCAGGGTTCCGACGTACGGCTGATCGCTGTCGCCGGGGAGCCCTTGTCCACAACGCTTTCCGCCACCAACACGCTGACCTACCGTGCGACGCTGCCCGCCGGGGCGGCTCTCGACCCGGCGACCGGCACGCTGACCTGGCAGCCGACCGCGAGTCAGGTCGGCGACCACAACACGGTCGTCGTCGCGTCCGGTGCGACCACCGACGCGGTGCTGCGGGTGCGGCTGACCGTCAGCGCGACGCGCCAGGACGCGATCACCGCGGCGCTCACGGGGTACGACCCGGGGACGACGTACGTCCGGTCGACTCGCTCCGCCGTCGAGTCGGCGAAGGCCGCGGCCTCTGATGCCGTGGACGCGGACCCGGCCACGTTCGCGGCGAAGCTCGTTGCGCTGCAGGCCGCGGTCGCACGGCTCGAGAAGCTGACGCCGACGATGAGCGACGACGGATCGTTCGACTACTGGGGCCGCGCGACCTCACCGTCGCTGTCTCAGGTTGCCCTGGGCAACATGCTGGACGGCGATTTCAACACGTTCTCGGGCGACCTGCGGGCGCCTGCGGTCATCGACCTCGGCGTCGGCTTCCGGGTCACCGCGGACGCGTTCGGGCTGCAGGCGCGGTACAACTTCGCGAACCGGACGCAGGGCGCCAACGTGTACGGCTCGAACGACGGGCGGGCGTGGACGCTGCTCACGTCACGGGAGACCACCGACACGTCCGCTGCGGGCTTCGTACTGGAGAAGATCCCGGTGCGGGACGAGGTCAAGGGCCTCGCGTTCCGGTTCCTGAAGCTCCAGGTCGACCACCCCGGCGTCCCGACGGATCCGGCGTACCCGGGACTGTCGAGCTTCAGCGAGTTCCGGATCTACGGGCAGCGGTCGGAGATGAGTACGGCACTCAACTCGGTGTCGATCTCCTCGTCGGACAGCGACCCGAAACTCGCGCAGAACGGCGACACCGTGACGTTGACGATGTCGGCGACCGAACCGCTCAGCCAGGTCAGCGCGTCGATCGAGGGACAGGCCGCCACCACCACGAGTACGGACGGCCTGCACTGGAAGGCGACCGTCACGTTGCCGGACGACGTACCGTACGGCCGTCCGCTGCGCTTCACCGTCGACTACACCACCGCGGCCGGCGAACCCGGCGCGACCATCGTCGACACCACCGACGGCACCTCGCTCGACCTCTGGAACACCCGCGTCCGGACGTTGCCGATCGACCAGAGCTGGGTCACCGCCTCCAGCCCCGCCTTCCCCGGCGTCGGTACGCCCGAAGCCAACGGCTGGCGCATGTTCGACGGCAACCTGACCACCTTCACCGACACCACCTCCGGCAACGGCTGGGTCTCCGTCACCCCACCCACCGGCACCGCCCTGACCTTCAACGCGGTCCGGGTCCGCCCCCGCAGCAACCTCCCCGACCGAGCCAACGGCGACCTAGTCCAAGCCTCCACCGACGGCACCACCTGGACCACCCTCACAACCATCACCGGCATCACGACCGGCACCCAGTGGTACGTCTACCCCCTACCAACCCAAGCCACCTACCCCCTCCTCAGAATCACCGACAACCACGGCGGCTTCACCAACCTCGCCGAGGTACAACTACTGGCCGGACCCTGACCACTGCCCGAAGCGCGGCCAGGTCTTGCCCGACTCGGGGAGGATCCTGGCCCGCTACGGGGGTGAAATCCTCCCCAAGCCGGGCCTGGCCATCGGGGCGTATGGGCTCGGTCACGCTCGGTGCATACTTGGTGCATGCGGGTAGTGGTGCGGGGGGTTGGGGTTTTGTTGTTGGTGGCGGGGCTCGGGGTGTTGGGGTGGGTGGGGTGGCAGTACTTTGGTACGGGGATCACCTCGAACCGGCAGATGAGTGCGGGTGCGAACTCGCTGCAGAATCAGTGGAAGGCGCCTGTCCAGGCGGGTGCCAAGCCGTCGGCGGGGAAGCCGTTCGTGTTGTTGCGGATTCCGCGGTTCGGGGCGGGCTGGGTGAAGCCTGTGGTCGAGGGCGTGGATGCGGATGATCTCGCTCGGGGGATCGGGCATTATCCGCAGACGCAACTGCCGGGGCAGCCGGGGAACTTTGCGGTCGCGGGGCATCGGGTGACGCACGGGTCGCCGTTCCGGAAGCTGCTCGAGCTCGACAAGGGCGACCAGGTCCTGGTCGAGACGCAGGACGCGGTGTACACGTACGAGCTGGACGGCTCGCCCCGCGACCTGACCGTCAAGGCGTCCGAGACCTGGGTACTGGACCCGGTGCCGGGTAAGCGGCAGACCCCCGCGCAGTCCATCATCACCCTGACCACCTGCCAGGACCTCTTCCACTCCCCCGACCGATCAGTTGCCTTCGGCCACCTGGTGAAAGTGAGCAAGAAGTAGTTCTACGGCACCGGGGCCGGCTGATCAATGAAGTACTGCGCGACCAGGAGACCGCCGAAGAGCACTGCCGGGGCGTAGAGGAACAGCGGCCACCGGAAGGGCGAGATTCGGGCCAGGGTCGCGACGCCGGCGGGCGCGAGCGCGAAACCGAAGGCTTCGAAGACGCCCGAGCCACCGCGGAGGACTATCCACGCGCAGACCGGCACACCGATCGCCGCGGACCACGCGTACGCCCGTGAGAAGGCCCTGTCCCAGGAGTTGTGCGGCACCCAGAACTTCCAGCCAGGTGGGGGCGGGCCCCAGTCCGGGTCCGGTTGCCAGCCTGGTCCGGGGCGCCATCCGTGCGGTGGCGCCGGCCAGTTCGGCGGTGGGTTGTAGCGCATCTTTGTCCCTCTCGGCCTCGTGGTCTGCGAAGCATTGTGGGCAGATGCGGATGACATCTCGATGACATCGGTCAGGCTGCGAGCAGCGCCTGGACCATCAGGTCGTTGCGGGCGTCCTGGCCGGCCGGGACGGTGGTGTGGACACCTTCGCGGAGCAACTGGGTCAGGCGCGACGGCTTCGCGGCCAGATATTCGGCCCAGCGGACGATGTCCAGGTTCGGGTACTTCTTCTCGGCGTCGTGGATCTGGGAGTTGATCCAGGCACTGTTGCGCTGGTCGGCGACCTGGATCGCCGCGGACTTCGCGATCCGCGAGATCTGCGTGTTGACCCAGATCACCTTCCGGTTGGAGCCGACGATCCGCATCGTGCGGTCGATCTGGGCGCCGAACACCGGCGGGTTGAAGATGTCGTTCGTACCGGTCGCCATCAGGATCCGGCGCGGCAGGCCGTACTTGATCGCCCAGTTCTCCAGCGCATCCACGGCCGGTGTCGTCGGCCGGCCGGACCAGTTGTGCACCGCGAGGCTGATGCCGCGGTTGAGCAGTTTGGTGGCGAGTGCCTTGCCGTCCTGTACGGCGATGCTGTCACCGAACATGCACACACCGTCGTTGTCGCGGACGTACGTGACCGTCGCGGCGGTCGAGATCGACCGGCTCAGGATCGTCCAGTCCCCCAGGTCCCCGGAGCCGTACGGGTCGGCGGCGCTGGCGGTCCCGGCGTTTTCGGCCGCGACGGCGCCTGCCACAGCAACTGCTGCCCCCGCAACCAAGAGCTGTCTTCGATTCGGTTTCAGGTTCCCCACAGACAGGAACTGTGGGCTATACCAGCCACTACGCGCAAGTACGGCTATTGGAACGTTATACGGATTGCAGCTTGTTGCAAGATGGGGCTCAGCTGACGGTCAGGATCTTGTTCGCGGTGAACGCCTGGGCATGGTCCGCATCCGCCGGGAACCACACCCGGTACACGAGCTGCCCACGGACCGCCGGCTTGACCCCGAACGCGTACGCGCCGGTCGTGGTCAGCTTCACCGACGCGATCGGCTTCCACGCCCGGTTGACGTACTGCTGCAGGTAGACCGGTTTGCCGTAGTGCGCCGGCGCGACGTACCCACTGAACTTCGCCGCCTGTCCGAGCCGCAGCGACGCCGGCGACAGCGTGGCCGAGATCGTCGGCGCGACCGCCACGTTCAGGTCGACGCTCCGGGTCCCCATCAGGTCGGTGTTGCCCGGGAACGTCATCATGAACACCGACGACGCGAGCGGCTTGTACGCGTAGTTCACGGTCCCCGTCGACGTCGTCTTCAACGCCGCGAGCAGCTTGAACGTGGACGAGTTCTTCGGCCGTACGTACAGGTTGACCGGCAGCCCCGCGATCGCCTTGTTGTCGATCCGCAGCGTGCTCCCACGCACTGTGACCGTCCCGCCGTAGTTCACCTGGGCCGCCGTCACGGCGATCGTCGTCTTCATCCCGAGCAACTGCGACACGGCGACCGGGCTGGTCTTCCCGCCGCGGTCCTTCGCCCAGGCGGCGTACGTGTACGTCGCTCCCTGCGCGAGCCCGGTGTTCTTGACCCCTGCCCCGGTCCCCGAGTACACGAGGGTCCCCGTGGTCAGCGACGGGACCTGACTGCCGGAGTTGCGCCGGACGACGATCTGGTCGAGGTCGGGCACCGACGGCACGTTCCAGGTCAACTGAGCGGCCAGATACGCGCCACTGGCATCGAACGTCAGCTTCGGCGGCGCCGCGTCCAGCGTCGAGAACACGCTGCTGAACGGCTCCAGGTCCCCGGTCGCCTCCTGCACACCGTCGACCGAGATCCGGTACGGCGTGTTGTCGAGCAGCGGAGCCGACGGCGCCAGGACGGCCTGCTTGTTCTCGGCGTCGTACGTGACCGCGGCGCCGACCGGCGCACCGGTCTTGCCGTTCAGGAGCCGTACGTTCGTCGCGTTCACGCTGCCCGCGACCACATCCCGCGGGAACGTCACGACCGGCCGCGTGTCCAGCCCCTGACCGCTCGCGAGATCGGGCGGCGACACCTCGCGCACCGGGTAGTCGGTGCCAGGGTTCGTGCCGCCGGTGTCGCTGTCGGCGATGTCGAGCTGGTACGGCCGCGTGTCGCGGGAGCCGTTCGCGTTGCGGACCGCAATGAAAGTGCTACCCGCGGTCACACTCACGTTCGTTGCCGCCGTCAACGGACCCCACTGCGAGCCGGTCGGGTACGGCGTGACCGCGGACGTCAGCGACTTCAGGTTCCCGTCGTACACGTCGATCCGCGGCCCGAAGTTCACCGCGTACTTGTCGCCGTTGAACTCCGGCCCGGTGAGCGTGACGCTGAGGTTCCGCGCGGCCGAGCTGACCACCTCGTACCAGTCGGTCTCGCCCTCGGTGCTGATCGTGGTACTGATCGAGCCCGACAGCGGGATCGCCCGTTCCGGGGTGTCGTTCAGGTCGATCGGGTTCATCGGGAAGTCCGCGGCCCAGCGGCCGCCGAGCGCGGCGTACGCGTCCAGCATGCCGGCGCCGAAGTACGGGTCGATGCCGCGCGGGCCGGCGTCGCGGGCGGACGACTTGATCCGCGCCTGGACCTGTGCGGGCGTCAGCGCCGGCCACTTGTTCTTCACCAGCGCGGCGACGCCCGCGACGATCGACGCGGCGCACGACGTACCGCTGCAGAACCAGTACGGCGACTGGCTCAGGTTGCGGGCGCCGGTGCTGAGCACGTCCCAGCCCGGCGCGGCGACGTCGACCCAGTCGCCGTACGAGCTGAAGTCGGTCAGTACGCCGCCCGCGTTCGTCGCGGCGACGGCGATCACCTCTGGGTACGCCGCCGGGTACTGCGCGACGTTGCTGCCGTCGTTGCCAGAGGCCGCGACCACGATCACGCCCTTGGCGATCGCGCGGGTGATCGCGTCGTGCAGGACCTGGCTGTCGCCGGGGTTCGCGATCGAGATGTTCAGCACAGTCGCGCCGTGCGCGACGGCCCAGTCGATGCCCTCGACCAGGTCGAGGTCGTTGGCGACCCCATCGGACCCGGCGACCTTGACCGGCATCACCTTCGAGTTCCAGCCGACGCCCGCGATGCCGGCGCCGTTGTTCGTACCCGCGGCGACGATGCCGGCGACCATCGTGCCGTGGCCGTTGTCGTCGACCGGGTTCGGACGGGTGGTCGAGACCGCGTTGTACCCGGCGACGAGGTGGCCCGCCAGATCCGGGTGACCCGAGTCGATCCCGGTGTCGAGGACCGCGACGATCTGGTTGCCGGTGGACTTCGAGACGTCCCACGCCTGCGGTACGCGGACGGTGTTCAGGTACGCCTGCTGCGTGGACGCGAAGTACGGGTCGTTCGGTACGGCGGCCACGCGGCGCCGGTAGCTCAGCGACGCGAGCTCGACCGTCGGGTCGGCCTTGACCTTCTTGAGCAGATCCCGCGCGGGCAGGCTGCCCTTCAGCTTGACGACGTCCCCGGCCGACTCGTCGACCGCGCCGAACTTGGACGCCGCTGCCTTCCGCGCCGACGCGGTGGCCTTCCGCTTGAACTTCACCAGCACCGCGTTCGGCTCGACGTCGGCGACGGACGCCCCGTGCCGGGCGAACCCAGGACGGTACGGCGCCGGCTCGGCCGCCGAACCCGACGAGCCGCTCAACGCCACCACCGAACCGGCGACCAACACCGCCGGCAGCCCCCACCGCAGCAGCTGAACAGGACGAACCGACACAACGCCCCCAGATCTCGGAGTTACGAACGCGGGGAGTATGTCAGAGGTCTGCGCCGGAATCCCTGTCCCGGCGATGTCAATACGTGCAGCTCTCTATGCTGAGCTCATGTCGAACCAGGCCAAGCCGGCGCGCCGCGGGGTCAAGGGGCATCCGAAGTCGGGGCCCTCGATCGGTGACGTGGCGCGCCTGGCCGGGGTCTCGGCGCAGACCGTCTCGCGCGTCTCGACCGGCGCCGACCCGGTCCGCCCCGAGACGAAGGAACGCGTCCTCGAGGCGATGCGGCAGCTCGGGTACGCCCCGAACCACGCCGCCCGCGCCCTGCGCCGCGGCAACTTCCGCTCGATCGGGCTGATGGCGCCGAAGATCATCCGGACCGGCGAGTCCAAGACGATCGAGGCGGTGATCGACGCCTCCCGCCGGGAGGGGTACTCGGTCAGCCTGGTCGACGTGGAGACGCCGTCGTCCAGCGATGTCAGCGACGTCAGCGACGCCGTGCAGCAGCTCAACCACCAGGCGATCGACGGCCTGATCATCATCCGCGCCGCGACCGCGACGCCGACCTCGCTCGCGCTCCGCCCGACGCTGCCGGTCGCGGTCTCGGACTCCCGGTTCATCGGGCACCATCCGTCGATCGGCGCGGACCAGATCGGCGGCAGCCGGGCCGCCGTACAGCACCTGCTGGACCTGGGCCACAAGACCGTGCACCACATCGCCGGGCCGGACGGCTCGGGGCCTGCCGAGATCCGGGTGACCGCGTGGCGCCAGGCCCTGGAGGAGGCCGGCCGCACGGTGCCCGCGATCGTCCGGGGCGACTGGTCCGCGGACTCCGGCTACGAGCTGGGCAAGGCGCTCGCGAAGCGCAGGGACCTGACCGCGGTGTTCGCGGCCAACGACGAGATGGCCTGCGGGCTGATCCACGCCCTGCACGAGGCCGGCCGCGAGGTACCGCGCGACGTGAGCGTCGTCGGCTTCGACGACATCGACCTCGTCGAGCACTTCTGGCCGCCGTTGACGACGGTCCGGCAGCCGTTCCAGCAGATCGGCACCGAGCTGGTCGAGCTGATCCTGCGGCAGCTCCGGCAGGGCGCCCCGCTGGTCGACCTGCACGGCACGGTGACCGCGCCGCTGATCGTGCGCGAAAGCACCGCGGCACCGCGCAAGCGCCGCTAGCGCCGCTGATCCCTAGATCACGTTCCCTCCCCTATGGACATGTTCACGTAAACACGCTAGCGTCCACGCCAGATTGTTTGCGTAAACAGAAACAAACAGAAACGGAGGTCGACGGACATGGCGGAGTCCGTGGCCCAAGAGCCGGCCCAGCAGGTGGTGAGCCTGCCCACGACCCGGCGGAAACGGGCGTCCACGGACGGTAAGGGGTGGCTGTTCGTCGGCCCGTTCCTGGCCGTCTTCGCGGTGACGTTCCTGGCGCCGATCGGGTACGCGATCTACCTCAGCCTGTTCCGTGAGCAGGCGTTCTTCGGCGGTCGCGCGTTCGTTGGCCTGTCCAACTACACCGAGGCGCTGCAGGACCCGAAGTTCTGGCAGGCGTTCGGCCGGGTGGCGATCTTCCTGGCCGTCCAGGTGCCGATCATGCTCGGCCTGGCACTGCTCGCGGCGCTCGCGATCGACAGCGCCCGCCTGCACGCGGCCGGCTTCTTCCGGATCGTGATCTTCCTGCCGTACGCCGTACCCGGCGTGGTGGCCGTGCTGATGTGGGGCTACATCTACGGCGACAACTTCGGCCTCGCGGCGAACCTCAACGATCTGCTCGGGACCGCGATCAAGCCGCTCAGCAGCGGGTGGATGCTGCCGTCGATCGCCAACATCGTCACCTGGGAGTTCGTCGGCTACAACATGCTGATCTTCTTCTCGGCGCTGCGCACGGTTCCCGGTGAGCTGTACGAGGCGGCCGCGATCGACGGCGCGAACACGTTCCGGACGATCCTCGCGGTCAAGCTGCCGGCGCTGCGCGGGGCGATCGTGATCGCGACGATCTTCTCGATCATCGGCAGCTTCCAGCTCTTCAACGAGCCGAACATCCTGCGCACGCTGGCGCCGAACGTGATCAACACGTACTACACGCCGAACATGTACGCCTACAACCTCTCGTTCGCCGGCCAGCAGTTCAACTACTCCGCCACTGTCGCGATCGTGATGGGCGTCATCACCGCGATCATCGCCTACGTCGTCCAGCTGCGCGGATCCCGGGAGGCGCTGTGAAAACCAAGCGCTCGAAAGTACTGACCGGCGTGATGGTCCTCTATCTGCTCTACACGATCGTCCCGCTGGCCTGGTTGTTGCTCAGCGCAACGAAGACCCAGGACGACCTGCTGTCGACTCCCGGGCTGTGGTTCGGCAAGAGCTTCGCGTTCTTCGGCAACGTCAAGGACACGCTGACCTACGACGGCGGGATCTTCCTGCACTGGTTCGCCAACACGGTGTTGTACGTCGTGGTCGGCGCCGGCGGGGCGACCCTGCTCGCGACGGCGGCCGGGTACGGGCTGGCGAAGTACAAGTTCGCCGGCCGGCGCGCGGTGTTCGCCGTACTGCTCGGAGCCGTCGCCGTACCGGGCACCGCGCTGGCCGTACCGACGTTCCTGATGTTCTCCAACCTCGGGCTGACGAACACCGTGTGGGCGATCATCATCCCGTCGCTGGTCAGCCCGTTCGGCCTGTACCTGATGTGGGTCTACTCGACCGACGCGGTCCCGCCGGAGCTGCTCGAGGCGGCCCGGATCGACGGCGCCGGTGAGGTCCGGACGTTCTTCACGGTGTCGCTGCGGCTGCTCGCGCCGGGCGTCGTCACCACCCTGCTGTTCGCGATGGTCTCGACCTGGAACAACTACTTCCTGCCGCTGATCATGCTCAGCAAGCCGAATCTGTACCCACTCACGGTCGGGCTCACCCAGTGGAGCAACCAGGCGACCGGAGTGGGCGCCCGCCCCATCTACAACCTGGTGATCACCGGATCGTTGCTGACGATCGTCCCCCTGGTGATCGCCTTCCTGCTACTCCAGCGGTTCTGGCAGTCCGGCCTGTCCGCAGGCAGCGTCAAGTAGTTCTGGGTCAAGTGAAAGGCACCAAGATGAAGGTAAATCGGTGGGGCATCCGGCGGCTGGTGGTCGCCGGAGCCGCGCTCACGGCACTCGCCGTCGTCGCGGCCTGCGGTGGCGGATCGACCGGCTCGGGCGGGTCGAGCAGTAAGTCCACCGGGTCGGCCGACGCGGTCGACGCCGCGCTGAAGGCCGGCGGCGAGATCACGTACTGGAGCTGGACGCCGTCGGCGCAGGCGCAGGTCACCGCGTTCATGAAGCAGTACCCGAACGTCAAGGTGAACTACGTCAACGCCGGTACCGGCAACGACCAGTACACCAAGCTGCAGAACGTGATCAAGGCCGGCTCGGGCGCGCCCGACGTCGCGCAGGTCGAGTACCAGGCGCTGCCGCAATTCGCGCTGCCGGGTTCGCTGGTCGACCTGAACCAGTACGGGTTCTCGCAGTACGAGTCGTCGTACACCGCCTCGACCTGGGCGTCGGTGCACGCGGGCAACGGGCTGTACGGGCTGCCGCAGGACTCCGGGCCGATGGCGCTGTTCTACAACAAGGAGGTCTTCACGAAGTACGGCATCGCCGTGCCGAAGACCTGGGACGAGTACGTCGCCGCGGCGAAGAAGCTGCACGCCGCGAACCCGAAGGCGTACATCACCAACGACTCCGGCGACGCCGGGTTCACCACCAGCATGATCTGGCAGGCCGGCGGTACGCCGTTCAAGACCGACGGCAAGAACGTCGCGATCAACCTGCAGGACGACGGTTCGAAGAAGTGGACCGGCATGTGGAACCAGCTCGTCCAGGGCGGCCTGGTGTCGAACATCCCGGGCTGGACCGACGAGTGGTTCAAGGCGCTCGGCGACGGCACGATCGCGACGCTGCCGACCGGTGCCTGGATGCCCGGCGTGATGGAGTCCTCGGTCAAGGCGGGCGCCGGCAAGTGGGCGGTCGCGCCGATGCCGACGTACGACGGCCAGCCGGCCACCGCGGAGAACGGCGGCAGCACCGAGTCCGTGCTGAAGCAGAGCAAGAACCCGGCCCTGGCGGCGGCGTTCGTCCGGTGGCTGAACCACGACGAGGGCGTCAAGCCGTTCCTCGCCAGCGGCGGCTTCCCGGCGACGACCAAGGATCTGAAGGACCCGGCGTTCGTGGACAAGGCCAGCGCGTACTTCGGCGGCCAGAAGATCAACCAGGTCCTGACCGGCGCGGCCGACAGCGTGGTGAAGGGCTGGAGCTACCTGCCGTACGAGCTCTACGCGAACAGCATCTACGGCGACACCGTCGGCAAGTCGTACCAGACGAAGTCCGACCTGAACGCCGGCCTGAAGTCCTGGCAGGATGCCCTCGTGACGTACGGCAATCAGCAGGGCTTCCAGGTAAACGGCTGACCCGCCCGCCTCTAGAGAAACGAGAACCCCGTGCCTGACTTCACGATCGGCGCATCCGACTTCCTGCTGGATGGCCGCCCGTTCCAGATCATCTCCGGTGCACTGCACTACTTCCGGGTGCATCCGGACTGCTGGACCGACCGGATCGAGAAGGCCAGGCAGATGGGGCTCAACACCATCGAGACCTACGTCCCGTGGAACCTCCACAGCCCGCGGCCCGGTGAGTTCGACACCACCGGGATCCTCGACCTCGGCCGCTTCCTGCGTGAAGTGGCCGAGGCGGGGATGTACGCGATCGTCCGGCCCGGCCCGTACATCTGCGCCGAGCTGGACAACGGCGGGCTGCCGCCGTGGTTGCTGCGGACCGAAGGTCTCGGCGTACGGCGGTTCGAACCGCAGTACATGGCGGCGGTGACGTCGTACCTGCAGAGCGTGCTGGAGATCGTACGGCCGCTGCAGATCGACCAGGGCGGACCGGTCGTCCTCGTACAGGTCGAGAACGAGTACGGAGCCTTCGGGGACGACCAGACCTACTTGAAGACGCTGGTCGAGGTGATCCGTACCGCCGGGACGACCGTCCCACTCGTCACGGTCGACCAGCCGACCGACGAGATGCTCAGTGCGGGCGGTATCGACGGCATCCTGCGCACCGGGTCGTTCGGGTCGCGGGTCGAGGCGCGGCTGGAGACGCTGCGGAAACACCAGCCGACCGGGCCGTTGATGTGCATGGAGTTCTGGGACGGGTGGTTCGACTACTGGGGCGGGCGGCACCACACGACGTCCGCCGCCGACGCTGCCGCCGAACTGGACGCGCTGCTCGCCGCGGGCGCTTCCGTGAACATCTACATGTTCCACGGCGGGACGAACTTCGGGTTGACCAGCGGGGCGAACGACAAGGGTGTGTACCGGGCGACGGTCACGTCGTACGACTACGACGCGCCGCTGGACGAGGCCGGTCGTCCTACGGAGAAGTACTTCGCGTTCCGGGACGTGATCTCGCGGTACGCGCCGGTGCCTGATTCGGTACCGGCGGCGGTTCCTGCTGCGCCCGAGTTCAACGTTGCATTGGGCGATCCGGTGGGGTTGCTCGGGTGTCCCGGCGGTCGTTGGTCGGACCATCGGTCGATGCCGACGCTGGACGAGCTGGACGTACGGCTGGCGGTCTTCCGCACCGAGTTGCGCCACGGCGGGCCGGCGTTGCTGACGTTCGGCGAGGTCCGTGACCGGGTGCAGGTGTTCCTGGACGGCGCGCCGGTCGGCGTACTGGAGCGGGAACGGCACGAGCGGTCGCTGATGCTGCCGCACGCCCGCGGTCGGCTGGAGCTGGTCGTCGAGGACATGGGGCGGGTCAACTACGGCCCGCGGATCGGCGAGGTGAAGGGCCTGATCGGTCCTGTCCATGTCGGAGCTGCCGAGGTGACCGACTGGTCGGTGTGCGGGATCGACCTGGACCGGCTGCCTCGCCTCTGGGACGCCGCCGGCCCGACGCCGTCCGCCGTCGTTCCCGGGCCGACCGCTTGGCGCGCGACGTTCGAGGCTGACCGGTCCGACCTGTTCCTCCGGACCGATGCCTGGGGCAAGGGTTACGCCTGGGTCAACGGGTTCTGCCTCGGCCGGTACTGGCGGCGCGGGCCGCAGCAGACGTTGTACGTACCGGGACCGTTGCTGGTGGACGGCGCGAACGAACTCGTCGTACTCGAGCTGGAAACCCTGTCGCCGACTGCTTCCTTTGCCGCTGAGCCGTGGCTCGGCTACACCGACCTGTAGTGGAACTGCTCGTCCTCGGCGGCGTCGTACTGCTCGGCGCCTTCGTTCAGTGGTTGACCGGTATGGGTTTCGCGCTCGTGTCGGTCCCTGCTCTGGTGATCGTGCTCGGCCCCGCGGACGGCGTCTCGTTCGCGAACTGCGCCGCCGGCGTCGTGTGCGTACTCGGCCTGGTCCGCGGCTGGCGCTACGTACGACTGCGCGCGATGGTCCCGCTCATCCTCGCCGCCGCCTGCACCGCGCCGATGGGCGCCTGGTTCGCCCGAGCCCTACCCGGTCCCGTTCTCCTCCTGGTGATGGGCGTCCTGGTCACCGTCGCGGCTGCCGTACTCCTGATCGGCCTCAGAGTCCCCGCCCTGAAAGGCCTGACCGGCGCCCTCACCGCCGGCGCCACTGGCGGCTTCATGAACACCGCCGCCGGCCTGGGCGGCCCGCCCGTCTCCCTGTACGCCGTCAACGCCAACTGGACCATCCGCGAATTCGTCCCCAACGCCCTGTTCTACGGCGCCGTAGTCAACGTCTTCTCCCTGCTCACCCGCGGCATCCCGCCCCTCACCACACCCGAATGGCTCACAGCAACCCTGACCCTAACCATCGGCGCCACCCTAGGCGCCATCCTCTCCCCCCGAATCCCCAACCACACCGCCCGCCACCTGGTCCTCCTCCTGGCGCTGACCGGCGGCGTGACCACCGCCGTCAAAGGCCTCCTCAACCTTTAGAGGCCGCGGGTTGGGGACGATTTACTGCCCGAACCGGGGCGCGATCCTCCCCAACCTCAGAGGCCGTGGGTGATCAGCCAGTGGTCGAGGTTGCGGAGTTGTTGGTGGGTCCAGTGGCGGGTCAGGATCGGGAGGATGTCCAGCAGGAAGATGCGGGTGGTTTCGGCGGCGTACAACGCCCGGGACCGCCAGGGCAGCTCGGGCGTTGGACGGCGGTAGGTCTGCAGGCTCACGGCTGCCAGCGTTCGGTGTTGCGGGTGCGGCGGCGCTGGCGGGCGATCTCCAGGTCCTGGAGCGCGTCGGCGTAGATGTCGTCGTCGAAGCCGGCGCGGGCCAGTGCGTTGCGGGCCCGCTGGTGCGCGTTCGCGGTGGCGAGGGTCGGTACGACGTCGCGGGCGATCACGCGCGACTGGTAGTTCAGAAACGCGAGCTGCGCGCGTTGATCGTGCACCGCCTCCACCGCGACGGTCGTGACCTCGCGCGCCGCGGCGGCGAGGGCCCGTACGGTCGTCGTGATCACGGGTACCAGAGCCTTGACCGCAACCTGTCCGGCAAGGTGCCCAGGCACCTGGACCAGCACGTCGCGTCCGTCGATCTTGACCAGTTCGTTGCCCACTGTGCTCTCCCAGCTCTCGAGGCTCGAGATCAGGATCGGCGAGCGACCGGCATCCGGGCGGCGCAGCTGGAAAGGTCTGGAAAACTCGCTAGCCTGAGCTGGTGACGATGCCCGAGCCCGGTGAAGGCCCGCCGATCGCCCGGGCACGCGGCAGCCTCGGCCACGCGCTGAAGAAGTTGCGGGCGCGCCGGCGCGCTTCCGGGCACAAGGCCGAGGTGCCCGCCCTCGCCCGCGTGGCGCAGGTGTCGGAATCGAGCGTGTACGCGTATCTGAGTGGAGAGACGCTGCCGCCTCACAACGCACTGGACGGACTGCTGACCGGGCTAGGGGTGTCGCTGGCGGACCGCGGCTGGTTCCACGAACTTCACGACGACATCGAGGTGCGCTTTCCGCATCACCCGAAGTCGCGAGACACCGGGCCCCCGCGCTTCGAGATCGTGCGGCCGGACGGCTCAGTCGAGGTTGCGGAGATCGTCGAGGCCGCGGGGCTGCCCGAAGAGGAGAGGACGCTGGCCGGGCCGTACGTGATCGAGCAGCTCGCCGAGCACGTACACGTCGACCTACACCGGACCATGCACCGCGTCGACTTCCGGCGCCGCATCCGCGCCACCTCCGCCGGCGTACGGCGATTCTCGTACGCCTTCGAATGCGATCCCGAGTCCGGCCTGCGCCGGGTGCTCGTGGAGTCCCACGGCGATGCCGTCGTCTCGAAGGTGATCCAGGTCGGCCGGAGCTCGTACGTCTTCCACTTCGGGCTGCCCGAACCCCTCGACGCCGGCCGGACCGCCGACCTGAGCTTCTCCCTCGTCACTTTCGAGAACCCCACGGACCAGCCCGGCGACATCTACGGCAAACGCCAGTTCGTCGCCACCGAACGCGTGGACCTCTCCGTCGAGTTCGGCCCCCGAGGTCACCCCCGCCGAAGTCACCTGGTTCGCTGCCCCCTTCGCCCTCGGCAACTTCCCCGACGGCTTCACCTTCCCTCCGGAAAACGTCGTACCCCCCACCCCCACCGGCCACTACCAACAGACCTTCGAAACCACCAACCTCCCCGAAGGCCGGATCGTCGGCCTCCGCTGGAGCTACTAGAACCTGTCGAAGGGTTTGCGCGTGCCGGCTCTTCCTCAGGACTCCGACGGGAGGGTGTTGCCGCGTTCGTCGGGGGCGGCGGCGAAGACGGAGGGGTTGGGGTTGGTGAGGGATTGCCAGCGGTTGAAGAAGAGGTTGAGGAGTACGGCGGTTGCGGCGGCGGCGCTGATGCCGGAGTCGAGGACGACGCCTACGCCGGTGGGGAACTTGTCCCAGAAGTGGGGGCGGGCGATCGGGACGAGGCCCATCGCGACGGCGACCGCGACGACCACCAGGTTGAGGTTGTCCTTGTACTCGACGCGGGACAGCGTACGGATACCGCTCGCGGCGACCGAGCCGAACAGGACGATGCCGGCGCCGCCGAGGACCGGGGCCGGGATCGCGGCGACGACGCGGCCGAAGATCGGGACCAGGCCGAGCAGGACGAGGACGCCGCCGCCGACCGCGACGGTGAAGCGGGACTTGATGCCGGTGATCGCGACCAGGCCGACGTTCTGCGCGAACGCGCTGGCCGGGAACGCCCCGAAGACCGGCGCGACCGTACTCGACAACATGTCCGCGCGCAGGCCGTTCGCGACCCGCCGGTGGTCGACCGGGGTCTCGACGATCTGGCCGATCGCGATGATGTCGGCCATCGTCTCGGTCATGATCACGAACACCACGATCGTCATCGCGACGATCGCGCCGGCGTCGAACACGGGCGTACCGAGACCGAAGACCGGCGGGAACGAGACCACCTTGCCGTGCGGTACGGCGGAGAAGTCGGCCTTACCCCACGGCAGGGCGATCAGTGTGCCGGCGATCATCCCGATCAGGATCGACAACCGGGACACGAACCCCTGAAACACCCGGCTGATCACCAGAATCACCAGCAACGTGATGCCGGCGAGCGCGATGTTGCTCGGGTTCCCGTACCCCTTCGCGCCGACGCCGCCGAGCGCCCAGTCGAACGCGACCGGCAGCAGCGAGACCCCGATGACGGTGATGATCGACCCGGTGACGACCGGCGGGAACAGTTTCACCAGCTGGGCGAAGAACGACGACGCGATCACGCCGATCACCCCGGCGACGAGGATCGCACCGAACACCGGCCGGACGCCGCCGTGCGAGGCGATCGACACCATCGTGGACACACTGGCGAACGAGATCCCTTGCACGATAGGCAGTCTGGCGCCGAACGGTCCGAGGCCCAGCGACTGCAGCAGCGTCGCGAGCCCGCTGATGAAGATACCGGCCGTGACCAGCAGCCCGATGTCCGGCGAGGACAGCCCGGCCGCGCTTCCGACGATCAGCGGCGGCGCGATCAGGCCGCCGTACATCGTCAGAATGTGCTGGGTCCCGTACACGACCAACTGCCCGAACGGCAGCCGTTCGTCCTCGGGCCGGGCGGGCGCAGGGGTGCTCGATGCCATGCTGCCTCCAACACTTTTCCGCTCTACGGAAACAAGATTCCGAACAGCGACACAGTGGCACACGGGTTGCCCACCGTCAACGGTTTGTTGAAATGCAATGTCCTAGGGTTTCCGCTGATGACGGATCGATTCGCGGAGCATCGGGGACTGTTGTACGCCGTCGCGTACCGGCTGCTCGGCAGCGTGGCCGACGCGCAGGACGTCGTGCAGGACGCCTGGCTGCGCTGGAGTCGCGTCGACACGGAGGCGGTGCACGACGCCGAGGGTTACCTCGTACGTGTCGTCACCCGGCTCGCGATCGATCGGCTGCGGAGTGCGGTCGTACGGCGCGAGTCGTACGTCGGACCGTGGTTGCCCGAGCCGATGCTGACCACGCCCGACGCGGCCGACGGGGTCGTCCGGGCGGAGGCGGTGTCGACGGCCGTACTGCTGGTGCTCGAGGCGTTGTCGCCGACCGAACGGGCCGTCTTCGTGTTGCACGAGGCCTTTGGCTACAGCTATTCCGAGATCGCCGGCGTACTCGATCGTCAGGTGGCCGACGTACGCCAGCTCGCTCATCGGGCGCGGAAGGCGGTCGCCACGCGGCGGCAGCGGTACGACACCGACCTCGCGACCCAGCGACAGGTGACGGAGCGTTTCCTCGCCGCGTGTGAGAACGGCGACGTCGAAGCGTTGATGGCGGTGCTCGCGCCGGACGTCACGTTGATCAGCGACGGCGGCGGCCTCACCGGTGCGCCGCGCAAACCGGTCTTCGGGGCGCTGTTCGTCGCGCGGGCGTTCCTGGTCGGATCGAGCCGCCGACCGGCCGGTTCGCGGTACGCGATCGAGGAGCTCAACGGTGCGCCCGGCATCACGATCCGGTCCGCCGACGGGCCGGTCCTCGCGGTCACGTTGCACCTGGTCGGCGGCGCCGTACACACGATCCATGTGGTCAGCAATCCGGAGAAACTCGGCGGGCTGTCACATCCGGCGTAGCTGTCTCCTCCGTGGGGCGCACCCCTACCGGATCGGAGATCTTGTGTACGTCGCTTACCTGGCTGCCACGTTGCTCGCGGCCGCGCTCACCGGCAGCGCCGCGGTCGCGAACCTGATCGGCCACAGCTACCCGAAGTCCCAGGCGGACCTGATCCACGTCGACCACAAGTGGATGCTTCCGTTCGGCCTGCTCCTCGGCGCGGGCGCGCTCGGTCTGCTCGCCGGGTTCGCCGTACCGGCCCTTGGTCTACTCGCTGCCGGTGGGCTCGTCCTGTACTTCCTTGGCGCGCTCGTCGCACACTTCCGCGCGCACGCACTCAACCTCGCGCCGTGGTCGCTCTACTTCACCGCCTGCGCCGCCGCGCTCGTCACCACGGTTCTGTACCGATGAACGGGTAGTGGTGCTGGTCGCGAGATGGTTTCGCCCGGTGGCTACGCCTGGCCGACGGCTGGCAGTCCTCGCACTACCCGTTCTTCGATGCGGGTCGGTTCTATGCTGGGCGATCATGACGGCGGACGGCGGGGATCCATCGCGGCTCCGGTGGCTCAACGAGCGGGCGGTGCTGGCTGCGGTGCGGGCGGCCGGGGAGGTTCGGGTCGCGCAGATCGTCGAGGAGAGCGGGCTCGGGCGTACCGCGGTCGAAGAGGTGCTGGCCAGCCTGGTGGAACGGCGCTGGCTGGTCGAGGAGAGTCCGGCGGTCCGCGGGCGCGGACGGCCGGCGCGGAGCTACCGGTTCCGGGCCGAGGGCGGGTACGTCGCCGGGCTGGACATCGGGGCGTACTCGGTCCGCGGTGTGCTCACGGATCTCGACGGGCGGATGCTCGCGAGTGCCCGGCGATCCGTCACCCCCGAGGCACCGCGGGCCGAACGTCTCCGTGCCGCGGACGAGGTGATCGCCGTCTGCGCCGCGGAGGCGCGCGTGCCGGCCTCGAAGGTGTGGGCGGTCGGCGCCGGTACGACCGGACTTGTCGACACCACCGGCACGGTCGTCCAGGCCAACGCGATCCCCGACTGGGCAGGCACCAACCTCCCGGCCCACTTCACAGCCCGCCTGTCCGTAGCCGACAACGACAGCCAACTAGCCGCCCTAGCCGAACAACACCGAGGAGCCCCGGCGGAGGACATGGTGTTTCTTCATGCGGGGCGGCGGACTGGGCTGGCTTTGGTGTTGGGGGGGAGGTTGCGGCGGGGGGCGTTTGGGGCGGCGGCGGACATGTCGGCGTTGCGTGGGGTTGCCTGGGAGGCGGCGCTCGAGTACCTGCATGCGGTGGTGCCGGACGACGTACCGACCGTCGACAAGGCCAAGCAGGCGTTCGCCGCAGCGCGGGACGGCGACCGTTCCGCCCGCGCGGCCGTACGCAAGTACGCGCACGCGATGGCTGTCGCGGCGGCGACCGCGATCGCGATCGTCGACCCGCGCCTCCTCGTCCTCGGCGGCGCGTTCTCCCAAGCTGCGGACGTACTCCTCGAACCGCTCCAGGCCGAACTCGAGAAGCTCTGCCCCCGCGTCCCCGAACTCCGCGCCTCCAACCTCGGCGCGCTCTGTGTCGCGCTCGGTGCCGCGAGCCTCGCGCTCGACGCACTGAACGACCGGCTGCTCTCCCCCGCCCGCGGACCCCTCCCGCAGTTGGCCGTTCGCAGCATCTGAGTTCGGCCTTTGTTCAGCAGGCCGTTGACGCCCATCCGATCCACAGGCTTAATAATGTCGGAAAGAGGCAATAATGCGCACGAACGCGCAACCCCCTGCCCAGGAAGTAGGTTCGTTGTGAACAGTCGGATCCGCCGCCGGACGTTCCTCACCGCCACCGGAGCCCTCGCCACCGCCACGGCGGTCGGCGACGTCGCCTACGCCACCCCGCACGCACTCGACGACGCTTCCGGGTACGTCGACGTACAACTGCTGAACATCACCGACCTGCACGGATACCTGCAGCCGACGACGCCCAGCCAGGGCAGCGTGATCACCGGCGCCGGCGGCGTCCAGGTCACCGTCGGCGGTGTGGGATACATGGCGACGCACCTCAAGCAACTCCGCGAGGGCCGCAAGAACTCGATCTTCTTCTCGTCCGGCGACAACTTCTCCGGCTGGCCGTTCGAGGTCGACGCGCACGCCAACGAGCCGACCGTCGAGGCGCTGAACGCGCTCGGCCTGCAGTTCAGCACGGTCGGGAACCACGAGCTCGACCACTCGGTGAGCTTCCTGGTCGACCACATGGAGCACGGCGTCCCGTACCCGGTGAACGGCCGCGACGACAACTTCGTCGACTCCACCGGCCACAAGTTCCGCGGCGCGAACTTCCGCTTCTACACGGCCAACATCGTGCACGCGGACACCGGCCGGACGATCGTCCCGCCGTACAACATCGAATGGGTGGACGCAGGGCACGGCCGCAAGCTGCCGATCGCGTTCATCCACCTGACGGTGATGGACACCCCGACCGGATCCACTTCGTACCAGCCCGGGCTGAAGTCGCTGTCCGACGTGGCCCAGGCGAACAAGCTCGCCGCCCAACTGAAGGCGCGCGGCGTGAACGCGATCGTGATCAACATCCACGACGGCGGCGTCGCCGGCAACGACTACAACGCCGGTACGAACCCGTCCGGCCCGGTGTTCCAGCTGGCCGCGAACGCGTCGCCGGACATCGCCGCGATCGTCACCGGGCACTGGCACTGCCGGTTCAACATGATGGTCCCGGACCCGAACGGCGTACCGCGGCCGGTCGTCGAGGCCGGCAACCACGGCTCGCTGATCAACGAGATCAACCTGAAGCTGGACCCGCGCACCGGTGCGGTGATCCGCGAGCTGACCACGTCGACGAACCACGCGAACACCCGCGACGTACCGGTGGACGAGGAACTGCAGTACATCGCGGACTACTGGACCGCGAAGGGCAAGCAGCGGTACGCGACGCCGCTGGCCAAGGTCACCGGCGACTTCACCCGGACCGCGAACGCGTCCGGCGAGAGCACCATGGGCAACCTCGCCGCGGACTTCGCGTACTGGGACGCCAACCAGCACGGCCGGGCCGACCTCGCGCTGATCTCGACCAAGCCGGTGTCCGGGTCGAACGCACTCACCGGCGACCTGTTGTTTGCCAAGGGCACCAATGCGGCCGATGCGGACGGGACCGTGCTGTTCGGCGAGGCGTGGGGCGCGTTCGGGTACGGCAACCCGATCCTGACCGTGACGCTGCCGGGCACGCAACTGCATGCCGCGTTCGAGGCGCAGTGGGTGCCGCAGGCGAACGGGACGGTGAAGTTCGCGCCGTTCGCGGTGTCGCAGAACGTCAGCTACACGTACGACCTGAGCAAGCCGATCGGTCAGCGGGTCGACCCGGCGAAGGTCCTGATCGACGGCAAGCCGCTCGACCTGAACCGGAGCTACCGGGTCGCCGCGCTCGCGTACACGCTGATCGGCGGCGACGGGACGACCGTGTTCGCCGGCTTCACCGACCCGGTCCGCAACGACCGCGACCACGAGGGCTTCATCGCGTACCTGCGGGCACACCCCGTGCTCACCCCGGCCACGCTCAACCGGGCCAAGCCGGCGAGCTGACTGGAAGCGCTCCCACGGCAGAGTCGCGAGGCGGGCGCTTGACGAGAGCGTGATCGATCGGCCACGATCGGTCAGGAAACTGGAAGCGCTCCCGGAGTGTCCGCCCCCGACTCGAAGCAGGAGCAAGCGCATGAAATGGATCGTCCGAAGCCTGGTCGCGACCGGGCTCGCCGTCGCCGCCGTCGTCCCCGCGTACCAGGGCGCCGGCGCCGCCCAGAGCAGCCACGAAACCACCCGGAACCCGCTCCGGCTGACCAGCGGTTTCTACGTCGACCCGAACTCGAACCCGGCCACCTGGGTCCGCAACAACCCGAACGACGGCCGGAAGACCGCGATCCAGAACTCGATCGCGTCCAAGCCGATGGCCCGCTGGTTCGGCAACTGGAGCAATCCGATCGGTACGGCGGTCGGCGACTTCACCCGTGCCGCCGCCGCGGCGGACAAACTGCCGGTACTGGTCGCCTACAACATCCCCGGCCGGGACGCGTGCGGCGGCCACTCCGGCGGCGGCGCGGGGACGCCCGAGGCGTACCGGGCCTGGGTCCATGACTTCGCCGTTGCCATTGGCAACCGTCCGGCGATCGTGGTGATCGAGCCCGACGCGCTCGGCGACTTCAACTGCATGAACGCGGACCAGATCGCCGAGCGGAACGGCATGCTGAGCTACGCCGTCCAGCAGTTCAAGAGCAATGCCCCGAACGCGTGGGCGTACCTCGACGGCGGGAACGCCGGGTGGGTCGCGGCCGACGTGATGGCCCAGCGGCTGCAGGGCGCGGGCCTGGCGAACGCGCACGGCTTCGCGCTGAACGTGTCGAACTACTACACCACCGCGCAGTCCGTCGACTACGGCAACGCGGTGAACAGTCACCTGGCGGCGAAGAAGCCGTTCGTCGTCGACACCAGCCGCAACGGCAACGGGACCGGCAACGACTGGTGCAACCCGCCGGGGCGCAAGCTCGGCGTGCCGTCGCAGACCGGCGGCGGTGCGGAGATGCTGCTGTGGATCAAGGTCCCCGGCGACTCCGACGGTGATTGCGGGATCGGCGCGGGCATCCCGGCCGGCACGTTCAGCCCGGATCTGGCCGTACACCTGATCAACGGGAACTAGCTCGGGTCACCAGCCGGGTCGGGAGGATCAGCGGCGAGGGGTCCTCGCCGCTGAGTACGGCGTGCAGCACGCGTGCCATCTCCCGGCCCAGCGACCGGATCGGCTGGCTGACCGTGGTCAGCGGCGGAGTCGTGTGCCGCGCCATCGGGATGTCGTTGAAGCCGACGACCGCGACGTCGGACGGTACGGACCGCCCGGCGGCAGCCAGGGCGCGGAGTGCGCCGATCGCCATCTGGTCGGAGGCGACGAAGACCGCGTCCAGCTCCGGGTGCTCGGCCAGCAGCGACTGCATCGCGAGCTCGCCGCCGGCCTCGGAGAAGTCGCCGTGCACGACCCGCCGCGCATCCTGACCGGCGACGGCGAGCGCCTCCTGGAAACCCTTGTAGCGTGCGGTTCCGGCCGCCTCGTCCATCCGGCCGGTGATCGTCGCGATCCGGGTCCGGCCGGTCTCGACCAGGTGCTCGGTCGCGAACCGGGCGCCGCCGCGGTTGTCGGCGTCGACGTAGTACCGCGGCTCGAAGTTCAGCGGCCGGCCGCCGAAGACCACCGGCAGCTCGGCGTCCTCGGCGAGCCGGGCGATCGGGTCGTCGCCGTGCATCGACATCAGCATCATGCCGGCCGTGGTCCGGCTCCGGAGCAGCTTCTCCAGCCGCTGCTGCCCGCGCGCCGACGTCGCGGTCACGAGCATCAGCTCGAGCTCGGTCTCCTCCAGCACCGACAGGATGCCGACGACAACCTCCGCGACGAACTGGTCCGCGTACACCGCCGGGTCCTCCGCGGAGATCGCGAGTACGACCGAACCGGACTGCCGCGACGCCAGCGCCCGGGCCGTTGCGTTCGGCACGTATCCGAGCTCGTCGACGGCCCGCTGGACGGCGGCCCGCTTCGCCTTGCTGACATGCGGCGCGTCGTTGATCACCCGGGACGCGGCCGAACGGGAAACCCCGGCACGCGCCGCGACCTCGTCCAGCGTCACCTGCCGACTCCGCGCATCCACCCGCCGATCATCACACGAAATCACCTGCCACGTACGGTTGGTTCCTCATGAACAGCATCGACTTTCACCGCAGCATGCCCGGGTACGCACCGACCCCGTTGATCGAGGCCGGGGGCTTTCGGGTGAAGGACGAGTCGAACCGGTTCGGGCTGCCGGCGTTCAAGGTTCTCGGCGCCTCGTGGGCCGTGAACCAGGCGCTCGGCCCGGCGCGGACGTTCGCCGAACTGGCCACCGGTGTCGCAGCGGTCACGCTGGTGACCGCGACGGACGGCAACCACGGGCGGGCGCTCGCCTACCTCGCAAACAAACTCGGGGTCGCCGCACGGATCTACGTACCCGCTGGTCTGCCGGCCTCGACGCTGCAGGCGATCCGGGACGAGGGCGCGACCGTCATCGACACCGGCCGTCCGTACGACGACACCGTACAGCTGGCCGCCCGAAGCATCGACGGCGACGACGTACTCATCCAGGACACCGCGTGGCCGGGGTACGAGGAGGTGCCGCGCTGGATCGTGGCCGGCTACGACACGCTCTTCAGCGAGATCGACGAGCAGCTCCCCGGCGTACCAGAGCTGGTGGTGGTACCAACGGGTGTCGGCTCACTGCTCCAGGCCGCGCTCGAGCACTACCGCGGCCGGGCGAAGGTCCTCGCCGTCGAACCGACCACCGCCGCCTGTGTCGGCGCATCGCTGAAGGCCGGAGAGCCCGTATCCGTTGACACTTCGGCACCGACGATCATGGCCGGGCTGAACTGCGGCACCGTCTCCTCCATCGCCTGGCCGATCATCCGCGACCACCTCGACGCCGCAGTCGCGGTCACCGACGAGCAGGCCCGCGCCGCGATGGAGTTCCTGCACGCCCACGGCGTCCCGGCCGGCCCGTGCGGTGCGGCCGCCCTCGCCGGCGCCCGACTCGCCACGATTCCGGCGAGCTCCGTCGTACTGATCAGCACCGAAGGCGACCCGACACGTTCTTGCTACCCCCAGTGAGTGTCGCTTCGGTGCGTGGCTGCCACCGGCCGGGCAGACCTTCTAGCGTCGAGGGCGGAGAGGGGTGTGCGATGGCGTATGGGGTGGGGTACGAGCTGGAGTACGAGACGCCGGTGCGGTTGCGGATCCGGATCGTGCGGCGGCGGGCCGGGGACGAGGTGCGGGAGTCCGAAGGGGAGTTCTTCGATCCGGTGCCACCGCCGGCCGGGGCCCGGTTGCTGACCCGGTTCGACTTCGGCAGCTGGGCTCTCACCAGGGTGCACCGGCAGCAGATCGTGCAGCTCGCCACCGATCTGCTGCGCGGCGGACCGATGCGCGGCGTCGACTGCCTGACCGTGAACGTCACCGGGCACGAGGACGAGATCGGTGATCCGGCCCGCTTCGGCGCCACCGGGATGCAACGCGCGACGGCGGTCGCCAAGGCGCTGGCCGACGAGATGAACCGCCAGGTCGCGCGCCTTCCCGCCGGGTCCCGGCCCGCCGGCCGCTACACGGTCAACATCCAGACGCTCGGCCCGACCCGTCCGATGCGGTCGAACCTCACCGCCGACGGACGGGCCCTGAACCGCCGCGTCGAAGTCACCTTCGGCGATCCGGTCGTCTGTCCCGACCTCACCTGACAGCACACCCCCGAGGTGACTGGGAACAAGCTATTGCCTGTTCCCAGACACCAGGCGCTGTTATCCGACCGAGGGACCCAGCCCCAGGGACTGTGGAGTGCTGGAGTCCGGGGACGGCTGGTGGAGTCCTTCGTCCAGGGCGCCGTACTCCGTCATCAGCGCGGGGCTGCCGCCCCACGGAGTCTGTTCCTCGGCGATCAGGGTGTTGGTCGTGAGCAGCAGCCCGGCCACAGAGGCGCCGTTCTGCAGCGCCGACCGGGCCACCCGGAGTGGATCGATGATGCCCATGGCAAGCATGTTGCCGTAGCGGCCTTCGAGCGCGTCGAAACCGTCGTCCGTGCCCATCGCCGTCGTCCGTTCGAGCACCTCAGCGCCGTTGTACCCGGCGTTCGTGGCGATCAGGTACGCCGGTTCGCGCAACGCGCGGCGGACGATCTCCACGCCGATCCGGTAGTCGCCCTGCACGTCGAGGTCGTCCAGCGCCGGCGACGCGTGCAGCAACGCCATGCCGCCGCCGGCGACGATCCCCTCGGCCATCGCGGCCCGGGTTGCCGACAGGGCGTCCTCGACACGATGCTGCAGCTCCTTCAGCTCGACCGGTGTCGGCGCGCCGACCCGGATGATCGCGACCTTGCCCGACAACGCGCCGATCCGCTCGGTCAGTACGTCCTCGTCGACGCCGAACGTGGCCCGCTCCAGCTCGGCCCGCAGCTGCGCGACCCGGAACGTCACGTCCTGCTCGTGTCCCGAGCTCGCGACGATCGCCGTCCGGTCCGCGGTGACCCGCACTTGGTCCGCCCGGCCGAGCTGGTCGATCGTCATCGTCTCGAGGCTGAACCCCGAGTGCCGGCTGTACACCGCGCCGCCGGTGATCGCGGCGATGTCCTCCAGCTTGTGCAACCGCCGGTCGCCGAACCCCGGCGCCTTCACCGCGACGCACTGGAACAGCCCGTTGACGTGGTTGTGCACGAGCATGCTGAGCGCCGTACCTTCGAGGCTCTCCGCGATGATCACCAGCGGCCGTGGCTCGCGCATGATCTTGTCGAGCAGCGGCATCACCTCCTGCACCTTGGTGATCTTCTCGCTGCACAACAGGATGTACGGGTTGTCGAGGACGGCCTGCAGACTGCCGGGATCGGTCACCATGTACGGCGACAGGTAGCCGTTGTCGAACTCGAACCCCTCGACGAAGTCGACGCTCATCCCGTGCGCCGCCGACTCCTCGACGGTCACGATGCCGCCGTCGCCGACCCGGTGCAGGGCGCGCGCGATGACCGCACCGACCACGTCGTCGTCGTTGGCCGAGATCGCCGCGACCCGGGCGTAGTCGTGCTCGGTCTGGACCGGGTGCGCGACCTCGCGCAGCCGCTGCACCAACCGCGCGACGGCCAGGTCGATCCCCCGTTTCACCAGCACGGGGTTGCCGCCGGAGCCGATCGCGGCCATCCCTTCGCGGATGATCGCCTGCGCGATCACGGTCGCGGTGGTGGTGCCGTCGCCGACGATGTCGTTGGTCTTGATCGCGGCTTCCTTGACCAGTTGCGCGCCCATGTTCTCGAACTGGTTCTTGAGGTGGACCTCGCGGGCGATCGTCACGCCGTCGTTGGTGACCACCGGCGAACCGGTGATCTTCTCCAGGATCACGTTGCGCCCCTTCGGGCCCAGCGTCGACTTCACCGCGTCCGCCAACTGGTCGACCCCGGCCAGCAGGAGTTCGCGAGCGTTCTCTCCGAACCGCAGTTCCTTCGCCATGATTGCCCTCCGGATCGTGACTTACGGAACGAGGATCGCGCGGCCGCGGATGCGGCCGGCGTCGAGGTCGGCGACCGCTTCGGCGGCCGCGTCCAGTGGGTAGGTCCGGGTGTGCAGGGTGACCTTGCCGGCCTGCGCGAGGGCCATCAGCTCGGCGAGTTCGTTGAACGTACCAACGATGTTGCCGACGATGTTCCGCTCGGTCGAGATGATGTCCAGGGTCGGGATCCGCACCTGCCCGCCGTACCCGATGACGAAGTACGACCCGGCCCGCCCCGTCATCGCGAAGCCGTCCTGCTCCGCGCCCTGCTCGGCGACGAAGTCGAGTACGACGTGCGCGCCCGCACCACCGGTCAGCTCGAGGACCTGCTCCACGTGCTTGCCATCAGCAACAACCGTCTGGTCGGCGCCGAGCTGCTCGGCCAGCTTCAACGCGTCCGGGTTGCGGTCGACGACGATGATCCGCGCCGCGGTCAGTGCGGCCAGGCACTGGACGCCGATGTGCCCGAGGCCGCCCGCGCCGATCACCACCGCCGTCGTACCGGGTGGCAGCAACGGCAGCGCCTTCCGGACCGCGTGGTACGCCGTGATGCCCGCGTCGGCGAGGGCGGCGACGTCCTGCGGCCGGGTACTCGGGTCCAGCTTGACGCACGCGCGGGCGGAGGTGAGGAGGTACTCCGCCATCCCGCCGTCGCTGTCGAGTCCCGGGAACGTGCTGTTCTCGCAGTGCATGTCGTCGCCCGCGCGACAGGCGCGGCACAGCCCGCAGGTCGGTGTCGGGTGCAGGATCACCGTGTCGCCGACCCGCACGTTGGTGACGGCGGAGCCGATCTCGTGCACCCAGCCGGCGTTCTCGTGGCCGATCGTGTAGGGCAAGGTGGGATGCATCGCGGCGTCCCACTGCCCCTCGATGATGTGCAGGTCGGTACGGCACACGCCGGCGCCGCCGATCTTGACGACGACGTCCAGCGGGCCTTTGACGACCGGTTCCGGTACGTCGTCGATGACTGGTTGCCGGTGGTACCCGTGCAGTCGTACTGCCTTCATCCCAGCTCCTCCTCGCCCGCACCGGTCGCGGCGTACCGGTGCCTCAGCATTCCCCTGCAGATCCCGGTGTTCGCCTCGATCCCGGTCCGGGTCAACCGAGCCAGGCCGAGGTGCCGCGCCGCGTCCGCCGGGCCGATCGCCGCACCGGTCGCGACGTCGACGAGCAGCGGCGCGTCCGGACCGGTCGGCAACCCGAGCTCGGCCCGCCGCCGCAGCAGCCGGTCCAGCGCCGGCGACGCCGGTACGTCCCCGACCCGGCACCCGACCGGCTCGATGCCCGCAGCAACCAGTTCGCGACAGACGACATCAGTTCCTGCCAGTACTGACTTTCGGACGAACGTACGGCGCAGTTCGTCCAACTCGTCCGCTGCCTCCCCGGCGAAGGTGTCCACGAAACCGGCTCGCGCTGATATCCCTGCATTGATCTGAGCAGCCGCGAAGTGGTCTTCCAGGGCGACGTCAGCTGTGCGCACCCACGGTAGGGCGGTGATCGCGTCGTAGGCGTCTGCGACCATCAGGAAGGCGAAGTTGGGGGCGCAGAAGTACGTCGGCAGGCGGAGGCGGACGACCACGTCGCCGGCGGCCGACACGACGCAGGTGGACACGAAGCCCAGCGTCGTGATCGGCTCGTCCAGCTCCGGGTCCCGGACGGCGCCCAAAGCGTCCAGGACCCGGTCCCGCTCAGTGATCACTGCCGTCATGAGGCGACCAGCTTCGAGTCGTCCTGCGCGGCCGGCGTCGCCTCCTTCAGTTGCAGTTCACCCGGTACCTTCAGGTCGTACAGCTTGGCGGCGTTCAGCCCGAGGATCTTCTTCTTCCCCTCGACGCCGAGCCGCGGGTAGTCCGCGAACTCCTCGCTGTCCGGGAACTCCCAGTCCACGAAGCCCTCGACCTGCCACTTCGGTTCCCAGATCCCGTAGTCGCTGCCGAACGTCATCTTGTCCTCGCCGACCCAGAACAGCAGCTCGCCCATCACCTTCGCGAAGAACCGCGGCCGGGCGTGCATCAGGCCGCCGATGACGACCGACAGGCCGGCGTACACGTTCGGCTCCTGGGTGGCCATGAAGCAGAAGTCCTCGATCCGCGGCAGGCCGACGTGCTCGACGATGAAGTTCAGGTCCGGGAAGTCGGTCGCCGCGTGATCGATGTCGGAGACGTCGAACGCGTCCTTGTCCAGCGGCCAGATCGTCGGGCCCTTGTGGACGTGGATGTTCTTGATCCCGAGCTCCTGCGCCTTCGCCAGGTAGGTGTAGGCCGCCGGGTCGGTCAGCTTGTACCCGCGGGACCCGGCGTTCCACTCGGCGGTGTAGAGCTTGACGCCCTTCGAGCCGTACCGGTCGACGTTCGCGGCCAGTTCCTCGAGGCCGGCGTCGCCGTCGCGTGGGTCGAAGCGGGTGTTCAGTACGAACATCCCGGGATGCTTCTCACCGAGGTTCGCGTTCTGCTCGGTGGTGTTGAAGCCTTCCTTGTACCACTCCTTCAGGTAGGTCGGCTGGAAGATCGCGACGTCCACGTACCCGTCCTCGAAGACGTCCTTCATCAGGTCGTCCTCGGTGTAGCGCATGAACTTCTCGATCGGCCAGTGCGTCTCCTTGGGCGCCAGGCTCATGTACGCGTGGAAGCACTCGATCCAGCCCTTCGCGTACTGCTCCGCGCCCGGCACCCAGTTGTCCGGTGCCGCATTCCAGAAGTGCATGTGGCTGTCGACCACGAAGTACTTCTCACCGTTCTTCTCGTACACGAAAAGACCCCCTTCGTCAGCTGGATGCGGTCAGGTCGAAGCCGATGTACTCGGCCGCGTCCTCGGGGTTGGCGAACATGATCGTCCGGTCGTCCAGGTGCACCATCCGCCCGTAGTGGGTGGACATGTTCTCCTCGAACTCGGCCTGGTCGAAGTACCCGGGCTCCTCGCCGAGCGCCTCGGAGATGTCGTCGTAGACGAAGTCCATCCGGCCGATCGCGTCCACCCGGATCATCGACGGCAGCGGCGTCACAGTGACGTTGTCGTACGCCTTCATGACGTCCGCGACGACGACGCCGACCTGGTTGTTCATCAGCGTCACGCCGCACTTGTTGGACGCGGTGTTGTCGGACTTGAACGGGCTCTCGACGACGGCCCTGAGCGTGGTCACTGTGCCAACTCCTTCGGTTCCTCGAGGCCCAGCGTGGTGACGATGCCGCTGAACCGGCTCTTCGCGCGGTCGAGCCCGTCCTCGAACCGCGGCGGTTTGGCGTCCGGCTGCGACCACAGCGGCTGCAGCGTCCGGGCGGCGCCCAGCGCCTTCGCGGTCCAGGTGCTCGCCCAGTCCGTGATGATCGCCTTGTTGTGGTCCGCGAACTCCTTGTCGTTGGTCAGCAGTTCGAACATCGCGGTCGTGTACCGCAGGTCGCGTTCGGCGAAGTCGTACTCCGCCGCGCCGATCACCGTCGGGGTCACGAAGTCGCCGTTGCGCGGAGCGGCCTGCTGCACCAGCTGGCTGCGGAACAGCTCGCCGACCAGCGGTTCGAAGACGACGTTCGCGGCGAAGATCGCCTCGCACCAGTCGTCGATCGCGGTCAGTTCCTCGGCGACCTCGCGGACGCCTTGCCAGGCCGGGTCGTGGTTCCACGTCTCCAGGTGCGCGGTGCCGTCGAAGCCCTCGATCTCCTCGGACAGCGTGAGGTTGTAGAGCGCGAGGTCCTGCGCCGCGCGGATCCGGTGCATGCTGTTCACCGAGATCGCGTTGTTGTGCATGTTCGTCGGCGCGCGCCGGTTCGCGTTCGCGTACAGGTACAGGCCGAGGCCGTGGTCGACGTGCATCCAGGCGCCGATGTGCTGCTCGACGAACCGCACCCAGTTCGGGTTCCACTGCTCGAACGCCTTGGACGCCTTCGCGGCCTCGACGTTCTGGGTGACCTGGCGGACCACGTTCGAGTTGTAGCGGTAGAGCGTGAGCTCCCACTCCTCGTTCGGGTCGCGGAACTCGTGCCAGCCGGTGGCCGGCCATTCCCGCACGAACAGACCGCCCGTACCCGGTCCGCGTTGCGGTGCCGGCTTGTCCGAACCCCACGCCTTCAGCACGGTCCAGTCCATCGGGTAGCCGCCGCGGCCGTCGGAGAAGCCGTACAGCCAGCCCTGGCTCAGGTAGTGCCGCGGATCGGGCTGGACGTCGACCGTGACGTCCTCGTAGTGACTCTGCTTGCGCTTCTGCGGTTTGTAGTAGTTGTAGTGCCGCAGCGTCGAGTCCGGGAACTCGCGGGCGCCGGCTTCGGCGTCGGTGAAGACCGGCTTCGGAACACTGCGTTCAGTCTTAGGTGATTCCTGTGTGGTGGTCATCTTGCCTCCAGCACCTTCGAGTCACCGGCGTCGCCGGTCGTCGTGAACTTGTCGTAGTAGATGTGCTTGGTCGCCACACCGAGCCGCTCCAGCAGCGGGATCGCCGCCTCGACCATCGGCGGCGGTCCGCACACGTAGGCGTCGGCTCCGGTGAGGTCCGGTTCCAGCCGTTTCACCACATCGGTGATCAGCCCGTTCTCGCCGTCCCATGCCTCGTCCGACAGCGCCGGTACGTACTTGAACCGCGGCAGCGGCAGCGCTCGCAGTTCCTCCTCGAAACACAGGTCCCTCGGGGTCCGCGCTCCGTAGTAGAACGTGGTCGGCCGGTCGATCCCCCGCTCGGCCATCGACCGGAGCAACGCGAGGATCGGGGCCAGCCCGGCGCCGCCGCCGAGGAAGACCAACCGGGCGTCCAGGTTGTCCCGGAGGGTGAACACCCCGAACGGCCCGGTCAGCTCCAGCCGGTCGCCGACCCGCAGGCGCCGGTCGAGGAACTCCGAGAACACGCCGCCCGGGTACACCTTGATGACGAACTCGAGCGCACCGCTCTCCCGGCTGGAGGTGTTCGCCATCGAGAACGACCTCGTCTGATCAGTTCCCGGTACGGCGATGTCGACGTACTGCCCGGGGAAGAACTTCAGCTCCCCGGGCTCGGTGAGCCGCAGCACCAGGTGCCGCAGGTCGTGGGTCACCGGGGTGATCGCCACGACCTCGGCGGTACGTTCCTGGATCGGCAGCCCGGAGCGGATCAGCTCCGCGTCGTAGTTGAGCAGCTCGATCGTGAGGTCCTCGAAGGCGTGCGCGCGGCAGAGCAGCGTGTAGCCCTCGTCCAGTTCGTACTCCGGCAGCGCGAAGGTCGAGTACCGGTCCAGGTCGATGTCCTCACCGTCCAGGACGAACGACTTGCAGGACGCGCACTGTCCCTCCTTGCAGCCGTGCATGAGCATCACGCCCTGCTCGGCCGCGGCCCGCAGGATCGTCTGGTCCTCGTCGACCTCGATCTCGATGCCGACCGGTTCGAACCTCACGACGTGCTTCATCAGGCGTCAGCTGGAGCCGGGCGGCCGGCGGGGCCTCCCTTGACGTAACGGGCGGCGAACGCGGTGCGCTCGTCGTCGGACATCTCGTTGAGCAGTACGTTCGGGCTGGCCAGCGGCGGGCACTTGCGCAGGTGGTCGAGCGTCCACATCTTGCTCGGGTCCAGGTCGAGGTGCGGCTGCGCGACCATGGTCTTGCCGTCGTCGCGGACGAAGCCCATGTCGGACACCACGTCGGCCCAGTTCCAGCCGTGGTACAGCGTCTCCCACTCGCGGTGGCCGATCAGCTTGCCCATGTTCGGCGTGTTCCGGCCCTGGTACGTCGGGCGGAAAGCGGTCTCGTCGGTCCACTTGCACATCTCGTGGCAGTACGTACGCCACTGGCCGTCGACCTTCGCCATCACCATGTCCTCACGGACCAGGCACGGGACCATGCACGTCCAGCAGCGGTGCGGGTACTCGTAGTCGACGTCCTCGAAGACGATCGGCTTGTGCCCGTTCGGCCGGGACAGCCGGTTGTAGTTCTCCCACCAGGCGCCGTACTTGTCGTACCAGCCCGGGTACTTGTACTCGAACCACTCGAAGTCCTTGTCGGTCATCGGGTCGATCCGCCAGTAGTTGGCGAGCCACCCGGTGGCGAAGAACTGTGCGACCTCGTGCACGTAGCCCTTGTTCCAGATCTGGTTCCAGGACTCCTCGATCAGGTCGTGCGGGATCTCGAGTCCATACTTCTCCAGCGGCACCAGGTAGCTGCGGTAGTAGTCGTCGTAGATCCAGCGCCGCCACATCTCGGCGTACGACTCGCGGTCCTTGCGGCGGTCCTTCGTGCCGTACTCGATGAACGTACCGATCGCCGCGTCGACGACACGGTGGTTGTTCCACCAGGCGTACCGCAGGTCGCGCGCGAGCAGCTGGTGGTTGTCCTCGTCGGCGAGCGCCATCAGCAGGGTCGCGTACCCGTTGCTGATGTGGCGGGACTCGTCGGACTGCACCGAGTGGAAGACCGTCGGCAGCAGGTAGTCGCCGTTCGCGGCGGCCTCGGCGGGCATCGCGACGAACAGCGTGTTGGTGAAGGCGGTCTCGGCCACGATCGTCAGGTAGATGCTGGCCGCGGTGATCGCGTCACCGGTGATGAACCCCTCGGCGAACTGGCGGCCGATGGTGCCGCAGTAGTCGCTCTGGAAGTTCCGCAGGCTGGAGTTGAAGCCCGCCGGGTCGATGTAGTTGTTCATGTACAGGCGTTTGAGGTTCTGCTGGATCGTCGAGTGCCTGACCTCGTCGATCATCTGGATGGCCTGGCCGTTGTGCAGTTCCGGGTTCGGCACCGTCCGGAACAGCAGCGGCATCGCCCGCGCGGCCGAGATCTCCGGCAGCGGGATGATGCTCAGGAACAGCTTCTGCCACTCCAGCCAGCGCTCCTGGACCTGACGGAACATGTTGCCGCGGATCGCGCCGTCCGAGGCGCCGTACACCCGGTGGTCCTTCTCCTCCTGCATCGGGAAGTACGACCGCAGCACCTGCTTCAGCGGGTCCTTCTTCTGGGCCTTACGGAACGTGTAGTCGGTGCCGTACTGGGAGACCGGCTCGTGGTACGCCGGTTCCCAGGACAGCTCCTGGATCTTCTGGTGGGCCTTCGCCACACTCTGGCGACTCATGGCACTCCTCCCGCTCATGTGACCGGCTGTCACCTGCAGTACAGCCCGGGCCGGAGAGTGCTGGAGGTCTCAAATTGAGAAGGGCGGGCCGGCGCCTGCGAGCGATCGGCTGTCTCATTCTGAGACAGCGCTTGTGCCGTACTGCACTACTCTCGAAGTGACGTCAGGGAGGCCCCGTGGACGAACTCGCACCTACGGCGGACGACAACCTCCGGACCGCCACGGCCCGGTTGAACTTCCTCACGCTCGATCCGGTCGAGCCGCGCGACGTCCGGCCGCCGATTCTCGCCTCCTGGGTGCGCTCGCAGCACTGGAAGCTGCCGCCGGACCGGATCCAGTTGCCGTACGTCGCCGACCCGGACCTCGACCTCCCGCTGACCCGGAGCGCCGGCCCGGTGCTGCGGAAACTGCACGAGAACCTCGACGGGCAGCCGATCAGCGTCATCCTCACCGACCGGTCCGGCCTGGTCCTGCAACGGCTGACCGCGGACGCCGGACTGGCCCGGCATCTCGACAAGGTGTACCTGGCGCCCGGGTTCAGCTACGCCGAGGAGTTCGCCGGTACGAACGGGATCGGTACGGCGCTGGAGGGCGGCGGGCCGATGCACGTGTTCGGTCACGAGCACTACGCCGAGGACCTGGAGGACCTGGCGTGTGCCGGCGTACCGATCAAGCACCCGTTGAACGGCAAGACGATCGGCGCGATCGACCTGACCTGCTGGCGCAAGGACGCCGGTTCGCTGTTGATGGCCCTGGCGAAGACGACCGCGGAGAACATCCGCGCCGCGCTGCTCAAGGACAGCTCGACCCGCGAGCTGACGTTGCTGGAGACGTACCTGCAGCGCTCGCGGCGGCTCGGTGACCTGGTCATCGCGATCGACGAGGACCTGTTGCTGATGAACGCGAAGGCCCGGCAGTCGCTCGACACCGACGACCAGCGGGCGGTCCTCGGGTACGCCTCGGAGATCCTCGGCAGCGGGGCGACCGAGGCGATCCTGACCGAGCTGCCGAGCGGTTCGTGGGTACGGATCACCTGCCGGCCGGTCGGCGGGCGGCCCGGCGCCGGGATCGTCCAGGTCAGCCCACAGTCGACCGGGGTCGGCCTGCGGTCCCCGGCGTCCGGGCACCGCCCGCCACCGCGCCCGGTACTGCCCGGGCTGGTCGGCCGGAGTGCGCCGTGGCTGGGCAGCAGTCGCGAGGCCGACAACGCCTGCCGGGCCGGTCAGTGGGTGGTGCTGACCGGCGAACGTGGTGTCGGCAAGGCCGCGCTGGCGCGGGCGGCGCACCGGCAGAACAAGGCGGGCCTGTTCCACCTCGTCGACGCGGCGCGTGACGGCTTCGCCGCGGAACTCGAGGCCGAACTGGCCGACGACTCGGTGCAGACTCTCGTCGTACGGCATGTCGAGGCCCTCGATCCGGCCGGCGCGGCAGGTCTCGCGGAGGCGTTGTACGGCGTCCTCGAACGGCGGCCGGCCGAACCGCCCTGGGTCGTGCTGACGCTGACGGGCGAGGCGCAGTACCTCGGAGAGTTGCTGACGCTGTTCCCGCTGACCGTCGAGGTCCCGCCGCTGCGGCACCACATCGAGGACGTTCGCGAGCTCGTTCCGTACTTCCTGGAGCAGCTCAGTCACGGTGAGCTGACCTGCGCGCCGGACACCATGCAGCAACTGCTGCGCTCGGCCTGGCCCGGCAACACGGCGGAGCTCTGCCAGGTGCTGCAACAGGTCGTCGTACGGCGTCGCCGGGCGGGCGTCATCGTGCCCGCGGACCTGCCGGCGCGGACCCAGGCGGTCAGCCGGCGCAGCCTGAGCCAGCTCGAGGCGCTCGAACGGGACGCGATCATCCGCAGCCTGATCGCGAACGACGGGCACAAGGGCCGGGCCGCGAAGTCGCTCGGGATGAGCCGCGCGACGATCTACCGCAAGATCCACGACTATGGCATACAGCCTCCGTAAATGTGATCGGAGCTGCGCCTGAAATCGTCGTTCCTGACAGATTTGATCAGATTCCTCTTGCCGCGAGCCTGCCGCTCGGGGTGAGATTGGTCCATGACGGACACGCGACCGGCCTCCGCCGCGGAGGGACGAGCCTTCTCCTACCGCCCGTTCGTCTGGCTCGCGGTCGCGACGTTCTCGATGGGCATCGACGGGTACGTACTGGCCGGGTTGCTGCCGCAGATCGCCGGCGACCTCTCGGTCACCCCGGCGGCCGCGGGTCAGCTGATGTCGGTGTTCGCGTTCACCGCCGCGCTCGCCGGCCCGGTCCTCGGCACGTTCACGTCCCGGTGGGAACGCCGGACGACGATCGTGCTGTCGCTGGGCGTGTTCATCCTCGGCAACGTGGTGGTCGCGGTCGCGACGAACTACCCGATCGCGCTCGGCGGCCGGGTGCTCGCGGCGCTCGGCGGCAGCCTGCTGAACGCGGCCGTCACCGGGTACGTGATCGCGCTGACGCCGGCCGAACACCACGGCAAGGCGTTGTCGTTCGTACTCGGCGGCTGGATGACCGCGACCGCGCTCGGGGTACCGATCGGGCTGGTGATCGGCCAGTCCAGCTGGCGGTTCCCGATGATCATGGTCGCCGTGGTCGGCACGATCGCTCTGGTCGGCATCATGTTGCGGCTGCCGCAGCTGCACCTGCCGGGCGGCACGCTGGTCGAACGGCTCCGCCCGCTCGGGCAGCCCCGGCTGGTGGCCGGGCTGCTCGTCACCAGCGGCATCCTGTGCAGCAGCTACGCCTGCTTCACGTACGCGACGCTGATCCTCGAGCCGCACTTCCACGTCAAGTGGGCGATGATCGCGATCATGTTCGGGTACGGCGTCTCGAGCATGGCCGGCAACGCGGTGACCGGGCGGCTGGTCGACAAGTTCACCGCACTGAAGGTCCTGACCGTCGTCCTCGTCGGACTGTTCCTGAACGCCGTCCTCGGGATGGTCGCGTTGATGTTCGCACCGGCCATGCTGGCCGCGGTCTGGGGACTGGTGTGGTTCTTCTCGGCCGGTGTCGGCAACGGCGGTGGCGCCGTACCGCAGCAGGCCCGGCTGGCCTCGATGGCTCCGGACTCGGCCGCGATCGTGATGGCGCTGAACGGCAGCGCGATCTCACTCGGCGGGGCGCTCGGTAGTGCCTTGGGCGGCGTCGCGCTGACCGCGGGTGCCGCGCCGAACGGGTTGCTCGGCGTCTCGGCCGTGGTCCTGGCGCTCACCGTCGGACTGCATCTGCTGGTCGCCCGTGCTTCAAAAGCCGCCGTCAGTTGAGCACCACCTACGCCGTCGACTTCTCGTACAAGCCGCTCGTCTGGCTGGCGGTGGCGACGTTCTCGATGGGCATCGACGGGTACGTCCTGACCGGGCTGCTGCCGCACATCGCCGCGGACCTGCACGTGAGCGTCGCCGCCGCCGGACAGCTGATGTCCGCGTTCGCGCTGACGGCGGCCTTCGCGGGGCCGGTCCTCGGTACGGCGACGTCGCGGTGGGAACGCCGTACGACGATCGCCGTCGCGCTGGCCGTTTTCGTGGTGGGCAACCTCGTTGTCGGGGTGGCGACGACGTACCCGATCGCGTTCGCCGGGCGGATCGTGGCCGCGCTCGGCGCGTGTCTGCTGAATGCGGCCGTCAGCGGCTACGTGATCGCGGTGACTCCGGTCCGGCATCGCGGGAAGGCGTTGTCGTTCGTACTCGGCGGATTGCTGACCGCCACCGCGCTCGGCGTACCACTCGGGCTGCTGATCGGCCAGTCCAGCTGGCGTTACCCGATGATCCTGGTCGCTGCGATGGGAACGGTCGCGCTGGTCGGGATCCTGCGCGGGCTGCCGCGCCGGCAGCTTCCGGCGGGGCGGCTCGCCGATCAGCTCCGGCCGCTGGGGCAGCCTCGGCTGCTCGGTGCGCTGCTCGTCACGACCGGCATTCTCACGGGCAGTTTCACCTGCTTCACGTACGCCGTCCTGATCCTGGGCCCGGCGTTCCCGGCCGGGTGGATGATCGTCGCGATCATGTTCGGGTACGGCGTGGCCAGTGCGCTCGGGAACGCGATCACCGGTCGGCTGGCGGACCGGTTCCTGGCGCCGCGCGTACTCACGGTCGTACTGATCGTGCTGTTGCTGAACTCGATCCTCGGTATGGCTGGTCTGCTGCTCACCTCGGCCGGGGTCGTCGGCGTGCTCTGGTTCTTCGTCCAGGGCATCGGCAACGGCGGCGCTGCCGTACCGCAGCAGGTGCGACTGGCCGGCCTCGCACCGGATTCGCCGGCGATCGTGATGGCCTTGAACGGCAGCGCGATCTCGCTCGGATCGGCGCTCGGCAGTGGCCTCGGCGGCATCGCGTTGGCGGCCGGGAGTGCTCCCGACGGTCTGCTGGGGCTCGCGGCTGTCGTCCTCGGCGCCACCTTGGTGCTGCATCTGGTTGTCTCGAGATCGGCTTAGGATACGGTCATGGCCGAAAAGCTGCGGATCGTACTGGCGGCGGCGCCGTCGTACCTCAAGCTGGTGTTCGCGCCGGAGAGTATGGCGCGGCTCGAGACGCTCGGGCAGGTCGTCGTACTGCCTGATCCGTCGAACGCCGACGCGCTGCGGGCCGCGCTGCCCGGGGCCGACGTACTGATCACGTCGTGGGGTTCGGCGCCGTTGACCGCGGGCGTGCTCGATCAGGCGGACCGGTTGCGGCTGATCGCGCACAGTGCGTCGTCGGTGAAGTACTTCGTGACCGGCGAGGTGTTCCGGCGCGGGTTGCGGATCACGCAGGCAGGGCAGGCGATGGCCGAGCCCGTCGCCGAGGTGTCGTTGGCGTTCACGTTGAGCCTGTTGCACCGGATCCAGCGGTTCGATCACGCGATGCATGCCGGTGGGTGGCGTCCGGACGTGCCTGCGCAGCACGGGTTGACCGCGTCGCGGATCGGGGTGGTCGGCGCGTCGCGGACCGGGGTCGAGTACATCCGGATGCTGGTGGCGCTCGGGGCCGAGGTTGTTGCCTACGACCCCTATCTCACGGATGATCGGGCGGCTGAGCTCGGCGTACGGTCTGTTGACTTGGACTCGTTGCTGCGTGAGAGCCGCGTGGTGGCGTTGCATGCGCCGACGTTGCCGGAGACGCATCGGATGATCGGTGCGCCGGAGCTTGCATTGATGGCTGACGGCGCCGGGCTGGTGAACACGGCTCGGTCCTGGTTGGTGGACACTTCCGCTCTGCTCGCGGAGCTCCGGTCCGGCCGGCTCGACGCCGCTCTGGACGTCTTCGACGAGGAGCCGCTGCCGCTCGACAGCCCGTTCCGCGGTCTGCCCAACGTGCTCCTCACTCCCCATCAGGCTGCCGCGACTGTTGAGTGCTACTTCGAGATGGGCGCGATCACCGCCGACGAGATCGAGCGGTGGGTCGCGGAGCAGCCTCTCCGGTACGAACTGTCAGAGGCTGCCCTCGCGCGGATGGGGTGAGTCAGCAGGTCGCCGTTGAGGCCGTGCGGAGCGCCTCGCGGTGGAGTGGGTCGAGGTGGTGGCGGGCTCCTGTGGTTGCGTCGGCGATCACCAGCGCGATGTCGCAGCGCAGGCCGGAGTGGCGGAGGTTGTCGACGCGTACCAGCTCTGCGAGTAGCTGGGTGGTGAGCGCGTCGAGCTTCGCGCGGATCACGGTGAGATCGGGGCCGGACGTCGGCGCCTTGTCCGGGTGGGCGGCCCAGTACGCGAGGAGGCCGCGCTGGACGACCTTGCTCGCGTCGATCTGCGCCTGGAAGAACGCGGCCGTCTCGTCCGGGTCGATGCCCAGCTGTAGGGCCGACGCGCGGACCGACGTGAGGATCTGCTGCTCGCGTACGGGGTCGTCGACCGGCTTTCCACTGAAGTACTTCGAGGCGGCTACGTCGTCGCCGATCAGAATCCGCTGAACCACCAGCTCCGTCAGCCCGCCCAGCTGCTCGCCGTGCACTCCCCCGAGCTGCACGACCTCCTGCGGAGCCGCATCAGCCGCCGGCACCACGCCCGCCGACAACCCGACCACAGCCACAACCCCGACAATCACCTTCCGAAACACAGCTCCACCTCTCCACGACTCCCCTGAACGGCACGCGACTGTACGCCCCCAAAGGTGCACCCCATCCACTCCCCGGTCCGCCCCGAACCACCCCCATGCACAAACCATCGTTCGTCCACACGCTCGCCGGCGCATTCGGTGGAGTGGTGGCGGCTGGGGCGGCGCTGGCGGTTGGGTATCTGGTTGCGGTTGTGACCGGCGGACCGTGGCCGGTCGACGCGGTCGGCGTACAGGTGATCGACTGGTCCCCGGGCCCGGTGAAGGACTGGGCCGTCCGTACGCTCGGCACCGCGGACCGCCCTCTCCTCCGCGTCGGCATCTGCACCACCCTCGTCGTGATCGCCGCCATCGCCGGCGCGCTCGCCACCCGCGGCCACCGCCGCACCGCAATCACCATCACCGGCGCCCTCGGCCTCATCGGCCTGACCTTCGCAACCGTCAGCCGCTCCGCCGCCACCAACACCCCCAACCGCTTGCTCCCAGCAACAATCACCCTGCTCGCAGCGGTAGCCGCGATGACCCTCGTCACCCGCGCCCTGGACCCCCCGACCACCACTCCTCGCCCCACACCACCAGACACCAGCGATCCCCTCACGCACCCCACCCACTCCAACGACGCCCACCAGCCGCCTGGGTTTGATCGGCGGAGGTTTCTCGTCGCCGTGTCCGCGTTAGCCGTGGCAGGAGGGGGCGCCGCCGGGGCGGCCCGGGTTGTCGGTGGGTCAGGGGACGGGTTGCGGGCGCGGGTTCGGGTGCCTCGGGTTCGGGATGGGGCGGGGGCGTTGCGGGCCGGGTTGGACGTGCCGGGGATCAGTCCGTTCATGACTGAGAACGCCAAGTTCTACCGCGTCGACACGCTTCTGCAGGTGCCGCGGATCGATCCGCGGAAGTGGGAACTGCGGGTGCACGGGCTGGTCGGCAAGGAGCTGCGGTTGTCGTTCGAGGAGCTGCTGCAGCGGCGACTGATCGAGCGCGACATCACCCTGACCTGCGTCAGCAACGAAGTCGGCGGCCCGTACGTCGGCAACGCCCGCTGGATCGGCGTACCGATCGCCGACATCCTGCGCGAGGCCGGCGTACAGCCCGGCGCCGACGCAGTGAAGTCGACGAGCGTCGACGGCCTGACGATCGGTACCCCACTCGGCGCGCTCACCGACGGCCGGGACGCGATCTTCGCCGTCGCGATGAACGGCGAACCGCTCCCGTTCGAGCACGGCTTCCCGGTCCGCATGGTCGTACCAGGCCTGTACGGCTACGTGTCCGCGACCAAGTGGATCGTGGACTTCGAGGTCACCAGGTTCCGCGACTTCAGCGCGTACTGGACGAACCGCGGCTGGTCGGTCGAGGCGCCGATCAAGACGTCGGCGCGGATCGACGTACCGAAAGGCTTCGCGAACTTGAAGGCCGGACCAACGATCGTGGCCGGCGTCGCCTGGGCGCAGCACCGCGGCATCAGCAAGGTCGAGGTACGGATCGACGACGGCCCGTGGCAACCCGCGACCCTCGCCCCTGCCGACACCACCGACACCTGGCGCCAATGGACGTACCGCTGGAACGCGACCCCGGGTACGCACAAACTCACCGTCCGCGCGACCGACGGCAACGGCGAACTGCAGACCGACCACCAGGCCGCGCCGCGCCCGAACGGTTCGAGCGGTCTGCACAACACAGTCGTGATGGTCACGTGACCCATCCGGCCCGCGAGCTGCCCCGAAGTACTTCCGACAGCCAACTCCTCCAAGGAAAGAGCGCACCTCATGTTCAAGCAACTCGGTCTCGCGGCGACGGCCCTGACCCTGGTACTGACCGCATCCGCCTGTGGAGGTAGCGACGACAAGTCGAGCAGCACACCCTCCACCAGCACGTCGTCGTCGGCACCGGCCGACACGCCGAGCATGACCCCGTCGGCGAGCGACGCGTCGGGCGGCATGGTCGGCCCGGGCTGTGCGGCGTACGCGAAGGCCAACCCGTCCGGCGCCGGCTCCATCGACGGTATGGCGGCCGCACCGGTGGCCACGGCCGCATCGGGCAACCCGCTCCTGAAGACGCTGGTCGCCGCCGTCTCCGGCAAGCTGAACCCGAAGGTCGACCTCGTCTCCACGCTGAACGGCGGCCAGTTCACCGTCTTCGCGCCGGTCGACACCGCGTTCGCAAAGATCCCGGCCGCGACGATCAACACGCTGAAGACGAACGACGCGCTGCTCACCAAGATCCTGACGTACCACGTGGTCGCGGGCCAGCTCGATCCGTCCGCGGTCGTCGGCAAGCACCCGACCGTGGAGAAGCAGGACGTGACGGTGACCGGTTCCGGCGACGCGTTGAAGGTGAACGGCGCGAACGTGATCTGCGGCGGTGTGAAGACCGCGAACGCTACCGTGTACCTGATCGACTCCGTTCTGATGCCCCCGGCAAGCTGACCGTGACCGAACCCACCCCGCTCCCGTGGCCCGCCGGATCGCACGCGCGATCCGGCGGGATCTCGGACGGCGACCTGCTGACGCTGACCGCGACCGGTGACACGGCTGCGTTCAGTGCCCTGTACGACCGCGTCGTGCCTTGGGTGTTCGGACTCGTACGACGGATCCTCCGCAATCCGGCCCAGTCCGAAGAGGTCACCCAGGAGGTCATGCTCGACGTCTGGCGGACCGCGACCAGGTACGACGCGGACCGCGGCTCGGCGCACGCGTGGATCCTGACCATCGCGCACCGCCGCGCCGTCGACCGGGTCCGCTCCGAGCAGGCCGCGGCGGACCGGACCGAACAGGCCGGTGCGCGCGCCGCGGAGATCGAGTTCGACCAGGTCGCCGACACCGTCAGCACCCGCCTCGAGGCCGAGCAGGTACGGCGCTGCCTCGACACGCTGACCGAGCTGCAACGTGAGTCGATCGAGCTCGCGTACTACAACGGGTACACCTACCCCGAGGTGGCGCAGCAGCTCGGCGCGAAACTTCCGGCCATCAAGGCGAGAATGCGCGACGGCCTGATCCGGCTCCGCGACTGCCTCGGCACCGCTCAAGGGGGCCTGACATGACGGATCCCGACGTGCACACCCTCACCGGCCCGTACGTGCTCGACGCGCTGCCGGCCGACGAACGCGCGCGCTTCGAGGCACACCTCGCCGAGTGCGCGTTCTGCACCACCGAGGTCGCCGAGCTTCGCGCTGCCGCGGTCAAGCTCGCCACTCAGGTATCGACCCCGCCGCCGCCCGCTCTGAAGGCCGGCGTGATGGCCGCGATCGAGCACGTACGACAGCTCCCGCCGGTCGTCCAGGACCAGCCCGCGAGTCCGGTCGTACGGCGTCGGCTCGGACGCCGGTCCGTCTTCGCGCTGGCTGCCGCGGCCGCGGTGGTCGCGCTCAGCGGAGGGATCGCGATCGACCAGTACCGCGGCCGGACCGCGGCGGAACAGGCCAACCAGCAGGTGGCCGCCGTACTCGCCGAGCCCGACGCCCACACCGCCCACGGCGCTGTGAACGGCGGCGGCCAGGCCACGGTCGTCACGTCGGCACGCGCGAACAAGTCGGTCGTCGTACTGCGCGATTTGCCGAAGCTGCCGTCCGGCCGGACGTGGCAACTGTGGATGATCGACCCCCAGCAGACCGCCCACTCGATCGGCCTCGCGACCGGCGACCTGACCCGGGTCGTCACCGGCTCCACCACCGGCATGTCCACCTTCGGCCTCACCGTCGAACCCGACGGCGGCTCACGAACTCCTACCCTGCCGGCGGCCGCACTGGTTCCGCTGACCTAGGAGCGGGTGCTTCCCATCGGCTGCTCGGTACGAGACGATCGGTCCACACCCGGGGGGCTGGGTGCTTGTCTGTCGGCTGAGGGGGGCCGCCATGGATTTCGGGCATTTCCTTCGACTCGGAAAATGCCGTCGCGAACTTCGGACGGAGCAGGACCGGCTCAGGGACAGCGGCGAGGCCGAGTTGGCCGAAGGCCTCCGCCCGGCATTGGATGCCGCGCTCCAGACTCTGCGCCGCCTGCACGACGACGACGAAGCCTGGGACGCCGCCGAGAATGCCGTAGCTGCCTTGGCCGGTGCTGATGTCGCGCAGGTCCGCGAGAACTGTGTCCGCTCGCTGCCTCCGCTGCTGATCCTCTTCGGGTACACGGTCCCGCCGCCGCCACCCGCGCAACAACTGGTCGACGAGACCGTCTCCATGCTGAAGGACATCGGCGACGGAGACACCATGGCAGAAGTACGGCAGGCGCGAAGGCAGCTCGGCGAGCTTCTCGCGAGAGCCGAGAACCTCCCGCTGTTACCGGCGTGGCGGGTGCCGCACACTGCGACCGAGGTGAACAGCTTCATCGAGCTCGGGCTGCAGGTCGCGGTCGGGAGCGGCCTCGGTGCACTGGCGGGAGCGTTCGTCGGGGTGGCAGCCGGTGCGGTGACCGGAGGCATCGCTCCCGTCGCGGGCGGGGTCGTCCTGGGCGGAGTTCGGCGATTCCGCCAGCTTCACGCCTTCGAACGAGAGGCCGACGAGTTTCTGCAGACGTACGAGCGACTCAACGCCGGCGTGTTCCCGGCAACTGCTCTGGCGGCGGAGATCTACCTCAACCAGGTGTTGGCGCTGTCCACCGAACACGGGACCGACGATCCGTACGCCTCGATTCTGGTCTCCGGCAACCTCGACGCGCTGATCGACATCTCGCGCCGATTGATCCGGGATCGAGGACGCTTCACGGTGGTCAATCAGGCCAGCTTCCTCCAGCACAACGAACTGCCTCATGAGCTGCTGCCGGTGCTGAGCCGGGTGTACGACGCGGCCGACAAGGCTCGCAGCGAGCGGGCGCTGTACGGCGCCATCAGCCGTCCCGCACTCGACGAGCTGGCACGACTACGAGACGACCTGGTGTCGTTGCTGGAGCGCGACCGGCACTGACATCCGGGGGCTAGTAATGTCCCGGCATGGAGTTGGTGGATGCCGAGGTGCGGGAGCGGGTTCAGGCGAGTTTCGAGCGCCAGGGGCTGATGGAGCACCTCGGCGCGCGGATCTCGCACATCGGACCCGGTGAGGTACACATCGTGCTGCCGAGCCGCCCCGAGGTCACCCAGCAGCACGGCTACTTCCACGCCGGCGCCACCAGCTCGATAGCCGACAGCGCCGGCGGCTACGCCGCGTTCACCCTCTTCCCACCCGGCACCTCGGTCCTCACGGTCGAGTTCAAGATCAACCTCCTCGCCCCCGCCGAAGGCGACCACCTCCGCGCCGTAGGCACCGTCATCAAACCCGGCCGCACCCTCACCATCTGCCGCCTCGAAGTCTTCGGCATCACCGCCGACCGCAGCACCTTGGTTGCCGCCGGCCAGCAAACGCTCATTCAAATCGAGTCGCGCCCAGAACGCTGAAATTACCGGCCGCCAAGACTTGACGCGTCCGGCGAGCGTCCGGTTACTGTTAGTGATGTAGGCCGACGTGTCGGACGCGGGACGAAACTGGGAGCGCCCCGCAGCAGGTGTCCGAACAGGGGGCGTCGGCTGTCCGCATGTTCATCGCTTTCGCACCGGGCATCGCCGTGTCCGGAGCTCGCTTCTGCCTGCGCACGTCCGCGCGCCGGGCCACTGACGCGCGCCCGAAACCCGAATCGAAACGGTGGTATATCGCCATGACGTTGACCGATCCCGACACCGACGCCAACAGCCGGCCACAGCTCAGCCTGGGCACCGCGGCCGCCCGGAATCTCGCGACGACCACCAAGTCCGAGCCGCAAATGCAGGGCATCACTTCACGTTGGCTGCTCAAGCTTCTTCCCTGGGTCGAGGCGAAGGGTGGCGCGTACCGGGTGAACCGCCGGCTCAGCTACGCCGTCGGCGACGGCCGCCTGACCTTCACCAACGTCGGTGCCCAGATCCGGGTGATCCCGCAGGAACTCTGTGAGCTCGGTATGCTGCGCAGCTTCGACGATGTCGACGTGCTGTCGGCACTCGCCGATCGCTTTGTCCAACAGGAGTTCCAGCCCGGCGATGTGATTGTCGAGCGAGGGCAGCCGGCCGACCAGATCTGCCTTGTCGCGCACGGCAAGGTGAACAAGATCGGGCTTGGCAAGTACGGCGACGAGACTGTCCTGGAGACCCTCGTCGACGGTGACCACTTCACCTATCGCGCGATCCTGGAGTCCGACGATCTCTGGGAATTCACTGTCAAGGCAGTCACACCGTGCACGCTACTGTCGTTGTCGCAGGCCTCCTTCGAGGAGTTGGTTTCACGGTCGGACGTCCTGCGGGCGCACATCGACCAGTTCCGGAACAGCCCGGAGGCAGCCCAGGACGAGTACGGCGAGGCGGCCATCGAACTCGCCGCCGGCCACCAGGGCGAGGCCGACCTGCCGGGCACGTACGTCGACTACGAGACGACTCCGCGCGAGTACGAGCTGAGCGTCGCCCAGACCGTACTGCGGGTGCACAGCCGGGTCGCCGATCTGTACAACCACCCGATGGACCAGACCGAACAGCAGTTGCGGCTGACCATCGAGGCGCTGCGGGAGCGGCAGGAACACGAGTTGGTCAACAACCGCGACTTCGGCCTGCTGCACAACGCGGATCTGAGCATGCGGATCCCGACCCGCAGCGGCCCGCCGACGCCGGGCGACCTGGACGAGTTGCTCAGCCTGGTGTGGAAGGAGCCGGCGTTCTTCCTCGCGCATCCGCGGTCGATCGCCGCCTTTGGCCGCGAGTGCACGAAGGCCGGGATCTACCCGGACGCGGTCGACGTCGGCGGACATCGGCTGCCGGCCTGGCGCGGCGTACCGATCTATCCGTGCAACAAGCTCGGCATCAGCCAGACCCGGACCAGCTCGATCCTGCTGATGCGCACCGGCGCCGACAACCAAGGCGTGATCGGACTGCACCAGACCGGGCTGCCCGACGAGTACGAGCCGGGCCTGTCGGTGCGGTTCATGAACATCAGCGAGAAGGCGATCATCAACTACCTGGTCAGCGCCTACTACTCCACCGCCGTACTCGTGCCGGACGCGCTGGGAATCCTCGAGGGTGTGGAGATCGGCCGCGAGGGCTGAGCCGTGGGCCAGCCCTACGAACTGCCCGACTTCTACGTGCCGCACCCGGCCAGGATCAATCCGCATCTGGACGGCGCGCGGGCGCACAGCAAGTCATGGGCCTACGACTTCGACATGATCGACGTTCCCCAGCAGGGCCGTCGGATCTGGGACGAGCACGACTTCGACTCGCACGACTACGCGTTGCTCTGCGCGTACACCCATCCGGACGCGACCGGGCCGGCGCTCGACCTGGTCACCGATTGGTACGTGTGGGTGTTCTACTTCGACGACCACTTCCTCGAGCTGTACAAGCGGACCCGCGACATCCCGTCTGCGAAGGCGTATCTGGATCGGCTGCCCGCGTTCATGCCGGTCCACGGCGACATCATCGAGGCGCCGTCCAATCCGGTCGAGCGCGGACTCGCAGACCTGTGGACGCGCACGGTCCCGTCGATGTCACCCGACTGGCGCGAGCGGTTTCGGCGGACCACCGAAGCGTTGCTCGCCGAGTCACTGTGGGAATTGTCGAACATCACCAGCGGCCGGATCGCGAATCCGATCGAGTACGTCGAGATGCGCCGCAAGGTAGGCGGCGCACCGTGGTCGGCGAACCTGGTCGAGTACGCCTCGGACGCCGAAGTGCCAGCGCAGATCGCTGCGACCCGGCCGATGCGGGTGCTCAGCGACACGTTCTCCGACGCAGTGCACCTGCGCAACGACCTGTTCTCGTACCAGCGGGAGGTGGAGGTCGAGGGTGAGCTCAACAACGGGGTTCTGGTGGTCGAGCGCTTCCTCGGGTGCGGTGTACAGCAGGCAGCGGAGCTGGTGAACGACATCCTGACCTCGAGGCTGCATCAGTTCGAGAACACGGCACTCACGGAAATCCCGCCGCTCGTCGACGAGCATCAGGTCGATGCGGCCGGCCGCCTCGGGCTGCTCAACTACGTGAAAGGCCTGCAGGACTGGCAATCCGGCGGGCACGAGTGGCACCTCCGCTCGAGCCGTTACATGAACAACGGAGGGAAAGCTGCCCACAGCCCTCATGGCCTGGGCACCGCGGCCCTGCGCGCGTTCTCGTCCCTTGCGACCACAGCACCTAGCCGCGCCCGAAGCCACACCTTCACTCCACACCAACCAGTCGGCCCTACCGACCTTCCCGACATCTACATGCCATTCCGAGGCAAACAGAGCCCGCACCTGTCAGCGGCAAGATTCGCCATCCTCGAATGGGGCGAGCGAACCGGCATCACCGATGGAACCATCTGGGACGCACGGATGCTCGAGGCCTTCGATCTCCCGTTGTGCGCATCGGGAATCTTCCCGGACGCGTCACCAGAGCAGCTTGATCTCGCGAGCGCATGGCTGGCCTGGGGTACGTACGCCGATGACTACTATCCGGTCGTCTTCGGGCGTCGGCGTGATCTGGCCGGGGCGAAGGCCATGACCGAGAAGCTGTCCGCACTGATGTCCCTGGACTGTCAAGAGCCAATGCATGCGGGCCCGACACCGGGTGGGGTGGTGCCGGTCGGAGCGCTGGAGATGGGCCTGGTCGACGTGTGGGGGCGGACGGCGGCGGGGATGAGCGCGGAACAGCGGCGCGCGTTCAAGGGCGCGGTTGACAGCATGACCGAGAGCTGGCTCTGGGAGCTGACGAACCAGGCTCAGAACCGGATCCCGGACCCGGTCGACTACATCGAGATGCGCCGGCGGACGTTCGGGTCGGAGCTCACCATGAGCCTGTGCCGGATCGGTCACGGTGAGCAGATCCCGGCAGACGTCTACCGGTCGCGACCGATTCAAGCGATCGAGAACGCAGCGTCCGACTACGCCTGCCTGCTGAACGATCTGTTCTCCTACCACAAGGAGATCCAGTACGACGGCGACTTCCACAACGGCGTGCTCGTCGTGCAGAACTTCCTGGCCTGCGACAAGGACCGGGCCGTTGCCGTGGTCAACGACTTGATGACGGCCCGGATGCGGCAGTTCGAGCACGTGGTCGCGGTCGACCTGCCGGCGTTGGTCACGGACTTCGGCCTGGACGACGACGTCCGCCGGATCGTCCTGCGGTACGCCGAGGAGCTGCAGAACTGGATGTCCGGAATCCTCGGCTGGCACCGCGGCTGCCACCGGTACGGTACCGCCGACCTGCCGCACCGCAGACCGTCCCCCGCCCGCCCGCCCGCGCGGCTGCTGAGTACACCGACCGGGCTCGGCACGTCCGCCGCCCGCATCTCGAGAAAGGCCGGTGCCGCATGAGCAACCAGCTGAGCCTGAGTACCACCGCCGCCCGGCAGCTCGCCACGACCACGAAGTCCGTCCCGCAGATGCAGGGCATCACACCCCGCTGGCTGCTCCGGCGGCTCCCGTGGGTGGAGACGACCGGCGCGACGTACCGCGTCAACCGGCGGACCACCTTCGCGGTCGGCGACGGCCGGCTGAGCTTCACCGTCACCGGGTCCGACGTACAAGTGATCCCGGCCGAACTCACCGAACTGCCGCCACTGCACGGCTTCGACGATCCCGACGTACTCCAGGCCCTCGCCGACCGCTTCCACCGCGAGGACGTCGAACCGGGTCAGGTCATCACCGAGTTCGGCAGCCGCGTCGACGACATCATCCTGATCGCCCACGGACGCGTGACCAAGACCGGCATCGGCCAGTACGGCGCGAACACGGACCTGGGCACGCTCGCCGACGGCGACTACCTGGGCACGGAACTGTTTACCGAACCTCCGGAGCATCTGTGGGAATACACCGCGAGGGCCTCGACCAGTTGCATCGTCCTGAGATTGGGTAGGAACGAATTCTCCGAGTTGGTGGATCGCTCCGAACGCCTTCGAACGCACCTGGAGGAAGTGCGCTCCCGGCCGCGGCGCGCGCAGAACAAGGCGGGTGAGGCGGCGATCGACGTTGCGTCGGGGCATGCGGGTGAGGACGACCTGCCGGGGACGTACGTGGACTACGACCCCGCGCCCCGCGAGTACGAACTCAGCGTCGCGCAGACGATCCTCCGGGTCCGGACCCGGGTCGCGGATCTCTACAACGACCCGATGGACCAGACCGAACAGCAACTCAGACTGACCATCGAGGCGCTGCGCGAACGGCAGGAACACGAGCTGATCAACAACCGTGAGTTCGGCCTGCTGCACAACGCCGACTACAAGCAGCGGATCTACACCCGGACCGGACCGCCGACACCGGACGACTTCGACGAGTTGCTGACCCGGCGGCGCAAACCGCGACTGCTGCTCGCGCATCCGCGCGCGATCGCGGCGTTCGGTCGCGAGTGCACCCGGCGCAAGGTCTACCCCGGGACGACGACGATCGACGGGAAGACCGTGCAGACCTGGCGTGGGGTACCGCTGCTGCCGTCGGACAAGATCCCGATCACGAGCAACAACACCACGTCGGTGCTCGTCGTCCGGACCGGCGCGGACGACGAGGGCGTGATCGGGCTGCACCAGACCGGGCTGCCGGACGAGTACGAGCCCGGCCTGAACGTGCGGTTCCTGGGGATCAGCGAGAAGGCGATCATCTCGTACCTGGTCAGCACGTACTACTCGGTCGCGGTGCTGGTCCCGGACGCGCTCGGCGTCCTGGAGAACGTCGAGCTCGGGCGATGAGGGGGTACGGCGATGACCGTGGTGCAGCGAAGCCGCTCGGCGGCCGAGGTACTGATGTGGAGCCGGGACCAGGTCTGGCCGGCGCTCCGGGCGGCGGTCGCAACGTTGCCGCCGGCAACCAGGCGGATCGTCGACTACCACTTCGGCTGGGCCGACGAGGACGGCCGCCCGGCGCACGGTGACGGCGGCAAGGCGATCCGCCCGGCGCTGGTCCTGCTGAGCTCACAAGCCGTCGGCGGTACGACGACCGCCGCACTGCCGGCCGCGGTCGCGGTGGAACTCGTGCACAACTTCTCCTTGCTGCACGACGACGTGATGGACTGCGACACCGCGCGCCGGCACCGTGCGACCGCATGGACCGTGTTCGGTCTCGGTCCGGCGATCCTGGCCGGCGACGCATTGCTCGGGCTCGCGTTCGACGTACTCGTCGGCAGCGAGCACCCGAGCCGGGGCGCGGCGGCGCGGATGCTCGGTGCGGCGGTTCAGGAACTCGTCGACGGGCAGTTGGCGGATGCGGAGTTCGAGACCCGCGACGACGTCGTACCGGCAGAATGCGTACGGATGGCGCAACTGAAGACGGGCGCGTTGCTCGGGTGCTGCACAGCTCTCGGCGCGCTCCTCGGTGGCGGCCGGCCGCAGCAGGTGGATCACCTGCGTTTGTACGGCGAGGATCTCGGCCTCGCATACCAGTACACCGACGACCTGCTCGGCATCTGGGGCCAGCCCTCGGTCACGGGCAAACCGGTGTACTCCGACCTGCGCCGCCGGAAGAAGTCGCTGCCCGTCGTCGCGGCCCTGTCGTCGGGTACACCGGCCGGACGACAGCTGGCGGCGTTGTACGGGCGCGAGGACGAACTGTCCGACGCCGACCTGGTCGACACCGCCGCACTGGTCGAGGCCGCGGGCGGCCGGACAGCCAGTCAGGCGCAGGCCGACGCCTTGCTCACTGCCGCCTTGGGGGAACTGACCGCGGCCGGAGCACTCGCACCCGCGGCCGCCGAGCTGGAAGGACTGGCCCGGCTGGCCACACGTCGCGATCACTAGTTGGGGGGACCAATGAAGAAGCGCACCATCCTGCTCGCGGCACCGCGCTCGTTCTGCGCCGGAGTCGAACGGGCCGTCGACATCGTCGAACGGCTGCTCGCCGCCCGTCCCGGGCCGGTCTTCGTCCGCAAGCAGATCGTTCACAATACTCATGTCGTCGACGAACTCCGGGCGCGTGGCGCGGTCTTCGTCGACGAGCTCGACGAGGTACCGGCCGGTGCGACCGTCGTCTTCTCCGCGCACGGGGTGGCGCCCGCGGTTCGGGCAGATGCGGCGCGGCGTGGCCTGGACGTGGTCGACGCCACCTGTCCGCTGGTCGGCAAGGTGCACCAGGAGGCCCGCCGGTTCGCGGCCCGCGGGCACACCGTCGTACTGATCGGGCATGCCGGCCACGAGGAAGTCGAGGGCACCCTCGGCGAGGCGCCCGCGCAGACCGTGCTGGTGGAAGACCTGCGGGATGTGGACGAGTTGCAGGTCGACGATCCTACGAAAGTCGCCTATCTGACCCAGACCACGTTGGCCGTCGACGAGACGACCGCGATGATCGATGCGCTGCGCGAGAAGTTCCCAGCAGCGCATGGGCCGGATACGGCCGACATCTGTTACGCCACGACGAATCGGCAGGCGGCACTGTCCGCGATCGCCGGCCGGGCCGAGTTGGTGATCGTGGTCGGCTCGGCCAACTCGTCGAACTCACGCCGGCTGGTCGAGCTCGCGACGCGGGCGGGTACGACGGCATACCTGGTCGACAGCGCTGCCGACGTACCGCCCGACTGGCTGGACGGGGTGAAGGTGATCGGGCTGACGGCCGGCGCGTCGGCGCCGCCGGTCCTGGTCGACGAGGTGATCGACCGGATCAGGGAGTTCGGTCCGGTCGACGTGATCGAGCACGAGGTGACCCGGGAGACCGTCCGGTTCACGTTGCCGTCCGAGGTGAGGGGCGGATGAACCTGGTCGTCAGTGGGGTGCTCTGGGTCGGCTGCATCATGATCGTCACCGCCGTACTCGCGGTGCTGCTGCGGAAGTGGCGGCAACGGGTCGGCCGGGAGGCGAACAACGAGGTCGCCGGCCAGGTGTTCACGGTGGTCGGAGGCGTCAACGTGGTGATCGCGGCGTTCGTGCTGATCTCGCTGTTCGACGGCATGGACACCGCGGCGAAGACCACGTACGACGAGGCGAACGCGTTGGTCGCGGTGCAGTGGGCCGCGGACTCGCTGGCCCCGGCGGACCGGACCAGGGTGCGGCAGTTGACCCGCGCGTACGCAAACGAGGTGGCCGGGCGGGAATGGCCGGCGATGCGGGCCGGCCGGACCGTCGGCGACCAGGGCTGGACGCTGCTCACGTCCTTGCAGAAGACCGTCGAGCAGGCGAAGACGACCAGCGAGCGGCAGGAGGACCGCCGGGTGGAGGCGGCGAACCAGCTCTGGAACGTCTACCAGGCACGGCAGAACCGGCTGAACTCGAGCGGCAGCGGTGTCAGCGAGGTGGTCTGGTTCGCGATCCTGATCGGCAGCGCGATGTCGGTGGCGCTGATGTTCATGTTCGGCGGCCCCGGCCTGTACTCGTACGCGTTCATCGTCTCGATGCTCGCGGGCGCGATCGGGCTGTTGCTGTTCGCGATCTACCAGTTGCAGAACCCGTTCAGCGGCGGAGCCGACGTCGGGCCGGAGGCCTTTCTGTCCGCTCTCACCCGGTTGAGCGACGGTGGCTGACGTCCGACGCGCCGCCGGGGTCGCGGCGAGTACGGCCGCCGTCGTGTCCTGCATCCTGCCTGCGACACCGTCGGTTGCCACCACCGCCTGCTCGTACTTCGACTTCCGGGCGAGTGGGTACCACTCACTGACCCGGATGGTGCGGGTCGACCTCCCGTCCGGTGCCGTGTCGGACCTCGGCCGCCTGGACCACCGGGTGCTCGCGGCCGGGTACTCGCGGGCCCAGGACCTGGTCTACGCGATCGTCAGCGGTGGCCTGCTGCGCCGGCCGCGCCTGGTGACGATCACGCGCGGCGCCACGGTCACGGATCTCGGCGAGGTCCGGCACGGTGTCGGCGGCCTCGCGGACGCGGAGGCGGGTGCGGTCGTCGGGTCACAGTTCTACGTCCGCGATCACCTGCGCCTCTACACGATCGACATCGGCCCGGGGAGCCCGACGTACGGGCGCGTCGTGCGGGCCGTACAGCTCCCTGTCGTCGGGTACGAGGTGGACGACTTCGGGGCGGATCCTTCGTCGGGCGTACTGTACGGCGTCGCGACCTGGGGCCGGGTGGCGCAACTGGTGACGCTTTCACCGGCGACCGGCGCGGTGCGGGTCGTCACGCCGGTGGCGGGGATCCCGTGGCAGGACGGCTACTCCTCCGTGGTGGTGAGCGGATCGACCGTGTACGCCGAACACACTGGTCACGGCCGGGCGAGTGAGCTCTACCGGATCGGGCTCGACGGCTCGTCCACGAAACTGGCCTCAGGCCCGTCCCTCGCCGACACCGACGCCGCCGGCTGCCTCGCACCCGCGACGCCACCGCCCCCACCGACCTCACCGCCACCCAAGCCACCACCCACCCCACCACCACCCACCCCACCACCACCGCCTCCTCCTACTCCGCCTCCGCCGCCTGGAACGCCCACGCCGACCTCCACGTCCCGTCCGACTCCGACGCCCCGACCGACCCCGACGCGGCACCCGACGCCCGCTCCCCCGAAGCCACCCTCGACACCGCACCCACGACCCACCCAGACGCCGACCCCGACCCCGAGGCCGACCAGCACCCCCACCCAGCCCGACCTGCCACCACCCTCGAAGCCGCCGACCCGCACCCCAAGCCGCCCCGCACCGGTGACCGACTTCGCCGTAGCCCCCCAGGCCGCAGCCGCCCCCAAGCCCCACGACCGCAACGTCCAGGTACTGCGCCGCTGGTCCCTGGCCACCCTCCTCGTCATCCTCAGCGGAGGTGCCGCCATGGCCGCCCAGCGCCGCATGCGCCGCCGGCGCTGAAACTCGTTCTCATCGCACCGATGAGTTCGGGTACTCGCGCCGGTCTGTAGTGGTGTGAAGAGTCAACAACGATGGGTTCTCGGGCTGGCCTCGCTCGGGTCGGTGATGGTGGCGCTGGACACGCTGGTGGTGGCCGCGGCGCTGACGACGATCCGGGCGGATCTTGGTGCTTCGGCTGAAGAGCTGGAGTGGACGGTCAACGCGTACGGACTGAGTTTTGCGATGCTCCTGATGACGGCCGCCGCGATCGGTGACCGTCTGGGCCGGCGGCGTACCTACGCGGCCGGTCTCGCCCTGTTCACGGCCGCGTCGATCGCCTGCGCGCTGGCCACCAATCTGCCGTTCCTGATCGTGGCCCGCGCCGTTCAAGGGGTCGGCGCGGCCTTCGTGATGCCGCTGGCGATGAGTCTGCTCGGGGCGGCGTTCCCGCCGGAGGTGCGCGGGCGGGCGATCGGCGTGTTCAGCGGCGTGACCGGGATCGCCGTCCTCGGCGGTCCGATGATCGGCGGCGCGGTCACCGAAGGGTTGTCCTGGCAGTGGATCTTCTGGATCAACGTGCCGATCGGCGCGATCGCGATCGGGCTCGTACTGACGAGGATCCCGGAGAGCACCGGCCCCGCCCGGCGCCTCGACCTGACGGGCGCCGTGCTGATCAGCCTCGCCGCGCTCGGGCTGGTCTGGGGCACGGTCCGCGGTGAGTCGGCCGGCTGGTCGAGTACCGAGGTACTGACCGCGTTCGCGATCGGGGTCGTGATGCTGGCAGCGTTCGGGCTGTGGGAACGGCGGACCGATCACGCGATGGTGCCGCTCGCCTTCTTCCGCAACCGGACGTTCACGGCGGCGAACGCGGCCGGCTTCTTCCTCACCGCGGCGTTGATCAGCGCGGTGTTCTTCCTGTCGCAGTACATGCAGGCCGTACTGGGCTCGGCGCCGTTCAAGGCCGGGCTGCAACTCCTGCCGTGGACAGGGACGCTGTTCGTCGTCGGACCGATCGCGGGCCGCCTCGTCGACCGGGTCGGCGAACGCTCACTGGTCGTGATCGGTCTGACGCTCCAGGCCGCGGGCATGTTCTGGGTCAGCCGCGGCGCGGACCACTACTGGGAGCTGATCCCGCCGCTGGTTGTCTGCGGGGTCGGGATCTCGCTCGCAATGCCCGCGGCGCAGAGTGCGGCGATGGCGGCGCTGCCCCGCGACGGCGTCGGCATCGCATCCGGGATCTACAGCATGAACCGCCAACTCGGCGGCGCGGCCGGAGTCGCCGTCCTGGGCTCCGTGTTCACCGCGGCCGGCGGTTACACCGGCGACGGATTCACCCGGGCGCTCGCGGGTTGCGGCGTACTGTCGTTGCTCGGGGCGTTGTCAGGCGCAGTGATCGCCGCCCGCCGCCGTACCAGCGAGACCGTACCGGTGAAGGTGGTGGAAGGGGTCCGATGAATCTCGAGGAGGAGTTCGCGGAGTACCGGGGTGAGCTGGTCGCGCACTGCTACCGGATGCTCGGGTCGTTGCACGACGCGGAGGACGCCGTCCAGGAGACGTACTTGCGCGCCTGGCGTGGCCACGCGGACTTCGAGCACCGTTCGACGGTCCGGACCTGGTTGTACCGGATCGCCACCAACGTGTGCCTCAACCTCCTGCAGCACAGCAGCCGGCGGGTGGTCCCGTCGGCGCTGGGTGCCCCGGGCAACGATCCGGAGGACCTGCACGCGCAGGCTCTCGAGGTGCCGTGGCTGGAGCCGTTCCCGGACCAGCTGCTCGGGGCCGACCCGGCGACCGTGGTCGGCGACCAGGCGAGTTTGCGGCTGGCGATGGTCGCCGCGATGCAGCATCTGCCGCCGCGGCAACGCGCGGTACTGATCCTCCGCGAGGTGCTCACCTGGCCGGCCGCCGACGTCGCATCGTTGCTCGACACAACGACCGCGGCGGTGAACAGCTCGCTGCAGCGCGCCCGCGCCGAGCTCGCCCGGCTGAAGCCGCGCGAGGAAGAATTGAGCGAGCCGGACGAACCGCTTCGGCGCGCGCTGCTCGACCAGTTCCAGGCCGCGATGGAGAACAAGGACCTGGTCGTACTCGAAGGGCTGTTCAGTGCGGACGCGCGCTGGGAGATGCCGCCGATCCCGACCTGGTTCCGCGGCCGGTCCGACGTACTGCGGCTGCTCGACTCGAAGCTCCGGCCGGGCCCGGCGCGGCGCGTGCTGGTCGAGACGTCGGCGAACGGGCAGCCTGCTTTCGCGATGTACATCCGCGGTGCCGACAGCCAGTTCCACGCGCACTCGGTCAAGGTACTGAAGCTCTCGAAGGGCGCGATCGAGGCCGTGCTCGCGTTCCACCAACCTGCTTTGTTCCCAGCCTTCGGGCTGCCCCTGATCCATGGGAGATCTTGATGTCTTTGGCAACTACTCTGCGGGAACTGCAGGTTCCCGGTACGCCGCTGGTGGTCCCGAACGCATGGGACGCGGCGTCGGCGAAGCTGATCGAGGCGGCCGGTTTCGCCGCGGTCGCGACCAGCAGCAACGCGACCGCCGCGGTGCTCGGCTACGACGACGGCGAGCAAGCGCCGGTCGACGACGTCCTCGCCGGCGCCGCCCGGATCGCACGGTCGGTGTCGGTCCCGGTGACGGTCGACTTCGAACGCGGGTACCGGCTGGCGCCGGCCGAACTCGCCGAACGGTTCCTCGCCACCGGCGCCGTCGGCCTCAACCTCGAGGACTCCGACCCGGCCACCGGCGCGATGGTCGACGCCGGCGAACAGGCCGACTTCCTCGCCGCGGTACGGGCCGCGGCCGGTGACGCGCTGGTGATCAACGCCCGCATCGACACGTTCCTCCGCAAGGCCGGTACGCCGGAGGAACAGTTACGGAGCGCACTCGATCGCGGTACGAAGTACCTGGCCGCGGGCGCTGACTGTGTGTACCCGATCGGGGTCGGCGACCTGGACGTGATCGCCACGTTGACGACGCAGCTCGACGGTCCGGTGAACGTCGCGTACGGGCAGGGCGCGCACACGATCGCCGACTACGCGGGCCGGGGCGTGGCCCGGGTCAGCTTCGGGCCGATGTTCCAGCGGCACCTGTACGGCGTGTTCGCGGCGAGCGTACTCCCGGCGCTGCAGGCAGACCGGAATCCGTTTACCGGATGAACCCTGCCCGAACCGTCGGCGAGTCCTTGTGTGGATTCCGTCCGATCGGGTAAGACGGGCTTGGTAGTGGAAGGCAACCATCGAAGGAACGGGGATAGACGATGGGTCTGTTCGACGAAATGAAGGACAAGGCCGAGGAGCTCGCGAAGGAGCACCCGGACCAGGTCAACGAGGGCCTCGAGAAGGCCGGTGAGTTCCTGAACGAGAAGACCGGCAACAAGTTCGGGGACCAGATCGAGCAGGGCGAGAACTTCGCCCGCGAGCAGCTCGGCTCGGACGGCGACAACCAGGACAACCAGTCCTGAATCCCGGCTGACGCAGCAACACCCCAGCGGCCGCGGCATCTGCCGCGGCCGCTGTGTGTTTCCTCAGTTTCCTGAGTGGATTCTCAGCGCCAGATCACTGCTTCGATCTCGCGGCGCTGCTCGGCGAACACACCGTCGCCCGACGCCTTCGTCAGCAGTTCACGAAGGTCGGTCTCGAAGGCCGGCAGCTCCGCGCCGAACAGGTGCGGCGCCGAGCTCGACAGCGAGAACACCGCCGCGACCACGTCGTCGACCGTACGGTCCTCGACTTCGTTGCCTCCGACCACGATCCGGGTCGGCCCGGCGTACCCGGCGGCGCGCATCACGTCTTCCTCACCACCGGGCGTACCGGTCGGCAGCGCGCTCTGTCCGGCCCGCCGGACCGGACCGAGGTACCGCGTCACCAGCCCGTCGATCGCGTCCCACGGCGGCCGCGGATGCGGCAGCTCCGTACGGCCGTCGATGCCCCGATGGGTGGTCGCACCAACATGTACCCACGCTCCTCCGTCGGCGAGCATGCTGCGTACCAACCCGGCCACCAACGGCTGGTTCATCCAGTGGAACGACTGCGCGAACGTCACCACCTCGAACGTCCCGAGCTGCCCCGGCAGCTCCTCCGCGCGCAACTGCTTCCACTTCGCGTTGTGTACGCCCAGCTCTGCCGCCCGCCCGGCCGCGACGTCGAGCATGTCCGCATCCGCGTCCACCCCGACCACTTCGGCGAAGTACGGCGCGAGCAACAACGTCACCGGCCCGGGTCCACACCCCACGTCCAGCAATCGTCCGGTTGCATTCAGCTGCAGTTCGTCCCGCAGCGCTTCCCCTAATGCGTTCGGATATGCCATTCGCCCGACTGCGTAGTGTCGCGCGCTGCCTGCATAGAGCGTCTTGTCCCATTGCCAGTCCTGGGGGTTCACCACCAGAGGTTAACGAGCGCACAGCGACGCCGCGATCGCATTACGAATAAGTCACGGAAAGGGGTTCGTCTCAGCAGATTCACAGCGTAGGCTCGGGCTGAAAGGCGACGGTGGGGTTGCAGGGGGGAACTGCATGATGCTGGATTTTCACCCGCGTTTCGGGGAAATGCGACGAGTCCGCTGCGGCGGATTCTGATCTGGATCTCCGGCGCTTCCGCAGGGCTTGGCGCCGCGCTTGCGGCGACGGCCCCGTTCCGGGGTGCGAAACTTGTCGACCTCTCCCGGCGCGGCGGCACGCCGGGAGCGCAGCACGTGTCGGTGGATCTCGCCGATCCGGGCTCCTGGCCGGTCGTCGAGGAGGACTTCCGGCAACGCATCGAGGCCGAGGACCCGGAGCTGGTGGTGTTCATCCACAACGCCGGTACGTTGACGCCGCTCGGGCCGGTGGACCGGGTCGACACCGCGCAGTACACCAGAAACGTGTTGCTGAACTCGGCTGCCGCCCAGATTCTCGGGCACGCGTTTCTCAGCGCGGTCTCGGGACGGTCCTGCGAGCAGCATCTGATCATGATCTCGTCGGGCGCCGCGAGCCGCCCGCACGAGGGCGAAGCGAGTTACTGCGCGGGCAAGGCGGCGATCGACCAATGGGTACGGACGGTCGGCCTGGAGCAGCGGCACCGCCGACCCGGCTGCCGGGTGGTCTCGGTGTCACCGGGCCCGCTCGACACCGACATGCAGGCCGAGCTCCGGGCCGCGGATCCCGAGCAGGTACCGGTGGCCGGCCGCTTCCGCGACCTCGAGGCCCGCGGCCGGTTGGACAAACCAGAACCGGCGGCGCGTGCGATCTGGTCGCTCCTCGACCGCGAACTGGACAACGGCTCCGTGCTGCACCTCCGCGACGTGACGTAACACGTCAGGGAGCTCACGCGGCCGTTGCGAACTGGGTTGCGTAGAGGTCGGCGTACAGGCCGCCGCGGGTCAGCAGTTCCTCGTGGGTGCCTCGCTCCTGGATGCGGCCCTCGTCGAGGACCAGGATCACGTCGGCGTGCCGGATCGTCGACAACCTGTGCGCGATGACCAGCGAGGTCCGGCCGACCAGCGCGTTCGCCAGCGCGGTCTGGACAGCGGCCTCGGACTCGGAATCGAGGTGGGCGGTCGCTTCGTCGAGGATCACGATCGACGGTGACTTGAGCAGCAGCCGTGCGATCGCCAGCCGCTGACGTTCCCCACCGGACAACCGGTACCCGCGATCGCCGACCACCGTGTCCAGCCCGTCCGGCAGGCTGTCGACGAGCGGCGCGATCTGCGCGGCCTCGAGGGCCTGGCGCAGTTCCGCGTCGGTCGCGTCCGGCCGCGCGAGCAGCAGGTTCTGCCGGATCGTGTCGTGGTACATGTGCGAGTCCTGCGTCACCACACCGATTGCCGAGCGCAACGAACTCTGCGTGACCGCGCGTACGTCGTGACCGCCGACCAGGACGGCTCCACCGGTTGCGTCGTACATCCGGGAGACCAGCGACGAGAGCGTGGACTTGCCGGCTCCGGACGGGCCGACGACGGCGACCAGCTGCCCGGGCTCGACCGTGAACGTCACGTCCTTGAGGACTTCCTCGCCGGTCTCGGCCGACAGCGTCGCGACGGACTCGAGCGAGGCGAGCGACACCTCCTCGGCGGACGGGTAGTGGAACGACACGTGGTCGAACTCGATCGACGGCTCGACCGTTGCCGGGAGCACCTCGGCGTCGTTGCGGTCAGCAACCATCGGTTCCAGGTCCAGCACCTCGAGCACTCGCTCGAAGCTGACCAGCGTGGTCATGATGTCGACCTGGATGTTGGACAGCGCGGTCAGCGGTCCGTACAGCCGGTTCAGGTACGCCGTCAGCGCGACGACCGTACCGATCCCGAGCGTGCCGGCGACCGCGAGCACGCCGCCGACGCCGTACACCAGCGCGACCGCGAGCGCCGCGACCAGCGTCAGCGAGACCCGGAAGACACTCGCGTACATCGCCGTGGTGACGCCGATGTCGCGGACCCGGGCCGCCTTGCCCGCGAAGTCGCGCGACGAGTCCTGGGTCCGGCCGAAGACCTTGGCGAGCACCGCGCCGGCGACGTTGAACCGCTCGGTCATGGTCTGCGCCATCGTGGCGTTCAGCTTGTAGGTCTCGGCCGTTGCCTCCCGCAACTTCCCGGCCAGCAGCCGGGCGGGGATCACGAACAACGGCAGGACGACGAGCGCGAGCAGCGTGATCTGCCACGACATCACGAACATCGCGCCGAGTACGAGGGCGACGCTGAGCAGGTTGCTGACCACGTTCGACAGCGTCGACGTGAACGCCTGCTGCGCGCCGAGTACGTCGCCGTTCAGCCGCTGGATGAGTGCACCGGTCTGCGTACGGCTGAAGAACGCGACGGGCAGTTGCTGGACGTGGTCGAACACCGCGGTGCGCAGGTCGTACACAAGACCTTCACCGATTCGTGCGGAGAACCACCGCTCGGCCAGGGTGATCGCGCTGTTCGCGAGCGCGAGGGCCGCGACCACGAGGGCCAGCCAGACGACCACGTTCGCGTGGCCGGGCACGATGCCCTTGTCGATGATCGCCTTGAACAGCAGCGGGGTGACGGCACCGGTCGCCGCGTCGAACGCGACCAGTACGAGGAACGCGGCCAGGTAGCCGCGGTACGGACGGGCGAACCCGAGGATCCGGCGGAGCGTACCCGCCGACAGCTTGTGATGCCGGACCGAGGAGTCCTTGAGCAGCGAGCGCATCGCCCGGCCGCCACCGCCTCCCCCGCCCGGGATTCCGGAAATCTGCGACATGCAGTTCCTTTCGTCAGGGACCAGATATACTGAGGTTAACTCACTATGAGGAAACCTCACAAGATCCCCGGCTATTCCACTAGGCTCTGCACATGCACGCGCGTGACGACTCGACCGACGCCGCCGAGCAGATCGCGGCGCTCCTGGACGGCATCGTCCGCCGCCAGCGCCGCGCGTCCCGCGAAGGCTTCGGGGACACCGTCACGCACGGCCAGTTCCGGGTCCTCAGGACCCTCGACAACGCCGCCCAGCCGATCCGCCTGAGCGACCTCGCCGCCCGCCTCGGCATCGTCCCCCGCTCGGCCACCTCGGTCGTCGACGACCTGGAAGCAGCCGGCCTGGTAGCCCGCCAGCCCGACCCGCACGACCGCCGCGCCACCCTCGTAGACCTCACTCCCCACGGCCGCCAGCTGCTCACCACCCTCCGCGAGAAACGCCGCGACGTGATGGTCACCCAACTGGCCCGCCTCACCGCCGCCGAACAGCACACCCTCGCCGACCTGCTCCGCCGCCTCGCCGAGGACTGAGGCGCCGGGCCGCTGGCGGGTTGTGTGACCGCTGGCGTGCTGCAACCCGCCAGCGGTGAAACAACCTGCCGGCGGCGCACCGCGGGAGGTGCGGTGGGCCGCCGGCTGGGGGAAGGGTCAGGCCTTCTTCAGGTGGGCGACGATGCCTTCGAGGTCTTCGGAGAGGCGGTCTTCGCGGATCATGTGGCCGCCTGGGTCCTCGTAGGCGGTGAAGGTGATGCCGGCCTTGTCCAGGGCGGCCTTGAACTCGCGCTGGCCGGCCAGGACCTGGGTCTCGTTGGCGTAGTCGAACGGGTCGGGGCTCGGGCTGGTGCCGGCGACCAGGAAGATGCGCTTGCCGCGGTAGCGCTCGAGGTTCTCCATCGGGTTGTCGGCCGAGACGCGCCGCTCGTCCCACGCCGGGGCGCCGTAGACGGTGCCGCCGGCCAGCTCGACGGCCGCGGACGAGACGTTCGCCCAGTGCACGACCAGCCCGGCGTCGCGGCGCATGCTCGGCGGGCCGGAGTGCGCGCTGATCGAGCTGAAGTGGCCGTAGTACTTCGCCGTGTACTTGAGCGCGCCGAAACCGCCCATCGAGAACCCGGCCACGGCGCGGCCGGCGAACTCGGCGTACGTACGGAAGTTCGCGTCCACCCACGGGACCAGCTGGTTCAGGTGGAAGCTCTCCCAGTTGTGCGGGCCGGCGTTGCTGCTGACCGGGTTCGAGTACCAGCCGGCCTTGCCGCCGTCCGGCATCACCACGATCAACGGCTTGTCCGCGGTCAGCTCGCGGATGTGGTGGTGGTCGAACTCCATGAAGTCGCCGTTGCCGCCGTGCAGCAGGTACAGCACCGGGTACGTGCGCCCGCTGGTGTGATAGTCACTCGGCAGCAGGACGTTCACGCCCGGCGCCCAGCTGATCTCGGCGGTCTGGAAGCGGTAGTACCACATCCGCGGATCGCTCTCGTTGCGATCGGTGATGTGCAGGCCGAATCCGTCGCCGGCGGCGCTCGCGGCGAGGGAGGTGGCCAGAATGGTGCCGGCGCCGAGGCCGGCGGCGACGGTCAGCCCGCCGACGGCCTTGAGCATCGTGCGCCGGGTGGGGCGAGGTGCGCTCACCATGATCTCCTGAGGAGTAAGGGACAGAAACGATCACCATCAGTGATGGCGTCGATCTAAGTTAGTAGCATAACTTTGGGGTCAGGCCCCGAAAGAGGAGGGTTGTGACAGCGAATCCGCCCCGCCGGAAGACCGGCGGTCGCCAGGCACAGATCACCGTCGCGGACATCGAACGCGAGGGCCTGCGGCTCGGTCTGCCGAACCTGACCGTGAACGGCGTCGCGACCGCGCTCGGAGTCAGCCCGACGGCGCTGTACCGGCACGTCGACGGCAAGCTCGGCCTCGAGGAGCTGGTCGGTGAGGCCGTACTGCGGGAGCTGCGGATCGTCGACGATCCGGCGGACGGGGTGCAGGCGCACCTGCTGTCGTTCGCCGAGCAGATCCACGACTTCGTCAGCGCGCACCCCGGGCTGGCGGCGTACATGCAGGGGCTGTTTCCGCGCGGCGAAGCCGGGGTGCGGCTGCAGCGGGAGGCGGTCGAGGCGCTCGGGCGGCGCGGGTACGGTCCGGGCGCCGCGGTGATGCTGTCCGGTACGGTCGCCTCGCTCGCGATCAACCTGTGCGCCGCCGAGGAGCGGCACCGCCCGTACTTCGAGGGATCGCACCGCCGCGAACTCGAGAAGGTGTACGCGCTGCTCGCCGCGGACGAGGTGCTCGCCGCCGCGCAGGCCGAGCTCCCGCAGATCAGCAGCGAGGCCTACTTCCGGATGGTGATGACCGGCTGCATCAGCGGCCTGGTCGCCGCGGCCGCGCCGGGCCAGCCGGTCGGCGACATCCTCAACGAGCTGGGTTTCGAGGCGTCGCCGCGCTGAGATGAGCCAGTACGGCGAGCACGCGGCGGTGGCCGTCCTCGCTTTCGGGGAGGTCGAGCTTGGTGAACAGGTGGCGGACGTGCGCTTCGACCGTGCGTTCGCTCAGGTAGAGGCGCTTGGCGATGCCGTTGTTGGTGAGGCCTTCGGCCATCAGCTCGAGGACGCCGCGTTCGCGGTCGGTGAGCGTCTCCAGCGGGTCGCGACGCGCCATCAGCCCGGCGACCACCTGCGGGTCGAGGGCCGACCCGCCGCGGGCGACCCGCTCGGCGGCGGCCAGGAACTCCGCGACATCGAGCACGCGATCCTTGAGCAGGTAGCCGAATCCGCCGAGCGACACGAGCTCCACGACGTACTGCGTCTCGATGTGCTGCGACAGCAGGAGGACACCGAGCTCCGGGTGCGCGCGCTTGATCGCCTGCGCCGCCCGCGCGCCCTCGTCGGTGTGGGTCGGCGGCATCCGGATGTCCGCGACGACGAGATCAGGTCCGTACGTCGTGACCGCGTCGAGCAGGCCGTCCGCGTCGCCGAGGGCCGCGACCACCTCGTGCCCGCCGTCGACGAACAGCATCCGCAGGCCTTCGCGGAGCAGCACCTGGTCCTCGGCGATCACGATCCGCATGGCAGCTCCGCGACGAGGGTCGTACCGGCACCGGGCCGGCTGTCGACCTGGAACGTACCGCCGAGCGCGGCGACCCGATCGGCCAGCCCGGTGAGTCCGGTACCGCCGCGCGGTGCGGCGCCGCCGATGCCGTCGTCGACGACCCGGACGACGAGCTGCTCGCGGTCGTGGTCGGCGATCAGCTCGACCCGGGTCGCGTCGGCGTGCTTGACCGCATTGGTGAGGCCTTCGCAGCAGATGAAGTAGGCCGCTGCCTCCACCCCACTGTCGAACCGCCGCTCCGGCATCCGCACCGACACCGGAACCGGAGCCCGCCGGGCCAACTCCTCGCAGGCCGGTCCCAGCCCGGCGTCCAGCTGACTCGGCGGGAGACCGCGAGCCAGCTCCCGCAACTCCCCGATCGCCACCGTTGCCTCCGCAACCGCACCGTCCAACGTCGCCCGCACCGCCGCGACGTCCGGCTCGCCGCTCCCACCGAGCTCCGGCGGTGCAGTCGGCTTCCCCAGCCCCAGTTGGTGTTGAGCGTGTCGGAGGGCAAGGCCGATGGACACGAGGCGTTGCTGGGCTCCGTCGTGCAGGTCGCGTTCTATCCGGCGGCGTTCGGCGTGGGTGGCGGCGACGATGCGGGCCCGGGAGGCCGTCACCTCGACCAGTTGGACGTTCAGCTCGGCGCGCAGGCGGGCGATCTCGACCGCGAGGCCGCCGAGTTCGACGACCCGGCGGACGAGCTCCGGACCGAGCGGACCGGCCCCGTCGTACAGGACCACGCCGACCGGCTGGTCGCCGCGTTCGATCGCGATCCGTTGGCGCCCGTCGGCGTCGTCGCGAGCCGTCCCGCGCAGGTCGACGTACCGGCGGCTCTCCGGGAGGAACACGAGCAGCTCCAGCCCGGGGTCGCCGAGGATCTTGCCGAGCACCGGTTGTACGTCCTCCGGCGGGCGCCGCCCGGCGCGGACGTCGTCGAGGAACGTGGTCATCCGGTGCAGCGCGTCGTACCGCGATCGGTTGAACCGGCGATCGACCACGTCCTGGATCCGGGTCCGCAGTGGCCGGAACAGCACGGCACAGACGAGGGTCGCGACGGCCACCGTCCAGGCCGAGCCGCTTCCGAGGAAGGTGCCCAGGGCAACGGTTACGACGGCGTACGAGGCGACGAGCAGGACGGTCAGACCCGCATACGCGACGGTCCGGCTGATGAAGAAGTCGATGTCGTACAGGCGGTACCGCAGGATCGCCGCACTCGCGGCCAGCGGCAGACCGGTGAGCGCGACCGCCGCGAGCACGCTCGCGGCCGGGCTCACGTACCAGAGCGCGAAGCTCGTCGGCAGCGCGACGCCCGCGACCGCCGCGGCGAGGACGAACCACTTCAGCTGCTGGCGTTCCAGGCCCGCGGAACGACGGAAGCGGACGGCGAGCGACACCACCGCGGCGAGCAGCGCGCCGAGGAACAACGGCATGCCGACCGCGAGCAGCAACCCGGTCGGCAGGCCCTCGACCGCGATCGGGTTGCGGCCTGAGACGAAGTCGCGGCCGCGGTCCGGGCTGAGCGTCCACGCGGTCATGCTGATCAGCAGGCCGGCGGCACCGATCCACGGCACCGCGCGCCAGCGGCGTCCCGGGAGCCTGCCGGTCGGGAAGAGCAGGAACGTCAGCACCCAGCCGTACCCGCTCGGCAGCCAGCTCACCGCCGAGATCGCCTCACCGACGGGGCCGCCCGGCCACCCCTCCGCGGCCGCGCGGAGACCCCATCCGTGCGCGAGGTCGGACGCGAGCGTGTTCAGCAGCCCGAACCCGAGGAACAACCAGCCGATCGTGTTCTCCGGTCGCCGCCACGCGATCACCGCGCCGGCACCGACCGCGGCCAGGTTGAACAGGACGTACAGCAACGTGTCGTAGGCCGGCTCGAGCCGCCACGACAGGGTGATCGCGGCAAGCTCCGCGACCACCGCCGTCCCGAACATTCCGGCCACCGCCGGCCGTCGCCCTCCCACGCCACCATCGTGGCAGCGCCGGGCCGTCCCGCCAACAGTGCTGGCACCTACATCGAACGTCGTACTGCTGCCGATGCGCACGGCAACCACTGGTTCCTACCGTCGAACCACAATCTTCGAAAGGTGGGGAACCATGAACCGCAATCTGTCAATCACCGGCCTGATCGGCGCTGCCGTGACCACGCTGACCGGCGTCGGCGTCGAGGCCGTCGTCAAGCCCGCGTCCACGATCTCCGACAAGCTCTGGAGCTACCCGTGGAGCGCGGACGCGATCGTCCCGGTGTCGATCGTGTACGCCGTACTCCATCTGCTGGTGTTCTGCGGGATGCTCGCGCTGTTCCGCTCGTTGACGACCCGCGCCGGGCGGGTCGGGGCCGCGATCGCGGGTGCTGGGACGTTGGTGTTGCTGCTCGCCGAGGTGGCGTCGATTCCGATCGCGGACCAGCGGCTGAGTGACACTGGGCCGAAGGTGGTCGGCGGGTTCTTCGGGCTCGGCGTCGCGCTGACCGCGGTCGGGTTGCTCGTCGCCGGGGTCGTCGTACTGCGCTCGTGGAGCGGGTGGCAGCGCTACACCGCGCTGGTCGCCGGCGTGTGGGCGGTCGCGATGATCGGGGTGAGCGTGACCAGCGCCCTCCCCCTCGGCGTAGCCATCTACGGCATCACCCTGTGCATCCTCTTCACCGCCCTCCTCACCCGCGACCACGAGTCCACCCCCAACTCCCACCTCCACGCCCGAATCGAGAGCTGACCATGCAAGACCACACAACAGAAAACCCCCCGGGCGGCGCAGGGGCCAACGCCCGGGGTGGCGCGGAGGAGCGGGGCGCGGAGGAGCGGGGTGCGGTGCACTCGCGCAAGCCAGCTCTGCGTCGGGCGGGGGTGCAGGTGTTGGTGGTGGGTGGGGTTTGTGGGTTGGCTTGGAGTTGTGGGTTGCGGGGGTTTATGGCTCAGGTTGCGGGGAGTGGGTCCGCGGTCAGTTGGGGTGGGACGTTTGGGTGGATTTTGTTGCCTGGGGCGGCTGTGGGGGTGTTGGTCGGGTGGGGTGAGTGGCTGCGGCGGATGGGGCGCCGGCCGCGGCGGTGGTTGCCGTACTCGCCGATGTTGCTGGCCGCCGTGCTGCTTCCAGGGCTGGCGGATCCGGCGCACTTCCTGGCCGGCGGGATCGGTGGTGGCGCGCTGGCGGTGCCTGTGTTCGGCATCGCCGGCGGATACGCGATCGCCGGCAGCACACGGTGGAAACGGATCGCGTGCGCAGTGCTTGCGGTGATGCCGATTCCGGGCTGGCTGATCGCGACCCTCACCCAGGACTCGGCCGTCGGACCGCGCGAGGTCTGGATCGCCGTCTACTTCTGGTCGCTGATGGCAGTACTCGACCTCGCGGCCGCGATCCCGTTCCGCCGAACTAGTTGCCAGTAGCAAGCACCCTGGCTGTCGCGAGTTCGAACAGCAGCGTGTTGATCGGCGTCGGCACGCGCGACTCGCGACCGAGCCGGACCACCGCTCCGGTCCACGCGTCCAGCTCCGACGGCCAGCCGGCGATCAGGTCGCGTTGCAGCGACGTGGTCCCGTCCGCTGGGAGCTGATCGATCCAGTCGAGCGTCCGGTCGACGACATCGGCCGGGAGCCGAACCCCGCGGGCGACAGCGAGATCGCGGATCTCCGCCGTCGCCTCGGTGAGCAGCTGGCGGGTGGCCGGCTGCTTGCGGAGTACGCCGTACCCCGCGCCGGTGGCCGTACCCAGACCGCCGCCAGGCACCACCGACAGGAACTTCGTCCACAACGCCACCCAGATGTCCTCCGGGATCGCCGCCTGCAGCCCGGCACCGACGAACGCGTCCCGCAACGCCTCCACCCGCGACGTCGTCCCGTTGCCCCACTCGCCGAAGCTGAGCTTCCCGTTGCCGAGGTGCCGGATCACCCCAGGGCTCTCGACGTACGCGATCACCTCCGCGGCCCCGGGCAGTACGGCGTGCTCCCCATAAACCTTCGCGACCTGCCCCGGCGCCTCGACCCCGTTCTGCACGGTGACGATCGCGGTGTCCGGGCCGACCAGCGGGCGGATCGACTCGATCACCTCGGGCAGTTGCCAGGTCTTCACGCAGACGAGTGCGTAGTCGACCACGCCGAGCTGCGCCGGATCGTCGGTCGCCCGCACCGGCTGCCGCAGGTCGCCGTCCGGGCTGTGCACGACCAGCCCGTCCGAGCCGATCGCCTCGAGGTGCTTGCCCCGGGCCACGAACGCGACGTCCTGCCCGGCCGCCGCCAGACGCGCTCCGAAGTACCCACCCACACCGCCTGCGCCGACGATCCCGATCTTCACGCCCGACTCCTCTGTTACCGGTTTAACTGGTAACACCGATGATAGACTATCCACCATGCAGACGGAGTTCACCTGGGTCGGCGGCCGTCCGTCGGTCGACTTCACGGCGACCCTCGGCAAGCGCGAGCAGGCGCCGTTCGAGCGGATCCCGGAGGTGGGCGACCTCGCCCGCTGGTTCCAGGAGTCCGGGCTGACCCGGCAGCCGCCGGCAATCTCGCCCGCTGTCCGCGGGATGGCGATCGAACTGCGCGAGGCGCTGTACAGGTTGTTCTCAGGTACGGCCGTCGCCGCGGACGTCGGCGTCGTCAACCGATGGAGCAGCCGCCGGCTTCCCGGCCCGCGCCTGACGTCCGAGCTTGCGCTGGAAGACGCCTCACCCGAGGCGACCGACCTGCTCACCACTTTGGCCCGAGACGCGATCGACCTGCTGACCGGCCCGTACGTCGGCCGCATCCGGTCCTGTGCCGCGGACGACTGCTCACTGCTGTTCGTCGACACGAGCCGGCCCGGGCAGCGCCGGTGGTGCTCGATGAACACGTGCGGCGCCCGGGCCAAGATGGCGGCGTACCGTGCCGTGGATTGAGCACTTCCCTCAATCCATCGCGGGCGTGGCATCGTCGACTGTTTGATTGTCGACATGCGTACACCGACGACGACCCCGGCGCAGGCGGCCGGGATGATCCGCCGCGACCAGGAACTGCTGCTCAGCCAGGTCGAGGGCAAGACCGAGGACGAACTCCGTACGCCGTACGAAGTGAACGACGGACCGCTCGGGCACTTCTGCGACTCGCTGCACGACCTGGTCGCGCATGTGCTGATGTGGGACGAGATCAACCTCGCCGTACTGCGTGACGCCCGCGTGGGCCGCCGACACTGGAGCCTCGACCCGCGCTGGGAAACCGCCGACATCGGCAGCGCCCTCAACCACGGCGGCGTCGAGGCCGGCCGCCGGATCCCGTCGGAGCTGCTCCTGCACCGCTTCCACAACGTGGGCGACGCCCTGGTCGCCGAAATCCTCCAGTACGACGACGAAACCTGGGCCGACCCGTCCACGGGCGGCGGGTTCGACGGCGGGATCGGAGCGTTGGCCGAGTACGTGTCTACAACGCCGGACGGCGTTCTGTTCGCGCACGCCGCTCGGCACCTGCAGCCGGTGATCGCATGATTGTCGACAATCCGCAGTTCGGCCCCGAAACCGACGCACTGCTCAAGCACCTGGCCGATCTCCCGAGCAACCCCGACCTCGACCCGTACGAAGCGCTCCTCCTCGACCGCGAAGACCTCCCCGACCCCGCGATCGCCGGCGAACTCGACCCACGCGTCGCGACCGAGGACATCGCGATCGACCTTCCTGGGCGAACGCTGCAGGCGAGGATCTACCGGCACTCGACCCAGCCGCGGCCGATCCTGCTCTGGCTGCACGGCGGCGGCTTCGTCGGCGGCGACCTGCGGGACATCGAACACGCGACCTCCCGGATAGCTGCCGACGGCAACGTCACCGTTGTCTCGCTCAACTATCGGCTCGCGCCCGAAAACCCTTGCCCAGCAGGACTCCAGGACGTTTACGAGACCCTCGGCTGGATCCGCGACCACGTCGACGGCGACGGCCGGGTCGCCATCGGCGGACAGAGCGCAGGCGGTGCGCTGGCCGCCGGTGCTTGCCTGCTAGCCCGCGACAACGGCGTGCCACTCCCCGACCGTCAGATCCTCTGCTACCCGGTCCTCGACCTCCACCCGAGCTCCGACTGGCACGAGTGGTACTTCGGCACCCGCGAGATCCCACCAGGCGGCGTACCGCTCCAAGCCGAGACCCTCAAAGGTCTCCCACCAGCCCTGCTGCTGGCTGCCCAACGCGACTGGCTACGTGACGACGCCCTAGCCTACGCGGCCCGTCTCAAGCAGGACGAGGTACCAACAGAACTCGTCGAATACGCCGACACCATGCACGCGTTCCTCAACTTCCCCGCAGCGCTGTCGGCCGGCCGCCACGCGATCGAATTGATCGCCGCGGACCTGCAGACAGCGTTCAGTGGACGCCGCTCATGAGCCGCCGGATCGGGCGGACAGCCACCGCGAGCAGCCCGCCCAACACGAGCGCGACTCCGCCGATGACGCCGAAGTACGCAGCTTCGTGGTCGGGGCTGTAGAGCTTCGCGAGTACGCCGGACATCGCCGTACCCAGCGCGACCGAAAGGAAGAACAAGGCAACCATCTGGGTCCGGAACGCCTCCGGGGCGAGCTTGGTCGACAGCGACAGGCCGACCGGTGAGAGCAACAGCTCGGCGATCGTGAACACCAGCAGGATGCCGGCGAGTCCGAGCAGCGGGGCGCTGTTCGGGCCGCCGCCGGCCATCGTCAGGAAGAGCAGGAACGCAATTCCCATCACGGCGAGGCCGGCACTGAACTTGACCGGCGTCGACGGCTGCCGCGGGCCGAGCTTCGTCCAGAGCGCGGCGAACACCCCGGACAACACGATGATCATCACCGGGTTGATCGACTGCACGAACGACACCGGCATCTCCCAGCCGAGGATGTTCCGGTCCAGTCGCTGGTCTGAGTAGATCGTCACCACGGTGAACTGCTGCTGGTACAACGACCAGAACGCCGCGCTGGCGATGAACAGCGGAATGAAGGCCTTGACCCGCCGGCGCTCGACCTCGGTCACGCGACTGCTCCCGAGGATCACCGCGAAGTAGATCACCGCCGCGATCGCACTGATGACCGCCACCGCCGTCGCGTACCGGGAGGCCGGGAGCACGCCCGAGATCAGCAGTACGACGACGACCACGACGACACCTGCCGCGATCAGACCGGTACGGCGCAACGCCTCGGGCGGGAGCGGGTTCGGGACCTCGCGCGCGGCGGCACCGAGCCGGCGGCGTCCGGCGCCGTACTGCACGATGCCGAGGAACATCCCGGCCGCGGCCAGCCCGAATCCGTAGTGGAAGCCGGCATTCTTCTGCAACAGCCCGGTGAGCAGCGGGCCGACCAGTGCGCCGAGGTTGATGCCCAGGTAGAACAACGAGAACCCGCCGTCACGCCGCTCGTCGTGTTCGTCGTACAGCGATCCGACGAGCGAGGTTGCGTTCGCCTTCACACCGCCGCTGCCGAAGCCGATCAGCACCAGGCCGACGGCGACCCCACCGATGCCGGGAATCAGCGCCAGCGCGATGTGTCCGCACATCACCACGATCGCGCTGTAGAACAGCGTGCGTTCGGCACCGAGCAGCCGGTCGGCCAGCCACCCGCCGAGGATCGTCGACAGGTAGACGAGACCGCCGTACGCGCCGACGATGCTGGTCGCCGTACCCTCGTCGATGCCGAGGCCGCCGCGCTCGGCGGAGTAGTACAGGTAGATCAGCAGGATGCCCTGCATGCCGTAGAACGAGAATCGTTCCCAGAGTTCAACCCCGAAGAGGTTGGCGAGCACCGGCGGATGCCCGAAGAAGGTGCGGTCGGTCCGGGTGGTGTCCGTACCGCTCACAAAAATCTCTCCTAGTGGTCTGCTCGGTGGATGAAGAAGCGGGCGGGGTCGCCGGCGGCGCGGGGGCTGGAGGCCAGCCAGGTGGCGAACGAGTCGGGGTGGCGGCGTTCCAGTTCGTCCAGGTAGGCACGGCGTACGTCGACCATCGCCTGGCGGCGGTCGGCGCCCGCGATCCGCTGCAGCTGGGTGAAGCTGCGGCGCCAGGCGAGGCACAGTTCCTCGTCGCTGAGTTCGCAGACGCTGCGGACGACCGCGGTCAGGTACTTCGGCATCGGCAGGTCCTGCTGCAGTACAGGGGCCTTCGGCAACTTCTTCGCCGGACGGCGGCCCGGGCCGCGCGACATCCGGCGGAGCGGGCGCGCGGGTCGTACCGGTCGCGGTGTGCGGCCCGAGCGGAGCCAGTCGACGACCGGCGGCGAGACGCCGAGGACCAGCAGGACCAGCGTCACGGTCCGCGCGCCGACCGCGGCGGCGTACCCGCAGACCGCGAGGACGCACAGCCCGCCGAGCACGGCGCCGCGCGGTACGACGCGGACCAGGTCGGCGTTCGGCAGGTCACGACCCAAGCCGATACTCAGACAGACCGCGCCCATCGTCAGCGCGGCGACCAGGAACGCGGCCAGGTTCGTCGCCGGCGACACGAACACCAGCGCCGTGAGCACACCGATCGTGGCGAGCACACCTACTGCCGCCCGCCAGATCCGCTCGTACCGAGGCCCGACGTTCACCATGCTCACCAAGTGCCCCATCACCCGGTCCTCCAACCGGAGTCGAACGGCTCCTACCTCAGTGTTACTCGTTTCAGGGCAGTAATGAAGGCTCTTGTGGCCGGCGGGTCGGGTGGATCGCCGTACACGGCCAGAAAGAGGTGCCGGACGATCGGCAGTTCGGTGGAGCGGACGCCAGGGGTGCGGTGGGCGCGCAGCGCCAGGGCGGGCGTCGTCGTGACGCCCAGACCGGCGCGGACGAAGGCTTGTTTGACGACGACGTCGTCGGTGGTGAAGGCGATCCGCGGGGTGAAGCCGGCGTCGGCGCAGTGTTGGAGCAGCTCGCGGCGGCAGTTCGGGCAGCCCGCGATCCAGTCGGAGTCCCGGTGGTCGGCGAGCGTTTCTCCGGTACGGCGGCTGAGCAGGTGGATCGGGTCGTCGCGAAGGTACGTGTAGCGGACGCCGTCGTCCGGCGGCTCGTCGTCGTACCGGAAGACGATCGCGAGGTCGAGCTCGCCGGCTCTCAGCTGATCCACGGCAACGCGCGGATGGAGATCGGTGAGCTCGAGCTCGAGACTCGGCAGCTCGCGGCGGAGCTCGGCGGCGGCCGGCGGGACGAGTTCGCTGAGCGCCGAGGTGAACGCGCCGACCCGGACCCGGCCGGAACGCAGGCCGACGAACGCGGCCAGTTCCGCGTCGGCGGCGTCGACCCGGCCGACGATCTCCGCGGCGCGACGCGCGAGGATCTCGCCCTCGGGCGTGAGCCGGATGCCGCGGCCTGCCTTCCGGATCAGCTTCGCGCCGGTCGCGGCCTCCAACCGGGCGAGGTGGTGGCTGACGGTGGGCTGGGTGTAGTGCAGCGCCTCGGCCGCCGCGGTGACCGAGCCGTGCGCGGCGACCGCGGCCAGCACCCGGAGCCGGACGAGATCGAGCATGTATCGATGATATCTATGCGATTCCGATCAGATTGGCATTGGACGCATGAATCACAGTGCGCGCAGGCTGGTGACCATGAGCGGACGAGTGATCTGGCACATGACGATGTCGTTGGACGGCTTCATCGGCGACCGCGACGACGGAGTCGGGTGGATGTTCCTCGGCGACGGCGGTCCGTCGGGCCTGGGCGCCGAGGTGGTCGCGGGCTGCGGGGCCTTCCTGTGCGGTGGGCGGCTGGTCGAGGTGATGGGCGAGAACCGCCCGTACGGCGGTACGTGGACCGGGCCGATCCTGATCTACACGCACAAGGACCCGGCGACCAACGTGGTGCCGGAGTTCACGTACGTCTCCGGCGACATCCGCGACGTGGTCGCGACCGGCCTGCAGGCGGCCGGCTCGAAGGACCTGGTCGTCACCGGCGGCGCCGTACCACGCCTGGCTCTCGAAGCCGGCCTGGTCGACGAAATCGTCCTGCACATCTCGCCCGTACTACTGGGCGAAGGCACCCGCTTCTACGACAGTCCTGGGGTCTCGCCGACCACTCTCAAGGTACTGACATCCGAAGGCCTGAACTTCCGCTTCGCCGTTGCCCGCTGAACCGGCGGTTGCAATGCAACCGGTTGCATGGTGGACTCCTGGGCATGACTCGGATCGCGATCGCCGGCGCCGCGCACCCGCACGTGGCGTACGCGACGGCGGAGGTCGACAAGTCAGACGGCTTCACGCTGGTCGCGGTGTCGGACCCGTCCCGGGAAACGGCCGAGCGCTGGGCGTCGCCGTACGCCGCGAAGGTGTTCACGGACCACCGCCAACTGCTGCGTGAGGTCGAGCCGGACGTGGTGATGGTCGCGGGGATCTACGGCGACCGTGGGCAGGTCGTCGTGGACGCGTTGAACGCCGGTTGTCACGTGATCGCGGACAAGCCGTTGTGTACGACGCTCGAGGACCTGGATGCGATCGCCGAGGCGGCGGGTCGGACCGGGCGGCACGTGTCTGTGCTGTTCGAGAAGCGGTACTACCCGGTGACGCTCGCGGCGCTGGAGATCGTTGACAGCCTCGGGACGATCCACGGCGTGACCTCGTCCGGGCCGCACAAGCTGAACCGGCCGACGCGGCCGGACTGGTTCTTCGAGCGGGAGCGGTACGGCGGCGTACTGAACGATCTCGCCGTGCACGACATCGACGCCGCGCTGCTGTTCACCGGCCTGACCAGCGGGACGGTGAGCGGGTCGATCGTGGACGGGATGTACGGTGTCGCCACGCTGAGCGGACCTGGTGCGGTGATCACGGCCGGCGTCGACTGGATGAACCCGGCCGGGTCTCCCGTCCACGGTGACTACCGGATGAAGCTGATCGGCACCGGCGGTACGGCTGAGTTGTTGTGGGCGCGCAATCGGCTCGTCCTCACCACGCACGAGCAGGCGCCGTACGACATACCGCTGCCGGCCGGCTATCGGCCTGCGGAACTGCCTCTGAAGGCGCTTGCCGCAGGCAACGAACCGGACATCACCACCGAGCGAAGCATCCTCGCCACCCGAATCGCACTGCTTGCCCAGCAATCCGCAGAAAACGGTGGCGGCCCGGTGCCATGGGCGGCTGAGTGAGTGGCGACCTATCGACTGGGGAGAGGTTCTATGCGATTTGCTCTGATCGGTGCCGGGGCGATCGGCACTGTGCATGCACGTCTCATCGACGCGCTCGAGGCGACCCTGGTTGCCGTCGTGGATCAGGATCTCGAGCGGGGTGCGCAGCTGGCTGAGCACTACGGCGCGAAACCGTATGCGACTGCGGCCGAGGCCTACGCTGCCGAGGAGATCGACGCGGTTGGGGTCTGTGTGCCCAGTGCCTTGCATGCTGACGCGGCGATCGAGGCCCTCCAAGCCGGCAAGCATGTGATTGTCGAGAAGCCCGTCGACATCACGCTGGAAGCCGCGGACCGGTTGATCGTGGCGGAGCGCAAGACCGGGCTGACGGTGTCCGTGATCAGCCAGCGGAGGTTCCAGCCGCCGGTCGCGCAGATCCGGGCGGCGATCGACGGCGGCTCGCTCGGCCGGGTGACCTCGGGCATCGCGGAGTCGGCGTTCTTCCGGCCGCAGTCGTACTACGACGGCGACGACTGGCGCGGTACGTTGGCGGTCGACGGCGGCGGCGCCCTGATGAACCAAGGGATCCACGCGCTGGATCTCCTCGTCTGGATGCTCGGCAAGCCGGTGCGGGTCAGCGCAGAGACGGGCCGGCTCGCGCATAAGGGCATCGAGGTGGAGGACCTCGCCGGCGCGACGATCGTCTTCGAGAGCGGCGCGATCGGCCTGATGCTCGCGAGTACGGCGGCGTACCCTGGCCGCCCGGTGCGGCTGACGATCCACGGCGACCAAGGTACGGCAGTACTCGACGACGACGTGCTCGCGTACTTCGCATCCGCGAACGGCCAACCGCCCGAGGCAGCCACACTCGAAGGCCCGGAGGACTGGAGCGAGGTCGAGCTCGCGCACCTCGCGCAGTACCGCGACTTCATCGCCGCCGTGCGCGAAGACCGGCCGCCCGCGATCACCCTCGAGGCCGGACGCCGTTCGCTGGCGACCGTACTGGCCGTGTACGAGTCCGCCCGTACCGGACGCCCTGTCGAACTGGAGGACTGATGCGCATCGCGCTGGTCGGTACCGAGAACAGCCACGCCGACGAGATCGTCCGGCACCTCAACACCGAACAGCTCGCCGGCGACACCCGCGTCGTCACGCTGGTCGGCGCCGACGACGAGCGGAACCGGAAGCTCGCCGCCGCGGGCGGGATCACCTGGATCGTGCGGACCGCGGTCGAGCTGATCGGCGACGTCGACGCGCTGATCGTCACGAACCGCGACGGCGCGCTGCATCGCGAGTACGCCGTACCGTTCCTCGAGGCCGGCGTACCGGTTTGGGTGGACAAGCCGCTGGCAGCAAGTACGGCGGACGCGCAGGCGATCCTGGACGCGGCGAAGCGCGGGGGCGCGGCGGTGACGTCGTACTCCGCCGTGCGCTGGGTCGCCGATGCCGACGCGCTGGCAGCCGCCCGCGTCGAGGATCTGCAGGCGATCACGGTCACCGGCCCGGCGGATCCGGACAGCGAGTACAGCGGGATCTTCTTCTACGGCATCCACGCCGCCGACCTCGCGCAGCGCCTCGCGCCCGGCGAGCCCGGTCCGGTCGAGGTCGAGCGGGTCGGCTCGACGGTCGTCGTGCGGTACCGCTGCGCCGGCGTCCTCGTCACGTTGCAGTTGGTCAAGCCGAGCGATGCCGGCCGAGTCCCGTTCCACGCGGAGCTCGTCGGGCGCACCGAGCTGGTGAGCAGCGACGTACGGCTCGACTCCGAGTACGTCGTACCGGGCCTGAAGGTCTTTCTCAAGATGCTCGAGACCGGCGAACGCCCGCTCGACGACGCGACGATGCTCGCGCCGATCACCGTGCTGGAGCAGACTCACACGATCCTGCGCCAGAGCGTTCAGGAGGTATGAACAAGTACGAACGACGAGTCGCCGGAGCCGATTGGGAGAGCGTCACCGCCGAGGTGAACGACCTCGGCTGCGCTCTACTGCCGCAACTGCTGACGCCGGGCGAGGCCGCGACGATCGCCGGGATGTACGACGACACCCGGCGCTTCCGGTCGACGATCGACATGGCCCGGCACCGCTTCGGCGAAGGCCAGTACAAGTACTTCGACGCGCCGTTCCCGGAGCCGATCGATGCCCTCCGGCACGCGCTCTACCCGCGGCTGCTGCCGATCGCCCGCGACTGGTACGCCAAACTCGGCCGCGACGTCGAGTGGCCGGACACGCTCGACGAGTGGCTCGAGGTGTGCCACCGCGCCGGGCAGACCCGCCCCACGCCGATCCTGCTGCGGTACGGCGCCGGCGACTGGAACGCGTTGCACCGCGACCTGTACGGCGAAAAGGTGTTCCCGCTGCAGGTGGTGATCAACCTGAACGAGCCCGGCATCGACCACACCGGCGGCGAATTCCTGCTGGTCGAGCAGCGCCCGCGCGCCCAGTCCCGCGGTACGTCGACCCTGATCCCGCACGGCCACGGGTTGCTCTTCACGACCCGCGACCGGCCCGTTCGCTCGGCCCGCGGCTGGTCGGCGGCGCCGGTGCGGCACGGCGTCTCCGCGATCCGCTCAGGTCAGCGCCATACGCTCGGCCTGGTCTTCCACGACGCTACATAGAACTGCAGATGTCCCACGCCGCCTGCTGAAGAGGTGCCGTGTCGAGGCCCTTCACCGGGACGTCGATGCCGACCGGATCTTCCTCGAACAGGGCGATCAGGAAGACGCAGGCGGCAAGGTAGCTGCCGGCGAGCGCGGGATGACTGTTGTCGGCGTCGTGCAGCGCGGGCTCGTCGTACGTGGCGAGGAACTTCTCCCAGACCATGCCGACCGGGATCAGCGTGGCGCCGAGTTCCAGCGCGGCCGCGCCGTACGCCTCGGTGAGCGCCTTCTGCGTCTCCGGAGCGTTGCGCCGCGCCCACGTCTGGTACAGGACCGTACGCAGGCCGGCCGCCGAGATCGCGGCGTCGAAGTCGCGGGCGCTTTCGCGGAAGCGCTCCGGGCTCTTGATCGGCAACGTGCTCTGTTCCTGCAGTACGACGGTGTCGAAGGCGCCGCTCGCGATCGCCTCGAGCGCCTTGCCCGCGTTCAGGTGCTGCCGGAGCGAGGCGCCGCCGGCCGAGATCAGCTTGTGCTCGACCTCGATCCCCCGCGCACCGGCCAGGCCCTTGACGAGTCCCGGCAGGTTGTTCCGCGACGTGAAGCTGTTACCGACGAAGAGGATGCGCACGTCCGAACGCTACCGCTACAGCTCGATCTGTTTGACTGTCCGGATGTTGCGGATTGTGCAGATCGAGGACGAGGCGACGTTGCTGGACTGGCAGCGGGTGCACAACGAGATCATTCCGACTGCGCCGCTGTCTGTGGACGAGATCCGCGAGCGGGCGACGCGGAACGTGCTCGAGGTGGCGTACGAGGGGGATGTCCTGGTCGGCTGCTCGACGGTCCGCCCGCCGTCGGAGGAGACCACCGCGGCGGTCGTGATCGCGCGGGTACTGCCGGCGTACCGGCGGCGTGGTTTCGGTACGGCGCTCTACGAGCACTGCCTGCGCCGCGGACGCGAGCTCGCGGACGAGATCGAGACGCACATCCTTTCCAGCAACACCGACGGGCTGCGGTTCGCGAAGGCGCAGGGGTTCGTCGAGGTGGAGACGTACCTGCTGCCCGGCGACACGATTCCGTTCGTCGAACTACGGTTGTGACCATGCGCTTTTCTGTGAACATTCCGAACTTCGGGGACTTCGCCGACGCCGACGTCGTGGTGCGGGTGGCGAAGGCCGCCGAGGAGGCCGGATGGGACGGCCTGTTCTTCTGGGACCACGTCGTACACAGCAAGGAACAGCGGCGCGGACAGCCGTTCGGCGACCCGTGGATGCTGATGACCGCGGCTGCGCTGGCGACGTCCCGGATCAAGCTCGGTCCGCTCGTCACGCCGGTCGCGCGGCGCCGCCCCGAGCAGCTCGCCCGGCAGGTCGCCACGCTGGACTCGCTGAGTGGTGGGCGGGTGATCTTCGGCGCCGGCCTGGGCGGGCCGATCGAGGACGAGTTCGGCAGCTTCGGCGACGAGACCGATCCCCGCGTACTGGCCGAGCGGCTCGACGAGGGCCTCGACCTGATGGCCGCGTACTGGTCCGGCGAGCGGGTGAACCACGACGGCAAGCATTACCGCGCCGACGACGTGCAGTTGCTGCCGGCAACGGTCCAGCGCCCGCGCCCGCCGGTGTGGATCGCCGGGTACTGGCCGCGCAAGGCCCCGATGCGCCGCGCGGCTCGCTGGGACGGCGCCGTACCGCTGTTCGCCAGCGCCAACCACGGCCAGGCACCCGCGGTCGAGGAGGTCCGCGAGCTGATCACGTTCCTGACCGACCAGCGCGCCGACCCGAGCGCGCCCTACGACGTGATCGTCGGCGGCATCAGCCCCGCCGAAGACCCCCGCCCCCTGATCGAACCCCTCGCCGAAGCCGGCGCCACCTGGTGGGACGAACGCCAACTCATCACCGGCCCCGACTTCTACCGCCTCGCCCCCATCCTGCACCGAATAGAACAAGGCCCCCCGAAACTGGGATAGCGGAAGTATGCCGAAAAGTATCCCGTCCTGGTATTAGGCTGGTAACCTAATGGGTATGTCCGAGATGACCTCCCTCAAAGTGCCGAAGCACGTGCGCGACACGGTCATGCGATCCGCACGCGCCGAAGGGCTGACTGCTGCTGAGTTTCTGCAGCGGGTGACGGAGGAGCATGCCCGGCACCAGCGGTTCGCCGCCGTGCGCCGGGCGTATGCGGACAGCGGCCGCGACGCCGACTACGACGAGCTGACCGAAGTATGGGACGAGGCAGGCGAGGACGGTCTGGCCGATGCGTGAACTGCGCCGCGGCGACGTGGTGTGGGTCGACTTCAACCCGACGCGTGGCCGCGAGCAGTTCGGTGAGCGGCCGGCCGTCATCGTCGCCGCGAACGACTACCTGGACGCTGTCCCGGATCTGGCGATTGTCCTCCCGGTGACGACGAAGGACCGTGGTTGGCCCCATCACATCCGGCTCAGCGGAGCCGGCCTCAAGCTGCGCAAGCCGAGTTGGGCTCTCACCGAGCAACCCCGCACCATCAGCCGCGAACGAGTCAGCCGGTCGGCAGGTCAGATCGATACGGGCTGCCTCGCCGAGATCGACCAGTGGCTCCGGGACTTTCTGGATCTCCACTGAACCTAAGCTGCGGGTATGACCGACGAGCAGCCGTCCTGTTGTGCGCCTTCTCGGGGTGGGGGTTCGCCGGCTCCGGTGGTGCCGGTTGGGCGCGGGGAGCATCTGGTCGAGCAGGTGCTGGTTGGTGGTGGGGTGTTTGCGATGGGTAACGGGCTCGGGGACGAGAACGAGGCCGATGGTGAGACACCTGTGCACGAGGTCGAGGTGGGGGCGTTCAGTATCGACGCGACCAGCGTGACGAACGCGGACTTCGCGCGGTTCGTCGACGCGACCGGATACCGCACCGAGGCCGAGAACTTCGGGTACTCCGCCGTGTTCCACCTCGCGCTCGCGGCCGAACCGGACGAGGTGATGGGGCCGGCCTCGGGTACGCCGTGGTGGGCCGGTGTGCGCGGCGCGGACTGGCGGCATCCGGGCGGTTCGCGTTCGGACCTGGACGGGCTCGACGACCATCCCGTCGTCCATGTCAGCTGGAACGACGCGACGGCGTACTGCAAGTGGACCGAGCGGCGGCTGCCGACCGAGGCCGAATGGGAGTACGCCGCGCGCGGCGGGCTGGAAGGCAAGCGGTACCCGTGGGGCGACGAGCTGATCGGCGCCGACGGTGTGTGGCGGTGCAACATCTGGCAGGGCGAGTTCCCCCGGACCAACACCGAGGAGGACGGTTACCTCACCACCGCCCCGGTGCGTACCTACCAGCCGAACGGGTACGGCCTGTGGCAGATGGTCGGCAACATCTGGGAGTGGTGCGGCGACTGGTTCGGCCCGCGGTACTACAAGTTCTCCCCTGCCGCGAACCCGCCCGGTCCGTCGCTCGGCGCGGCCCGGGTGATGCGCGGCGGCTCGTACCTCTGCCACGACTCGTACTGCAACCGCTACCGCAACGCGGCCCGCTCGTCGAACACGCCGGACTCGTCAATGGGCAACGCTGGCTTCCGCACTGTCGCTCGCTGACAGCCCCGGCGTGGTCACGGCCACCGCCGCAACGGCCGCGACGCACAGCAACGCGCCGGACGCCAGGGACGCGACCGGCGACGTCATCTGCGCGACGACACCGCCGCGCAGGTTGCCGAGGTCGGGGCCGGCCTGACCGACGATCTGCTCGGCGGCACTGACCCGGCCGAGCAACTCGGACGGCGTGTGCAGCTGGACGATCGTACTGCGGGACACGACCGCCACCGTGTCCGCTGCGCCGGCGACCGCGAGACACACCAGCGCCAGCCACGGAACCGGCGAGAACGCGAACAACAGCAGGGCGATCCCCCAGCCGGCCGACCCGCACAACATCACCAGCCCGTGCCGCGGCAGCCGCGTGAACGATCCGGAGAACAGCGACGCGGCGACCCCGCCGACGGCGATCGCGGTCAGGAACAACCCCAGCGTCCGCGGGTTGTTGCCGAACCGCTCGGCGTTGATCACCGGGAAGAGGCTGACCGGCATCGACAACACGGTCACCGCGAGATCGGTGATCAGCGCGCCACGGATCACAGGCGTCACCGAGATGAACCGCAGCCCGTCCCAGACGCCGCGCAGCCCCGGTTTCGCGGTGGTCTCGATCTGCATCCGCGGCAGGCCGAGTACGCCGTACAGCGCGGCGAGGAAACTGAGGGCGTCGATCAGGTAGCAGACGCCGACACCCCACGCGCCGATGATCACGCCGCCGAGCGCGGGGCCGAGCAGCATCGCGCCCTGGAACCCGATCCGGTTGAGCGCGATCCCGGCCGCCAACTGGTCCCTGCTGAGCAGCTTCGGGAGTACGGTCCGCGCTACCGGTCCGGCGGTCGCGCCGAACGACGCCTGGACAGCGATAAGGACAAGAAGAACGCCGACCGGGACGCGGCCGAACAGCAACTGGCTCGCCATCACGGTCGCGACCAGCCACTGCCCGATCGTGGTGACGAGGTAGATCCGGCGGCGCTCCATCCGGTCGACGAGCGTGCCCGCGAACAGACCGAGGACGATCAGCGGCAAGGCCTGCGCCAAACCGACCGCGCCGGTCCACGCCGGGCTCGACGTCTGGTCCCAGACCTGGAACATCACCGCGACGAACGTCAGCTGGCCGCCGAACCCGGACAGCACCTGCCCGATCCACAACCGCCGGTACGTCAGCACCCGCAGCGGGCCGAGGTCGATGAGCGCGTTCTTCACTTCAGCTTCTCCAGCTTGTCCATGATCCGGTCGTGGAAGCTCTTCATCGCAAGCGCTTCCTCGACGTCGCGGACCACCTGGGACATCGGGTACGGCAGCTCGGCCTCGAGCTCCGCCAGCGCCGCCTCGGTCGCACGCCATTCGGCCGCCAGCAGCTCGACGAGCTTCTTCGACTTCGCGGTGAGCGTGACCTGCTTGCTGCGCGCGTCCGCGCCCGGCACGGTCCGGACCAGGCCGGCCGTACGCATCGCGGACACCTTCTGGCTGAGCGCGGAATGCGTACGGCCGATCGCGTCGGCCAGCTCGGTGATCGTCATCGGGCCCTTGAGGTGCAGCTGGAGCAGCTCACGGACGTACGTCGGCTTCAGGCCCTTGATCTCCCGATCGGTGTAGATCTGCCCGATCTCGCCGTCCAACCTGGCCAGCAAGTCGTGCAACGGCCGCCACAAACTCTGCTCGGTGGGATCTTCCATGCGATGATCATAACAGCACTTATATAAGTGCTGTTACTTTTGGTTCGGCGGTCCGGTTCCGGCGGGCGATCGAGGTGCCGGCGACGGACGCGGAGAGCAGGCTGACGATCGCGAGCGCGGCGAAGCCGAAGCGGGCGTCGGAGTGGCCGGTGACGATCGAGGCGACCAGCATCACAACGACGGTGGCCGCCAGGCCGTACCCGTTCGCGATCCCGAACGCGTGCCCGACCCGGGACTCGTCGACCGACGTCATCAGCAGTGAACGGGTCGCGATCCGGGACTGGCCGAACAGGAAGGCGCCGAGCAGTACGAACCCCATCAGTTGGGGTACGCCGAACAGCGGTTGCAGGACCAGGAGCGCACTGCAGATCATGAATCCCCCGACCGCGAGCCGCAGATCTCCGAACCACTGCGCCGACCGCCGATAAACAGCCGCCGCCAACAAGAACCCCACGCCACCGAGCGCGTCGGTCACGCCGAGTACGGCCGGCCCGCGATGCCACTCCCCGACGACGAGCACCGGCGTCAATGCGTTGAAGACGGTGACCACCACAAGCCCCTGCCCGAACAAGACCGCCAGGGGCGCCAGCGGAATGCCCGCCGGGTGGGAGGGCGAGTCGACGCGGGTGGTCGACTTCGCCGGGACGGGTGAGGTGGGCGCGCTCCGGGGGCGGTCGAGCGGGCCGGTGATTGACCGGCGAGCACCTACTGCCGCGACGAAGGCGGCGGACAGCGCGAATGTCAGGGCGTTGAAGGTGAAGAGGGGCTGGGGGCCGAAGTACTGGAGTGCTACGCCGCCGGCGGCTGCGGACAGGAGCATGCCGGACTGGAGAGCTATCTCGTAGTGGGCGTTGAACTGGCGGAGCCAGTCGGTAGGGACGCGTTCGCGGATGAGCGCGGCGCTGGCGGGGGTGAACTGGGCGGCGATCACTGCCAGCGCGAAGTTGGTGCCGTAGACGAGGGACTGCTGGGGTGCGCCCAGCGCGAGGCCGATCGGCAGGGCGAGGGCTGCCGCGGCGCTCAGTACGTCGCAGCCGATCCACAGCCGGCGGCGGTCGAAGCGGTCGGCCAGGCGGCCGAAGTACGGCGAGAGCACCGCCTGCGGGACGGCTACCGCGATGAACAACCAGCCGACGTCGAGCATCGACCCCTGCGCGCGTACCAGCAGCAAGGCGGCACCGAGCAGCTGGATGTTGTTGCCGAGGGACGTGATGAAGGCTGCCGGAAGCAGCAACCGGGTCCGTGAAGTCACCGCTCCAGCGTGACAGCGAAACCTGACAATCGATGGCAGCGATTCTCGTCAGCGTCGCGGGACGCAGCTCAGCTGAGGGAGGGGGTTGTGGCCTTGGGGATCAGGAGTTTTGGGGGTGTGCCGAGGCCGGTGGACCAGATGTCAGTGGTGTTGTCGGGGTTATGGATCGGGTAGAGGAGGGTGGTGTTGTTCTGCCAGACGGGCTGGTCGTCGATCGAGCGGGTTTCGGGTGGGTGGCTGATCCGGTGGGTGGTCAGGTCCAGGACGGCGAGGCGCCAGATGCCGCTGGACACCTTCTGTTTGTAGGCGATCCGGCGACCGTCCGGTGAGAGCGACGGGCATTCGACGTTCTCGGCGATCGCGGTGCCGCGGTAGGCGCGGAGGTCGGCCTCGATCAGGTACGTCTTCCCCTTGCTCGCCATGGTCAGGTAGAAACGGTTGCCGTCGGCAGCGAACGTGATGCCCCAGAAGTTCACGTCGGAGGCGTAGTACCGCTTGCCGTTCACGAAGACGGCCAGTTCCTCGACGGACTTCACCAGGCGGCCGGTACGTACCTCGTACAGGCCGGTGCGGGTGGAGAAGCCGGTGGCGGCGTACGAGTCGCCGGTGACGAACAGCGTCCAGTTCACGAACCGGCCGTCGGGTGAGACGCGGGCGCGGCTCGGCGTACCGGGGAGGGTGTCGCGGTGGAGTTCGCGCAGGTTCGCGTCGAGGACGATCAGGTCGGTCACGGGTGGGAGCGATCCGGGCTTGAGGCGCAGGCAGATCGCCGTACCGTGGGCCGCCGCGAAGCGGTCGCAGTGCAGGTCGCCGACGCGTCTGGCGGTTGCCGGGTCGGCGACTGGTACGGCCGCGAGTTTGCCGGTGTCCGGGCCGGGGGCGAGGTTGCGGAAGTACAGCGTCCGGCCGTCGAGCCGCATCGGTTGCCCCGTGACGACCGGTACGGCGTTCTCCGACGCGTCTGCTGTGGCGGCGTTGCGGGCGTGCACGACGTACGTGACGGCGCCGGCGAGGAGGGCGAGGATGCCGATCGCGGCGAGGAGCGGGCGGCGGTTCATCGGCGTACCTCCAGGGGTTTGAAGATCGCGGCGGCGATCGTGACGGCCAGGAGGGCCAGGGCGAAGGCGAGGATCGCTGGGCGGAGGTCCCAGAGGGTCCAGAGCAGGCCGACGGTGACGGCCGCGGCCATACGGGCCAGGGCTTGGCCGGTTTGGAGTACGGCGAGACCGCTGGCGCGGAGGTTCTCCGGGAGGAGCGGGCCGACCGCGGCGGGGAGTACGCCGTCGGTGGCGGCGTAGAAGACGCCGTGGAGCACGAGTACGAGCCACCAGGTGCCGAGCGGACCGCGGACGACGAGCAGTGCCGCGATGAGCGCGAGGTGCCCGCCCAGGAACACCTTCCACCGCCCCACCCGATCCCCCACCCGCCCAAGCGGAATCGCCAACAACAAAAAGGTCCCCGCAGTCCCCAGCGGCAGAAGCGGGAAGACACTCGTCCCGATATCCCACCTACGCTGCACCGCCAGGTACACAAACGAGTCGGTAATCGTAAACAACCCGAGCCCAGCCGCCCATCCGCAGCACCGTCTGAAGTCGGCATCCCGCAACAACCCGAACACGGATGCGCCGGCGACCCACCCCTTCCCCACATCCCCAAGCCGGCCGACAGCTAAGCCCGGCCCGGGTCGGCCAGCGGCCGAGTTGTGGTTAGGCCTAGTCACGACCGGGGTTGGGGTGGGTGGCGTGTTGGCCGACCCGGCGACAGGCGGGGATGGGATAGGTGGGGACTGGTCTTGGACGAAGGTGGTTAGGAGGATTAGGCCGCAGGTGGCTAGGGCGAAGCTGGTGGTGAAGATTGTGTTGTAGTTGTTGAGGGTGGTGTAGAGGACGAGGGTGGCGGTTAGGGGGCCCAGGAAGGCGCCGATGGTGTCCAGGGTGCGGTGGACTCCGAAGGCGTGGCCTTGGGATTCGGGGGTGGTGCTCAGGGAGATGAGGGCGTCTCTTGGAGCGGTACGGATACCTTTGCCGGCTCGGTCCAGCGCCAGGACGGCGCCGATCGCGGGGACGGTGGAACCCGCGGCGAGGAAGCCCAGTTTGGAGACTGCGGAGAGGGCGTAGCCGACGCCGGCGACGGTTTTCAGGCGGCGCCAGCGGTCGGCCACATGTCCGCCGACCAACCGCAGTACCGCGGTCGCTCCGGCGTACAGACCGTCGAGCAGGCCGAACTGCAGCGGATTCAGCCCGAGCCCGAACACCAAGTACAACGGCAGAACCGCAGTCACCATCTCCGCCGACACATCGGTCACCAGACTGACGATGCCCAAGGCAACGACATTTCCAGGGACCCGGCGCAGTGGTGTCCGGAGCGGGCCGACGGACGCGAGATACATCAGTGGCAGCTGTACGTCGGGCTGCTGTCCAGGACCTTGCCATCCAGGCCGATCAGCTGCGTCGCGAACGTGGTGTCGGTCATCGACAGCTTCAGTACGCCGTAGTCCTGGACGATCTTCGCCGTCGTCGGATGCGCGGCCTTCACCGGGTACAGCGGCGCCCCACCCATCCCGCCGATGATCTCCACCGGACCGTTCGTGTCCTTCTTCCCGTCCGCGTTCTGCGGCACGAACCGCTCGTAGTGATGGTCATGCCCGTTCAGCACCAGATCCGCCTTCGCCGCCACGAGCGCGTTCCACAACGGCGCCGCACCGGCCTGGTCGCCGTGGTCGCCGGAGCTCCACCGCGGATGGTGCCAGTACGCCGCAACGCATCCCTTGGTGTTCTTCGCCAGGTCCTGCTTCAGCCAGGTCAGCTGCGCCGGCTCGCGCAGATCGTCGTTGACGAAGTCGTTCGAGTCGAGCGCGACGAAGTGCCAGTTGCCCATGTCCCAGCTGTAGTAGTTCTTCCCGTTCGGCGTCGCGATCGAGCCGAAGTACTTGTGGTACCCCTCGAACGGCGTGTTGTCGTACGTCTCGTGGTTGCCCGGCACCGGGTGCGTGATGCTCTTGAACTTCCCCCACGTCTTCGCGTAGTAGTTCTGGAAGTCCGAGTAGTGCGCGTCGTCGTACTGGTTGTCGCCCATCGTGATCACCGCGGCCGGCTTCATCGCCTCGACCAGCTTGGCGGTCTTCGGGTGGATGCAACTCGAGTCCGACGCCGTACACCGGTCCGCGATGTCACCGGCCGCCGCGAGTACGAACCCGCCGTCGCCGCCGGTACCTGTGGTGACGGTGATCGGCGCCGAGGCCGCGGACACGTTGCCGGCCAGGTCGCGGGCGCGCACCGAGTACTTGTACGCCGTGTTCGCCGTCAGCCCGGTGTCGTTGTACGTCGTACCCGCCGTCGACGCGACCACCGCGCCGTCCCGGAGTACGTCGTACCCGCTCACGCCGACGTTGTCGGTCGAGGCGCTCCAGCTGAGCGCGACCGAGGTCGCCGTACTCGCGGTGCTCTTCAGGTCGGCCGGAACCGTCGGCGCCTGCGTGTCACCGGTGGAGTCGGAGGTGCCGTAGACCTCCAGCTCCCACAGCGAGTAGCCGTACGACGTACCGCGCTGGGTGCCGACGAGCCGTACGTACCGCCCATGGCCCTGCAGTCCGGTCAGGTCGTCGGTCGCACCGTTGCCGTCGGCAACCTCCTTGACGGTGTGGAAGGTGGTGCCGTCGTCGGAGACCTCGATCCGGTACGCCTTCGCGTACGCGGCCTCCCAACTGAGCTTGACGCGGTCGATCGTGGCCGGCTGGCCGAGATCGACCCGGAGCCACTGCGGGCCGGATCCCTCGGCGCTGGCCCAGCGCGTCGACGTACTGCCGTCGACGGCCTTGTTCGCGGTCAGCGTGTCGTCCTCGATGCTCGAGGCAAGGACCGGTTTGCCCTGCGAGAGCAGGGTGTCTGCGGTCGTACGCGCGTCGGCGGCGGCCGCACCAAGGGCGGCGAGCAGTCCGGCGGGCAGCACCAGCGCGAGCAGGCGCAGTCTCATGAGTTACCTCCGGGGGCGCGGAGCCAGAACTGTCAGGAAGGTTACCTAACAATTATTAGGAGGTAAAGGGTCTGATTTCGTCACATACGCCGAACGTATCAACTGTGCGCACAGGATTCATTGGACGGATGATCGACGGCCTGGTTGGCTCGACGGTATGGAGATGCGCACGTTAGGACGTTCCGGAATCGAGGTCAGCCCGGTCGGGTTCGGGTGCTGGGCGATCGGAGGCCCGTTCAGCAACCCGGCCGGCGAACCGCTGGGCTGGGGTGTGGTCGACGACGACGAGTCGGTGCGGGCGGTCCGCCGGGCGGTCGAGCTCGGCGTCACGTTCTTCGACACCGCGGACGTGTACGGGGCCGGCCACAGCGAGCGCGTGCTCGGCAGGGCGCTCGAGGGCATCCGCGACCAGGTCGTGATCGCGACCAAGTGGGGCAACACGTTCGACGAGTCGACCCGGATCATGCACCACCAGGACAGCACGCCGGAGTACGTCCACAAGGCCGTACGGGCATCGCTCGAGCGCCTCGGCACCGACTACCTCGACCTCTATCAGCTGCACTTCGACACCACCGACGAGCTCGCGCTGCCGCTGCGCGAGGCCTGCGAGGAACTGGTCCGCGAGGGCCTGATCCGCGCGTACGCGTGGAGCACCGACACCGTGCACAGCGCCGAACTGTTCGCGCAGGGCGAGCACTGCGCTGCCATCCAGCACGAGGCGAGCGTGCTGCACGACGCGCCGGAGTTCTTCGCGCTGTGCGAGCGCGAGGACCTGGCGAGCATCAACCGGACACCGCTCGGAATGGGCATCCTCGGCCGCCGCGACGCGAACAAGCCCGCGACCGGCGCGGACATCCGGACGCTCCCGCCGTCCTGGCTGCGGTACTTCAGCGAGGGCGGCGTACCGGCGCCGGAGTGGTGGGAGAAGGTCGCCGCGATCCGCGACCTCCTGGAGTCCGACGGTCGGACGCTGGCGCAGGGGGCGCTCGCGTGGCTGTGGGCGCGAAGCCCGCGGACCGTACCGATCCCCGGCTTCCGCACCGTCGCCCAGGCCGAGGAGAACGCCGCCGCGATGACCCACGGACCCCTGAAACAGGAGCAGCTGACCGAGATCGCCGGGCTGTTGGCCGACTGAGACCGAGGGACGGACCGCCACGCCACCACAATCCGCCGATCGCGAGCCGGCGCACGCTCAGCACACCCTTCGGGACGCGATTGGTGTGCACTGGCGGTCCGCCAAAGTCTTGCCCCGATCTGGGTTTATCGATATACCTACCTACATCAAGTGTCTGCGAGGTAGGTAGGGGTGTCAGTCGAGTGGTGTGGTGGTGCCGCGCTGGATCAGTCGGGCCGGTACGACCACTTCCTGCGGGTCGCCGGTCGGGCCGTCGGAGATCTGCGCGGTCAGCAGCGCCGTGATCCGGTCGGCCATCTCGGCGTGCCCGGGGTTGACCGAGGACAGCGACGGGACCAGGTACGCCGCCTCGTCGATGTCGTCGAACCCGACCAGCTGGACGTCGTCCGGGACCCGGACGCCCGCATCGGCGAGCGCGCGGAGCGCACCCATCGCCATCACGTCGGTGAGCGCGAACACCGCATCGAACCCGATCCCCCGGTCCAGCAGCGAGCGGATCGCGTCGTACCCGTCCTGCATCCGGAAGCTGCTCCGGACGTTCAGCTCCGGGTCGACCGGCACGCCGGCGTCGGCGTGCGCCAGCGCGTACCCCTCGGCGCGCAGCGCCGGCATGGTCGCGACCCCGTCGGGATCGCCGCCGAGCATCGCGATCCGGCGGGCGCCGGTCGCGAGCAGGTGCGCGGTCGCCTGGCGGGCTCCGTCGACGTTGTCCATCATCACGTGGTCGAACCGGGACGGCAGCGCCCGCTCGCCGATCATCACCACCGGTGCGTCGGTACGGAGCTGGCTCAGCTCGGCCGGGTCGAGGTCGACCACACTCAGGATCAGGCCGTCGTACATCCGCAGCCGGGAGAACGCGACCGCGTCCAGCTCCCCCTCGCGGCTGGCGCCGGTGCGCTCCATCACGATCCGCAACCCGTGCGCCTCGAACCGGTCCGCCAGCCGGCCGGCGAGCTGCGCGAAGTACGGTCGTTCCAGCTCGGGTACGGCCAGGCCGACCACGCCGGTGCGTCCGGCGCGCAGGTGCCGGGCGGCCAGGTTGACCTGGTAGCCGAGGTCGCTGATCGCCGCGAGCACCCGTTCCCGGGTGGCCGCGCCGACCCGGGGCCGGCCGTTGATCACGTTCGAGACGGTCATCGTGGACACTCCCGCGGACCGTGCCACATCCGCCATCGTCACCACACCGGCCGGTTTCCCCATGCCGACAACTGTAAAGAACCAGGAGGGCGTAATGCCTGAAGCACGGATCGTGATCGACCTCGACGTACCGGGGGCGACCATCAGCAGGCACCTGTACGGGCACTTCGCCGAGCATCTCGGGCGCTGCATCTACGGCGGCTTCTACGTCGGCGAGGACTCGTCGATCCCGAACGAAGGCGGCATCCGGCTCGACGTGGTCGAGGCGCTGCGGGCGCTGGAGATCCCGAACCTGCGCTGGCCGGGCGGGTGTTTCGCGGACGAGTACCACTGGAAGGACGGCATTGGCCCGAAGGCGGACCGGCCGTCGATGGTGAACACGCACTGGGGCAACGTCGAGGAGAACAACCACTTCGGCACCCACGAGTTCATGGCCTTGTGCGAGCTGCTCGGCGCCGCACCGTACGTGAACGGCAACGTCGGCAGCGGCACCGTCCGGGAGATGAGCGAGTGGGTCGAGTACCTGACCCGCGACGGCGACAGCCCGATGGTGCGGCAGCGCAAGGCGAACGGGCGGGACGAGCCGTGGACGATCCCGTTCTGGGGCATCGGCAACGAGACCTGGGGCTGTGGCGGGAACATGCGGGCCGAGGCGTACGCCGACCTGGCGCGGCAGTACGCGACGTACCTGAAGGACCACGGGGACAACAAGCTGTACCGGATCGCGGCCGGCGCCTCGGACGACAACCTGGCCTGGACCGAGGCGCTGCTGAAGGCGGTCAGCTGCCTCGGCTGCGGGCGGGACCCGAAGAATCTCTTCCAGGCGATCTCGTTCCACTACTACACGATCGCGGGGACCTGGGAGAACAAGGGCAGCGCGACGTCGTTCGACCTGGACGACTACTACAGGACGCTGTCGAAGGCGCAGGACATCGAACGCGTGATCCGCGCGCACTCGGCACTGATGGACGCGTACGATCCGGAGCGCAAGATCGGTCTGGTGCTGGACGAGTGGGGCACCTGGTGGGACGTCGAGCCGGGGACGAACCCGGGCTTCCTGTACCAGCAGAACGCGATGCGGGACGCGCTGGTCGCGAGCGTGCACTTCGACGTCTTCCACCGGCACTCGGAGCGGCTGGTGATGGCGAACATCGCGCAGACGGTCAACGTACTGCAGGCGATGCTGCTCACGGACGACGACGGCGGGCTCGTCCGGACGCCGACGTACCACGTGTTCGAGATGAACAAGGGGCACCACGACGCGGCCGCACTGCCGGTGCACGTGATCGATGGTCACACCTACGACCTCGACGGCACGACGATGGACCTGGTGTCGGCGTCCGCTTCGGTGAAGGACGGCCGGGCGCTGGTGTCGTTGAGCAACCTCGACCCGTCGTCCGCGCTCGACGTCGTACTGGATCTTCGCGGCGCGTCGTCGTGGGAGTCGTCCGGACGGTTGCTGACGGCATCGAAGCCGCAGGCGTACAACACGGTCGGCGATCCGGACGCGGTGGCCCCGGTCCCGCTGGAGGTGGAACCGGAGCCGCGCGGCTTGAAGGTGACGTTGCCGCCACATTCCTTCGCGACGGTCAGCCTGGTTTTGTGACCTCGATCTGGAACTCGTGCACCCAGTTGTCCGGGTTGCCGGGGTCGAACTGCAAGGTGACCTCGCGCGCGTACCCGTGACTGCGGTAGCCGTTGTCCTCGATCCACCGGGCCAGCGTCTGCATGCTGCGATCGGCCTCTGCCATGTCGCCCTGGTGGACGATGGTCGCGGCCCGCGGGAGCTCGGGTAGTTCGTTCGCGTCCACGTCCGCCGTACTGCGGTCGTCCACCGGTACGGCGGCGTGGACCCGGATCGTGTCGTCGCCGGCGTCCTCGTAGTACGCGATCGGGGAGCCGCACGGGTCCACCCCGGCCGCGCCGAGCCGCTCGAACAGCTGGCCGAACAAGGACTGGACGACCGGGCCGACGTCCTCGCCGTCGTAGCTCGGTGCGATCGCGGACAGCTCCGCGACCCGGATCGGGGTGATGCGCTTCAGTACGACGTCGTCGGTCGGCATGTGCCCTTCCCTCTCGATCAGCCGGAGCCTCGCCTCGACGCTGGTCAGGCGCGCGGCGCTACGGGCGAGGTCGTCCTCGAGTTGCGCCTGCCGGAGCCGGAGCATGCCGCGCAACTCCTCCGCGGACAGCTTCACGTCGACGATCTCGCCGACCTGCTGCAGGCTGAAGCCGAGGTCCTTGAGCGCGACGATCCGGTTCAGCCGGCTGAACTGGTCGGCCGAGTAGTACCGGTATCCGGTCGACTCGTCGACGACCGCCGGCCGGAGCAATCCGAGCGCGTCGTAGTGCCGCAGCATCCGCGCCGACACCTGAGCGAAGGCGGCGAAGTCTCCGATGGTGAACATGGCCCCACCTTCCGCCTTGACACGGTGTCAAGGTCAAGGGGGCTTCAGGAGTTGACGCGGGTACGGCGGTCGCGGATGGCGGTGAATGTGATCGCGGTGATGCCGAGGGCCAGGCCGCCGACGCCGAAGCCGGCCACCAGCGTGCCGCGGCTGCTCAGCCGGGCGTCGCACTGCATCGGTGTGATGCCCTCGTCGGGCCGGAACACCGACCCGCAGGCGTCACCACCGGCATGGACCGGGCGAACGGCGAGCACCACCCCGACGACCAGCAGGACCGCACCTGCCGCGCCGAGGATCCTGCTCAGCACCGGCCGCCCTCTCCGGAGCACTGCGGGCGCACGGCGCGGACCGACCACGAGTGGCGGGTCAGATCCCACATCCGCACGTTCACTCCCCTGGCAGCTCGGTAAGATTTGATCAAATCTAACGCAGCTAGCAGCGCTCGCTGAAGTTCCGCACGACGGGTGCGTGGAATCTTCACCCAGTTCTAACGCATCCCGGCGCGGTCCGGTTCAGTCGTCGAGGACAGCTACCAAGGAGCCGCTCGCGCGGCCGTGGGCGACGTCGGCGAGCGCCCGGTCGACGGCTCCGAACGGGACGGTCGTGGTGTGCGGGACGACCGGTAGCCGGTCGATCAGGCGGAACAGTTCCTCGCCGTCGCGGCGGGTGTTGGAGGTGACGCTGCGCAGGTCCCGCTCGTGGAAGAGGTGGCGCTCGTAGTTCAGTACCGGTACGTCGGACAGGTAGATCCCGGCCACCGCGACCGTTCCGCCGGGCCTCACCGCCTCGAGCGCGTACGGGACCACGTCGCCGGCGGGAGCGAACACGATCGCCGAGTCGAGCGGTACCGGTGGACGATCCGCGGTCTCGCCCACGAACGCGGCGCCCAGCTCCCGCGCCAGCGCCCGGTTCTGCTCGCCTCGTGTCAGGACGAACAACTCGGCGCCCTGCGCGGCCGCGAGCTGCGCCGTCAGATGCGCGCTGGACCCGAACCCGTAGATCCCGAGCCGGCCGCCGGGCGGAAGATTCGCCCGCAGCAGCGACCGGTACCCGATGATCCCCGCACAGAGGAACGGCGCCAGCTCCACCGCGGACCTGTCGCTCGGCAGCCCGTACGCATAGGCCTCCGGCACGACGGCGTACTCTGCAAATCCACCGTCGGCGTCCCAGCCCGTGTACGCCGACCGCGGACAAAGATTCTCCGCTCCGCGCCGGCAGAACTCACACACGCCGCAGGTCCCGCGCAACCAAGCAACCCCCACCCGCTCCCCAACCGAGAACCGATCGGACTCGTTGAGGACAGTGCCGACTGCCTGGTGGCCTGGGATTACGCCTGGGCGCTTCGGGCGAAGGTCTCCCTCGGCCAGGTGCAGGTCGGTCCGGCAGATGCCGCAGGCTTCGACCTTGACCAGGAGTTCGCCGGCGGCCGGCTCGGGGACGGTACGGCGTACCTGCTGGAGCGGGCCGTTGTCGATCGGAGCCGGTTCAGTGACTGCCCACGCCCGCATCTCGTCCATGGGTCCATCATGCGACGCGCTGGAGGGCCCGTTCGCGACGGGCGGCGACCTTCGAGCCGGACTCGCGGCGCGCCATCCGGCGCAGTACTACCGGTGCGAGCAGCAGACCCGCGATCGCCCACAGGCTCAACACCCCGGCCGTTTCCAGGTGCCGCCACGAGTTGCCGACCTCGACCGCCGCCGCCGCGGACGGGAGCAGGGCGGACCGCATGCCGAGACCCATCCAGTACACCGGCGTCAGCTGCCCGACGAACGCGAGCCAGCCGGGCAGCGCGGTGATCGGGTAGAAGATGCCAGAGATCGCGATCACCCCGAGCATCGGCAGCTGGATCAGCCCCTGCGAACGCGCCGACGTGAACACCGACCCGAGCACCGCCCCGATCGGCAGCGTCGCGACCAGCCCGAGCAGCAGTACCCACACCAGCGTGAACCAGTGCGCCGACCCGAGCGCGATGCCGTCCACCAGGAACAACCCAGGCACCAGCAGAATCAGCAGATCGACCAGCAACCCACCCGCGACCGAGACCACCTTCCCCACCAGGTAGCAGACCATACCGTTTGGTATGGCCTTGGCCCGGAGCAGCGTCCCGTCCTCGCGGTCTGCGGTCAACTGCTGGCTCATGCTGACCATTCCCATGGCGGCGTTCATCCCGAGGATGCTCGGCAGGGCGAGCGCACCAAGCAGCAACCCGCTCGACCCGAAGTCGCGATGCCGGAGAAAGAACAGCGCGACCAGCATCAGTACGGGCCAGAGGAAGTGGCTGAACAGCTCCGGACCGTTCGTGAAGGACTGCCGGAGCTCGATCAGCCCGCGCTGCCATCCGCGTTTCATGCCTGCTCCCGAACCAGTGCGAGGTAGGTGTCTTCAAGAGATGCCCGGCGTACTTCGAGCCCGCCGAGCGCGTCGCCGTACGTCCGGAAGAGCTCGCGGACGAACGCCGTCCCGTCCGGCGTCGACTCGTGGAACAGCTGACCGTCGACGGTCCACCGCACCTCGTCCGCGCCCGCGATCAGCTCGGTCAGCTCCGCGGTGGTGCCGGCCGCGATGATCCGGCCCGCGGCGAGGACGAGGATCCGGTGCGCGAGTTTGCTCGCCTCGTCGAGGTCGTGGGTGGTGAGCAGGACCGCCGTACCCTGCTCGGCGGCGAGTCGCCGGACCAGCTCGTGGAACTCCGAACGTGCCTCCGGGTCGAAGCCGGTGGTCGGCTCGTCCAGGAACAGGACGTCGGGGCGGCCAACGATTCCGATCGCGACGTCGAGGCGGCGGCGCTGTCCGCCGGACAGGGTCTTGATCTTCTGCGCGGCCTGCGCGGTGAGGCCGACGGCGGCGAGCAGTTCGCCGGCGGGCCATGGTTGCCGGTACGGCGTGTAGGACGAGCCGAGGTGGTGGAGGAGTTCGCCGACGCGCCAGTTGCCGTGGTCGCGCCAGGACTGCAGCACGATGCCGATCCTGGACCGCCAGCGCTCGTCGGCGCTCGCCGGGTCGGCGCCGAGGACGTCGACATGGCCGGCCGAACGGAGCCGGAACCCTTCGAGGATCTCGATCGTGGTGCTCTTCCCGGCGCCGTTCGGGCCGAGCAGGGCGAGTACCTCGCCGGGGCGGGCGTCGAAGCTCACGTCGTGCAGGACGTAGGTGTCGCCGTACCGCATCCGCAGACCTTCCACTGTCATCACCATGCCGCCGAAGCTACGTTGCGTTCACGATGTCGGCAATCATGTTGGTAGTACTCGCGGTCGTGCTTCCCTTGAAAACATGGCATTCTGTGCAATGAGGATGTCGAAGAATGCAATTCGTTGCAATGAGATGACGGTGAATGCGCGGATGCCTGGCGGTCGGTTGAGTCATCAGGAGCGGGTCGAGATCGCGGCCGGTCTGGCCGGCGGGCTCGGGTACGCCGAGATCGCGCGGCAGCTGGAGCGGCCGACGTCGACGATCAGCCGGGAGGTCGCGCGCAACGGCGGCGCGAGCGGGTACCGGGCCGACCACGCGCACTACGCGACCGCCTCCCGCGCGCGTCGGCGGCGTACCGGTTCGGCTGCGGCCGACGTACGGGTGCTCGATCCGCGGCTGGCCTACGTCGAGCGGTTCGCGGCGATGATGGTCGAGGGCGGGTTGCAGCGGATGGCGTCCCGGGTGCTGGCGTTGCTCTACACGTCCGACTCGCGCACGCTGACCGCGGCGGAGCTCGTCCGGGAACTGCGGGTCAGCCCGGCGTCGATCTCGAAGGCGATCGGCTATCTCGAGCGGGTCGGCATGGTGCACCGCGAGCCCGATCCGGTCCGGCGCCTGCAGCATTACGTGATCGCCGACGACGTCTGGCTGAAGGCGTGGGAGGTGAGCGCGCGGACCAACCACAACTGGGCGGAAACCGCCGCCGAAGGGGTCCAGCTGCTCGGAACGGACACACCCGCCGGCGAGCGGCTGATGCACATGGCGGAGTTCTTCGAGCGGCTCAGTGAGGACATGTCGGGTGGCGGCGGGTTTCAGGACTGCCTGGCCGTACTCGCCGTCGTTGCCGAGTCGGTCAACGCGCGCGACATCGCCGGCGTACTCGGTTGGCCGGCCGAGCGGGTGGCCGACGTACTGGACTATGCGGTGAAGAGCTCAGGGCAGGATCGTGCTGAGCAGGCGCCGGGTCAGGCCGCCGTCGGCGAGGCCTAGTTCGACCAGGTCGTCGAAGATCAGCTGGTCGTCGGCGGCGGCGCGGATCCCGGCGTCGAGGATCCGGTCGGAACGGCTGAGCTGGGCGACGAGGGCGGTGTCCCGCAGGTGCCGGCGGAGCAGGCGCGACGTGCGACGACGGTACGGCGTACCGGCGTCGTTGGATCCGGAGCGGAGCGCGTCGGCGATGGAGCGGCCGGCGAGGAGACCGGTGGCGACGGCGTAGTAGATGCCTTCGCCGGTCATCGGGTTGATCAGGCCGGCGGCGTCGCCGGCGAGCAGCACAGGTCCGCGTCGTGGTCGCCAGGTCCAGCCCGCGAGCGGGAGGTGGTGGCCCCACCACGATTCGCCGCCCTCGGTCGCGCCGGGGAGCAGGGCCTCCAGGTTCTCGAGGAGGTCGGCGCGGGTCGGACGGGTGCCGGCCAGGAGTTCGCCGTACCCGACGTTGGACCAGCCGTCACCGCGGTCGAAGGACCACGCGTACGACGGTTGTCTGCCGGGGCCGTACGCGATCACCTGACTCGCGGCACGAGCCGGCGGGGTGGGCGCGTACCCGCGGATCGCCAGCGCGACCGGGCCGGGCTTCAGGCCGAGTTCCCGCCGTACGACGGAATGCGCACCGTCGGCGCCGACGACGAAACGCGCGTCGAGGTCGTCCACGTCGACGTACCCGCTGCGGACCGCCAGCCCGCGGACGCGCCGCCGGATCAGCTGCGCGCCGGCCGCCTGGGCCGCCTCGACCAGCCGATGGTCGAACACCGCCCGCGGCACCACCCAGGTAGGCCGCGACAACTGCCGATCCACGCCCACCGCGCCCCGGGTCAACGCGAACCGCCGTACCGGAGTCCAGTCGTCCAGAACACCGGTCACCCCGACACCGGCAAGCAGGTCGAGCACATGCGGAGCGATCCCGTCCCCACACGCCTTGTCCCGCGGAAACTCGTGCCGATCAAGCATCAGTACAGCCAAGCTGGGGTCCGCAGCCAACGCCCCCAACGCCACCGAGGCCCCTGCAGGCCCGGCCCCCACCACAATCAAGTCCCACACGCCGCTAGTCTCCCAGCACAACTCACTCCCCCGGCCCACCACCCGGCCGGTCTCAGCTGCGCCTCAGCGCCGACGGCTGTTGAGCGGGCGGCCTGGTCAGCGCGACTTGCCGCTCTTGCCACCTCGGGTCTTGCCGCCGCCGAACCGACGGCGCAGGTCCTCGGTCGGCTCGACCCGCACCCGCCCACGGCCGTCATCAGCTTCGAACGCCTCACTCGGATCCCCACGATCCCCGTGAATCGCCTCGATGGCCGCCTTCTGCTCACGCGTCATGAACTCGTCGCCGCTCATGTCATCTCCGTTCTCGCCCCGGTAGCTCGATGTTCACACCGAGCGGGGTCAACGGAGGGTTTGGTCAGGTGCCGGGGCGGCGGCCGGGTTTTTGGGGGCGGCGGGAGGTGCGGCGGGGGCGGGGGGTTGACGGGGTGAGGGCGCCGGAGGAGGTGACGGGACGGGCCTCGTCCAGGTCGACGATCTTCGGGGGTGGCGGGACGAAGAGCGGGATGGTTTCCTCGTCCGGGTCTGGAGCCGGGGCGGGCGGAGGCGGCGGCGGTGCGGGCTCGGCTCGGGCGGCTGCTTCTTTGCTGACCCGGGGCCGTGGCGCGGCTACCGCCGGCGCGGCGAGCGGGCTGCGGGGTGGGCGGCGGTGCGGGAGACGCGTACTGAGCTCGATGCCCAGCGCATCGATCAGCTTGCGGCAGGCAACGATCGACACCGCGACGGCGAACACGGTGCACGCCGCGAACAGGACCGACTGACCACCGGCGGCCCAGTTCGACGGATCAGTACGGGTCATCGCGGCGATCATCGCGACCACGATCGAGTTGGTGATGCCGAGGGCAACGGCCAGACCGACAGTACGAAGAAGTACGCGCCGCTCGAGGCCGACATCGTCAGCCGCGGCAACCAATCCGGCGATCAGCCCCGCGAGCACCGGCACCGTATATACAAGCGCGAGCGTGAGCCCCGGGCTCGCCACCAGGTAGAAGACGTCGAACACGAGCGCCGTACCGGTCAGCGCGGCCGCGAAACAAACCACCATCGGCGGATAAGCACGAACTACCGCGACCGCGTCCGCGGGCACGGTCTTGAACATCCGCAAGGCCAACAGCAACGACTCATCCCCTCGTCCCACCCCATTGTGCCGCTCCCCCACCACCCACAGTGAGTTCCCCCGACCAGCGAGTCGCGGATCCCCGGGCCATCACAATCACCAGCCGGCGCACCACGGCCCGCGTAGCCCCGCCGTCGAGGTCCGATTGCGATGGCCTGGCGCCCCGACGCCGAGCCGATCCAGGCCACCGAGGTGGCCGGAGTTCGGCTGGCTGACGATCTCGTGCACGTCACCTACGTGTCCCGGCGTTCGGGTGGTACTGCGGTCCGCCGCAGCTCGATCTGGCGGCGGACCCGGGGTGCCTGGCGGCTGTACTACCACCAGGGCACCCCGGCCGCCGACTAGGCCGCTGCCTGCTCCGGGGCGAGTTTTTCGCGGAGGTCGTCGAGGATTCGGCGCAGGACTCGGGAGACCTGCATCTGGCTGACGCCGATGTCGTCGCCGATCTCGGACTGGGTCCAGCCTTCGACGAAGCGGAGCTGGAGGATGCGGCGGTCGCGGTCGCCCAGGTCCGCGAGTACCGGTTCCAGCATCTCGACCGTTTCCAGCTGGTCGATGGTCGCGTCGTCGTCGTCGGCGACCACGTCCGCCAGCGTCAACTCCGCGTCCGCCTCGGCGGGACGGTCTAGCGACAGCACGTTGAAGCAGCCCTTCGCCGCCAGCGCCTGCTCGACCTCGGTGACCTCGACCTCGAGGTGTTCGGCCAGCTCGGCCGGTGTCGGTTCGCGGTTCAGCTCCTGTTCCAGTTCGGGGAGCTTGTTCGCGATCGTGCCCTGCATCTCCTGCAGCCGGCGCGGGATCCGTACCGTCCAGGCGCAGTCGCGGAAGTACCGCTTGACCTCGCCCCGGATGGTCGGGATCGCGAACCCGATGAACGGGGTCTCCGCTTCCAGCCGGTAGTGGTGGGCCGCCTTCACCAGACCCAGGTAGGCGACCTGCTCCAGGTCGTCGGCCTCGGCGCCCCGGCCGCGGAAGCGGCGCGCGATGCCCTTGGCCATCTCCAGGTTCAGTTCGACGACCTGTTCGAGAAGTTCCTGCCGCTCGTGTTCGGCGGTGCTCGCCGCCCGGCGTTCCATCAGTTCCCGGGTGGCTGTCTCTCGGGCGGCCCGATCGGTCGGGGCGCCGTGTGGGGCCGAAGCCCGCTCGATGATGCTCGTGACCATTGGTATGACCTCGCGACTGTTGTCACGGCGTGGCACTTAGCTGAACCACGGTCATGCCTGCACCAGAACACGTACCCAGCTCCACCCAGGTCATGCACAACCCGGTCCACGGTCCGGTAACCGTCACCGATCGCTACCGAATCAGCGATCGAAACGCCCGTTTGACGGCGCCACGATCACAAAAAGTAAGGGTGCGGACACACGAGCCAAAAGTGTGTACGATGCAGATGCAAGGCCAAATGCACGTGCATCTGCAGCCGCATATGGAAGGTGCAGACAAATGACAGAGATCTACAACGGCATGCCGGGCGACTCGAACGTCGAGTTGAGCTGGAAGAAGAGTCAGCGCAGCGGCCCCAACGGCAACTGCGTCGAGGTGGCGAAGCTGGCGGACGGCGGAGTCGCCGTGCGCAACTCACGCTTCGCCGGCGGACCGGCACTGGTGTTCACGAAGGCCGAGATCGAGGCATTCCTCGGTGGCGTCCAGGACGGCGAGTTCGACTACCTCGTCTGAGCATCACGCAGCAGTACAGAGCAGCACCGCAGTACCGAAGCAGCACCATCAGAAGCAAGGACCCCTTCGCCAGGCGAGTGACGAAGGGGTCCTTTCTTGTGCGCTGTGGTGGAGGGCAGAGAGCGTCTCTTACAGAGGCAACCGAGACACATGGAAACGCCCGGGCCGACTCTCCGGCGAGAGTCGGCCCGGGCGTGCCTGAGGGGCGGGTTTCGGACTACTGGACGGTCAGCGGCCAGAGCTGTTCGCTCGGCAGTTCCGAAGCCTTGCCACCGGCCGCATTGTCAACGGTGATTCGCAATCCGGTGAACTTCGGGGTCATCACCCGCTGGTACCGCGAGGCGCGGTCCGGCTCGGCGGAGTACTCCGCGATCAGGTGATCACCCAGCCAGATCCGCACCATCTTCCGTCCTCCTCCTGCTCTGTCGGTGGTCATGGGGCCAGGCTCACGATCGGGTCGCCGTCGAGTTGGCGGACGCCGCGCAACCAGCCCTCGAAGGCCCAGCGCTGTTGCTCGGGGCAACGCGCGACCAAGTCCTGGATCTCCCGCTCGGTGAGCTCCTCGGGCGCGCGGCCGCCGGCCATCGTGGCGGTCTGCTCCACAACCTCACTGTCGTCGTCGTTCATCGACTCGGGTTCCCCAACCAGTCAAGCCAACGGGGGGCCGTCGGCGCGCTCTGTAGGACCGGCCTGCCGGTTCACGCGATGTCACGTTTCGCGAGATCCAGCTCACCTTCTGTGCATGAAGCAATCATGGCGTTGGCACGCGGCGAATGCAAGCGCCCGATGCACGTGCATCCGCACGTTTTCCATTTCGAGACCACTTTGGCCCTCCCGCCGCCTGAATCAGGCCGGATCGAGCCCGTCGAACGGTGTTCGTCGCCGTTCGGAAGGACTACTATGTACTGACAAATGAGCCGAACTGCGGATCGACTAGGCTTACGCTCCGTGATCGCCGATGCGGATTCGCCGCTGTTTTGTAAGAACTTCGGTAGATCGCAGGCGCCGCGTGCGATGATGTGCACCTGCGGGTGAGGTTGATGACGAACGCTGGGGCCGCTGGGAGGTGGGTGTGACCGAGTCGGGCGCGCAAAGCGGGCCGACCACGCTGCGGATCATTCTCGGAGGGCACCTTCGCCGGATGCGGGTGGCGGCCGGCATCAGCCGGTCGGACGCGGGGTGGGAGATCCGTTCGTCGGAGTCCAAGATCAGCCGGATGGAGCTGGGCCGGGTCGGCCTGAAGGAACGCGACGTCGCCGACCTCCTGAAGCTGTACGGCCTGGACGACGACGAGGAGCGCGAGCGGCTGCTGGCGCTCGCGCGCGAAGCGAACAACCCCGGCTGGTGGCACCGCTTCGGCGACGTGCTGCCGAGCTGGTTCCACTCCTACCTCGACCTCGAGGCGTCCGCACAGCTGATCCGCATCTACGAGCTGCAGTTCATCCCCGGTCTGCTGCAGACGAAGGAGTACATCCGCGCCGTCATCCAGCTCGGCCGCGGCATGATCCCGGCCGAGGAGGTCGAACGCCGCATCAGCCTCCGGGTCAACCGCCAGGAGGTCCTGACCCGCGCGTCGGACCCGGTCCGCGTCTGGGCGGTCATCGACGAAGCCGCCCTCCGCCGCCCGATCGGCGGCACCAAGGTCATCATCGACCAGCTGAATCACCTGATCGAGGTGTCGCACCTGCCGAACGTGACCCTCCAGGTCGTACCACTCTCGATCGGCGGTCACGCCGCCGCCGGCGGCTCGTTCAGCATCCTCCGTTTCCCGGAGTCGGACCTCCCGGACACCGTCTACATCGAACACCTGACCAGCGCCCTGTACCTGGACAAGCTCGACGAGCTGGACCAGTACACAGCCGCCATGGAATCCCTCTGCGTCGCGGCCCCGCAACCGAACAAGACCCGCGAAATCCTCCTGGACATCCGCAAAGACTTCGAGGCCTGACCGTGTCGCCCACCGCTGACTCCTTGATCGGCACCGGAGAGCGGGACGGGCACGGGCGAGGGTTTGGCCCTTGGCCTGAGCTCTCCGATCACGTGGCCGGTTGTACGAGGCGCCGACCCGGTCGATCGTGTCCGGGCTGTGCAGACGGCCCGATTGCTCAGGTGTCGGCTCCTTCGGCAGCGGTGGGACTTGTCGCGGCTGGTGAGGCCCAGGCACTGGTGGACGGGCTTCGTGTAGTCGTGGCGTATCGGGCGGTGGTGGTGCGGACGGCCTCGTCGACTACTTGGGTGACGCGTTCGGTGCTGACCTTCCAGCCTGGCACGAGGAGCGTCGGCCAGAAGACGTAGTTGGAGATCATGCCCAGGAACTGGGTTGCCGCGAGGTCCACGTCCTCGACCCGCACCGTTCCCGCCTCGTGCTCAGCGAGGAGGTAGCTGCCCACGGACTCGAAGTAGGGTGCCGGCCGCGCCGCATCGAGATCTTCTTCGATCGCGCTGCGGGCGCCACCTATCTGTGTAGCGGAGCCGGAGGTGCCGCGACCGGCTGGCATGCGATACTGCTCGCCACCCCCGACTTCACCTTCCACCTCAAGAACGGGATCCGCGCAGATCTGCCTGCACGGGCGACGCCGGTCACCGACCCAGCTGAACGTCGAGCGCTACTGGTGGAGGTTGTCGCGGATCTCAGTCAACCCCACGACCCCGGAACCATCCGACCCACCCGGCTCGAAGACTGGGCTGACAGCCGGCTGATGTGCATCAGCTTCCGCCCCCTCGGCCGTGATCGCGGCCCCTCTCGAATCTACTTTCGGGCCGTGTGTTGGGGCTGCCAGACTCCTGGGATGAGTGAGCACACCGCGCGGGCTCTTCGGTTGTTCGATGAGTTGGCGGCGGGGTATGACGAGGTGTTGCCGTTCTTTCGGGGGTTTGCTGGGTTGCAGGTCGGGTGGCTGGATCCGGTGGCGGGGACTGTTGCGCTTGATCTTGGGGCGGGTGGTGGGGCGCTGACCGGGGCGTTGCTTGGGCGTGGGTGTGTGGTGACAGCGGTCGATGGTGCGCCTGGGATGGTTGCAAAGGTCGCGCGGTTGTATCCGGAGGCCGAGGTCCGGCTGATGGAGGCGGGGCGGCTGGAGTTTGCGGATGCGAGTTTTGATTTGGTGTGTGCCGGGTTTGTGATGCATTTGCTGGACGATCCGGCGGTGGCTGCGGCGGAGGTACGGCGGGTGCTGCGGCCTGGTGGGGTGTTTTCGTTCTCGACGCCTTGTGCTGTTGAGGATGCGCCGGAGTGGGATTTCTACGGCGAACTGTTCCGCGAGTACCAGCCGTACGTACCCGAAGAAAAGGGCCGACTCGGCCGACCCCTCGACGGCGAGAAACTCCTGGCCGACGCGGGATTCCAATTCCTCGAAGAGACCGTCGTCGAACAACGCCTGGCCGTACCCGACCCCGACACGTTCTGGAACTGGGCAATGTCCCATGGCTCCCGAGCCTTCATCGACGCACTGCCTTCACCACAGCGCGAAGAGTTCGAGTCCCGCCTCCGCCAAGAACTGTCCACCATGAACCCCATAACCCACCCCACCGCAGCCACCCTCAACCGCGGCACACGAATGCCGTAGCCGGTATCTGCTCGTGCGCAGTCAGCCGACTGAGCGCGCGTACGGCGGAACCACCGCACCTGACGACGCCAAAGGGTCTGTCGCACAGGCGCGCGTTCGCCACCGGGCCGGGTTAGCCCTACAGCATCTGCCGACGGGCAGTTGGCCGCGCAACCTGCACCAGGCCAACGTTCACGTTTCCCTCGTCTTCTTTGAGCTGTCGCCCTTCCGGGTCCAACTTCACGCCGGACCGGACCACGCCTGCCTCCTGTCTTTCCCTGTTTCTCTTTCTTTTCTCTTTTGCTCCGGATCGGGTTAGCTGTTGTCGGTTAGCCAGGTTATTAGGGGTTTGGTGGCTTGCCAGTCGGTGCGGATTTGGGGGAGGAGGGCGGGGGTGTGGATGACGGGGGCGAAGCCGTAGTTCTTGCCTACGGTGAGGGATTTGTGGCGGAGGAGGTCTATGCGGGGGTGGTCGGCGTCGTAGCCGCGGGGGGTGGTTTTGAGTTTGTCGCCGCCGATGGTCCAGCCTGCTTTCTCCAGGGCGGCGAGGATCTTCACCAGCTGGTTGCCGCGGCGGGAGTCGTCGATGGCGGTGCGGACCCTGGCCAGACGGTCGCCGCTTGCCTCGTAGAAGCCGGCGCCGACGCGGACGCCGGGCGCGGAGATCTGGACGTACCAGCCGGTGGCCGGCGCGACCGCGACGTACGCGCCCTGGTGGGTCTTGTACGGGGTCTTGTCCTTGGCGAAGCGGACGTCGCGGTACGGGCGGAAGAGCTTCGCCGGACCGAACTCCTCCTCGAGCTCGGCGGTGAGGTCGGCCATCGGGGTACGGACCGACTCCTCGTAGACGTGCTTGTGCGCCGTCCAGAAGCTCTTGGTGTTGTCCATTTCGAGATCGTCGTAGAAGTCCAGCGCGGCCGCCGGAAAACCGGTAAAACTCATACGGCAACCATAGTCACCGGACAGGAACCCATATGCGCGCGATCCAGGTCACCGAGTTCGGCGGCCCCGAAGTACTCGTACCCACCGAGCTCGACCCGCCCGTCCCGGACCAGGACCAGCTGCTCGTCGAGGTGACCGCCGCGGGCGTGAACTTCGCCGACACGCACCGCACCGACGGTTCGTACCGCGGTGGCGTCACGCTCCCGTTCGTACCGGGTGTCGAGATCGTCGGCCGTACGACGGACGGCCGCCGCATCCTCTCCCCCATCTTCGAAACCGGTGGCGGGTACGCCGAGTACGCCGTGGCGCCGAAGCACCGCGCGGTCGACGTACCCGACGACGTCTCCGACGGGCAGGCGCTCGCCCTCCTCATTCAGGGCCTGACCGCGTGGCACGTACTACGGAAGAGTGCCCGTCTCGAGTGCGGCGACTCCGTCCTCGTCAACGCGGCCGCGGGCGGTGTCGGGTCGCTCGCGATCCAGCTCGCGAAGCACTTCGGCGCCGGCCAGGTGATCGCCGCGGCGTCCACGCCCGCGAAGCGCGAACTCGCTCTCGAACTCGGCGCGGATGTTGCCGTCGACAACAGTCTGGACGGCTACGTCGAGCGGGTACGGGCGGCGGCCGAGGGAGGCGTCGACGTCGTACTCGACCCGACTGGTGGTACGGCGACGCAGGCCGGTCTCGACTGCCTGCGAGACTTCGGGCGACTGGTGAACTACGGCAACGCCGGCCGCGAAGGCCGGCCGCCGATCGACCCGAGTGCGCTTGCCCAGCGCAACCTTTCGGTCGCGGGCTTCTGGCTCGTGCCCGCGATGGACCTCCCCGGCAAGTACGCCGAACCGTTGGCCGCGATGCTCGACCTGACCGCGCGCAAACAACTCCGCCCACTGGTCGGAGCCGAGTACCCGTTGGAGGAGGCGCGCCGTTCGCACGAGGACCTGCTGGCCCGCCGCACCACCGGCAAGCTGATCCTCAAGCCTTGAGAGCCGAGAGAGCCGTGAAGAAGGCCCGGATGTCGTCAGCCAACACCTGAGGCTGCTCCAGAGCGGCGAAGTGCCCGCCGTCGGGATGCGACGTCCAGCGGACGATGTTGTCGGTGTGCTCGACCTTATGCCGGAGCGGGATGAAGTTCTCGTGCGCGAGGTCGAGCAGCGCGGTCGGCGTCCGCGACGGCTCCGGCGGCTGACCCCAGTACGACGCGTGGGCGCGCTCGTAGTAGATCGCACCTGACGATCCACCGGTCCGGGTCAGCCAGTACAGCATCACGTTCGTGAGCAGCAGGTCCCGGTCGATCTCACCGTCGGACCAGGTCGCGAACTTCTCCGCGATCCACGCCAGCTGCCCGACGGGTGAGTCGGTGAGCGCGTACGCGAGCGTCTGCGGCCGCGTCGACTGCAGATCGGCATACCCCTGCTGCTCCGAGGCGAACGACTGCTGCCGCCGCCACGACGCCCAGGTCCGCTCCTGCTCCGCGCCGGACAACTCGGCGAGTTCCTCCGAGGTCGGCTCCGACGTCGCGCCCGCTCCCGGAATCAGATTCAGGTGTACGCCGACCACCCGCGACGGGTCGATCCGCCCGACCTCGCGCGAGACCGCGGCACCCCAGTCCCCGCCCTGTACGCCGTACCGCTCGTACCCGAGCCGGGTCACCAGCTCGGTCCACGCGCGGGCGACCCTCTTGAACTCCCAGTCGGCCTCCCGCGTCGGGCCGGACAGCGTGAAGCCGGGGATCGTCGGCAGGATCAGGTGGAAATCGGTGAGCAACGGCGCGAGGTCCGTGAACTCGACGATCGAGCCCGGCCAGCCGTGGGTGATCACCAGCGGGAGCGCGTCCGGCGACGCGGACGGTAGGTGGGCGAAGTGCACGGTGGCGCCGTCGATCACGGTCGTGTACTGGGGCCACTCGTTCAAACGCGCTTCACAAGCCCGCCAGTCGTAGCCCGTACGCCAGTACGCGACGAGGTCCTGTAGGTATGCCAGCGGTACACCGCGGGACCAGCCGGCGTCGGGTAGCTCCGACGGCCAGCGCACCAGGTCCAGCCGATGCCGCAGGTCGTCCAGGTCGCTCTCCGGCACGTCCAGCCGGAACGGTTCGATCGTCATCCCGGCACCCTGACACAACCGGACCGTCAGGCGACGACCTTTTCCTGGCCGCGGTCGTGCAGGACCTTGACCGCGACCGCGGCGATCAGGCAGAGGACGCCGGCGATGATCACGATCGTGGTCAGCGTGCTCGCACCGTTCAGCGCGTTGTCGCAGGCCATCGGCGTGATCCCACCGGCCGGCCGGAACGCCGAACCACAGTTCGCACCGCTCGCCGAGACCGTGCGGAACCCGAGCAGCGCGCCGGCCAGCAGCAACACCACCCCGGCAGCGCCGAGCACCTTGTTCAGCGCAGTCACAGCGAGACCGGCTCCGCTAGGCGGTGCCTCGCGATCCCGCGCCGTCGCGAGCAGGTGCTCGGTGCGGTGCATCGGCGTGCGGGGGCGAAGGTCTCGATGCGGAGCATCGTGGCCTTTGCACCCGTGCGGCGAGGTGCCGTGCCGAGTGCCGCGCAGTAGGCGCGGGATCGCGAGGCACCGCCTTCCGTTGGGCATGCCAACGGCATGCACCATGAGCCCCGTAGCACTTCGTTCACTCCTCTTCGTCGGACCACCCAAGAACCGACGGTACGGTCCGGCCCGCGATCAGCCCCACCCGTGCAGCCGGTCAGCAACGATTCTTCACACAGTCCTTACTCAGAACATGACCGGCTGTGACGGTGATCTCAGATCAAATGGAAGTGACTCTCATCAGATCCGCTCTTCCAGGTGAACGGTCATCTCCTCGCCGGGCTGCTTGCCCAGCAAGGTGCGCAGCGTGCCTTTGACGGGGAGTTTGTGGGTGCCGTCGCCGAGCGCCATGAACGAGCTCTCGAACGGGTGCCCGTCCATCGTGCCGCGGACCTTGACCAGTCCGCGGGTTCCGAAGTACTCCGCCGAACCCGGCATCTGCACGTAGGTCCAGCCGCCCTTCGCGTCGCTCTTCTGCAGCGGTGCGGTGAACGTCTTGTCCAGCTTGCTCATGGTGAGCTCCTCTCTACACCCAATAGGTAGAGACCGTGGTCCGCGTTTCGACACTATTCTGGAATTCGTGCAGATGAAGATCCGCCGGGCCGGGCGGGGCGACGTGCCGGCGGTGCTGGCGCTGCTGGACGGGGCGACGATGTGGCTGGTCGCGCGCGGGCGGACCGACCAGTGGGGCACCCGGCTGCACTCGACGAGTCCGAAGCGGGTCGCGCAGATCACCGGGTTCGCGGACGACGGCGGGCTGTGGGTCGGCGAGGCGGACGGGCGCGTGGTGGGGGCGTTGGCGGTCGGTACGGCACTCCCGCACATCCCGCCCGTCGACGAGCCGGAACTGTACGTACGGCTGCTCGTCTCCGAGCGGGCCTCCGCCGGGCAGAACGTGGGCGGCGTACTCCTCGACCACGCCCGCGACCTGGCCCGTGAAGCTGGCGTGAGTCTGTTGCGGGTGGACTGCTTCGCCGGTGGCGACGGCGCGCTCGTTCGGTACTACGAGCGGCAGGGCTTCACCCGCACCGAGACGTTCAGCGAGTTCAGTGGGCCGGAGGAGTGGCGCGGTCAGGTGCTGGCGCAACGGTTGTAGCCGACCGATGTACGACGCCGTGCGCGTCGCTGCAGTGTTCCTCGATCCGGCCTTCCGACGCGTGGTCGACCTGGAGCGTGGAGTGCGTCAGATGGTGGCGGTCGGCAAGTACCTGCTCGATCCGGATCCGGATCTGGTGGCAGTCCAGGCCCTCCTGGACCAGGATGTGCGCGGACGCGGCCGGCTCGCCGGAGGTGATCTCCCAGACGTGCAGGTCGTGCACCTCGACGACGCCGTCGACCGCGCACAGCTCGGCGCCGAGCGCCTGCGGGTCGATCGCGGTCGGCGCCGCCTCGAGGAAGATCCGGCCGGACTCGCGGACCAGGCCGATGCCGGCCTTCAGCATCAGTACGGCGACCACGAACGCGGCGATCGCGTCCGCCCGGGCGAAGCCGGTGAGCAGTACGACGAGACCGGCGATCGCGGTCGCGATGAACGCGAACAGGTCGTTCAGGATGTGCTGGAACGCGCCCTCGACGTTCAGGCTGGAACGGTTCGCCTTGCTGATCAGCCAGGTGGCGAGCAGGTTCACGACGATGCCGACGAGGCCGGTGATCAGCACGAGTGCACCCTTGACCTCGGGCGGGTGGATCAGCCGGTTGATCGCCTCGTACACGAAGTAGACCGCGAGCAGCAGCAACGTGATGCCGTTCGCCTGGGCGGAGAGGATCTCGACCCGTTTGAAGCCGTACGTGAAGCCGCCGCGCGGGGGTTTCGCGGCCAGCCGGATCGCGAGCAGCGCGAGGGCGATCGCGATCGCGTCGGTGAGCATGTGCGCGGCGTCGGTGACGAGTGCCAGCGAGCCGGCCGCGAGTCCGACGATCACCTCGGCGATCATGAACCCGAGGATCAGCGCCAGCGCACCACTCAGGAGTTTGCGGTCCGCGTTGACGGCATGTCCGTGCCCGTGCCCGTGCCCAGCGCTCATGCTTCCGACCTTTCGGGGTGGATGGCGTCGGTGTGCTCGGTGTGCGCGACGGCGAGGTCCAGCAGCATCCGTACGTGCGCGTCGTCGAGCCGGTAGAAGGCGTTCCGCCCGTCCCGCCGGACGCCGACGACCCGGTGCGCACGCAGCAGCCGGAGGGCGTGCGAGGTCGCGGACTCACTCAGCCCGGTGATCGCGGCGAGATCGCAGACGCACAACTCCCCGTCCAGCAGCGCGACCAGCAGCTTCAGCCGCCGCGGGTCCCCGAGCAGCCCGAACACGTCGGCGGTGTCGACGATGTCGTCCTCCCCCGGCATCCTGGCATTGACACTCGCCACCCGCTCCGGGTCCACCAGCCGCACACTGCACGAGTCATGCTGCACATCTGCAGAACTCTTCATATATTCACGGTACCCCACGAACCAGCGATCAGGCGAGGCCGAGGCGGTAGGCGTAGGCGACGGCTTGGGCTCGGTCGCGGAGGTTGGCTTTGGCGAAGAGGTGGTTGATGTGGGTTTTGACCGTGGCTTCGCTGACTACCAGGTGGCGGGCGATCTCGGTGTTGGAGAGGCCTTCGGCGATCAGGCGGAGGACTTCCAGTTCGCGGGGCGTCAGGCCTGAGTCGGTCACCGTGGGCGGTTTCGCGGTGGCGCCTTCGATCAGGCGGCGTTGGACGTCGGCGTCCAGGATGGACTGGCCGTTGGCGGCGGCTTCCAAGGCCCGGCCGATGGACTCGGCGTCGGCGTCCTTGGTGAGGAAGCCGCGGGCACCGGCGCGCAGGGCGGACAGTACGGAGTCGTCGTCGCTGTACGTCGTGAGTACGACGACCTCGGTCCGCGGGTGCTCCGTACGGACCAGCCGAGTCGCCTCGACGCCGTCCATCGCCGGCATCCGCAGATCCACCAGCAGTACGTCGGGATCGTGTTCGGCGACCAGCGCGACCGCCTCCCGGCCGTCCGACGCGGCCGCGACCACGTCGATCCCGGGCAGCAACTTCAGCAACGTGACCAGCCCGTCCCGCACCACGGTCTGATCGTCCGCGACCACCACTCGAACGCTCACGCAGGCACCTTCAGTTCGACCCGCCAGCCCGTGGATGTCGGGCCGGCCTCCAGTGATCCGCCGACCAGGTCGGCACGTTCGCGCATCCCGAGCAGACCGTACCCGCCCGGCGCAGCCTTGTCCGGCCGCTTCTCCTGCTGGTCGTCGACGCTCAACACGACCGAGGGGCCGTACGACAGCCGCACCCGCACCGGCGCGCCCGGAGCATGCTTGCGGATGTTCGCGAGTGACTCCTGCAACGTCCGGTACAACGTGCTGAGAACCTCGGCGGACAGCTCGCGCGATGCACCGTCCACCTCGAAGGACGCCGCCACCCCACTCTCGAGCCGGTACGCCGTCACCAGATCGCCGAGCGCCCGTACGTCGGGAACCGCGTCATCTCGCAGCGCCGCCACCGCACGCCGCGCCTCGGCCAGCCCGTCCGCGGCCAGCCCCTGCGCCCGCGTCACCTGCTCGATCGCCTCCGGCGACGCTCCGTCCCGCACCAGCATCAACCGCGCACCCTGCAGGCTGAGCGACAACCCGGCCAGGGAATGCGCGAGTACGTCGTGCACGTCGCGGGCGATCCGCGCCCGCTCGGCCAGCGCCGCGGCCCGTTCGTGTTCCTCGATCGCGGCCTGTTTGCGCGCCAGCGACACCTCGAGGTCCTCCAACCGCTGTTCCCGCGACCGCCGGTTGATCGCCGCCAGCGTCAGCGCGACCACTCCGAAGGCCGCACCGCAGGCGGCCGGCACGGACCGTGTCGTCACGTACAGCGGCACACTCGTCCCGACGATGCTGATGGCAACGATCACCCACTCGAGCGGCTGCGCGCGGAAGTACCGGACGGCGGCGCGGCTGGCCCAGAACGGGATCACGATCATCGCGCTGGCGGGCAACGCGTACCAGAGCGCGCAGCCGGCGAGCGTGAACACCAGCACCCCGTACCCGGCCCGCCCCGGCGGCGTGCCGTACCGCAGCCCGAACAGCGAAATGTTGCTGAGTACAACGATCACGCCGAGGGCCACGATCGCCCAGTACGGCAGCCGCTGGACGTCGCGGCCGCGGGCCGCGACCAGCACCGAGATGATCGCGATCACCCCGGGTACCGCCCGCAGCAGCAGGCCAGGCACGGAGGAGTCCCGTACCTGGCCCGACAGCGTCCAACTCATGCTCACATCATGCCCGCTGCGCGGCCAGCGGCGCGTCCATCGCGAGCGAGCGGCGGTAGACCATCGCGTTCTGGGCGCCGATCGTGAGGCCGATGGTGACGGCGATCGAGGCCTGGCCGACCGGGCTGTGCGGCCAGAGCGCGGCGGCGGCGACCGACGTACTGATCCGGAGACCGATGGTCACGAGCCACAGGACGAGCGTCGCGGCAGTGCCCTTCTGGAACAGCCCCTGGTCGGTCGGGGTCAGCCGGATGCTGGCGCCGCGGGCGAAGCCGAGGCCGATCAGCACCACCCCTTCGAGGGCGAGGAAGGCAAGTTCGCCGACGGTCGCGGTGTGCACGACCGAGGACAGCGAGAGGACGCCGACACCCAGCAGGAGCGCGGGCATCAGGAACAGCGACTTCTGCGTGACCAGCGAGCCTGTCACCTGCCGGCCGATCACCCGTACCAGCACCAGCACGCCAATCAGGATTCCGATTACGGCCGACATCTCAGTTCCTTTCGAGGAGTTTCGTTGTTGGTGCCAACACTCCTCGGATCCGGCCGCGCAGACGTCAGCCCGGAGGTGAGACCCGGGTGGATCCCAGGTCTCAACCCCAGGGTTGAGCCGCAACGAACTCAGGCCAGCGAGACCAGGTCCAGGTACTCGTCGGACCACAGGTCCTCGGTGGCGTCCGGGAGGATCAGCACCCGGTCCGGGCGGAGCGACTCGATGGCTCCCTCGTCGTGGGTGACCATCACGATCGCGCCCGGGTAGCTGCCGACCGCGCCGAGTACCTCGTCCCGCGAGGCCGGGTCGAGGTTGTTCGTCGGCTCGTCCAGCAGCAGGACGTTCGCGCTCGAGTGGACCAGCCCGGCCAGCGCCAGCCGGGTCTTCTCGCCGCCGGACAGCACCCCGGCCGGCTTGTCTACGTCGTCGCCGCTGAACAGGAACGACCCGAGCACGTTCCGCACCTCGCCGTCGGTCAGACCGGGCGCGACCGCGGCCAGGTTCTGCCGTACGGTCCCGGCCAGGTCGAGTGTGTCGTGCTCCTGCGCGAAGTACCCGAGCCGCAGCCCGTGACCTGGTACGACGCGACCGGCGTCCGGCTGTTCCCGCCCGGCGAGCAGCCGGAGCAGTGTCGTCTTGCCGGCACCGTTCAGCCCGAGGATGACGACCCGGCTGCCGCGGTCGACGGCCAGGTCGACGCCGTTCAGCACCTGGAGGGCGCCGTACGACTTCTTCAGGCCGACCGCGGTCAGCGGCGTACGTCCCGACGGCGCCGGTGCCGGGAGGCGGATCTTGGCGACCCGGGACGCCCGTCGTACCGGCTCGAGGTCCGACAGCAGCTTGTCCGCACGCCGCGCCATGTTCCGCGCCGCGACCGCGGTCGTCGCACCCGCCTGCATCTTCGCCGCCTGGGCGTGCAGGACCGCGGCCTTCCGTTCGGCGACGGCCCGTTCGCGCTGCCGGCGCCGCTCGTCCGACGCCAGCTGCTCCTGGTACTTCGTCCAGCCGGTGTTGTGCAGGTCGATCGTCAGCCGTTGCGGGTCGAGGTGGAAGACCCGGTTGACCGTTGCCTTGAGCAACTCGCGGTCGTGGCTGATGACGATCAGGCCGCCCGGGTACGACAGCAGGAACTGCCGCAGCCACAGCACCGAGTCGGCGTCCAGGTGGTTGGTCGGCTCGTCGAGCAGCAACGTGTCGTGCTGCGCGAACAGGATCCGGGCCAGCTCGACCCGCCGGCGCTGCCCGCCGGACAGCTCCCCGATCGGCTGCTCCAGCGCGCGGTTGGGCAGCCCGACCCCGGCCGCGAGCCGCGCCGCTTCGGCTTCGGCCGCGTACCCGCCACCGGCCTGGAAGGCTGCCTCGGCGCGGGCGTACGCCGTCATCGCGCGCTCCTGGGCCTCGCCGGTGGCCGTACTCATCGCGGTCTCGGCCGCGCGCAACCGGCGGACGGCGTCGTCGAGGCCGCGGGCGGACAGGATCCGGTCGGTGACGGTGATCGCAGGATCCGCCGCCCGGGGGTCCTGCGGCAGGTACCCGATCGAACCGGTGACGGCGATCTGCCCGGCAGCGGGACGGGCCTCGCCGGCCAGGGTCTTCAGCAGCGTGGTCTTGCCGGCGCCGTTGCGGCCGACGAGCCCGACGCGGTCGCCCGGACCGACAGTGAACGTGATGCCGGCCAGCAGCAGCTGGGCGGCGACGCGAATCTCTACACCGCGAACGGTGATCATAATGGTTACTCTCCGTGAATACTAGTGGACGCACTTCACCTGTGGGAGTGAGTGCGTCAGCTAGACACAGAGGCAAGTAGCCATGTGCCCAAAGGTAGCCGGGCAGGGCAAGAGCCGTCAGCTGGTTTTTGCGGGCAGCTCGATCACGAACCGCGCGCCGCCGCCCGGGCGCTCGGTGACGTGGATGATGCCGTGGTGCCACTGGACGTGCCGGGCGACGATCGCCAGGCCCAGCCCGACCCCGCGACCGCGGCCGGAGGTCTCGCCGCGGCCGAAGCGCTCGAAGATCCGGGCCCGGTCCTCGACCGCGATCCCGGGGCCGGCGTCGTCGACCGTGATCACCACGCCGAGGCCGCCGGTCCGGACGCCGACGCCCTTGCACCCGCCCGCGTGGTCCTCGGCGTTCTCGACCAGGTTCGCGACCACGCGCTCGAGCCGCCGCTTGTCCGCCTGCAGGGTGAGGCCCTCGGCCTCGTGCTCGACCTCGGTCACCTCACGTCCGGCGGCCGCGTCGGCCGCGGCCCGGACCAGGTCGGCGATCCGGACGATCTCCCGGCTGCCCCGGTCGCCGCCGTCGTCGCGGGAGATCTCCAGCAGGTCGATCACCAGCCGGCGGAACCGGTCCAGGTCGTCGCCGAGCAGCTCGACCGGTTCGCGCACCGCGGCCGGCAGTTCGTCGCGGTGGTTCTGGATCAGCTGCATCGAGTTCAGCATCGTCATCAGCGGCGTCCGCAGCTCGTGGCTGACGTCGCCGGCGAACCGGGCGTCCGCCGCGACCCGTCGCTCCAGGTCGGCCGCGGTCTGGTTGAACGAGCGGGCCAGGCCGCCGAGGTCCTTGTCGTTCTCCGCCTGCAGCCGGGCGTCGAGCTTGCCGCGGGCAACAGCATCCGCGACCCCGGCCAGCTCCGCGAGCGGCCGGAGCGCGACCGTACTGGCCAGCCGGCCGACCGCGAGACCGACGAGGGTGGTCGCGATCGCCGCCGCGATCAGCGTGTACCGCAACGTCTGCAGCGTGTCGTCCAGCGCACCCAGCGGATGCCATTCGAAGAACGCGTCGCCCTTGATCCCCATCGGTACGGCGACCGCCAGTACCGGTTGCCCGCCGACCTCGATCCGGTCCTGCGCCGCCGTACCGGCGACCGCGGTCTGGATCAGGTCCGGCGGCAGGTCGGACGGCTGCCCGGTCAGCGCGTACCAGTGGTTGTCCAGGTAGAGCATCGACGCCGCGGCATCGGTGGAGGGCAGGCTGTTCAGGACCTCCATCGGAGTCACGCCGTCCAGCAGCGTGGGAGTCGGGCACTCCACGTGCTCGCGGGCCGGCTGGCACGGCTTCGGTGGACCGTACAGCCCGAAGCGGAGCGCGGCCGCGTTGTCCTCGGTGACGAACTTCGCGGACTGCTCGCGTTGTTCGGTCAGGTACTGCGAGACCACGCCCCAGGTCACCATCGCCAGTACGGTCGACAGTCCGAGTGCCAGCAGGCCGTACGCCAGCATCACCCGCCCCCGGAGCGTGAACCGTCCCAGCAAGGTCAGCTCACCAGTCGGTAGCCCAGGCCGCGGGCGGTGACGAGGTGCTTCGGGCTGGCCGGGTCGCGCTCGATCTTCAGCCGCAGCCGGCGGACGTGCACGTCGACGATCCGGCTGTCCCCGAAGTACCCGTAGCCCCAGACCTTCGACAGCAGCTGCTCGCGGCTGAGCACCTTGCCCTCGGCGCCGGCCAGTTCGGCGAGCAGCTTGAACTCGGTCCGGGTCAGCGGCAGCGTCTCGCCGTCCCGGGTCACCTCGGCCCCGGGGACGTCGATGTGCAGGTCACCGACCTCGATCAGGGCGGGCTGCCGCGCGTTCCCGGGCTCGACCCGGCGCAGCAGTGCCCGGATCCGGGCCGACAACTCCTTGGCAACAAGCGGTTTCGTCACGTAGTCGTCGGCGCCGGCCTCGAGTCCGGCTACCACGTCGTGGCTGTCGGTGCGGGCGGTCACCATGATCACCGGGACGTCGCTGGCGCGGCGGATCTCCCGGCAGACCGTGAAACCGTCCCGGTCCGGCAGCATCAGGTCCAGCAGCACCACGTCCGGCGGCTGCCGGCGCAGGGCGGCCAGGGCGTCGTACCCGTTGGCCGCCTCGGCGACCTCGTACCCCTCGTCCTCGAGCGCAAGTCGCAGTACCCGCCGGATCCGCGGTTCGTCGTCGACCAGCAACAGGCTGTGTGCCACGGGTCCAGTGTCGCTCACGGACGGTCGAAGCGCGGGTAACGGTTGTCATGAATCCGACATGTTCGTGCGGGGGCCTGGTGACATCTGTTTGACGGTTTCCGCCACGCCGGTTCCGGCCGCGCCCGGAAGTCCTAGCTTCGGCCCTATCGAGTCCCGGAGGAGGACCAATGGCCAGAAGACGGCTGGCGCCCAAGAAATTCACCACTGTATCCCTTGCCGCCGTGGTGGGCATCGCACTCGCGGCTTGCAGCAATGGCGGGAACACTCCGTCCGGATCCAGCACGGCCGGCACCCCGGTCAGCGGCGGCACCCTGAACATGCTCGGGACCGGTGACGTCGACTACATGGATCCCAACGTCAGCTACTACTCGATCGGTTACCTGAACCTGCGGATGTGGAGCCGCCAGCTGTTCACGTACCCGGCCGATCCCGGCAGCGACAACACCAAGCCGGTGGCCGACCTGGCCACGGACATGCCGACCACCGCGAACAGCGGGGTGAGCGCGGACGGCAAGACCTACACGATCAAGCTCCGCCCGGGCGCCAAGTGGGACACCACGCCGGCCCGGCAGGTGACCGCGGCCGACATGGTCCGCGGCGTGAAGCGGACCTGCAACCCGGTGCAGCCGTTCGGCGGCATCCCGGACTTCGCCACCCTGATCGACGGGTACAAGGCGTACTGCGACGGCTTCGGGAAGGCCGCGAAGACGGTCGCCGGGATCAAGGACTACATCGACAAGACGCCATTGCCGGGCGTGGTCGCCCAGGACGACACCACCGTGGTGTTCCACCTGACCCAGCCGGCCACGTACTTCGTCGACATGCTGACGCTGCCGGCCTTCTCGCCGGCGCCGGTCGAGTCGCTGAACTACCTCCCGGCCAGCACCGACCTCGGCAACCACTTCCCGTCCGACGGCCCGTACAAGGTCGACTCCTGGGTACCGACGAAGTCGATCACCTACACCCGCAACCCGGCTTGGGACGCCGCTTCCGACCCGGTCCGCAAGGCGTACGTGGACAAGATCGTGGTGAACGAGACGGTCAGCCAGGACTCGATCCAGCAGCAGCTGCAGACCGGGACCCCGGCCGCCGACATGGAGTTCGACGCCGGACCGCCGCCGTCGCAACTGCCGGCCCTGATCGCCAAGAAGGACAAGAACCTGAACCTCGGCATGACGGCGTCCAGCAATCCGTACGTCATCTACAACACCGTGTCGCCGAACAACAACAAGGCGCTCGCCAACCCGAAGGTGCGACAGGCGATCAGCTACGCGATCAACCGTGACCACATCCTGCAGGTGCTCGGCGGCCCGACCATCAACCCGCCGCTGACGCACGTGCTGCCGGACAACATCGTCGGTTCGAAGCAGATCGACCCGTACCCGTACAACGTCGACAAGGCCAAGCAACTGCTGGCCGAGGCGGGCTTCCCGCACCTGACGCTGAAGTTCCTGTACCGGAACGCCTCCGAGGGCAGCAGCAAGGCCTTCCAGACGGTCCAGCAGGACCTGTCCAAGGCCGGCATCACGGTCACCGGCGTACCGTCGCCGAACGCGGACTTCTACGTGAAGTACCTGCAGGTACCGAGCGTCGCGCACCGCGGCGTCTGGGATCTGTCGCTGGCCGGTTGGGGCGCCGACTGGTACGGCAACGCGGCCCTGTCGTTCTTCAACCCGCTGTTCTCGGGCGAGCCGTCGTACCCGCCGATCGGCAGCAACTTCGGCCTGTACAACAGCCCGGCCACCAACAGCCTGATCGACCAGGCCGCCAAGGCCACCACCGAGGACCAGGCGACCGACCTGTGGGCCAAGGCCGACGCCCAGGTGATGGCCGACGCGCCGTTCTTCCCGCTCACCAACCCGAAGAACCCGAACTACCACGCAGCGCAGGTGCACAACGCGAACTACGTACCGGCGATGCAGAACTTCGACCCGACGAACGTATGGCTCGACAAGGCCAAGCAGGGCTGACCTCATGGCACTGCTTGAGGTGAGGGACCTCAAGGTCTCCTTCGACACTCCGGACGGCACGGTCCGTGCCGTCCGGGGGTTGTCGTACGACGTGGAAGCCGGCCAGACGCTCGCCGTGGTGGGCGAGTCCGGGTCCGGCAAGAGCGTCTCCACCCAGACCATCACCGGCCTCACCCGGGGCGCGAAGGTCTCCGGTACGGCGTTCTTCGACGGCACCGACCTGATCACCGCGGACGAACGGACGCTGCGCGGGCTGCGCGGCGCCCGGATCGGGATGATCTTCCAGGACCCGTTGTCCAGCCTGCACCCGCAGTACCGGATCGGCTGGCAGATCGTCGAGATGATCCGCGCGCACGACCTGGAGATCAGCAAGCAGGCGGCCCGGAAGCGGGCCGCCGAACTGCTCACGCTGGTCGGCATCCCGCGGGCGGCCGAGCGGATCGACGACTATCCGCACCAGTTCTCCGGCGGGATGCGGCAGCGGGTGATGATCGCGATGGCGATGGCCCTGGACCCGGCGCTGCTGATCGCGGACGAGCCGACCACCGCGCTCGACGTCACCGTACAGGCCCAGGTGCTGAACGTGATGCGCCGGCTGCAGGAGCAGTTCGGTACCGCGATCATCCTGATCACCCACGACCTCGGGGTGGTCGCGGAGATGGCCGACGAGGTGGTGGTGATGTACGCCGGCGCGGTGATGGAACGGGCACCGCGGCGGGACATCTTCTACCGCAACCACCACCCGTACACCCAGGGCCTGCTGGCCTCGCTGCCCGCGCGCAGCGGCGACCGGCTGACCCCGATCGCGGGGACTCCGCCCAGCCTGATCAACCTGCCCAAGGGCTGCCCGTTCGCGGCCCGTTGCCCGCACGTGTTCGAGAAGTGCACGGAGACCCCACCACTGCTGAACGTCGGCGGCGATCCGCGCCACCAGTCCGCCTGCTGGCTTCCCCACAACGTGAACGAGGCGGTCGCATCGTGAACAACGAAGTACTGCTCAAGGTGGACGACGTCCGGAAGGAGTTCCCCACTCATTCGAAGGAGGTGGTCCAGGCCGTCGCCGGTGTCTCGCTGGAGGTGCACAAGGGCGAGACGCTCGGGCTGGTCGGCGAGACCGGCTGCGGGAAGTCGACGCTGGCGCGGTGCATGGCCCATCTGTACGACGTGACGTCGGGCTCGGTGTGGTTCGAGGGCCAGGAGATCACCAAGCTGTCCCGGAAGGCGATGCGGCCGTTGCGCCGCGACGTCCAGATGATCTTCCAGGACCCGTACGGCTCGCTGAACCCGCGTCGCCGGGTCGGCTCCATCATCGGCGACCCGTTCGCCATCCACAACATTGCCTCTGGCAACGAACGGAAGAAGAAGGTGCAGGAACTGATGGAGCTGGTCGGGCTGAACCCCGAGCACTACAACAGGTTCCCGGCCGAGTTCTCCGGTGGCCAGCGGCAACGGATCGGGGTGGCCCGGGCGCTCGCACTGCGGCCGAAGCTGGTGATCTGCGACGAGCCGGTCTCCGCGTTGGACGTGTCGATCCAGGCGCAGATCATCAACCTGCTGGCCGATCTGCAGCAGGAGCTGAACCTGACGTACGTCTTCATCACCCACGACCTGTCCGTGGTCCGGCACGTCAGCGACCGGATCGCCGTGATGTACCTGGGCAAGATCGTCGAACTGGCCCCGACCGACCAGCTGTTCGGGATGACCCGGCACCCGTACACGCGGGCACTGCTGTCCGCGCTGCCGGTGGCCGACCCGGACACCGCCGACAGCCGGGAGCAGATCATCCTCGGTGGCGACATCCCGGCCGCGACGAACCCGCCGGAGGGGTGCAGGTTCCACACCCGGTGCCCGAAGGCGAAGCTCGACTGCGCGGCCGAGGTACCACCGCTGGAGCCGGTGCTGGACGACACCTACCAGCACCGCACCGCCTGTTTCTACCCGTTGACGGTGGGCGAGGACCTGTCCACCGCAGTCCCTGATCTGAAGGCATCATGACCGCCGCTATCGAAATGGTCGATGTTGTCGACGAGCCCAAGGCCATCGAAGGGCGCAGTCCGTTCTCGCTCGCGATGCGCCGGCTGCGCCGGGACAAGGTCGCGATGATCTCGCTCGTCGTGATCCTGCTGATCGTGCTGATGGCGATCCTGGCGCCGGTGTTCGCCTCCGTCACCGGGCATCCGCCGAACGAGCAGTACCGCGACATCGGGCTCACCCCGGACGGCCTGCCGCGCGGGCCGAACGGCACGTTCTGGCTCGGCACCGACGACCTCGGCCGGGACATCCTGGTGCGGATCGCGTACGGCGCCCGCATCTCGCTGCTGGTCGGCGTGATCGCGACCGCGATCACGGTCGCGATCGGAGTCGTGCTGGGGCTCGCCGCGGGGTTCCTCGGGGGGATCGTCGACACGATCCTGGCGCGGCTGATCGACGTCGTGCTGTCGGTGCCGTTCCTGCTGGTCGCGATCGCACTGGTGTCGGTGACCGGCCCGAGCCTGACCGTGACGGTGCTGGTGATCGGCTTCTTCAGCTGGGCGTCGGTGGCCCGGATCGTCCGCGGTCAGGTGCTGTCGATCCGTGAGCGCGAGTACGTCGAGGCGGCCCGTTCGCTGGGCGCCGGCGACGGCCGGATCATGTACGTCGACGTCCTGCCGAACGTGATCGCGCCGGTGATCGTCTACACCACGCTGCTGATCCCGGTCGTGATCGTCACGCAGGCGACGTTGTCGTTCCTCGGACTCGGCCTGCCGCCGCCCACGGCCGACTGGGGCGGGATGATCAGCGAGTCGCAGAACTACTACACGACCGCGTGGTGGTTCATCCTGTTCCCGGGTCTGGCGCTGCTGATCACCACGCTCGCCTTCAACCTGTTCGGTGACGGGGTCCGGGACGCCTTCGACCCCCGCGCAGATCGGACCTGATCATGGGGATGTTCCTGGTACGACGGATCGGCCACGGGCTGCTGGTCCTGTGGCTGATCAGCGTCTCGGTGTTCGCCCTGTTCTTCGTTGCTCCGAGCAACGTGGCGCAGACGCTCGCGGGCCGGCAGGGTACGCCGGAGACGATCGCGCTGATCAAACACCGGTTGGGCCTGGACCTGCCGGTATGGAAGCAGTACCTGCACTTCCTCGGCAACGCGCTGAAGGGCAACCTCGGGTACGACTACTACCACCAGGTGTCGGTGACGACGATCATCGGGCAGGCACTGCCGATCACGGTGTCGCTGGCGCTCGGTGCAGCCGTTCTCTGGTTGCTGCTGGGCGTGTTCAACGGGGTCGTCTCGGCGACCCACCCGCGGTCGCTCGCGGACCGTGGGCTGACGCTGTTCTCGCTGTTCTTCTACTCGTTCCCGTCGTTCCTGCTCGGCCTGCTGCTGTTGTACTTCCTGTACTTCCGGCTCACGCTGGCCGGTTTCAACTGGTTCCCGGCCGGCGGGTACGCGCCGCTGACCGGCGGAGTCGGGCCGTGGGTGCAGCACCTGGTACTGCCCTGGGTCGCGTTGGCCTTGTTGCTCGCGGCAACTTATACCCGGTTGACCCGCGGCTCGATGCTGGACGTGCTCGGTGAGGACTACATCCGGACCGCCCGGTCGAAGGGGATCCGCGAGAGCCGGGTGATCTACGTCCACGGTCTGCGCAGTGCGCTGACGCCGGTCGTGACGCAGTTCGGCATCGACCTCGGGCAGCTGATCGGCGGTGTGGTCGTGACCGAGACCGTGTTCAGCCTGCCGGGACTGGGACAGACCGCGGTGGTCGCGATCAACCAGCAAGACCTGCCGGTGATCATCGGCATCGTCCTGTTCGCCTCGGCCGCGGTGGTCGTCGCGAACATCCTCGTCGACATCGCCTACGCCGTACTCGACCCACGCGTCCGGCTGCACTGACTTCCAGGGGTCCTTGGTCGGGTTTCCCCCTGGTTGACCGAAGGACAGGAGGTGTGCCGTCCAATTGGCCCGCTGGGACCGGGCAATACGAATTGGCCGTGCACACCTCCTGTCCTTAGGTACCTTGTCCCCATGATCGCCATCTACGGTGCCGGGGGTATTGGCTGCTATGTAGGTGGCCGGCTGGCAGCGGCGGGTGCGCCGGTGACGTTTGTCGGGCGGGCGCGGATGGCATCCGAGGTGGCGGTGCACGGGTTGCGGCTGACCGACTATCTCGGCGCGGATCTGCGGGTCGACGACGTCCGGTTCGAGACGACACCCGCCGGAGCTGCGGACGCCGACCTCGTGTTGGTGACGGTGAAGTCGGCGGCCACCCCGGTCGCGGCGGACGAGCTCGCGGCGGTGCTCAAGCCGGGCGCGGTTGTGGTGAGTTTCCAGAACGGCGTCCGGAACGCCGACGTGCTCCGGGAGCGGCTGCCCGAACAGGTCGTGGTGACCGGGATGGTCCCGTTCAACGTCCTGAACCGGGGCGGTGGCGCATTCCACCAGGGCACCGCCGGGAAGCTCGACGTACAACGCGATGCCGCGCTGGAGCCGTACGTCGACGCGTTCGAGCGGGCCGGCCTCCCGCTGACCCAGCACGACGACATCCTGCCGGTGCAGTGGTCGAAGCTCCTGCTGAACCTGAACAACCCGATCAACGCGCTGTCCGACCTGCCGCTGCGCGACGAGCTCTCGCAGCGTGCGTATCGGCGCTGCCTGGCCGCGGCGCAGTCGGAGGCGCTCGGGCTGCTCGACGCGGCCGGGATCCGCCCGGCGCAGCTCCTCGCCGTACCGATGCACCGCTTTCCTTCGGTACTGCGGCTGCCCGACTTCCTGTTCCGCCGGCTCGCGAGCAAGGTACTGGCGGTCGATCCGCTCGCCCGGACCTCGATGTGGGAGGACCTGGAGGCGGGCCGGCCGACCGAGATCGACTACCTCAACGGCGAGGTCGTACGGCTCGCATCGTCGCTCGACCGCGACGCACCGGTGAACCGCAAGCTGGTCGACCTGATCCGCGCGGCCGAGACCGACCGTCGGTCGTGGTCAGGACCCGAGCTGCTCCGGGAACTGCAGCGGTAGGTCCGCGCGGACGTTGACGCTGATCGTCCGGTACGTGAAGCCGAGGTGCTCGTTCAGCCGCCGCATGTTGCCGTTGCCCTCTTGGGTCCACGTGTAGATCTCGGTGATGCCGTGCTCGGCCGCCCACGCCATGCTCGTCCGCTTCAGCGTCGACGCGACACCCTTGCCCCGCCAGTCCGGGTGGACCGCGGTGTAGGCGACCTCGGCGCGCTCGGGCTTGTCGGTGTCGAGCAACAGCCCGGCGAGGCCGATCACCCGGTCGCCGACCACCGCGAGGAACGTCGAAGCCGGCTCGTTGATCCACTCCGTCGCCCACTCCTCCGGCGTCACGTGCATCGGCGACGTCGTGTCGAGATCGGGCAGCGTCGGGATCGCGACCTGCTCGTACGCCGCGGCCCACAGTTCGGGACGCTCCGCGACCGGGATGACCTCGTACTCGGGCGGTACGACCGGCCACGGCTCGGCGCCGATCTCGCGGACCTGCTCGACCTGGCGCTTGAACTCGGTGAAACCGAAGCGCTTCGCGAACGCGACCGAACCGTCGTCGTCGATGGTGCAGCCGGCGATCGTGTAGCCCTGACTCTCGGCGTGCTCGGTCAGCATCCGAAGCAGCGCGGTACCGACTCCCTGGCGGCGCGCCTCCGGACGGACCCGGGCGACCACGGCGGCGCGGTCCGCCTCGTTCGAGCGGTCGGAGCTGCCGTGGGCGACAACCTCGCCGTCGAGCTCGGCGAGTACCACCAGCCGCTGCGGCGATTCGGCCTTGCGGAGTTCGGCGACGCTGGGCGCGCGCTCGTACGGCAGGGCGGCGAGGCGCACCTGGCGCCAGGCCTCGTAGTCGGCGTCGGTCTCGACGGGCCTGATCCGGATCACCTGGTCATTAGGCGGTCCAGCGGTTGGTCGCGGCCAGCGAATTTCAGATTATGAGACCAGTCGTCTCGTATCATGACAGCATGGATGTCGCGGTGGTCGGTGGAAGTGTGGCGGGGTTGCAGGCGGCGCTGACGTTGGGGCGGGCGCGACGAGAGGTTCTGCTGCTCGATGACGGGCAGGCGCGGAACCGGGCAGCGTCGCACGTCCACAACTACCTGGGCGCTCTCGAGGTTTCACCGGAGGAGTTGCTCGCGGTGGGACGCCGGCAGGTGGCGGAGTACGGCGTCGAGGTACGGGCCGGCCGGGTCGAGGACGTGACCTTCGAGGACGACGGGTTCGTCGTGGACGGGGTGCGCGTACGGGCCGTCGTACTGGCGACGGGGTTGTGGGACGAACTGCCCGACGTACCTGGGGTTGCCGACGGCTGGGGGCAGTCGGTGGTGGCATGCCCGCATTGCCATGGGTGGGAAGTGCGGGATCAGCCGCTCGTGCAGTTGGGGCTCCGGGGAGCGCCGGATCGGTCGGTCGCGCGGGCGTTGCTGTTGAGCCGTTGGAGCGACGACGTCGTGCTGTGCACCGACGGCGATGTGCTGACGGGGACGCAGCTGGATCGGCTCGCGGTGGCCGGGGTCAAGGTACGGACCGAGCGGGTCGCCTCGGTTGGGTCAGGCGTGCGGTTCGTTGGCGGCGAGACGCTGGCGGCGCGGCGGGTGTTCGTGGTGGTGCGGCAGCATCAGCAGAGCGATCTGGCCGAGCGGCTCGGGTGCCAGGTCGCCGACGGAGCGGTCGTGGTCGACGAGGGTGGCCGTACGACGGTTCCCGGGGTGTACGCGGTCGGTACGACAGCTGCGCCGGCGCTGCTCGCGATCGGGGCGGCGGGGCATGCCTCGACGGTTGCGGTCGCCGTACACGGTGATCTGCTGGAGTCAGATCTGGGCGGCGGGTGGTAGCCGGGCCGGGTCCGCGACCGGCCAGTCGACCGGGTCGCCGGTGAGTTCGCCCAGTTGCAGAAGGCACCACGGCGAGAGGTCGTGCAGCGCGCGGACCTCCTCCCAGGTCGCCCAGCGGTAGTCCGCGACCTCGGCCGCGTTCGGCGTCGGGTCGCCGGTCCACCACGCCCGGTAGACCGGGCAGATCTCGTTCTCGACGATGCCGGTCGGCATCTCGGCGCGGTACCGGAACCGGGGCAGCACCAGGTCGACCGAGTCCACGACGATGCCCAGCTCGTCGGCGAGCCGGCGCCGGACCGCGTGCTCGAGCGGCTCGCCCGGCAGTGGGTGCCCGCAGCAACTATTCGTCCAGACGCCCGGCCAGGTGACCTTGCCGAACGCCCGCTGCGTGAGCAGCACCCGGCCGTCCGTGTCGACGACGTAGCTGGAGAACGCCAGGTGCAACGGCGTCGCCGCGTGGTGGACCGCGGCCTTCGCCTCGGTCCCGATCGCGTTCCCGCCGTCGTCCACCAGTACCACCCGCTCGTCGCTCACGGAGCGAGCCTAATCCGGTTCCGAGCGCCGTACGGCGCCTGCTAGCCTCACGGTGTGACCAAGCACAGCGTGACGTATCGACCGGCTCTGGGAGGAGCCGGCCACTAGTCGTCGCTGCGCCCAGAGCCTCCGAGGCAGGAACCCGTCCGGTTCCTGCCTCTTTCCGTTTGCCGGAGGCACTGGTCCGCACGGGTGCCTCGACCTGAGAGGAACCTCATGAATGCTGTGATCGACCGGTTACGACGGACCACCGACCTGATCGTCGGCGAGGACGATCTGCGCGAGCGGCTGGAGTCCGGCCGGCCGCTGCGGATCAAGTACGGCGTCGACTGCACCGCGCCGGACCTGCATCTCGGGCACGCGGTCAACCTGTGGATGATGCGTCAGCTGCAGGACCTCGGGCACCGGGTGGTGTTCCTGCTCGGCGACCTCACCACCCGCGTCGGCGACCCGACCGGGCGCTCGGAGACCCGCCCGGTCCTCTCCCCCGCGCAGATCGACGCGAACGCGGCCTCGTTCCTCGAGCAGGTGTCGCTGGTACTGCGGACGGACCCGGACGTGTTCGAGGTACGGCGCAACTCCGAGTGGTACGACGCGATGCCCGTCGCGGACCTGCTGAACCTGTTCGCGCAGGTCACGCATGCGCAGCTGATGGCGCGGGACATGTTCCGGGACCGGGTCGCGGCCGGTCGGGAGATCGCGGTCCACGAGCTCGTGTACCCGGTGCTGCAGGGCTACGACAGCTTCGCGATGGACAGCGACCTGACGATCGTCGGGTCGGACCAGCTGTTCAACGAGCAGCTCGGGCGGCACTTCCAGCAGCGGCTGGGGGCGCCGCCGCAGGCCGTGATCACGACCACGATCACGCCGGGAATCGATGGCCGCGCCAAGCAGTCGAAGTCGCTGAACAACTACATCGGGCTGACCGACAGCCCGCGGGACAAGTTCGGCAAGCTGATGAGCATTCCGGACTCGCTCGTCGAGGCGTACGCGCGGGTGTACACGGAGCTTCCGCTGGAGACGGTCGCGGCGTTGGCGGACGCGACTGGTCCGGCGGCGCGGGACGCGAAGCTGCGGCTCGCGGCGGCCGTGGTGACGCGGTACCACGGCGCGGGGACGGCGAAGGCCGAGCTCGATGCGTTCCGGCGTACGTTCACCGATCGGGCGGAGCCGGCGGAGCTGCCGGAGCTCGTGGTCGGCGAGGAGCAGCTGCCCGCGCTCGAGTTGCTGCGACTCGCGCACCCGTCCGCCAGCAACTCCGAGCTGCGGCGGCTGCTGCGGCAGGGCGCGGTGTCCGTCGACGGCGTCCGGGTGGCGGATCCGGCTGCTCTGGTGTCGCTGGCCGACGGCGCGGTGCTGAAGTCGGGCGCTCGGACCTGGCATCGGGTGCGCCTCTGATGTGTCAGGGTTGAGCCGTGACGATCCTGATTACGGGCGCGACCGGGAACGCCGGTGGCGCGGTGGTGCAATCGCTGGCAGCACAAGGCATCCCGGGCCGGGCGTTGGTCCGGACCGCTCGAGAGCTGCCGGCCGGGATCGACCCGGTCGTCGGCGACCTGAATCGGCCGGACACGTTCGTGGACGCGTTGGCAGGTGTCAGCGGGATCTTCCTGCTGAGCGGTTACGAACGGCTGGAGGAATTGCTCGCGAACGCGGTCGCCGCCGGGGTGCGGAAGGTCGTCGTACTGTCCAGCAGTTCGCTCGACGGCGAGCTGACGAATGCGGTCGCCGCGTATCACCACGCCACCGAGGAAGCGGTCCGGGCGTCCGGCCTGGAGTGGACGTTCCTGCGGCCGAACTCGTTCATGTCGAACACCTTGCGCTGGCTCGACCAGTTGCGCACCGGTGACGAGGTCCGGGTCCAGTTCCCCGACGTGCCGGTCTCGACGATCCACCCGCGCGACATCGCCGACGTCGCGGTCCGGGCGTTGCAGGGCGAGCGCGACAGCGAGGTACTGCGGCTCACCGGGCCGGTCGCACTGACGCCGGTCGAGCAGGTCGCGATCCTCGCGGACGGACTCGGACGGTCGCTCAAGGCGTACCCGATGAGCCGCGCGGAGACGCACGCCGACCTGCACGCGTCGATGCCGGAGCCGTACGCCGCCGCGATCGAGTCGTTCTTCGGCGACGCCACCATCGACGAGACCTCCGTCAACAGCACAGTCGCCGACGTGACCGGTCACCCGTCCCGCACGCTGCAGACCTGGGTGCAGGAGAACCGCTCGCTATTCGGTTAGGAACTCCAGGTACTCAGCTGTGGTGCAGGTGGTGCCCAGCCTGGGGAAGACGTAGGTCGTGGCGAATGTGTGGGCGTCGGCGTCGAGGCCCGTCATCGCGTCGGTGAGGAAGAACGTCTCGTAGCCGAGGTCGGATGCGGCGCGGCCGGTGGACTCGACGCCGAAGTTCGTCGCGATGCCGGCCAGCACGACGTTCGCGATCCCGCGCGCCTGGAGTTCGGCGTCGAGCTCGGTCCGGCCGAAGGCGCCGATCGTCCGCTTGACGATCTCCAGGTCACCGGGCCGCGGCTCCGCTCCGGGTGCGAAGCCGCTGCCTTCGGGCTGTACGTCGACGCCCGGGCGCTCCACCCGGACGTTCACGACGAGGCCGCCCGCGACGCGGGTCGCCGCGGCGCAGGCCACGGATCGTTCGAGTACGTCCGGACCGCTCGACGGAGCGGTCTCCAACGCGACGATCCGGGACATCAGGTCGATCAGGACGAGCGCGGTACGGCGTCCTTCCAAAGGATTCACGAGGTGAGCCTAAGGTCCAGCAGATCGACCCCCGCAAGGTAGCCGATTGCTGCCGCGTTCTTGCCGGTAACTGTCACGGCGAACTGATGTGTTCCGGCATTCAACTGAACAGTGCCGAGGTCAACGTTCTGCGTACCGACACCGGACGCCTGATACCCGTCGAACGGCACCGCTGCACCCCCGTCGACCTGTACGGCGACCGTCCCGTAGTCGGCCGCCTTCGTCAGCACGGTGGACACCTGGTACGAACCCGTCGTCGGCGCACTGAACCCGAACACCGCCTTGTCACCTGCCTTCGTGCCATGAATCCAAGCTTGCGCCCCACCCGACCAACTCACCCCACAACAGTTGCCCTGCACATCCACAGCCACCGTCCCCGACACCGTCATCCCCTCCCCCTCGACCCGCAAGGTCCGCCCACTGGTCCCCGTGACCACCGTCGACCTTGCCCCGACGTGCCCACCCAAATCCACCGCCTGAACGCGATACCTCCACGCCTCTCCCAGTCCTAGGCCTCGGTGCAGAAACCCGGGTAGCGGACTCGTCCCCACAAGTTGCTCAGCCCCACCCGCCTTCGTCCCATACACGTTGTAGTACGCAACCCCACTCTCATCAGCCACATCCGACCACGTCACACTGATCGCGTTGTCAGCCCGCCCCACAGCAGCCAGCCCCGTCACAGCGCCTGGCGCGCGCCGATCCACGTACGGTTTGGTGAGCGACTGGACCACATACGAGGAAGCTGTCCACGCCGGGCCTGTCGGGCGGAGTTCGACGTCGAGGTGATCGCGACCGGCGGTGAGGGCCGCGGGCAGTTGGTAGTTGTCGTCGAGCCAGCGTTGGTGGGTGTTGCCGAGGGGTTGTAGCCAGATGCCCGAATCCTTGCCGTTGACAACGACCTGCGCCGATTGCCCAGGACTGTTCTGATCACTGGTTCGGCGTAGTGTGACGCCTCGGTTGGCTGGGTCGACAGCCGCGCGGAAGCGGATGGGTTGGGTGGTGGAGCGGACCTGGTCCGTCAGGGTGATGTCGTCGTGGTCACCTTCGTAGACCGACGTCAGGTCTGCTTGGGTCGCGTTGTCGGCGTAGGCGTGCTGCCGGCGGCTCGTCGGCGAGCCGACGTCGATGCGGTCAGTCTCGCGGGCGCCGAAGCCGGCCGCGGTGTAGAGGAAGGCGGTCGAGCCGTAGATCGCCGGATGGTCGTCCTGCTGCCCGTGTTCGATGCCGAAGTCGAGTTGGTTCTCGAAGGCGACCGAGTCGGTGATGTGCAGCCGCCACGCGCCGTCGCACTCGTTCGTGCAGAACCCGGCCCGCACCTCGTGCGCGGAGTTCCCGTGGAACGGGGTCGAGTACGTGCCCGCGTTGAAGTACCACCCGGACTCGTAGAAGTCCTCGGTACCGGTCCCGTGGATCGCGGGCGTCCGCTCGCCGTCGACGTAGGCCCGCTCGTCGCCTTCCAGGTAGCCGCGAGTGTTGCCGTCGGCAAGCAGTCCTTCCATGGTCTGGGAGACACCGACGAACTTCCCGCGCCCGGTGACGTCGGCGAACGTCCAGTCGCTGCCCTGCGTGGTCCGGCCGCGCTTCGAGATCGCGGTGAAGTACCCGATCTTCCCGGTCGCCAACTCGGCCACCTTGCTCACGTCACGGGCGGCGGTCACCTCGGCCTGCCCGGTCAACGGGTACGTCGTCGGGTTCACGAGCGTCACCGTCGCCCGGGTGGCGTACGGCATCGGCCACCACGACGAGTACCAGCCGTCGGGATCCATCGCGAAGAACAGCGAGCGGACCGGGTTCTCGCCGAGGCCCGAGCCGAAGAACTCGCCGAGCGGGGCGTCGACACGCTGCTGCCCGTCGATCGTCACCTGGACGCGGACGCCGCCGAGCAGCGTGTCGGACGGCTTCACCCGGGCCGCGTCGGCATCGGTCGCGGCGTACGTCATCGCGTGCTCGCCGCTCCAGTTCTGCTTGCTGATCGAGTACCCGTGGGCCTGCTCGTCGGCGAGGTGGTCGGGGCCGACGTCGAGCTTGTCGCCGGAGTCCACCCAGTACGCGAACTCGTTGAAGTCGAGGTCGGACGAGACGAACTGGTTGGTGATCGTGATCTGCGACTTGCCCGCCGTGAGCGCGGCCGGCAGTTCGACGGACTGGTCGTACCACTGCGCACCCTGCGCCTTGAGCGGCGCCCACTCGCCGGCCGGTACGCCGTCGACGAGGATCTTCGCGCGCTGGTTGCCGATCCGCAGATCCATCCGCCGGGTCAGCTTCACGCCGGTGTTCGCGGGATCGATCTTCATCGTGAACGAGCTGCCGCCGAGGAACGCGCGGCCGTCGTCGGTGAGGCTCTTCAGGTCCAGGCCGACGATCTCGGGCAGCTTCAGCCGGAGCGCGCTGAGCTCACCGGGTCCGCGGACATCGGCCAGCGTGATTTGGTTGCCCGGGGCAAGGTTGAGCGGCGTGGCCGACGTGCTCGCGTTCGGCTGTGCGGGCTTGGGGTCCTTGGTGCCGGCCGCGTTCAGCATTGCCAGGACGTCCTCGGCCTTGTCGGTGGGATCGAAGGTGGAGATACCGTTCGCGTCCGGGAACTGCCGGTAGTCGACGTGGTAGAAGAGCGGGTTGTGCTGCGTGGTGATCCGCATCGAGGAGCGGTACGGCATCGGGACGCGGAGGTAGACGCCGCCGCTGGACTGGACCGCGTTCGCCACCAATGGGTAGCTGAACGGCGCACCGAGCTTGCCGTCGACGATGTCCTGCAGCGAGCCCTTCAGCACCTGCTTGCCGTCGAGCTCGACGGTGATCGTGCCGGTCTTGGTGACGTTGCCCTCGTCGCGGGTGAACCAGATCGACGCGACCTCCCCGGGGCCGCTGTCCTCGGCGATCACACAGCCGGCGTCCGTCGTCCGCAGACAGGAGTAGGTGCCGTCGAAGCCGTCGTTGTTGGTGCCGTCGCGCCCGAAGCTGGAGAACTGCTTGGTCCGGATCCCGGTCTGCAACTCGGGTAACCGGTCCAGATTCCGGTACACCTCCCAACCGACCGGACCGTTGTCAGCCGGCCGGGCCGACGCCGGCACGGCACCTGCCGACAAGAGGATTGCTGACAACACGAGCACGACTGCACGACGGAGCATGGGCGGTTCCTTCGTCATGGGAAATCGATTTCTGAGATGTCTACCACCGATGTTTCCCGATGAGAAGGCCTCAGGCAGACTGGACCCCGCACACAACTTCAGACTCGCAGGGAGATTCGATGAGTTCTGCCAAAGCCCAGATCGGCGTCACCGGCCTTGCGGTGATGGGCCGCAACCTGGCCCGGAACCTCGCACGCAACGGGTTCCGTGTCGCCCTGCACAACCGCTCGCAGGCGCGGACCGACTCGCTGGTGGCGGAGTTCGGTTCCGAGGGCGAGTTCGTCCCGTCCACCGACCTGGCGGGCTTCGTCGAGTCGCTGGAGCCGCCGCGCCGGGTGATCATCATGGTCAAGGCCGGCGCCCCGACGGACGCGGTCATCGACGAACTGGTCCCGCTGCTGGACGAGGGCGACATCGTCGTCGACGCCGGCAACGCGCACTTCCTCGACACCCGGCGCCGCGAGGCCGCGCTGAAGGAGAAGGGCCTGCACTTCGTCGGCTCCGGTGTCTCCGGCGGCGAGGAGGGCGCGCTGAACGGCCCGAGCATCATGCCCGGCGGCTCCCCCGAGTCGTACGCGGCGCTCGAGCCGATGCTGACCAAGATCTCCGCGCACGTGAACGGCGAGCCGTGCTGCGTGCACGTCGGCCCGGACGGCGCCGGCCACTTCGTGAAGATGCTGCACAACGGCATCGAGTACGCCGACATGCAGCTGATCGCGGAGGCGTACGACCTGCTCCGGCACGTGCTCGGGCTGTCCCCGGCCGAGCTCGCGGACGTGTTCCGGGACTGGAACACCGGCGACCTCGAGTCGTTCCTGATCGAGATCACCGCCGAGGTGCTCAGCCAGACCGACCCGACCACGGGCGGCCCGTTCGTTGACGTCGTCCTCGACCAGGCCGAGCAGAAGGGCACCGGCCGCTGGACGGTCCAGTCCGCGCTCGACCTCGGCATCCCGGTCAGCGGGATGGCCGAGGCCGTCTTCGCGCGCTCGCTGTCGGGTGACGTCGTACGGCGGGAAGCAGCCGCCGGCGTGCTCCCGGGGCCGGGCGACGTCAAGGCCGACGTCGACCGGGACCAGTTCATCGACGACGTACGGCACGCGCTGTACTCGTCGAAGCTGGTCGCGTACGCGCAGGGCTTCGACGCCATCCGGGCCGCCAGCGAGGAGTACGACTGGAACATCGACCTCGGCGCGATGGCGAAGATCTGGCGCGGCGGGTGCATCATCCGGGCCCGGTTCCTGGACCGCATCAAGGAGGCGTACGACCGCAACCCGGAGCTGCCGTCGCTGCTCGTCGACGACTACTTCCGGGACGCGGTCGCCGGCGGACAGGAAGCGTGGCGCCGGGTCGTCGCGACCGCGGCCACGGTCGGCGTACCGGCTCCTGGCTTCTCAGCCGCCCTCTCGTACTACGACGGCCTGCGGGCGGAGCGCCTGCCGGCCGCTCTCATCCAGGGTCTGCGTGACCTGTTCGGTGCACACACGTACAAGCGCGTGGACCGTGAGGGCAGCTATCACCTGGAGTGGTCGGGCGACCGCTCGGAGAGCGTCCAGTAGACGGCCACCGCCGCAACACACAGGAAGCCCGCAGCACCGAAGCTGGCCGCATTGAACCCGTGTACGCCCGCAACGGTGCTCAGCAACGCAGTACCCAACGATGCACCTACCTGTTGCGACGTCATCACCATGGCGCCGGCCACCGCACTGTCGGGGCCGGCGCCGAGGGTGGCGGTGCTGTTGGCCGTCACCAGAACCCACCCGGTCCCGAGTCCGACCAGCAGGAACACGGGCATCACCTGCAGCCAGTAGCTGCTGTCAGCATGCACCAAACCGAGCAGTCCGAGCCCTGCGGCAATTGTGATCAGGCCAGGGCAGATGAGCGTTCTGACGCTGACCTTGGCCAGCAGGCGGCTCACCGCGCGTACGCCGACCATCAGTCCCACGGTCAGCGGCAGGAACGCCAGACCCGCCTTGACCGGTGAGTAGTGCTTGACGGTCTGCAGATAGAAGGTCAGGAAGAACAGCGCGGCGAACATGCCGATCGCCAGGCTGAAGACAGCCAGGTACGAGCCGCCACGCCTGCGATCCTTCACGACCCGCAGCGGCAACAGCGGGTTGCTCACACGAGCCTGTGCCATCAAGAAGGCTGCTAGCAACACCACACCAACAGCCAGCGGTCCGTACGACGCCGCGGCACCCCAGCCGTCCGACTCGGCTCGAGCGAACCCGAACACAACAGCCATCAGGCCCGCGGTCGCCAGCAACGCACCTGGTACATCCACCCGCACTCCGCTGGTGCGCTGGGCCGGGCGCACGGCGTACAGGATGCCTCCGGCAGCCACTGCGGCGATGGGGAGGTTCACGAACATCGACCACCGCCAGTCCAGGTACTGCGTGAGCACACCGCCCGCCAGGACACCGAGGCCTGACGCACTACCCATCACCCCGCCGTAGATCCCGAATGCCTTGCCACGCTCGGCCGGCAACGGGAACGAGGCTGCAAGTGTCGCGAGCACCGCAGGTGTCAACAGCGCACCGAACACGCCCTGCAAACCCCGGCCGGCGAGCAACATCCACGGTCCTGTCGCAGCTCCCCCCAGCGCGGAGGCCAACGCAAAGCCGGTCAGCCCGATCAGCAGCGCCCGCCGGCGCCCGATCAGGTCACTCGTCCGGCCGCCGAGCAGCAGGAACCCGCCGTACCCGAGCGCGAACAGCGTGATCACCCACTGCCGCCCCGGATCCGACATTCCCAGGTCCCGCTGCATCGACGGCAACGCGATGTTCACGATCGTCAGATCGATCCCCACCATCAACTGCGCCGTCGCCACTGCCCCCAACGCCCACCACCGCCGCACGTCCAACTGCGGCTCGACTTCGGTTCGCATCATCGTCATCCTTAAGTGAACAGCTGTAGTGCTACGACTGTAAGGCAACGTGCGTTGCAATACAATCGGGTTCATGGACGGTGGGACGACGCGGAACCGGAACCGGCGTGGGCAGGGTGAGCTGCTGCGGCGGGAGATCATCGACGCGGCGCTGCGGATGCTGAACGAGCTCGGCGACGACGAGGCGTTGTCGTTGCGCGCGGTCGCCCGCGAGGTCGGGATCGCCGCGACGTCGGTGTACATCCACTTCGCCGACCGGGACGAACTGGTGTTCGCGGCGCTCGAGCAGAGCACCGTCGACCTGCTGCGCGATCTCGAACAGGCCGAGGACGGCGCCGGCGACGACGCGGTCCGGCGGCTACGGGCGCGGCTGCTGTTCCTCGGGGGCTGGACGCGTGAGTACGCGGGGCTCTACAAGGTGCTGCACGAGAGCACGCTCAACCGGCGGATGCACCTGGTCTTCAAGGAGGAGTTGTCGGTCCGAGCGATCGCCGCGGTGCAGGCGTGCATGGACGCGGGACTCGCGCCGGCAGACGACGCGGCGGCGGTGGCACTCGATCTGCGCTCGGCGGTGCACGGGGCGGTATCGATCCGGATCAACGAACCGGAGGCCTCACTGCCGCCGCTGGACGAACAGGTCGATCGCTTCCTGCGCAAGCTGGTTGGCGTTTCGATCGAACATATGTTCTAATAGCGGTCCCGCATCAGTCAGAAGGAGATCGCCGCAACGATGACTGTAGACACCTTTGCAGTAGAAGCGCCGTCGGGCCTCACCGACACTCCCGACGTACCCGAGGTTGCCGAGATCGCCGAGGAGCCGAAGCCGAAGAAGGCCCCGGCCAAGAAGGCAGCCGGCAAGAAGGCCAAGACCATCGAGCTCACGCTGACCGTCACCGGGACGGCCGACGGCGAGTGGCGCGCCGAGCTGAAGCAGGGCACGACGTACCTGGCTCGCGACCTGGCCGTCGCCGCGGCCGCGGTGTCCCGCGCCGCGAAGGAGCTGCACGAGGACCTGTCGACCCCGATCGACGAGGTGATCGAGGAGGCCCGCTCCCAGCAGGCCGCCAAGGTCGCCGCCCTCGAGGCCGAGCTGGACGCCGCCCGCAAGGCCCTCGCCGATCTGGACTGAAGCGGGGATGCTGGGTAGTGGACCCGTCCGCAACTATGTGAGGTGGTTGCGGGCGGGTTCCGGGCCACCTACTCGGGCTGGGTCTTGAGGACGATGCGCAGGTTCGCCTTGGGCTGGTGCTGCCAGGCTTCCTCGGCCTGTTCGAGGGGGTAGGTCTCGATGATCGGCCGGATGTTCTTCAGGACGGCGAAGTTCAGGGTGTCCTCGGAGTCCTGGGCCACCCCGGAGTACCAGCCGGAGACCGAGAGCCGGCCCTCCGCGAGAGCGTGACCGGTGACCTGGATCGGGTCGCCACCTTCGAGAACGATCAGCTCACCGTTCGGGCGGAGCCCTTTCACCAGGTCGGTCTGGAGCTCGGCGCGGGACACTGTCGCCAGGATCACGGCCGCACCACCGAGCGCCTTGAGCGCCGCACCGGCGTCGCCTTCGGTGCTGTCGATGTACTCGTCCGCCCCGAGCTGCCGGGCGAGCTTCTCCTTGTCCCGCCCGCGGTTGATCGCCACGGTCCGGAAGCCGAACTTGTCGGCGAACTGGATCGCCAGGTGCCCGACACCGCCCACGCCCTGCACCGCGACGGTGTCACCCGGCCCGGCGTGCGCGTGCCGCAACGCGTTGAACGCGGTGATCCCGCCGCACATCAACGGCGCCGCGTCCTCGAAGCTGAGCCCCTCCGGGATCCGCGCCACCGCGTCCTGCGGTACCACCATGAATTCCGCGTACCCGCCGTCGTACGACGTCCCGACGATCGTCCGGTTCACGCAGTTCGTGAAGTCGCCCCGCCGGCAGAACTCGCAGCTGAAGTCGACCCCGCCGGACCAGCCGACACCGACCCGCTGGCCGGTCTCCCAGCTCGTGACCCCATCGCCGACCGCGTCGACCACCCCGGCGATCTCGTGCCCCGGGATCCGCGGCAGTGTCGTACCGAACAGTGCGTTCCGCGGGATCGCGTCGCCGCCGCAGATCCCGCAGGCATGCACCTGCACGCGGATCTGTCCGGCGGCCGGCTCCGGGATCGGTACGTCGGTGACAACGAACGGGCCGCCCGCCTGCTGGACCTGGGCCGCACGCATGGTTCCACTCATAGTTCTCCCTCAGAGAGTCAGCTTCGGAAAGTCAGTGCATTCCGCCGTCGGCGACGATCTGCTGGCCGGTGATCAGCCCGGCCGCGTCGCTCGCGAGGAACGCCGCGATCCCCGCGACGTCCTCGGTCGTCCCCAGCCGCCCGATCGGCACCATCGCGACCAGGCTCTGCTTGTACGCGTCGTTGGCCGGGTCGGTGAAGATTCCGGCGCCGTCGATCGGGCCGGGGACGATCGTGTTCACAGTGATCCCGCGCGGCCCGAGTTCGAGCGCCAGCACCCGTGCCAGGTAGCCGGTCGCGACCTTGCTGGTGCCGTACAGCCCGACGCCGAGCTGCGGGACCGTCGTGGTGTTCGACGAGATCGTGATGATCCGGCCGCCGTCGGCGATCCGCCGGGCAGCTTCGCGCAGGACGAAGTACGGGCCTTTGGTGTTGACCCGGAAGAGCAGGTCGAAGTCCTCCTCGGTGACGTCCGCGACCGGGACGTTCACTTTCTCCATGCCGGCGTTCGCGACCACCACGTCGAGCCGGCCGAACTCCTCGAACGTCGCGTCGTACAGCCGCCGGATGCCGTCGACCTCGGATACGTCCGCGGCGACCGCGATCGCCCGGACCCCGAACGCCTTCGCGGCCTCCAGCACCTCGTCGGCGGCGGCCTTGTCGCGGGAATAGTTGACGACCACGTTCGTCCCCTGCGCCGCGAGCCGGAGCAGGATCGCCCGGCCCAGGCCCTTCGACGAACCGGTGACGAGCGCGGTTCTGGTTTCTGCCATGCCTCGATCGTCCTGCGCGCCGGGGCCCGGGCGGAAACAGAGATTTGCTGGCGAGGGCACAACTGATCGTTGTGGCACGATGAGAGCTGTGGATCTGAGCTTGCGGCTGCTGCAGGCACTGGACGCTGTCGCGGCAGAGGGCAGCATGACGCGGGCCGCCCGCACCCTCAACCTGACCCAGCAGGCGGTGAGTGGGCAGATCCGCCAGCTCGAGCGCGTCGTCGGTACGCCGCTGGTCGAACGCCGGCCGACCGGGATCGAACTGACCGCGGCCGGCGAGGTCGTGCTCAAGCAAGGCGCGGTGTTGCTGTCGTCCGCGCAGACGATGGTGGCCGAGGCACGGCTGGCCGCGACCGGCCGGCCGGATCCGTTGCGGATCGCGTTCAAGGCGCAGAGTACGGCGCACTTCATGCCCGCGGTCGAGGCGGCCCTTCGGGCGGAAGCACCCGACCTGGAGCTCCGGCCGATCTCGTCGCACACGCTCCCCGACGAGCTCGACGCGCTCGTCGAAGGGCGCGCGGACGCCGCGTTCCTGTGGCTGCCGATCGGCGACGACCCGCGCTTCACCGTCCACCCACTGCTCGAGGAGGACCGGTGGGTCGCGCTGCCGCCGGGCCATCCGCTGGAGTCGCGGACGTCGTTGCGAATCGCGGACCTGGCCGACGTACCGGTCGTCGGGCCGCGGGACGGGATGCCGGCGGCCGTCGTCGACTTCTGGTTCGTCGACCCGCGTCCGGACGGGACCCGGGCGGTCTTCGGCCCGCAGGCGCGGACACCGGAGGAATGCCTGCATCTGGTGGCGGCCGGCCACGGTTGCTGGATCGCCCCGGCGTCCACGGTCACTTACTTCGCCCACCCACGGCTGACCTGGCTGCCACTCGTGGACGCCGAGCCGAACGTACTGGCCCTGATCTGGCCGAAGCACAGCGGGCACCCGATGCTGCACCTGCTGCTGGAGCAGACCCGGCTCACCCTGTTGCCTACCGCAACGACCTGACGGGGTCAGCTGAGGGCGCTGGTGACGGTGATCGCGAGGACCATGAAGCCGGCCAGGACGGCGACCAGGGTCCAGCGGGCTGCAGTGTTGCTCATGGTCCGATGGTCGCGCGAACAGCGGCCGGACGGAACGCTTCCGCGGGCGGTTCAGGGGCCGCTCCGGGGTCGGCTCAGGGGTGTGACCGGAACGGCACGCCGAAGTGGTGGGCAGGGGGTGGGCTCAGGCCTTACCGTGGGTGACCTGCGGGATTTGGCCGCTCCGGGGTGAGAAGGGGTCAGATGAGCACTTTCGAGGACCTGGGTTCGTTGCTGCTGGTACGCGGCGCCGACGAGATCGACCATGCGGGCGGCAGCCTGTACGTGCACCTGCACCGGGTCGCCAAGCGGCTCGGTTCGCTCGGCGCCTCCGACACGCTCGTGCTGGCCGGGCTGGCGCACGCGGCGTACGGGACGGACGGCTTCCCGACGCATCTGTTCGACTGGCAGACCGAGCGCCCGGTGCTGGAGTCGGTGATCGGCACCGACGCCGAGGCGATCGTCTACCGGTACGGCGCCTGCGACCGGGAGACGACCTGGCGCGACCTCGCCGAGCACCGCACGGTCACCGACCGCTTCACCGGCACGTCGGAGGAGCTCGGCGCGGCCGAGCTGCGCGACTTCGTCGATCTGACGATCGTCAACGAGCTCGACGTCCTCGACAACGACGCGAAGCGGGCCGTGAAACTGCGCCCGTTCCTGCAGGAACAACTCCCCCGGTGGCAGTCGCTCGCCTCCCCGGCCGTGCTCACCGAGGCCGGGCGGATCGTCGGCCTGTAACACTAGGGGTCGTGAAACGGTTCCTGTGGCGGGGGTTCGTGGGACTCCTCGGTTTCTGGCTGATCGTCACTGCGGCCTCCTTCGTTTTCAACCTCGCCACGAACCCCACGGCCACAGCGCCGGCCGGCCTCAAGTACGTCGATGCCGGCGGGTTCAAGACCCGGTATGACCAGTGGGGTACGTCGGGCACCCCCGTCGTACTCGTGCACGGTGCGGCGGAGTCGGTAGACACGTGGTCGCGGCTGGTACCGCTGCTCGCCCAGAACCATCGCGTGTACGCGTACGACATCACCGGCTACGGGTACTCCGAACGCAAGGCGCCGTACACGATCGAGCATCTCGCGGCGCAACTGCTCGGGTTCCTGGATGCGATGCACCTCGGCGGGCCTGGTGAGCCGCGGCCGATCCTGGTCGGGCACTCGCTCGGCGCCGGAGTCGCGGCCGAGGCGACGTTGGAGGCGCCGGCCCGGATGGGCGGGATCGTGTTCCTGGACGGCGACGGGCTGCCGCTGCCGGGCGGGCGGCCGGGTCCGCCGCGCTGGCTGATCGTCCCGCCGTACCGTACGTCGCTGTTCCGGCTGGTGCTGGACCAGGGGTGGCTGCTGAAGAAGATCTACAACAGCGCCTGCTCACCCGGCTGTCCGCAGATGGACGTCGACGCGTGGACCCGGCCGTTCCGGCAGCCCGGCGCCGAGCAGGCGATCTGGCAGATGACCGCGAACGGCATCCCCGCGGTCGCCCCCGACCGGCTCGCCAAGTTGGCGGACCTGAAACTCCCGAAGGCGGTCGTGTTCGGCGCCGACGACACCAACGGCGGCAACGCGACCGAGACCGCGACCCGGATCGGTGCGCCCGCGCCGACGCTGATCCCGAACGCGAACCACCTGACGCCGATCTCCAGCCCGACGGAAGTCGCGGCGGCGATCGACGCACTTCGCTGATCGCAGATGCGGCGCAGGTTGCTGGAAATCCGCCGATCGCCGACGCATGATCGGATCATGGCCCGATACGAAGTGGTGGCGCGCGCGAAGCTCGATCGGCGACTCTCCAACGCCGACTACATCGACCTGGCCCTGCACTCCTGGTCACTGGACAAGGGCATGCGGTTCCAGCGGATCCAGGACCTGCCGGACGGTTCGGTCGCGATCGTCCTGCAGCAGAATCTGTCGCCGCGCAAGCACGACGCGGCCTGCGAGATGGCGAACCGCAGCCTCGCCCAGCTCGGCATCCCGGCCGGCGACATCCAGCGGATCGACCTGCACCGGCTGACCCGCAAGGGCGGCCGCCAACTGGTCCGTTCCTGGGCCGGCCCGAACAACCCGCCCGGCCCTGGCACCGCCGGCGACCGCGAGCCGCGCCGGCCGAAGCCGACGCCGCCGCACCTGCAGGAGCACCGGCCGCTTACAGAGTGAACACCTCGAAGCGCGCGCCGTACTTCGTGCCGAGCAACGTGCCCGTCGGGCGGGACGCACCTTCCAGGAACTCCTCCGGATCGAACTGCTGGTCCAGCCCGTCAATGTAGGCGCGGTGGGCCTCCAGCGACCGCAGCCCGACCTCGAACGTCGCGGTCGTGTCCACGCCGTGCCGCGAGTTCGGTGAGCCGGCCGCCCAGACCTGGCGTACACCGGCCCACTTCTCGCCGGCGTCCGGGAAGATCCACCGGTTGGCCGCGTCCCGGACCGCGTCCAGGGTCGCGCGGCCGGTGTTGATGTGGTCGGCCTGGTTGAGCGCGACGTCGCCGTCCCAGGTGTCGCGGAAGTTGTTGGTGATCACGATCTCCGGCTGGTGCCGGCGGATCGCGGCCGTGATCAGGCGGCGCAGCGGTACGCCGTACTCGATCGTGCCGTCGGGCTGGCCGAGGAACTCGACCGCGGACACCCCGACGATCCGGGACGACTCGATCTGCTCGGCCTCCCGGAGCGGACCGCACTCGGCCGGGTCGACGCCGTCGATGCCGGCCTCGCCGGACGTCAGCAGGCAGTAGACGACCTGCTTGCCCTGCCCGGTCCAGCGCGCGATCGCCGCCGCGGATCCCCACTCCAGGTCATCAGGGTGCGCGACGACCGCCAGCGCCTTGTGCCAATCCTCGGTAACCGGTTCAAGCTCCATGCCCGCAGGCTAATCGCCGAAGACCTGCCGCGTGTAGGCGTTCTGGAAGACGCGGGCAGGGTCCAGGCGGTCGCGGACCGCGAGGAAGTCGTCGAAGTGCGGGTACCGGGCGCGCAGGTCGTCGGCGGTCAGCGTGTGCAGCTTCCCCCAGTGCGGCCGGCCGTCGTAGTCACCGACGATGCTCTCGAACGCGCGGAAGTACTCCTCGTGCGGCAGCCGGTGGTACTGGTGGATCGCGATGTACGCGGTCTCCCGGCCGGACGCGGTGGACAGCCAGATGTCGTCCGGCGCGGCCACCCGGACCTCGATCGGGAACGGGATCCTGGACCCGGACGCGTCGATCCACGCCCGCAGCCGGCGGACGACGTCCACCACGTGCTCGCGCGGGACCGCGTACTCCGACTCGCGGAACACCACGTTCCGCTCCGCGCAGAACACCTTGTACGACGCGTCGACGTACTCGCGGGCCGACAACGCGCGCGAGGCGAGCTGGTTGATCCGGGGCACCATCGCGGGCCGCCGGACGCCGAGCCGGTTGGTCAGCTCGAACACCTTGTTGGACAGTAGTTCGTCGTCGATCCAGCCGCGGACCCGGCCGACCGGCGCCGCGGCGACGTTCGGGGCGACCCGGTTGTTCCGCTTGGTCAGCGCGAGGTCGGTATGTGGGAACCAGTAGAACTCGAAGTGGTCGTTGCCGTCGGCAAGTTCATCGAAGCCGTCGAGGACCTCGCCGAGCGGCATCGGCATCTCCTGCGCACGCAGCAGGAACGCCGGGACGCACTGCAGGGTGAGCGAGCTGATCACGCCGAGCGCGCCGACCGAGACGCGCGCCGCGGCGAACACGTCCGGGTTCTCCTCGGCCGAACAGTGCAGGACCGATCCGTCGGCGGTGACGAGATCGAGGCCGACGACCTGCGTCGCCAGGCCGCCGAGCTTCGCGCCGGTCCCGTGGGTGCCGGTGGAGATCGCGCCGGAGATCGTCTGCTTGTCGATGTCGCCGAGGTTCGCCATCGCGAGGTCGAAGGCCGCGAGTCCCGCGTTCAGCTTCCGCAGGCCGGTGCCGGCCCCGACCGTGACCCGGCCGGACGCTTGGTCCGCGTGGATGATCGAGGACAGCCCGTCCAGCTGGATCATCACCTCCTGCGGGACCGAGCAGCCCGTGAACGAATGGCCGGAGCCGACAGCCTTCAGCTTCTTGCCCCGCTCGGCCGCGGCCTTGACCGCCGCGGCGAGCTCGTCGGGCGAGCCGGGGCGCAACGCCTCGAAGCCGGTCGCCGACTCGGTGCCGGCCCAGTTCCGCCAGGTGCTCATCCGAAGTTCTTCCCTTCGCCGCGGTAGGTGACGAGTTCGGTCACCTCTTCGCCGTCGATCGCATGCAGGACGTCGAACCGCTCCAGCATCTCGCCTGCCTTGGCGTACCGCATCCACACTCTGGCGCCAATTCGTAGCCGTTCGGCCGATTGTCCCTGTACCGGAGTCTGCACTTCGCCGGCGCCTTCGGTGCCGAGCAGCTTGAGGCCGGACGGCTGGGTGGGTGACGGGAGCCGCGACTTCTTCGCGGGGCCGGACGCGACGTACCCGCCGCCGAACAGGGTCGCGATCCGCGGTGCGGGACGCCGCACGACATCCAGTGCGTACGCCGTCGCGTGCTCCGGCTGGAAGACGTCGTACTTGTCGAAGAGGGTCGGGCCGTAGAGGCCGGAGCCGGCGGTGACCTCGGTGACGGCCGGGTCCGCGCTGCTGATCTCGAGGCTGCCGGTGCCGCCGCTGTTCACGATCCGCAGCGGCGCGACCTGCTTCACCGCGTCGACGACCGCGCCGCGCCGGTCCGCGAGCTCGGCGGCCGAACGGCGCTTCACCCAGCGGACGGCCGGCGACGTGTCCGGCAGGCCGGCGATCTGCGCCTCGTAGAACATCACGCCGGTCAGTTCGAACGTGTCGTCGGCGGCAACGGTCCGGGCGAGCGCTGCGACCTCGGCGGGGGTCCGCAGCGGGGAACGCCGGACGCCGAGGTGCTGACCGAAGATCCGCAGCGAGGCGTCGACGTCCAGGCAGACCTGGATCCGGGCCTTGCCGGTCGCGGTTGCCCGGATGAACGCGAGGTGCTCCGCCGAGTCGATCATCAGCGTGATCCGGGACGCCGCCTCGGGGTCCTCCGACAGTTCGCGGAGCGCCGTGCGGTGCGTGGTCGGGTAGCCGAGCAGGATGTCGTCGACGCCGTTGCGGGCCAGCCAGAGCGCCTCCGGCAGCGCGTAGCCCATCACGCCGTGGAACCCGGGCCGCTCGAGCGCGGCGGCGATCAGCGGGCGGCAGCGGACCGACTTGGAGGCGATCCGGATCGGCGTACCGGCCGCACGCCGGACCAGGTCGTCGGCGTTCCGGCGGAACGCGGCGAGATCGATCACCGCGTACGGCGCGTCGAGCCGCGCGGTCAGACGGGCATACCGGTCGAAGTCACCCATAACCGGAGTGTAGGCCACAAAATACTGAAAGGTAATACATCTTTGGCGGTTGACCAGGGATTCTCCCGGGCGCGACTCGCGGTCCTCACGGGCGAGGGTGATAGCGAATCCACTCGGAAAGGTCTCCCATGAACATCAGCCGTCGCACCCTCCTCAAGACCACCGGCGCCGCCGCACTGGCCACGCCGCTCCTCACCGGCGCCGCGGCCGCCTCGCCCAAGCTCCCCTTCGGCCCGGTGCGGCAGATCGACGCGGGCGTACTCAACGTCGGGTACGTCGAACTCGGCCCGTCGAACGGCACGCCGGTACTACTGCTGCACGGCTTCCCGTACGACATCCACAGCTACGAGCAGGTCGCTCCGCTGCTCGCTCGGCGCGGCTATCGCGTCGTGGTGCCCTACTTCCGCGGCCACGGCAGTACTACCTTCCGCTCCTCCGACACCCCTCGGAACGTGGACCAGGCGGCGTTCGCGCTCGACATCGTGGCGCTGATGGATGCGCTGAAGATCCACCGTGCCGTACTGGCCGGCTACGACTGGGGCTCGCGGACCGCGGACATCATCGCGGCGCTCTGGCCCGAGCGGGTGCAGGCGCTGGTGTCGGTGACGGGGTACCTGATCACCAACCTTGAGTTCAACAAGAAGCCGTTGCCGCCCGGGGCTGAGAACGCCTGGTGGTACCAGTACTACTTCGCGACCGAGCGTGGCGTGCAGGGGCTGCACCAGTACAAGCGGGAGATCGGTGAGTTCATCTGGAAGTTCAACTCGCCGACCTGGAAGTACACCGCGGAGACGTACGCGCGGACCGCGGCGGCGTTCGACAATCCGGACTACGAGGCGATCGTGATCGGCAACTACCGGTGGCGGCAGAGCCTGATCCCGGCGGAACCGGAGTACGCGGCGCTGGAGGACGTCCTGCAGAAGGCGCCGAAGATCGCGGTGCCGACGATCACGATCGACGGGAAGTACGACCCGTTCACGCCGGCTGGTGACGGGTCGTCGTACCGGGATCACTTCGTCGGGCGGTATCAGCACCGGACGTTCGACGTGGGGCACAACGTGCCGCAGGAGGCGCCTCGAGAGTTCGCCCAGGCTGTTGTCGACGCTAGTCGATGACGGACTCGAGTGCTGTTGCTGCGGTGTGGGCCCAGTCGGCCTGCTGTTCTGGGTGAGTTGAGGTTGTCGCTAGGAGGGCGACTGTTGCGCCCTTCAGCACCGACACGTCTACGTAGGACTCTGCGGCGGCGTACGAACGTACGGCGGTGGCTGCTGTGGTGGTGGCCCAGAGCTGTTTGACAGACAGGTCGCCGCCGGTGCCGCAAGCCTGCATGCGGGTTTGGTAGCCGGTGTAATAGGCCTGGGCTTTCGCCGCGTTTCTGAAGCGGAGTAGCAGGGCTGTGGCTGGTAGGGCGTCGGCTGTGCGGTAGGTGCCGGTCAGGGCGAAGGTGGGGACTGGTAAGGAGCCTTTGACGAGGTGGCCGGAGCAGCCGGACGGTAGGGCTTCGTACGACGCTTGGTGGGAGTCGCGACGGCGTGTCCAGGTGTTGTTGCCGATGAAGCCGGCCTCTGCGCCACCAGGGTCGGTGTAGGTCTTCCAGCCGGCTCCCAGCTTCTCCGGAGCCGGGAGGTTGTGGGCGGTGAGCGGCCCCGCGTTGGCCGGAGGCGGGGCGGTTGCCTGCTCGGGGACCTGGGGCGGGACGGCTGCGTCCGTTGGTTCGTCGGTCGGCACCGTGTTGGTAGGAACCGGGACCGTGCCGCTGACTGTGCTCGGGATGACCTGGGTTGCAGTTGGTGTCGGCTGCTGAGCGGCGGGCTTGGAACCGCAACCCGCCAAGACTGTTGCCAGCGCACAGGCGACTACTAGGGCTTTCACTTCGGCTCGAAGTGCTGGTAGTCGGGCTTGGCCCAGTACGCGCCCCAGAAGTAGCCCTGGCCGATCAGGGCTTTCGTGGCGACGCTGCTCGCGAACAGCATGCCCGGGCGGACCAGTGAGCGGTTGCGGTACGCCAGCCCGTTCGACGGGTACCAGACGCCGTTCGCGGCCAGGTACGGGTTCTCGACGGTGTTGATGTCGATCGCCCACCCGTACGAGTGCGGCGACAGCGAGTACGGATCACCGGTGACGCGGCGGCAGTTGAACGCGGAGGTGTTGTCGGCCTCCATCGCCTTCACGTCGCTGCCGCCGAACACGTCCACCCGGCGCATCTGCCGGATCGGGAACTTGGACGCGAACGTCGAGGTCCAGACCGTGATCATCTTCGCCACCGCGGCGTCCCGGAGGATCAGCTCGCCGCGGTGCACGCGGCCGTCGAAGCCCCAGTAGTTCAGCTGCAGCAGGCGCAACGACGCGGGCGCCACGGGACAACCGGCTCGGTACGTGTTCGGCACCATCGCGGCGGAGACGGCGTACACCTTGGGATTGAGCGCGGCCTTGATCACGATCGTCGCGTTCGCGGAGTACTCCATCGCGGCCTGGGTGACGCCTCGGGTGACCACGCGCACGGTCTTGGTGGCCGGCAGGTCGTCCGGGACCCGGAGCCGGAAGTTGCCCCCGGCATCCATTGTGGTGATGTTCAGGAGCCCCCACTTGCCGCTTCCGAGGTACTGCTGCAGCGCGAGTTCCTTGCCCGGTTCGGCCGGCACCAGCTTCCCGGTCACGGACACACCGGTGAGGGTCGCGTAGTAGGCGGCCGGGGTGTTCACGACGAGCCTGCGGTCCTGGATCGGCACGGTCCGGTAGTCCGAGATCGCGAGCGCGGTCTCGGCCTTGACGCCGATCATCGTGCGGAACGCCCACGTGCCGGTGGACGGCGAGACGTAGCTGAACTTGTACGCGCCGCCCGTCGTGGTCCTGGTGGAGCCGCGGAGTACCCAAGCGCCGGGGACGCGCTGCCAGAGCGTTATGTACGAGCCCGTGATCGGCTGGCTGATCTTGCCGGTGAAGACGGTCGGCTTGTCCTCCCAGGACGCCGCCGGCTGGTCGAGCGTGATCGACCAGGCCGGCGTCGGGGTAGGGGTCACCGCGGCGGGCGTTGGCGTTGGCGTTGGCGCGAGTGTTGGCGTTGGTGTCGGCGTTGGAGAAGGTGTTGGTGATGGTGTCGGCGTGACACCGGCCAGCAGTACCGCCACGACCCCGAGCAGATGCAGTCGCATGCGCCCTCCCCTCCCTCGACATCAACTACCCCTATAAGAGGCAGTCACACCAGGGAGACGTCACAGGCTGCTGCGAAGTTTTCTACTCCTGCAGTCGTTTCACCGCGGCGTCGATCCGCTCGTCGGTCCCGGTCAGCGCCACCCGCACGTGCCGCTCACCTGCCGTGCCGTAGAACGCACCGGGCGCAACCAGGATCCCGCGGTCGGCCAGCGCGCCGACAGACCCGTACGCGTCGTAGGACGGGTGTGACGCCCACAGGTACAAACCGCCGTTCGACAGGGTGATCTCCCAGCCCGCATCGGTCAGCGCGTCCCGCAGCACGGCGTGGCGACGCAGGTAACGCGCACGCTGCTCCTCGACGTGTACGTCGTCCGCGAACGCGGCAGCCATCGCCGCCTGGATCGGCGACGGCACCATCAGGCCGGCGTGCTTCCGTACCGCGAGCAGCTCGGCCACGACGGTCGGGTCGCCCGCGACGAAGCCGCCGCGGTAGCCGGCCAGGTTGGAGCGCTTGGACAGCGAGTGCACCGCCAGCAGGTTGTCGTGGCTCCCGCCGGACACGTCCGGGTGCAGCACGGACACCGGCTTCTCGTCCCAGCCGAACTCGGTGTAGCACTCGTCGCTGACCAGGAGTACGTCGTTCGCCCGCGCCCACTCGACAGCACGGCGCAGGTCGTCGGCAGGGGTGATCTCGCCGGACGGGTTGCGCGGCGAGTTCAGGTACGCGACCCGCACCGGCCCGTCGTACGTCGTGGGGTCCGCCACCGGCACGCTGGTCGCCCGGGCGAGCGCCGCGCCGGCTTCGTACGTCGGGTAGGCCAGGTCCGGGATCAGGACCGTGTCGCCGGCGCCGATGCCGAGCAGCGTCGGCAGCATCATGATCAGCTCCTTGGTGCCGATCACGGGCAGTACGCCGGTCTTCGGGTCGACTCCGGTCACCCCGAGCCGCCGCTCCATCCAGTCCACCGCGGCCTGGCGCGCCGCGGACGTACCGATGGTGGTCGGGTACTCCGGGGCGTTCGCGGCATCGGCCAGCGCCTTCTTGACCAGGTCCGGCACCGGGTCGACCGGACTGCCCACGGACAGGTCGACGATGCCGTCGGGATGCTCGGCGGCCTTCTGCTTGAAGGGGGCGAGCTTGTCCCACGGGAAGTCTGGCAACCGGCTGGAGGTCTCGAAGATCACCGGGCCAGTTTAGGCTTTCCCATCTGGAGCAAGGGGGTGGGATGACGTACGACGTTGCAGTAGTAGGGGCTGGGGCAATGGGGTCGGCGGCCGCGTGGGCGCTGGCGGCCGCGGGGCGTGAGGTCGTCGTACTGGAGCAGTTCACGCTCGGGCACGAGCGGGGTGGCTCGCATGGCGCCACCCGGTTGTACCGGGCCGCCGTGGACGACGCCGAGATCGCTGATCTGACCGAGCAGGCCAGGCCGTTGTGGCGGCAGCTGGAGGACGAGTCCGGCGAGACCTTGCTCGACGAGACCGGTGGCTTCGACCACGGTATGAGCGACGCGGTGGTCGAGGTGTTCCGCTCGTTGCATGCGGCAACAGGGGCGGTGCTGTCGGCTGGTGAGGCAGCTGAGCGGTGGCCCGGGTTCCGGTTCGAGACGCCGGTGCTCTACCAGCCAGGGTCTGGTCGCTTGTACGCCGAGCACGCGCTGCATGCACTGCAGGTCGTAGCTGGTCGTCTTGGTGTCGAGTTCCGCGTGCAATCTCCAGTACGGGCTCTCCGGACCCGTGACGGTCTGGTGGAGCTCGACGTACCAGGTGGTGCTGTGAGGGCTCAGCACGTAGTGGTCGCGGCTGGGCCGTGGACACCGAAGCTAGTGGACGGGCTGGTGCAGTTGCCGCCGTTCACGGTGACGCAGGAGCAGCCGCGGTTCTTCGCGCCGTTGTCGGACGAGCTGGTGTGGCCGAGCTTCGTACACCACGGTCCGACCAGCTACGGCCTCTACGAACCAGGATCCGGCGTCAAGGTCGGACTGCACGCATCTGGTCCTGTGGTGGATCCCGACACGCGGGACTTCACGCCGGAGCCTTCACGAGACACAAGGCTGCTGCGCTACGTCGAGGAGTGGTACCCCGGGCTCGACCCCACCCGGTCCACCGCGATCAGCTGCCTGTACGACAACACGCCGACGTCGGACTTCGTCATCGACCGCGCCGGACCGGTCACGGTCGCCGCCGGGTTCTCCGGGCAGGGCTTCAAGTTCGTCCCGCTGGTCGGAGCGTTCGTCCGCGACCTCGTCACCGGTGCGGCGGGCACCCCGGCCCGGTTCAGGTTTCAGAGCTTTCAGAGGTAGAGGCCGGTCTGCCCGTCCTCGAGGCGGCCGGCGGCCACCGCGTGCAGGTCCCGCTCGCGGAGCAGGATGTAGTCGTCGCCACGGACCTCGACCTCGGCGCGGTCCTCGGGGTCGAACAGCACCCGGTCGTCGACCTCGACGGTGCGTACGTTGGCGCCGATCGCGACCACCTTCGCCCAGGCCAGGCGGCGGCCCATCTGGGCCGTGGCGGGGATCAGGATGCCGGCCGACGACTTGCGCTCGCCCTCCTGCTCGAGGGAGACCAGGACCCGGTCGTGCAGCATCCGGATCGGCAGCTTGTCGTCGGACAGCCGCTTGCGTGGCGTCACCGGCGGCCCACCAGCTTGCGGATCACCAGCAGTACGCCGACCACGCCGGCCACCGCGCCGGCGACCGCGACGATCTTCTGGGTGCGGAGCTGACCGTGCTCGTCGAAGACCTGCGACTTGGCCTGCTCGACCTGCCGCTCGATCACGTTCTTCGGGTTCGCCCGGTCGACCAGCTCGTCCACCGTGGAGGCCAGCCGCAACCGGGTGGCGGCGATGTCCGCCTCGATCTGCTCGGCGGTCCGAGCCTTCGTGTCCGACACTGTCGGCTCCCTTCCGTCGGCGGGGCATGCCCCGATCTGCCCCTGGTCCCCACCATCCTCGCAGGTCACTGCAGCAAGTCCACGACCACCTTGATGTCTTCCGGTTTCCGTACCAGCGCGGCGGGCCATTCGGACAGCGGGACACGCGTGGTGATCAGTCGCTCCAGCCAGCCCCGGTCCGCCTTCAGCAGGACGTTCACAGCGTCGGCGTAGTGCCTCTTGCCGGCGTTGACCGTGCCAACCAGTGCCGCGTTCCGCACCACCAGCTGCCGTACCAGCGCGTCCAGCTGTACGTCGACCGTCGCCGGGCCGGGGTGGATCCCAGCCAGGCACATGACGCCCGCAGGCGGCAGGAGCGACGCGCAGTCGAACACCAACTGCCCCACACCCGTTGCCTCGATCACTACATCCGGTACGACGTCCAGCTGCCGCAGGTCCGTCAGGTAGGTCGCGCCGAGCTCCCGTACGAGCTGTGGCTTCGGCCCGTCGTCGACCCGGTCCAGCACGTGTACGTCGTACCCGCGTTGCTGCGCGATCAGTGCGGCCAGTAGACCGATCGGACCGGCGCCTGTCACCAGCACGTGCTGCGGCGAGTACCAAGAACGCGCTCCGACGCGGTCCACCTGTTCCCACGCCTTCGTGAGGATGCTGGCGGGTTCCACCAGTACGCCGAGGTCTCCTAGGGCAGCCGGCACCGGTACGGCGAAGTACGGGTCGACCCGCCAGCGCTCAGCGCCGTACCCGTCCATCCCTTGGATGCCGCGCTCGGTGTACTGGCCGTTGCGGCAGAAGTCCCACTCACCCCGAGCACAGGCCGGACAGGGCACTGGGTCCGGCCGGCGTACTACTCCGGCCACCAGGTCCCCGGTGGCGAAGCCCGAGCCGACAGGTGCTTCCAGTACGCGTCCGAGCGACTCATGGCCGATCACGAGCGTGTCGGCGTTGGGGCGGCCGCTGCCGAACGCTCCCGACACCAGCTCGAGGTCCGTCCCGCAGATACCTGTCAGCAGGCCCTCCACCAGGATCGACCCGTCGACGACCGGAGGCTCCGGGACGTCACCTACCACCGCCGAGTCGGCCTTGCCCGGCGTGACTGTCATGGCCCGCATCCGGTCAGGCTAACCGGGTCATGTCGACGGTCACCTCGATGGCCGTCGCGGCACCGCCCGAGTAGATGCCCTTCAGCGGCGACACGTCCGCGTAGTCGCGCCCCGTCGCCACCCACACGTGCCGGTGGCCGATCGGGATGTCGTTGGTCGGGTCGAAGCCCCACCAGTCACCTGTCCAGGCCTCCACCCACGCGTGGCTCTCCCCGACGACCTTCTCGCCGACTGCAGCGTCCGGCTTCGTGTGCAGGTAGCCGGAGACGTAGCGGCTGGGGATACCGACTGCACGGAGCATGGCGAGCGTGAGGTGTGCGTAGTCTTGACAGACACCCTCGCCGGCCTGCCATGCGTCAACAGCCGACGAGTGCACGCCAGTGGTACCCCGTTCGTACTTGAGCTTGTCGTGCACCCACTTGGACACCGCCAGGACGGTCTCCTCCGGCGTACGACCCTTCCGAAGGGCGCGGGCTTCAGCGGTGAGCTCCCGGTGTTTAGGGACATAGCGTGTCCACTCCAGGAACTCGGCGTACGAGTCCAGGACCTGCGGGGCCTTCAGCTGGACCCAGGTCACGTCAGCGGGCGGCGCGGTCTGGTCGGTCGTCTCGACAACAGAGGCCGCGATGACCTTCAGCTCGGTGTGCGGGGTGTGCAGGTCGAACGCGTTGACCTCGGTACCCCAGTAGTCCGTGTACTTGTAGCCACGGGCCGCGGGCACCGTTTCCAACCGGGCCACCATCAGGTTCTGCCGGTTGTCGTGCCGTGGGGTCAGCCTGGCCTCGTTGTAGGACTGGGTGACCGGTGTCGCGTACCTGTAGCCCGTCGTATGGACTACGCGAAGCCGCCACTTCACAGGTTCACCTCCGCGTTGTTCCACTCGATCCACGGCACTGCATGGAAGTACTGACGGGAGACAGCTTCGCCTACCTCGCGGACCGTGGTCTGCAGGGCCTGCAGCCGGTCGGTGAGGTTCTCCAGCAGGTCAGCCGGTCGCAGGAACTCCAGATCGCTCCTGGCCTTCCCCAGCAGACGTGCGGCCTCAGCACTCGCACCGATGCGTGCGGACGGCCCGTGGTCGAGCTCGTCGAGACAGGACTCCGCTTGCTGCAGCGCGTGGAACACAGACCGTGGGAACAGCCTGTCGAGCAGTAGGAACTGCACTACGCGCGAGGCGTCCAACGCGCCCCTGTACGTGCGCAGGTACGTGTCGTGTGCTCCAGCAGAACGAAGTACCGTCACCCAGCCCGGTGACGTCGGCCTGTCGCCGACTCGCGACATCAGCAGGCGGACAAGCATGTCCACCCGCTCCACGGACCGCCCGAGTACCAAGAACCGCCAGCCGTCGTCGCGGCTCATCGTCGAGTCCGCGAGCCCGGCGAACATCGCGGCCCGGTCCTCCACGAACGTGAAGAACTCGTGCGGTCCGACCCGGCGCGCGGCACGCTGCCGTTCGGGTACGGCGTTCCACATCGCGTTGATGCACTGCCACAGCTCGCTCGACACGACCTCACGCGCGACCCTGGTGTTCTCCCGGGCGCTGGCGATCGACGACACGATCGATCCGGTCTCCGGCGACATCGCGACCAGCTCGGTCAGGCCCCACACGTCCAGCTCGCTGCCGTCGGGCGGGGTGATGCCGAGGACCGACAGCAGCCGGCGGCTGGCGGTGTCCGCGTCGACGGTGGCGTCCTCGAGCAGCTGGTGTACCGAGACGTCGAGGATCCGCGCGGTGTCGTCCGCGCGTTCGACGTACCGGCCGATCCAGTACAGCGACTCGGCGTTGCGTGCGAGCATCGTCAGCACCTCCCCATCACTGTTGCTGCTGCTGTTGGGCGACGTTCAGTTCAGGGCCTTGCTCCGGCGTACTCTCCGACTTCACCGCGGGCGTCCCGAGACCGGGACCGCGCAGCTCCGCGTCCTCGCCGGAGGCCCTGGGTGCCAGTACCCACGTGTCTTTGCTGCCACCGCCCTGGGACGAGTTGACGACCAGACTGCCTTCAGGAATGGCCACCCTGGTCAGACCGCCTGGCAGTACGAACACGTCCTCGCCGTCGTTGACCGCGAACGGCCGCAGGTCCACGTGCCTTGGCTGCAGCCGTTCACCGACCTTGGTCGGCACGGTGGAGAGCTGTACGACGGGCTGGGCGATCCAGCCGCGCGGGTTGGCCCTGATACGGCGCCGCTGCGCTTGCAGTTCCTTGGGCGAGGCGTCCGGTCCGAAGACGATGCCGTAGCCGCCGGAGCCTTCTACTGGTTTCGTGACGAGCTCGTCGAGTCGGTCGAGTACCTCGGTCTGTTCTGCAGGCAGCCAGCACCTGTAGGTGTCTACGTTCGGTAGGAGCGGCGTCTCGCCCAGGTAGTACTTGAGGATCTCCGGTAGGTACGTGTAGATCAGCTTGTCGTCGCCGACACCGTTTCCGATCGCATTGGCGATCACCACGTTGCCCGCGCGGGCTGCGTTCACCAGACCGGCCACACCGAGTACGGAGTCCGGTTCGAACTGCACGGGGTCCAAGAAGTCGTCGTCGATGCGCCTGTAGATCACGTCGACCCGCTGCTCGCCCTCTGTGGTCCGCAGGTAGATCACATTGTTCCTGGCGAGAAGGTCTCGGCCCTCGACCAGCTCCACCCCCATCTGGCGCGCCAGCAACGAGTGCTCGAAGTACGCCGAGTTGTAGACGCCAGGGGTCAGTACGACGACGTTCGGGTCCGTAGCACTTGTCGGAGCGGCGGCCCGGAGTGCGCGCAGGAGATGTACGGCGTAGTCGCCGACCGCGCGGACCCGGTGCTTCGCGAACAGGTCCGGGAACACCCGCGCCATCGTCCGGCGGTTCTCCATCACGTACGACACCCCGGACGGGCTCCGCAGGTTGTCCTCCAGTACCCGGAAGTCTCCCTGCTCGTCACGGACCACGTCGATCCCCGCCACGTGGATCCGGACGCCGTTCGGCGGGGCGATCCCGGCTGCCTGCCGGTGGAAGTGCTCGCAGGAGGTGATCAGCCGCCGCGGTAGTACGCCGTCCGCGACGATCTGCTGCTCGCCGTAGATGTCGGCCAGGAACGCCTCGAGCGCCCGGACCCGCTGGACGACGCCACGCTCCAGCCGGGACCACTCCGACGCCGTGATCACCCGCGGCACCAGGTCGAGCGGGAACGGCCGCTCTTCCCCGGACAGGCTGAACGTGATCCCCTGGTCGACCAGCGCCCGGTCGAGCGCCTCGGCCCGGGTGGTCAGATCGCCAGGCCGCAGCGGCAGCAACGAGTCGTGCAGCCGCTTGTACGCCGTCCGGACACCGTCCACCGGATCGAACATCTCGTCGTACGCCCCCGCATGCGGCCGGCGCGGATCCAGATAACCGTCGAAGAGTTGGCGGGGACTCATGGGCGCATCTTGCCCCGTACGATTGCGGCAGTTCAATCGATTCGTGGAGGGCTTCATGTCCGATCGTCTGTCCGTCGGCGACACCGCACCCGACTTCACCCTGCCCGATGCCGACGGCAACGACGTGGCCCTGGCCGACCTGCGCGGCAAGAACGTGATCGTGTACTTCTACCCGGCCGCGATGACCCCCGGCTGCACCAAGCAGGCGTGCGACTTCCGCGACTCGCTCGACTCGCTGCAGGCCGCCGGGTACGCGGTCCTCGGCATCTCCCCCGACAAGCCGGCCAAGCTGGCGAAGTTCCGCGAGCGCGACGGCGTGACGTTCCCGCTGCTCAGCGACCCGGACAAGGAGGTGCTGACCGCGTACGGCGCCTTCGGCGAGAAGACCATGTACGGCAAGAAGGTCACCGGCGTGATCCGCTCGACGTTCGTCGTCGACCCGGACGGCAAGGTCGCGGTCGCGCAGTACAACGTCAAGGCCACCGGGCATGTCGCCAAGCTCCGCCGCGACCTGGGCCTGTGAAAAGGCACCTCGTTTCCGCCGTTCCCGGAGGGAAACCTTCGACCGTTTCATGAGCGTGGTCCATAGAACGGTCGTTTGACGAAACCGGCGCTGTGATTTGGATCACAGAAACATCTCACCGGATCGCAGCGGAGCCGGTACGCAGGGTGAGTTTTTAAGCGTTCCTGTGAAAGAGCCGTACTCCGGAGACGGTTCCGGTTCAGCGACGGGTGTGTCACGACCGTTCCCGGACTTCGCCGTGACGTGCGGAAACCGGGTAATCTGCGCGCGCAGTCAGCCTCTGGCAGCATCTGGGAGGGAGGGACCTGCCGCGATGGGAAAACATTCCTCTGCGGTGACGCGAAGTAACAACAACCGTCGCTCGGTGTACATCACCGCGGTCGGGATTCTGGTAGTCACGCTGGGCGCCGTGTTCGTGGTCCGTTCCTTCGGATCGCAGAACGGGGCCGACGGGTTCCTCGGTGGCGGCAAGGCCTGCTCCGACCCGACCCAGGTCAGCCTGTCCACCACGCCCGAGATGCAGGGCCCGCTGGAGGCCGCCGCCAAGTCGCTGGCCGCCAAGGGCGGCAAGGACGGCAATCCTTGCTACCAGGTCACGATCACCTCGGCACCGTCGTCGCAGGTCGCGCGGGACGTCGCGCACGGCAGTGACAGCCGCCCCGACCTCTGGGTGCCGGACTCCTCGCTGTGGGTGGCCCAGGCCGACGACGGGCAGAGCGTGCCGACCGTCGCGGTCGCCTCGGTCGCCACGTCACCGCTGGTCCTGGTCAGCCGGAACGAGAACTTCGGCGACACCTCAACCTGGCTGCGCGTACTCGGCGCCACCGAACCGGCGCTGCTCGACCCGCTGAACACCTCCCCGGGCGCGCTGACGCTGCTCGCGGTGCAGATGGAGCGGCAGAAGACCTCGGCGTCGGACAACCAGGTGTCGCAGGTCGTCGTACCGCTGGCACAACACCTCGGTTCGCTGGCCAAGCCGTACACGGACGTCAACGCGCTGTTCGGCCGGGCCGACCAGGACGGCAGCAGGATGGTCGTACCGGCGTCCGAGCAGAGCTTCGTGAAGTACCAGGAGGCGCACCCCGAGGCGCAGCTCAAGGCGATCCAGCCGGCCACCGGAACGCTGTTCCTCGACTACCCGATCGTCGTCACCGCGAAGTCGGACGCCGAGCAGGCGACCAACGCCGCGCAGGCGCTGGCCTCCGAACTGCTCACGGACACCGCCTCGCAGGCACGGGACGACGCGGGCTTCCGCGACCCCCAGCTCAGCCCGCTCAGCGGCGGCCGGGGCGTCGGCGACATCAACCAGCTGACCAAGCCGACCGGCCAGGCCATCAACGCCACTCTGCAGAACTGGACCCGGCTGTCGCTGTCCGCGCACTCACTGGCGGTCATCGACGTGTCCGGTTCGATGGCGGAGAAGGTCGGCGCCAAGACCCGCTGGCAGCTCACCGTCGAGGCGGCCGCGAGCGGCCTGAACCTGTTCCCGGACAACGCCGAGCTCGGGCTGTGGACGTTCTCGAGCAAGATCGGGACCGACAACGCCGACTACCGGCCGCTGGTGCCGATCGCGCCGCTGTCGAAGAACCAGCGCGCGAAGATCGTCGGCCAGCTCAGCGCCCAGCACCCGATCGTGGGCGGCGGCACCGGGCTGTACAACACCGCGATCGCCGCGATGCAAGCGGTCCGCAAGCAGTACAAGTCGAACGCGGTGAACACGATCCTGCTGTTCACCGACGGCAAGAACGACGAACCCGGCAGCCCCACCCTGGCCCAGACCGTCCAGACCCTGCAGGCTCAGCAGGACCCGGCCCGCCCGGTCCGCATCATCGCCCTCGGCATCGGCCCGGACACGAGCGCCGACGAACTCAGCGCCCTGGCCCAGGCCACCGGCGGCCAGGCGTACGTCGCCAAGAACCCGACCGACCTGAAGAGCGTCTTCATCGACGCCCTCCAGAACCGCTGACCCCGGCACCTCCCCTAAGATGGACCTCCTAGGGGAGGCACCGCCCTCCTCAGCCAGAGTGGTGGAACGGCAGACACACCGGCTTTAGGTGCCGGCGCCCCCGGGCGTGCGGGTTCAACTCCCGCCTCTGGCACAACCTCCGTCCAGCCGCGCGTCCGGTCGTACGACGCAGGTGGTACGTCGTACGACACGAGCACCCGAAGGCACCTGCTACGCCGACCGGAGCACCTGCCGCCATCGAATTCGACATGGCGCTCTCCTGTCGCGTCAGCTGATCTTCGTCCAGGAACCGCAGTTGCGGGTCTCGAAGGCCTTGTCGGACTTCTTGATCGTGATGACCTGATTGCCGCCGTTCCCGTTCGCGATGATCGCGTCGAAGTCGCCGTTGGTGCTGTTCAGCCTGGCCCAGTAGCAGTCGCCCTCGCTCCCGTTGCGGTACGTGCCCGGCTTGATGTCGGTGCCGACCAGGTACACGCCATCCTCAGTGATCGCGGCCTTCGGTCCCGGCGGCGGTGCCGTCACGGTCTTCACCGGCCCAGGCACGGTCTTCGTCACAGTCGGCCCGGCGACCCGCCGCTGCCGTTCGCCGCCAAGCCGCTCACCGCCCGAGCAAAAAGGTGCCGGAAGCAACGACCCACGGGACCCAACGCCGCGGCTTCTTCGGCGGCACTTGCGGCTGCGAGTACTGCGGATACTGCTGAGACATGCCAATTCCTCTCTCCGGCCCCCGAGCCTCCTCGGGATCCACCAAAGACAAGGATGCTAAGTAGTGGTTGCCGCCTAGACCGAAGCGCGTGTTTTCCTCTTGTATTCAAAGGGATCTGGGGCCTTCGTCGATTTGTGCGTGATCATTCCGTGACATACAATAGAACACATGTTCGACCCTGACCTGGACGACCTCGACACCACGGACCTACTGTCCGCGGCCGCCGAGTACGCCCAGGACCAAGAACACGCCGCCGTCGGCCTGCTCCGCATCGCCCTGGCCTTCGCCGACCGCAACGCCGTGATCGAAGGCCACGAGCCGCTGCCCGGCTACGAACGCCTGAAGGTGTACGGCGGCGAAGGCTGTCCGGGGGTGGCCGAGTTCGCCCCGATCGAACTCGGCGCGGTCCTGGGCATGTCCAGTGGCGCGGCGTCCTCGTTTGTCGGCGAAGCTCTCGCCCTGCGTCATCGCCTGCCCAGGGTGTGGGCTGCCGTCCTGGGCGGCGCCGCGGCCTCGTGGAAAGCCCGCAGCATTGCCCGCGCCTGCCTTTCGTTGTCGGTCGAGGCCGCCGCGATCGTCGACCGCCGCGTCGCCGGGATCGTCAACACCGTCACGCCCGGTGCGCTGAAGAGGATCGTCACCGCCGCGGTCTGGCAGGCCGACCCCGAGAAGGCCCAGGCGGACGCCGAGGCCGCCGCGAAGGAGCGCGGCGTCCACGTCACCCAGTCCGACCCCAGTGACGACCACGGCACCAAACGAATCTGGGTCCGCGCCGCGACCGGCGACGTCATCCGCTTCGACGCCACCATCAACGACCTCGCCAGGGCGTTGAAGATCCTCGGCGACACCGAGCCCCTGAACCAGCGCCGCGCCAAAGCGATCGGTTGGATCGCCGACCCCGAAGCCGCCCACAACCTCCTCGAAGTAGCCCGCTACCTCGCCCGCACCCACACCCACCAACAGCAAACCCAACCCGCACACCCAACCCCCACCACCCCAGCACACCCAACCCCACAGCCCCACCCGCCGAACGCCACCAACCCGACCGACGGCACCGGGCAGACCAGCGGCACCGACTTGGCGAACGGCACCGGTCCGGCGAACTGCACCGACTTCGCTGACGGCACCGACCTGGCCAGCAGCGTCGGCCTGCCGAACGGCACCGACTCGGCCGACTGCACGGGGCAGACCAGCGGTACTGACTTGGCGAACTGCGCCCGCTTGGCGAACGGCACCGACTTGGCCAGCGGCACCGGCCTCGCGAACGGCACCGGTCCGGCCAGCAGCACTGACTTCGCGAACGGCACCGATCCAGCGCGCTCAGCGGCGCCGCCCCACACCACGCCCCCGCCCGACTCCGACTCGCCGCCCCACGCCGTACCCCCGGCCGACGCAGTCGGCTCCACCGCGCACACCTCGCGCCAGAACACGCCCAAACCCGGCCGGAACGCCACGCCCTGCGGCGCAGCCATGTCCGCAGACCAGCCCGCACGCGACGACGAGACCGCACCCGACAGCGACGCGGTGGCGTACGGCGCAAACACGTGCGACAACGAACCCGTGTGGGACCACGAACCGGTGTGCGACGACGAACCGGTGTGGGACGACCAGCCCGCGTGGGATGACGAGGGTGTAGCTGACGGCGACGTGCGAGACGAGACGACCGCTGGTGACGCCGACGACGCCGATGACATCGAGGCTGTCGGGGATCTGGGCGGCGGAGGCGACGTCGAGGGGTACACGCGACTCGCGTTGGCCGGCACGCTGCGGGCGCGGCTGGCCGCGATCAAACAGGATGCCTACAGCAACGGACTCGGCGCAGGCACCGGACGGCGGGCACGGCACACCCTGTACGTGCACCTCACCGACAAGACCCTCGCCACCGGAACCGGCGTACTCCGCGTCGAACAACTCGGCCCGCAGCTCGCCAACCAGTTGAGCGAACTCCTCGGCCACGACCAGGTCATCGTCAAACCAGTCATCGACCTCCACGACCAGGTCAGCGTCCACTCCTACGAGATCCCCGACCGGATCCGCGAACGCGTACGCCTGCGGCATCCCGTCGACATGTTCCCCTACAGCGGAGCCGAAGCCACCGTCTCGATGGATCAGGACCACATCACCCCGTACGACCACACCACCCCGGACAACCACGCCTCCCCGCACAACCACACCACCTCGCACAACCACACCTCCCCGCACAACCACACCACCTCGCACAACCACACCTCCCCGCACGACCGCACCACGCCGCGCGACCGCAACAACCAAGACACCACCGACACCACTCGCGGCACCGATACCACCCGCGCAGCCGACATCACCGACATCACCGACATCACCGACGACGCTGTCGGCACCGAATCACCCAACCGGGGCGGATCACCCGGACGCGCCGGGCGTTCGAGGCCACCCGGTCGTGAGGCCTCACCCGATCGGAGCGGTCCGCCGGAGAAGGCCGGGCAGACCAGCGGCGACAACCTCATACCGCAAGGACGACTCCACCACCGCGCCAAAACCTTCGGCGGCTGGCGTAACCGACGCCTGCCCAACGGCACCATCGAATGGACCAGTCCCCACGGCTTCCGCTTCCACGTCGACCACACCGGCACCCACCCTCAACCACACCGCCAAACCACCAGCCCGAAACGTCAACCGCGGCCCGGATCTTGAAGCCCGGTTGGCTGACGTGGAGACCACAACTCCGCGGGTAGCATCGAATCATGGGACGACAGGTGGCTGTCCTGTCTTTCGTGGTCGCGATGGTTGTCGTCGTGGTCGCTGTCGACGTGCTGTTCTTCAGGCATCAGTTCTGGCCGCGGTTGATCGTGAACGTTGGCATCGTGTTGGTGTTCCTGGCGATCTATCTCAGGTATCTGAAGCGCGATTGAGGCGTACGGACCCGGTGGTGCCGTTAATGGTGATCGGGGTGCCGTCCGGGATTCTCGTGGTGGCTTGGGGGACGGCTACTACTGCCGGGATCGATTGTTCGCGGGCGACGATCGCGGCGTGCGAGAGGATTCCGCCTGATTCCGTCACGACGCCGGCGACGATCGTGAGGAGCGGAGTCCAGGCCGGGTCGGTATGCGGGCAGACGAGGATGTCGCCCGACTGAACCTTCGAGAAGTCAGCTGGACCGCGCACAATGCGTGCCGGACCGTTCGCGTCGCCGTGGCTCGCAGGCGTGCCGGACAGAACGACCCGCTGAGGTTCGGTAGGAGCAGACGCCTGTAGGCCGGTGCGGCTGTCGGCTGGCGGACCAGCGAGACCTGACGCCAGTGACTCGGCAAGCGCGGTGCCCGACAAGTCGGCAAACCTGGATGCCGATGAGTCGGCGAGGCCCGGGCCTGACGAGTCGATCGAGCTCGAGACCGACGCGTCGGCGAAGCCGAGGCCAGATGCGTCGCCGAGGGTGGCGGCCGCCAGGTCGGTGCAGCTCGGGTCTGACGAGTGGGCGGGCCTCGGGCCTGGCGCGTCGGTGGCACTGTCGACCGATCCGTCGGCAAGGCCGGGGTCAGATGAGTCGGCGAGGGTGGAGGCCGGCGAGTCGGTGCAGCTCGGGTCTGACGAGTCGGCGGGCCTGAGGCTTGACGCGTCGGTGGCGTTCGCGACCGACACGTCGGCAATGTTGTGGCCAGATGCGTCGGTGGGGCTGAGTGTCGATGAGTCCGGGTGGGTGGAGGCCGGCGGATTGGTGCGGCTCAAGCCCGACGAGTCGATGCGGCGGAGGCCCGACGCGGTGCGGCTCGGGTCCGGCTGGTCGGTGCGGCTCAGGCTTGGCGGGGCGGTGAGGGGCGGGGCTGTGGGGGGCGGGGCTGGCCGGGCGGTTCTGGTCTGGAGCGATGGGTCGGCATGGTTGGGGGCCGGTGTGTTGGTGAGGGGGCGGGGCGATGGGTTGGCGAGGTTCGGGTTCGGGGTCGGGGCGTGGGTGAGGGAGTGTCGGGGGTTGGTGGGGGTTGGGGGGTGGGCTGTTATGGGGCGGGATTGTAGGAGCCAGAGGGTGTTTGCGGTGAGGGCCCATTCGAGGTCTTGTGGGTGGTCGAAGAGGGTGGCGGCTTGGGTGCCCAGGGCGGCCAGTTCTATGGCGGTTGTGTTGGTGAGGGTTGGTGTACGGCGTTTGGTGGTGGGGACTGGGGTTGGGCCGGTGGTGGTGAGGGAGGTGGGTTTGTCGGCGATGGTGGAGGTGACGGTTCCGGCCAGGACCTCGTAGCGGTCGGGGGTCAGGCGGCCTTCGACGACGGTTGGGCCGAGGCCCCAGGAAGACTCGATCAGGGTTGGGTCGTCGGGCGTGGCGGGGGTGAACATGACGCCGGATACGTCCGCGTCGATCTGCAGCTGGATGATCACCGCCATCGAGGGGACTTCGGTTGTCTTGCGGTACGCCGTTGCGCGCGCCGACCACAGCGACGCCCGACAGGCGTGTACGGCGTCCACGACCGCGTCGAGACCCCGTACGCCGAGGAAGCTGTCGTGCTGACCCGCTGCCGACGTCAGTATGGTGTCCTCGTTCGACGCCGACGACCGAACAGCAACCACCGGGTCTCCCATCTCCTCCAACCACCTGCGAAGCTCCTCCACCTCACCCCACCCCAGCCGACGCCCCGCGCCGGCCCCATCCGCCCAGGGGCCTGCGCCGGACTCCACCAACCCAAGACCTATGCCAGCGCCCGGGGCTGCTGCGTGGGGCGGGTGCGGGGTTGCGGCGGGGTTGTGCGGGTTGGTGGGAGTGAAGGGGATTACCACGCCGTCTGGGACGGGGAGGCCGGCGTTGAGGAGGGTGGCTAGGGCAGCGGCTTTGTTGCCGCAGGTGGTGGGGGTGGCTGCGGTCAGGGGGATCAGCACTGGACTCCTATCAACGCGACCGTCACAACAGAACGTTGACAACAAAATGTTGACAACGTTTTGTTGATGATGCACGGTAGGGCCATGCGGCGCAAGCACGAGGCGGATCAGGAACGGGCCGAGCGGGAGCGGGAAGCGCGCGAGCGGTTGCTCGCGAAGGGGGCGAAGGAGCTGCCGGCGCGGCCTTGGCGGCCGCGGCCGATTCCCTTGTCGGCGGTGGATCTCACGCAGTTCGCTGCCTGGCGCGCGGACAAGTTGAGCGACGGCGACCTGCTGGCGGCGCTCGCCTTGTTGCCGGCGGCCCGAGCCGAGGTGGACGAGGTCGAGGCGGGGTTGTTGTTCATGGCAAGGAGTTCGGGGTTGACCTGGGCGGAGATGGCGGACGCGATGGGGTTCAGTTCGCCGCAGGCCTGTCAGCAGCGGTTCAACCGGCTCGCGGCGCGGCAGGACGGGACGTCGTGATGCTGCTCGTGCTGCATGCGGTGCGGTTGCTCGGGTTCGCCGACAGCCCGGCGGTCGCCAAGCGGTTCAGCCTGGACCTCGACGAGACGAAGAACGCGCTCGCCCAAGCCGTTGCGCGCAACTGGACGACGTACAGCAGCTTCGCAGGCACAGCCGGTTGGTCACTGACCGACGCCGGTCGCGCGGAGAACGAGCGGCTGCTGAAGGCCGAGGGTGGCAAGGAGATCGTGCAGGAGGTGTACGACAAGTTCCTGCCGCTCAACGGGATCTTGCAGCAGGCGTGTACGGACTGGCAGCTCAAGCCGATGGACGGCGATCCGCTGGCGCCCAACGATCACGCCGACCTCGAATGGGACGCCGGCGTACTCGACGAGCTCCGCGTGCTGAGCGGAGCACTCGCACCACTCGTACGGCAGCTAAAAGAGGCAGACGAGCGGTTCAGCGGGTACGACGCGAGGTTCGCGACAGCCCTACGGCACAAGTGGGTCGACCGCAGCGACGTCGACTCGTGTCACCAGGTCTGGTTCGAGCTGCACGAGGACCTGATCGCGACGCTCGGACTCACTCGCTCCTAGTCGAGTCCAGGTACGCCGCACCACGCGGGGAGATCCGGTATCCGACCTCGAGACTGTAGGTCAACCCAAGGTTCTTCAGCTTCCGTACGTCGAGCTTGAACGGCGCGGTCTCCCGCCCGACCGACGCGGCCAGGTCCGCCGCACGCACCGCGGGGCTGGTCTCGATCAGCTGAAGGGTCTGGAGCGTCCACGGGCCGTGGTTGCTGAGTCTGTCGAAGAGCGCAAGGCGTTCCTGCAGCTCGGCGAGATCAGCGTCCGACAACGACGTACTGGCCGCCAGCTGCTCGCGCGGGTCCGGCCCCTCGACCAGGTGGAAGCGGATCAGGAACGTCGGCAACGACTCGTCCCCACGCAACCGGCGCCGTACGTCCCGCGCGTTCTGCCGGTCGGCCAGCGCCAGGTCGGCGTCGGTGTCCGCGATCAGCTCGGGGTTCACCTGGCGGATGCTGTCGATCTCGATCCGTCCCGCGTTCGTGCGGTACACGCGCCCTTCGACGACGCGCGGCTCGGCCCACCGCCGGTACGCGACAGTGATCTTCCCCGACGCGACCCCGTCGCGATCAGAACCCGCGAACAACATGGCTAGCTCCCCAACGCCTTCGCGACGATCGGAGCGAGCTGGCGCAACGCCTTGCCCCGATGGCTGATCGCGTCCTTCTCCTCGATCGACAACTCGGCCGTCGTCCGGTCGTACCCCTCCGCCTGGAACAGTACGTCGTACCCGAACCCGCCGGTGCCCCGCAACGTACGGATCACCGACCCGCGCATCTCCCCGAGGACCATCTCGTCCGGCCCGTCCGGCCGTACGAACGCCACCGCCGCGACGAACGACGCCCCGCGCCGCTCGTCCGGCACGTCCTCGAGCTGACCGAGCAAGAGCACGTTGTTCGCATGGTTGTCCTTCGATGGACCCGCCCACCGCGCCGACAGCACCCCGGGCATCCCGTTCAGCGCGTCGACGCAGATCCCGCTGTCGTCGGCGATCGACGGCAGCCCGGTCGCCTTGAGCGCCGCGTGTGCCTTGAGCAGGGCGTTGCCCTCGAACGTCGGCTCGGTCTCGGCCGGTTCGTCGTACGGCGGTACGTCGCCGAGCCCGAGCACCTCGATACCGGGCACGATCGGCGTGAGGATCCGCCGCAGCTCCTCGAGCTTCTTCTTGTTGTTGGACGCCAGCAACACCTTGGTCACGCCAGCGCCTCCTGCTGAATCTTCGCGAGGTCCGCACAGCCCGCGACGCCCAGCGACAGCAGGCTGTCCAGCTCGGCGCGGTCGAACGGCGCGCCCTCGGCCGTGCCCTGCACCTCGATGAACTTGCCGTCGCCGGTGATCACCAGGTTCATGTCGGTCTCGGCCCGAACGTCCTCCTCGTAGCAGAGGTCCAGCATCGGCGTACCGTCGATGATCCCGACCGACACCGCCGACACCGATCCGGTCAGCGGCTCGCTCTTCAGCAGCTTCCGCTCGCGCAGCCAGGACACCGCGTCGACGAGCGCCACGTACGCGCCGGTGATCGCGGCCGTCCGGGTGCCGCCGTCGGCCTGGAGTACGTCGCAGTCGAGCAGGATGGTGTTCTCGCCGAGCGCCTTGTAGTCGATCACGGCCCGCAGCGAACGCCCGATCAGCCGGGAGATCTCGTGGGTGCGACCACCGATCTTGCCCTTCACCGACTCGCGGTCCGAGCGGGTGTTGGTGGCCCGCGGGAGCATCGAGTACTCCGCGCTGACCCAGCCGAGACCGGAGCCCTTGCGCCAGCGCGGCACGCCCTCGGTCACACTCGCCGCGCACAGCACCCGGGTCCGCCCGAACTCGACCAGCACCGATCCCTCGGCGTGGTCGAGCCACTTCCGGGTCACGGTCACGGGTCGGAGCTGGTCGGCATTACGTCCATCGATACGGGCCATGCCTCAGACCCTATGCCTCGATGCGCTGGACCTCCGCATTGAGAGGGCCGGAGCGAACCTGGCTGACCGCCATCCGGGCCGCCCACGGCAGCAGGTCGTGCGCCCGCCGCCCGACCCACGGGACGCCTTCCTTGACGAGCCAGACCGCGTCCGCCCACCGGCTCGGCGGCCGGTACGCGCAGTCCAGGTCCGGCGGTACGTCGATCGGCACGCCACGGATCGCCAGTTCGTCGGCGAACGCCCGTGCGAGCTTGCGGTGACCGCGCTCCCCCGGATGCAACCGGTCGATGCTCCAGAAGTCGCGCCGGTAGACCTCCGGGTACTCGGCCATGTCCAGGCGGATCCCGCCGTACCGGGCATGCAGGTCGTCGAACACCAGGTTCACCTGTTCGATCCGCCGCCACAGCGGCCGGCGCAGCCACTTCGGCAGGCCGAAGACCTGCCCGTGGTCGTGGAACCGGACCGTGAGCAGCAGGGCGCCACGTGCCGTCAGCTGGTCGGCGATCAGGTCCAGGTGGTCGCGGATCCGTTCCGCGTCGAAGGTCGATCGCAAGGTGTCGTTGACGCCTACGATCAGTGAGGCGATGTCGATCGGGCCATCGCCGGTGAAGGGTAGTTGTTCGGTCGCGACGATCGGCACGGTGGCGCCGCTGGTCGCGAAGTTGGAGAACGTCACACGGTGGGAGCTGGCCAGGGAGTCGGCGAGCAGCGAGGCCCAGCCCCGCCACCCCTCGCCCGGGCGCGCACCGGCACCGGACAGGTCGGTCGTACTGCTGCCGTTCAGCGGGTCCCCGACCCCTACGGTGGTCGAGTCCCCCAGTGCCACGTAGTGGAGGCTCACATTCCGCCATGGTGAGCGCACGGAGCGAGACGCCGATGTTCGGCGGGTGACGAGCGGGGCAACGTCATGTCAAAGGCAGGTGATTGATTGACAGAATTGCTCGGAGTTAGGCTGTTCCAAACAACTATGTGCAGGAGTTGCCTGGTATGACTGATCTTCGGTTTGGCGTCGTGGGGCTCGGCGCCCGCAGCCGTATCGCGCAGTACGCGCACCGTCCCGGCGAGGGCTCCGAGGTCGTGGCCCTGGCCGACCCGTCCGCGCCGCAGCGGGACGCGGCCCTCGAGCTGTACCCGGAGGCGACCGGGTACGCCGACCACACCGACCTGCTCGACCAGAAGCTCGACGGCGTGTTCCTGACCACGCCCGACGACCTGCACGAGGACCCCGCGATCGACTTCCTCCAGGCCGGCATCAACGTGTTCGTGGAGAAGCCGCTCGCGATCACCACCGAGGGCTGCGACCGCGTGCTGCAGGCCGCGTACGACTCCGGCTCGCGGCTGTACGTCGGCCACAACATGCGCCACATGCCCGTCGTACTGACGATGCGCAAGCTGATCCAGGACGGTGCGATCGGCGACGTGAAGGCGATCTGGTGCCGGCACTTCGTCGGCCACGGCGGCGACTTCTACTTCAAGGACTGGCACGCGGACCGCAGCCGGACCACCGGACTGCTGCTGCAGAAGGGTGCCCACGACATCGACGTGATGCACTGGCTGGCCGGTGGCTACACGACCCGGGTGAACGCGATGGGCGCGCTCACGCTGTACGGCGGGATCACCGACCGGCAGGACCGCTCCGGCCAGCGGTTCAAGGACTTCGTGTCGAACGACAACTGGCCGCCGCTGGAGCAGAAGGGCCTGGCGCCGGTGATGGACGTCGAGGACCTGTCGATGGCGAACCTGCTGCTCGACAACGGCGTCTTCCTCACCTACGAGCAGTGTCACTACACGCCTGACTACTGGCGCAACTACACGGTGATCGGCACGCACGGCCGGCTGGAGAACTTCGGTGACGGTCCCGGCGGCGTGGTCAAGGTGTGGAACAGCCGTCGCTCCGGGTATCGCGAGGACGCCGACGTGGTCGTCGAGATCGAGGGCGACAGCGAGAACCACGGTGGCGCCGACCCGCACCTGGTGGCCGAGTTCGTGAAGTTCGTCCGCGACGGTGGCGCGACGCTGACGTCCCCGATCGCGGCCCGGGCCGCGGTCGCGGCCGGTTACGCGGCGACCCAGTCGCTGCGGGCGAACGGCGTACCGCAGGACATCCCGGCGCTGGACCCGGCCCTGATCGCGTACTTCGACAACGGGCAGACGCGCTGAGGGTGCTACGCTCGTGAACGTGACCAGGTACGCCGCGATGCGAATGCTGAGCCCTCGATGCGGGAGGACTTCAGCGGCGTAGGCACGTGTGCTTGCAGCGAGAGGCCCCCGATGTCGGGGGCCTCTTTCGTTTTGGACCGAGACCGCTGCGAACCACCTTGGAGTGCCACATGATCACGTACATCACCGACTGTCACGACGGTAACGCCCGCGCCAGACTCAGCACCCGGATCGGCGCACTGTTCGGCCAGGCGCCGACGATCGTCGCCGCCGACGGGCCCGATCCGGAGTCGTTCGCCGCGCTCACGCTGCTCGACTGCCTGATCTCGCTGGAGCTGCTCGGCGAAGAAGGCCATCCGACGATCACGCTGCTGAACATCGCGCCCCGCGACGGCGTCTGGCCGAACGGCGTGCCGTTCTGCTTCTTCTCGTACGGCAAGCACCTGGTCGTGAGTACGTTCAACGCGCGCGTGTTGTCGCTGGTCCGTCGGGAGCTCGGCGTCGAGAAGGTCCACGTCACCGACATCCGCGAGGCGGTGACGGCTGCCGGGTTCGACCCGGCCGGCGTGGAGAAGATCGCCGGTACGCAGTTCCGCAGCCTGTGGTACCTGCCGTTGCTGGCGAAATGGGTCGCCGACGGGCGGATCGTCCCCGCGACCGAGACCGCCGTACCGGAACTGGTCCGCACCGAACCGGTGGTCGCGCACGTCGACAACTTCGGCAACTGCAAGCTGGACCGCGACCTCGGCCTGATCCCCGGAACCACCCTGTCTGTTGCCCAGCGCAACGATGACGGTAGTACGACACTCGTCGACGTGACGTGCTATCCGCACCTGACCGCCGTACCGCGGAACACCCCGGGCATCGTCCCGGGCAGCTCCGGTACCGGGTTCACCGAACTCGTCATCCGCGGCGGCTCCGCGGCCGCCGCGTTCGGCCTCCGGCCCGGTGACCCGGTCCTGGAGCCCGTCGACGCTCAAGTGGCGTGAGGCCCCAGCGGGAGTCCGGCCGCCAGTTGGTCGAAGGCTCTGTCCATCGTTGCGAGATACTCCGGGAGCGGGGATTCGACCGCCAGCAGCCGGTAGGTCGCCATCATCAGGCCGACGACCCCGCCGGCCCAGGCGCGGACGGCGAAGTCGTCGGGCGAACGGCCGGTGCGTTCGGCGGCGAGCTCGGCCAGCAGGTCGATGCCGGCGTACAACTGGTCGAGCATCCGGACGCGGAGTTCGGGGGCGTTCATGACCAGCTTCTGGCGTTCGGACTCCAGCGCCCATTCGTCCTCGGACAGCGCACCGAGGCTCTGCCGGATCGCCGTCCGGAGCGCCTCGGTCGGAGGCAGCTCGGGCGGCTGACCGCGGAACAACTCGATCATCAGCGGATCGAGCCGGTCCAGGACGATCGTGTCCTCCTTCGTCGGGAAGTACCGGAAGAACGTGGCCGGCGAGATCTCGGCGGCGTCGGCGATCTCCTGGACCGTCGTCTCCGCGTACCCCTGGTCCCGGAACAGCCGCAGTGCATGCTCCTGGATCGCGGCCCGGGTCTTCGCCTTCTTCCGTTCACGCAAACCGCTCATGCCTTGATTGTGACCGTTTCTGACGCGATCACCGCGGTACGGCGTGGCAGGAACGTCAGCGCGAGCACGATCGACACCACCGCGAGCCCGCTGCATGCCCACAGCGTCACGTCCATCCCGTGCACGAACGCTGCCCGCGCGGACCGGGTGAGCTCGGGCGAACCGAGCGCGATCGCCGCGGACGCGCTGTCCCGCGCGACGTGCGCCGCCGCTGGCGGGAGACCAGTAACGTCCAGGTGACTGCGGTAGGCGGCATTGAGCACCGTACCGAGGATCGCGACCCCGAGGGTGCCGCCGACCTGCCGGAACGCCTGGATCAACGCCGAACCCGAACCGCTCCGGTCGAGCGGCAGCGCCGCAAGTGCGAGCCCGTTCATCGGCGGCAGCGTGAAGCCGATGCTGACCCCGACCAGGCTGACCCAGATCGCGGTGAACCCGTACCCGTCACCGGCCTTCGTGAACGCCCCGAGCGCCAGTCCCGCCAGCATCAGCCCGAACCCGATCACGACCGACACCCGGGCACCGGCCTTCTCGACCAGTCGCTCCGCGACCTTCGCGCCGATCAGCATCCCGCCGATGATCGGCAACAACCGCAGCCCAGCCTGGAACGCGTCCGCACCTTGAACAGCCTGGAACAACTGCGGCAGTACGAACAGCAACCCGACCAGCGCGAACGCCGCCAGCGTCGCGAGCACCGTGCCCCAGGTGAACCCGGCCGACCGGAACAAGGACAGCTCGATCAACGGATCCACCGTCCGCCGGGCCCACGCCCAGAACGCCACCAGGAACAGCAGACCGACCGCGATCCCGCCGAGCGTCCACGCCGATCCCCACCCGTGCTCCCCCGCCGCGATGAAGCCGTACGTCAACGCGACCAACCCGGCCGCGGTCAGCAGGATCCCCGGTAGGTCGATCCGCCGCGACCGGTGGCCGGCCGTCCTCGGAATCAGTACCGCAACGGCAACCAGTCCGATCGCAACCAGCGGCAGGTTGATCAGGAACACCGAACCCCAGCGGTAGTGGTCGAGCAGCCAGCCGCCGAGCACCGGCCCGAGCGGGATGCCGATCGAGTTCGCCATCAGCCAGATCGTCATCGCCCGCTGCCGCTCCTCGGGCGCGAACAGGAGGTTCAGCAACGACATCGACAGCGGGATCAGGAACGCCGACCCGATCCCGAGCGCCGCGCGCCCCGCGATCAGCTGCCCTGGTGTCTTCGCGAACGCACACGCCGCCGACGCCAGCCCGAACACCAGCAGCGCCCCGAGCATCAGCCGCTTCGGCCCGAACCGGTCCCCGAGCAGCCCGGCCGGCAACAGCAGCGACGCCAGCACCAGCGTGTACGCGTTCGCGAACCACTGCAGCTGGCTCGTCGACGCCTTCAGATCGGTCGCCAACGTCGGCAACGCGACGTTCAGCACGGTCAGGTCCAACCCGATCACGATCAGGCTGACCGACATCGCCCCCAGAGCCCACCACCGCCGTGGATCCACCATGACAACACCTTTCTGAGATCACCTCTAATTTGAGAGTAGATCTCAGAATTGCGATCTGTCTAGCCGATGGCGCTGCGGAGTACCTCCCGGACGTGGGGCTGTTCGAGCCACGGGTCGTGGCCGGCAGCCGGGATCAGGTGGAAGGTGTGGTTCGGGACGTGGTCGGCGAGGTCGCGGACGGCCCAGGACGGGCGTGGGTCTTGGGCGCCGTGGATGAACGTGACGGGCGCCTGGATCGTCGCCGCTCGTGCCTTCAGTTCGTCGTCGGTCGCGTGGCCGGCCGCGCCCAGGGCGCGGTTGGCGGCGAAGTTGATCGGGAGGTCGACGGATGCGCTCGCGTACGCCCACTCCATCGCGCGTTCGCGGTCCGCGTGGTCGGTGAACCAGGACAGCGCACGGAACTCGACTTCCTCGGCCCACGTCCGCGGCCGACCCGTCAGCTCGTCCAGCCGCGCATCCTGCTCCGGCGTGCTCCGCCGCGCGCGTTCCTCGTCGTACGCCGGCCGCCAGTCGCCGACCCCGACACCGTCGAAGTACACAACACCCGCCACGTGATCGCCGTACGCCGCCGCGTACGCCATCGCCAGCGACGCGCCGAACGAGTGGCCGAGGACAACGATCCGCTCATGCCCGAAGTACGCACGCAACTCGTCGATGTCCTGCGCCGACCGCTGCATCGACTGCACGTCCGACGGCCCGGACCGGCCGCACCCGCGCTGGTCGAACCGGTATACGACGGTCAGGTCGTCGATCATCTCCGCGAGTACGGCGTGGTCGTCCCAGAGCCCCGGCCCGCCGTGCAGGATCACCACCGGCGGACGCGCCGTCGCCGTACCGGACGACGTGGTCCACAGCCGGACGCCGTCAGATGTCGAAAATGGCATGGGGGGTGGCGATCTCGACCGGGCCGGGGAAGGTTCGGCGGGCGTTCTCGGCTTGGGTTACGCGGTCGTACCACGGGGGGACGTGGGTTATCACGAGTCGCTTCACGCCGGCCTTCTTCGCGTGTTCGCCGGCGTCGGACGGGGTGAGGTGCAGGTCGAGCGGGTTGTGCGGGTCGTTGTCCGGGAGCGCGGCCTCGGACAGCAGCATGTCGGCGCCGCGGGCGAGTTCGATCAGCGCGTCGTTCGGGCCGGTGTCGCCGGTGTAGACGAGCGACTTGTTGCCGTACTCGACCCGGATCGCGTACGCCGGCACCGGGTGCACCATCGGCGCGGTCCGCACGGTGAACGGCCCGACCTGCTGAACCTCTTGCCAGGCATGGAATTCCAGCTCCTCCTCCATCCCCGGATCCAGCGGCAGGTCGTAGGCCAGCGCCATCCGTTCCGCCGTCCCGGGCGGGCCGAAGACCGGGATCCGCGGGATCGGCGAACCGGGCGCGTAGCGCGCCGCGACGTAGAGCCCGCACAGATCCATGCAGTGGTCAGGATGCAGGTGGGACAGGCCGATCGCGCCGATGTCAGGCACCGCGAGATGCCGTTGGAGCGAACCGAGCGCACCACTGCCGAGGTCCAGCACCAGGTTGAACCCGGCGGCGGTGACGAGATAGCTCGAGGCGGCCGAGTCCGGCCCGGGTACGGACCCGGAGCAACCGATCACGGTGAGCTTCATACTTCGAACCCTACCGGCGAGTCGCGCCCCGCGCAGGACGACCGGTGCCCTGGACAACGGTCGGTGCGACCTGGGTCACACGATCAGCGGACCCATGCGAACTGGTCGACATCGGCGAGTGCCGGCCCGAGGAAGCGCGAGCCGATCGCCGCGAACTCGGCCGGGTTTCCCGTGGTGACGAAGCGGTGCTCCGGCACCGGCAGATGGTCGGGGCGCAACAGGTTCGCCTTGGTGAGTACGGAATACACGTCCTTGGCGCACTCCTCCGCGCTGCTGACCAGTGTGACGTTGTCGCCCATCACGTACGAGATCACGCCGGTGAGCAACGGGTAGTGCGTGCAGCCGAGGATCAACGTGTCGACGCCGGCCTCGACCAGCGGATCCAGGTACTCGTGGGCGGCCTCGAGCAGCTCCGGCCCGGACGTCACGCCCGACTCGACGAAGTCGACGAACTTCGGGCACGCGTGCGTGAACAGCTCCACCTGCGGCGCGGCGGCGAAACCGTCTTCGTAAGCAAGCGATTGAGCCGTCGCCTTCGTACAGATCACGCCGACGCGCTGGTTCCGGGTCGCGGCGACGGCCCGGCGCGCGGCCGGCAGGATCACCTCGACGACGGGTACGTCGTAGCGCTCGCGGGCGTCCCGCAGCATCGCGGCGCTCGCGGAGTTGCAGGCGATCACCAGCATCTTCACGCCGGCGTCGACGAGATGGTCGAGGCACTCCAGCGCGTACTCGCGGACCTCGGCGATCGGCTTCGGCCCGTACGGCTGCCGGGCGGTGTCGCCGAGATACAGGATCGGTTCGTGCGGCAACTGGTCGAGCACCGCGCGGGCGACGGTGAGTCCCCCGAAACCTGAGTCGAAGATCCCCACCGGTGCGTCAGCCACGGGAAAAGCTTATACAGGTCCGCGACCGGGCAGATCAGAAGTGCAGCCTTACCTAACCGTCGGCAACGACACGCCGAGGTTGTCCACATCTTTACGTTATGGAATTGCGTTTTCGCGTGATGCGCGCCACTCTGGAGCGATGTTTGCTGGACCGCCCCTCGTGATGCCATGGACCTGATGCATCACCTCGCGGTGGCGTTCGTCGCCACCCCCGCACCAACTCCGAAACCTCCGGAGTCGAACAACAGCACAGCCGCGAGCGTCGCCTCGTCCATCGGGCCGACCGGCCTGCTGCTGTTGCTGCTGATGGCGATCGTCGCACTGTACGTCGTCTCGCTGACGCTGCACCCGAATGCCAAGTGCAACAGGTGCAAAGGTGCCGGCCGGCACCACGGCAGCCTCTTCAGCTACGCCCAGCGCCCCTGCAACAGCTGCAAGGGACGTGGGGTCCACCCACGACTCGGCCGCCGGGTCCTGTTCAAGGAACCGTAACGTTGCCTCAAGCCCACAACTGACCTTCGAGGCGGTCCTCCGCCTCGTCGACGGTGCCTTCGTACGCGCCGGTGGACAGGTACTTCCAGCCGCCGTCCGCGACCACGAACGCGATGTCTGCCGGCTCGCCCTCGCGGACACACTTGGCCGCCTGGCCGAGCGCCGCGTGCAGGATCGCGCCGGACGAGATGCCTGCGAAGATCCCCTCGTTGTCGAGCAGTTCGCGGACCCGGCGGACCGCGTCCCGCGGCCCGACCGAGAAGCGCGCGTCGATCAGCGCCGGGTCGTACAGCTCCGGCACGAAGCCCTCGTCGAGGTTGCGCAGGCCGTAGACGAGTTCGCCGTACCGCGGCTCGGCGGCGACGATCTTCACGCCGGGCTTGTGCTCGCGGAAGAACCGGCCGGCGCCCATCAGCGTGCCGGTCGTACCGAGGCCGGCGACGAAGTGCGTGACCGAGGGCAGGTCGTCGAGGATCTCCCGTGCGGTGCCGTCGTAGTGCGCGAGCGCGTTCGACGGGTTGCCGTACTGGTAGAGCATCACCCAGTCCGGGTGCTCCTCCGCGACCTGCTTGGCGACCCGGACCGCTTCGTTGGACCCACCCGCGGCCGGCGACGAGATGATCTCCACGCCCCACATCCGCAGGATCTGCCGGCGCTCCGCGGAAGTGTTCTCCGGCATCACGCAGACCATCCGGTACCCGCGCAGCTTGGCCGCCATCGCGAGCGAGATGCCGGTGTTGCCGGACGTCGGTTCGAGGATCGTGTTGCCCGGGCGGAGCCGGCCGTCCTTCTCGGCGTCGAGCAGCATCCGCAGCGCGGCCCGGTCCTTGATCGAACCGGTCGGGTTGCGGTCCTCGAGCTTCGCCCAGAGCCGGACGTCGGCCGAAGGCGACAGCTTGGGCAGCCCGACCAGCGGCGTACCGCCGACCGAGTCCAGCAGACTGTCGAAGCGCATGATCAGCCGCCGGCGACCGCGGGCAGTACGACGACCACGTCGCCGTCCTTGACCTCGGTCTTCAGGCCGCCGGTGAAGCGGACGTCCTCGTCGTTCACGTAGACGTTCACGAACCGGCGCAGCTCCTCGGGGTCGCCCTCGACGATCCGCTCCTTCAGGCCCGGGTGGTTGCCGTTCACGTCGTCGATGAACTGGGCCAGGTCGGAACCGGCACCGGTGACCGCCTTGGCCCCGCCGGTGTAGGTGCGCAGGATCGTCGGCACGCGCAGCTCGATCGCCATCTCAGTCTTCTCCTTCAGGGGTTTCTGTATAGGAACCAACCACGCGTACTTCTTCTTCCGTGACCTCGCCGTCGACGATCCGGTACGACCGGAACTCGACCGGTCCGTCGTACGCCGCGTCGTGGGCGCCGTCCCGGGTCGACACCAGGACGTAGTGCGCACCCGGCTCCTGGGCGAGGTTGATGTCGGTCCGCGACGGGTACGCCTCGGTGGCGGTGTGCGAGTGGTAGATCACCACCGGCTCCTCGTCGCGCTCGTCCAGCTCCTTGTAGAGCCGGAGCAGGTCACCGGAGTCGAACTCGTAGAACGTCGGCGACATGGCAGCGTTCAGCATCGGCACGAACCGGGTAGCCCGGTCCGACCCCTCCGCCCCCGCCACGACCCCACACGCCTCGTCCGGATGATCCTTCCGGGCATGCGCCACGATCGCGTCGTACGTCGCCTTCTCGATGACCAGCACGCCTCCACGGTACGGCGGCGTGACGGGCGGCCCCGCCAACCACGGAGTCGGTCCACAATGCGGACAGTGCGTTACCAGCGGTCGTGGATGTGCGGCCTGATCAGGTCGTCGTAGATCGCCCGGACCGCGTCCAACCGGTCGGCGGTGAGCGGCTCGAGGTCGGCGGCGGCCAGGTTGCCGGCTACCTGGGACGGGTTGCGGGCGCCGGGGATGACGACCGAGACGCCCGGCTGGTCGAGGATCCAGCGGAGGGCGAACTGGGCCATCGTGGCGCCGGCCGGGAGCCAGGGCATCAGGCGGCGGACGGCTTCCAGGCCGGTGCCGAAGTCGACGCCGGAGAACGTCTCGCCGACGTCGAACGCCTCGCCGTGGCGGTTGTACGTGCGGTGGTCGTCCGCGCCGAACGTCGTGTGCTCGTCGTACTTCCCCGACAACAGCCCGCTGGCCAGCGGGACGCGCGCGATGATGCCGACACCGGCCGCGCGGGCCGCGGGGAGGACCTCGTCGAGGGGCTTCAGGCGGAACGCGTTCAGGATGATCTGGACGGTCGCCACGTTCGGGCGGGCGATCGCGGTCAGCGCCTCGGCGCAGGTCTCGACACTGACGCCGTACGCCGCGATCCGGCCCTCGTCGACCATCGCGTCGAGCGCGTCGAAGACCGCCTCGTTCGAGTAGACGGAGGTCGGCGGGCAGTGCAGCTGGACCAGGTCGATCGTGTCGACGCCCAGGTTCCGCCGCGAGCGGTCGTTCCAGGCGCGGAAGTTCTCCAAGGTGTAATTGGATGGCACCTGCTCGACCCGGCGCCCCATCTTGGTCGCCACCGTCAGCCCCTCGGCCGACTTCAGCACCTGACCGACCAGCCGCTCCGACCGCCCGTCGCCGTACACATCTGCGGTATCGATGAACGTCACGCCACCGTCGACTGCTGCGTGCAGTACGGCGAGCGCGTCGCTCTCGTCCACCGAGCCCCAGTCCGCCCCGAGCTGCCACGCCCCGAGCCCGACCACACCAACATCCCGCCCGGTCCGCCCGAGCCGCCGCGTCTCCATACCGCCAACCCTAGAGGTCAGCGCATGTTGTGGAGCAGGGCGGACTGGAGGTAGCCGAGCCAGTCGTAGAGGTCGTACGTCAGCCGGCGCGGATCGTCCTCGTCGAGTTTCTCCCAGGTGGCGTAGTCGTCCTCGTCCTTGATGTCGAGGCGCGTCCCGATCGCCAGCCGCAGGTCGTTCAGTGCGCGCAACCAGGACAGCTGCTCGTCCGGTTCGAGCGCGATCTCGTCGGCGCCGGACTCCTCCAGCGCGGACAGCACCCGCTTCGCGTCGGTGACCTTGCCCTCGCGCAGCCCGCGCTCGGTGAACCGGCGGAACTCCGCCGACGCCATGTCGTCCTGCTTGTACGCGTCCGGCAGCAGCCGCTGCAGTACGACGTCCTCGGGCGGCGAGGTCGGACCGTCGTTGTCGCTGAGCAACGCCTCGAGCGGGTCCGCGGACGCGGTGGTCCGCGGCGGCAGGCCGTCGTACAGCAGCTCGACCAGGTTCCGGAGCAGGTTCGCCAGGATGTCGGCCTCGTGCTCGGCGAAGCTGACCACGACGGTCTTGCGGCGCTTGCGGAACCGCGTCACGACTTCTCGCAGGTGGCCCACAGGCCGTAGGAGTGCATCGCTTCCACGTCGCGTTCCATCGCTTCCCTGTTGCCGTTCGACACCGCCGACTTGCCCTCCTGATGCACCTGCAGCATCAGCTTCTCCGCCTTCGACTTGGAGTAGCCGAAGTACTGCTGGAACACGAACGTGACGTAGTCCATCAGGTTGACCGGATCGTTCCAGACGATCGTCACCCAGGGTGGGCTCAGCTCGATCGCCTCGTCGACCTCGGGGCTCTCCAGCTCGCTCGGTGCGGTGCTCACCTGTCCATTCTCTCCATCATCGGTTCCGGCTTCGCAATAGGCTGCCTCTGTGACCAACACGGTGACCCATTCGACGGCACTCCTGACCGACCACTACGAGCTGACCATGCTGCAGGCCGCGCTGGCCGACGGCACGGCGGAGCGCCGCTCGGTGTTCGAGCTGTTCGCCCGCCGGCTGCCCGACGGCCGCCGGTACGGCGTGGTCGCCGGCGTCAACCGGCTGCTGGACGCGCTCGAGCAGTTCCGGTTCGACGAGCAGACGATCGCCTTCCTGGCCGATCGCGGCATCGTCGACCAGGCTACCCGGGACTGGCTGGCGGGCTACCGGTTCACCGGCGACATCTCCGGTTACGCCGACGGCGAGATCTTCTTCCCGGGGTCGCCGGTGCTGGTGGTGGAGTCGTCGTTCGCCGAGGCAGTCCTCCTGGAAACCGTTTTCTTGTCGATCCTGAACCACGACTCCGCGGTCGCCTCGGCGGCCTCCCGGATGACGTGGTGGGCCGGTGGGCGGCCCTGTATCGAGATGGGCTCCCGGCGGACCCACGAGGAGGCCGCGGTCGCGTCGGCGCTGGCGGCGTACATCGCCGGCTTCGGCGCCACCTCGAACCTGGAGGCGGCCCGCCGGTACGGCATCCCCAGCACCGGTACGGCGGCGCATTCGTTCACGCTGCTGCACGACCGGGAGCAGGACGCGTTCCGCTCCCAGGTCGACGCGCTCGGGAAGGGTACGACGCTGCTCGTCGACACCTACGACGTCGCCGCGGCGGTCCGGGCCGCGATCGAGCTGACCGGTCCGGAGCTCGGCGCCGTCCGGCTCGACTCCGGCGACCTGCCGTCGCTGGCCGCGCAGGTCCGCGAGCAGCTCGACTCGCTCGGCGCGACGCGGACCCGGATCATCGTGACCAGCGACCTGGACGAGTTCCAGATCGCCGCGCTGGCCCCGGCGCCGGTGGACGGCTACGGCGTCGGTACGTCGCTGGTCACCGGCTCGGGCTACCCGACCTGCGGGTTCGTGTACAAGCTGGTCGCCCGCGCGGACGCGAGCGGCGACCTGGTCCCGGTGGCGAAGAAGAGCCCGGACAAGATCTCGATCGGCGGCCGCAAGTGGGCGCTGCGCCGCCGGTCCGCGGCCGGGGTCGCCGAGCTCGAGCTGATCGGCGTCGGCGAGCAGCCGGTCGACGACGGCGACGACCGCGTACTACTGAAACCACTGGTCGAGGCCGGCAAGATCATCGGCCGTACGACGCCCGCCGAGTCGCAGGCGCACCACGAGAAGGTCCGCGACGAACTCCCCCGCTACGCCAGCCAGCTGAGCCGCGGCGAGCCCGCGATCCCGACCGAGTACATCGGCGACTACGACGCCCGCAACCCGTTCCGCCCGCGGAGCCACACGTGAGCGACGACTGGTCGCCGGACGCGCCCGCGGACGAGGCCGACGTACTGATCGCGCTCCGGTTCGCCGAGCGGGCGGCCCGGAAGGCGGTCGCGGAGGAGCTGGCCGGGACCGAGCTGCACACCGGCCAGGAGCTGGTGCTGGCCAAGCTGCTGCACCACGGGTCGTTGCCGGTGGCAAGGCTCGCGAAGGTGCTCGACGTCGAGGTGCCGACCGCGACCAGGACCACGCAGCGGATGGAGGCCGCGGGCCTGGTCCGGCGGGTGAAGAGTGCGACCGACGCGCGGCAGGTCGGCATCGAGCTGACCGACCGCGGCGTCGAGCTCGCGCACACGATCCAGGAGGTCTACGACCGGGCCGGACGGCGCGCGCTCGCCAACCTGTCCCCCGAGGACCGGCGGGTCGTCCGCAACCTGCTCTGGACGATCACCTCGACCCTCGAGGACATCCACCAGCTATAAGGGCAGGAACGTGTCCAGGTACTCGTTGCGGAACTTGCCGGCCGGGTCGTACTGCGCCGCGAGCGCGATGAAGTCCTTCACCTTCGGGTAGCGCTCCGCGAGGGTCGCCGCGTCCGCAGCGAACACCTTGCCCCAGTGCGGACGGGTGTCCAGCGGGGCGAGCGCCTCCTCGAGTTCGGCGACGACCGGGCGGACCGCGGCCTCGTCCTGGATCCAGGTGAAGTGCAGGGCGACCGTGTCGCGGCCCTGGCTCGGGCTCAGCCACAGGTCGTCGGCGGCGACCGTACGGACCTCGGACACCTGGATCACCGGGGCGAACCGCTTGCCGAGGCCACGCAGGACCTCGATCGCCTCGGCCGCCCGGGCGCGCGGTACGAAGTACTCCGACTGCAGCTCGTCGCCGTTGCTCGGGGTGAACTCGAGCCGGAAGTGCGGCAGCCGCTCGTTCCACGGACCGGGTACGCCGCCCTGCTGGGTCGCGTAGCCGGCCGGCATCACCTTGATCGGGTGCCGGGCACCGTCCGCGAGCCGCGCGCCGAGCCACTCCGGGTCGGGGTCGGTCAGCTCGCGGCGCTTGCGCCACACCATCACGTCCGGGTCCACCCAGTCGGTGAACGCGCTGACGCTGTACGCGCTGCCCATCACGTCCGCGAAGTCCGACTGCAGACGATCGACCGGCAGCGCGTCGTACACGACCTGGCTGATCTGGTACGACGGCTGGACGTCGAGCGTGAGGCTGACCGTGACGCCGAGCGCACCGAGCGAGACGATCGAGCCCGCGAAGTCCGGGTCGTCGCGGGTGAGCGTGACGAGCTCGCCGCCGGCGTTCACGAACGTGATCGCGTTGACCGCGTCCGCGAGCGGGCCGTTCGTGTCGCCCGAACCGTGCGTACCGGTCGAGCAGGCGCCGGCCACCGAGATGTGCGGGAGCGACCCGAGATTGTGCAGCGCGAGGCCCTGGGCCTGTAGCGCGGCGGTGATCTCGCCGTACCGCGTTCCGGCCGAGACCGTCACGCCCCGCTCCCCGACCTCGATCACCTGCGGCAGCTCCTGCACGCTGACCAGCGTGCCGGTCGTGTCCGCGATCCGGTTGAAGGAATGCCCGGTGCCGAGCACGCGCAGCTTCCCGGATCGGGCGACCAGTTCCTGCAGTTCGCCGACCGTGCGGGGTTGCTGCAGTTCGCTCGCAAACTCGACGTTTCCGGCCCAGTTCGTCGTCATGCCCGCAGCCTCGCACACCGTGGCCGGATCGGCCTCCGGCCGTCCACACATCGGCCACACATCGGCCACACATCGAGCCTCCCCCACCTCCGCGACCGAGCGTGGTTTGATGACGCCCGATGGTCATCTCGTTCGGCATCGCTGCCTTCTGGTTCCTGATCTTCGGCGTCAGCTTCCTGCGCGACCGGCGGCTGTTCAAGAACGGGATCTTCCTGGTCCTGACGCTGATGTTCGCCGGGCTCGGCGTGATCTTCGCGGTCGAGACGATCAGCAAACCGGTCGCGGTCGCGCTGGTCTGGGCGATCGTGATCGCGATCCCGGTGGCGATCGCCGTCCTCGCGGTGTTCCTGGTGGTCAACGGCATCACGATGCTGCGCCGCGAACGCCGCCGGCTGTCGAACCTGCTCTCGTTGCTGGTCGGCCTCGGGATCTTCGGATTCGTGATCTTCAGCCTGCTGGTGCAGAAGATCGGCTGGGAGCCGCTGGCCGCCGTACGCTCGGTGCTGCTCGGCGTACTGACCTACATCTCGTTCCTCTTCCTCTGCTTCCTGGTGTACGCGTTCTTCTACAGCCGGGTCCGCTCGTCCCGGAAGGTCGACTTCGTCGTCGTACTGGGTTCCGGATTGATCGGGTCGCGGGTCCCGCCGCTGCTGGCGAGCCGGCTCGATCGGGCCAAGCAGGTGTACGAGCGTGCGCTGCGGAAAGGGCGCTCGCCGCGAATCGTGACATCGGGCGGACAGGGGCCGGGTGAGGACGTACCCGAGTCGCACGCGATGGCGGCGTACCTCGTCGAGCGGGGTGTCCCGGACGACCAGATCGTCCGCGAGGACAAGTCGACGAGCACCTGGGAGAACCTGACCTTCAGCCGCGACCTGATGGTCGACCTACGGCCCGCGTACCGCTGCTTGATCGTCACGAACAACTTCCACGCCTTCCGCGCCGCGCTCACCGCCCGCAAGGCCCGCGTCAACGGCCAGGTCGTCGGTTCCCCCACCGCCGCGTACTACTGGCCGACAGCAACAATCCGGGAATTCGTCGCGATCCTCGCCAGCCATCCGTACGTCAACGCCTTCGTCTGCCTCGTGATCGCAGCCGGGGCGATCGCGCAGCACGTCTAGAGCATCAGTACGGCGGCGGTGACGCCGGCGAGGACGATCAGGACGCGGAGGAAGGTGGCGGGGAGGCGGCGGCCGATGTGGGCGCCGGCGTAGCCGCCGACGATCGATCCGGCCGCGAGTAGGGCGGCCGCCTGCAGATTGAGGTCGGCGACGAACAGGAAGATGATGCCCGCCACCAGGTTGGCGGCCAGCAGCGCAAGGGTTTTGAGGCCGTTGACCACCCGGAGCTCGAGGTCGAGCCCGATGCCCAGGACGGCCATCATCATCACGCCGGCACCTGCGCCGAAGTAGCCCCCGTACACGCCGGTCAGCGTGGTGCCGAGAATTGTTGCCGGGGACATCGACCGGCGGAGATCGTGGGGATGGTCGCTGCGGGCGCGGAGCCACCGGGAGATCCACGGCTGGACCCCGACGATCAGGCAGGTGAACAGGATCAGCCAGGGCGCCGCGGACGCGAACACCTTCGACGGGAGCGCCAGCAGCAACGCGGCGCCGCCGACTGCCCCGACCGCGCACACCAGTACGACGATGACGACCTGGCGACGCGGCACCTCACGAAGCTCCCGCCGGTACCCGAAGGCACCACTCAACGCGCCCGGCAACAGTCCAAGCGTGTTCGACGCGTTCGCAACCACCGGCGGAATCCCCAGCGCGATCAGCACCGGAAAACTCAACAACGACGCGACCCCGACCGTCGAGGTGAGAATCCCCGCACCGAGCCCCGCGCCGACCACTGCCAACTGCTCGGGACCCGTCACCCGACGATTATCGCTGGTCAGCGAACCCTGACGGTCGCCGCGGGGCTCTTGGTGACGTTGCGGCCATCGCTGACCTCTACGCGGTAGGAGAGGGTCTGGCCGCTGGTCAGGCCGGCGTCGGTGATCGAGGTGACGGTCGGCTTCGTCCAGGAGTTGGACGTACGGGACCAGGTGCCGATGCGGGCGCTGCCACGGTAGACGAAGTACGTCAGTGTCATGTTGTCGCGGTCGAGCACTGTCGTGAAGGCGATCGTCACCTTGTTCGGCCGCGCGCTCGCGACCTTCGGTGCCGCGGGCCGGGCCGGTGCGGCACCACCCGGTACGTTCGTGAACCGGGTCAGTCCCTCCTGCGGTGCGCCGTTGACCTTGGTGAAGTCGCCGCCGGCCCACAGGTCGTTGCCTCCGGTCGCGAACGCGAGCGGGCCGACCAGCGTCGTACCGCCGGCGTCGGTGTTCGGGTTCCACGGGCCGAGCTTGCCGGTGATCGTGCTGTAGACCAGCAGGTGGTGCATGCCCGTCTTGTCGGGAAACTCACCGTCGGCGCTGCAGTCGTGTGCGTGCGAGCCCTTGTACAACCAGTTGCCGATGGCAGCGATCGCCTCGGTCGCCCCCAGGCACTTGCTCTGCCAGAGCAGCTTACCGGTTTGGATGCTGGCGGCAAGCACCCCGTCGTAGCAGCCCACGCTGTTGGTGCCGGCGTTCGACGCGAACACCTTGTTTCCTTGGACTTCCAGGTCCTTGACGCGGCTGTCGCACTCGTCCGACTTCTCCGGGATCGCGGCCGCGGCCGGCATCGACAGCACCGCGCCGGAGGTGTTGAGCATCGCGAGAGCGTGCTGCGAGCGACCGCCGATGTGGGTGAATCCGCCGCCGACGAAGACGCGCGTACCGTCGGTCGACGTCTCGATCGCATGTACGTCGTCGTCCGCGCGAGGGTTGAACGGCAGCAGCGCGCCGGTGCTCAGGGTGACGGCGGCGATCCGGGTGCGAGCGACCTTGTCGACGGAGCCGAACGAGCCGCCCAGGTAGACCGTGTTGCCGGTGATCTTCAGCGCGGCGACGCGGTAGTTCACGACCGGGTCCCAGCCGGCGACGAGCTTGCCGGTGGCAACGTCGAACATCGCCACCCGCGATCGGGCGGCACCGTCGACGACGGTGAAGTCGCCACCGATCACGACCCGCTTGCCGTCCGGCGACGTGGCGACACTCCACACCGGGCCGTTCACGCTCGGCGCGAACCGCGTCGGTACGCCGGTGGTCCGATTGAACACCGCGAAGTACTTCCGCGCCGCGTCGTTCACGCCCCGCGCCTTGCCCGGCGGGCGGACGCGCGTGAACAGACCGCCCGCGAACACCAGGTCGCCCGCGACGGCGAGCGCGTTCACACTCGCGTTCGTCTGCCAGCTCGCCGACTGCACCGACGACAACGCCGACCCGAACCCCCGCGGCTCACTCCGCGCCTCCGTCGCCGCCTGCACGCTCGGCCCGGACGGAACCAGCGCCGCGGCAACCACGGCACCAGCCGTGACCACAGCCAGAACAGCCTTCTTCATGAGCGAACCCCCGCCGCTTCGAGATAACAATGCGCTGTCAAACGATAACTGTCAGCACATGTGTTCCTGAAACCGGGCTTGCGTCGAGTTTATTAGTCGGCTAAATTCTTTGTGTAGCCGACTAAACAACAGACCGGAGGACGGGTCATGGACCTGGGTTTCAAGGACGCGGCAGTGCTGGTGACGGGCGGGTCGTCCGGGATCGGGCGGGCCACCGCGATCGCGTACGGGCGCGAAGGCGCGCGGGTCGCGATCACGTACAACTCCCGCAAGGATTCGGCCGAGGCGGTCGTGGCGGAGATCGAGGCCGCGGGTGGTACGGGGTTCGCCGTACCGATGGATCTCGGTGCGCCGGAGTCGATCGCGGCGGCGGTCGCGTCGGTGGTGGCGCAGTTCGGCGGGCTCGACGCGGTCGTGGCGAACGCGGTGAGCTGGGGGACGCTCGGGTACGACGAACGGCCCGCGAAGATCGAGGAGTCCCGGCCGGAGTGGTGGACCGAGATCATCCGCGCGAACCTCGAGGGCAACTTCCACCTCGTCCAGCAGGTCGCACCGGCGTTGCGGCGTTCCGGGCACGGACGGCTGGTACTGATCTCGACGGACCTCGCGGAGCGCGGGATGGCCGGGGCGTGGGCGTACGGCGCGGCGAAGGCGGGCCTGCACGGGCTCGCGGCGAGCCTGCAGCACGATCTGGGCGCGGACGGCGTACTCGTGAACGTCGTACTGCCCGGGATCACCCTGGAGAACGGCGTCCACCGCGTCATCCCGCAGCCCGCGCTCGAGCAGATCGCGGCCGGCTTCACCGCACGGCACCTCCCGGACGCCTCCGAACTAGCCGACGCGATCCTGTTCCTCACCTCCCCCCGCACCAAGGCGATCCAAGGCCAACTCCTGCACGTCACCGGCGGCAGCCTGGTTCCTGCGTAATGCAGCGTTGACGGGCCTGGCGCTTGTACGGTGGGCTCAGGAGTACTCCGGCTAAGGAGGAGCGTCGCGATGGTGCGGGCACTGATCGTGGTTGATGTGCAGAACGACTTCTGCGAAGGCGGCAGCCTCGCGGTGGCCGGCGGCGCCGACGTCGCGTTCCGGATCGGCGAGCTCCTGCACCAGTGGCACGAGGCGGAGCCGGACGACCGGCAGTACGCGTACGTCGTGGCCACCCGGGACCACCACATCGACCCGGGCGACCACTTCTCGCGTACTCCCGACTTCGTCAGCTCCTGGCCCCCGCACTGTGTCGCCGGCACCGACGGCGTCAGCTTCCACCCCAACCTCGACCCGCAACCGTTCGACGCGATCTTCGACAAGGGCGAGTACGAGGCTGCCTACTCCGGGTTCGAGGGCAAGTCCCACGAAGGCGGCCACCCGCTGGCCGACTGGCTCCGCACCAAGGGCGTCACCGACGTCGACGTCTGTGGCATCGCGACCGACTACTGCGTCCGAGCCACCGCCCTCGACGCCCGCAAAGAAGGCTTCGGCACCACAGTCCTCACCGCCCTCACCGCCGGCGTGGCCGAGTCGTCCACAACCCAGGCCCTGACCGACCTCAACGCCGCCGGCGTAACTCTTATCTGAAATCGGACACCGGGCGTCCGGTCAGGCCCATGTGTTTGTCGGCTTGGGCTTCGAGGTTCTTGGGATCGAGTAGCGTTTCGGCGAAGCTGCGGTCGTCCTGGGGGTTGGCCAACGCCTCGATGGCGGCCAGAGTGGGCGCTTGGAGTGCGCGTTTCGAATACGCGTACGCGGGCAACGCCTCGGTCGTGAGGCTGGTCACGCGGGCGAACGCCGAGTCGAGGAGATGCTCAGCGGACACCACTTGATTGAACAGACCCCGTCGGGCCCCCTCGGTCGGGTCGTAGCTGTCTCCGCTCAGGACGAGCTCGGCCGCCTGCGCGTGACCGAGAGCGTACTGAAGCATCTGCACGTAGACCGCCGGCATGGGAATGCCGATCGCCACCTCGTTCAAGGCAAACCGAAAAGGACCGTCGGCAGCAACACGGAAATCACAGACCAATGCTGTGATGAGACCTCCGGCAATCGCGTGCCCGTTGACGGCGGCCACCGTTGGACGTGGGTAGGTGAACAGCCGCAGGTTGGTCGCGCGGTACCGGACGAAGAAGTCGCGCGCCGCATCGAGGTTTCCACTGGCGAAGAGCGGCAAGGTCTGCTTCAGATCGATGCCCGCGGAGAAGATGTGTCCCGCAGCGGTCAGCACCACGCCTCGCAGTCGTGGCTCCCGGTCGAGCCGGTCGAAGGCGTCGTGGAGATCCGCGAAGAAGCCGTCGTTCTGGACGTTGGCCGAGTTCGAGTTCATGGTGACGATACCGACATCGTCGCGAGCAGTGATGTCCCAGGGCATGGCGCTCTCCACTCTGTGCGGACTTGGTCCGCAATTTTCTGGGAGCCGGCTGAAGCACTCCTGAAGCAGCCGCCCGCGGCAGCATGGAGTCCTGGGCGGTGGATTCGGGTATCGGCGTAACGCGCGGGTGGGGTCGGGCGATAGTTCCGGTACAGGCCCGATACGGGCGCGAGAACTCAGGTGTGCCGGGAAGTCTGGTCGGCAACGACCTGTCCATGCCCGAACACCAGGAGTCCACGATGGCCACGCCCGTCCGCCCGCTCGCGATCGCCGGCACCGCGCTCGTACTCACGCTGACCGGCTGCTCCGGTGGCTCCGGCTCGGCCGGGCCTTCCCCGACGGCTTCATCAAGTACGACGCCGACCGCGACCACCCCGACCACGAGCACCCCGAGCACGCCGGCCGCGACTACGCCGACCGTGGCGCCGCCAGCGAAGACCGCCCGGACCGCGGCCGAGCTCACCAAGGCCCTGCTCGCGCTGCCCGACCTCCCCGCGGGCTTCTCGATCGACAAGGACAGCGCGGACGAGGGACCTGACGTATCGGTCAGCTCCAAGGACTCGCGGTGCGCCCGCCTGGTCGCGCTGACCAACGCCGACAACCCGCCCGGTTCCAAGGTGTCGGCCGGCCAGTCGTACTCCGGCGGCTCGCAGGGCCCGTTCGTCGACGAGAGCCTCGACTGGATGGGCTCGACCGCCGCGGTACGGGCCTTGCAACAGTCGTTCAAGAAGGCGATCACGAGCTGCCGCGGCATGACCCTGACCATCCCCGGCGAGGGCCGCTCGCCGATCAGCGTCGACCTCGTCTCGCCGCCGAAGGCCGGAACCGACCCGGTCGCCGTACGCTTCAGCGCCGACAGCGGCCCACTCGACGGGCTCGAGGTCACGATGGTCACCACGGGAGTCGACGACGTCGTCCTCGCGGTCACCGTGATCGCGGGCGCCCCCGAGGACATCGAGGGCGCCACGCAGACGGCGGTCGCCAAGGCCCAGAAGAGCCTCGGAGCCCGCACCGGAGCCTGATCAGCCGGTGACGGTGATCGGGGTGCCGTTGGAGGTCAGGGTCCAGTCGACCGTGTGGAACGTCTTCGGGTCGACGGTGCCGGTGGCGGTGACGTAGTCGATCATCAGCTGGCGGATCTCGACCTGGCGGTTGTAGACGACCGGAGCCGTCTTGACGTGCGGGAAGTTGCCGCCGCCGGACTGCCGGTAGTTGTTGACGGCAACCACGAACTGCTGGTCGGCGGCGACCGGGGTGCCGTCGTAGGCGAGGTCGGTGATCCGGGAGCCGGCCGGCTTGGCGATGTCGATCTTGTACGTCAGCGGCTTGGTGAGCCCGCCGACGATGTCGTAGTTGTAGTCCGGCGTACCGTTCGGGGCGGTCGGCGTCACGGCGTTCGTGATCTGGTCGGACGTGAACGGCCCGGTGCCGCTGATCTGCTTGTAGTACGTCGCCGAGAACTCCAGGTAGTCCTTGACCTGCGAGCCAGTCATCGTCACCGCGAGCAGCGTGTTGTCGAACACGTACAGCCCCGCGACGTCGCGGATCGAGACGTCGCCGGCGGGGATCGCGGCCGCCCGGTTGAACGGCGCCGCGATCGCGAGCACCGGCAGCGAAGACGTACCCGCGAGAGCTTTCGAGACCGCGTCGGCCTGGATGAAGTTCACGAAGTCCAGCGCGGCGGTGTCCTCCCACGGCGCGGTCGCCGCGGACATCGCCTCGGTACAGGTACCGATCTTCGAGTTGACGTACGTGACCACCTTGTCGTGGTCCTTCTGCAGCAGGTTCACCACGTCCGGGTCGGCGTCGACGGTGTTCGCGTTCAGCACCTGGCTGTGCCGGCCGACCACCTTCCACTGCCCGCGGACCTTCTGCAGGTCCAGGTCGAACAGCGACAGCCGCATACCCCACTTCAGCGGCTCGCTCAGCACGACCTGCTCGCCGCTCGTCTTGTTCGTGACGAGCCGCTCCGGGATCTCCAGGTGCGCGTGGCCGACCAGTACGGCGTCGATGCCCGGGACTGTCTCGGCCATCAGCACGGACGCGTTCTCCGGGTACGGCAGCGCGTCGCCGTACGAGGACGACAGGTCCATCCCCGAGTGCACGGACGCGATCACGAGGTCGGCACCGGCCGCGCGGACCTTGGGCACCCACTGCTGCGCGAGCTCGACGATGCCGCCGAACTTCAGCTTGTTCTCGACGTTCGCCTTGTCCCAGATCGCGATGCCCGGGTTGGTCAGGCCGAGGATGCCGACGGTGATCGGCTTCTCCCCCGGTACGTGCACGCGCTTCAGTACGTACGGCGGGAACGCGGGCAGGCCGGTCGTCCAGTCCTGAGCGTTCGCGCCGAGCAGCGGGAACCGCAACTGCTGCTGGAACCTGCGCAGGATCTCGAGCCCGTAGTTGAACTCGTGGTTTCCGAGCGCCGCCGCGTCGTACCCGATCCGGTTCATCGCGGCCGCCATCGGGTGCGTATGACCGCCGGTGATGGGCTCGATCTTCGCGTAGTAGTACGCCAGCGGCGTGCCCTGGATGGTGTCGCCCGCGTCCAGCAGCAGCGGCCGCGGCGCGTGCCGGTCCGCCGCGATCCGGTCCCGGACGGCGCTGACCAGCGTGGACACCTTCGCCAGGCCGATGTCGTTGTGCGCGGAGTCGTCGTACTCGGCGTTCTTGAAGTAGTCCCAGTTGAACACGTTGCCGTGCAGGTCGGTGGTACCCATCACGGTCAGCCGGACCGTCTTCCCCGAACCGCCGCCGGCGTACGCCGGAACCGTCTGGAAACCGGCCGCGGCCAGGGTCGCGGCACCGCCGATCCCGGCGCCGATCACCGTCCGTCGTGTCATCCCGGTCCGCTCTGCCGTCCGCTCACCGCTGTCGGTCATCGCCCCGCCTCACAAGGTCTGTCCGCCGGGATCTCCGGCCCGAGACCACACGATAAGCGAGACCCGGTTAACAGCTGGCCCCCCGTACACGAGAAGATGCCGCCCATGACCAAGCCGCCCGGCAAGCTCCTGCCGTTGGTCGCCGCTCTGCTCTGCGGTGCCGTCCTCGCCCAAGCCGCCTCGCCGTCCTCGAAGCCCGTCACGTCCGCGTCGCCCGTCGTCTCGGCGACGCCGCACCACGGACTGCTCAGTACGCCGGTCACGTCGAAACGCGGCGAACCGTCGTCCACCAAGGAATCCACACCTCCGCCGGTGCAGCCGACGCCGAAGCCGCCGGCCGACGACTGGAACCTGACCGACAACGGCAAGGTCCTCTACCTGACGTTCGACGACGGCCCGCAGCACGAGTGGACACCGAAAGTTCTTCAGGTACTGCGCAAGCACAAGGCGCAGGCCACGTTCTTCGTGCTCGGGATCCAGGTCGCCCAGTACCCGGAGCTGATCGCCGCCGAGCGCGCCGCCGGGCACCACATCGGCAACCACACGTACGACCACAAGACGCTGACGCTGCTCCCGGACGCGAAGATCCGGCAGGAGATCGCGATGGGCATCAAGTCCAAGTGCCTCCGCCCGCCCGGCGGCGGGACGAACGCGAAGGTCGAGGCGCTCGGGGCGGCGTACCACCAGCGGCAGGTGCTGTGGGACGTCGACACCAAGGACTGGGAGAAGCCCGGCGCCGCGCACATCGAACACGCGATCCTGGCCGGCGCCCGCCCCGGCGCGATCATCCTGATGCACGACGGCGGCGGCAACCGCTCCCAGACCGTCGCCGCGCTCGACCAGGCCCTGACCAAACTCACCAAGCAGGGCTACACGTACCGCGCCCTGCCCTGCTAGCGGTTGACGCCGGCTTTGCCGTTCGAGAAGTGTTTGAGGGCCTCGTCGATGACGTGCACGGGCTGGTCGAGGGCCTTGATCAGGAACATGCCGGTCGGGCGGAGCAGCGGGTTCGGCTTGACGACGCTCCGGACGGACGGCTGGTCGAGGCCGCGGACGCCGGCGGTGGTGGCGCCCACGCCGCGCTCCAGCGCGATGTCGAGCATGTACTGGCCGAGCAGCTTGTGCTGCGTGAAGCCCCGGACCGTCGGCCACGGCAGTACGACGGGGTACGCGGCACCGTCGCACGCGAGCTCGAGGCCCTTCGCCGAGATCCGCATCGCGACCGGCGGGAGCTCGTTCGCGTCGTACCAGGCCTGGCGCTCCGCCTGCACGCGATACACCAGCACCGTGCTGAGCACCAGCGGAAGCATCGCGACGATCAGCAGCAGCGCGAACGGCCACATCCCGGAGCCCGGGAACGCGAACAGCGCGTAGACCGCCGCGACGATCCCGAGCCCGCCGAGCACCGCCGTCACCCAGCCGCCACGGCGCTCGACCGTCCGGACCACCTCGCGCCGGCGCAGCACCGCGTCGCGGTCGATCCCGACCACGAACGGCTGCCCCGGATCACCTGGCGGCACGTACACCTCCGGCGAGTCTTCTGCCGCCTCGACCTCGGCGACAACCTGTGAAGTTGCGTCCCCGTCCTCACTCACCGGGTAAGAATCCCACACAGGGCGCGTCTCCCGCTCCCCCGCCGCCGAGTGCCGCGCAGTAGGTGGGGAGCGGGAGACGCGCCCTGGTCAGTTCTTGCGTCGGCCTGCCCAGGTCCAGGCGTAGACGCCGTCGTCGACGGCCTGGCCGCCCTCGCCGAGTTCGAGTGGGCGGAACGTGTCGACCATCACCGCGAGCTCCTCGAACCGCTCGGCCCCGAGCGACGCCTCGATCGCGGACGGCTGCGGGCCGTGCGCGTACCCGCCGGGGTGCAGCGAGATCGAGCCGAGGCCGATCCCGGAGCCCTTGCGGGCCTCGTAGTCACCGCCGCAGTAGAACATCACCTCGTCGGAGTCGACGTTCGAGTGGTAGTACGGCACCGGCACCGACAGCGGGTGGTAGTCGACCTTGCGCGGCACGAAGTTGCAGACCACGAAGTTGTACCCCTCGAACACCTGGTGCACCGGCGGCGGCTGGTGCACCCGGCCGGTGATCGGCTCGAAGTCGCTCACGTTGAACGTGTACGGGTACAGGCAGCCGTCCCAGCCGACCACGTCGAACGGGTGCGTCGCGTACGTCATCCGCGTCCCGACGATCCCGCCGGCGCCGTTGCCGCGGTGCTTCACCAGCACCTCGACGTCGGTGCCCTCCTCGACGAACGGCTCGGTGGTGGGGTGCAGGTCGCGTTCGCAGTACGGCGAGTGCTCGAGGAACTGGCCGTAGCGGGACAGGTAGCGCTTCGGCGGGGCGATGTGCGAGTTCCCCTCGATGCAGTACGCACTCACGCCTTCGGGCCCGGGCAGCCACCGGTGCGTGGTCGCGCGCGGGATGATGACGTAGTCGCCCTGGATCGCGTTCAGGACGCCGAACACGGTCTCGACGGTGGCCGAGCCCTTCTCCACGTACACGCACTCGTCGCCGATGCCGTTGCGGTAGTACGGCGAGGGCTGCTCGGCGACGACGTACGAGATCCGGACGTCGCCGTTGCCGAGGACGAGCCGCCGGTCTTCGACGGGGTTGGACTTGCTCGCGTCGGTGAACAGGTCGTGGAGCTTCAGGTGCCGCGGGGTCAGCGGGTGGTTCGGGACCGTCGCCAGGTCGGGCAGGTCCCAGATCTGGGAGTCGACGATCGCGGACGGTACGCCGGCGTGGTAGAGCAGCGAGGAGTCGGAGGAGAACCCCTCCTCGCCCATCAGCTCCTCGTAGTACAGCCCCCCTTTTTGGCCACCGTCCGGTTTCCGGAATTGGGTATGCCGCTTGGGTGGAACTTCCCCGACCTGCCGGTAGTACGCCATCTTATCCTGCCTATCCGATAATCGAACGCTTGCGTCCGCTTACCGAAAGCATCCGTTAGGCTCTGGGTCATGTCAACCGTCCCTGCCCTGTTCCGGCACCTGGTCGACGACGCCTCCATGTTCCCGCCGGGCAACCTCCCGCTCGCGGAGGCCGTCGCCGCCCACCAGTCCCACCTGAGTTCCTCGCACGCCGACCTGGTCGGCCCGTTCGTCTGCACAGACGACAACCTCCTGAACGTCGCCGAGGCCGCCCGTGAGCCGCTTCGGGTTTCGGTGGTGATCTCTGGTGGGGCGGGTGGGATCGAGCCGGTGGTGCGGTGGGGGGATCGGTCTAAGGATGTTGTGGTGACGGGGGTGGAGGTGCGGTTGCGGGACGAGGACGACTTGTCGCGGAACGCGCTGCGGGTGGTGCGGGCGTGTGACGACTGTTTCGACGAGGAGATGGCGTACGTCGAGGTCGGGACGGAAGGGGCCTGGGAGCGGGCGCTCGACGTGGTCGCCGACGCCGGGTACGCCGCCAAACTCCGCACCGGCGGCCTGGACGCCGCACTCTTCCCGTCCGCGGACCAGGTGGCCGCCTTCATCACCGCCTGCCTGGACCGTGAAGTGCCCTTCAAATGCACTGCTGGGCTGCACAACGCAGTCCGTCATACCGCGAAGGATTCGGGCTTCGAGCACCACGGTTTCCTCAACGTACTGCTCGCCACCCGCGCCTCACTGGACGGCGCGACCCAAGACGAACTCGTACAACTGCTGGAGAACCGCGACGGCGAAGTACTGGCGGCGCGGGCGCGCGAGCTGACGGACGACCAGGCGGCGAGCACCCGCCGGTGGTTCACCTCGTTCGGCTCCTGCAGCATCGAGGAGCCGTTGACCGACCTGAAGAGCTTGGGGTTGATGTGATGAGCTGGATCGACGTCCCGGACGGATCGCCGTTCGGCCCGGACAACCTGCCACTGGGCGTGTTCCGGTACGGCGACGAGGAACCACGGATCGGCGCCGCGATCGGCGACCAGATCATCGACCTCGCACCGGTCGCTTCCGCGCAGATGCTGGACGGTGCGCAACTGTTCGCCGAGCCGACCCTGAACGCGTTCCTCGCCCTCGGACGTCCGGCCTGGCGCGCGACCCGCAACTGGCTGCTCGACCTGGTCCGCAACCCCGGGGACCGGGACACGGTCGAGCCGCACCTGATCCCGCAGGACGCGGTGACCATGCAGCTGCCGTTCGAGGTCGCCGACTACGTCGACTTCTACGCCTCCGAGCAGCACGCGACGAACCTCGGCCGGCTGTTCCGCCCCGACTCCGAACCGCTGCTGCCGAACTGGAAACACCTCCCGGTCGGCTACCACGGCCGGGCCGGCACGATCGTTGCCAGCGGCACCGACATCGTCCGCCCGTCCGGCCAGCGCAAGGCCCCCGACGCCGCCGCGCCGGCCTTCGGCCCGTCCCAGCGTCTCGACATCGAGGTGGAGCTGGGCTACGTCGTCGGTACGCCGTCGACGCTCGGAAAGCCTGTCTCCGTTGACGATTTCGAAGACCACGTGTACGGCGTGGTACTGGTCAACGACTGGTCCGCCCGCGACCTCCAGGCCTGGGAGTACGTCCCCCTCGGACCCTTCCTCGGCAAGTCCTTCGCCACCTCCATCTCCCCCTGGCTCATCTCCCTCGACGCCCTGGCAACCACCGCCGTCCCGCTGAAACCCCAGGACCCACCTGTCCTTCCATATCTAGGCGGACAGAACCTCACGAATTTCGACATCACCTTCGAAGTCAGGTTGAACGGCAACGTCGTCAGCCGACCGCCGTACCGCGACATCTACTGGTCCCCCGCCCAGATGCTCGCCCACCTGACCGTCAACGGAGCCACCGTCCGTACGGGCGACCTGTACGCCTCCGGCACCGTCAGCGGCGCCGAGAAGAACCAGCGCGGCTCGTTCATCGAACTGACCTGGGGCGGCCGCGAACCACTGGTTGTCGACGGCAAGGAACACACCTTCCTGGAGGACGGCGACGAGGTCACGATCTCCGGCTGGGCCACCACACCGGGAGGTGCCCGGATCGGCCTCGGCGAGGTGACCGGCAGGATCATGCCGGCGCACTGACCGCGCCGAACCTTGCGTCAATCTGTTCATTAGTGTTCGTTTCTCTTGACGAACTCGCGGTTGCGTGCGAACTTCGTCGACATGAAACGTTCAGTGGGGTGTGGAGTACTGGCTGTAGCCATGGCCGCCGGGGTGCTGAGCGTGCCGTCCGGTGCGCAAGCCAGGCCGGCCGACGCCGCTCCGGCGCTGCGGTCGCCGGAGCTGACGGTCACCGTGGGAGCCGACTTCCCGCGGGTGATCAAGTACGTCGACAACGCCTCCGGGCAGGCCCTCGGCGGCCAGCCGGACGCGATCTCGACGGTCACGATCGACGGGGTCGCGCGCACCGCGCACCTGGTCGCGCCGCCGGCGATCAGCGACACGAAGGCGTCGTACACGCTCGGCTTCGACGCCGTGCCCGGCGTCGAGCTCGACACCAGCCTGAGCCTGGCCGGCCGGGTGACGACGTTCGCGATTGACGCGGTCCGCGACACCGACGCGAGCCGCGTCCACACGATCGACATCCCGAACCAGGACCTCGTCTCGGTGTCGAGTACGGACGCCGGCGCGACGACCGCGTTCACGACCCTGGACCCGGACTCGACCCGGAACGCGGACAAGATCACCCCGGTCACCGCGAGTACGCCCGGTGAGGCGTCCGCGACCGGTGCGGCGTACGCGTTCGTCAACACCAGCGGCCTCGCCGCGGGCATCGAGTCGAACTCGACGTACGACAAACCGTCGGGCCAGTCCGTCGACGACGGCGCCCGGTTCTGGCACCAGGCCCGCAAGGGCAGCGACGGCAGTACCCGCGTCGGCGTCTGGAGCGGCCAGTGGACGTACCGCGCCGACACCTCGCCGTACACCGAGCCACTCCCCTGGGCCAAGGTCGTCGTGACGCCGGACGCCAACCAGGACAACACTGTCGACTGGGAGGACGGCGCGGTCGCGTTCCGCTCGATCATGACCGAGCCGAACGGCGGCGACCAGGTCAAGAACCGGGTGATCACCCACATCCCGTTCAACTTCGCGAGCCAGGCCACCCACCCGTTCCTGCGGACCCTCGACGACGTCAAGCGGATCTCGCTGTCCACCGACGGGCTCGGCCAGATGGCCCTGCTGAAGGGCTACGCGTCCGAGGGCCATGACTCGGGTCACCCCGACTACGGCGGCAACTACAACCTCCGCGCTGGCGGTCTCACCGACCTGAACACACTGCTCAAGCAGGGCAAGGCGTGGAACGCGGCGTTCGGCGTGCACGTGAACGCGACCGAGTCGTACCCGGAGGCGAACGCGTTCAGCGAGGACCTCGTCGACAAGAACGCCAAGGGCTGGAACTGGCTCGGTCAGAGCTACTACATCAAGCAGCGGCCTGATCTTGCCTCCGGCAACATCATCAAGCGGTTCCAGCAGCTGCGCGACGAGACGGACAAGAACCTGCAGGAGCTGTACATCGACGTGTACTACCAGTCCGGCTGGCTGGCCGACGGCCTGACCCGGCAGCTGGCGGCGCAGGGCTGGCAGATCGCGACCGAGTGGGCGGACCGGCACGAGCGGACCTCGCTGTGGTCGCACTGGGCCAACGACCTCGACTACGGCGGCGCGACCAACAAGGGGCTGAACTCGCAGATCATCCGGTTCGTCCGGAACCACGAGAAGGACGTGTGGAACAACGACCCGATCCTCGGGCAGTCGGCGATCGTCGAGTTCGAGGGCTGGACCGGCGAGACCGACTGGAACGCGTTCTACACCAACATCTGGCAGCGCAACCTGCCGGCGAAGTTCCTGCAGCAGCAGAAGATCCTCGACTGGAACGCCGGCGACATCAAGTTCACCGGTGGGGTGCGCGGCGCGGTCGAGAGCGGCAAGCGAGCCGTGTACGTCGGCAACGCGAAGGTGCTCGACGGCGACAAGTACCTGCTGCCGTGGGACAACAACAAGAAGCTGTACCACTACAACCCAGCCGGCGGCCGCACCACGTGGCAACTCCCGCCCGCGTTGGCAGCCATCCCCACCTTCACCGCCTACCAACTGACCGACTCCGGCCGCACCAAGCCAACCACCATCCGTGCGAACCGTGGCACCATCACCCTCGACGCAGTCCCGGGCAAACCGTACGTGATCTACCCAGTAGCCGCTCCGCAGCCGCGCACCGTGAACTGGGGCGAAGGCACCCACCTGAAAGACCCCGGGTTCAACGCCGGCAACCTGGCTGCCTGGAACGCAACCGGTGGTGCAAGCATCGCGACACTCGAGAACGGGCAGCACGTGGCTGAGCTCGGGAAGAAGGCCTCGTCCCTCAGCCAGCGCATTACCGGCCTGACTGCGGGCCGTACGTACAGCGCGTCCGCCTGGGTGGAGGCGTACCGGCCGACGACCATCTCCGTCGACGGGGTGAAGAACGTGGTGCCGCGGTCGACCGTGGAGAACATGGTTGCTGCGGATGACAAGCACGGGATGTACTACCAGCGGGCGCGAATCCTCTTTCAGGCAAAGGGAAGCACCGCGGACCTGGCAATCGGAGCAGCAGCTGGAGCCGGGCAGGTTCGGGTGGATGATGTGCGGGTTGTCCAGACGTCACCGGCCGGTGCGGCGGAGGGGTTCGAGGATGTGGATCAAGGGTGGGGGCCCTTTATCAAGGGGGATGCGGGCGGGGTGACCGATCCGCGGACGGTGCTCGCGAAGAAACATGCGCCGTACACGCAGGCCGGGTGGAACGGGAAGCTTGTCGACGACGTACTCGACGGGAACTGGTCGCTCAAGTCTCACGAGGAGAACGAGGGACTGGTGTACCGGACCGCGCCGTGGACGGTGAACTTCCAGGCAGGGCACAAGTACAAGGTCAGCTTCGACTACGAGAGTGGTCGCGCCGGACAGTACGCGTGGATCCAGGGTGTCGACCGGCCGGCCTCGGTCGAGGTGAAGGCGACACCGATCGGTGAGCAGCGGACGAAGGCGACCTTCAACCAGGAGTTCGTGGCCGGCTGCGGCGGCGACTACTGGGTCGGGTTGCGCAAGCTGACCGACGGCGGCGACCAGACCGACTTCGTCATGGACAACTTCGCCGTCACCGATCTCGGTCCGACCACCGAGCCGGCGGACTGCACCTCGGTTGCCGTCACCGGCCTGACCGGTCTCGTCTCCGGCGAGGCGAACACCGTCACGACGACATTCACCAACAACGATGTGGTTGCTGCCAGCAACATCACGCTCGGTCTGACCGCGCCCGACGGCTGGACCGTCACCGCAACAACTCCGGCGACCCACGCGACCGTTGCCGCCGGTGCGACCGCAACGACGACGTGGGACGTGACTCCGCCGGCCGGTACGCCGGAAGGAAAGTACGTGCTGACGGCAACAGGTGGTCAGGCAACGATCACCGCCGAAGCCACCGTACTGCCGCCGGGGATCGTCCCGCAGTCGCGGATCAAGGTGGTGGACGTCGACAGCGAGGACGTCGCCACCGGTGGTGCGGCGACGATGGCGCTGGACGGAAACCCCAGTACGATCTGGCATTCCGCGTGGTCACAGGTCAGTACGCCGGCCGGGTTCCCGCACTTCATGACGCTCGACCTCGGGTCGGCGTACCAGGTGAACGGCTTCAGCTACCTGCCCCGGCAGAGCGGGACGAACGGGATGTTCAAGGGGTACGAGCTCTATGTCAGCGCCGACGGCCAGGACTGGGGTACGCCGGTGGCGACGGGTCAGTTCCCGAACTCCACCGCCGTACAGCGGCTCGACTTCACCCCCAAGCCAGGCCGCTACGTGAAGTTCGTCGGCACCAGTTCGTTGAACGGCGCAGTCTTCGGATCAGCCGCCGAGCTCAACGTGTACGGCACCCACTGAGGGGGCTTGAACACCAACTGGGGGCGCTGCCCAGGTTATTTCCTGTGCAACGCCCCCAGTACTTATCCCCACCCCCGGCAGTTGGCCGGTCCCCCCGGGCTACTTGGTGATGGTCACCGAGACCGGCGCCGACGCGGTCTTGGCCGCGACGACGCGGAACTTGTTCACGCCGACCCGGCCGCTCTGCACCCAGACCGAGTAGGTCGCGCGGCCGGTCACCTTGGTGGTGGCCGGGAAGTTGACCCACTTGCCGTTCTCCAGGCGCTGCACCTGGACGACGGTGTTCGCCGCGATACCGGAGGTCTTGCCCGTGAAGGAGACCTTGGCCCACGCCTTCGCGGTGGCCTTGTCCGACTTGATCGTGATCGACTTCGCGACGGCCGGGGTGGTGGCTGCAACCTGCTGCGTGGTGGCAGCGTTGGCCTGCAGGGCACCCGCGACACCGAGGCCGGCTGCAGCCAGGGCGACACCGGCGAAAGCGGCAGCGGTACGACGAACGAACTGAGTACGCATGATCTGTGGTTTCCCCTCGTTTTGTTGGTGTTACGGAGGAGAAGACGCGACGCGCGCGGGAAAGGTTGTGTTACGACTCCGTCTCAGGTCCGGCGGGCAGCACGAGCCGCGCGAGCGCGCCGCCACCAGGAGCTTCGCCGAACGTGAGTTCGGCACCCAGCACCTTGGCGTGACCGGCCGCGATGGTCAGGCCGAGTCCGTGGCCGACGCCGCGTTCGGCCATCCCGGACCGGAACCGGCGCGGGCCTTCGGCAATCAGTTCCTCGGGGTAACCGTTGCCGTGGTCAACCACCTCGACGGTCCGGCCGCTGACCGTCACCTCGACCGGCGGCTTCCCGTGCCGCAGGCCGTTCACGATCAGGTTGGCCAGGATCCGCTCGATCCGCCGCGAGTCGGTCGACACCGTCTCGCCGGTGCCGTCCAGGTGGACGACGACGTCGTCCGGCGCCAGCCCCTGCTGCATCCGCAACCGCCCGACGGCGGACCCGACGAACGCGCCGAGCCCGACCAACTCCAGATCGGCCTGCTCGACCCCCGAGTCGAACCGGGCGATCTCCAGCAGGTCCTCGACCAGCCGCCGCAGCACCTTGGCCCGGTCCCGGACCAGCTCGCTCGGACGCCCCGGCGGCAGCAGCTCCGCCGCGGTCGTCAGCCCGGTGACCGGTGTCCGAAGGTCGTGCGCCACGTCCGCGGTGAACCGGCGTTCGGCCTCGAGCTGACCGCGCAGCGAACTGGCCATCGTGTCCAAGGCGGTCGCCAGCGACTGCACCTCGTCCTTGCCCTTGCCGACGGCCTCCGCCGCGGACGCGTCCAGGTCACCGGCCGCGATCCGCCGCGCCGTACCGGCCACCGCGACGATCCGCTTGGACAGGCTGCCGGCGAGGATCACGCTGACCAGGGCGACCAGCGCCACCGTACCGATCCCGCCGAGGATCAGCGCCTGCTGCAACGCCTGCATCGAGTCGTCGGTGTTGTCGTAGTCCTGCTCGATCGACAGCACCTTGCCGTCCTTGACCGCGACCGCCGCCCACATCTTGGCGTGCGGCGACCCGGTCTTGAACGTCGCCCGCTTCCCGGACAGCACCGCGTCGCGCAGTTGCGGCGGCAGGTCCGGATCGTCGAGCTTCGCCCCGAACACCGGTACGTCGTTGGTGTCGTAGCTCTGCGCCGCGAGCTGGATCCGCTCGTCCGCGAAGCTGCGCGTCCGGTCCAACCTGGCCGACTGGGCCTGGGTGTAGACCGCGACGCACAGCACCAGGATCGCGAGCGACGAGACCAGCAGGAAGATCAGACCGAGTTTGCCCCGGAGACCCATCCGCTAGGCCCTGAGTTTGTACCCGAAGCCGCGGACGGTTTCGATGCGGTCGGCACCGATCTTGGTCCGCAGCCGCTGCAGGTGGACGTCGACCAGCCGGCCGTCGCCGCCCCACTCGTAGTCCCAGACGCGCTGCAGCAGCGTCGACCGGCTGAGCACCACACCGGGGTTGTTCGCGAACTCGATCAGCAGCTTGAGCTCGGTCGGCGTCAGTTGCACGGTCGCGCCACCGCGCCGTACCTCCAGGGCCTCCCGGTCCAGCTCGAGGTCGCCGAACGACTCCACGCCGGAACCGGCCGCCGGTGCCGGGCGCTCCGGGTCCGAGACCGCGCGCCGCATCACCGCCCGCAGCCTGGCCACCAGCACCTGGGTGTCGAAGGGTTTGGTCACGTAGTCGTCGGCGCCCGCTTCCAGGCCGAGGACGACGTCGAGGGCGTCTCCGCGCGCCGAGACCATCACGATCGGGACCGTGCTGGTCTCGCGGATCCGCCGGCACACCGAGATGCCGTCCAGGCCGGGCAGCATGATGTCCAGCATCACGACGTCCGGATGGATCTTCTCGAAGCGCTCGATCGCCTCCAGGCCGTCCTCGGCCGTGGTCACGTCGTAGCCGTGACGTTCGAGGGTCAGTTGGGTCGCCTCACGGATCACCGCGTCGTCCTCGACCATGAGGATCTGCGCTGCCGGTTCTTCCGGTACCACGAACTTGTGTCTCCCTACTGGTCCGTCGAGCTCACCTTGGTCATCTGCCGACCGTTCCAACGGTAGACCTCGACCCGGCGACCCGACGGGCAGCAGACCGGGTCGTTGATCGTGAAGATCTTCGACTCGACCACCAGCTCGCCCTGCGGGCTGGCGTTCACGGTCGGCTGCTCGACATCAAGATTCCAGATCGGCCGCGGGCCCGAGGGCTCGACGGCGATCAGGAAGATACCGAAGACGAACTTCTCCAGAGTATGGATCAGGACGATCTGCTGAGGTGTACCGCTGTGCATTACATCAACGGTCTTACCCCTGCTGAGGCAACGCGAAATCACCGTGCAATTCGAAAGGACTTTCCGGTCGTAGTCCGACAGCCGCCGATCGGCGAGCAGCCGGGCCCGGACTTTGTACAGGTCAACAGGCTGGACCGGGGTCTGCTCGGGGCGCGGGGAGGTGGTTCCGGTGCCCAGCGCAACGGACGGTGTCGGGGTGTCCGGTGGGGGCGATTCGGGGCCCTCGACCCGCAGTCCGCCGCCGTTCGCGCAGGCTCCGAGCAGCGTCGACGCGACCACGGCCGCGACGGCAGCAAGCACGGTACGGCGCAACCGACCCATCGGGCGCCTCCTACCCTGCATCCGGTCCCCCCGCGAGTTCACTAGCTTCCTATGCTCCAGTCCTGACGTCACATTCGATGGCCGTGGAGGTCGAATGGGCTCGGCAGTTCTGTTGCGGTTCCGTCACAACCTCACTCGGCCACGATCTTGCCGGGGTTGAGCAGGTTCTTCGGGTCCAGCGCGGACTTGATCGCCCGGTGCACGTCGAGCGCGACCGGCCCGATCTCTGCGGCCAGCCAGGTCCGCTTGAGGACGCCGACACCGTGCTCGCCGGTGATCGTGCCACCGAGCTCCAGCCCGATCGCCATCACCTGCTCGAACGCCTCCTGCGCCCGCTCGGCCTGCGCCGGGTCGGTCTGGTCGAAGACCACCGTCGGGTGCATGTTCCCGTCGCCGGCGTGCCCGAGGACGCCGATCGTGATGTCCAGCTCCGCCGACAGCTGCTCGAGCCGGCCGATGAACTCGGCCAGCCGCGACCGCGGTACGGCGACGTCGTCGATCATCGTCGTACCGAGTTGCTCGAGGGCGGTCAGCGCGACCCGGCGGCCTTCGAGCAACAGGTCGCCCTCGGCGTCGTCCTCGGCCTCGATGCACTCCAGCGCGCCGTGGTCGCGGCACAGCTTGGCCACCGCGGCGACATCGGCCGCGCCCGCCTCACCACCCGCGTCGGACTGCGCGATCAGCATCGCGCCGGCCTCCTCGGGCAGGTCCATCCGCTTGTACTTGTTGACCGCCTGGATCGTGGTCCGGTCCATGATCTCCAGCAGGCTGAGCGAGACGCCGCTGCGGATGATCTCCAGGATCGCGTTCCCGGCCTCCACGCCGGAGCCGAACAGCGCGGCCATCGTCTTCGGCTTCGCCGCGGCCGGGCGGAGCATCAGGGTCGCCTCGGTGATGATGCCGAGGGTGCCTTCGCTGCCCACGATCAGCTTGGCCAGGTCGTACCCGGCGACACCCTTCACGGTCTTCCGGCCGGTCCGCAGTACCCGGCCGTCGGCGAGCACGACCTCCAGGCCGAGCACGTAGTCCGTGGTCACGCCGTACTTCACGCAGCACAGGCCGCCCGAGTTCGTGGACAGGTTGCCGCCGATCGAGCAGAACTCCCAGCTGGACGGGTCCGGCGGGTAGAACAACCCGTGTTCGGCGACCGCGCGGGACAGGACGGCGTTGTAGACGCCGGGCTGGGTGACGACGTACCGGTCGACCGGCTCGATCGCCAGGATCCGGTCCATCTTCTCCAGCGAGATCACGATGCAGCCGTCGAGCGCGTTCGCGGCGCCGGACAGGCCGGACCGGGCGCCTTGCGGGACGATCGGTACGCCGGCCTCGTTCGCGACCCGTACGGCCGCCTGGACGTGCGCGGTCTCCCGGGCCAGGACGACCGCCAGCGGCATCCCGGCCGGGCAGAACATCGCCCGGTCGTACCGGTAGCTCTCCATCCGGTCCGGATCGGTCACCAGCGCCTCGGGCGGCAGTACCTGACGCAGCTGCTCGACAACCTCACTCATACTGCGAGCCTAATAACTACTACGCGGTACTGCTCACCTGTGTCTCAGCGCGTGCGCTTGGTGGCGTTCTCGGAGATCTCCTCGTAGCCGCCGCCGTAGTTGTGGTACTCCCGGCCGACCGCGGTGAACGTGATGCCCCCGCTGGTCGCCTTCACCTTCGGCGTCCGGCAGGTGCGCTGGCCCTGGATGACCGATCCGTTGCCGCCGCTGCTGTCGCAGCTGAGCACCCGGCCGTCGTTGCCGCCGCCGGACTGGACCAGGAAGGCGTTGGCCTTCGCGTTGGCCACCAGCGGCGAGGCCATCGTGATCTCGGCCCAGTACTGGTAGCAGTTGTCCCGGACGAGCCGGATCGTGCCCCAGCTGGGCGGCTGGTGGTTGCGCAACATCGGCGCCGAGGCGATGGATGTCGCGCCAGAACAGTTGGCGGCCGTGGCCGCCTCGGCCGGGACCGCGGAGAGGGCGAACGCGCCCACCCCGGCCAGGCCGGCGGTGCTGAGCAGAATGCCCAGTGTCTTCATGACGAAACCCTTCCTGAGCGCGCGCCCCGACGCACACTCAGGAAGGCACACTACGCGAACGGAGCCTGCCCCGACAGTCATTCCGGTAATCGGACGGCGACACGCCGTGTTCAGTTGCGTACGGCAATTTTTTGATCGTTCAGAGGTTGCCGCGGCGTTCCTGTTCGCGCTCGATCGCCTCGAACAGGGCCTTGAAGTTGCCCTTGCCGAAACCGAGCGAACCGTGCCGCTCGATCAGCTCGTAGAACACCGTCGGGCGGTCGCCGATCGGCGCGGTGAAGATCTGCAGCAGGTAGCCGTCCTCGTCCCGGTCCACCAGGATGCCGCGGGACTGCAGTTCCTCGATCGGTACCCGCACCTGACCGATCCGGGCGCGCAGCTCCGGGTCCTCGTAGTAGGAGTCCGGGGTGTTCAGGAACTCCACGCCGTTCGCGCGCATGATGTCGACGGTGCGCAGGATGTCGTTGGTGGCCAGCGCGATGTGCTGCGCGCCGGCGCCGTCGTAGAACTCCAGGAACTCGTCGATCTGGGACTTCTTCTTCGCCACCGCCGGCTCGTTCAGCGGGAACTTCACCCGGTGGTTGCCGTTGGCGACGACCTTGCTCATCAGCGCGGAGTAGTCGGTGGCGATGTCGTCACCGATGAACTCCGCCATGTTCACGAAGCCCATCACCTTGTTGTAGAAGGCAACCCACTCGTCCATCTTGCCGAGCTCGACGTTGCCGACCACGTGGTCGACGGCCTGGAACAGCCGCTTCGGGTGCCCCTCGGGACGGGTGACCTTCGTCGTCGCGGCGACGAAGCCGGGCAGGTACGGGCCGTCGTACTTGCTCCGGTCGATCAGCGTGTGCCGGGTGTCGCCGTACGCCGCGATCGCCGCGCGGCGGATCGTGCCGTGCTCGTCGGTGACGTCGTTCGGCTCCTCCAGGACGACCGCGCCGACCTTGCGGGCGTGCGCGATGCACTTGTCGACGTCCGGCACCTCGAGCGCGAGGTCGGCGACGCCGTCGCCGTGCTTGCGGTGGTGGTCGAGCAGCGGGCTCTTCGGGCTGACGCCGCCGGAGATCACGAAGCGGGCCGAGCCGGCCTTCAGGACGTACGACTTGGCGTCCTTGTTGCCGGTCTCCGGGCCGGAGTACGCGACCAGGTCCATCCCGAACGCGAGCTGGTACCACTTCGCGGTCTGGGTGGCGTTGCCGACCACGAACACCACGGCGTCCATCGCGGTGACCGGGAACGGGTCGGTGCTCTCGTCGTACGGCACCAGGCCGACGAGCTGCTTCAGCTGGTCGAGGTCGAGATCGGCGTCGAGCTCTGCAGGGGTGAGGTCGGTGCTGGTCATCGGTGCTCCTCCGGGTTTCGGATCGGTAACCCGAGCCTCGCTGGACCGCGACAGGTTGCGCAACAGTTGGCTGTTTTGTTAGGCAGGTTGCGCACTCTTCTGGGGTGATTGCTAGGCTATTTGGTCAGTCTGACTATGTGTGGAGGATTCGTAATGTCCGTCGACGCACTGGATGCCCGGATCCTGAAGTTGTTCGCCGTCGAACCGCGTGTCGGCGTACTGGAAGCCAGCCGCCGGCTGGGCGTAGCCCGCGGCACCATCCAGGCCCGCCTGGACCGCCTGCAACGCGACGGGGTAGTACGAGGCTGGGGCCCCGACATCGACACGACCGCGATCGGCTACCCGGTCACCGCGTTCGCCACCCTGCAGATCGAGCAGGGCTCCGGCCACACCACGGTCGCCGAAGCGTTGGCCCGCATCCCCGAGGTCCTCGAGGTCCACACCATCACCGGCGCCGAAGACCTCTGGTGCCGCATCGTCGCCCGCTCCAACGCAGACCTACAACGCGTAATCGACCAGGTAGTCATCGTGAGAGGCATCCAACGAGCCTCAACGGTAATCGCCCTGGCCGAACAAATCCCCCACCGAGTCCTCCCCCTAGTAGAAGCCGCCACCAAGAACTAACAGGTGCCGCCCCACGCAGCACGAGAAGAACTGACAGGTACCGACCCACAGGAGGGAGCAGTCAGACCCGCAGCCCGGTCAGCCCAACCACCACGCCACAACCCAACTGCAGCCCCTCCCGGGACGGCGACCCGTCAGCCCGTCCCGCCCTCCACACGGCACAGCACCTGTCAGCTCTTCGCCTCTCCGCACGGCACAGCACCTGTCAGCTTGTCCAGCCTCGTGCGGCGCAGCACCTGTTAGTTCTGTCAGGCGAGGCGTTTGGCTACTTCTACGGCCGCGCGGGCTACTCGGGGGCCTACGAAGTCTCGGTCCAGTTTGCCTAGGACGACCACGCCGATCGATGCCTCTACGCCGGGGACGCCCAGGACCGGGGACGAGACGCCTTGGGCGCCGGCTTGGAGTTCGCCGGAGGTTACTACGAAGGGGCGCCCGGCGGGGTCGGGCTTGCGGCGGCCGGCGAGGATCGCCTTGCCGGCGGCGCCTTGGTCGAGGGCGTGGCGGGAGCCCATCCGGTACGAGACGTGGTAGTCGGTCCAGCTCGGTTCGACGACCGCGATCGCGAGCGCCTCCTCACCGTCCGCGACCGTCAGATGCGCGGTGGCACCGGTGTCCTCGGCGAGCGAGCGCAGTACGGGCAGAGCGGCGTCACGCAGCGTCGGCTGCACGCGGCGGCTGTAGTGGAGTACGGCGAGACCGAGACGAGCCCGCCCCTCGCTGTCCCGGCGCACCAGCCGGTGCAACTCGAGCGTATTCACCAAGCGGTACACCACCGTCCGGCTGACCCCCAGCGCCGCCGCGAGCTCGGTAATGGAGAGCCCGTCCGGGGCGTCCGCCAGCAACTCGAGGACGGTGAGTCCCCGGTCGAGCGTCTGCGAGGTCTCGGCTGGCACCCAGCTAGCGTATCCGTTATTCGTGCGCGGCCCGATGGCCCCGTATCTTGCTGCCGTGCGAAATTACTGGTCGCTGCTCCCCGCCGTCCTCGTGACCGTGGGTCTGATTCTGGTCTACGCCGTTCCGACCATCATCAACCCGCAGTGGACGAGCTCGATCATGGCGCTGTTCCGCACCGCCCCGCTGCCCGACGACCCGACCGCGGAGGAGTCCCGCCGCGCGGCCGGCGTACTCGGCCCGCAGCAGCTCCGGTCCCGCCGGATGCTGGCGATCGCGATGGTGCTCGGCGCGATCGCACTGATCGGCTTCAACATCTTCTCGCTGAACCGCGAGGCGGTCGGCTGCTACAAGGCGGCCCGGGCGTTCGGCGCCGAGGACGGCCCGGACACCAAGGACCCGTGCTACGAGATGATCTACGGCTCGTTCATGGGTGACGGCACCGGCCAGCCCACGGAGGCAAAGCCGCAGCCGGTCGAGTACTACCAGCTGGTGAAGGGCAAGAAGCCGAAGTACCTCAAGTGGATCCAGAACGCCCCGAAGTACGACGACGCCGACCTGATCATCGGCGTCCTCGGCAAGTGCTCGTCGGACGTGATCGTGCAGCAGCTGGACGACCAGATCAAGGTGTTCATCGACAGCGACGTCCCTTGCCCGCCCGACAGCAACATCTCGGTGCTGTCGGTGAAGCTGAAGAAGCCGCTCGGCGACCGCAAGCTGGTCACCGTCGGCGACAAGGAGATGACCGCGATCAACCCGGACCTGGACTCCTGGTTCACGGTCGTCAAGAAGCTCGCGACCGGCGGCTGATCAGCTCAAAGCCCGCGTCTGCGAGTCGTAGACCCGGAACGGCCGGTTCCGCGCGAGCAGGATCAGCAGGCCCGTGATGCAGACGGCAGCGCCACCGAGCAGTGCAACCGTCGGGCTGGTCAGCGAGGACGTCGTACCGACGACGAAGTCGCCGAGCCGCGGACCGCCGGCGACCACCACGATGAACACGCCCTGCAGCCGGCCACGCATCGCGTCCGGCGCCGCGGACTGCAGCACGGTGTTCCGGTACGCCGAACTCACCATGTCGGCCGCACCGGACATCGCCAGCAGCGCGACGCCCAGCCAGATCGTCCGGGACAGCCCGAACAGCCCGACGGCCGCGGCGTACGCGGTGATCGCGACCACGATTGCGATGCCCTGACGGCGGACCCGGGTCACCCACCCGGAGAAGATCACTCCGATCAGCGCCCCGATCGCGGGTGCGGCCTGCAGTACGCCGACGGTCCGTACGCCGCCGCCGAAGAACGCGCCCGCCACCGCCGGGAACAGCGCCCGCGGCTGCGCGAACACCATCGCGAGGATGTCCGCGAGGAACGTCGCCAGCAACGCCGGCGCCGCGCGCAGGAACGAGAAGCCTTCGAGTACGGACCGCAGCCCGGCCCGCCGTACCGCTCCGGTCGGTGGCACCGCGGGCAGCCGGAACAACGCGTACAGGGCTGCCGTGAACGTGATCACGTCGACCAGGTACGCCGCCGCGAACCCCTTCCACGCGATCACGGCCGCACCGAGCAGCGGCCCGGCGGTGAAGCCGAGGTTGAACGCCGCCTGGCTGAGCGTGTTCGCGGCCGGCAACAGTTCGGGCCGGATCAGCCGCGGGATGATCGCGGACCGGGCCGGGTTGTTCACCGCGAAGCACGCCGACTGGCACGCGACCACGCCGTACAGCACGCCGACCTCTCCCCAGTCGAGGTGCGACTGCAGGACCAGCACCATCGACAGCAGCCACAGCCCGGTCGAGGAGACGAGCGAGAGCGTACGGCGGTCGATCGCGTCGGCCATCGCGCCGCCGTACAGCCCGAAGACGATCAGCGGAACCAGCGAGCACAGCCCGACCAGCCCGACCGCGAACGTCGAGTGGGTCAGCGCGTACACCTGGATCGAGACCGTCACCGCGGTCATCTGCTGGCCGAGCTGCGACACCGTCGACCCGATCCACAACCTGCGGAAGTCGGCGGACTCCCGCAGCGGCCGGATGTCGGTGAGCAGACGCACACAGACAACTTATGCCACGTTGTAAATTTTCAGACCCTTGGGAAGAGCGGGTGCTCGGGTGGGGCGCCGACGGTGAGGCCGAGGCCGTCGGTGACGACGTGGGCGGCGCCGGTGTAGGTCGCTTCGGCGTCGAAGTAGATGTTCACGTGCGCGATCCGCGGGTCGTCGGTCAGGTTCGGGGTCGCGGAGTGCGCCAGGTAGGCATTGTGGAAGGTGCAGTCGCCGGCCTGCAGCGGGATCGTCAGGCGCTCCTCCCAGCGCAGGTCGGGCGCGGCGCGGAACATGTCGTCGCGGTCGGACAGGTCCTGGCTGCGCAGGTCCTGGTGGTTCTGCGATCCGGGGATGAACGTCATGCAGCCGCGCTCCACCGGTACGTCGACCAGCGCGATCCAGGCGGACAGCGAGGCGCGGGAGCCGGCGTGCGGCCAGTACGGCGCGTCCTGGTGGAACTCGGTCGCGGCGCCGTTGTGCGGTGCCTTGATCAGGAGCTGGTCGTGCCAGATCCGGACGGGTACACCGGCGAGCGCGGTCGCGGCGGCAGCCAGGCGCGGGTCGAGGGTGAGCTGCTTGAGTACGTCGTTCTGCTGCCAGACGTTGACGTACTGGTTGAAGATCTTCGACCCCTCGTAGTTGTCGTCGGCGCGCTTGGCGGTGGCGAGCGCGGCCTCGGCGAACCGGGCGGCCTCGTCGCGGCCGATGATGTTCTTGATCCGTACCACGCCGTCGCGGTGGTAGGCGGAAATGGTCTCGCCGTCGAGGGTGACGGGTGCCGTAGGCTCGGTGGTGGTCATTCGGTTGCTCCTGGGATTCGCTCGTACTGGAAGGTGTTTCCAGGGTCGCTGGGTCGGAGTCGCCGGGGACAGGATGTCGTTGACCATGGGTTGACCGAAATTCACCTCGTTGGAGGGCTTGTGCACAACGTGCTGAGCAGTGAGGTGTTCCCGGATCCGCGGTTGCCGGTCGCGGGTGAGCGGATCGAGTTGGTGGCGGACGTTGCTGTGCACAGCCATGCGTTCTTCGAGATCGCGGTGGTTGTTGCCGGGTCGGGGACGCATGTGTCGGCGGGTGGTGAGGTGTTGCTGGAGCCGGATTCGGTGGTGGTCATTCGTCCGGGTGAGTGGCATGGGTACGTCGAATGCTCCGGTCTGGTCGTACGCAACGCTTACCTCGGACCGGATGTGTTCGGGTTGTTGTCGGGCGCATTGGTACCTGGCTGGACGGGCGCGGCGCGGGTCGGCGCTGGTGCGGCGCGGGTCGGCGCTGGTGTGGCGGGGGTGGGGTTGCGGGTGGCGGTGCATCCGGCGGTGCAGCAGGCTATGCGGGTGCTGGAAGCCGACTTGGGCGAGCCCTGGACCCTTGAGCAGTTGGCGGCCTGCGTCAACCTTGCGCCTGGGTATCTGATTCGGGTGTTCGGCAAGCACGTGGGCATGTCGCCGATGGCGTACCTGAACCGGATCCGCGCCGAGCGAGCGGCAGGGTTGCTGATCGAGACCGAACTGCCGGTGGCGACGATCGGCGCCGCGGTCGGCTGGCACGACCCGAGCCACGCCACCCGCCGGTTTCGCTCAACATTCGGACTGAGTCCATCCCAGTACCGGTCCGCTTTCAGACCGTAGGCAAAGATGGGCACATGACGTCGTCGCTGCAAACGCCTGATCCGAATCCCGGCTGGCTGTCCGAGTTCGCGCTTGCCGAGACCCGGACGCGGGTCCCGATCCTGTACGTCGAGGCCGTGCCGGCCCGGGTCGACGCGCTGGGCCAGATCGAGCACATCGGGGTGCTGCTGCGGACCTCGGCCGCGACCGGCGAGATCATCCGCACCCTCGTCTCCGGGCGGGTGCTGCACAACGAGTCGATCCGGGACGCGCTGCAGCGCAACATCGAGAAGGACCTCGGCCCGGCGGCCTTCCCGCGGCTGCCGGCGACGCTCGTACCGGTGACGGTCGCGGAGTACTTCCCGTTCCCCGGGATGACCCCGCTGCACGACCCACGGCAGCACGCCGTCGCGCTCGTGTACGTCGTACCCGTCACCGGCGAGTGCAACCCGCGCCAGGACGCCCTCGAGCTGACCTGGCTGACCCCGGAAGAAGCGCTGGCGCCGAGCCTTCTGAACGACCTCGAGGGCGGCCGCGGCCAGCTCCTCAAGCAGGCCCTCGCCTGGTCCGGCGCCATCGTCTGACCATTACCAGGGCAGGCGACCTTCCTCCGCGTAGACGTGCCCGGTGGGACCGTCTACGCCCAGCGTCGCCAGGCCGACGGCGACGGCGGCGCCTTGGGCGGGGGTACGTTCCGTCGACCAGCCGCCCATGTCGGTGGCGCACTTGCCGGGGTCGGCGGCGTTGACGAGAATGCCGGTGCCGCGCAGTTCGTTGGCCAACATCACCGTGACCATGTTCACGGCCGCCTTCGACGAGTTGTACCCGAGCGTCAGCACCGTCGACAGCCGCGACTCCGGATCCCCGACCTGTTCGAACGACGCCAGCGAGGTGGACAGGTTCACCACCCGCGCCTGCTCGGCGCGACGCAGCAACGGCAGGAACGCCTGCGTCACCCCCACCAGCCCGATCACGTTCGTCTCGAACGCGGACCGCAGTACGTCACCCGTCACCTCCGACACCGGCCCGTCCCCCGCCGGGATGATCGCCGCGTTGTTCACCAGTACGTCGAGCCGCCCGTAAGCGTCGGCCACCGTCGAAACAGCCGCGGCGACCGACTCGGGAGACGTCACCTCCAACGGCAGCGCGACCGCATCAAGGCCCTCGGCAACCAACTCCTTCGCGGCGACCGCACCACGCTCCGCGTCCCGCGACCCGATCAGTACCGTGAACCCGGCCGCCCCCAGCTGCCGCGCGATCTCGTTGCCGATGCCCTTGTTGGCGCCCGTGACGAGCGCGATCTTGTTCGTGTTCATGCCGCCAACCCTGCGGCTCCCGAGCCGGGCGAGGCAGAGCGAGCCGACCCTGGGACCGGCGCTCCCTGGATACCGGCGCCCGCGCCTGGGATCCTGGGACGGTGGATCGCGACGGGCTGGCGGAGTTCCTCCGGGTACGGCGGGAGGCGCTGCAACCGTCCGACGTGGGACTCCCCGCCGGACTGCGCCGCCGTACGCCCGGTCTGCGCCGCGAGGAGGTGGCGAGCCTCGCGACCATGTCGACGGACTACTACACCCGCCTCGAACAGGCCCGCGGCCCGCGCCCGTCGCGCCCGGTCCTCACCGGTCTGGCCCGCGCGCTGCGGTTGTCCGACGACGAACGCGCCCACCTGTTCCGGCTGGCCGGCGAACAGCCCGCACCGCCACCCGGTCCGCCCGCGGACGTACGATCCGGCGTACTGCGGATGCTCGCGCGTCTCGACGTACCGGGGCTGGTCCTGGACGCGAAGTACGACGTACTCGCGTGGAACCCGTTGGCGGCTGCGCTCGTCACGGACTTCTCCGCGATCCCGCCGCGCGAGCGGAACCTGCTGCGGCTGCGGTTCCTGACGGACCGGCAGCTGGAGCTGTTCGGCGAGCAGGCGACGCGGGAGTTCGCGCGCGAGGCGGCGGCCGATCTGCGGGCGGCGACCAGTACGTACCCGGACGACCCGGAGCTGGCCCGGCTGGTCACCGATCTGCGGGCCGGGAGCAAGGAGTTCGCGGCGATCTGGGCCCGGCACGAAGTGGGCCGGCAGCAGTCGTTGTGCCAGACGATCTTCCATCCGCAGGTCGGCCGGATCGACGTGATCTGCGAGGTGCTCGTAGTGCCCGAACGCGACCAGCGCGTGGTGCTGTACACGGCCGAGCCCGGGTCGCCGTCGGACCAGGCCATCCGGCTGCTGGACGTGATCGGGACGCAGGAGCTGACGACCAGGCCCTGATCAGGCGCGGCGCTGGGTGGCCCAGTCGCGGATCAGCTCGATCCGCTCCTTCAGCTGGATCGAGGACGCGTGCGCCGCGGCCGGACCGCCGAGCTTGCGGCGGAGGTCGTTGTGGATCACGCCGTGCGGCTGGCCGGTCCGGTGGTGCCAGGCGGCGACCAGGCCGTTCAGCTCGCGGCGGAGCAGGCCGATCTGCTCGTGGGTGGCCAGCTCGGTCGGCGTCGGGTCCTCGCGGTCGGTCGCGGGCCGCTGCGACTTCTTCTGCGCCGCGAGCGACTTCTGCTGGCGTTTGTGCAGCAGTTCGCGGACCTGGTCCGGCTCCAGCAAACCCGGCAGCCCGAGGAAGTCCAGCTCCTCGTCCGACGCGTTCTCGCCGCCGGTGCCGTAGTCGCCGCCGTCGAACACCACCCGGTCGAAGCTCGCGTCCGACCCGAGCGCCTCGAAGTTTCCTTCGAGCTCGTCGCTGGCGCCCTCGGCCTGGTTGGCCTGCTTCAGCAGGTCGTCCTCGAGCGCGAAGATGTCGCCGTCGTCGTTGCTGTTCTTCCGGCCCAGGACGTGGTCGCGTTCGACCTCCATCTCGGCCGCGAACCCGAGCAGCCGGGTCACCGACGGCACGAACACCGACGCCGTCTCGCCGCGCTTGCGGGCCCGGACGAACCGGCCGACGGCCTGCGCGAAGAACAGCGGCGTCGACGTCGGCGTCGCGTACACCCCGACCGCGAGCCGCGGCACGTCGACACCCTCGGACACCATCCGGACCGCGACCATCCACCGGGACTCGTCCGCGGAGAACTTCGCGATCTTCTTGCTCGCCGCCTTCTCGTCGGACAGTACGACGGTCGGCGACTCGCCGGTGAGCTCGCGCAGCGTCTTGGCGTACGCCCGGGCGGTGTTCTGGTCGCCGGAGATGACCAGCGCGCCGGCGTCCGGCATGTGCCGCCGTACCTCGGTCAGCCGCTTGTCGGCGGCCGCCAGCACGGCACCCATCCACTCGCCGGCCGGGTCCAGCGCGGTCCGCAGCGCCTGCGCGGTCAGGTCCTTCGTCAACGGTTCGCCGAGCCGGGCCGCGACCTCGTCGCCGGCCTTGGTCCGCCAGCGCATCTCACCGGAGTACGACATGAAGATGACCGGCCGGACGACGTGGTCGCGCAGCGCGTGCCCATACCCGTAGGTGTAGTCCGCCTTGCTCCGGGCGACGCCGTCGTGGCCCTCCTCGTAGGTGACGAACGGGATCGGGTTGTCGTCGCTGCGGAACGGCGTGCCGGTCAGGCAGAGCCGGCGCGCGGCGGGCTCGAACGCCTCGCGGACGCCGTCACCCCAGCTCAGCGCGTCGCCCCCGTGGTGCACCTCGTCCAGGATCACCAGGGTCTTGAACCGCTCGGTCCGGACCCGGAACGCGAGCGGGTTCACCGCGACCCCGGCGTACGTCACCGCGACACCCTGGTAGTCCTGGTTGGTCTTCCCGCGGCGCCCGGCGAACGCGGGGTCGATGGCGATCCCGGCCCGGTCCGCGGCCTCGGCCCACTGCACCTTGAGGTGCTCGGTCGGCGTCACCACGGTGATCCGCTCGATCAGCCGCCGGTGCAGCAGCTCGGCGGCGACCGTCAGCGCGAACGTGGTCTTACCGGCGCCCGGCGTCGCGACCGCGAGGAAGTCCCGCGGGTTGGTGTCCAGGTACTGCTGGAGCGCCTCGGCCTGCCAGGCTCGCAGCTTGCTCGCGGTACCCCACGCCGCCCGATCCGGATAGGCCGGTGGCAGGACAGCAGGGTTGGCCGGCACGTGCGAATCCACAGACAGCTACTCCCCCGAAGTCGACAGTGTGCCGGGCAGGAAGGTTACCCGAGATCGGTTACGAGAGCAGATCCGCAGGCACCACCGTCACCTCGAACGGGCTCGTCAGCCGCACCGGTTCGTCCCCGGTGGCCTTCGCGACCTGCACGTATGCCCCGTCCTGTAACTCCCACGCGATCAAGCTCGGCGTGTCGGGATCCACCACCCAGTACGCCGCACACCCGGCGGCCTCGAGCCGCGACCGTTTGAGCATCAGGTCGAACCGGCGCGTGCTCGGCGACAACACCTCGACGGTAAGTAGCGGCGGCCCCGGAAGATCCCGCTCGCTGAACGCGTCGCGGGGCGCGACCAGCAGGTCCGGCTCCAGGACCGTGTCTTCCGCCAGCACCACGTCGACCGGGGCATACAGCACCAGCAGGTCCGACGGGCAGGCCGCGAAAAGCGCCCGATAGACCGCGGCCGAGACGATCTGATGGCGCGGCTTCGGCGCCGGGCTCACGAGCAGGACTCCGTCGATGAGCTCGTATCGGTGCCCGTCATCGGGCATCCGCTCGAGATCCGTGCGCGTCAGCGGCACGGCCGCCGGCCACGGCGCATGGGTCGGAATGGGTTCCACAGCACTCATACTGCCTCCTCTGATCGGTCACGCCAGAGAACATGCCGTGATCTGCCCCGGTTGCCCCGGGAATCTTGGTGCTGTGGAAAAGTTCCGGGTGGGCTGGTGACACGTCCTACACTCGGGGGTATGAGTACTCAGCTGACCCCCGGCGCGGAGACGGTTGTCGACGAGCGGACCCAGACCTCGCCGGCCGAGCCTGGTGATCACGAGCGGTTCTCGCACTACGTGCCGAAGGACAAGCTGACCGAGGCGATGGTGATGGGCACGCCGGTGGTCGCGCTCTGCGGCAAGGTGTGGGTGCCCAGCCGCGACCCGCAGCGCTTCCCGGTCTGCCCGGAGTGCAAGGAGATCTGGGAGTCGCTCAACCCCGGTGACGAGGGCGGCGAGGAGTAGGGCCTAGGGCCTAGTTCTGGGTCGGGTCGTCCGGGTACGTCGACACGTACGCCATCTGGTCGGTCTGGCGGCGGAGCACCCGCCGCCACAGCGTGTCCGGGTTGTGGCCGAACACGTCCGCCGGCTCGGACTCCACCACGTACCAGGCACCCTCGGCGATCTCGCCCTCCAGCTGCCCGCTGGACCAGCCGGCGTACCCGGCGAAGATCCGCATCCGGGTGATCGCGCCCTCGAGCAGCTCCGGCGGTACGTCGAGGTCGACCAGCCCGATCCGCCCGAAGCACTCCCGCCAGCCCGGTGGGTCGATGTCGTCGGCCACCTCGGCGACCGCGAGTGCGCTGTCGGTACCGACCGGGCCGCCCATGAACAGCACGCCCGGTTCGTCGACGGCCGACGACCAGTTCGGCAGCACCCGGTCCACGGACAGGTCCGCGGCACGGTTCACCACCACTCCGAGCGCACCGTCGTCGTCGTGGTCGAGCAGCAGGATCACCGACCGGCGGAACGGCGGCTCGTCGAGCAACGGGGTCGCCACCAGCAGCGAACCGGTCAGGGTCGAGACCGTCATACCTCCATCATGGCGTACGACGGGGCGCCCGCGGGCGCTTGACCGTAGCCAGCCACGCACCCAGCGCGACTCCGGCCAGGTCGGCGAGCGAGTCGAACGGGTCACCGTCGCGCTGCGGCAGGAACCAGTGCTGGACGATTTCGCTGATCACGGCGTTCGCGGCCAGTGCCGCCAGCAACCAGCGGGCCGGGAGGCCGATCTTCAGCCCGGTGAACGCGACCGCGCCGAACAGGAAGCAGTGCGCGACCTTGTCGATCTGCGGGATGCCCGTGTCCGGACCGGCCTCCTGCGGGGCGTAGACGCCGTACAACTGCAGCGCCACCGCGACGACGAAGGCGATCCGCCAGGCCCAGGCCGAGACCTTGGGCCTGCTCTCCGTGGTGACTGTCACAGGGCCGGCGCGTCGTCCGGGAAGTTCTCGTGCGCCGGTGCCTTGCCCCCGGCCGCGTCCCGGACCGCGTGCGCGACCCGGGTGTGCACCTCCGGGTGGAAGACGCTCGGCACGATGTACGTCGCGTTCAGCTCCTCGTCGGTCACCACGCCGGCGAGTGCGCGCGCCGCGGCCAGCTCCATGTCGACCGACACCTTCGAGGACTGCGCGTCCAGCAGACCGCGGAAGACGCCCGGGAAGACCAGCACGTTGTTGATCTGGTTCGGGTAGTCGCTGCGGCCGGTGGCCACCACGGCCGCGTGCTCGCCGGCCTCGGTCGGGTCGACCTCCGGGGTCGGGTTGGCCAGCGCGAACACGATCGCGTCCTCGTTCATCGTGGCGATGTCGGCGCCGTCCAGGATGTTCGGGGCGGAGACGCCGATGAACACGTCGGCACCGGCCAGCGCACCCTTCAGGTTGCCGCTGTACCTGGCCGCGTTGGTGTTCTCCGCGATCCATCGCAGCTCCGGCGACAGGCCTTCACGCTCGGTGTGGATGACGCCGTCGATGTCCGCGACCACCGCGTCCTTGACGCCCGCGGCGAGCAGCAGCTTGAGGATCGCCGTACCGGCCGCACCGGCGCCGGACAGCACCACCCGGACGTTCGTGATGTCCTTGCCGACCACCCGGAGCGCGTTGTACAGCGCGCCGACCACGACCACCGCCGTACCGTGCTGGTCGTCGTGGAAGACCGGGATGTCCAGTTCCTCCCGCAGCCGGGCCTCGATCTCGAAGCAGCGCGGCGCGGAGATGTCCTCCAGGTTGATCCCGGCGAACCCGGGCGCGATCGCCTTCACGATCGAGACGATCTCGTCGGGGTTCTGGGTGTCCAGGCACAGCGGCCAGGCGTCGATCCCCGCGAACCGCTTGAACAGCGCGGCCTTACCCTCCATCACCGGCAGCGCGGCCTTCGGGCCGATGTTGCCGAGTCCCAGTACGGCCGAGCCGTCGGTGACGACCGCGACGCTGTTCCGCTTGATCGTCAGCCGGCGCGCGTCGTCGGGGTTGGCCGCGATCGCCAGGCAGACCCGCGCCACACCTGGCGTGTAGATCATCGACAGGTCGTCACGGTTGCGGATCGGGTGCTTGGCCTCCATCGAGATCTTGCCGCCGAGGTGCATCAGGAAGGTCCGGTCCGAGACCCGGCCGATCTCGACGCCCGGCACGGCGCGCATTGCCTCGACCAGGCGGCCGGCGTGCTCGGTGTCGGCCGCGGCGCAGGTGACGTCGATCCGTAGCCGCTCGTGGCCGGACGCGGTCACGTCGAGCGCGGTGACCAGACCGCCGGCCTGCTCGACCGCGGTCGTCAGCTTGCTCACCGTCGAGCCGCCGGCGGGCACCTCGAGGCGAACGGTGATGGAGTACGAAACACTCGGCAAGGCAGTCACGCGGGTGATCCTCTCATGGCACTGGTAAAGCTCCGAGATTCCGTACGTAAAGAACACGGGTAATCCATTACTTGCCGGTTACCGCCCGGTCTGCAAGGGTGGCGACCGTGCCGACTGTCAGCGACGTGGCCGCGCGGGCCGGGGTGTCCACGGCCACCGTTTCGCGGGCGCTGAACGGCAAGCCGACGGTCGATCCCGGCCTGGCCGAGCGGGTCCGGGCGGCCGCCGCCGAGCTCGGGTACCAGCCCAACGGCCCGGCCCGGAACCTGCGCCGGCAGGAGGCCGCGGTGGTCGCGCTGATCATCTCGGACGTGGAGAACCCGTTCTTCACGGCGATCGCGCGCGGGGTCGAGGACGTCGCGCACGAGGTCAGGTACTCGGTCGTCCTGTGCAACTCCGACGAGAGCGCGGAGAAGGAGAACCGGTACCTCGACGTCGCGCTGCAGGAACGGGTCGCCGGGGTGATCCTGTCGCCGAGCGGTCCGGGTACGTCGGTTGCCAAGCTGGCGTCGCGGGGTACGGCGTACGTCGCCGTGGACCGGCCGCTGCCGGGCGCGGACAGTGACGTGGTACTGGTCGACACCCGCCTGGCGGCGCGGGAGGCGACCGCGCATTTGGTTGCCCAGGGCTACGAACGGATCGGCTGTCTCACCGGGCCGTCCGGAGTACGAACGGCCGACGACCGGCTGGCCGGCTACCGCGACGCGCTGCGGGCGGCCCGGCGCCGCACGGCGAAGCTGGTGCGCCGTACGGAGTTCAAAGCCGCCGGCGCCTATCGCGCGACGCACGACCTGCTGGCCCGACCCGAACCACCGGACGCCCTGCTGATCGCGAACAACGCGATGGCCGTCGGCGCACTCCAAGCCCTGCAGGAGCGCGGTGTCCGGGTGGGCCGGGACGTCGGCGTCGTCACCTTCGACGACGCCCCGTGGGCCGCCCTCGTCGACCCACCACTCACAGTCGTGGCGCAACCGGCGTACGAGCTCGGCACCGAAGCCGCCCGCCTCCTGCTCGCGCGCATCGCCGACCCCACCCGCCCGCCGACCGCAACCACCCTCGGCGCCCGCCGCATCGAACGAGCCAGCTCTTCGCGTTGACACCAGCTCCAGTTCAGGTCGTTTCCAGCGTGAATGGACATGGTGCCCTTCAATACTCCCCGTAGTCCCCTGGAGGACTCCTTGTATCGAAGGCCTCGGCTTGTGCTGGGTGCGTTGCTCCTGGCACTGCCAACATCCGTAGCCGCAATCGCCGCATCTCCGGCGGGTGCCGCACCTGTGCCCCAGGAGCACGTCGCAAAGTCGGCGACGAGCTCCAAGGTGCCAACCCTGCTCCGGGATCGCGCGGCGCGCATCGCCCAAGCGATGGCGTCCAATCCGAAACGAATGCTCGCGGCAACTACGACCCGGCAGCTCGCTGCGGGCGTGATGCATATCGACGAACAGGGCGGCATCGACGTCCTTCTCCACTCGGTAGCAACAGCCAGCCGGGCGGAGACCGCAGAGCTGAATCGGCTCGGCGTCACAGTGAACGCCGGCTCCGGCGACTTCGCGAACGTACCTGGCATCGATCTACCCCAGACCGGCCTGCTGCGCGCTACTGTTCCGTACGACAAGCTCGATGCGGTCGCGGGGCTGGACTGGGTGACCGCCATTCGTCCCGCGCTGCGGCCGGCCACCGATGTCGGCCCAATCACCGCCGAAGGGGTTCAGCTGCACAAGGCCGACCTCGCGCAGGCCAGTGGCTTCAGCGGACGCGGTCAGACGGTCGGCGTGATTTCCGGTGATGTCGATCATCTCGCCGACTCAGTGGCGCAGGGTGAGCTTCCTAGCGACGTGAAGGTTGTTCGGCGGGCCGACTACGACGATGACGAGGGCACCGGGATGCTCGAAATCATCCACGACCTGGCACCCGACGCGAAGCTGGCGTTCGCCAGCACCGGCGAGACCCTCGCGGACTACGTCGACGCATTCCACGACCTGGCCAACGCGGGATCTGATCTGATTGCCGAAGACATCGCGTTCGACGACGAGCCTGCCTTCCAGCAGGGCATCGGGGCGGCGACCGCGGAAGCCCTCGCCCGCCACGGCGTCTGGGTCAGCTCCTCGGCCGGAAACCTCGGAACCAGGCATGCACCCCGGGTGCCCGCAGTTGGCACAACGACCGGACCGGACGGAGTCCAAGGCCCCTTCACAGGTTGTCCCACTGCTCCGAAGAACGTCGTCAAGTTGCGCGGCGACGACAGCACGTACGACATCAACCTGAAGCCAGGCGCCGTCGTCATGCCGACTTTGCAGTGGAGCGAGCCACGGGCGATCTTCCCGACCGCGGGCCAAGGCGGATTCACGGATCTCAACCTCTATCTGATGGACAGCACGGGCACCCAGTGCCTCGCCTACAGCAACGCGACACAGGCTGATGGCGTCGGCGATACGATCGAGCAGTTCATCTACGAGAACTCCACCGACGTAGCGCAGCGGGTGAAACTGGTCGTCGACGTCGCGGGCACCTCATCCGCCAAGGCTGCACCCGTCCTGGACCTACGCTGGCGGGCTCTGTCTGCCGGTGTGCAGGGCATCGACCCACCGGAGCGAGCCGGTTCGCTGAATCCGGACTCGAACTATCTCGGCTTTGCCACCAGCGCCGGCGCGGTCAACGCGAGCGCTTCCGTCGATCCTGCAACGGTTGGCCTCGAGTCGTTCAGCGCCGCTGGACCTGTGCAGATCATGTCTACGACCAAGTGTGCTGACGGAGTCTCAGGCCCGTGCAAGGGTGTCCCGGGGGACGACACGCAGTCGCGGACGCACGACGCTCCCACGTGGACCGCTGGAGATGGCGAATCTGTCAGCGGTGCAGGGGAATTCGGTAGCGGCAGCTGCCCCACGACGGTGCAGGGAGATTGCCGATTCTTCGGCACCTCTGCGTCGGCACCGACCGCAGCTGGAGTCGCCGCACTGACCCGCCAGGAGTTCGGTGGTCGTCTCAGCCCGGCCGGCCTGAATGCCATCCTCGCCGGCCGTGCTGTGCAGCGCCCAGGTCTGGGCTTCGGCGCCGGAGTCCTTCAGGCTCGCTGACGTCCAGCACAGCAATTACGACGCCTCCTCCTGGAACGAGTTGCTCTCCAGGGGGAGCGCGTCGTGTGCCCCCTCACCCCGTGGGGTTCTCTTCTGCGTAGATCTTCGCGGCGTTGGACGGGTCGATCAGCCGGGTCGGGAGGGTTTGCGTCTTCGGGATCGTGCCGCAGTCGATCAGGAGTTTCTTGGCGGCGGCGATCGCTTCCTTGCCGTTGGTCGGGTAGGTGAAGGTCGCCGACAGCCGGCCCTGTTCGACGGCCTTGATGCCGCCGGACGGGATCGGCAGCGCGTCGATGCCGGTGAACTTCATCTCCTTCTCGCGGCCGACCGCCTTCGCAGCCAGGTACGCGCCCTCGGCCATCGGGTCGTTGTGCGAGAACACCACGTCGATCTTCGGGTTCGCCTTCAGCAGCGCGTCCATCTGCGACTGGCCCTTCTCCCGCAGCCAGTCACCGCTCGCCGACGCGATCACCTTGACCTTCGGGTTCTCCTTGATCCCCTCGACGAACCCTTCGTGCCGTTCGGCCTGCGGCGTCGCCCCGGCCAGACCCTTCAGCTCCACGACGTTCCCACCGGACGGCAACAGCTTCTCCGCGATGTACTTCCCGGCCTCACGCCCGATCTGGACGTTGTCGCCGCCGATGAACCCGGTGTACGCGTCGCCCTCGACCTTGCGGTCCAGCACGATCACCGGGATGCCCTTGTCGTACGCCTTCTTCACCACCGCGGTCAGTGGCTTCGCCTCGTTCGGGCTGATGATCAGCAGGTCGATCTGCTGGGTGATGTAGTTCTCCACGTCCGCGACCTGCTTGGCGTTGTCCTGCGCCGCGTCCGCGAACTTCACGTCGAACTGCGGCACGTCCTTGGCGGCCGCCTTGATGTCGTCGTCCATCCGCTGCCGGTACGGCTCGGCGACGTTGGCCTGGCTCATCCCGATCGTGTACTTGCCGTCGGCACCCTTGCACGACTTGGACGCGCCTGGCGACGCACCCGCGGTCCGCTCGTTGGTGGTCCCGCAACCGGCCAGGACCAGCGCGGCAACGGCCGCAGCAGCCAGGGGAATTCTCACAGAACGCATGACGGAACCTTCCTTACGAGGTGGGGCGGAGCCGTTGCAGCGCGGCGGCGGCAACGATCACCAGACCCTTGATCAGCAGCTGGATGTTGGAGTCGATGTTGTTCAGGGCGAGGATGTTGTTCAGTACGCCGAGCAGCAGCGCGCCCGCGACGGTGCCGGCCACCGAACCGCGGCCGCCGGCCAGACTGGTACCGCCGATCACGACCGCGGCGATCGCGTCCAGCTCGTAGCCGATGCCGTCGTTCGGGCTGCCCTGGTTGAGCTGTACGGCGTGCACGATGCCGGCCAGCGACGCGAGCAGCCCGCAGATCGCGAACACCGCGACCTTCACCCGTACGACCGGTACGCCGGACAGCCGCGCCGCCTTCTCGTTGCCGCCGACGGCGTACAGGTGCCGGGAGAACGCGCTGACCCGGAGGAACACCACGGCGGCGATCGCGACCACCGCGAAGATGATCACCGGGATCGGCACCAGCCCGCCGAAGGTGCGTTCGCCGAGCAGCGCGAACGACGCGGGCGCCTCGTTCGGCCCGTCGCCGTAGGCGATCGCGACGCCCTGCCCGCCGGACCAGATCCGGGCCAGGCCTCTGGCTATCTGCAGGCCCGCGAGCGTCACGATGAACGACTGGATCCCGATCATCGCGGTCGCGATCCCTTGCAGGGCACCGAAAACCAGGCCGATCGCGAGCACGAGCACGACCGACGGCAGGAAGCCCCAGTCGTTCTCGACCATCAGTACGGCCGAACCGACCGCGGCCAGGCCGAGCACCGCGCCGACCGACAGGTCGATGCCGCCGATCAGGATCACGAACGTCATCCCGACCGCGATGATGCCGATCTCGGACACCGCGCGGACAACATTCGCCAGGTTGTCCGCGCTGATGAACAGGATGTCTCCGTTCTTCCGCGGCGAGAAGATGATCGCCGCGACGAACACCGCGATCAGCCCGAACACGCTCTGGAACCGGAACAGCGTCGCCGCCACGGACACGTTCTCCGCCGGCGCCACCTTGTCCTGTAGTGCCTCGGTCATTGCGCTCCTCCCACCTCGCCTTGTCCCATCGCTGCCGCGAGCAGGTCGCCCTCGCCCGAGTCCGCCGTACTGAACTGCGCGACGTCGCGGCCGTCCCGCAGGACGACGACGCGGTCGCAGACGCCGACCAGTTCGGGGAGTTCGGACGACGCGAGCAGTACGCCGATGCCCTGCGCCGCGAGCTCTCCGAGCAGGCGGTAGATCTCGGCCTTCGCACCGACGTCGACGCCGCGGGTCGGCTCGTCCAGCAGGAGCAACCGGGGCGACGTGAGCAGCATCCGGCCGAACACGACCTTCTGCTGGTTGCCGCCGGACAGCGTGCCGACCTCGTCCTGCAGCCGCCCGAACTTCAGCCGCAACCGGTCCGCCATCGACAGCGACGCGGTCCGTTCCAGCCGGCGCGCGATCACCCCGAGCCGGCCGTACGCACCGAGACTCGAAACAACCGTGTTCGCGAGGATCGAGTGGAACAGCACCAGCCCGGACGCGCGCCGGTCCTCCGGGACGAAACCGATGCCTTGGGCAAGCGCCTGACGCGGTCCGCGCGGGTGGATCGGCTTGCCCTGCAGGAGGATCCGGCCGGTCCGGGTACCGCCGGGCGCGACGCCGTACAGGGTCTCGAGGAGTTCGGTACGGCCGGCGCCGAGCAGGCCGGCCAGGCCGACGATCTCGCCGGCGCGGACGGTCAGCGAGATGCCGTCGGGGTCGCGGCGGCCGGGGCGCTCGGCCTTCACGGCGAGGTTCTCGACCCGGAGGAGTTCGTCGCCGGTGTCGCTGTCCGGGGTGCTGAACATGGTCTGCACCGGGCGGCCGACCATCGCCTCGACGACTTCGGCCGTACTGAGTTCGCGCGGGTCGAAGCTGGTCACGATCCGGCCGTTGCGGAGTACGGTCGCCCGGTCGGCGATCCGGGCGATCTCCTCCATCCGGTGCGAGATGTAGACGATGCCGACGTCGCGTTGCCGGAGTTCGCGGATCACGTCGAAGAGTCGTTCCACCTCGGAGGTGGTGAGCGCGGAGGTCGGCTCGTCCATGATCAGCACGCGGGCGTCGAGCGAGATCGCCTTCGCGATCGTGACGAGTTGCTGCTCGCCGACCCGGAGGTCGCCGACCGGGCGGCGCGGGTCGAGGCTGACCCCGCTGCGGGCGAGCAGGTCGCGGGCCTCGCGTTCCATCCGGCGGCGGTCGACGGTGCGGTACGGCGTCCGCAGTTCGCGGCCGAGGAAGATGTTGTCCGCGACCGACAGCCCGGGGACCAGATCGAGCTCCTGGTGGATCATCGCGATCCCCGCGGACTGCGCGTCGGTCGGGCCGCCGAACCGGACCGGGCGGCCGTCGATCGCGATGCTGCCGTCGTAGTCGGTGACGTCGCCGGACAGGATCTTCATCAGCGTGCTCTTGCCGGCCCCGTTCTCGCCGAGCAGCGCGTGCACCTCGCCGGCCCCGAGCGCGAAGTCCACCTCGTGACAGGCTCGCACCCCGCCGTACCGCTTCCCGATCGCAGTCATCGTGACGAGGTCCGGCACCACAGCACCTCCACGATTCGGGCGAGTAATCGATTTCCCGGACGCTAGACGGGTCCTCCGCGCCCGTCAACCCCTCACCACGCCAACGGCCCCAACCGTGACGCACCTGCGAACGCAGCGGCAGCTATTCGACCCGAGTCGAAAGGTGCGGACCGCCAGGCCATCACAATCGATCGCCCGCAACGGCGCCACGCCTGCGCCCGGCGACTGCGCCGCATTGTGATGGCGTGGCGGTCCGCCTACTCGTCCAGCCAGGCGCGGACAGACTCGTTGTGCTCGCCCAGCCGGGGTGGCGGGAGGTTGGTTTCGCGGGCGCCGGCGTACGGGTTGTCGTCGAAGCGGAGCGGCGGGCCGGGGAGCTGGATGGTGCCCAGCGTCGGGTGTTCGACGTCGATGAGCAGGCCCTGGGAGCGGGTCTGTTCCCAGTCGTACACCTGCTGGAAGTCGCGGACCTTGCCGGCCGGAATGCCCTTGTCCGCAAGGTGTTCCAGCCAGGCGTCGGCCGAGTCCCGCGCGAAGGCGGCCTCGATCGCTGCGGTCAGTTCGTCGCGGTGTGCGACCCGGGCCGGGTTGGTCGCGAAGCGGTCGTCATCCGGGTCGAGGCCGACGATCGGAGCGAACAGGCGCCACAGGCCCTCGCTGCCGACCGCTACCTGCACGATGTCGTCGCGGGTGCGGTAGAGCCCGTACGGCGCGATCTGGGCGTGGTGGTTGCCGATCCGCTCGGGCAGCTCGTGCGCGACCGTCCACTTCGTCCCGTGGAACGCGTGCACGCCGACGACCGACGCGAGCAGGCTGGTCCGGACGACCCGCCCCTTCCCGGTGATGGACCGCTCGTGCAGGGCGGCGAGCGCTCCGTACGCGCCGTACATCCCGGCCAGCAGATCCGAGATCGGGGCGCCGACCTTCGTCGGTTCGGTCTCGCCGGTGATGCTCATCAGACCGCCCTCGCCCTGGGCGATCTGGTCGTACCCGGCGCGGCCGCCCTCCGGGCCGTCGTGCCCGAATCCGGTGATCGACAGGATCACCAAGGCGGGGTTGAGCTCGTGCAGCCGCTCGTTCCCGAAGCCGAGCCGGTCGAGCACGCCCGGGCGGAAGTTCTCGATCAGGATGTCGGCCTTCCGCACCAGCTTGGCCAGGAACTCCTTGCCGTCCGCGGACTTGAGGTCCGCGGTCACCGACTCCTTGTTCCGGTTCGCGGACAGGTAGTACGTCGACTCACCGGCCACGAACGGCGGTCCCCAGCCGCGGCTGTCGTCGCCGCCGTTCGGGGTCTCGACTTTGATCACCCGCGCCCCGAGGTCCCCCAGCATCATCGCCGCATGCGGCCCGGCCAGCGCACGGGTCAGGTCCACCACGACGACATCCGAGAGAAGGTTCTGCACGGGGTCGAGCGTAGGCGCATCACGGCCGCGCGGCCGTGACGCGACTCTCAGGCGGAGGCCTTGCGGGCCAGGGAGGCCAGGCGGTGGGTGACGTCCCGGGGGCGTTCCTGCATGAGCATGTGGCCGGCGCCCGGGTAGAACCACAGACGGGCGGTGGGCAGCTCGGCGGCGATCCGATTCGCGTGCCGGGGCGGGAGCAGGCGGTCGCGGGTGCCGTGCATGATCTCCACCGGGAGCTGGTCGAGCGCCTTCAGTACGTGCCCACGCTCGTGCTGCAACATCGCCTCGAAGAACCCGCCGTACGAAACCCCCGGCACGACCGCCAGATCCTCCATGAACAACTGCACCTCAGCCGGATCCACCTTCTTCCCAAACACCACCTGCTTCAAAGCAGGCCGCTGCAACCGCGCCGCGAGGGCGCCCGCGCGGCGCGCGACCTGAGCCAACCGCGCCGCGGACCGCGCGTCCCCGGCGGCCTGGGCCCGCTCCGCCGCACCCCCGGCGATCTCCGCCGCCAGCGCAGCACCCGCCTCCGCCGCTTCGGCGCTGGGCGCGTGCACACCGCCCGCGCGCCTGAGCGCCTCGCGCTCCGCACCCTCAGCGCCGGCTGCCGCCCGGGTTGCTGCTCGGCGGTCGATCCGCCTGCCTACCGCGTTCAGCACTCGGGGGGCGATCTTCGCCGCTGTCGGGTCGAAGCGGGCCGGGATGCCGAGGGCGCCTTCGGTGAGGTGGCCGGAGGTGGTGCTGACCAGGGCTGCTGCGCGGATGCGGGGGCCGAAGAGCTCCGGGTACTGGTCGGCGGCGGCCATCAGCGTCATGCCGCCCATCGAGTGGCCGGCGTACACGACCGGGCCGTCGCCGACGACCTCGTCGAGGACCGTGACCAGGTCGTCGGCCAGCTGCTCCAGCCGGGTGGACCCGGTGGGCGCGGCGTCCGACCGCCCGTGGCCGCGGTGGTCGTACGTGACGACGCGTACGGCGTCGCGCCCGAGGATCTGCGGCAACCCCTCGACCTGGTGGTGCCAGGACCGGGTCGAACACGTCCAGCCGTGCACCAGCAGTACGGTCACCGGCGCGTCGGCCGGCCCGGTCACCTCGACGTTCAGCCGTACTCCGTCAGCGGTGGTGACCCCGGAGCGCTCCAACTCGATCGTCACGCGATCTCCCGTTCCCGTTCGTCGGCAGTACTCAAGTGGGCCGCTCGGAGGCGTCCACCGCGGGCGCCACGCCCGACCAGCCACGCGATCCCGAGCACCTCGAGCAGCCCGACGACAGCGAGCAGCGCGTACCCGGCGTTCCACATCCATCGTGGCACGTCCTCGCGCTCCTCCCGCCGCAGCACCTGCTGCTCGTTCACGAACTCGACGGTCTGCCCGTTCGACACCTGGACGGCGGGCTTCGCGATCGCGACGTCCTCCGGCGCGTACACCCAGGCGGCGACCATGTCCCGCTGCCCCTGGTGCAGCCGGATCATCGACTTCCACTTCCCGTCCATCGGCAACGCGTCCCGCGACCGGTAGGTGCCGTCAGCAACCTTCTCCATCGGGTGGTACACCAGCCCGCCGCCCTGCCAGGCGAGCGCCTCGAACCAGCGCGCCCCGACCGCGGCGTCCGCGGGCGTGAGCGAGATCGTGACGTACGCCGTCGGCTCGGCCCCCGTGGCCACCCGCTCCAACGACACGACCCCGGTCACGCCCGGATCCGCGGACCGCGGTACACAGAAGAACACCGTCGCGGCCACGGCGACCAGCCCGGCGGCTCCCAGTTGATGGGTACGCCGAACCGCGATCGCGCGGATGTTCTTGATCCCGATCGCCCGCGCCTCGCCCGCGACCTCGGCGTACCGGGTCGCCAGCCAGGCCCCGACCAGACCGGCGCCGACGCCCACGACGACGCCGTACCCGATCGCGGACGGCAGGATCGTCGACGGCCAGGCGATCGGCATCCAGACGTGGCTCCAGGCGTACTCCGCGACCACGCCGACGGTGCCGATCAGTACGCCCGCGACGCCGCCGAGCCGGAACCGGTTCTTGTTGCCGAGGGCAAACGCCGCCACCTCGACCAGGACCGCCTCCACGATCAGCAGCGGGAAGTGCCCGACGATCTGGCCGAGCGGCTCGGCCACCGCGAACGCGATCCCGCCGCGGATCAGCAGGTACACGCCGAGGGCTACGAACGTGGAACCCGGACCGCGCCGCGACCGCAGGATCGTGAACGCCATCGTCGCGCCGAACACGATCAGGATCGGCTGCAGGATCAGCGGGAACTGCGGTACGCCGTAGTTGAACTCGGTGCCGAACAGATCCCAGGCGATCAGCAGCGCACCGACCGACACCATCTCCTGGAACACGCGCCGCTTGTTCGTACCGGCCAACTGCTCCACCTCGGCGATCGCGAGCAGCCGGGCGAAGATCGAGAACACCACGCCGCCGATCATCAGCAGGTGCGTCGGACCCCACAGCGTCACGTCCTCACCGAACAGCCGGTGCCAGACGTCGTCGAGCGGGAACCCGACCAGCGCGAACGTTCCGCACACGGTGACGAGCGCCGCGCTGCACGGGATCCGCCAGCCCTTCGTGAGCTTGATCGTCCGCGCCGGCAGCGGTTTGCGGGCCAGCGCGATCGGCAGTACGCCGGACACGATCACGCCGAGGATGCCGAAGAAGATCGGGTAGTGCGCCGCGGTTCCGAACGGGCCGGTGTCGCGGCCGCGGTCGATGTGGATCGCGATGTCCCACCAGACCCCGAACGCACAGGCGAGCAATGAGGCCGCATGCAGGTACGGCGTGAGCGCGGCCCATCGGGGGACTCCGTCCAGTCTCCCGATGGTGTCCGCGAACCTCCCTACCAGCGTGACGTGGCCGGTGCGTTCGCGCCACAGGAGCACGGCGAGTGCGAGGTACAGACAGCCGACCACCCCGGTGACGATGGCGATCTGGTCGAAGGTCGCGGTGCCGGTCGTGGCGAGCGGGACTGCCATTGGCGTACTCCTTCGGGACATGAGGCATGCGCCATGAGGCATGTTACATCCGCTATGTAACGTGAAGTCTGGAAGACTGTCAAGGGTGGAAGAGGAGCTCACTGTCGACCAGCTGGCCGCGAAGGTCGGGATGACGGTCCGGAACGTCCGCGCGTACGCCGGGCGCGGGCTGATCGCACCGCCCCGGCTGGTCGGCCGGACCGGGTACTACGGAGCCGAGCACGTGGCCCGGCTGACGCTGGTCCGCGAACTGCTCGACAAGGGCTACACGCTGGCCGCGGTCGAGCGGATGATGGCCGAACTGCCCGACGGCGAGCTCGCGCTGGGCGTGTTCGAGACCCTGGTGAACCCGTGGACGCCCGCGGAGCCGGAGGAGCTCGAGGAACACCAGCTGGCCGCGCGGGCGGGCGTACCGCACGACCCGGCGGTGATCCAGCAGATCGTCGAACTCGGGATCGCGGAGCGGCTCGAGGACGGCCGGCTGCGGATCCCGAACCCGGACCTGCTCCGCACCGGCCTCGAGGTGATCAAGCTCGGCGTCCCGATGCAGGCGATCTTCGAGATGCTGCCGAAGCTGTTCGCCCAGGCCGACGCGGTCGCCAAGACGTACGTCGAACTGTTCCGCTCGACCGTCTGGCGCGACTTCACCAACGCCGGGATGCCGGCCGACGGCTGGCCGGAGATCCAGCGCACCCTCGAAGGCATCATCCCGCTGGCCGGCCAGGCACTGGTCGCGGCGTTCCGCGAGGCGATGGCCCGCGAGATCGAGCAGGTCGCCTACGAGGAGCTCGGCCTCAATCCGAAGGAACTGCCGTCGACTGGGTAGCCCTTGCCTGACCCTCAGCTGTCCCCGACGGCTGGCTAGGGGGTAGTTCGGGTACCGGGTAGGTAATCCTCCGCATGTGTGAACCGGTCCTCATGCGGGAGCGTATTCCTACCAGAACCCGAGGCAGGAGGAAGAGGATGCGCCAGATCCAGATCCGCCGGCGACCCAGCACCAGCACGACCCGCCGGCAGGGACAGAACCAGACCCTCGACCTCCGGACCCCGTCCGGCCGCAAACTCCCCTTCTGAAAGCACGACCATGAAGCTCCGACTCCACGTCCACCACGTCCGTACCGGCGGCTGGTGCGCAGACATCGACGACGACAACGACCGGCAGCCCGACGACCCGTACTGGTGCGTCGACGCGTGGCCGACCTTGGAGTCCGCACTGACCGCCGGCTGCGCCGAACTGGCGAAGCTGGTGTCGACGGCCGACCTGTCCCGGCTCAGCGGGACGTACTACGAACCGGCACTGGCCGCCTGAACCAGCGGGGAACACGAGGCCCGGGGAACCGCAGGGGGTTCTCCGGGCCTCACTTTTGGGCCTCACTTTTCGGGCCTTACTTTTCGGGCCTTACTTTTCGGGCAGGTCCCCGACGTCCGCATCCCAGTCCTCGTCGTCGGTCGCCTCGTGGCGGCGGGCGATGCGGACGAACGCGATGATCAGGAAGACCGGCCCGAGGACCATCGCCGCCTCCGGAACTCCGCCCATGTGCAGGCCGATCACGAGGCGGTCACCAGTGCGATCCCGCCGGCGGTGAACGCGACCATCGCGGCCAGCATCGGGTACTGCGCGCGGCGGAGCCGGCGACGACGGAAGAGTTCGGTCGCGCGATCGTGCGCGGACACTACCCCTAGTACGTGTCCGAGCACGATCGCGCCGATCTGTACGCCTGCGATCAGTCCGGTCCCGAGGAACGCGTAGTCAATCCGCGTCCCGCCGGTGCCGAACAGGTCCCAGCCGCGGCCGAACGGGTCGGTCGCGAGCAGCCAGCCGTCCTGGCCCTGGAACAGCGCGAACGAGAAGTAGTGCGCGACGGCGTACCCGATCGCGATCGGGACCAGCGAATGCACGAACGCTCCGGGCAGACCTGCCGGTCCGAGCGCGCCGGGCCGGACCTCGGCCGCGCCGGTGGTGCGCGCGGCGAGCAGGAACAGGCCGGTGACGATCGCGACCGAGACGACCAGGCCGAGCGTGTACACGATCAGGTGTTGCGGGCGGCTGAGCTCGCCGGTGCGTTGCGACCACGCCGACCAGCGGGAGATCCCGTCGAAGGCCGTTGACCCGAGCAACAAACACAGCAGGCCGACGAGGCCGCGCCGCTGCGGCAGCGTGGCCAGTCCGGCGAGCGGGTTCCGCAGTACGAGTCGACCGTTGGCGCGGCCAATGGGGCTCAGGTGTGCGAGTACGTCGCCGTACACCTCGAAGCTGTCACCGACCGCGAACCAGGCCGGCCCGTAGACGATGCCCGCGGCAACGTTCACGACCGCGTACCCGGTGACCGCGATCGCGACCACCCGCGGCTCGGATCCGTTCGGGTAGACCAGTTCCAGCCAGAGGAACCCGGCCAGGCCCGCGACGGCCGGCCAGTACGCGATCCCGTCGGGCAGTTGCCGGTACGACGTACGCCTGACGACTCCCGCGATGGTCCGCAACGGATTCGCGAGCCGCCAGATCGGGCCGCAGAGCAGGGACAGCGGGATGATCCCGACCCAGATCCACACGTACAACCAGGTCGGCGCGGGATTCTCCGTCGGGCTCCCGAACCACGCCGCGCCGAGCAGCAGGGTGAGCGCCGCGAGACCCAGCAGCTTGAGCACTGTGCGAACGATCCGATGGTCGGCGATCCGCGTACCGACGATCAGCGGTACGCCCGCGGCCGATGCGAACCGCGGGCGAGACCAGAACGCGGCCAGTGCGAAGAACGAGACCGCGACCGCGGCGCCAGCGGAGTAGACCGCGAGCCACAGCGGTACCGGCAGGTCCCCTCGACCGCCGATCCCGTGCAGCGCCACCAGTTGAACCACCACCCGGCGCGCCTCCTCCGATCATTTGACTGATCGAATGTAACACGCACGATGTCACATAGCGAGGGTCTGATACTCCGCGGCGTCGAACCGGCGGGTCAACTGCCGGAACCGGAACGTGAACGACGGCCAGAGCGTGGTGTTGCGACCCTCGGAGTCGAGGTACCAGCTGGTGCAGCCGCCGCGGGTCCAGATCGTGTTCCGCATCGACGACCGGACCCCGTCGACGAACGCCCGCTGCACGTCCCGCCGTACCTCGACCTGCTTCAGGCCGTGCGCATCCATGGTCCGCAGCGCGTCCACGATGTACGCGATCTGCGACTCGATCATGAACACCATCGAACTGTGCCCGAGGCCGGTGTTCGGGCCGATCAGCATGAAGAAGTTCGGGAAGCCGTTGATCGCCGTACCGAGGTGGGCCTCCATGCCGTCGGCCCACGCCTGCCGCAGCGAGACTCCGTCCCGGCCGTGCACCATGTCCATCACGGGCAGGTCGGTGACCTTGAAACCGGTGCCGTAGATGATCGTGTCCACCTCGTGCTTCACGCCGTCGGTGGTGACGATGCCGGTTGGCGTCACCTCGGCGATCCCGTCGGTGACGACCTCGACGTTCGGCCGGGCGAGCGCCGGGTAGTAGTCGTCGGAGATCAGCACACGCTTGCAGCCGAGGGTGAAATCGGGCGTGAGCTTGGCGCGCAGCAGCGGGTCGCGGACCTGGTGCGCGAGGTGCTTCTCGGCGACCTTCTGCGCCTGCTTCATGATCGCGGGCAGCTTCGCGAACCCGAGCACCATCGACTCACGACCCCAGTAGATGCCGGCCCGCATCGCCTTCTGCGCAAGGGGAAACCGCCGGTACACCGCCTTCTCGGCCGCGGAGATCTTCCGGTCCGGCCGCGGCATCACCCACGGCGGAGTGCGCTGGAACAGATGCAGTTCCTCGACCTCCGGCTGGATCGCCGGCACGAACTGGATCGCCGACGCGCCGGTGCCGATCACGGCGACCTTGCGGCCGCTGAGGTTCAGGTCGTGGTTCCACCGGGCCGAGTGGAAGACCTCACCCTCGAAGTCCTCGATGCCGGGCAGCTTCGGGTACGACGGCTCGGCGAGCGGGCCCATCCCGGACAGCAGGACGTCCGCGGTGAACTCGCCCTGACCGGTCGTGATCCGCCACTTGCCGTCCTCCCAGCGGGCCGACTCGACCGCGTGTCCGAACCGGAGGTGCGGGCGGACGCCGAAGTCGTCGGTCACCTTGCGCAGGTAGTCCTCGATCTCGGGCTGCGGCGAGAACGTCGACGACCACTCCGGGTTGGGCGCGAACGAGAACGAGTACAGGTGCGAGGGCACGTCGCACCGGCAGCCCGGGTAGGTGTTGTCCCGCCAGGTGCCGCCGACGTCGTCCGCACGCTCCAGCACGACGAAGTCGTCGTACCCGGCCTGCTTCAGCCGGACCGCCATCCCGATCCCCGCGAACCCGGTGCCGATCACCACGATCCGGTGCTGCTCGCTCATCTCCGGCCTCCGCTCGGCGGTTGAACTTACTCGCAGTAAGTTACTCGGAGTCAGTTAGACTGCGCAAGTGACGTCCACCACCACCGCACCCAAGCGCCGGCGCGACCGGGCCGCCCGTGAGCGGGAGATCCTCGAGGCGGCCGAACGGATCTTCGGCGAACGTGGGTACCAGGGCACGTCGATGGACGACGTCGCGGCGCAGGTCGGGGTGTCGAAGCCGCTCATCTACCAGTACTACGGGTCGAAGGACGGGCTGTTCCTCGCCTGCCTGGCGCGGCTCCGGGGTCAGCTACTGGAGACCGTCGCGGATGCGGTGATGGCGGCCGCAGACGCCGAGGACTCGCTGTACGCGGGGTTCCTGGCGTGGTTCAGGTTCCTCGACGAGCACCCGCAGGCGTGGTCGGTGCTGGTCGACGAGGGCATGCTGAGCGCCGGACCCGCCGCGGAGGCCACGGACGAGGTACGGGCCGCGTTCATCGAGCTGATCGCGACGATGGTGCGGATGAACGTACCCGCCGGGCGTCCGGCCGACGAAGAAGAAATCCAGATCGTTGCCCAGAGCATCTCCGGCGCCACCGAACGGCTCGCGATCTGGCGCACCCGCTCCACCGACCCGCCATCCCCCGAGAAGGTCGCCCGTGCCCTCCAAGACCTCCTGTGGCAGGGCCTGCACACCCTCAAAACCACATGATCCACAGCTAGCCGAGCCGACCTTCCACCACGCCCGGATCGCGCTCTAGAAGTCGGACAGGATGTCCGCGACGTTTGCCTGGCCGTTCGCCAGCGTGCCGGCGCGACGGTTCAGGTAGTACGGGATCGCGATGATGACGAGCGACAACGCCCATCCACGCGCACGCAGCCAGGTCGCGTCGTCCACTTCCAGCGCCCGGCGGTACGCCGTACGCGACTCTCCTTCGAACAACCACCACGCTGCCAGTACATCCCCGGCCGGATCCGCCGCGCGCGACGTACCGAAGTCGATCACCGCCGACAGCTTGCCATCGGCAACCAAGACGTTGCCGGCCATCAGGTCCCCGTGGATCCAGCGCGGCACCCCGTCCCAGACGTCCGCCGCCAGCGACTCCTCCCACGCCGCGGTCACCCGGTCGACGTCGAAGTGCTCCTTGAGCTGGTCCAGCGCCTCGCGGAACATCCCGTCCCGCGGCGCCAACGGCGTACCCCGGCTGAACGGGTCCGCGGACGGCACCGGCGCCCCGGTCGTGTCCACCTCCCGCAGCGACCGCACAAACCCGGCCAGCTCCTGCGCCGCCCGCACTCCGTCGACCCGGTCGAGCGAAAACGGCGCCCCAGGCAACCATCGGTAAACGCCCCAGCTGAAGGGATAACCGGCATCCGGCTGACCCAGCGCCAGCGGCTCCGGGATCGGCAGCGACACGTACGGAGCCAACCGCGGCATCCAGGTCAGATCCATTTCGGCCTGCCCCTGCGTACGCTCGGTCCGCGGCAACCGCACCGCCAACTCGCCCCCGACCCGGAACGTCACGTTGTCGGTCCCCGAGTCGTCAACCACCCGTACCGGCAGGCCGGCCCAGCGCGGAAACTGCGCCCCCAGCAGCCGCTCCACCAGCCCGGAGTCGATCCCCACCTCGTCGTCGTGCAACTTCGGTACGCCAGCCACCGCGCGACCTTCACACCGCCACGCCCCACGGGTCAACCGATTTCGTCAGAGAATACTTGTCCTGATGATTGGAGCCTTCATGTCTCTGCCACCGCTCGGACCCGACGTCACCCAGGAGTTCGCCCGGACGATCTACGGCCGCACACCGGACGGCGCCAAGCTCGGCGACCTGGTGCTGCAGTCCCGCGAGGACGGCGTCCTCGCGGGCACCGCGGACCGACTCCGGCATCGTGCGACCGTCGCGTGCCCGCTCGGCAACCTCGAGTTCGACACACTCCTGCATCTCCCGTCCGGCAACGACCCGACGCCTGTCGTGGTGATCCTGAACTTCGACGGCAACGACGAGACGCTCACCAGCTTCCCGTACGAGAAGATCATCCAGGCCGGGTACGCCGTACTCACCGCCCACTACCAACAGATCGAGCCGGACGACCCGAACCCGCCGGCCCCCGGCGTACGCGGACTGTTTCCCGCGGAGACCTGGGGCGCCGTCGCCGCCTGGGCCTGGGGCCTGTCCCGGCTGATCGACATCGCCGCGACCGTCGACCGGATCGACTCGACGAACGTGGTCGCGCTCGGCCACTCCCGCCTGGGCAAGGCCGCCCTGTGGGCCGGCGTACAGGACGAACGCATCACGGTGACCGCATCAAACGAGTCGGGTTGCTGCGGGGCGGCACTCTTCCGGCACCCGGGCGGCGAGGACATCGAGGCGATCACCAGAAGGTTCCCGCACTGGTTCGTCCCGTCGTTCGCGCAGTACTCCGGCAGGGAGGACGAGCTACCCGTGGACCAGCACCAACTCCTCGCCAGCATCGCACCACGCCATGTATACGTATGCAGCGCCGAAGACGACGCCTGGGCCAACCCCGAAGCCGAACACCTCTCCGTCGAAGCAGCCCGCCCCGCCTTCCCCCCAAACGCAATCGGCTACCACCTCCGCCCAGGCGGCCACGCCCTCCTGGAAGAGGACTGGCTGAAGATACTCGCCTTCTCCTCGCAAGCCCTGTCGCAGTAACAGCCAGAACGGGCCCGGTCGGCCCGGTGCGGCCGGTCAGGCGTCAATGGCCGCGCCGGGACCGGGCAGCAACTCCACGTCCATCGGTCCCAGGCTCGCCCCGCAGGTGTCGCAGGTGAAGCTGGGCGTCAACTGGCCACCGCAACCATGGTGGCGCGTGAGCAGCGGCGGCCCGTCCGGGCTGCGGTACTTGTCGCCCCACATCAGCAGCGACATCACCACGTTCCACAGGTCCAGCCCCTGCTGGGTCAGCCGGTACTCGTACCGGTCCGGCCTGGTCTGGTACAGCTCCCGCTCGAGGACCCCTGCCTCTACGAGCCGCGCGAGACGGTCCGACAGTACGTTGTGCGCGATCCCGAGGTGCGTCCGGAAGTCCTCGAAGCGGCGGGTCCTGGTCAACGCCTCACGAACGACCAGCAGGGTCCAGCGGTCGCCGACAACCTCGAGCGCCCGGGCGATCGAACACACCTGGCCCTCGTACAAACGCGGAAGCATGCGACCAGCGTAGTCGATTGTGTGAAACAATCAGCTGTGCCGAAAGACATTCCGCAACAGGAAACCGCAGAGTTCAAGGTGGCTCCGGTCAAGCCGGCGATCGCCCCCGAGGACCTGGACAAGATCGACATCCGGGTCGGGTTCATCGAGCAGGTCGAGGACGTTCCGAGGTCCGACAAGCTCGTCCGGCTGCTCGTCGACTTCGGCGGCTTCAAGCGAACCATTCTCGTCGGCCTGAAACAGGAGCGCGAAGACCCGACGGAGATCCGAGGCCGGCAGGCACTCTTCGTCGTCAACCTCGCCCCGCGGAAGATGATGGGCGAACTGTCCGAGGGCATGATGTTCGACATCGGCTACGCCGACCACATCACGCCCGTACTCGGCATCCCCGAGCGCCCGGTCCCCAACGGAACCAGGGCCGGATGAACTCCTAGTCCGCGAACAACTCGTGGATCGCTGCCTCCTGGTCGTCCGACAGGTTCGACTCGATCAACTGCGCCCGCAGTCCGGTAGCCCGAAACGTGTTCCGGATCTTCTCCGTGTCCTCCTCACTCGACAACAAGAACAAAGCCGAAGTCCCCGGCGTCACCTGATCCCGCACGCTCTTGATGAAGTCGTCGTCGATCCCCACATCCACCAAGGACCCGGCCAACGCCCCCGTAGCCGCACCGAGCGCCACCCCGGCCAACGGCCCGAGAAACACGGTCCCTAACAGCAACCCCCAGAACATCCCGCCCAAAGCCCCCGCCCCCGCCAGATTCCGCACCTGCCGGGTCCGCGGCCGCCGCCCCTCCGGCTGCCAGGACACCGACGCGGCATCATGCACCCGGATCACCCCGTCCTTGGCCAGTCCCTCCAGCGTCCCGATCGCCTGGTTGGCCCCGTCCCAACTCCCGAACTTCCACACCGTCAAAGTCCCCATAACCCAACCCGTACTCCCCCGGGCCCCCGTCCACCACCCCTCGAGCCCCAGGACCGACCCTGAAGCCGGACCCTGAGAGTGGGCTGACGGATGTCATGGATGGGTTGTGACGAGTGGTCCAGGTGCGTGGCGGCCGGGTTCGCGATGCTCTTGGTATGACGACAACGACTGCGGTCAGCCTGCGGGGTGTGACCAAGAAGTATGCGGATGTGCAGGCCGTCGCCGGGGTGGATCTGGATATCCGGGCCGGTGAGGTGGTGGCGCTGCTGGGACCGAACGGGGCCGGCAAGTCGACCACGATCGAGATGCTGCTGGGGCTCGTACGGCCCGATCAGGGGACGGTGCAGGTGTACGGGGGTACGCCGACCGACGCGATCACCAAGGGCCAGGTCGGGGTGATGCTGCAGAGCGGCGGGATCATCGAGGACGCCAAGGTGGGCGAACTGCTGAACCTCGTGGCCGGCCTGCACCGCAACCCGATGCCGGTCGAGGAGGCCCTGGAACGCGCCGGGATCGCCGACCTCACCAAGCGGACGATGAAGGGCCTGTCCGGCGGCCAGAAGCAGCGGGTGCGGTTCGCGATGGCGATCATCCCGGAGCCGGACCTGATCGTGCTGGACGAGCCGACGACCGGGATGGACGTCGAGGCCCGGCGTGACTTCTGGGCGTCGATGCACGCGGAGACGGCCCGCGGGCGGACCGTGCTGTTCGCCACCCACTACCTGGAAGAGGCGGACTCGTACGCCGATCGCGTCGTGCTGATGCGGAACGGCAAGGTAGTTGCCGACGGCACCGCCGCGCAGATCAAGGCGAGCGTGTCCGGCCGTACGATCCGCGCGACCGTACCGGGTGCGGACCTCGCCGCGCTGGCGTCGCTGCCGGGCGTACGGAACGTGGAAACCCGTGGTGAGGTCGTACTGCTGCAGTGCGCGGACTCCGACAACACGCTGCGGTACCTGCTCGAGAACACCAACGCACACGACATCGAGGTGACCTCGGCGGATCTCGAGGACGCCGTACTGGCCATCAGCTCGGCCCAAGAGGAGACCCTGGCATGAACCGCGACTACCTCGTCTTCGACATCCGCCGGACGCTGCGGAACCGCCGGGTGATGATCTTCTCGGTCCTGATGCCGGTGGTGCTGTTCCTGATCTTCGGCCTGACCATCCCGAAGGAAGCCAGCGAGGGCGGGATCTCCGCGATCGCGTACGTGATGGTCAGCATGGCGATGTTCGGCTCGATGTCCGCCGCGATGAGCAGCGGCGGCGTGATCGCGGCCGAGCGCGACGGCGGCTGGAACCGGACACTCCGGCTGACGCCGCTGAAGCCGCAGGCGTACGTCGTCAACAAGGTGATCCTGAGCCTGCTGCTGGCGATCCCGCCGCTGATCGTGGTGTTCCTGTTCGGGATGATCTTCGGCCACGTGCACCTCAGCGCCACCCAGTGGACCACGGTCGCACTGGTGTCCTGGCTCGGTGCGCTGCCGTTCGCGGCGATCGGTCTGGTCATCGGGTACATCGCGAAGCCGGACAGCGTGCAGCCGATCACCGGTCTGAGCACGATGCTGATCGCGGCCTTCGGCGGGCTGTGGCTGCCGGTCGACCAGATGCCGTCGATCATGAAGCACATCGCGCAGCTCACGCCGGCGTACTGGACCGGCCAGACCTCGCGGAGCGCGCTGACGCAGAGCGGACTGGACACCCACGCGCTGCTCGTCGTGCTCGGCTGGACCGTCGTACTCGGCCTCATCGGGCTGCGCCGGTACCGCGCCGACACGGCCCGCGCCTGAGCCGAGGGCTTACCGTAACCATCGTGAAGAGCAACGACAGCCTCAGGGTCCTGGACGGTATGGCCGATCGTGTCGGCGCCGGCCCGGGCCGCTGGGGCTGGCTCGCGGCCGGGATCTGGCTGTTCTACCTGGCCCAGCCGTTGCAGAGCATCGCCGAACGGCAGCACGGCGTCGTACAGGTCCTCGGTTTTCTCAACCTCGCCCTGTTCGCGGCGAGCTATCTCGGGTTCTTCGGGCTGCTGCGGCGGATGGCGCGTCAGCATCTGCTGGCGCGCTGGCAGCGGGTCGGGTACCTGGGCCTGATGCTCGCGCTCTGCCTGCTGATGGTCCCGACCGCCGGGCAGACCGCGCTCACCGGGCTCGTCTACATCGGGTCGGTCGCGATGATGCTGCTGGACCTGCGCGCCTCGTTCGCGTTCGTCGCGTTGCTGCTGCTCGGTGCCGAGGTCTCGATGCGGGTCGTACCGGGGTGGACCGACGACGGGAGCTACGGGTTCGCCATCTTCCTCGGTGCGCTGGCCGTGTACGGGATGCGCCGGGCGATCCAGCGCAGCATCGAGCTGAGCGCGACCCGCAAGGACATGGCCGAACTCGCCGTACAGGAGGAGCGGAACCGGTTCGCGCGGGACCTGCACGACATCCTCGGGCACTCGCTGACCGTCATCACGGTCAAGGCGGAGCTGGCCGGGAAGCTGATCGCGGCGAACCCGGAACGGGCCGCGTCGGAGGTCGCCGACGTCGAGAGTCTCGCCCGGGCGGCGCTGGCCGACGTACGGGCGGCGGTCGCGGGGTACCGGGAACTGAGTCTCGCCGGGGAGCTGGTGTCGGCGCGGACCGCACTGCAGGCCGCGGAGATCAAGGCGGACCTGCCGACGACGATGGACGAGGTACCGGAGGAGAACCGGGAGCTGTTCGCGTGGGTGGTACGGGAGGGCGTGACGAACGTCGTACGGCACTCCGGGGCGAAGCGGTGCACGATCAAGATCACGGCGAACCAGATCGAGGTACTCGACGACGGGAAGGGGCCGACGCCGGGCGGGGGCGCGTCCGGCCACGGGCTGGTCGGGCTGCGCGAACGGGCCGACCAGGCGAACGCCGGCCTGCAGGTCGGTCAGGCGCCGGGCGGCGGGTTCCGGCTGGCCGTCAAGGTAGGCCTGTGAGGATGGTGCTGTGAGTATCCGACTGTTGATCGCCGACGACCAGGCGCTGGTTCGTGGCGCGCTGGCCGCCCTGCTCGATCTCGAGCCCGACCTGGAGGTGGTGGCCGAGGTCGGCCGCGGCGACGAGGTGATCGACGCCGCGAAGAACTCGCAGCCGGACGTCGCGCTGCTCGACGTGGAGATGCCAGGCCTGGACGGTATCGAGGCCGCTGCGGCGCTGCGTACGGCCGTACCAGGGGTTCGGGTGCTGATGGTGACCACCTTCGGCCGCCCCGGGTACCTGCGCCGCGCGATGGAGGCCGGCGCCGCCGGGTTCGTCGTCAAGGACACGCCCGCGACACAGCTCGCCGACGCCGTACGGCGGGTCCACCAGGGGCTGCGCGTGGTCGATCCGTCACTCGCCGCGGAGACGCTGGTCGCCGGTACGAGCCCGCTGACCGGCCGCGAGTCCGACGTACTGCGGGCCGCCCGGGACGGAGGTACCGTCGCCGACATCGCGAAGGAACTCCACCTGTCCGAAGGCACCGTCCGCAACCACCTCTCCGCCGCCATCGGCAAAACCGGCGCCCGCACCCGAGCCGAAGCCGCCCGCATAGCCCTCGACAACGGCTGGTTGTAGCCGGTCCCTACCACTAGGGTTGTCCTTGGGGAGGGGGGATCTGCGATGTCTATTGGGGACTTCAGTGTTCGGGGGCGGTTGGCGGACACCGGTGAGGGGATCACGGCCGACGAGTTGCAGTTGGCGGCGCGGAATCATGGGATGCCGTTGGAGGGGCTGCGGTACGACGTGACGCCGCCGGGGCTGCACTACGTACTCGTGCACTACGACATCCCGGCGACGGCGGCCGGTGACTGGCGGCTCACGGTGGGCGGGTGTGTGGACGAGCCGTTGTCGTTCGGGTTGACCGAGTTGCGGGCGATGGGCCGGCGGACGATCCGCGTCACGCTCGAGTGCGCCGGGAACGGGCGAGCGACGCTGCAGCCGCGGCCGATCAGCCAGCCGTGGTTGTCGGAGGCGGTCGGTACGGCGGAATGGACCGGTGTACTACTCGCCGATCTGCTGCGGCTGGCGGGTCTGCGCGAGGACGCCGTCGACGTGGTGTTCACCGGCGCGGACCACGGGGTGGAACGCGGTGTGGAGCAGGACTACCAGCGCGGGCTGTCCGTCGCGGAGGCGGTCGAGTCCGGCGCGATCGTGGCGTGGGAGATGAACGGTGGGCCGTTGCCGCCGCAGCACGGATACCCACTGCGGCTCGTCGTACCGGGGTGGTACGGGATGGCCAGCGTGAAGTGGTTGCGGTCGATCGAGGTGATCGACCACCAGTTCGAGGGGTTCCAGAACGCGGTCGCGTACGTACTGCGGAAGGCGCCGGACGATCCGGGCCGCGCGGTGACGCGGATCGAGCCGCGGGCGCTGCTCGTACCGCCCGGGTTCCCGGACTTCATGAGCCGCCACCGGTTCGTTGCCGCGGGCACCGTTCCGCTGTTCGGCCGGGCGTGGTCCGGGTGGGCGCCGATCGAACGGGTCGAGGTGAGCACCGACGCCGGGGTGAACTGGCACGAGGCGAAACTGGATGCCCCCGGCAACGACGAGCTGGCCTGGCGGGCGTTCGCGTACGACTGGGAGGCGACCCCGGGCGAGCACGTCCTGACCGTCCGCGCGTACGACACCAGCGGCCGCGAACAACCCATCGAGGCCGAGTGGAACCGCGGCGGCTTCTCCAACAACACCGCCCAACGCATCACCGTCCTCGTCACGTAGGCGTGTCGTTCACCGGATCCTTCCGGCCTTCGTCACATCCTGTGAGAAGGACACGGTTCTCACTTCCAGGAGTGGTGCGGTGAACGACAACCAGCTACACGCACGGGTCTTCCGAACGCTGGACGAGTGGTACGCCGACGTAGACAACCAACTCGACCCCCAACCGGACAACCCCCTCTGGCACGGCTCCTACACATCCCAGACAGCCGCCCTAGAAGCCGCCTGCACCCACCTAGCGGCGCTGGAACAGGCGTCCTGAGCCTCGACCGAACGCGATCGCCAGCCCGATCGTGAGCATCAGCAGGCTGACGGCGATGACGAACGGCCAAAGCCACCACGGAATCGACCAGTCGACCTGCGCGGCTACGACGTCCGACGGATCCTTCGGGTCGACGACCACATCGATCCGGTCCCCCGCCACCGGCTTCGGATCCAGTTGATTGCCTCCGTCGACCTCGACCGGCACGCCGTCGCTGGGGCGAGTCACCGTAACGGTCACCTTGTGAGATTTGGACCATTTGTCCTGGGTGACCGACAGGACTTCGGCGTGCTGAATCGGACCGTTTGCGATCAGTTGCTGATTGTGATGCCTGCTCGAAATGCCGAGCGGCAGAATCGCCAGCGCACCGAGTGCGATCGGTATACCGACGAGCACCCGGACGATCCGCGGAAGCACCTGCAGTCCCATCGGAACATCATGAGACAAGGACACCCGTCCTAGAAGACAGTTTCACTCGGGTTTGTTGTGGGAGGTGCCGCCTACTCGGTAGGGGGTGGTGGTGCCTTCGTACATGAGGTGGGTCATCAGGCCTTGGGAGGCGTGGGGGAGGTTGTGGCAGTGGTCCATCCAGAGGCCTGGGTTGTTGGCTACGAAGGCTATTTCGTAGGTTTCCTTGTTGCCCACCTCCAGGGTGTCGGTCCACCAGGGGGAGCCGGTGGCGGCGACGCCGTTGCGGGAGAGGACGACGGCGTGGTGGCCGTGGAGGTGCATGGGGTGGGACTGGCCGCTGGTGTTGGAGATCTTCATCCGGACCACGTCACCCTCGGCGACCATGAACATCGGTACGTCGGGGAACTTGTGGCCGTTGATCGTCCACCACAGACCGGGTTTGCCGTCCAGGAAGCCGGCGGACCGGCCGATGCGGTAGTCGAAGGTACGATTCGGCTTGGACGGGTCGAACCCCAGCGGCGCGGGCGTCCCGTAATTCAGCAGGTCGACGGTGTCCGCGGGCAAGTCGCCGGTCGGTGGATCAGCTGGGCCGATCCCGAGCGACAACGACGACGTACCGGCCACCAACCGCATCCCACCCGCCGGCACCAGGGCCTCAAGGTCGACCCGCCCGCCGGCAGGCAGGGCGTACGCGGCACTCACCGGCGTCGGCCCGTGGACGTCCGCCCCGTCGACGGCGACGACCTTGTACGGCGTACCGACGAGCCCGACCCGCAGGATCGCGTTGTCGGTGTTGATCACCCGTACGCGGGCCCTCGTACCAGCCGGCACGTCGACTCGCCCAGCACCACTCCGCCCGTTGATCGTGCGCTTGCCGTCGTACGTGTGGATCGTCGCGATCACCTCACCCGGGGTGGCCGGCGCGATCACGACCGGGCCGAACAGCCCGCCCTTCACCTCGTCGCTCGACACCTGATGCGAGTGGTACCAGTACGTCCCGGCCTGCTCCGCCTTGAACCGGTACACGTGCTTCCCGCCGACCGGTACCGCGTCCTGCGTCACCCCGGCGACACCGTCCTCCGCGTTCGGTACGTCGATGCCATGCCAGTGCAGGGTTGCGCCGTCCTTCACGGACTCGTTCACGAACGTCACCTGGACCAGGTCACCGACCTTCGCGCGGATCAGCGGCCCGGGCGACGTCCCGTTCACCGTGTAACCGTCGACGGTCTCGCCGGACGCCAACTGGTACTTCTGGTTCCGCGCGATCAACGTCACGTTCACGTCCGGCGTACCCGTCTTCGGCCCGGTCAGATCCGCGACGCTCATCCCCTGCATGTGATCCATGTGGCCCATCGAGCTCGGACCGCCGCCGTAGTCGGCGTAGCCCATCTCGGCCGGGTTGTACGAACCCGGGACCAGGCTGGTCACCCAGAGATAGCCGAGCGGTACGAGTACCGCCAGCGTCACCCCTAGCGCGACCAGCCGCCCCCACTTGCGTTTCTTGACCTCAGGCACTGGTCACGGGTTCCTTCGGTACGACGGCCCGCCGCGAGGCGACGCTTGCGACAGCGGCGACCGCCAGACCGTTCAGGCCGTGCAGTACTCCGAGTGCCGGTACCCCGAAGGACACCGTCGCGAGGACGAACTGCAGCGCGACCAGCAGGACCACGACGCCGGCGAGCGTCCGGCCCCGCGGTACGTCGGTCAGGAACGACGCGATCAGCAGTACCAGTGCGAGCAGGCCGATGACCATTCCGGCGATGCTGTGGTACGCCTCGCCGAAGTTGCTGTAGTCCGCGCCGATCGCCGTTCCGTTGTTGGCGTCCTTGGCGATGGTGAAGCCGGACAGCGCGATCGACGCGACCTGCAGGGCGACGGCGATCGCGATCAGCATGCCGGAGATCCGGTACACGGTTCTCATGCGCGGCGCTCCGTCCGGCGCTTGCGGATCACGTACACCGCGGCAACCACCAGGAGGATCGGCAGGATCGGCGGGTGGCCCGCGCCGAGTACACACCCGATGGACGCCAGTACGCCGAACACGCCCAGCATGATCAGCAACGGAAGCGGCATCCGCCCGACAAACCCACGGCCCGCGCCCGGACCGAATCCACCAGGCCCCCCGAATCCCCCGCTGCCGGCACCAGGCCCCGAGTTCCCAGCACTGGTGGAGTTCTCCGGAGCGGTCCACGGTGGCTTGCGCCAGCCCCACGGTCCTGCCCAGCCCTCGCCGCCCTCGCCGCCCTCGGCGGCGCCGGGTGCGCCGTAGCCCGCTCCGCCGTAGCCGGGTTCCCCGCCAGGTGCGCCGTAGCCTGCTCCGCCGGGAGCGCCCTGGCCTGCTCCGCCAGGTGCGCCGGCGCCCTGCGCGCCGTAGGCGCCGGGGGTGCTTGGCTGGTGGGGGCCGGGGAGGTCTGCGAAGGGCTCGCGCAGGTCTGCTTCGGTCTTGGCCTTCAGGGCCTGGTCGACTCGGTCGGAGTGTTCCTCCGTGGTGAGCCGGCCGGCTTCGTAGTGTTCGCCGAGGCGCTTGACGGCGTCCTCGCGTTCGCGGTCGCCGATGCGGATCGGGCCGCCCGGCCTCTCCTCGTTCATGACTCTCCCTGGTGGTCGAAGGTTCTCCGATGCCACCAAGGTTGTCGTCGCAGGCCCCGATCCGCGTCGCCTCAGCGGCGACACCTCCGCTACCCCCGGAGGAGCACGCTGCACCGCTCGACGCAGTACGGCGTACTCCCCCGGGCGTAGTCCCACCCAGGGTCAACCCTTAGCTGTTCACCGACAGGATCTGGTTCACGTCCTTGTTCGCCTTCGCCAACGACGACGGCTCCGCCTCGAACGACATCACCGCGTCCATCGCCGGCGTCATCACCGCGGTCACGTCCGCGGCGTTCGGGTTGGCCGGGTACGGGAACACGTCGCCCGCCTCGACCGGCTCCAGGAACGGCGTGACGTCCCACCCGCTCTTCGCGAACGCCGCCTTCGCCGCCGGCATGCTCGCCGCCACCGCCGGGAACACCACGCCCGCCTTCGCGACGATGTCCTGCGCGGTCTGCGACCCGAGGAACTTCACCCACGCCCACGACGCGTCCCGCCGCTTCGTACCGGCCCAGATGGTGTCCGCGAGCCCGTTCATCATCGACATCCGCTTGCCGACCGGCCCGATCGGCAGCCGGGCCAGCTTCGTCTTCACCTGTTTCAGCGTGCCGTACGTCCCGAGCATCCACGACCCGTTCGGCGTGATCGCGTACTTCCCCGCGCCGAACGACGTGGTCACGTCCACGCCCGACTTCGCCTGCGCGTACGTCGGCATCAGGCCCTTGGTGATCAGTCCGCGCCACCACCCGATCGTCTCGGTGAACTTCGGGTCGCCGTAGAAGAACTTCGTCCCCCACGGTTCACCCTCGGAGTACTTCCACCCGTTGCTCGCGGCGTACCAGCTCCAGCTGGTCTGTCCGTCACCGCCGCCGGCGTCGGCGTACCCGAGTCCGTACACCTTCACGTTGCCCTTGTCGAACCCCGGCTGGTCGCCGCGGCGGCCCTTGGAGTCGACGGTCAGCCGGCGGACGATCTGCTCGAACGTCCCGCCGTCCTGCGGGTTCCACGTCATCGAGTTGAGCTGCTCGGTACTGATCCCGGCCGCCTCGGTCAACGCGCTGTTGTAGAAGTACACCTCGGTGTCCCAGTCCTTCGGCAACCCGTACCGCTTGCCGTCGGCACCGATCCACCGCTCCGCGAGTCCCTTCTGGTAGATGCCGAGATCAACGTTGTCGCGGGCAACGTACGAGTCGATCGGCAGCACCTGCCCCTTGGCCGCGAACAACGGGTACTTCGAGGAGTGCCCGGTGAACACGTCCGGCGCGGTGTCCGAGATGAACCCGGTGACGAGCTTCGACCAGTAGTCGTTCCAGCCGTACTGCTCGATCTTCACCGAGTACTGCGGGTTCTGCTCGTGGAACACCTTCGCACACTCGGTGTACATCGGCAGCTGCGCCGAGTCCCACAGCCAGTAGATGATCTCGCCGTCGCCCCGGGCCGCGGCCCCGTTGTTGCATGCGGCAACAGCCGGCACGGCGAGCGACGCGAGTCCTGCCTTCAGCAGGGTCCTTCGAGAGAGGTTCATTTGATCCCCGAGAAGCCGATGGAGTTCGTGATCCGCTTGGCGAACGCCAGGAACAGGATGATCATCGGCAGCGCCGCGACCAGCGTCGCCGCCATCAGCCCGGCCCAGTCCGGACCGCCCTGCGGCGTCTGCGAACGGAAGACACCCAGCGCGACCGTCAGCACCCGCACGTTCTCCTGCTGGCCGACCAGCAACGGCCAGAAGTAGTCGTTCCAGGAGTTGATGTAGGTCAGGATCGCCAGCGTCGCGATCGGCGCACCGCTCATCGGGATGATCAGCCCGAAGAAGATCCGCCGGTGCCCGGCGCCGTCGATCATCGCCGCCTCCTCCAGTTCCCGGTTGATGCCGAGGAAGAACTGCCGGAGGAAGAAGATCGCGAACGGCGTCATGAACGCGCCGGGCAGGATGATGCCGGCGAAGCTGTTCAGCAGGCCGAGGTTCTTGATCAGCACGAAGTTCGGCAGCGTGGTGAAGATCGGCGGCACCATCAACGCGGCCAGGAACAACGCGAACACCTTGTCCCGTCCGGGCCAGCGCAGCCGGGCGAACGCGTACGCCGCCATCGCACTGAAGAACACCTGGCAGGCCGTGGTAATAGTTGCCACCACCAACGAGTTCCGCAGGTACAGCCAGAAGTTCACGGCCGCGCCGGAACCGCCCTGCGCCTGCGCCTCCTCGATCGACGAGAGCCCGAGGACCCGTTTGAACGCGCCGAGCGTGGTCTCCACCGGCAGCAACGAATGCGGGTGACCCGGCAGCTGAGTGTTGTCCGAGAACGCCGTACGCAACATCCAGTAGAACGGGAAGAGCGTCACGACGAGGAGGATGAAAAGCATGACCCAGGCAACGGTTCTGCCTACGCTGACTCTTCTCATGCGAGATCACTCTCCTTGGCGCGGAGCAGCCGCAGCTGCACCAGCGACACCACGGCGAGGATCGCGAACAGCACCAGCGCCATCGCGGACGCGTACCCGAAGTCGAACCGGGTGAACGCGCGCTCGTAGATGTAGTAGTAGATGACCCGCGTCGCGTTGATCGGACCGCCTTGGGTCGTCACCGCGACCGTGTCGAAGATCTGGAACGACCCGATCATGGTGACCACCAGGACCATCACCAGAACGGGCCGCAGCAACGGCAGCGTGATCCGCCAGAACGTCTTCCACTCGGTGGATCCGTCCACCTCGGCGGCCTCGTAGACGTACGCCGGGATCGTCTGGAGGCCGGCGAAGACAAGGAGCGCCGTGTAGCCCATGTGCCGCCAGACGTTGATGCCGGCAACGGTCGGGATCGCCCAGTGCGAGTCGCCGAAGAACGCCACCGGGTCGATCCCGAACCAGCCGAGGAACGTGTTCACGACACCGACCTGGACGTCGAGCATCCAGTACCAGACCAGCGCGACGACGACGTTCGCGACCAGGTACGGCGCCAGGATGATCGCGCGGACCGTGATCGACTTGGTCAGCCGGTACATCAGCATCGCGATGCCGACCGCCAGGACGGTCTGCAGGCCGATGTTGATCACGACGTACTCGACCGTGACGCCGAGCGCGTTCCAGAAGAAGCTGTCGTGGATCATCCGGTCGTAGTTGGCCAGCCCGTTGAACTTCGGCGCCGAGAGCAGGCTGTACTCGGTGAAGCTCAGGTACGCGCCGCGCAGCGTCGGCCAGATGTAGAACACGACGAAGCCGAGCGTGGCCGGGGCGAGGAAGATCATCGCGACCTTTAGGTCACCGAGGCTGCGCCGCTTCCCTGGCGGCGCCGCGTGTCCCCCGTGACTTCGTTCGGTTTCCGGTGGTGCGTTGGTTGTGGTCACGGGGGATCTCCTTCTTCTGTGCCTGCGCCCGGGCGGCTACCCGAGCGCTGTGACGTTCAGCAAGATCGCGCTCTCCGGCCATTGCGCGGGCATGAGTACCCCGACCGAGGCGAGGGCGGCGCCGTTCAGTTCCACGCTTCCACCCTCGGCCGACCAACCCGCCGACCGCGACTCGGGACCGGGTGTCGCGACCTTGCTGACGCGGTACGTCGTCTGTGGGTCCAGTCCGGGCAGCCGTACGCGGCCGACGGCGGACGTCACCGACTGCGCCACCTGTACGACGCTGAACACGCCGCGCGACCTGTCCTGCCCCACGACGCCGTGGACGAGGACGTCCGCGGGACCGCGGTCGGCGCGGACCACGCGCCCGGTGTGCAGCAGCGGCCGGAACTCCTTGTGCAGCGCGACCCAGCCCTTCAGCTCCGCGCGCTCCTCGGGAGTCGCCGACGCGATGTCCCACTCGATGCCGAAGTGGCCGAACAGCGCGGTGATCGCGCGGAACGACAGCGTCTGCGTACGGCCGGTGGTGTGCGCGCGCGGCGGGCCGACGTGGCAGCCGATCAGCTCCGGCGGCAGCAGGAGTTGCGTGTACCGCTGGATCGTCTGCCGTTCGAGCGCGTCGTTGCTGTCACTGCCCCAGACCCGATCGGTGCGCTCCAGGATGGCGAGGTCGACGCGGGCGCCGCCGGACGAGCAGGACTCGATCTCCAAGCCCGGGTGCCGGCGCTTCAGCTCGTCGATCAGCCGGTACACGGCAGCGGTCTGCTCGTGGATGCCGGCGGTACCGGTGTGCTGGTTGCCGCCGTCAACGAAGTCGCGGTTGTGGTCCCACTTCAGGTACGCGATGTCGTACTCGTTCAGGATGCTGTCGAGGCGCTCGAGGATGTAGTCGTACGCCGCCGGGATCCCGAGGTTCAGGCCCTGCTGGTTGCGGGCGGTCGGGGGCATCCGGTCGCCGGCCGCGAGGATCCAGTCCGGGTGCTCGCGGGCCAGGTCGGAGTCCGGGTTCACCATCTCCGGCTCGACCCACAGCCCGAACTGCAGGCCGAGGCCCTTTACATGGTCGACCAGCGGGTGCAGGCCCTTCGGCCAGATGCCCTCGTCGACGTACCAGTCACCCAGGCCGGCGTGGTCGTCGCGACGCCCGCGGAACCACCCGTCGTCGAGCACGAACCGCTCGGCGCCGACCTCGGCCGCCGCGTCCGCGAGCGCCTTCAGCTTGTCGAGATCCAGGTCGAAGTACACCGCTTCCCAGGTGTTGAGTACGACGGGACGCTCGGTGTGCGGGTGGTTCGGCCGCGCCCGCAGGTACTTGTGGAAGCGCTGCGACAACTGGTCGAGGCCGACGCCGTACGACCCGTAGATCCACGGGGTGCTGTACGTGCCCTGGGGTGCGATGCGGCCCTCGCCGGGGAGCAGCAGTTCGCCGCCGCCGATCACGCCGTACCCGGTCATGCCACGTTCGGCGTACGAACGATGGTTGCCGCTCCACGCGGTGTGTACGCCCCAGACCTCGCCGGTGCGGAAGCCGAAGCCCTCGGTGCCTGCCAGCAGCAGGAGGGTCGCGTCGGCACCGGTACGGCCGCGGCGGTTGTCGCGGATGTGCGCGCCCTGCGTGAATGCGTGCCGCTGCGGGTGCCGTTCGCCGATGTGCCGGCCGGTCATGTCGAGCAGTTCAGTCGCCTCGGTCGGGACCGGCAGCGCGAGGTGCAGGGCGTCGACGGTGTACGTCGTCGTACCGGTGTTGGTCAGGTCGGCCTTGGCCTTGACCAGGCCGGAGTCGGTGAGCTCGATCGTGAGCTTCAGCTCGAGCCCGGCGTCGGCCGCCTCGAGTTGCACGGTGTTGCCGCTCTGCGCGACGTTGGTGAGGCGGAAGCTCGCGGAGAAGTCCTGGCCGTCGCGGTGCCCGTTCAGGCCGGGCAGGCCGAACCAGCCGGCCGAGTACTCCGGCACGATCGCGACCGGGCGGTCCTCGTTCAGGCCGCTGCCGCTCTGCACCGCTCCGGCGCCGCGGCGCAGTTCCAGCAGAGCATCCTCGGTCAGCTCGCCAAGGTCCGCACCCCAGTGCAGGACGGACGGAAGGCCCGGACCGGAACAGTCCAGCACCAGGCTGACGCCCGCGGCCCGGAGCTGCAGAATCTCGATGTTCACCACTGTTGATTCACTCTGCTTTCTGATTGATTTCAGGACGGAACTATTTACCCCAGCAACCCCGGTTGTCAATGCTTCACGAAGTTAAGTAAATAGCCTACGACTGGCACCGTTGTCAGAACAGAGCCTCCGGCAACCGCTCTCCATCGACTGCGGCCGGCGCGGGTCAGACGTCGCCGAGGCTGCGCTTCCGGACCGATCGCAGCCAGTTGTCGACGGTCGCCACATCTGGGGTGCCCGGAAGGACCGTGCGGCGCAGGGCGTCGTCGAGGTCCTGATGCAGGTCCAGCCGCCAACGCTCCACCTCGTTCCACGGCAACTCGCCGCGTTTGATCATGAGCAGACGTTCGCGGTAGGGACCGACGTCGACGACCAGCGTTGCCTCTAGCAACAGTTCGCGGGCGGACAGCAGCAGCCGGATCAGGTGCATGACGTGTTTCCACTTCGGCGCACCGTCGCGGCGGAAGTCGGTCTCGAGCTTCTTGAACTGGCTGAGCACGTAGCCGGAATACGTTTGATAGGCCAGCTGGGACAGGAACGCCGTGCGGAGGTGGACGAGTTCCTCGCCCAGTGCGGTCTGGCGTACGACAAGGGGTGAGTGCAGGACCTCGAGCAGGTTCGGGTTCGACTTGAGGGCGAGTTCGCAGAAGCGTTCGACCTCCCACGAGAACCACTCCGGCTCCGGCCCGTCCACGTGCGTCGGCGGCTTCGCCAGCGACCAGAACGCCTCGGTCGGCGCGACGTACACGCCGCGGGTGTCGGTGTCGGACTCCTCGGTGTCCAACCCGAAGGCGCGGGATCCGACGATGGCCGCGTAGATCGTGTACTCGCGGACCAGACGGTAGCCGTCCGGCCGGCCGAGCTCGATCGCCTCGTCCTGGTACGCCGACCGCAGGGTGAGCTGATCGCGCCGCGCCACGGTCTCCCGCCCATCAGCCAACCGCACCGCGTACCGCCCGTCCGCGGTCATGCCGACCACCCGCCCGGTCGCCCCACGCCGCACCGCGCCATCGGGACCGTCGGTCCCCGCCACCCGCAAAACCACCTGCGTGCCGATCGGCAACTGCGGCCCCTGGACTCCCACCCCGCCATGCTGCCCGACCCCCGGACCCCCACGCCATCACATTCGCCCGGCCGGCACCCGCACCCCGCTCGCGAGGTACGGACGCCCTCGATTGCGATGGCCTGGCGGTCCATTGACAAATTTTCCTGTCAAGTAGACATTGAGAGCATGCTGCGATTCGTCGAGGAGCCGGAGAAAGTTCGGTTGGCGTTGTCGCCGATCCGGCGGCGGCTGCTGGAGCTGCTCCGCGAGCCGTCGTCGGCGACCCAGCTCGCGGCCGCGCTCGACCTGCCGCGGCAGCGGGTGAACTACCACCTCCGCGAACTCGAGAAGGCCGGCCTGGTCGAGCTCGTCGAGGAACGGCGGCGGCGCGGCTTCACCGAGCGGATCCTGCGCGCGTCCGGCGGGCTGGTGGTCGACCCGGCGGTGATGGGCCGTGCGTTCACGCAGATCCAGGACCAGTACGCCGCCGAACACCTGGTCGAGGTTGCGGCCGGGACCGTACGGGACGTCGCGCGGATGCAGACCGCCGCCGACGCCGACGGGAAGCGGCTGCTGACGTTCACGGTCGAGGCCGAGGTGCGGTTCGCGGAGCCGGCTGACGTGCACCGGTTCACCGACGCGCTGGCGGCGGCGATGCAGCAGGTGGTCGACGAGTTCGACAGCGCCGGCGGACGGCAGTACCGCGTGGTCGCAGGCGGCCACCCGGCGCCCCGACGTACCGAAGGAGAGTCATGAAGATCGAGGTGACGGTGGCCGCTCCCGTGGAGACGGTGTGGAACGCGCTGCGGGACCGCGACAAGATCCGGCACTGGCACGGCTGGGAGTACGAGGGCGGCCTGGACGAGGAGATCGAGCAGATCTACTTCACCCGGGCGGTGGAGGACGGTACGACGCTCCGCCTCGGCAACGGCGACGTCTTCGCCGTCGAGGCGGTCGAGGGCGGCTCCCGCGTCACGCTCACCCGCGCGCCACTCGGGGCGGACCCCGACTGGGACGCGTACTACGACGACGTCACCGAAGGCTGGATCACCTTCCTGCACCAACTCCGCTTCGCGGTCGAGCGGCACCCGGACGACGTACGCCACACGCTGTTCTTCGCGGGCGTCGGCGCCGTCTCCCCGATCGAGGACGGCGCGCTGGACCTGGTCCCCGGGGACAGCGAACTCTGGTACCGCACGGACCACCAGCTGGGCCTGGTAGTAGATGCCTGGGGCAACGGCCTGCTCGTACTCAGCCATCTCCCACCCAGCGAGAAGAAGCCGGCCGGTGCCTCGATGGCGATCCTCTCGCTCTACGGCGACACCGACCGCGATCTGCTGGAGGCGCAATGGCGGGCGTGGTGGACCGAGCGCTATCCGGAGCAGGTGAACCTGCCCGGCACCTGACACAGCACCTGACACGGCGGTGACAGGGCGCAAGTGTGCCAGTACTCTGAGTCTACCGAGAGTTGTTACCGGGAAGTATCTCGTCGGTGACCGATCGGTCACCGAACTCCGGCGAGAGAGGCCTTCCGGTGACAACTCCCAGAAGTCGTCGAGTCTCAGCAGCGATCCTTGTGCTCTCCATGACCGGGCTCGGCCTGGTCGCTCCCCCGGCGCACGCCGACGGTCCCGGATCCGGGACGCCGTACGTGGTGACCGTTGGGGACTCCTACATCTCGGGCGAGGCCGGCCGGTGGGCCGGGAGCTCGAACGACTCCGAGACCCCGGCCGACGCGCTCGGCGGGACCGCGTACTACGACAACGCGAGTCACACCGCCGAGGTGATCCCGCGCTGCCATCGCAGTCAGTCCGCCGAGGCGTACATCGGTGGCGGCGTCGGCGGGCTCAACCTCGCCTGCTCGGGCGCGCGCACCACGACCTCCACCGGGGACTACTTCAAGCCCGGTATCGACTTCTACGACGACGGTGCCGGGCATCTCGGCCAGGCGAAGATGCTGCAGCAGTTCGCGGCGAGCCACAACGTGAAGCAGGTGGTCGTCTCGATCGGCGGCAACGACTTCAACTTCGCGTCGGTCGTCACGCAGTGCGTCCAGGACTTCCTGCTGTCGCCGTCGTGGAACCCGGACTACTGCAAGGACGACTCGTCCGTCGTCGCGAACTTCACCGCCACCAACGTCGCCACCGTCCGCGGCAAGATCGCCACCGCGTTCCAGAACCTGCGGACCGCGATGCGCAACGCCGGGTACGGCGACACCGCGTGGAACCTCGTCGTACAGACGTATCCGTCGCCGATCCCGTCGGCCACCGGGTTCCGGTACGGCCAGAGCGGCTACACCCGGCAGAGCACCGGCGGCTGCGGCTTCTGGAACGCCGACGCCGACTGGGCCAACAGCACCGCGCTCGTCACGATCAACAACACGGTCCGCGACGCGATCGGCCAGTCCGGGCTGAGCAACACGCGCCTGCTCGAACTCCAGTCCGCCTTCAACGGCCGCCGCCTGTGCGAGAAGGGCGTCGGCCTGTACGAGGAGGTCGGCCTCAGCTCGTGGACCCAGCCGACCGCCGTCGACAGGACCGAATGGATCAACCAGATCCGCACCGTCACCACCGTCGGCTCCGACTACTACATCCAGGAGTCCCTGCACCCCAACTACTGGGCCCAACTGGCGCTCCGCAACTGCGTCCGCCAGACCTACACCCAGAACCGCGGCGGCACCTGCACCATCGCCGGCACCGGCCTCACCAACGGCGAACCCCGGATGACCCTGAGCTGAGAAACAAGTCGGCCGCCGTACCCTCCGGAACGGGTACGGCGGCGCGAGGAGAACTAGTTACTGCACTCGAGCTGCATCGAAGTCGTCACGTTGAACACATCTTCGTGGCCCGCGACGATCTGATACTGCACGTAGGTTCCACCGGCCACAGACTTCTCTTCGAATCTCGCCTCGTCGCCGGCGTTGGCTCCGAGAGAGATTGTCTGGTTCGGCCCTGACAGCGCGTCGGACGCGACGCGCAGTTGAATCGGAGCAACCGTGCTCTGGTTGTTGTGCGTAGTCGCTTTGAAGTTGACGCAGCCGCTGATGTCAGGCATCACGATCAGGATGGAGGCCACCGTCGAACCGATGAAGTTCGCTTTGTTGGCCGAGCCACCTGGGTCGTCTGCGATCGTGACCTGCCCCGAAGTATTCACACGCTTGAAGCGCCTCGCGTAAGCGCTACGCCAAACGTAGTGTGCATAGGACTTGGCCGTGGAGATGCCGGCGCCGTACGGCGACCGTGCCCCGACCATGAGGCGATAGGCGGCCACAGAGCCGGGAAGATTGACCTTGATGACCACCCGACCGCTCTGATAGCGGCCGAACCCGGTCGTAACCCAGGTGCGTGCATCTGTGCTGTATCGCTGGAGGTAGACGGCAGTGCCGGCTGGCGGCGTCGGAAACACTCGCCCGATAGCTGTCAGCTGGCCGCTGTCCGGGTCGGTCGTCATGATCGAGTCGAACACGACCTTCTGATACGTGACCGGGTAACGCACCGGGCTGTAGGCAGGCGCGTACGTCCCCGACCCCGCGTAGTACGCGCGGTAGTCGAAAGCGCCTTGCTGCACGATCGAGAACTTGAACGCGCCCGTGGAGCTCGTCCGCGTGCTCGCCAGGTTGCTGAACCGTCCTCTGCCATGGATCGAACGCTGCAACCGAACCGTGCCGCCTCGTACGGCGGTCGTCGTCCCCCGGCGAACGATTCGCCCGGACAGGCTGATCGTCGAGCCATAGGTCGCGGACGCCGGCGCGCTCAGACTCACCGTTACGCGCGCTGAACCGGCACCCAACGCCGGCGAGCTGACGAACACGCCGCCTGCCACCGCACAAGACAGTACTGCGGCAATCAGTGCCCCAGTCCGTCGTCTCCGCAATCTGAATCGTCCGAACACCACTTAATTGCCCCCTTTGGCAATGCTTCGAGCACCGACGCAATCGACGGCTCGGCACATCATCACCAGCGGCCCTGGAAACAGCCTGAAGTCGCAGTGAAGTCACGGACAAAGAGCCGGCCGCCGCATCCTCACGGATGCGACGGCCGGTCACACTCAGGAGAAGGTCAGCTCACGTTGAGGCCCGTGTCGTCTACGACGAAGGAGGTCTGCAGTGAGACGTCCTCGGTGCCGGTGAAGCTGATCGACACCGTCTGGCCCGCGAAGGACGAGAGGTTGAACGACTTGAGCGAGTAGCCGCTCGCCTTGTTCAGGTTGGAGTAGGTCGCCAGCGTGGTCGAGCCCGCCTTCACCGTCAGCTTGTCGTACTGCGTCGTCGTGGTCGTCTCCGCAGAATCGATGTGCAGGTAGAAGGAGAGCGTCGCCGAGCAGCCGGCCGGGATGGTCACCGACTGAGTCAGCGTGTCGGTGTGAGTGGTGCCATAACCGTCCATCCACGCCTTCCAGGAGCCGCTGTGCGCGGGCTGGGAGGTGCTGTTGTCGATCACGCCCGCCGATGCGGTCCACGGAGCCGCCGAACCGGTCTCGAAGCCCGGGTTGCCGAGCTTCTGGCCGGGCGACGAGCAGCCGCCACCCACCGGGCTGACGGTGATCGTGAACGACGTGCTGCCGGAGCCGCCTGCGCTCGCGGTGGCCGTTGCGGTCACGTTGTACGTACCGGCGGTGGTCGGCGTACCGGACACGGTGCCCGTGGAGGAACCGATGGTGATGCCGGCCGGGAGACCGGTGGCGGACCAGGTGTACGGCGCGGTGCCGCCGCTGGCCGACAGCGTGAACGAACCGATCGCGGTACCGACCGTGGCGGTCTTGTTGCCCGGGTTGGTGACAGTGACGCCACCGGAGACGGAGCACGTCGGGTCACCCGACTGCGCCGGTACGCTGACCGCGTCCCACGCCGCCTTGACGGTGTTGAACTCGGCGCAGCTGCCCGGGTACAGGTTCTTCGCAGCCGTCAGGGTCCAGGTCCGGTACTTCAGGTACGAGGCGCTGCTGGTCTTCATCAGCATCGCGTTGTACATGATCTTGATGGCCTTCTGGATGCCCAGACCGGTCACCGTGGAGCTGTTGCAGGTCGGTACGTTCGGGTTGCCGCCGCTGCCCTGCGAGACCAGGACGAACCAGTGGTCGCCCGGACCGGCCGCGGCGTGCACCTCGGAGCCCGGGATCGAGCTCGAGTAGCAGTTCGGGTCGCCGACCTGGGACGGGTCGTACATGTTGCGGATCGGGCCCTGGCCGACCAGGTTGACCTCTTCACCGACGTAGAAGTCCGGCGGGTCGTACGCCGACGACTGGTTGCTGTACCACTCGGTGGCCGCGCCGAACGTGTCGGCGACGAACTCCTGGGTACCGCTGCCGGAGATGCCACCCGGGGTGTGGTCGTCGATGCCGTGACCGAGCTCGTGGCCCACGACGTCCATCGAACCGATCCACTGGTTGGCGTTGTTGTGTCCGACCTGCACCTGGGTGCCGTCGTAGTACGCGTTCACGTCGGCCAGGCCGACACGGATCGGCCAGCCGCCGCCGTTACCGTCGAACCCGTTCCGGCCGAGCCAGTCGGTCAGCATGTGCCGCTCGGTCTGCGCGGTGTACAGCGCGTCGACGCAGCCGGTCTCCCTGCTGGTCGCGTTGCCGTTGCCCCACAGGTCGTCCGGGCCGGAGAACGTGGTGTTGTTCGCCGCGTCCTGGCAGGACTGGTTCGTGGTGTTCGGGTCTGTCATCGAGTACGTGCTGCCGGAGTGCGTGGTGTCCAGGTGGACCGGGTTCGGGCCGCTGTACGCCGCCGTACCGTCGCCGAACAGCACGTGCTCCTTGGTACCGAGCACCTTGCCGGTCTGCGCGTCGACGTACACCGAAAGGCTCGACGGCTCCTTGCCGCTGCTGCCGCTGACCCGGGACTGCCAGGCGAGCTTCGGCGTGCCGTTCAGGGCGTAGACCGCCAGCGTCGGCTTGGTCGACGAGTCGACCCGCTTCAGCTGCTTGTTCGCGGTCTTCTGCGCGGCCGCCGCGGTCACCTTCGCGGTCGTCGACAGGTCCGGTACGGCAGTTGTCTGCGCGACCGAGGTTGCCTTCACGGCCCCCTTGTTGTCGGTCACGACGACGAAGTCGCCACCGACCACCGGGAGCCCCTTGAACGAGCGCTCGTACGGGACGTACTGCAGACCTGACTGGTCCGAGATCACCGGCTTGGCGGTGAACTTGTCGTCCTTAGAGGCGTGCAGGGCGCTCGGCCGGCCGGCCACCAGTGAGGACGCGGAGTCGGCGGCGAACGCCTTCGACTGCGCTGCTGAAGGCCTGGGCGGTGCCGCACTCTGGGCCGCGGTGGCCGCACCGGCCGCCGAGGTACCGAGTCCGGCGAGTGCTGCCGCGGCGAGGCTGGTGACCCCGATCACGACGGCAGGCTTGCGGGAACGCTGGAACAAGACCATTGGTAGTGGTCCCTTCACATGAATGGTGCTGGGCGGGTTGCGCGCTGGACCGGACTGCAGGCGGTGCACCACCTCCGCCTGGAACCTCCGGCCTCTTCATCCGGGATCTGCCTCCGGAAGACCCCTTTCCATCCAATCCCGATGAATCGTGCGGCGAGACACTATGTCCGGCACCCCGGCCGGGCAAGGCGCTGTCGTGCCGTTGGCACCTCGATGACAACTGACCGCGTTGTCATGGCTACAAAGCGCTGACAAAGCTTGGTGTCAGCTGAGAATCATCACGGTCCGGTGAGTGGCTTGACGCGGACAGTACGGATGTTGTGCGGTCAGCGAACCACCAGTGGTCCGGGGCAGACCTGGATGGCAGAATCGCGCAGACGGGTCGGCCGCGGCGGGGTGCTCGCGCGGTGCGACGGATCGACGCCGGCTGGGGTGTGAGTGGAAACCGAATGCGTGCTGTCGCTCGGCGACCAGCGCTGGACGCTGCCACCTGAGTCCGACGGCGCCGACACGATCACCATCGGGCGCGCCTCGAACGCCGACATCCGGCTGCAGGCCGACGACCAGATCTCCCGCATCCACGCCCGGCTCACCCGCACCGCCGGTGCCTGGACCCTGCACGACGAGTCCCGCAACGGCACCGGCCTCAACGGCCTCCGCATCACCGCCCCCACTCCGTTGACATCGGGCGACCGCATCCACATCGGCCGCTCCATCCTCACCTTCCACAAATCCACCACCCCCGGCCCTACCGCCCCCACTCCCGTCACCCCCGCCGGGAACTCCACTCCGCCACCCCCCGCCGCCGCCCCCGCCTCTTCCACCCCCGACGCGGGCTCAGCTTCCTTCACCCCCGACGCGGGCTCTGGTTCCTTCACCCCCGGCGCCGGCTCTGGTTCCTTCACCCCCGGCGCCGGCTCTGGTTCCTTCACCCCCGACGCCGGCTCTGATTCCTTCACCCCCGAGGCAGCCCCGGCTTCCTTCGCCCCCGAGGCGGCCCCGGCTCCTCTCGCGCCTGATGCGGCGTCGTCTCTCGCCCCGGGCACCCCTCCGCCGCTCGACCCCGCGCACTCCGCTGAGCCGACCCCGTTCGCACCTGCACCAGAGCCACCACAGGCCGCCGAACAAGCCGGCCCACTCCACCCAACCGGCCACGCCACACCAGCCGACTTCCCCCCACCCCCAGCCGAGCGACACCCCGACGACTTCCGACCAGCGCCCGCCGTGCCGCACCCCGCCGACTTCCCACCCGGGCCCGCCGAACCACACCACGACGACTTCCCACCACCCCCAGCCGAGCGACACCCCGACGACTTCCGAGCGGCGCCCGCCGAGCCGCAACCCGACGACTTCCCACCTGGGCACATCGAGCCATACTCCGACGACTTTCCACCGGCGCCCGCCGAACCACACCCCGCCGACTTCCCATCCGCGACCGCCGAGCCGTACCTCGACGGCTCCTCACCAGCGCCCGTCGAGCCACAGCGCGGCGACTTCTCGCCGGCGCCCGTCGAGGACCGCGCGGGCGCCTTCCCGAGCGGTCCACTGGATGGCCCGTACGCGGACGACTTCCCGCCTGCGCCCGAGGAGTCCTACCCGGCGGCACGGGGTGATGGTGGGTGGGCCGCTTATCCGTCGGCCGACAGTCCGGAGCCGGTGCGGTCGCCCTGGGAGATCTCGGCGCGGATCGACCAGTCACAGCCGAACTGGAACGAGCCCGACGGCCGGCCCGCAAACACCGACCGGCGCAACGGCGGCGGCCGGGGCGCATCGGCTGGCGCGGGCGGCGGCCGAGCCGCATCCGGTGGCACGGGCGGCGGCCCGGGCGCGTCCGGCGGCGCGGGCGGCGGCCGGAACGCATCCGGCGGCGCGGGCGGCCGCCGGGGTGCATCGGGTGGCGCGGGCGCCCGCCGGGGCGCATCCGGTGGCGCGGGTGCTGTGGGTGACACTGGTGCTTCGCGTGGCGCAGGTGCTCCAGGTGGCGCGGGTGGTGCGGGGCGGCGTGGACTGCGGCTTTCTGAGCAGGCGGCGGAGTGGCGTACGGCGGAGGGCGGTGACGACGCGGTCGGGACGGTTCGGCTGCCGCGGGTGCTGATCGCCGCCGGTGGCGTGATCGTGCTCGGACTGATCGTCAACCTCGTCGTCACGTTCTTCAGCGACGGCCCCGGCGGCGCGCTGCGGTGGCTCGTACCGCCAGGCATCGCACTAGTGGTCGCAATGGTGCTCGCATTGCTCGACGCCGCGGCGCCGAAAGACCACCGTCCGGGGAAGTTCGACGTCTCGGTGATCATCGCGATCGCGGTAGTACTCGTCGGCGTCGGAGTCGGCGGGTTCGCGCTGACGGCCGGTACGGAGTACGTCGCCGGTTACCTGACCGGCAACGAATCGGGAGCGGACCGCCTCACGAAGCCGGTCTCGAAGCCCGGAACGGGCATCACGATGACCGTCGAGAAGGTCACGTACACGAGCCATTTCACCCGCATCGAGGTGCTGGTCGCGAACGGCAGCAAGGAGGCGTTCCAGATCCCGATCGACGGTACGACCTTCACCGCTGCGGACGGTACCGCGCTGCGCGCCGACACCGGCAAGAGTTCGTGGCCGGGCAAGATCCCGGCGGGCGGTAACGAGCACGGGACGATCACGTTCAAGGGCCACCTGCCGGACAGCGCCGACCAGGCAGTACTCACCTTCAAGTCCGGCACCACCACCTTCGCCGTCTCGGGAATCCTGCTCACGCACTGAAACATCGAAAATCGATGTATAGTCGCGTCCGTGAGTGACCTGGACGTCGACCGGCTGACCACGGTCATCGAGGACTTCAACACGATCTTCATCCGGCTCCCGTCGGTCCGCCGGCTGAACTTCTCCGCCCTCTCGGTCCTGCACACCCTCGACCGCAAGGGCCCGCTCCGCCTCACCGCGCTGCTGCCGACCGAGCAGCTCAAGCAACCGGCCCTGACCAGCCTGGTCACCAAACTCCAGGACGACGGACTGGTGGAACGCCGACCCGACCCGACCGACGGCCGCGCCAGCCTGCTCTCGCTCACCGCGGCCGGCCGGGAGATCGTCCACTCCCGCCACGCGAACCGGGTCGCGGAACTCGCCGCCCTGGTGAACCGCCTCACCCCCGGCGAGCGCGCCGTACTCGCCGGCTCGATCGACGTCCTCCACCGCCTGACCGAACTCGCAGCGGAACCCGCATGATCCCGAGCCTGATATCGGTGTCCGACGAGGTGCTCGACGACCTCCGCACCCGCCTGCGCGCGACGAAGTGGCCGCGCGACGCCGGCAACGACGACGGCTTCTACGGCGTACCTCGTACCCGCCTGCAACCGCTCGTCGAGTACTGGGCCGACGGCTACGACTGGCGCGCCGCCGAACGGGCGATCAACAACTACGACCACTTCCGCGTCGACGTCGGCGACGTACCCGTGCACTTCCTGCGCCGCCCGGGCGTCGGCCCGGCGCCGGTCCCGTTGATCCTGAGCCACGGCTGGCCGTGGACGTTCTGGCACTGGTCGAGATCCACATCGGCTCGGCGCTGAAGCTCGACTTCTTCAACGGCGACCGCGGCTGGGACCTGAGCGGCGGCCGGCCGATCCCGGCGGGGCTGCCGGCGGAAATCCACGACGGGATCGTCCGGTTCGAGCGCCGGTTCGCCGCGCATCTCGCGGCCCACGTACTGCACCCGGCGACGCTCGGCTACGGCCTCGCCGACTCGCCCACCGGCATGCTCGCGTGGATCATGGAGCGCTGGCTGAGCTGGTCGGAGAACGAGCCGTTCAGCGACGACGACCTGCTCACGCACGCGACGATCTTCTGGGCGGGCAACGCGATCGACACCTCGATCCGTACGTACGCGAACAACAACCGCTACCCGTGGGCCCCGTCGCACAACCGCACCCCGGTGGTCGAGGCGCCGACCGGGATCACGTTCGTCGGGTACGAGAACCCGCCTGGCGTCCGCACCCCCGCCGAGCGCGTCGAGAACTTCCTCGCGAGCGACCGCGCGGCCTGGTACAACCACGTCAACATCACCGCGCACCCGAACGGCGGCCACTTCATTCCGTGGGAGATACCAACGGAATGGACCAACGATCTGCAGCGTACGTTCCGCGATCTGCGGTCGGGCGTACCGAAGAACGGGTAGAGGTTCGCGGGCGGGCCGTCGTCGCCGTCCGCTCAGGCGGGCGCGCCCGCCTGACGCCGTACTACTACCCGTTCTTCGGTACACGCTGGAAGTACTGCGCGGTCCGTTCGTCGGCGGGCAGGTACGTCTCGACTGCGATCTCGTCGAGGGTGATGTCGAACGCGGTGCCGAAGGTGGTGATCGCGCTCAGGAACGTGAGGTCGGTGCCGCGGTGCCGGAGCTGGATCGGCAGGGCGATGTCGGCCGGGTCCGGCGGCGTGCCGGCAACGGGGCCGTGGGCAACGAGTTCGTCGTACAGCTGATGGAGGAACGGATCGCCCGCGGTCGCGGCCTGCCGGGCGAGCCGGGGCAGCAGGTAGCCGCGGACCTGTTCCAGGTTGCGGATCCGCGGCGCCAGCCCGTCCGGGTGCAGGCCGAGCCGCATCAGGTTGACCGGTGCCGCGAGCAACTTCCGGTCGACGGTGGCGAGGAAGGCATTGAACGGGCCGTTGGCAAGCAGCAGGTTCCACCGCCGGTCGACAGCGACCGCCGGGTACGGCGCGTGCGCGCGGAGGAACTGCTCGAGCGCGGCGCGGACCCGCGTCTGGTCCGGATCGTCGAGCGGCGTCTGCCGGTACACCGGCGCGTGACCGGCCGCGACCAGCAGCCGGTTGCGTTCCCGCAGCGGTACGCCGAGCTGCTCGGCGAGGTGCAGCACCATCGCACTGCTCGGGATCGTCCGCCCGGTCTCGACGAAGCTGACGTGCCGCGCGGACACATCCGCCTGGATCGCGAGATCGAGCTGACTCAGCTTGCGCCGCCGACGCCACTCCCGCAACAGCTCACCGACCGGTTCGTCCACACCCACAAGTATCCCGGACCCCTGCAATTACAAGCCATGTAATCGACAGCCGTCCCGCCCGGGCCGCATCGTCGTCGGCATGACGATCAAGGAACTCACCCTGCACGTGGTCATGCACTACGTCATGACCACGCCGGAGTCCGCGCAGGCCGTCGTCGACATCTGGCGGTTCGAGAACGACCGGATCGTGGAGCACTGGGACGTCGTACAGCCGGTCTAACGACCTCGGCGGACCAGGTACTGCCGCAGTTGGCGGGCGATCTCGTCCGGGGAGTTCTCGTCCGGGGCGTTGTGGTCGAGGCCGGGCAGGATCGCGTACTCGGCCTGCGGCACGATCTCGGCCAGCTTCGGGAGTACGCCGGTCAGGTACGCCGGCGTCTTCTCGCCCCCGAGCAGCAGGGTCGGCGCCGCGATCCCGGCGTACCGGCTGCCGTCGGAGTCGAGCCGTACGATCTCGCCGAGCTCGGCCGGTGTCAACGGGATGAGATCGCGTTCCTCGCGGCCGAACATCAGCAGGAAAGAGATTGCCCACAGCAACGGAGTCGCCTTGAACGGCAACAGCTGCGTGCCTTTCAGGAACGTCGTCATCGCGGACACGAACCGCCCGTCGGCGACCTTCCGGTCGAACGCCTCCAGCCAGCTCAGGTCGAACGACCCGCCCAGACTGACGCCGGGCTCGTACACGATCAGCGCGTCCAGCGCCTGCCGTAGTCCCACGTGCAACCCGATCAGCCCGCCGTAGCTGTGTCCGAACACCACCCGCGAACCGGTCTGTTCCAACACCCCGAGTACGTCGTCCACCTCGACCTCGACGCTGTACGGCGTACCGCGGGCGGCGCTGGCGCCACGTCCGCGCCGCTCCACCACGTGCACCGTATGGGCCCCGGCCAGCGCCCGGGCCAGCTCCTGGTAGTGATGCGCCCGCCGGTTCGTCCCCGGTATGACGACCACTCCAGGCCCAGACCCGTACGTCTCGACCGCAACCCCACCCACCAGTTCAAGCTCGCCCACGGCGCCTCCCTCGTTCACAGACCCCATGGTTGCCAACGTCACTGACATGGCTCTGTCTTCCCGCTGGCACGCCTGTCTTTGCGCTGGCACGAGAGATTGCTACTGCGAACGGAGGGCCTTGGCCTGCTCCTGGTACGCCGGGACCAGCTCGGCCCAGCGGGAGTCGTCGGGGGTGCGGCCGGTCAGATAGGCGGCCAGGTTTTCGGCGTGAAGCTGCCAGCCGGCGCCGAAGTACTCGAGCTTGTCGGCCGGCAGGCCCCGGACCTCAATGGTCAGGACGGTCTGGTTGCCGTCGGCCCTCAGAGTCGCCTCGACGGTCTGGTCGAACGGTGCCGGGCCGTTGCCGCGGGCTGCGGACTCGTCGGACTCGCGGCTGGTGTAGCGCAGGCGCTGCGGTGGTTCACACACGTCGACACGGCAGCGCCCTTCCAGGTCGGCGGATTCGAGGTACACGGTGAACGCGCCGCCGAGGCGCAGGTCGCCCTCGACCTTCCCGTACCAGCGCGCCAGCCGTTCCGGATCGGTCACCGCCGACCAGAGGTCGTCGATGTCGGTGTCGTACCGGTCCTCCAGCCGTACGACGCCCTTCCCGTCCGCCAGCGCCAGTCGTCCCAGGATGTTCATGGCCGTTTACCCCTCGCAATCTCGGTATGCAGAGCGTCCAGCCGCTGCTGCCACAGGCTCCGGTAGCGCCCCAGCCACTCGTCCAGCTCCGCCAACGGCTCCGAGCGCAACGAGTACACCCGCCGCTGCGCCTCCTGCCGGCTCTCCACGAGCCCCGCCTCGCGCAACACCCGCAGGTGCCGCGACACCCCCGGCCGCGCGATCGGCAACAACTCCGCCAACTCCCCCGCCGTAGCCGGCCGCACCGCCAGCGCCTCCACCAGAGTCCGCCGCCCATCATCAGCCAACGCCCGCAACACAGCTTCCACCCCACCTATGTAACCACCAGGGTACGTAACCGTCAAGGTACATAAGCGCTGTCGGGGAAGATCCGCGGTGAAGCAGTGGACGCATGGAACAATGGATGCTGGAGACGAGGAGGAGATGATGATGACAGCTGTCCCGCTGCCGCCTGCCCATCTGCTCACCGTTGGCGAGTACGCGGCACTCGGCGAAGACGACAGCGGCCGGTCGGAGCTCATGGAGGGCAATCTCTTGATGTCGCCGAGCCCGAGCCCGGATCACAACATGGCCGCGCTACGGATTGCCCTGCAGTTGATGCCACAACTGCCGCAGGATCTCGAAGTCATCACCGACGTCGACATCGATCTCGAACTCGCGCCGGCCGATCAGCCCGGTTTCTCGCGGCGGCCCGACGTCATCGTCGTACGACGCTCCGCGCGCCGGCGCGTCCGGGCCGAGGGTGGGCTCATCCGGGCTTCCGAGGTCCGCCTGGTCGTCGAGATCGTCTCGCCAGGTTCGCGCCGTACGGACAACGTCGTCAAACGGGCTGAGTACGCCGACGCCGGCATCCCGCACTACTGGATCGTCGACATCGACGAGCCGGCTTCCCTGCTTGCCTGCCACCTCACCGACAAGTTCGGTTACCTGGACGCCGAAGTCGTAGGCGGCACCTTCGCCGGCACCGAGCCGTTCCCGATCAACCTGGACCTGGAAGACCTCCGCTAGCCGGTTTCACTTGCCCGACTGCGAGGACACCGTGGTGCGGGTGATTCGGTAGCGGACGTTCGGGCGGAGGGGGCCTTCGGGGGCGGTGGGGTCGTCGAAGTCGTCGGCCGGGTCGCGGGTCATGCCGATGCGGTGCATCACCGCTTGGGAGCGCAGGTTGGTGGCCGTCGTGATCGCCAGGATCTCGGGCAGCTCGAGGGTGTCGAAGCCGAACGCCAACCCGGCCCGGGCGGCCTCGGTCGCGTACCCCTTCCCCCAGGCCGAGCGGGCCAGCCGCCAGCCGATCTCCACGCCCGTGAACGGCATGTCGTCGTCCACCGGGTCCAGGCCGGCGAAACCGACGAACTCACCGGTCGCCCCCACCTCGACCGCCCACCACCCGTAGCCCTGCCGCTCGAAGTCGGCCTGGAAACTCGCCACCGAGGCATCGCTCTGTTCACGGGTCAGCAGCTCACCCAGATGCTCGCGAACCTCAGGATCCGCATTCATCGCCGCCCACGGTTCGAGATCGGAATCCCGCCATCCACGCAGCACAAGACGATCGGTACGCAGTTCAGTCACGCGGCTCACCCAACGCGACCGCCCACCCCCGAGGCAACGCATTTTCCAGCATCGACAGCGCGGTCGGAAACGACGAAGTGCCTGGCCGGAAGCCGGCCAGGCACTTCGAAGAGGGGTGGAGGTGGCGGGAATCGAACCCGCGTCCTTCGGCGTTGCTCCAAGGCTTCTCCGGGCGCAGTCTGAATGGCGCTTTTCTCGGCCCCAGCGTTTGTACAGACATCTCGCTGACAGGCTCAGTCACTGTAAATGTCCCCTGCTAACCCCGTGACCGGGCTAACAGAGCAAGCTCTCTAAATGAGGCCAGGAACCGGGGCGAGAGCATCCCCGGGCTGACCACCTCTTTAAGTGCTCAGGCCGTCAGGCGGCGAGAGCGAGGTCAGTGCGCTTTACGTTGGCACTTATGGTTTTCCAGAGATCGTTAACGAGATAACCCTGGATCCTCGGCCCGCTTCTCTTGGAACATACGTCCAAAGTCGAAACCGTTCACCCCCTGTTGAGTTGTCAAACTCCCACCCAGTAGCCCGGTGGAAGATCCACACTATCAAGTCCAACCAACTGCCCGCACCTGACATTCCATCAGCCCGCCGGCGCGAGGACGAAGATCGCGGCCGCGGCGGCGACCACCGCTCCGGCCAGGGCGATCACCCAGCCGGTGGTGGCCTGGAGGAGGAACGCACCGGCGGCGGCGCCGGCGAGCATCGCGAGGATCGAGCCGAGGCGGCGGTACGGGCTGGCCGCGCGTCCGCTGCCGAGCACGCTGTCCGCGGCGAGGCCGGTGAGGGTCAGCGTGAGTACGGTCGTGGTCAGGTCCTTGGGCGCGACGTGACGTACGGTCGCGTTCTGCAGCCCGAAGCAGGCCGCCAGCGCGAGGATCAGCACGTACGAGGTCCCGCCCGACTCGTGGAGTACGCCGGCTCCGACCAGCAGGCCGCACAACAGCAGCACCGCCGCCTGCGCGCCGAAGGCGACCCCGAGCCAGCGCCGCGGGTGCGCCTCGAGGATCCGCGCCGCCCGGCCGCCGAGCAGCGATCCGAGGACGAAGCCGAGTACGGCGACCACCGGCGGCCCGAGCCGGAACCCCGACCCGGGCGCGACCGCGAACCCCAGGAACACCACGTTCCCGGTCATGTTCGCGACGAAGGTATGTCCGAGCTTCAGGTAGCTGACCGCGTCGATCAGCCCGGTCGCCGCGGTCAGTCCGAGGAACGCGCCGACCTCCCACCGTGCCCCGACTGGAACGCCCATTCCAGCAGGGTAGGGCCTACTTGATCAGGCGCAGCGTGAACGGGTACCGGAACTTGCCGCCGGCCGCAGTGGCGAGGCCACCGATGCCGGTGAGCAGGAACCAGAGGATGCCGAGGATCGGGAACAGGAACCCGAGGAACCCGTGCGTGAACCCGGTCAGCACCCCGAGCAGCGCGAACGCACCGGCCGCGGTGAGCTGGAAGTTCAGCGCCTCGACGGCGTGCCGGCGGACGGCGGGGTTCTTCTGGCCGGCGGTCGCGACGACGAGCGCCGGGCCGACGAACGAGGTCGGGTACCCGAGCCAGTGCGCGACCGTGCCGAGGCCGCGGCCGTCGCCCTGGTAGGTCTGCAGCGGCGCGGGCCGGGTGAACGCGGCCGGCGCGAACGTCGGCACCGGGCGGGAGACGAGCCCGTCGAACGTGCTGTTCAACTCGGCCCGGGTCCGCGCCTTGAGCGCCTTCTCCAGCCGGAGGTCGAACTCCATGTGGTCGAGGCGGCCGTCGGCGTACATCTCTTTGAGGATCTCGACGGCCCGATCCCGCTGCGCCGACGTCACCAACAACTCTGAAGTGGACATGCCTCCACTGTGCGCGCCCGAACCCACCCACCCCATCGGGTTCAGCCCCTACCAGCCCCTGACCTGACCCCAGCCGTCAACTCCGGTGCGGCGTCGCCGGCCCGCCCCTGCCCTTCCTGCTTGAGCGTATCCGTTTCCGTCAGCTAGCCCGGAGGTTATCCACAGGTCAGCTGCGGCGGCGGTCGGAGAGGGCTCTTTGGGCTTCTCGGTTGGCTTGGCGTTCGGCCAGGGCGTGGCGCTTGTCGTAGTCCTTCTTGCCTCGGCCGGTGGCCAGTTCTACCTTGGCGTAGCCGTCCTTGAAGTAGAGGGACAGCGGGATCAGGGAGACGCCTTGCTGTTCGACGGCGCGGATGAGTTTCTGGACCTCGTCCTTGTGCAGCAGCAGCTTCCGGGTGCGGCGGGGTTCGTGGTTGGTCCACGTGCCGTGCGTGTACTCCGGGATGTGCATGCCCTGCAGCCACAGCTCATTGCCGCGAACGGACGCGAACGCGTCGACGAGGGAGGCCCGGCCTTGGCGTAGGGACTTGACCTCGGTCCCGGTCAGCACCAGCCCGGCCTCCACCACGTCTTCGATGTGGTAGTCGTGTCGCGCCTTACGGTTCTGCGCGATCGGCTTCTCCCGGCCGGACTGTTTCACCATCCGTCCAGTATCGCAGGTAGCTCAGAGCCACCCCATCGGATTAACCACGTCGCCGTCCTTGTAGACCATGAAGTGCAGGTGGCACCCGGTCGAGTACCCGGTCGTACCGGACCAGGCGATGATCTCGCCGCGCTGCACTCGTTCGCCGACGTGCGCCTTGTACTTCGACAGGTGGTTGTAGACGGTCGTGATCGAGTGCCCACCGATCACCCCGTGTGAGATGAACAGCCGGTTCCCGTAACCACCGTTGAAGTACTTGTCCGTCACCACCCCGTCGGCCGCGGCGCGGACCGGCGTACCGCAGGGTGCGCGGAAGTCGGTGCCGTCGTGCAGCTTCCAGATGTGCAGCACCGGGTGGAACCGCATCCCGTACGGCGAGGTGATGTAACTGCTGACCGGATAGCCCAGCCGTCCGTCGCCCGTCGACGGCGGATCCGGGATGTCCCGCGGCTGCCGGTGTTCCTTGCGTGCCCGAGCCCGCTCGGCCGCCTCCGCCGCCGCCTTCCGGCGCGCCGCGGCCGCCTTCTCGGCCTTGGCCTGGGCGATCAGCATCTGCTGGACCCGGTTCCGTTCCCGCAGCAGCGAGTTGTACTGCGCGAGCTCGGAGTTCTTCTCCTTCTCGGCCGCCTTGAACGCGGTCAGCTTGACCGCCGCGACCGCTGCCGCCTCCGCCCGGTCCGCCGCGACCTGCTTGGTCAGCTCGGTGACCTTCTGGACCGTCGCGGCGGCCTCGGCGCGCGCCGCCTCGGCGTCCTTCTCCGCGGCCGCCATCTTGACCTGCTTGCTGGCCAGCTGCGCCTGCGCGTTGTTCAGGTTGGTGATCGCGTTGCTCTGGATGCCGAACACGTTCCGCTGCACCTGCATGCCGGTGGCGATGTCGGCCGGCGCGGCACCGCGTAGCGCGATCGACAGTCCGACCAGGCCGTTCTGCTGCTGGTACGCCGACCGTACGGCACGACCCGCGACGGCCCGCTTCTCCGCGATCTGCTGCTCGCCGGCGGCGACGTCGGACGCGGCCGTACGCAACGCCGCCTCGGCCGCGACAAGCTTGCCCGCGGCAACCGCGTCGGCGGCCTTCGCGGCAGCGAGCTGCCCCTGCGCGGCGGCGTACCGGACCTGCACGGCCTGGTACTTCGTGACGGCTTGGTTGTACGCGGCAACGGACTTGCCGAGTTGGTCGGACGCGTCGTCGAGATCAGCCTTGGACTGGTTGATCTTCGAGTCGAGTTCCTTCTTCTTGGCGGCTGGGTCCGGCGGTCGCGCCGCCGCCGGAGCGGACGGGACCGCGGCCAGGACGCCGGCGGACAGGGACAGGACAAGGCAGCAAGCGGTAACCACAGGCTGCCGCCCCCGCGGTTTCGTAACCACAGGTCGACCCCTTGCTCTGGATGACATTGTGCGGTACTGGAGTGACTGCTGTTACTCCTGTTACTGCACCATAGGTCACCCGGGTCAGACTTTGAGGTATTTCCGCGTCGTCAGGAATGTCGGGACGACCGCCAGCACCAGGCCGACCACGACCATGATCAGCGTGGCCCGGAAGGTTTCGGTGGCGCCGACCCACTGCCAGACCCGGAACGTCTCCTGCGCGCGCTGCATGATCATGAAGTACACGATCATCCACAGCGTGCCGCAGGCCAGTACGGCGCCGATGATGGCGGCCAGTACCGCTTCCAGCAGGAACGGCAGCTGGATGTAGAAGTTCGAGGCACCGACCAGGCGCATGATCCCGATCTCACGTCTGCGCGCGTACGCGGCCAGCCGGATCGTGTTCGCGATCTGCATCAACGCAGCGACCAGCAGCAGGCCGGCGCCCGCGTACGACCCCCATTGCAGCCAGTTGAGCGCCTTGAACAGCGGGTCGAGGTACTGCCTGAGGTCCTGCACGGTGTCCACGCCCGGGAGGCCGGCGACCGCGCTGACCAGGTTCTGGTAGCGCTGCGGGTCCTTGAGCCGGATCCGGAACGACTCCTGCATCTGGTCCTGGGTGACCGTGCTGACGATCGGCGAGTCCTTGTACAGCTTCTTGAACGAGTCGAACGCCTGCGCCTTGGACTCGGTGAACACACCGTCAGGCGCGGTGTCCGGGTTCTGCTCGATGACCTGCTGGATCCGGTTCTTCTGCTCCTGGGTCACCTCGGCGCCGGAGCAGCCGCGGCCGCCGGAGTCCTTGGTGCAGAGGAACACCGAGATCTGGATCTTGTCGTACCAGTTCCCCTTCATCAGGTTGACCTGCTCGTGGGCGAGCAGCGCGCTGCCGAACAGCGACAGCGAGACCCAGATGGTGACGACGACCGCGATCGTCATCGAGAGGTTCCGCTTCAGCCCGATACCGAGGTCGGAGAGGATGTAGTTCAGGCGCATTTCGTCAGTCAGTCCCCTGGAAGTCGCTGTGCTCGGCGGTCAGTGCTGGTAGCCGTAGACGCCGCGCGACTCGTCGCGGACGACGTGACCGTTCTCCAGCTCGATCACGCGTTTGCGCATCTGGTCGACGATCGACACGTCGTGGGTGGCCATCACGACCGTCGTACCGGTCCGGTTGATCCGGTCCAGCAGCTTCATGATGCCCACCGACGTACCGGGGTCGAGGTTTCCGGTCGGCTCGTCGGCGATCAGGATCATCGGCCGGTTCACGAACGCCCGGGCGATCGCGACCCGCTGCTGCTCACCGCCGGACAGCTCGTCCGGGAGCCGGTCCTCCTTGCCGTCCAGACCGACCAGCTCGAGTACCTCGGGGACCGTCTTGCGGATGTGCGAGCGCGGCTTGCCGATCACCTGCAGCGCGAACGCGACGTTCTCCGCGACGGTCTTGTTCGGCAGCAGCCGGAAGTCCTGGAACACGGTGCCGATCTGGCGCCGCATCTGCGGGATCCGCCAGCTGGCCAGCCGGTTCAGGTCCTTGCCGGCCACCATGATGTGACCCTTGGACGTGCGGTGCTCACGCAGGACCAGACGAAGGAACGTCGACTTGCCGGACCCGGAGGTACCGACCAGGAAGACGAACTCGCCTTTCTCGATCTCGACGTTGACGTTCAGCAGAGCGGCCTTGGACTGGCCCTCGTACGTCTTGGAAACATTCTCGAAGCGGATCACGGATTCATCCGGCCGTGGTCGGGAACAGGGAGCGACGCGACGGTAACCACGAAGTGCACCGTACGCCACCGGAGCGGCCGGCGATTAGTCTAGGCGTTCCACGGCGTGCCGCCGACCAGGCCTGCCGCTCCGTACGGCCGCGTCCGATACCCGGTGCGTTTGAAACGGACGTACTACGCGTCCGACTGGCGGGCGATGGTCGCCGAGGCGCGGCGGACGATCGGGACCGGGCCGGCCGGCAGGACGTCGCCGATGAACTCGTAGTGCTTCAGGACGTCGGGGTCGACGTCGCCGGGACGGTGCCGGCTGTGGTCGCGGACCCAGTCGATGATGTCGCCCCAGCCGGGCGCGGCGAGCGATCCGCCGAAGTGCTGCACGGACAGCCCGGCGCAGAGGTTGCCGAACGCGAGCCGGTGCGCGAGCGGCCAGCCGCGGAGCGTACCGAGGACGAGTGAGGCGAGGAACACGTCACCGGCCCCGGTCGGGTCGTACGAGCGCACCGGCAGCGCCGGTACCTGCTCCTCCTCGCCGGTCGTCTGGTCGATCGCGAGGACGCCGTCCGCGCCGTTGGTCACCACCGCGAGCGGGACCCGCTCCGCGAGCTTGTGCAGCGCGGCCTTCGGCGTGTCGGTACGGGTGTACGCCATCGCCTCGCCGGCGTTCGGGGTGAACGCGTGGAAACCGTCCAGTACCTCGAGGACCGCCGGTGACCACTCGTCGGTCGGGTCCCAGCCGACGTCGCCGAACAGCAGCGCGCCGGACTCGCGGGCCTCGACAGTCCAGCCGGGCAGCTCCTCGGCGACCGGCACGATCGCGGAGCGCGTGTTCAGCCCCGGGCCGACCAGCTTGCTCGGGTCGCCCGGCGCCTCGTGGGCGTGGGTGACCATCGCCCGGTCGCGGTCGATCGACATCGACACCGTGACCGGGGAGTGCCAGTGGCCGATCCGGCGCGAGTGCGACAGGTCGACGCCCTCCTGGTCCGCGAGCGTCCGCCAGCAGAAGTCGGCGTACACGTCGTCGCCGAAGACCGCGGCCAGGCCGCTCTTCAGGCCGAGCCGGGCGGCCGCGATCGCGAAGTTCGCGACCCCGCCCGGGCAGGAACCCATGCCCTCGGCGAAGATCTCGGTCCCGGTGATCGGGGCGGACTCGAGACCGGTCATGACGATGTCGTAGAACACGGTCCCTTGTACGAAGACGTCGTACCCGTCCTGCTGGTCCGTCACGGTGACACTACTCCTTGTCATCCTGGTCGGTCGGTCGTGGAATGCTCCTTCGTAGCATCATCGACCGGTCAACACCACGGAATTGGGAGGACGATGATGAGCGCCGAGGTGTGTCCGTGATTCCTACCTGGATCTCCGTCGTCGGGGTCGTGATGACAGTGCTCTCACCGCTGCTCGCGCTCGGTGGCGTCGTACTGGGTTCGTACCTGACCCGCAAGTCCGACCGCGAGCTCGACACCTGGCGGCACCGCGAGGAGACGATGCGGATGGTCCGCTGGGCGGTCGAACAGATCCTCGAGGGCGAGGACGCCGGGACCGACGCCGGGGTGGTCACGCTCCGTTCGCTGATGCGGTCGGAGCTGTTACAGCCCGAGGACTACGACCTGGTCGCCGCGCTGACCGCCGCCGTAGCGATCGACCGGGTCGGGGCGGACGCGTACGCTGATATCGCGGAAGCTGACATCGAGGTCGTCGAGGGAGACAGTGACCATGGCTGAGAAGCGGACCGTCAAGGTCTCCCGCCAGGTGATCGAACTGGCTCGCCTGCACGTCGAAGCCGCCCGCAAGGCCGGCCGCAAACCCGACGAGGGCGTGGCCCGGATCGCCAACGCGCACCCCGACAACGGCAGCGACTCCGCCACCCCGGCACCGGCCTGATCTCCACAGCTGGAAATGCCGTCGACATAGGCCGCCCCGGCCGTAAGGTCGGTGTTCTGTACGCAGGCTGTGGGACTGCGCGGAACGGAGGCGGCAATGACTGGGATGACGCGGCGGCGGTTGCTGGGGATCGGGGCCGGGCTGTCGGCGATGGCGGTGGCCGGGTGTGGGTCCAACAGCGGACGGCCCTCCACGAGCAGCGGCTCCAAGCCGACGCTGCAGCAGTGGTACCACCAGTACGGCGAGGCCGGTACGCAGCAGGCGGTCGAGCGGTACGCGAAGGCGTACCCGGACGCCACCGTGACGATCCAGTGGTCGCCGGGCGACTACGACAAGAAGGCGGCGACCTCGCTGCTGACGGATCAGGGGCCGGACGTCTTCGAGTACGGGAACGGCCCGACGATCGACATGATCAAGGGCAACCAGGTCGTCGAACTGACCGACGTACTGGGTGACGCGAAGTCCGACTTCAACCCGGCACTGGTCGAGCGGATGACGTACCAGGGCAAGCTGTACGGCGTACCGCAGGTCGTGGACATGCAGCTGCTCGTGTACCGCAAGAGCCTGTTGAGCGCTGCCGGCGTTCAGCCGCCGCAGACGGTGGACGAACTGCTCGCGGCCGCGAAGAAGCTGACCACCGACAAGGTCAAGGGCCTGTTCGTCGGCAACGACGGCGGCGTCGGGGTGCTCGGCGGGCCGGCGTTGTGGTCGGCCGGTCTCGACTACCTGACCGCAGACAACCAGTTCGGCTTCGACGACCCGGCGGCGTTCGAGTCGCTGCGCAAACTGCGCGAGTTCTGGACCGCGAAGGTGCTGTTGCTGGGGGCACCGACCGACTGGTCCGACCCGGCCGCGTTCACCCAGGGCCTGACCGCGATGCAGTTCACCGGGCTGTGGACGCTGCCCGCGATCGAGAAGGCGCTGCCGGGCGACTACGGCGTACTCCCCTGGCCGAAGCTGAACGCCACCACGGGCAAGCCGAGCGTCCCGATCGGTGCGTACGGGTCCTGCGTGAACGCGAAGTCGAAGAACGTCGACGCGGCGAAGAAGTACGTCAAGTGGTTGTGGGTCGACCAGACCGACGACCAGCTCGACTTCGCGCAGTCGTACGGCTTCCACATCCCGGCCCGGAAGAGCCTGGTCGAGAAGGCCGACAAGCTGAAGTCCGGCCCGGCCGCCGACGCGGCCAAGCTGGCAACCGAGAACGGACACGCACAAACCCCGATCCTGTGGTCCCCGAAGGCCGGCTCGGCCTACTCCGACGCCCTCAACAAGATCATCCGCACCGGCGCCGACCCAGCCACCGAGATCAAGACCGTCAAGTCCGTCACCGAAGCCGAACTGAAGCGGATCACCGGATGAGCCTGACTCTGCAGCCGTTGACCGGTGACGACCTCGAGTTGATCGAGGTGGCTCGGCGTACGGTCGACGCGAACACCGACGGACCGGACGGCATCTACACGATGGGCGCCGCGGTCCGCGGGATCGACGGCCGGATGTACGCCGGTATCAACCTGTACCACTTCACCGGCGGCCCGTGCGCCGAACTGGTCGCCCTCGGCCGCGCCCGCGCCGAGGGCGCCCGCGAACTCACCACAATCGTCGCCGTAGGCAACGAGAACCGCGGCATCTTCGGCCCCTGCGGCCGCGACCGCCAGATCCTCGTCGACTACCACCCCACCATCCGCGTCATCCTCCCCTCCGCGGACGGCCCAGGCGCGGCCCTCGCCACAGACCTCCTCCCCGGCGCCTACCGCTGGGAGCCCTAGACCTTCGGGATGATGTCCTTGCCGTAGGAGGCCAGGGTTTGTTCCTTGGCGTCGTGTTGGAGGTAGAGGGCGAACTGGTCTACGCCGAGGTCTTTCAGGTCGGTCAGGCGGGAGAGGTGGTTCTCGACCGGGCCGAGGATGCAGAAGCGGTCGACGACCTCGTCGGGGACGAAGGCGGTGTGCGTGTTGCCGGCGCGGCCGTGTTCGGCGTAGTCGTACCCCTTGCGGCCTTCGATGTAGTCGGTGAGTGCTTTCGGCACGGCGCCGGACGCGCCGTAGCGGGCGACGATGTCGGCGACGTGGTTCCCGACCATGCCGCCGAACCAGCGGGTCTGCTCGCGCTGATGCGCCAGGTCGTCCCCGACGTACGCCGGCGCTGCCACGCAGAACTTGATCGCCATCGGGTCGCGGCCCGCCCGCTCGGCGGCCCGCCGTACCGCGGTGATCATCCACTCGGCGATGTCCGGATCGGCGAGCTGAAGGATGTACCCGTCGCCGACCTGACCCGTCGCCTCCAGCGCCTTCGGGCCGTACGCCGCCACCCACACGTCCAGCGCACCGTTGTCGACCCACGCGAACTTCAACTGCTGACCGCGATAGGAGACGGTCTCGCCGCGGGCCAGCGCGCGGACCACCTCGACGCACTGCTTCAGCTCGTCGATCGTCCCGGGCTTGGCGCCGAGCGTACGCAGCGCCGAATCGCCGCGGCCGATCCCGCAGATCGTCCGGTTCCCGAACATCTCGTTCAGAGTCGCGAACTGGGACGCGATCACCGTCCAGTCCCGGGTCCCCGGGTTCGTCACCATCGGCCCGACGACCACCCGTTGCGTGGCCGCCAAGATCTGGCTGTAGATCACGAACGGCTCCTGCCACAGCAGATGCGAGTCGAACGTCCACACGTAGGAGAACCCGGCGTCCTCCGCCTTCCGCGCCAGCTCCACGACCGTGGACGCGGGCGGATCACACTGGAACACCACACCGAAGTCCACCGCATCCCCCTACATCAGATAAGACGACAGGCCGCGTTTCAGGAACTTACCGCGACCGGCCCGGCCGTGGTAGTTGCCATCGGCCACGATCACCTCGCCGCGCGAGATCACCGTACCGACCCGGCCCTGGATCTCGACCCCTTCGTACGCCGAGTAGTCCATGTTCATGTGGTGCGTCTCGACGCCGATCCGGGTCGTCCCGTTCGGGTCGTAGACCACCAGGTCCGCGTCGGACCCCGGCTCGACGACGCCCTTCTGCGGGTACAGCCCGAACATCCGGGCCGGCGTGGTCGCGATCGTCTCCACCCAGCGTTCCAGCGAAAGCTTGCCGTCGACAACACCCTGGAAGACCAGGTCGACCCGGTGCTCGACGCCGCCGATCCCGTTCGGGATCTTGGAGAAGTCGCCGAGGCCGAGCTCCTTCTGGTCCTTCATGCAGAACGGGCAGTGGTCGGTCGACACGATCGCGAGATCGTTGTTCCGCAGCCCTTTCCACAGGTCGCGCTGGTGGTGCTCGTGCTTACTCCGCAACGGTGTCGAGCAGACCCACTTCGCGCCCTCGAACCCCGGCGCGCCGAGCTGGTCCTCGAGCGTCAGGTACAGGTACTGCGGACAGGTCTCGGCGAACACGTTCCGCCCCAGGTCGCGCGCCTCCGCGACCTTCGCGAGCGCCTCGCTCGCGGACAGGTGGACGATGTACAGCGGGCAGTCCCGGGCCACCTCGGCGAGCGCGATCGCCCGGTTCGTGGCCTCCGCCTCGAGCGCGGCCGGGCGGGTGATGCCGTGATAGATCGGGTCGGTCTCGCCGCGCTCGATCGCCTGCTGGACGAGGACGTCGATCGCGATCCCGTTCTCGGCGTGCATCATGATCATCGCGCCGTTCTCCCGCGCAGTCTGCATCGCGCGGAGGATCTGCCCGTCGTCGGAGTAGAAGACGCCCGGGTAGGCCATGAACAGCTTGAAGCTGGTGATCCCCTCGTCCGCGACCAGCTGGTCCATCGCCTTCAGCGCGTCCGCGTCGACCCCGCCGAGGATCATGTGGAACGCGTAGTCGATGTGGCACTGGCCGTCGGCCTTCGCATGCCACGCGGCGAGCCCGTCCTGAACGACCTCGCCGGTGCGCTGCACGGCGAAGTCGATGATCGTCGTGGTGCCGCCGAACGCCGCCGCGCGGGTCCCGGTGTCGAACGTGTCGCTCGCCGCGGTACCGCCGAAGGGCAGCTGCATGTGCGTGTGCGCGTCGATCCCGCCCGGGATCACGTACTTGCCCTCGGCATCGATCACCTGGTCGGCGGTGATCTGCGGCGTGAACGACGGGTCGAGGACCGCGACGATCCTCTCGCCGTCGACCAGCACGTCCGCTCGGCGGGTCCCGGTCGGTCCGATGACGGTGCCACCTTTGACGAGCAAAGACATTCGCGATCCCCTCTACGGTTTCGTCAGGTCTCCGTATGCGTCCGGGCGGCGGTCGCGGTAGAACTGCCAGCGGTCGCGGACCGTGTCCAGCAGCCCGAGGTCCAGGTCGCGGACTATCAGTTCCGGATCGTGGTCGTGCCCGACGTCGCCGACGAACTTCCCCTCCGGGTCGACGAAGTACGACGTACCGTAGAAGTCGTTGTCGCCGAACTCGGACTCGATCCCGACCCGGTTGATCGCGCCGATGAAGTACTCGTTCGCGACCGCCGACGCCGGCTGCTCGAGTTTCCACAGGTACGCCGAGAGGCCGCGGCTGGTCGCCGACGGGTTGAACACGATCTTCGCGCCGGCCAGCCCGAGCGCCCGCCAGCCCTCCGGGAAGTGCCGGTCGTAGCAGATGTACACGCCGATCCGCCCGACCGCGGTGTCGAAGATCGGGTACCCGAGGTTGCCCGGGCGGAAGTAGAACTTCTCCCAGAACCCCTTCACCTGCGGGATGTGGTTCTTCCGGTACTTCCCGAGATAGGTGCCGTCGGCATCGATGACGGCGGCGGTGTTGTACAGCACGCCCGGCTGCTCCTGCTCGTACACCGGCAGCACCATCACCATCCCGAGCTCCCGCGCGAGCTGCGCGAACCGCTCGGTGGTCGGGCCCGGTACGGACTCGGCGTACTCGTAGTACTCCGCGTCCTGCTTCTGACAGAAGTACGGCCCGTAGAACAACTCCTGGAAGCAGATGACCTGCGCCCCCTGCGCCGCAGCCTGCCGCGCGTAGTCCTCGTGCGCCTTGATCATGGACTCCTTGTCACCCGTCCAAGAAGTCTGAACAAGCGCCGCCCTGACAACCTCCGCCACAAGAACCTCCCCGATAGCCGAGCCCCCATGCTCCATCCACCCCGCCCCGCCAGTCAACGGATGCGGATCGGGCCACGAGGGATCGGCCGGACAGACACCGTCAGCCGGCGGGACGTCCGATCGCCGGATCGACGAACTCGTTGGTGACCAACTCGGTAGGTCCGAGCGGCGAGGCTGGGCCACTCTTCTGGGCCTTGAAGATCGGAACAGTGATGTCCAGGAGCTTCTGCACGTCGGCAAGGTCGAAGTCGCCAATGGTCGAATTCTTCCCATTGCCCACGAGCCCAGTGTCCTTCAGGGTCTTCGCATCGTACGCCAACAGCGCCGGCGAGTGGTCCGTGTTTCCCTTGTACGCCTCGTTGAGCCGGAAAATGAAGTCCAGCGTCGTCGCAGGCGAATCGATGAAGTCGACAGACGAACGCTGAATCAGCGGCACAAGCCGCTTCAAGCACGGCGCCAGTTCGTCCTTCTTCGCTGTCGGAATCGCCAGGTCGATGCCGTAGTTCGGATATCCGGCATCATTGATCAACTGGTACTTGACCGGCTTGCCCCACTGTTTCACATCATGCTCCAGCACATACGGTTCATTCGTGACGAAGCCCGACTGTGCATACTTGCCGTTGCCAGCCACGAACTTCGACGGCGATCCATCGTAAGACCCGTCGACCTGACTCTTCTTCAGAATGCCGGCGCCGATCAAGTATTGCATGTACGTATCACCATCGAAATACAGAACCGTGGCGTTGGTCTTCCCGATGTCGGCAATCGTTTTGAAGTCAGGATACGTCTGCGGATCCCATAATATCCCTTGCCCGTCGCCGTCCAGAAACGCATACACGCTCAGCGTGGGCTGTTTGGCGTACAACTGAATCGACTCGTCAAGGCTCGTCGCAGCCATTTGGATACTCTTGTCCAGGTACATCTGCGCCCCGGTTTGAGTGTAACCGATCGCCGGCCCACCCGCCCGGAGCTCCAGGCGTATACCCATATCAATGCCGCGAGTCACCAGACGACCGGACACCTTCTTTGCGCCGGTGTCGATCTTTGGATCTCCCTGAATAAAGCTGTACAAAGCGCCCAACTCGGGCGCGGGCAACCAGTTCCCCTGGATGACAAGCGGGTCCGGGCATACGCCGGCCAAAGATGAACTCAATGACGATCCGGCAGCAGTTGGCGACGATGCTCCCGAGCTCGTGGCGACGTTCTTCTCCGTTCCGCCACACCCCGCCAGCAGCAGACTGGATACGATGGCCACCGAGACCGCAGACCTGATGATGTGCATGCGACTACCTCTCTAATACGGCCTGTCACCGGCAATCTGAACCCTGATCCCAGATCTGGTGTCGGGATAGTAGTCCCAGATGGCGAGGTGCTGGGTACAGCGGTTGTCCCAGAACGCCACCGAGTTCGGCTGCCACCTGAATCTCACCTGGAACATCGGATCGGCACAGTGCTGATACAGGTAGCCAAGGATCGCGCGGCTCTCCGCCGCTCCGACGCCAACGATCCTGGTTGTATAAGTCGAGTTCACAAAGATTGCCTTTCGGCCGGTGACCGGATGCACACGGATCACCGGATGCGTGGTCACCGGATAATCTCGCTTCAAATCCGGGAAAACGCTGCGGAACAGCGGCCCACAGTCATGCTCAGCCGACATCCCCTCCAGATATGACTGCATACCGGATGACAGGGCGTCGTAGGCTGCGTACATGCTGGCGAAGAGCGTGTCACCGCCGACCGCCGGAACCTCCGGTAGGTACAGAATGCTGCCCATCGGCGGTTCGGTCCGGCACGACATATCCGAATGCCACTCGTCACCAGCTACCTTGGTCGAGTCGACGTCTGCGTGGATCACGGTGATCTCGGGATGCTCGGCGACGCCGTCGACCGCCTGATGGAGAGTCAGCTCCCCGAATTGCCGGCCGAAGGCTTTCAGCGTCGCGTGATCGAGACGCTGCTCCCGGAAGAACACGACCTGATGCTCCAGCAGAGCGTGCTCGACGACGTCGCGATCTGCCGGTGCCAGCGGCTGCGAGATATCGACGCCCGCGATCTCGGCACCGATATTCCGGGTGAGCTGCCTGATTTGAATTCCAGTCTGCAGCATCGTGACCTCGAATCGCTGAGGAAATCACGGGAAGGCCCCTTAAAAATCTAAGGAGCCAGCCTGAAGTCGAGCTGAATCGAGACTGAATCAACCAGATGGGACGGCCGCCGCAGAGCCGACGCCGAACCGGCCGTCGGGGTCGGTGAAGACCCGGACGACCTCGACGTGCAGGTCGGTCAACTACAGGACGGCGATCGCGGCGACGACGGCGATCAGGATCACCGCAGCACCGACGATGGCGAGGATCCGGCCGTTGAGCTTCGGTTCGGTCTTCGCCTCGGTCTGGCCCTCGTTGACGAAGGCGCGGAACATCTGCGTGCTCGCGCCCGGGTCCTGCTCGTTCTCAAGGTTCTGCAGGTTCTGCGGGACGTTCTGGTCAGCCATGGCCCAAGACCCTACCTGCCGCGGGTTCGCGGCGAGCAGCCCGCCCGCCGAAGCCTCATACAGACTTGATGTACCATTTGGTACATGCGCTTCGATCACTCCACCACGATCCAGGCCGCGCCCGAGCGGGTCTGGGAGGTCTTCAGCGATGTCGAGCGGTGGCCCGACTGGACCCCGACCGTCGATTCCGTCGAGCGGCTGGACGCCGGCCGGATCCATGTCGGCGCCCGCACCCGGATCCGCCAGCCCAAGCTCCCGGTGGCCGTGTGGGAGGTCACCGAGCTCAAGGAAGGCGAGTACTTCGAGTGGGTCTCGAAGGCGCCCGGGATCAAGACGACAGGCGGGCACCGCGTGATCAGCACGCCGGACGGCACGGTCGCGACCGCCACGATCGTCCAGGAAGGCCCGCTCGGCTGGCTGTTCGGCCGCCTGTACGCCAACCTGACCAAGAACTACATCGCCACCGAGACGCAGAAACTCAAGGAGATCAGTGAGTCGCGACAGTCTGCTGGCTGACGCGGTCGAGCATTTCGCGAAGAACGGGATCGGCGACGCGAGTCTGCGCAGTATCGCGACCTCGATCGGTACCAGCCACCGGATGCTGATCTACCACTTCGGCTCCCGCGAGGGCCTGCTCGCCGAAGTGGTCCGTACGGTCGAGCAACAGCAACGCGACCTGCTCGCCACCTTGTCGGATCTCCCGGTCGAGGAGCAGGCCGAGCAGTTCTGGCGCCGCGTGACCGAGGCCGCGCTGGTGTACGGTCCGCTGTTCTTCGAGCTGAGCGCGCACGCGATGCAGGACCTGCCGCACACCGAGTCGCTCAAGACAGACCTGATCAACGTCTGGCTCCCGCCGCTGATCGACCTGTGCATCCGCGCCGGTCTCCCCGCCGACCAGGCGCCGGCGTACGCACGCCTCGGCCTGGCGGCGTCGCGCGGGTTGCTGTTCGACCTGCTGCTGACCGGCGATCAGGCCGGCGTCGACGAGGCGTCCGCGCTGCTCAACCGGCTGTTCACTCTCCCGGCTCGGTAGGCGTCTCGACCCGGCCGGCCACGATCGGGAGCCGCGATTCGCGCAGTACGGCGACGAACGCGAACGGCCGGTCGAACGTCACGTCCAGCCGCCGCTCCTGCCGGGTGACCATCGCGGCCCGCGTCATCGCCATCGAGGTCACCGCCGCGGCCTCGAACCCGGTCGCGAAGAACCGGGCGAGTACCCGCTGCTTGGCCTGATCGATCCGCAACGGCGTCGGACTGAGCGCGCTGAAGTGCCCACGCGCACCCGGATCCGACGAGACCGCGGACAATCCGAACAGTTCCCGCAACTGCAGCAGGTCGTGTTCGACGTCGATGCTGAACGACGGCAGCGACAGCTTCACCTCGGGCCGTGACGACGTCGTCTGACCGATCCGCACACCCGGCGCGACCTCCGAGCCGACCTCCTCCTGCTCGATCAGCGCGGTCCCGGGCACACCGCCGTCGGGTTGCGCGGCAACGTCCAGCAGCCCGGCGAGTACGTCGGCCTGCGCGGTCTGCGGCTGCCCGATCGCGAGCAGTACGTCGACGTCGGCGTCACCGGCGACCGTGACGACGGTCAGCCAGGCCGCGGCCGGATGCTCGTAGCGGCGGACGCTGTCGAGGTCCTGCGCGGAGCGCTCCAGCCAGTGCCACGAACCCGCCCACGGCCCGTCAGGAACATGGCGGAGCTGCTCGGTGAACGGGCGGACCCACTTCGTCCGCAGCAGGATCGCGGAGGCGAGGACGAACAGGACCCCGGCGTCGAGGTCGACCGGCATCGAGCGGATCAGGTCGTCGGTGTGGTCCGCGGCCCAGGCGTCGAGTTTCGGCTTGTCCACGGCCGGGTTCCCGGTCAGCAGGCCGACCAGCGGCGCGGGCATCACGCTGTCGAAGCTTTCCGCGAGCTTCAACTGCTCGTCCACCCACACCCCCAGCGCGGCGTGCAGATCGGCGGACTCCTCGATCGTCTCGACCAGCCGGATCGCCGCAGCCGCGCCGCCGGCCGGGTCCACCCCGGCCGCCGCGGCGAGTTCCGTCCGCCCCGGCTCGTCTGCACCACTTGCGAGCAGCGCGAGCAACGGCCAGACCCCGAGCCCGGCCACGACGGTGTTCTCCGCGGGCAACGCACGCGCCCAGCGGGCGGTGAGTTCGCTGACTGCACGCACCACGTCGGCATCCATAACCCCACCCTGCCACGCCCGGACGCCCAGGCCATCACAATCGCGACCCGAACCTCCGGCCGAGCGTGCGGCCTGCGCCGACCGGCCGATTGCGATGGCCTGGCGGTCCGCCCTAGTTCACCCAGCCGGCGACGACCGGCACGCCGGTCGGTCGGTGCACGGCGACGAAGCCGAACGGGCGCTCGAGGTTGACGTACAACGCCTTCTGGTCGAACACCGGCGCCGCCCCGGCAGCCATCGCCATCGACGTCACCGCGGCGGCCTCGAACCCGGTCGCGGAGAAGCGTGCCATCACCGCCTGCCGCGCCTGGTCGATCGCCAACGGCTGCGGGCTCAGCCCCGGGAAGTGCCCCCGGCTCGGGTCGGACGCCGCCGTCAACCCGAACACGTCCCGGTGCTGCAGCAGATCGTGTTCCGCATCGATCTCGAAGGACGGCATCGACAGGATCACCGCGGACCGCATCGACTCGATCACCTCGACGCCCGGCGCGGACCGCTCCGTCGCCAGCACCTCGGCCCCAGGCATCCCGTCGTCCAACGAAAGCGCCGCACCCAACACGACGGCACGCCCACCGTCCCCGACCACGAGCCGTACGTCGAACTCCCCGACGCCCCGCACCGTCACCACGGTGAGAGGTCCCGCCGCCGTGTCGTGTACTCGCAGGCTGTCGAGGTCGCCGTCGGTCCGGCTCAACCACCGCTGATCGCCGCGCGGATACTCGTCGAACGGCAACTCCCACTCCGTCTTCAACGCCAGCGCCGACGCCAGTACGAGCAGTACATCGGGCGTCAGCTCGACCGGCATCCGCCGCAGCAACCCGTCCGTACGCTCGACGACCCACGCGTCCAGTGCAGCCTGATCCGTCAACGTTCCGCGAACCTCGGGCGGCAGGAACCGGTCCACGCCCGCCTGCAGTTCGAGGTCCGGCCGGGTCCACAACCCGAGCGCCATCCGCAGACCGGGCGCCTCGAGCAGACCGCCGTACCGCTCGCCGGCTGCTTCGGCCAGCTCGGTGTGGGCAGGCTCGTCCGCGACCTCGGCCAGGATCGCGAGCAACGGCTGTACGCCGAGCCCGGAGACGACCGTGCTGTCCTCGCCGGGCAGCGCGGCGATCCATCGCGCGGTCAGGCGACCGACCTGTTCAGCGTCCACTCACACATCCTCGCGCATCCACGTTGCATCCACATGAAGCGCACAGTCGAGCCCAAGGTCCTGTACTTCGGTACGCCGGTCGTCCTGATCAGCTCGTTCAACCCCGACGGCAGTACGAACCTCGCCCCGATGTCGTCGGCCTGGTGGCTCGGGTACACCGCGATGCTCGGGATGGGGGGCAGCGCCCAGACCGTGAAGAACCTCGCCGTACGGCCGGAGATCGTGCTGAACCTGGTCGATCCGGAGATGGTCGCCGCGCTGGATCGGATCGCGTTGCTGACCGGGTCGGAGGAGATGTCCGACGCGAAGCGGGCCCGCGGGTACCGGTACGAGCCGGACAAGTTCGCGGCCGGCGGGCTGACGCGGGAGGCAGCGGAGAACGGTCTGGACGGTGTTGCCGAGAGTCCGATCAACCTCGAAGGGACGATCCAGGCGATCCACAAGCTCGGCGGACCGGACTCGAACCTGTGCGGGCTGGAGATGCGGGTCGAGCGGGTGCAGGTCCGGGAGGACCTGCTGATGAGCAACGACCGCTACATCGACCCGCTGCGCTGGGATCCGCTGATCATGAAGTTCACCGAGTACTTCGCCGGTGGCGCGCCGGCGTACCCGTCCTCGCTCGCCCGCGGCTGGCAGATGCCGCCGATGGTGCTGTCAGGAAACTGAGGCCAGCTCGCCGGACTCCGCCGCGCGCGGGGTCCGGCGCCGAACGATCGTGCACGCCATCCCGCCGATCACCAGCACCGCGGCGATCGCCTGCTGCAGCCCGACCGCCTCACCGCGCAGTACCCAGGCCGCGGACATCCCGACCACCGGCACCAGCAGCGAGAACGGCGCGACCGTGCTGGCGTCGTACTGCCGCAACAAGTAACCCCACACGCCGAACCCGAACAGCGTGGCTGCGAACGCGAGGTACGCGATCGCCCCGACACCGCTCGGTCGCAGGTCTTTCAGCGCGTCGAGGTCGGCGCGCGGTCCTTCGGTGAGGAACGAGAGGATCAGCAGCGGTACGACGGCCACGGCGCTGATCCACACCATGAAGCGCAGCGTGTCCGGCGGCTTGGCGTACCGGGTGATGGTGTTCGACACGCCCCAGAACCCGGCGGCGACGATCACCAGCACGAGCGAACCGACCGGTGCCGACAGCTTCTTGTCGAGCACGATCAGCACGATGCCGACACACGCGACGACGATGCCGACGACTTGCGCGGGCCGCGGGCGTTCCCGCAGTACGGCGATCGCGAACAGGACCGTGAAGATCACCTGGCTCTGCAGCACCAGCGACGACAGCCCGGCCGGTACGCCGTGGTCCATCGCGATGAACAGCAACCCGAACTTCGCCACGCCGAGCGCGAGCCCGACGCCGACGACGTACCGCCACGGAACGCGCGGCTTGCCGAGCAGGAAGATCGCCGGTACGGCGGCGAAGAAGAACCGCAGTGCGGACAGCAGCAGCGGCGGTACGCCCTCCAGACCGACCTCGATGACGACGAAGTTGATGCCCCAGACAACGACGACGGCGAGGGCGAGGAGCAGGTCACGAGGCTTCATACGGTCCAGTGTCGGCGGGAGTACACTTAAGGACCAGCACCGATTGCTACCGCCTTCAGTGTAGGAGTGCTACATGATCGATCTCGGCCGGTTGCGCGCGCTGCACGCCGTCGCGCAGTACGGATCGGTCAATCGTGCGGCCGACGTACTCGGCTACACGCCGTCCGCGGTGTCGCAGCAGCTGGCCAAACTGGAGCGGGAGACGCGGACGACGCTGATCGAACGCCAGGGCCGCGGGATCGTACTGACCGACGCGGCGCGGCAGCTCGCGGCGACCGCGGCGCGGATTCTCGAACTGGTCGAGGACGCCGAACTGACGCTGGAAGAGCAACGTGGACAGGCGATCGGGACATTGAGCATCGCCGCGTTCCCGACCGCGGCGCGCGGACTGCTGCCGCCGGCGCTGGCGCGGATCGTCCACGATCATCCCGACCTTGACGTGCGAGTGCTGGAGACAGATCCGTTCGAGGCCGTCGCCGCGGTGAATCGCGGCGAGCTCGACATCGCGATCGTGCACGACTGGCACAACACCCCACTCGGCCTGCCGGACGGGCTGTCGCGGGTGAAGCTCGGTGTCGACCCGGCCGACGTACTCGTACCGGCCACGCATCGCCTTGCGGGCAAGGAGTTCGTCCGCGCGGAGGACCTGGTCGGCGAGCGGTGGATCTGCCAGCCGGTCGGATCGATCTGCCACGAATGGCTGATCCGGACGATGCGCCGCGCGGGAGTCGAGCCCGACGTCGCGTACTCGGTCGCCGAGTACCAGACCCAGCTCGCGATGCTGGCCCGCGGTCTCGGTGTCGGCCTGCTCCCCCGCCTCGGCCGCGGACCGGTCCCGGACGGCGTGGTCGTCATACCACTGCAGCCCGCGCCGAGCCGCCGTCTGTACGCCGTCTGGCGGACGACCACGTCCCGCCGGCCGGCGATCGCCGTCACGCTCGCCACCCTGAAAGCGGCCTGGCCGGACCGCGACACCGCGTGAACCGTTGACAGCGCTCCGCGATACCTCTAGGTTCGCGTGAACTGTTAGGAAACTTTCCTAACTGTAGTTCCCCGGCCGACCTGCCCGGCGGCCGGGGTGCGGCCCGGCTGGCCCGCCCCGGCAGCCGGGCCGTGTCTCCCGTTCGGCGCCTCGACGATCTGCCGGAGCTTGACCTCGGTCTCGTCGTCGAGCGCCGTGTAGACGGTCGCCCGCATCGGGCCGAGCTGCGACAGCCACAGGTTCACCGGATCGATCCGGAGCAGCCCGTACCCGTCGACCTCCAGCGTCTTCGTCCGCGTACTCGGCGCGGCCACGTCGTACCGCTCCCAGAGCTCGGCGAAGTACGGCGAGTTGTTCAGCAGGCGCCGGATCAGGTCCTGCCAGAGCGCGTCACCGACGTGTTCGGCCGACGCGGCCCGGAACGCCGCGACCATGTGGTGCCTGGTCGTCTCGGCGTCGACGAAGTTGCACTTCCACTCGGTCGACACGAAGTTGAGCCAGAGCAGGTTCCGCTCCTCGACGGGCACCTGCTCGAGATCGATGACGACCCGGCAGTACGCCTCGTTGAACGCGAAGATGTCGTACCGCTTGTTCAGCACGAGGGCCGGGTACGGCGAGACGGCGTCGAGCGTCTTCTGGACCGACGGCGGCAGCACCGAGCACTCACCCAGGGCGGGTCCGAGCTGCAGCCCGGCCAGCCGGTACAGGTGGTTGCGTTCCTGCCGGTCGAACCGCAGTGCGGTCGCGATCGCGTCCAGGACCTGGGCGGACACGTTGATGTCGCGGCCCTGCTCGAGCCAGGTGTACCAGGTGACACCGACGCCGGCGAGCAGCGCGACCTCCTCGCGGCGCAGTCCCGGCGTACGGCGGCGGCCGCCCGGCGCGAAGCCCACCTCGTCCGGCCGGATGCGCTCGCGCCGGCTGCGCAGGAACACCCCGAGCTCGCGGCGCTGGGCTGTTGCCGTTGTGTCGGTGGTGGCTGTCATGCTTCCATCATGGCCACAGGCCGAGCCTGGTGCCAGGTGCTGCGAGTAATAGGATAACCAGGCTCTCACCACCAGGCTCCGGGACAGTTCAGGCTGGTCGCATGACAGACCAGCTCCAAACCACCACACCCCCGGTCGCCACCCGATCACAGGCCGGGCTCGGACCGGTGGCTCTCACCAGCCTGTTGTTCGGCGCCCTGCTCCCGGCGCTGTCCTTCTTCATGATCAACGTCTCGCTCCCGGCCATCGCGAAGGACCTTCGCGCGGACGCCGGACAACTGCAGCTCGTCGTCGGCGGGTACGGCATCGCCGTCGCGACGCTCCTCGTCGTCGGCGGGCGGCTGGGCGACAGCTTCGGCCGCCGCCGGTTGTTCCTGATCGGCCTGGCCGGGTTCACCGTGACGGCGCTGATCTGCGCGATCGCGCCGACGATCGGCGTACTGCTCGCGGCCCGGATCGTCCAGGGCGTCTCCGGCGCCGCCATCACCCCACAGGTGCTGGCGTCGATCACCAGCCTGCTGACGGGCGAACACCGGGCACGCGCGATGGCGTGGTTCGGCGTGGCGAACGGTATTGCGGCCGCGCTGGGGCAGATCCTCGGCGGGATCCTGATCGAGGCGAACCTGTTCGGCCTCGGTTGGCGTGCGGTGTTCCTGGTCTTCGTACCAGTCGGCATCATCGCGATCGTCGCAGCTCTCCGGGTGATCCCCGAGAGCAAGGCGGACCAGGTACACCGCGTTGACCTCGTCGGCGCCGTACTGCTTGCCATCACGCTCGTACTGCTCTTGCTGCCGCTCACAGAAGGCAGACCTCTCGGCTGGCCGCTGTGGACGTGGCTGAGTCTCGCTGCCGTCGTACCGGCGACCGTAGGTCTCGCACTGCACCAGCGCCGGGCGGAGCGCTCCGGGCACTCGCCGCTGATTCCCCCGTCGGTCTTGCAGCTGCGTGCGATGCGGATCGGTCTACTGCTGGCAGTCGGGTTCTTCACGACGTTCGGTGGGTTCATGTTCTGCTTCGCGCTCGCGACGCAGGGCGAGGCGCACATGACACCGCTGGAAGGCGGCTTGAGCCTGCTGCCATTGGCTGTTGGCTTCCTCATCACGTCGATCTACGGACCACAGCTGCAGCAGCGCTACGGCGCCGGCCTCATCCTCCGCGGCTGGCTCATCCAGGCCGTCGGCTACGCGCTCCTGGCGGTAGTAGCCCTGACCCTCTGGCCCCACGTAAACCCAGTCACCATCGGCGCCCCACTCCTGGTAGCCGGCGTAGGCTCCGGCCTGGTCATGGTCCCCCTGATCGGCGTAGTAGTAGGCCAGGTCCCCCCAGCCCAAGCAGGCATGGGCAGCGGCATCCTCCTAACCACCCAACAAACCTGCCTAGCCCTAGGAGCCGCCACCGTAGGCACCGCCTACCTCTCCCTAGCAGGCACAACCTGGGGCCAGGGCGGCGCACTAGCAGCAGTAGGCCTAGCCATCACCGCCATCTCACTCCTGATGGCCCCAGTCACCCACCAGCTGCGGTCCAGTGGGAAGGGCGCGTAAGAGCCTTCGGGAGTCTGGTTGTCTGGTCGCCTCGGGCGGCGTTTAGTTGGGGTTGGGTTAGGAAGAGGGCGCCTGTTAGGTCGGCGCCGCGGAGGTTGGCGTCTCGGAGGTCGGCGCCTATGAGGTCGGCTTGGCGGAGGTTGGCTTCGCGGAGGTCGGCGGCGATCAGGTAGGCGCCGCGGAGGTTGGCGTTGGAGAGGTCCGCCTTGTGCAGGCGGGCTCCGATCAGGTCCGCGCCGTGGCGGTCCTTCTTCTTCGGTTGTTTGCCGCGGACGGCGCGGCTGGTTTCCAGCAGGATCTCGTTGACGGCGGCGCGTTCGGCGGCCACGTCGACGTCGGCGAGGTTCGGCGTACGGCTGACTCGTTCGACCCGGTCGATTGCCGACTGCGCGTTCGCGTTGTACTCGAGGGCTTCCGTCAGGTACCAGAGCAATTCGTGCAGCTGGCGCAGGATCGGTAGCGCGGCGAACATCTCCGGACCGCGCCTCGACAGCTCCTGCCCGGCGCCGAAGCAGTCGTACACCGTGCAGCCCTGGAACCCCTTGGTACGGAGCTGACTGTGGATCGTGCAGCGGTGCTCGTCGCTCAGGTTCGGGCAGGGCTCACCGGCGGGTTTGTCGATCGCGAAGTCCGCCGACTTCGCGAACGTCAGTACGACGCAGCAGAGGCCGAGACAACTACCGCAGTCGGCCTGCAGTTCAGTTCTGGTCGGCAACCGTCTGGCCGGTCCGGCGCCAGCGGATGCCGGCCTCGATGAATTCGTCGATCTCACCGTCGAACACCCCGGACGTGTTCCCGGACTCGTACTGCGTCCGCAGGTCCTTCACCATCTGGTACGGGTGCAGGACGTACGACCGCATCTGGTCGCCCCACGAACCGGCCACGTCGCCACGCAGCGCGTCGAGCTGGGCCCGCTCCTCGGCCTTCTTCAGCGCGAGCAGCTTCGCCTTCAGGATGACCATCGCGCTGGCCTTGTTCTGCAGCTGCGACTTCTCGTTCTGGCAGGAGACCACGGTGCCGGTCGGCAGGTGCGTGATCCGGACGGCGGAGTCGGTCGTGTTGACGCTCTGCCCACCCGGACCGGACGACCGGTACACGTCGATCCGCAGCTCTTCTTCCGGTACGTCGATCTCGTCGGTCTGCTCAAGCACCGGCACCACCTCGACGGCGGCGAACGACGTCTGCCGGCGGCCCTGGTTGTCGAACGGCGAGATCCGCACCAGCCGGTGCGTACCGGATTCGACGGACAGCGTCCCGTACGCGTACGGCGCCTTGACCGCGAACGTGGTCGACTTGATCCCGGCCTCTTCGGCGTACGACGTGTCGTAGACGTCGGTCGGGTACCCGTGCCGCTCGGCGTAGCGCAGGTACATCCGCTGCAGCATCTCGGCGAAGTCCGCCGCGTCCACACCGCCCGCGCCGGAACGGATCGTGACCAGCGCCTCACGCTCGTCGTACTCGCCGGACAGCAGCGTGCGGACCTCGAGCGACTGGATCGCCTTGGCGACCGAGCCCATCTCCTTCTCCGCCTCGGCCAGGCTGTCGGCGTCGTTCTCCTCGCGACCGAGCTCGACCAGCACGCCGAGGTCGTCGAGCCGGCCGCGCAGGCCGCTGACCCGTTCGACGTCGGACTGCAGGCTGGACAGCCGGGACGTCACCTTCTGCGCGTTCGCCTGGTCGTCCCAGAGATCGGGCGCAGCGACCTGCTCGCCGAGCTCGTCGATCTCCTTGCGCAGTGCAGGGAGATCCATCACTTTCTCGATCGAGGTCATCGTCGCGTCGAGCTGTTTCAGCTCCGCGTCAAAATCCAGTCCAGCCACAACCAAGCAGCTTAGCTCAGCCAAGACCGCGACGAAGAACGGCAAAGACTTCGGCCACGGCCTGCTCCAGATCCCGCTGCGCCTGTTCGAGCTCCGACGGCGACGCGTCGTCGGGCAGAACGGTCATCAACCGCTCCTCGAGCACCTTCTGCGCGGCGGCGTACAGGGCCGCCGTCAGCCGGTTCTTCAGGTGCTCCGGCGAACGCTCATCGAGCGCCGCGGTGAGCGATCGCTCCAGCTCGTCGGCGGTCTGGCGCCGCCGCGCGAGCAGCGCCGGACTCCCCTCGATCGTCCGGACGAACTGCTTCCAGGTCGCCAGATGCCCGACCTCCAGCCGCTCCCGCGTCTCCTGCAGGTACTGCGCTTCGAGCACCTCGACCGGATCCGCGTCCGCCGGCGCCTCGCGGATCGCCCGCGCCGGCCCGGTCCACCACCCCTTCTCGTCGAAGAACAGATCCTCCTTCGCCGGGAAGTGGTTGAACACCGTCTGTACGGCGACGTCCGCGGCCCGCGCCACCTCGGCGACCGTGACCGCGTCGAACCCGCGCTCGAGGAACAGCCCGGTGGCCACGTCCGAGATGGCCTGCCGGGTCTGTTGCTTCTTGCGCTCCCGCCGCCCTAGCTCCATTGCGCTGACTCTACTCGATCTGCTTTACTGACTCCATTGTTGTAGTCACTACATTTTTGGAGCACATCCAATGACGATTCTCGTCACCGGCGGTCGCGGCGCGATCGCCCGCGCCGTCACCGCCGCGCTGACCGAGGCCAGCCAGGACGTCCGCGTCGCCAGCCGCGAACCCTCGGCCCTTCCGTCGGCCGTCGCGTACGACGCAGCCGACCCGGCGCCTGCCCTGGCCGGCATCAGCCAGGTCTTCCTGTACTCCGACCCGTCGACGGCTCCCGCCTTCGTGGCCGCGGCCGAGGCGGCCGGCGTTAAGCAGGTCGTCCTGCTGTCGTCGCTGTCCTCGCTCGGCGGTCCCGAGGACCCGCACGCGAAGACCGAACAGGTGATCGCCGCCGGTTCGTACGCGACAACTCGCCTGCAGCCCGGCGCGTTCATGAGCAACGCGAAATACTGGGCACACCAGTTCCGCGCGACCGGCCAGATCCGGCTGCCGTACCTCGACGCCGAGGAGGCTCCGATCCACGAGCGCGACATCGCCGACGCCGCGGTCCGGGTGCTGCTCGACGGTCCGGGCAACGGCCACGACGGCCGCGGATACCCGATGACCGGACCGGAGTCGATGACCCGGCGGCACCAGATCTCGCTTGTCACGGCGGTGACCGGCGTACCGATCGAGGCCGTCGACCTCACTCCCGACGAGGCTCGTGCCGAGATGCAGATGCGCGACGAAGGCCAGCGCGAAACCCTGCTGGCCTACTGGGCGTCCCGCGTCGGCACACCCGCCACCATCGAGCCCGGCGGCGAACTCCTCACCGCCCACACCGCCCGGTCGTTCACCACCTGGCTGACGGACAACCCCGGCCTCTTCACCTGACCGGCGCCATCCGCCGGGGCCGTGAACAACTTCTGGTGACTGGACAGAGGCAATAACCTGTCTCCACCCACCGGTACGTGTCTTCGCCCACCGGGCGCGGCCAGCCAGCGGGTCAGCGGATCGGGACGATGGCTGCCGATTCCGACGCCACGTCGGCGGAACCGGGGAAGCCCGGCGGGCGGAACGGGAGCTGCGTGGTCGACGTGAGCCGGACGATCACCGTCGTACCCTCGACGTCGACCGACCAGTCGAGGTTGTCGAATCTGTTGCTGGCGGCAACGTCATCGAGGTAGTCCGCGGTCAGCCGGCGCGCCTGGTCCGGGTCGATCGCGGCGTTCCCGCCTGCGCCGGGCTGCGCGTAGACCGCGGCCAGCCCGTTCGCGGCGGCGAGGACGGCGCCGTCCGCGGTGGCGTCGAGGTCGCGGCGGACCAGGAACGCCTTGCTGATGTCCGTCACCACCACGACCATCAGCAGGATGACGACGGTGAAGCCGATGATCAGGACGGTCATCTGGCCATCTTCACCGCGTTTGCGGCGGGTCATCCGTCGCCTTTGGCTTCGCGGTAGTCGCCGAACGCCTCGGTGTGCGAGGCGCTGATCCGGATCGCCGGCGGTTCGCCGCCGAGCGCGTCCGGGATCAATGGGAGCCGGACCTTGGTCTCGAGGGTGACCGTCACGGTCGAGCCCGGCTGCAGGCAGGCCGGGTTGCAGGTGATCGAGAGCTCGTCGTCGCTGAGCTCCATGCCCTGGTCCTTCATCGCCAGCCGCGCGGCCGCGAACGCGCGGGCCCGCGCCTCGTCCTCGGACACCCCGTCGGGGACGATCACGAACGCCCGCCCGGCAGCGCGGGTCGCAGCGGTCGCGCCGTACGACGCCCGCTGGACGTCGAACACGCCGAGCATCATGTACACCAACGGCACCATCAACAGAATCGCCAGCCAGGAGAACTCCACGACAGCGCTGCCCCGCTCGTCCCGGCGGCGTTTCATTCGCCGGTCTCCTTCACCGCATGTCCCTGGACGGTGAACGAGATCCCGGGGCCCCACAACCCGAGCGGCGGCATGTGTGCCTGGACCGACACCACGACGCCCGGCTGCCCGTCGATGTCGGTCGCGTCCGCCGACACCGAGTCGATCAGGTTGTCCGAAACCACCCCGCCGATCAGCTCCTGGGTCCGTGCGGCACCGTCGGCCGGTGCCCGGTTCAGCACGGCCGCGTAATGCGCACCCTCGGAGGCGGCGGCGGTCAACGTGTTGCGTACGTACAAGAACAGGCCGACCTGGAGGATGCCGAGGAACAACGGCACCAGGATCGTCGACACCAGCACGAAGTCGACGACAGCCGCGCCCCGCTCGCCGCGGGCTCTCCGCATTACTTATTGGTGACCGAGGACAGGGCGTCGCTGAGCATCTTGGCGAGCTGGTCGCCGGCCAGCTTCCAGATCGCGACGACCAGGCCGGCCGTCATCACGGTGATCAGCACCCAGCCGGGTACGTCGCCGCGCTCGGTCCGCGCCGGACGTGGCTTCAGCAGCAACGTCAGGAACAGCCTCGTCAGGTACAGGGACATGACCTCTCCTCAGTTCATCCGGCGATCAGCCGGATTCCGACAGCGCCCGGGTAGAAGGCGAACGCGATGGTCACCGGAAGGACCAGGAAGATCACCGGGACCATCATGGCGACCTCACGGCGGGCACCGGACTCGATCAGCTCGCGGCGCCCGGCTTCCCGGATGTCACCGGCCTGCGCGCGCAGCACGTCGGCCAGCGGGGTGCCACGCTCCAGCGCCACCGCCAGCCCGTCCGCGAAGCGCGACAGCGCCAGCAACCCGGTCCGGTCCGCGAGCGCGTCGAGCGCGCGGACCAGAGTCTCTCCTGCCCTGGTCTCGGCCAGGACACGTTTCAGTTCGTTCGCCAGCTCGCCGCGGGACGTCCGCGCAAGCCGGTCGAGTGCGGCGGCCGGGCCTTCGCCGGCGGCGACCGACAACGCCAGCAGCTCGGCAACGGTCGGCAGCTCCGCGAGCAGCCGTCGCTCACGTCGCCGTACCTGGGAGGTCAGGTAGGTGTCGCGACCGAGTACCGCGGTGATCCCGAGCACCAGGCAGAACACCAGCAGCGCGACCGGATCGCCGAGGCCCACCGCGACCGCGACGATCGAGATCACCAGCCCGGCGCCGAACGCGATCGCGCCCCAGAGCAGCTGCTCGATCCGGAACTCCTCGACCGTCCGGTCCAGCCCGGCCCGCTGGAGTCTTCGGCGGATCGTGTTCGCACCGCCGAGGATCCGTTCCAGCCGTTGCGCAGCGGATCGCAGCGACGGGCCGAACAACCGCAGGATCGCGTAGAACGGCGACCGCGAGTCGATCACCCCGACGAACACGTCCGGCGCCCCGAGATCCCGCAGGTACGGCGAGATCCGCTCGTCCACGGTCGGCTTCCGCAGGAACGGCAGCCGTACGACGACGAGCAGCAGGCCGCCGCCGAGCACCGCGCCGAGGAAACCACCGAGCAGCATCGGGTTCATCGCAACACCCGCTCGGGTTCGGGCAGCCGGCCGATCCGCAGCATCACCCGGTACGCGATCACGCAGACGACGGCGCCGACCGCGATGATCGCCGCACCGACCGGCGAGTTGTACCGCTGGATGACGTCGCCCTGGAAGGACAGCAACAACAGCACGAGCCACGGCGCCGCGACCGCGACCCGGGCTCCGTTCACCGACCACGACTGCCGGGACTCGAGCTCGGACCTGGTCCGCGCGTCGTCGCGCAGGAACGACGACAGCGAGCGCAGCAACCGTCCGAGGTCGCCACCACCGACCTCGCGCGCGATCCGCAACGCCTCCACGACGCGGTCGCCGACCGGATCGGCCAGCCGCGCCTTCAACCGGTCGAGCGACTCGGCGAACCGGCCCGTCGACGCATAGTCCGCACCGAACCGCCGGAACGGGTCGCGCAACGGCATCGGCCCGCGCTCGCCCACCTGGGCCAGCGCCTCCGACAGCGACAGGCCCGCCCGCACGGCGGACGCGATGTTGTCCACCACGTCCGGCCACAGGTCGCGGAACTCAGCCAGCCGCTTCCGTGCCCGGGACCGGACGATCGCGATCGGCAACCAGCCGGCCATCAACGCGAACACCAATGCCACTGGCAACGTCTTCGACACCACGAACATCAGCAGGAACGCGACCAACGCCAGGACCACGCACGCGCCCATGAACGCGCCTGGCGTCAGCCCTTCGATCCCCGCGCTCGCCAGCAGGTCCCGTGCCTTGCTCCGCAACCGTCCGTCCGCGCCCGGCACCACCTCGGCCGGCGCCACGAACGCAGCGATGATCAGCAACAGCCCGACCCCGAAGAACAGCCCGATCAACAGCCCCATCAGCTCGCCGCCCCTCGCGGCAGCTCGGTAAGCAGACCGGCCACGTTGTACCCGCCCTGCTGGAAGCGCTCCGGATGCGGCAGCTGCCCCTCGGCGCGACGCAGGTACCCGTCGTAGGTCTGGAACAGCGTCTCGGTCTCGATCGCCTGCTCCTCGACGCGCCCGGTGACCGCGACGATCTCCCGCACCCGCCGGCGCCCGTCCGCCGCGACCCCGAGGTGCACGACGAGGTCGACGCAGCCGGCCACCGTCGGCAGCACGAAGCGGGAGCCGATGTTCTCCCCGGCGAGCAACGGCAGCGTGCACATCTTCGTCAGCGCCTCGCGCGCCGAGTTGGCGTGGATCGTGCACATCCCCGGCAGGCCACTGTTCAGCGCGAGCAGCAGGTCGAGGCACTCCTCGCCGCGGACCTCGCCGACGATCACCCGGGACGGGCGCATCCGCAGCGACTCCTTCACCAGGTCGCGCAGCCGCACCTCGCCGGTGCCCTCCAGTCCGGCCTGCCGGGTCTGCATCGAGACCCAGTCGGGGATCGGCAGCTTGATCTCGAAGACCTCTTCGCAGCTGATCACCCGCTCGCTGCCGGGAATCGAACCGGCCAGCGCGTTCAGCATCGTGGTCTTGCCGGCCTGGGTGCCGCCGGACACCAGCACATTGAGGCCGACGGCAACGGACGCCTCCAGCACGGCGGCCGCGTGCGGGGTCAGCGAACCGAGCTGCACCATGTCGGTCAGCCGGGTCGCGCGGACGGTGAACTTGCGGATGTTGATCGCGGCGTACCGCTGGGTGATGCCGCCGAGCACGATGTGCACCCGGCTGCCGTCCGGCAGCCGGGCGTCGGTGAACGGCTGGGAGACGTCGATCCGCCGGCCGGTGGTCTTCAGCATCCGCTCGACCAGATCGCTGACCTCCTCCTCGGTCAGCACGGTCGTGGTCAGCTCGTGCCGGCCCTCGCGGGCGATGAACACCCGGCTCGGCTCGTTGATCCAGATCTCCTCGACGCTCGGGTCGTCCAGGTAGCGCTGCAGCGGCCCGAAGCCGGCGACCCGGTCGTGCACCTCCCGGCTGATCGCCTCCAGATCGCCGATCGGCGGCACGACCCCGGTAAGGCTGCGCTCGTCGTACTCCCGGACGACGGTGGCGACGATCGCGTTCACGGCGCCGGGGTCGCGGAGCGGGTCGATCCCCTCCCGGCGGACCACGTCGCGGACCTGGGCGTCGATCAGCTCGATGGCGCCGTTCCAGCTGGAACGGTGCGCGTCGAGCCTGTCCGCAGTCATCGATCTCCCCGTGTAAGTCCCGTCCGGCGACCACCCTCGGTCACCATTCGCGACATCCTTTCAACTCCTGCGCACCGGGCGCCACTCGTGTTCGCCGTGCCTGTGGATAACCGTGACACGCGGATGGCTCACTCACCGTATCGAGCGGGTCACGGCAGGTCCAGAATTCTGCAGCTTGTTGCAATCCGGCAGGTAACAGAATCGCGACTCGCGGCGTCGAACCGGGTGAAAGAGGGCTCGGGGAGGGGTGCTGTGACACGGTCGACGCACGATTTCGAGGAGTTCGCGAGGGCGCGGACCCCGCAGCTGTACCGGTCCGCCTGGTTGCTGGCCGGAGAGCACCACCTCGCCGAGGACCTGGTCCAGGAGACGCTGGCCAAGCTGTATCGGGCGTGGCGGCGGGTGGAGCAGACCGACAACCCGGCGGCGTACGCGCAGACTGTGCTGGTCCGCACCTACATCTCGCAACGACGTCGCAGGAGCTCGACAGAACGTCCGGTGGAGCACACGCCCGACCGTGCGGATCAGCCCGGCGACCATGCCCTCCGCTTGTCGTTGCTACAGGCACTGGCCGAGCTGTCCCCTCTCGACAGAGCAGTGCTGGTACTGCGGTACTTCGAGGACCGTAGCGCGGAGCAGGTCGCGTACGACCTCGGCAAGAACACCGGTGCGATCAGAACCCGCACGTCCCGCGCCCTGGGCCGCCTCCGCGCGGTCCTGGGCGACGAAGCCGTCCATCTGGCCGCACGATGACCCGGGAGCCCCGCCGATGACCCATGACCTCCCCGACCTGATGCGCCGGGCCACCGAAGACCTCCAGCCGGACACGACAGCACTCGTTGCCCGCGGCATCCGTCGCGGCAGGGTACTGCGCCGCCGCCGGACCGTACTGGCCGGGCTGTCCGGCGTGACCGCAGTACTGGCCACGGTCGGCATCTTGATCGGTGCTAACCAGGCCGTGAACACCGGAGTCCCACCGGCGACGACCCCGACCGTCAAGCCGTCTCAGGCTGCTGTGGCCGGACCTGTGACACCTGCTCAGACTCTCGCGACGCTGACTGGGCTGCTGCCGGCCGGTCTGACCCCAGCGAGTAGCACAACCTCCGGCGGCTACGGCTTGGGCACCAACGAGGCCACGGTGCTCCTGGACGACGGCGCAGGTGCCTCTCTGCTCACCTTGAGCATCACCACCGCCCAGGCGATCACCGACTGCAACCCGTTCCCACCCAGCTCCTGCACGATCAAGCCCGACCACAGCGTGCATGTGCGCTACAACAGCTCGGCCGGCGCGCTACGGCAGACAACCGTGGAACTGTTCTATCCGAACGGCACGCAGATCAGCTTGAGCAACTACAACGCCAAGAGCGAGAAGAGCAGGCCGACCCGCCCCGCGCCGCTCCTGACCGCCACGCAGCTCGCCAAGATCGCAGCGAGCAAGCGGTGGGCGTTTCCGCCACCACAGGCGCCCGACTTCCAGCCCCCTCCCGACCCGAACGATCCGGCAGCCGGTCACCCGCCCGTACCGGTCAAGCAGACGCTGGCGACCCTCAAGAACGTCCTGCCCGACGTCAAGCTGTCCCGGCCGAAGACCTGGACCGGCGGATTCAACGCGGCCTCGTACGTCGTGGACGGTACGTCGATCATCACCGTGCTGGTGCAGATCGACGTACCGAAGACGGCCTGCGGAGAGGGATACGCGGACTGCACGGTCCGTACCGATCACGCGGTCGTCAGCTGGACCAAGGAGGAGAAGGAGATCGCCCGTCGCGGTGGAGCGTCCTGCAACAAGGTGGAGATCGCGTACCCGGACGGACGCCGGATCTCGATGGACAGCTGCAACGCGGTGCAGACGGAAGACGCGGCTCCGGCCAGGGCGAAGCCGGCGTTCACCACCGACCAGTTGCTGACGTTCGCCGGTAACGCTGCGTGGAAGTTCCCTGGTTCCTAGCGGTGGACGAGCGTGTGCTCGAACGAGTACCGGCTGGCTCGGTACAGGTGGGACCCGTACTCAACGGGCTGCCCGTGGTCGTCGTAGGTGATGCGTGTGGTCGCCAGGAGCGGCGACCCCGGTTCTTCCGACAACAGACGGGCCTGCTCGACAGTCGCAGGTGTCGCGGAGATGGTCTGGTGCGCGACCTTCAATCGCACCCCCTCTGCTCGCAGCAGTTGGTAGAGCCCACGCTCGGCAAGCGTCGCGGGGTCGGTCTCCAGCATCTCCGGCGGCAGCCAGTTCCGCATGAGTGCGAGTGGTTCGCCATCTGCACGCCGGAGGCGTTCCAGCCTGAGTACCCGGTCGCCCTGCTCACACTGCAGTGCGGTAGCAACCTCCGCTGTTGCAGGAGAGATGCCGAAGCGCAGTACTTCGGTCTCGGGTTTGCGGTGCGCGGCGGTGAGGTCGTCGTACAGGCTCGTCAGCTCGAGCGAACGGCGGACCTGTCCGGAGCTGCCGACGACCTGGGTGCCGACGCCACGCTTGCGGACCAGCAGGCCTTGGTCGACCAGTCTGGCGATCGCCTGGCGGACGGTCGGCCGGCTGAGTCCGTACGCTTCGGCCAGGTCCACTTCGTTGCTCAGCCGGGAGCCGACGGGCAGTTCGCCGCCCTGGATGGCCGCCTCCAGCTGCTGCGCCAGCTGCACGTGCAACGGCGTACGGCTGTTCCGATCGACCTGGACCTGGACGGTACTCATGGCCTCATCCTGAAGGCTGGACCGGAATCCGTCGAGCCACCGTGGGGATTTGATCAGACCCCGTCGACCGGTGAACGTTCGGTGAACCGAGTCCGGATCACGGCCAACCGCTGTCCGGCGGCGCCGCCCGTCAGGCAGGATGGCACGTTCGCCGCCGCGACCGGGAGCTACCCTTACCGGCGGAACACGCCCCCTGGACGAACCCGCCGTACGGCATGCCGTGCGGCCGACCTCGAAGGAGAAGGCATGGAACCGCTGCGGATCGGCATCCTCGGTGCCGCCCGGATCGCCGGCCGGGCCATCGTCGAGCCGGCCAAGCTGACCGGCGCCCGGCTGGTCGCGGTCGCCGCGCGCGACACCGACCGGGCCGAGGCCTTCGCCGCCGAACACGGGGTCGAACGGGTCCATGCGTCATACCAGGCACTGATCGACGATCCCGAGATCGAGGCGATCTACAACCCGCTGGCCAACGCGCTGCACGGCCCGTGGAACCTGCGGGCGCTGGCAGCCGGCAAGCATGTCCTCACGGAGAAGCCCTCGGCCAGCAACGCTGCCGAGGCGCTGCAGGTACGAGACGCCGTCCACTCCTCCGGACTGGTGTTCATGGAGGGCTTCCACTACGCCTACCACCCGGTCATGCGGCGGCTGCAGGAACTGGTCGCCAAGGGCGAGCTGGGCGACCTGCAACACGTCGAGGCGACCATGGTGATGCCCCCGCCGGCCGACGAAGACCCGCGCTGGTCACTGCCACTGGCTGGCGGCGCGGTGATGGACATCGGTTGCTACGCGCTCCACGCGCAGCGCATGTTCGGGCAGTACGCCGGTGGTGCGCCCAAGCTGCTCAGTGCGCGTGCTGGTGAACGCAAGCGGCTGCCCGGTGTGGACGAGTGGCTCAACGCAGACCTGGAGTTCCCGAGCGGTGCAACCGGTTCCGTACGCACCAGCATGGCTTCCGAGAACCTCGACTTCAGCCTCAAGGTCGTCGGTAGTCGTGGCGAGGCCCTCGCGCCGTTCTACGTCCTGCCGCAGAACGACGACCGGGTGATCGTGACGACCAAGGAAGACACCTGGGTCGAGCACCTCGGCACGCGTACGACGTACACGTACCAACTGGAGGCGTTCGTCGGCGCGATCCGCAACGGTGCCCCGCTGCTCACCGACGCCGACGACGCACTGGCCACGCTGCAGCTCATCGACGAGTGCTACAGCGCCGCCGGGATGACCCCACGGCCTTCTTCCACGATCTGATCGTTGCGGCCGGCAACTGCATGCGCGAACGCCTGGATGAACGGGTGCGGACGGGTGCCGTCGCCGGCCAGCTCCGGCTGGAACAGAGTGGCCAGGAAGAACGGGTGACCGGGTAGCTCCGCGATCCGCGGCTCGCCCTCGTCGTCGTACCCGCTGAACACCATGCCGTGCTCCCGCAACAGGTCGAGCCTGCTGCTGTCCAGACCGTACGCACAGTGGTAACGCTCCATGGAGCGCTCCACGCCCAGCAGCCGAGCCGCCCTGGTGTTCGGCGTGACCTGTACGGCGCCCTCGTGCCCGACGAGTGAACACTGCATGGGGACGATCAGCAGGTCGTCGGCGTCCGGCGTACTCTCACCGTGCTGTACGCCCGTCGCACCGCAGACGTTGCGTGCGAACTCGAGCATGGCGTGCTGGAAGCCGGCACAGGTTCCGAGGAACGGGATGCCCTGTTCGCGGGCCGTACGGACAGCCTGGATCGCTCCGGCTTCACTGCGGTACGGGCTGCCCGGGAGCAGCCAGACCCCGTCGAAGCCTTCGACCGACTCGCCGGTGGGGATCCAGTAGACGTCGAGGTCGAGGTGGTCACGTTCTTCGAGCTGCCGGAGCAGACCGGGAATCCGAGCGTGCGAGCGAACATGCGGTGAGCGGTCACCGACCAGGGCGAGGCGTCCGGAGTAAGCGTTCATGGATCCATCCTGAGTGCGATCCGGGCATCAGCGCCAACGATGATCTCTGCATCCTCGATCAGAGATACTGATACTCGTGGATCCTCATCTGCTGCGGACCTTCGTCACGGTCGCCGAACGCGGCTCGTTCTCGGCCGCCGCCACCCAGCTCGGCTACACCCAGTCGGCCGTGTCCCAGCACATCGCCGCCCTGGAGACCGACCTCGGTACGCCGCTGCTCCGCCGCCGCCCGGTCGTCCCGACACCGGCCGGCGAGCGCCTCCTCGAACATGCCGGCCCCCTGCTCCTCCGCCTGGACGCCGCCAGAGCGGACGTACGCCGAACCGTCAGCGCCCCACCCAGCACGCTCACCCTCGCGGCCTCACCGCTCGCAGCAGCCTCCCTCGTCGGCTTGCTGGCCGAGGTCCGCCGTACTCACCCCGGCACGGAGATCACGCTGACTGTCTGCGGTCGCAGTGACGTGGTAGCAGGAGTAGCCGCCGGCACGTTCGCTCTGGGCGCCACCGACGGCATCGCCGCGCCCATGGATCCGCTACACCTCTCCGACGCCGTACAACTCCTCACGACTCCGCTGGCGCACGAAGACCTGGTGATAGCCCTTCCGCCGAACCATCCACTGACACGTGGTGTGTCCTTGCAGGAACTGGTTGACGCTCGTTGGATCGACGCACCCGACCTCGCCGCGCCGCTACCCGCTCTTCGTGCTGCCGCGGGCTCCGACGCGCTCCGTCCTGCCTTCACCTACAACGGCACGAACCTGCACACCCTCCACACGCTGATCGCCGCCGGTCACGGTCTCGCCGTACTCCCGCGCTCCGCAGCCGCGCAGGAGCTCGCCACCGTCCCGCTGACCAGCCCCCGCCTGGTACATCGGACCGAGCTCCTGCACGGCCACCTCACCGAACCAGCAGCCGAAGCCCTGGCCGCGGCACTCTCAATCGCGGAGTAGTTGCTCCAGGCCCCTACAACCCATCGGCCGGTCGAGTACGCCGACAGCCTCCCGCTCCGCGAACACCGCCCGATCCGCGTCCCCTGGATCGATCGCCTCACAGATCGCGTTGTAGGCCCAGTTCAACCACCCGGAGATCCCCACCGCGAACGCGCCCAGGTCCAGCTTCGGCCAGTTCGCCCCGTATCCCTCCCGAAACGCCCGCAGTCCTTTCGCATTGACGTCCGGCCGCATCACCCACTGCGTCAGCGCCGCCGCGACCTCGAGCTCCGGGGTCAAGGCTCCAGCGAAATCCCATTCCATGACGACAACTTGCCCGCCACGGCCCAATCGCACATGCGTCGGGATCAGGTTCCGATTGCAGAGCCACGTCTTCTCGGGAACCTCCAGCTCCACTGCCGCGAGCTCCCGCCACTGCGGCAACATCGCCTCGAGCCGATCGGCCCAGGGTTTCCCCGCCGACCGCGCCCGGCCGAGCAACTCGGCCCACTCGTCCTCCGAGCGCCGGTACGTCAGATACGCGTGGATCGGCTCCGAGCTGGGAATCGCCAACGAGTGCAGCCTTCCGAGCACCTCCCCTGCCAGCTTGGTGGTCCTCGCGGACACCGGCAACGCCGGCGACAGCCCGACCTCGAGCCACTCGTGCACCCGCCAGTTCTCGTCCCGCACGCTCTCGATCAGCAGCCCTCGCGGACTCCGCACCGAGACCGGTGAACACACCCCCACCGCCCCGGCCGCGTCCTTCAACCGAGCACCAAGCTCAGCCTGTTCAGGAGTGATCCAGGCGTAAACCGTGACGGCCAACCACCGCCCACGGTCCGTCGTGACCTCCCAGCACCGCCCCATCGCCGTGAGGACGACAGGGGTCGCCGGCGCCACCACCCTTCCGAGCCCGAACGCCTCGGCCAGCTCTTCCGCCAGCCCGTCCGGCGCCGCGGGCGCCTCCGCCACGCGACGCTCGACCTCGGCCTTCAACGCAGGCCAGTCGCGTTCGCCGTACTCCGCAGCCAACGCCCGCTGCGCCTCAGCGAGCGACGTCTCCGCCCTGGACTCCCGCAACACTCCCAGCAGGTCCTTCGCTTCCTTGCGCAGGAACTCGATACTGGGCCGATCCGGCAGGAGTTTCACAACGCGTCCTCTCGCGCCCGGACTCGCACGGGCCTCAAGAGAGCGTCACCCACCGCACTCGGTTGTGGAGTTGAGGTGGCTTCCAGCCTTCCGGCGAGTCTCGGCGCGCCCTCACGCGCCCCTCGAAGCTACCCAACGAGCCGGTGGGTGGTCAATCAGTCGTGGGTTGGGAAGCCCAGGTTGATTCCTCCGTGGGACGGGTCCAGCCAGCGTGAGGTGACGACCTTGCCGCGGGTGAAGAAGTGGACGCCTTCGGTCCCGTGCGCGTGGGTGTCGCCGAACAGCGAGTTCTTCCAGCCGCCGAACGAGTAGTACGCCATCGGCACCGGGATCGGCACGTTGATGCCGACCATCCCGACCTCGACCTCGTTCTGGAACCGCCGCGCCGCACCGCCGTCGTTGGTGAAGATCGCCGTACCGTTCCCGTACGCGTTCGAGTTCACCAGGTCGAGCGCCGCGTCGTACGACGTCGTCCGCACCACGGACAGCACCGGCCCGAAGATCTCGTCGGTGTAGATCGACATCTCCGGCGTCACCTTGTCGAACAGCGTCGGCCCGAGCCAGAAGCCGTCGTCGGCGCCGTCGAAGTCTCCCTCGCGTCCGTCGACGACCAGTTCCGCGCCGGCTTCGACGCCGGCCGCGACGTACGCGGCGACCTTGTCCCGGTGCGCGCCCGTGACCAGCGGACCCATGTCGCACCCGCGCGTGCCGTCACCGGTCCTGAGCGTGGCCATCCGCTCCTTGATCTTGCCGATCAGCTCGTCCGCGATCGGCTCGACCGCGACCAGCGCGGAGATCGCCATGCAACGCTCACCGGCCGACCCGAACCCGGCGTTCACCGCGGCGTCCGCGGCGAGATCGAGGTCCGCGTCCGGCAGCACGATCATGTGGTTCTTCGCGCCGCCGAGCGCCTGTACCCGCTTGCCGTTCTTCGTACCGTTCTCGTAGACGTACTTGGCGATCGGTGTCGACCCGACGAACGAGACCGACTTCACGTCCGGGTGCTCGAGCAGCCGGTCGACAGCCTCCTTGTCGCCGTGCACGACGTTCACCACGCCGTCCGGCAGGCCGGCTTCCTTCCACAGCTCGGCCATCGCGTTCGCCGCGGACGGGTCCTTCTCGGACGGCTTGATCACCACACTGTTGCCGCAGGCAACCGCAATCGGGACGAACCACATCGGCACCATGGCGGGGAAGTTGAACGGCGAGATCACGGCGCAGACGCCGAGCGGCTGGCGGATCGAGTACACGTCGACGTTCGTCGAGACGCCCTCGCTGTACCCGCCCTTGAGCAGGTGCGGGATGCCGCAGGCGAACTCGATCACCTCGAGACCGCGGGTCACCTCACCGACCGCGTCGGACAGCACCTTGCCGTGTTCGGCGGTGATCAGCGCCGCGATCCGCTCCTTGTTCCGGCTGACCAGCTCGCGGTACGCGAACAGGATCTGCGCGCGCTTGGTCAGCGAGGTCTGCGCCCACGCCTTCGACGCGTCATGCGCGACCTTGACGACCTCGTCGACGGTCGCCGCCGAGGCGAGGTCGAGCTCGCCGGTGACCTGGCCGGTGGCCGGGTTGTAGACGTTGCTGGTCCGCTCGGCGACCCCCGTCCACGGGCTGCCGCCGACGAGGTGGGTGATGCGCTTGGTGTCAGTACTCACGATGCTTCCTCACTGCCATGGTGTCTTTATCCGAGGACCTTGCTGCGGTCGGCCAGTGCGACGTCGACCGGTTTGCCGCTGCTCAACGACTCGATCCCGGCCTCACAGACGGCCGCCGCGGCGTACCCGTCCCAGGCGCTCGGCCCGTCGATCTCGCCGCGCGCGGTAGCGTCGATCCACCGCTGTACCTCGAGGTCGTACGCCTGCTCGAACCGGACCCGGAAGTCGGCCGGCATCGCGCCGCCCCAGTGCTCGCCCGCGCGGGTGAAGACGCCGGACCCGAGCCCGATCGTCGCGCTGCCCCGCTCCGCGACGGCCTCACACCGGACCTCGTACCCGACCTGGAAGTTCACGAACACCTCCACGTCGGCCATCGCACCGCTCGCCAGCTCGAACACCGCCAGCTGCGGATCGAACGCGCCCGCGGCGACCAGGCTCGTCGGCTTCGGCGTGTACACGGTGATCCGGGTGATCTCCTCGCCGAACAGCCAGCGGGCCACGTCGACCTCGTGCACCATCGAGTCCCGGACGATCATCTCGCTGCGGAACGACGGCGGGACGGACCTGTTCCGGTGCACGTTGTGCAGCAGCAGCGTCCGGCCGAGGTCACCCGAGTCGAGCAGCTGCTTCAGCGCCGCGTACTCCGGATCGAAGCGGCGCATGAACCCGACCTGGATGAGCTGCCGTCCGACCTTGTGCTCGGCCTCGACGACGCGCAGCGCCGACGCGGCGTCCATCGTCAGCGGCTTCTCGCAGAGCACCGGCTTCCCGTGCTCGAGACACGCGAACAACTGCTCGGCATGCGCGAACCCCGGCGACGCGAGGATCACCGCGTCGACGTCGTCGGCCGCGATCAGGTCCAGCGGATCTTCCACCACCCGGATCCCGTCTCCGTACGACGATCCGCCTGCGTGCCGCGCAGCACTGCCGACGCCTTGGGTCTCCGGCAACCGGTCCGCGAGCTCCTCCGCGCGGGCCTGATCGGCGTCCGAGACCGCGACCAGCCGCGCTCCCGACGTCTTCCGTACGACGCGCTCGGCGTGGTCGGCGCCCATCACCCCGACACCGACGATGCCGACCCGCACGTCACTCATCGTCCCTCCCCTGTGGTTCGTCCACGACCACTCCAGGATCGATCTCCCGCAGCTCGTGACTCAAGGCCTCCAGCTCGGAACCGCCCGCCATCTCGGTGGTCAGCTGCTCCAGCGTGATCTCCGACCGGTGCGTGTCCAGCGCCACCCGGCCGAGCTTCAGTACGACGAAGTGGTTGCCGACCAGGTACGCGTGGTGCGGGTTGTGGGTGATGAAGATGACCCCGATCCCGGCGTCCCGCGCCTTCACGACGTACTTCAGCACCACGCCGGACTGATTCACGCCGAGCGCCGCGGTCGGCTCGTCCAGGATCAGCACCTTGGCGCCGAAATGGATCGCCCGCGCGATCGCGACGCACTGCCGCTGACCGCCGGACAGCTTTCCGACCGGCTGCTCGAGGTCGGGGATCGAGATCCCCATCTTCGACAGCTCCTCCTGGGCGATCCGCTTCATCCTGGTCGCGTCGAGCTGCCGGAACGGACCCTTGGTGATCTCGTTACCGAGGAAGAAGTTCCGCCAGACCGACATCAGCGGCGCCAGCGCGAGGTCCTGGTAGACGGTCGCGATCCCGCTGTCGAGCGACTCGCGCGGCGAGGAGAAGTGCCGCTCCTCGCCGTTCACCGACATCCGGCCCGAGGTGTAGTCGTGCAGGCCGGCGATGATCTTGATCAGCGTCGACTTGCCCGCGCCGTTGTCGCCCAGTACGCAGGTGATCTCGCCCTGCCGGACCGCCAGCGACACCCCGCGCAGCGCGTTGATGTTGCCGTAGCTCTTGCCGACGTCCTCGAGCAGCACGATCGGTGAGTTCGGGCTGGCCGCGGCCTCGTCCGCGAACGACTCCGTGGTGGTCATCGTGCCTCCGCCCTGTTCTTGACGACCAGGTTCACAATCGTTGCCAGCAGCAACATCGCGCCCAGGAACGCCTTGAACCAGTCCGGGTTCCAGCCGGCGTACACGACGCCGAGCTGGACCATCGCGAAGATCAGCGCTCCGACCGCGCCGCCCAGGACGGAGCCGTACCCGCCGGTCAGCAGGCAACCGCCGACGACCGCGGCGATGATGTACAAGAACTCCTTGCCGACACCTTCACCGGATTGCACGACGCCGTTGGAGTTGAACAGCAACTGCATGCCGGTGAACCACGCGAAGAACCCGACCGCCATGAACAGCCCGATCTTCACCTTCTTCACCGGTACGCCGACCGCCCGCGCGGCCGCCGCGTCGCCGCCGGCGGCGAAGATCCAGTTGCCGATCTGCGTCTTCAGCAGCACCCACGCGGCGATCGCCACGAACACGATCCACCAGACGACGATGATCTTGACCGTGATGCCGCCGAGTTTGAACTCCGAGGCGAACACAGCCTTGGCCGCGCCGAACCCGTCCATGTCGCCGATCGAGTTCGACGCGACGGCGCCGGAAGCACTCCGGGTGACCGCGATGTTCAGGCCCTGCAGGATGAAGAACGTGCTCAGCGACACCAGGAAACTGGGCAGTCCGGTCCGCATCAGCAGCCAGCCGTTGAACGCACCGATCGCCAGCGAGAACACCAGGGCGACGACCACGCCGACCCAGACGTTCAAGCTGAACTGGTAGGAGAAGAGGCCCGCGGTCAGGCCGGACGTCGTCACCGCGACGCCGGCCGACAGGTCGAACTCGCCGCCGATCATCAGCAGCGAGACCGGCACCGCCATCACCCCGATCAGCGCGGCCTGGTACAGGATCGTGCCGGTGTTGTCGATGTTGCGGAACGGCGGCGCCGCGATCAGGAAGAACACCAGGATCACGGCCGCGCCGACCAGCGACCCGATCTCGGGCCGGCTGAGCAGCCGGGCGCCGAGGGACCGGGCGGAGACGCGGTCGTCCGCCGATGCGGGTGAGGTGATGGTCGATGCCATGGCGCTACCTCAGCGGGTTCCGGCTTCGGCGTACTTCTGGACCGCCGCGATGTTCGACTTGTCGATGAACGCCGGACCGGTCAGTGTCGCCTGGCCACCGCCGATGGTGTCGCCGTTGTTCTTGTACAGCCAGATCGCGTCGATCGCGAGGTAGCCCTGCAGATACGGCTGCTGGTCGACGGCGAACTGCACGGTGCCGTCCTGGACCGCCTTGGCCATCTCCTTGCTCATGTCGAAGCTGCCGACCTTCGCCGACGAACCCGCGTCCTTGACCGCCTGGACCGCGGTCAGCGCGATGCCGGCGTTCAGCGCGACGACGTAGTCAACTGACTTGTCGGCCTGCAGCTTCGAGGTCAGCGTCGCCTGGGTCCCGGGCTGGTCGGTGCCGTTGACGTTCACGTTCTCGACGTTGCCGAACTTGTCCTTGATGCCCTGGCAGCGGGCCTCCAGGCTGACGTTGCCCTGCTCGTGGATGACGCACAGGACCTTCTTGGCGCCGAGTTCCTTGAGCTTCTCGCCGGTCGCCTGGCCGGCGATCCGCTCGTCCTGGCCGAAGTACCCGAGCGCGCCGGTGGTCTTCCACTGGTCCAGGCCGCCGTTCAGAATCGTCACCGGGATACCGGCCGCGATCGCCTTCTTGACGTTCGGGATCACCGCGTCCGGCTTGTTCAGCGTGACCGCGATGCCGTCGACCTTGGAGTCGATCGCGGTCTGCACCAGGTTCGCCTGGGCGGCGCCGTCCGGATCGGCGGAGTACTGCAGCTCGATGTTGTCCTTCTTCGCGGCCGCCTCGGCGCCGCGCCGGACGATGTCCCAGAAGGTGTCACCAGGCCCTGAATGGGTGATCAGGGCAACCTTCATCCGCGGCGTGTCGGCGACGTTACCGCCGCTGCCGCCGGAGCTCTGCTCCTTCTGCTTGCCGCCGGAGGAGCTGCACGCGGCCAGAGCCGCGGCAAGTGCGACGGCCGCGATCGCGGCCACCGCCTTCTTCTGCCACCGAACCATGACTTGCTACCAGCCTTTCGGGTGTTCCGCTGAGTTGCTTGGGACCAGAGAGTTTCACACTCTGCTGGCCGTCATCCCGATTCGCCACCCCCATGTGACTTCAGATACGTGAGTGTGCGCTGCGCGATCGGCATCGGCACGTCGGGCGCGCACGGATACATGTCCTGCTCGACGATCGCGAACACGTCCACGTCCAACTTGGCAAGCGCTTCCAGCACTGGTGGCAGCTCTGGTACGCCGTACGGCGGCTCGCAGAACACACCGCGTCGTACCATCTCGTCGACACTGACACCGTTGCCGCCCGCAAGGACCTCGGGGTCCACCTGCTTGAGATGTACGTAGCCGATCCGGTCGGGGTACTTCCGGATCAGCTCGAGATTGTCGCCGCCGCAGTAGCTGATGTGGCCGGTGTCCAGGCACAGGTTCACGTACGCGCTGTCGGTCTCTTCGAGGAAGCGCTCGACCGTGTCCTGGGTATCGACATGCCCGTCCGCATGCGGGTGGTACTGCGTCTGCAGCCCGAACTCCTCCTTGAGGCGCCTGCCAAGCTCCGTCACCGCCTGCCCGTGCTTGGCCTGTCCCTCGTGATCCAGCCGTTCCTCGACGATCTCGCCGTTGTCGCCACGCCACATCGACGGCATCACGACCAGGTGCTTCGCTCCCATCGCCGCAGTCAGCTCGGCCGTCTTCACGACGTCGCGCCAGGTCGGCTCCCACCCGTCGGGACGGTGCAACTGCTCGAACGTCGTCCCGGCGGTCATCGTGAGGCCGCGCTGGTCGAGCTCGTCCTTCAACCGGACCGGATCCGTCGGGAGGTAGCCGTACGGACCGAGCTCAATCCGCGTGTATCCGGCCGCGGCGGCCTCGTCGAGGAACCGCGTCCACGACGTCTGCTGCGGGTCGTCGGCGAACCAGACACCCCACGAGTCCGGCGCCGTACCGATACGGACCATCAGCTGTCCCCCTCGGTCGGGGACAGATACGGACGCTGCGCCTTCTTGCTCTCCTCGTACGACGCCGCGGCGGCCTGCGTGCTCCGCAGTTCCGAGACCTCGCTGACCGGGACGTCCCACCACGAGTCGCTGTCCGGGCCGCCGATCAGCGGATCGGTGGTCACGTGGATCGCGATCGGACCGGTCGCCGCCTTCGCGGTCCGGATCGCCTTCTCCAGCTCGGACCTGCTCCGTACGTCGATCACGTCGACGCCGAAGCTGCGCACGTTCGCCGCGAGGTCTACGGGCAGGTAGTCGCCGTCCAGCCGGCCGTCTCCGGTGCGCTTGCGGTAGGCCGTACCGAACCGCTGGGAGCCGAGCGACTCCGAGAGCGCGCCGATCGACGCGAAGCCGTGGTTCTGCACCAGCACCACGATGATCTTCAGGTTCTCCTGGACCGCGGTGGCCAGTTCGCTGGACATCATCAGGTACGACCCGTCGCCGACCAGGACGAAGACGTCGCGATCCGGTGCGCCGAGCCGGACCCCCAGGCCGCCGGCGATCTCGTAACCCATGCAGGAGTAGCCATATTCGACGTGGTATCCCTTCGGGTCGCGGGTCCGCCACAGCTTGTGGAGGTCGCCCGGCATCGAACCGGCCGCACACACAACCACATCAGACGCCGCCGACAATTCGTTGACGGTGCCGATCACCTCGCCCTGGGTGAGCAGTCCTTCGGCCGCGGTCCGGTCGGCGGCGGGCCGGAAAACTGCGTCCACAGTTCCGTTCCAGGTCCTGGTGAGTTCCTGGGTCTCGGCTGTGTAATGGGCATCCACGGACCACTCGCCGAGCGCAGAACCCAACGAAACAAGGGTTTCTCGCGCATCGGCCACTACGGGGAGGCCTGCATGCTTGGCACTGTCGAAACGCGCGACGTTGATGTTGAGGAACCGCACGTTCGGGTTCTGGAAGGCCGTCCGCGACGCCGTCGTGAAGTCGCTGTAGCGGGTGCCGATCCCGATCACGAGGTCGGCGTCCCGGGCCAGCGCGTTGGCTGCCGTGGTCCCGGTCGAGCCGACGGCACCCACCGACTGCGGATGATCCCAGCTCAGAGATCCCTTACCTGCTTGGGTTTCCGACACCGGCACGCCTGTGCGCTCGGCGAACTCCCGCAACGCGTCCTCGGCGCCGGAGTAGTGCACACCACCGCCGGCCACGATCAGCGGCCGCTCCGCGGACCGTAGGAGAGCTACGGCCTTGTCGACAATCGATGCCTCCGGCAAGGGCCGCGCGACGTACCAGGTGCGCTCCTCGAAGAGCTCGTCCGGCCAGTCGTAGGCCTCGGCCTGGACGTCCTGCGGCAGGGCCAGCGTCACCGCGCCGGTCTCGACCGGATCCGTCAGCACCCGCATCGCGTTCATCAGTGCCGACGGCAACTGTTCGGGCCGCCAGACGCGGTCGAAGTACTTCGACACCGGGCGGAACGCGTCGTTGACCGAGAGGTCACCGGCGCCGAAGCTCTCCAGCTCCTGCAGCACGGGTGTCGTCACCCGGGTCGCGAACACGTCCGAAGGGAGGATCAGCACCGGCAGCCGGTTGATCGTGGCGAGTGCCGCACCGGTCACCATGTTGGTCGAGCCCGGACCGACGCTCGCCGTACAGGCATAGGTCTGCAGCCTGTCACGCGTGCGGGCGAAGGCCGCCGCGGTGTGCACCATGGCCTGCTCGTTCCGGGCCAGGATGTACGGCAGCGCCTTCGGGTCCTGGAGCTCCGACTGCAGCAACGCCTGGCCGACCCCAGCCACGTTGCCGTGACCGAAGATGCCGAGGCACCCCTCGATCAACCGCTGCCGGGCCCCGTCCCGCTCCGAGTACTGGACGCTCAGGAATCGCACCAGCGCCTGCGCGACCGTGAGACGCACCGTCATGAGTCTTCCCCTCCAAAAGGCAACCGAGGATCGATATGTTGCGAACTCCACAACTCACGGACCCACGCGTGCTGCGGATCGTCAGTGATCAGCCACTGGCGTTCGGTGCCGGGGCCTGCCATCACGTTCAGGTAGTACATGTCGTAGCCGGGCGGCGCCATCGCCGGCCCGTGCCAACCGTGCGGGACCAGCACCACGTCACCGCTGTGCACCTCGGCGAGCACGTCGATCGGGCGCTCCGGCGTACCGTAGACCCGCTGGTAGCCGATCGGATCGTTGCCCTTGACACCTTCCGGTACGTCGTCGGACAGCTGCAGCTCGAAGTAGTAGATCTCCTCGAGCTCGCTCTCCTTCCCCGGCCGGTGCTCGTCGTGCTTGTGCGGCGGGTAGGACGACCAGTTCCCGGCCGGCGTGATCACCTCGCAGGCGATGATCGAGTCCGCCTCGAGAACTCCGGGCGTACCGAAGTTGCGGACCTGACGGGACGCGACCCCGGCGCCCCGCAGCTCGGTCTCGACATCCTCGACACCGATCCGACGGAACGGGTGGTCCGCGGCTGCTTTCGCGTGTGGGAAGGCGATCCGCGCGCCACCGGCGCTCACCACCGCGAAGGTCGAGTTCCGCGGCACGTAGGCGAGATCCGTCGCGCCCGCGAACACGTCCGCCCGGCCGCCGAGCGGCACCGACTCACCGTCGACGATGACCTCGGCCGAACCGTTCAGCGGAAGGACGATGTACTCGCAGTCCCCGGTGTCGATCTCCACCGACTGCCCGGGCAACAGCGTCCGGACCAGGAGGCCGCTGTGATGCCACTGCGGCTCGCTCGGCCGCACCACCACGTCGTACCCGTCGTCCACCGCCGTACCGGCCGGCCGAACCCATTCAGTCATCCCAACCGTCCTTCGTCAGAAGCCCCGAGCCTCCGGGGACCGGTCATCAGTTGCTGCCGTGCACCAGCGCGGCCGCGTGATCGACCGCCGCGGCCACATCACCGTCCGGCGGGAACAGCAACGCCCGTCCCACCACGAGTCCACGGACCGACGGCAGCTCGAGCGCCTTGCCCCACGAGGCGTACGTCGCTTCCGGAGCCGCCGTCGGATCGCCACCGAGCAGCAACGTCGGGAGGGTCGTTGCCTCCATCACCCGTTCGAGTTCGTCGACGACCGGCAGCTTCAGCCACGTGTACGCACTGGTCGCACCGAGCCCGGACGCGATCTGGATCGACTTGATCACCGAGTCGGGATCGAGCAGGTTCGTCACCCGCCCGTCCTCGCCCCGCGTCGACCAGAACGGCTCGACCATCGCCATCAACTTGTGCTCGGCCAACCCGGTCACCGCCGCGGCGCTGCTCTCCAGCGTCGCCACGGTCCCCGGATCGGCCAGATCGATCCGCGTGAGCATCTTCCCGCCGTCAAGGCGTCGCGCCGCGATCTCGTCCGCCGTCCGGTAAGCCGTGAACCGATCGTCCAACTCGAAGGAGGCCCCTTGCAGACCGCCCCGGTTCATGGACCCGATAACGACCTTGCCCTCCAACGCCCCGAGCAACAACAAATCCTCGAGCACATCAGGAGTAGCCAGCACGCCATCGACCCCAGGCCGCTGCAACGCCACCACCAGCCGGGCCACCAACTCCACCCGGCTCCCCATCGCCATCCGATCACCACGAACTCCCAGCGCCCCCCGAGCCGGATGATCCGCAGCCACTATCAACAGCCGCCCGTCATCCCCCACCAACGCCCGAGTCCGCCGCCCCAACCACCCCTCGACCACCCGCTCCGGAAACCGAACCCGAACCTCAGTCAACTCCCCCAACCGCCCCCGAACCCCCTCCAACAAATCCCCCCGACCACCAGCAACCACACCGCCCGCAGCCCCACCACCCGCAACCGCGCCCCCACCACTTCCCGCGGCCCCACCACCCGCAACCGCACCCACCCCAGCAGCCGCAACCACCACCGCCTCGCCACCAACTTCAGCACCGCCGCGAACCTCAGCACCGTCCCCGGCCTCAGCACCGCCGCGAACCTCAACACCGTCCCCGACCTCAGCACCGTCCCCGACCTCAGCACCGCCACCCGACCGGACAACCGTGCCACCGCGCACGCCTTCCGCAGTGTCATCGTCTGCGCCCTGCGCCGGGCCGCCGCCAGCCTGCCCAGCGTCACTCACCGACTCGGACTCCTGCTGACCGCGCTCGGCCCCACCACCAACCGCCGGATAAACCTGAGTCTCAGCAAACGCATCGTCGCCAGCGTGCTCGCCCCCAACACCCCCGCCGTCCGCCTTCAACCCACCAGCCACAGCCCCCGCCAACCCACCAACAACAACCCCACCCACAACCGAACCCACACCAGCCGCAACCCGCGCAGCACCTCCACCAGCTGCACCAACTGCGGCTCCACCACCGGTCGCCCCACCAGCCGCCGCAGCAGACGAACCCACGCCACCGGCCGACTCGGCCACATCACCAACGCCCGAGGCGGACGGACCGGGCCCGCTGAAACCACCCGCACCTACAGCATCCGCAGCATCCGTGCTCACAGCGCTGCCCAGCGAAGGCCTGTCACTCACGCCCTCTCCGTCAGCCGCCGGACCACCCAGCGGCAGCTCCCCCGGCCCCTCCTCCGCCCGCACCTGCTCGGCCGCGGCATGATCGGCCCGCTCAACCTGGTCCTGCTCAAGGCCGACCCGCTCAACCCGAGCCTGCTCAGCCCTTGCCCGCTCGACCTGAGCCTGCTCATCCTTGGCCCGGTCGACTTGGGCCTGCTCGTCCCGGGCCTGCTCAGTCCCCTCTGCTCGCGACGGCTCGACCCCCGCCTGCTCCGCCTGCAAGGGCTCAGCCTGCAACTGCCCGTCCCGAGCCCGATCAGCCCAGGTCTCATCGTCCAGCGACCGCTCATGCCGCATCTGCGCGCCCGGCACCTGCTCAACCCCAGCAGGCGCCGCGTCCTCCCGCCCAGAGCCAGCTCCCCCGGGCCCGGCCTGCGCCGCGCCCAGGGATGCCCCATCAACGGAAGCCGCCTCAGCGCGAACCTGCTGCACACCAGCCCGCCCTCCACCAGACTGCTCTACCGCGATCTGGTCTGCGGCCAACTCTGCGTGACCCTGCTGCGCCCGTGCCCGCTCCGCGCCAGCTTCCTCCACGCGAGCTTGCTCCGCGCCGGCCTGCTCCACGCGAGCTTGCTCCGCGCCGGCCTGCTCCACGCGAGCTTGCTCTGCGTCAGCCTCCTCGCCGCCGGCCCGCGCCGCGCGAACGTGCTCCGCGCCAGCCTGCTCCGTTCGAGGCTGCTCGACGCCAGCCTGCTCCACACCAGGCTGCTGCGCGCGGGCTTGCTCCGTACCGGCCGCCTCCGCGCGAGTCTGATCGGCCCGGGCTGGATCTGTCTGGGGCTGTTGTGTGTCGGCGACCGGCTGGTCGGCTGGACGTTGGGTGGACGGCTTGCGGGGCGAGAGGGTCGCCTGTTGGGTGCCGCGGAGGGTCTGCCCGGTCAGCTGATGTCCGGGCGGGGCTTGAGGAGTATCAGCGTTCCGCGCACCTGTGGACTGCTCTGCTGGAAGGTTCAGGTTGGCAATCACCGTGGTCTGACCGTCCGCACTCACAGACGGCGAGGCGCTCATGAGAACCGTCGCATCATCGGGCCCGGGGACGTCGCTCCGACTTACTGCAACAGTCGGCTCGTTCGCCCCAAGGTTCACGTCGGTCGGATCCGCGATCACGGTGACGTCATCCGGCCCAGCCACATCAGCCCGCCGCGCCGCGCTCGTCGGCTCATCGGCCCCAAGTACCGCAGCCTGTCTTGCCCCGGCCGTCGGTTCATCAGCCCCAGGTACGTCAGCCCGTCCCGCGGCGACCCCCCGGACCCCCGCCCCAGGTACGTCACCACCGAGCGCTGCACCCTCGCGGACATTAGCTCCGGGTGCGTCGTCTCCGAGCCCCGCACCGTCGCGAACGCCAGCCCCAGACACATCGCCTTGGAGCCCTGCACCCTCGCGAACATCGGCCCGAGGTGCGTTGTCTTCGCGCGCTGCATGCTCGCGGGACGCAGCCTCGGGTACGTCGCGTCGGGGCGCCGCATTTTCGCGGGCGGCATGGGCGGGTGTGTCTGCACCGCGTTGCGCGGTCGTGGGATCGTTTGGTGCTGGTACGCCGGAGCGGTGGGCCGCAGTGCTGTGGGTGTCAGGTGCTGGAGCGGTAGGTCGGCTCGTGGCGATCGTGGGGTCGTTCGCGCCGAAGTCTGGGTCTGAGATGACGGTGATGTCGTCGGCGCCTGGTACGTGGGGTGTCCCGGGGTGGCGGGAGATCACAGTTGGGTCGTTCTGTTCGGCGTACGTTGCTGCGCTCAGGTCGTGGGGACGGTGTGCGATCACCGTCGGGTCGTTCGGCTCAATACCACCGGCCGTCGCGTCACTCGGCCCCATACCGCGGGACGTTGCATCGCTTGGTGCTGGGCCGCGGGGCGTTGGGTCAGTGTGCCCTGCGGCGCGAAGCGTTGGGTCGCTCGGCGGTGTGGTGCGCGTTGTTGGGGTGCTCGGTGTTGGGGTGCTCGGTGACGTACCGGGAGGTGTTGGTTCGTTCGGGGTCCGGCCTCGGAGCATGCGGTCGTTCGGGGACGGGGTGCGGGTGGGTGGGGTGGTTGGGGATGGGGTTACCCACCAGGTGGCGGCTTGTGGGGCGGGGTCTGGTGCGGGGCGGGGGGTGGTTGCCGCGGGTGTGATGAGTGTGGGGTCGTCGGGGGCCGGCGACCGGGTGGCTTCGAACGTGGGGTCGTTGGAGCCCGGAGTGCGCGTAGGGGTGGTGGACCGGATGGTCCGGTCGCTGGAGACCGCAGGGCGCGTCGACCGGATCGTCGGGTCATTGGGCGCTGTCGGGTGGGTGGACCGGATGGTCGGGTCGTTAGAGGCCGTGGGGCCCGTCGAGCGGATGGTCGGGTCATTCGAGGCGGTGGGGTGTGTCGACTGGATCGTCGGGTCGTTGGACGCCGTGGGGCGGGTGGACCGGATGGTCGGGTCGTTGGACGCTGCGGGGCGCGTCGACTGGATCGTTGGGTCGTTGGGGGCCGCGGCGTGGGTGGAGCGGATTGTCGGGTCGTTGGACGCCGTGGGGCGCGTCGACTGGATCGTTGGGTCGTTGGGTGCGGCGGCGTGGGTGGAGGGGGTGGTGCGCGGGACTCGGATGGTGGGGTCGTTCGGGCCTGGGGTTTGGATGGTGGCGTCCGGGTCTTCGGTGGGGCGGGGGCGGATGGGGAGAGGGCGGGCGTTCTCGGAGTACTGGTCTTCGTCCTGGGGGGTCATGCTTCGGCTCCCAGGTGGGCGAGGACCTCGGCGGTCGTGGGCATGGCGGTGGAGCATTCGAGGCGGGAGGCGACGATCGCGCCGGCGGTGTTCGCGAAGCGGATGATCTCCTCGAGCGGCCAGCCGGCGAGGAGGCCGTGGCAGAGCGCGCCGCCGAAGCCGTCGCCGGCGCCTAGGCCGTTGACCACTTCTACTGGGTACGGCGGTACTTCGACGCGCTCGTCGCGGGTCCGGGCGAGGGTGCCGCGGGGGCCTTGTTTGACGACGGCGAGTTCGAGGCCGCGGTCGAGGAGCGCTTGCGCGGCCTTGTCCGGGTCGGTCTCGCCGACGGCGACCTCGCACTCCTCACGGTTGCCGACAGCAACCGTGCAGTGCTCCAGCGCCCGCGCAACCTGCTCGTGCGCCTCCGAAGGATCCGCCCAGAACATCGGCCGGTAGTCGAGGTCGAGCACGGTGAACGCGTCGTCGGCAGGCTTCCGGCCGCGGGCTTCCCAGGCCGTGAAGTGGGCGGTGCGGGAGGGGTCGGCGGAGAGGCCGGTGACGGTGGACCAGTAGATGCGGGCGTTGCGGATGGCTTCGAGGTCGAGCTCCGACGGGTTGATGACCAGGTCGGGGGCTTTGGGGAAGCGGTAGAAGTACAGGGGGAAGTTGTCCGGGGGGAAGATCTCGCAGAACGTGATCGGGGTCGGGAGGCCGTCGACGGGCGTGACGAAGCGGTCGTCGACGCCGAGTTCGCCCAGCGCGCGGTGGATGAAGGTACCGAACGGGTCGTTGCCGGTTCGGCTGATCACCGCCGACCTGCGGCCGTGCCGGGCCGCGGCGACGGCGACGTTGGTCGCGCTGCCGCCGAGGAACTTCCCGAACGAGGTCACGTCCTCGAGGTGCGTGCCGAGCTGCAGCGGGTACAGGTCGACCCCGATCCGCCCGATCGTCAGTACGTCCAGCTGTCCGTCCACCATCAGACCTTCCCATCCCGCCGGTCCGTCGGGACCTCGCGTCCCGCGGAACCACGCAGCGTCATCGGACCGTCGCGGCGATCCCGTGCAAGTGGGCGATGCTCGCCCGTACGTCGGCCACCGGGCCGTCGTCGGCCGGCCGGGCCTGCAGGATCGTGTCCTGTTCGAGGACGTACCAACCGTCGTACCCGGACTTCTCGAGCGTGCCGACGATCGTGGCGATGTCGATGTCGCCCGAGCCCAACGGCCGGTAGAGACCTGCCCGAACGGCGTCCGTGTACGTGACCTCGCCCGACTGCACCCGTACGGCCCAGGCGGCGTCCACGTCCTTCAGATGCGTGTGCCGGATCCGCGCGGCGTTCTCGACGGCCAGCGCCACCGGGTCGACCCCGCCGATCAGCAGATGCCCGGTATCGAGCGTCAGACCGATCGACGAACCCTCCAGCACCCGCGCGACGTCGTCGGCGTTCTCGACCATCGTGCCGACATGCGGATGGATCGTCGCCAGCACCCCGCGGGACGCGGCCAGCGAAGACAGCTCGTCGAGCCGGCGCAGCAACGTACTCCAACCGGCCGAGTCCAGCACCGGACGATCGTCGTACCCCTCGGCACCTGTCGCCGCAGCGAGCACCAGCGTCCCCGCGCCGGCCGCCACGAACCCCTCCAGAGCCGAAGAAACCTCAGGAGCGGGGTCGACAGCGGGATCATGCAGTACGACAGGAACGAACCCGCCGACCGCCCGCAGGCCGGCGTCGGCGAGCGTCTTCGCCTTGTCGGACGGGTCGTCGGGCAGGAACCCGTCGGGCCCGAACTCGGTCGCCGCCAGCCCGACCTCGCGCATCTCGGCGAGTACGGTCGCGGCGTCGTACTGCCATCCCCAGCCGGGCACCTCGCAGACACCCCACGAGATCGGGGCCCCGGCGATCCGGGCAGCAAGTTCAGTCATCTCGAAACCCTTCACAGCGTGACGATGCGGTTCTCGTGGCGGGACAGTTCGCAGGCGTCGGCGATCCGGAACGCGGCGAGCGCGTCGCGGACGGTGCACGGTACCTCGCGGGTGCCTGCGACGACCTCGGTGAACGCGGTCAACTCGGCGACGTACGCCGGCTGGAACCGATCCATGAAGGTCATGTGCGGCGGTCCTTCGGGGAACGTGACACCAGGTTCGGCCGAACGGAGCGCGGTGTGGGAGTCGAGGCCGACGGCGAGCGAACCGAGGCTGCCGTGGAGCTCCATCCGTACGTCGTGACCGGCGCCGTTGTACCTGGTACCGCTGACCGCGACGAACGTGCTGTCGTCGAGGGTGAGCAGCGCCGCGGCCGAGTCGACGTCGCCGTACTCGCCGAAGAAGGCCTCGCCACGGTTCGCGCCGGTCGCGTACACACTGACCACCTCGCGGCCGGTGACGTACCGGATGATGTCGAAGTCGTGCACCGTGCAGTCGCGGAAGAAGCCGCCGCTCTGCGGGATGTACTCGTGGTGCGGCGGGAACGCGTCGTTGGTGTTCGCGCGAATGTGGTGCACGAACCCGAGCTCACCCGACTGCACCGCGGCCCGGGCAGCCTGGTACCCGGCGTCGAAGCGGCGCTGGAAACCGATGTGTACCGGCACCGTCGACGCCTCGACCAGCTCCACCACCCGCGACGTCTCCGCCAGGTCGAGCGCCACCGGCTTCTCGCAGAACGTCGGTACGCCGGCCTCGAGCCCCGCCGCGATCAGCGAGGCGTGCGCGGCCGTCGCAGCCGCGATCACGAACCCGTCGAGGCCGGACGCGAGCAGCGCCGGTACGTCCGGGGCCGACGACACGCCGAGCTCCTTCGCGATCGCCTCGGCCCGGGCCGGGTCCGCGTCGGCGACGACCACCTGATCCACCGCCGGCAAGTCCTTCAGCGTCGCGGCGTGGAACGCCCCGATCCGCCCGACCCCGACCAACCCGATCCGCATCCGCGCAGCCCCTCTCAAGTCTCGAGCGCGCGACGGCGCGCCGGTCCGCCCGTCAGCTTTCCGGCCCCGCCCCGGGGTGTCAATACTTTGTTAACACATTCTCACGTCTGGACATGAGCAGGTACGATCCGCCCATGACTGCGCTGATGCCGATCCAGCTCGATCGGAGCAGCCCGGTGCCGTTGTACCACCAACTGGCCGAGCAGCTGACCGCTGCCATCACCGACGGGCGGCTGCGGCCGGGTGATCCGTTCGAGAACGAGATCGGCATGTCCGACCGGCTCAGCCTGTCCCGGCCGACGGTCCGCCGGGCGATCTCCGAACTGGTCAACCAGGGCCTACTGGTCCGGCGGCGCGGAATCGGAACGACCGTCGCGAACCAGATGGTGCACCGCAAGGCCGAGCTCACCAGCCTGTACGACGACCTCGCCCGCGAGGGCCGGACGCCGCGGACCGAAGTACTCACGCTGGACTGCGCCGCGCAGGACGAACGCGCCGCCGCCGTACTCGAACTCCCGCCCGGTACGCCGCTGGTGTCGATCGTGCGACTTCGGTACGCCGACGACCTGCCGCTCGCGATCATGCGCAACTGGTTGCCTCCGGCCCTCAAAGACCTCACGCTCGAACAGCTCACGAACGAGGGCCTGTACGCCGTCCTCCGCGCCCGCGGCATCCGCCCGACGGTGGCCCGCCAGCGCATCGGCGCCCGCAACGCCACCGCCGAGGAACGCCGCACCCTGCACATGTCCAAGGCCGAGCCCCTCATCACCATGACCCGCTCCGCCTACGCCGCCGACGGAACCCCGGTCGAATACGGCAGCCACTGCTACCGAGCCGACCAGTACTCCGTCGACGTCGTCGTCTCGGAACGTTAGGCCTGGTTGGCGATCAGGGTTCGGACCAGGCGGAGGCCTACTGATAGTTGGGCTAGTTCGGGGCCTTCGGTTTCGACGATTTCTTCGAGCATGGAGGAGGCGCGGGACAGGGCTACGGCGTTCTGGTCCTGCCAGGTGATGACGCGGTCCTCGGGTTCGGCGGAGGCATCGGTGCCGGCCAGGACCTGGCGGGTCAGGCGGGCGTGGACGGCGTGCAGGTCGTCGCGGAGGGCGGCGCGGGCCATCGTCTGCCAGCGGTCGGTGCGGGGCAGGCCGATGATCCGTTCCAGGAAGCGGCCGAGCTGCAGCCGCTCCCCGAGCGCGAAGTGCACCTTGGCGACCTCGAGGATGTCGATGTCGTCGCGGGACGCGGTCTCCACGATCCCGAGCCCAGCGTACGCAGGCGGCAGGACTGCGATCCGCGTCGCGAAATCCTCCGGAACCCCCTTCTGGACAAGGGCTTCGCGCCGCTGCTCGAACAGCGCGAGCTCACGGCCCCGCAGTACGTCGGGCAGCGCCGCGGTCAGCTTCGCGATCCCCGGCCCGAAGAACTCGATCAGTTCCTCGATGTCCACCGGTGGCCGCCTGTTCGACACCAGCCAGCGGGTCGCCCGCTCGACCAGCGTGCGCGTCTCCAGCCGCATCCCGGTCTGCGTCTCGGCGTCGACGACATTGTCCAGCTCAGCGTTGCGCGACAACAGCTCCGGCTGCGCGAAGATCCGCGACGCCGCGAGGTTCGCACGCACGACGTCCTCCTCGGTGCCGCCGGTCTCCAGCGAGAGCCGGTGGTACGCGGTGATGCCGGACGTGTTCACGAACTCGTTGACGACCTGCGTCGTGATGATCTCGCGGCGCAGCTGGTGGCTCTGGATCTGGTCGCCGAAGCGTTCCTGGATCGCCTTCGGGAAGTAGCTGGCGAGCTTGTGCTTCAGGAACGGGTCGTCGGGCAGCGAGGTCTTGAGCAGCTCGGCTTCCATCACGATCTTGGTGTACGCGATCAGCACCGACAGCTCCGGCGAGGTCAGCCCGCGTCCCTCGGCCTTGCGCCGCTTGAACTCGGTCACGCTCGGCAGGAACTCCAGTTCGCGGTCGAGCAGGCCCTGCCGCTCCAGCCGCCGGACCCAGTCCTGGTGGACGTGCATCAGTGCGGCCGCCTGCGCACTGGCGTTGGCGAGCGCGATGTTCTGCCGGTAGTTGCTCTTGAGTACGAGTGCGCCGACCTCGTCGGTCATCGACGCGATGATGTCGTTGCGCTGCTTCTCGGTCAGGTCGCCGTCCGCGACCACCTTGTCGAGCAGGATCTTGATGTTCACCTCGTGGTCGGAGGTGTCCACGCCGGCGACGTTGTCGATGAAGTCGGTGTTGATCCGGCCGCCGGCCGCGGCGTACTCGATCCGGCCGAGCTGGGTGCACCCGAGGTTGCCGCCTTCGCCGACGGCGCGGGCGCGCAGCTCGGAACCGTTCACCCGGATCGCGTCGTTGGCCTTGTCGCCAACGTCGGCGTTCGTCTCGCCGGTCGACTTCACGTACGTCCCGATGCCGCCGTTCCAGAACAGGTCGACCGGGGCTTTCAGGATCGCGTTCATCAGCTCGGCCGGCGTCAGCGTCGGCGCGCTGCTCTCGATCCCCAGTACGGAACGGATCTCGGGCGAGATCGGGATCGCCTTGTCGGTGCGTGGGTACACGCCACCGCCGGCGGAGATCAGCGCCGAGTCGTAGTCCGCCCACGATGACCGCGGCAGCTCGAACAGCCGGCGGCGTTCGGCAAACGAGACGGCCGCGTCCGGTGCCGGGTCCAGGAAGATGTGCCGGTGGTCGAACGCCGCGACCAGCCGGATGTGCTCCGACAGCAGCATCCCGTTGCCGAACACGTCACCGGACATGTCGCCGACGCCGACGACGGTGAAGTCCTCGCTCTGGCAATCGACACCCATCTCCCGGAAGTGCCGCTTGACCGACTCCCACGCGCCGCGGGCGGTGATCCCCATCGCCTTGTGGTCGTAGCCGACCGAGCCGCCGGACGCGAACGCGTCGCCGAGCCAGAACCCGTACTCCTTCGCGACCCCGTTCGCGATGTCCGAGAACGTCGCCGTGCCCTTGTCCGCGGCGACCACCAGGTACGCGTCGTCGCCGTCGTACCGCACAACGGAAGCAGGCGGAACGATGTCACCGGCAACGATGTTGTCGGTGATGTCCAGCAGCCCGGAAATGAACGTCTTGTACGACGAGATGCCCTCGGCCAGCCACGCGTCCCGGTCCACCGACGGGTCGGGCAGCTGCTTGGCGTAGAACCCGCCCTTCGCGCCGACCGGCACGATCACCGAGTTCTTCACCATCTGCGCCTTGACCAGGCCGAGCACCTCGGTGCGGAAGTCCTCGCGCCGGTCCGACCAGCGCAGACCGCCACGTGCGACCGCGCCGAACCGCAGGTGCACACCTTCGACCTGCGGCGAGTACACGAAGATCTCGTACGCCGGCCGCGGCTGCGGCAGGTCCGGGATCGCCTTCGGCTCCAGCTTCAGCGAGATGTACGACCGCGGCTGCCCGTCCGGACCCGGCTGGAAGTAGTTCGTCCGCAGGGTCGCCTTCATCACGGTCAGGTACGACCGGAGGATGCGGTCCTCGTCCAGGCTCTGCACCGTGTCCAGCGCAGCGAGAATCTCCTTCTCCAGCTGGTCCGTACGCATCGTCCGGTCCGGGTCGTCGGCCGGACCACGCCCCGGGTCGAAGCTGGTCTCGAACAGCTGTACCAGCAGCCTCGCCACGTCCACGTGGTTCAAGAAGGTGTTCTGGATGTAGCCCTGGCTGAACGGCGTGCCGCCCTGGCGCATGTAGCGCTGGTACGCCCGCAGGATCGACACCTGCCGCCAGCTCAGGCTGCCCCGCAGCACGAGCGCGTTGAGTTTGTCGGACTCGGCCCGTCCGTCCCAGACCGCACGGAACGTGTCGGAGAACAGTGAGCGCAGTTCGTCGCGCTCCTCGGTGTCCTGCGGCACCTTCAGACCGAAGTCGTAGATGTAGGCCATCGTGCCGTCGCCACAGCGGATCTCGTACGGGCGTTCGTCGACCACCTCGACGCCCATCGCGCTCAGGTGCGGCAGGACCTGCGAGAGCGACAACGCCGAACCGGTGCGGTACACCTTGAAGCGGCGCTCGCCCTCCCACTCCTCGTCGATCGGGCTGTACAGCGACATGGCCAGCCCGTTGTCCGCGGGCAGCCCCTCGAGGATGTGCACGTCGTTGACCGCGACGCGCGCGTCGAAGTCCTCCTTGTACGCCTCGGGGAACGCCTGGGCGTACCGCCTGAACAGCTTCGTGACCGCACCGTCGCCGCCCTGTGCGTGGAGTGCCGCGGTGAAGTCGTCCTCCCAGGCACGCGTCGCCTCGATGACCTTCTGCTCCAGGGTGTCGGCGTCGTAGTCCCCGACAGTCTCACCCTGCTTCATGCGGACGACGAAGTGCACGCGGGCCAGGACGGACTCCGTCACGTACGCGGCGTACGTGACACTCTCAGCGCCGATGGCGTCTTTCAGGATCTGCTGCATCTTCAGCCGGACGGCCGTGGTGTAGCGGTCGCGCGGCAGGTACACCAGGCAGGACAGGTACCGGTTGTAGACGTCACGGCGTACGAACAGCTTGACCGCGCGCCGCTCCTGGAGGTGCAGCACCGACTGGACGATCGGGAGCAGGTCCTCCACCGGTGCTTGCAGCAGCTCGTCACGCGGGTACGTCTCCAGCACGTCCAGCAGGCCCTTGCCGCTGTGGCTGTTCGGGTCGAACCCGGTGAGGCGGAACAGCTCCAGTGCCTTACGGCGCAGTACGGGCACCTGCATGACGCTCTCGGTGTACGCCGTCGACGACAGCAGGCCGATGAACCGGCACTCGCGAATCGGCTCGCCGTTCTCGTCGAACTGCTTGATGCCGACGTAGTCCAGGTAGGTCGAGCGGTGCACCGTGGAGCGGGAGTTCGCCTTGGTGAGGATCAGCAGCTTCCGCTCCTGCGCCTTGGCGCTCACCTCCGGCGGCAGCTTGCCGGAGCCCGGCTTCGGGTCCGGCCGCAGGATGCCCAGGCCGGTCCCCGGGCTACCCCGCAGGATGCCCTGGTCGCCCTCCATGGTGAAGTCGTACTCGCGGTAGCCGAGGAAGGTGAAGTGCTCGTCGGCCAGCCACTCGAGCAGCTCGCGCGCCTCCTCCACCTCGCTCTCCGGCACCGGCAGGTCGGCGGCGTTCAGCCCGGCGGCGATGGTGACCGCCTTCTCGTGCATCTTCGGCCAGTCCTCGACCGCCTCGCGGACGTCGTTCAGGACCTTCTGCAGCTCCTGCTCGAGCGCGCGGTGCTCGGCGACGTCGGCGATCCGCTCGATCTCGAGGTGCATCCAGCTCTCGCGGACCAGGTCGTGCCCGTCCGCGGCGGTGGTGTCGTCCAGCACTTCCTGCAGCGTGCCGGCGACGTCGCGGCGGACCACGAACTGCGGGTGGATCAGCAGCTGCAGCTCGAGGTTGCGCTCGGTGATCGCCATCGACGCGCTGTCCACCAGGAACGGCATGTCGTCGACCACGATCTCCACCACGGTGCGCCCGGAGGCGGACCAGCCGTTCTCCTCCGGCGTCGGGGTGAACACGTGTACCTTCGCCGTGCCCTGCGGCCGGGACATGGCCGACTTGTAGTGGTGCCGTGCGGCACCGAGACAGTCGTTCGGCTGGCGCTCGGCGACGTCCTCGGCGGCTACGTGCCGGTAGTACTGCTCGAGGAAGGTCTTCAGCTTGACCGGGTCGACCATTTTGTCGTGCCCATGAGTTCCCGTGGCCACCGCTTTGGCGATCACATCGGCCTTCAGAACGTCCAGCTTGCTCTGCATTCCCCACCGTCTCCACACGTGACTTCGGCGTCGCTCCCGCCGGACCGCACGACATTGTGCGGTCACTCAGAGATTAGTCCACCTTTGTCACTGGTGTGGTGTCGGGACGGGCCTGTCATCGTTTGGTGAGACGTAGCGCGAGGGCCGGGCAGGCGAGGACGGCGCGGCGTGCATCCGGGAGCTCACCGCCGGTGATTTCGCGGCCCCGCAGGACTGGGAAACCCCACTCGTCGAGGACCACGTCCTCCGGCAACAGGCCAGCACACAAGCCGTGTCCGTCGCACCGCGTCCAGTCGATCTCCAGCTTGCTCCCTGGCTTGCTCCCTGGCTTGCTCACGGCGTCCCTCCGAGTACTCCGAGCACGGGCCGTCCGCACCCCTGACCGTTCAGGTGACGCCGTACGTCCTGGTCGAACACCTCGAGCGCCGATGTGAGGAACCTCGCAACGCCGTCCGGGTGCGCGCACGCTCCGCGGCCCGGAACCAGCCCGAGATGCCGCTGCGCGTCGTACCAGCCGTCCGGATCGCCGACGGTGATCCTGGCGAAGTCGTCGACGAGCGACGCCAGCCCGAAGACACAGGGACCGCACTGGCCGGCCGACTGACCTCTCAGCCACTCGGCCACCCGAGTGACCTCTCCCAGCGGGCAGGTATCGGAGCCGAGCGCCAGGATGATGCCCGCGGACACCTCAGGTCGCTGCAGCGTCACGCCTTCGGTCTGCGGTAGCCAGCGGCCGTGGTACCCACCCAGCAGGACAGGGCCTGGCTCTGCACCGGCGTACTGCAGGACTGTGTCCAGTGGGACACCGGTCGGTGTCTCGATCACACCTGGCCGCCGTACGGCGCCACTGATCGTCAGGAGCTGCGTGCCCGGCTCGCTGATCAGCCCGGTACTGCTGAATCCACGGGACCCGAGCCGCGCCAGCACGGCGAGCTGGGCGTACGTCTCCACGTTGGACAGGAACGTCGGCCGCCGGTGGTACCCCTTACGCGTCGGCAGCACCCTGCGCCCCGGTGGTACGGCAGTACCGCCTTCCAGCACGCTCAGCACCGCACGGGCCTCCCCCGCGACGAAGCGGCCAGGCGTCTCCCGTACTTCGATCGCGAGCCGGTCGTCACGCTCCACCAGCGCCTCCCGCAGCGAGGTCGCCGCAGCGGTGTCGTGGACGGCGATCAGCACGTGCGGTGCTCCCAGTGCGTGCGCCAGACCAACTGCGCCATCAAGAACGAGGTGGGGCGAGTGTGTGAGGAGGAGGCGGTCCTTGCGGCTCGCAGGCTCGCTCTCGGAACCGTTGACCACCACTGCCTCCACACCGCGTGCCGGGAGGTCTTGCAGCTTCAGTGCGACCGGAAAGGCTGCACCACCACGCCCCCTGAGCCCTACCGCTTCACAGAGCCGCGTGTATTCGTCCCGGGTCAACGAGGGCTGAGGACCGTGTGTCATGACGTGTCGCTGGAGGTCCAGACGGCCCTGGTCGAGTCCGGCGAGGACTCTGGCCTCACCGATCACCCTGGTCTCGTCAATGGTGATCACTGTGTCCTCCAAGCAGCTGTCGTGTTGAGGCGGTACACACCCGCAGTCGCGACTGCAGCCAGACAGCCGACCGTGATGCCGAGCATCCACGGCGTACTGCGGTCCGTACCGGCCAGCAATGCATGTCCGATCGACAGCAGCCAGCCGACCGACGCAGCAATGTGGAGCTTGCGCCAGTACTTCGTGAACTTCTCGGACGAAGCCAGTCGGCCGCGGGCAGCTCCGACGAGCGCGGCGAGCACCAAGCCGTACAGCGCCAACGCACCGACGGCCATGGCGAACGGCCGGTAGCCGGCACCGAAGGGCCAAACAAGAACGAGCGGGCTGATGCTCACGTAGCTGTCGGCGAACACCGCGACCAGGTGCGTCACCAGCAACACCAGACCGGTCACGGCCGCCGAGCGGTGTACGTACTGCAACCAGAACCGCCACCCGGCCGACCTGACGCGAGGCATCACCATGCCGAGCACGGCGGACAGCGTGAACATGATCATCGTGACCACACCCGCTGCCCGCGCCAGGTACCAGAGCGTCATCAGGCGGCCCTGCTCGCAGTCGGCCAGCCCGACAGCTCGGTGACGTCGCCGTCGGTGTCGACCAGCCGCGCGGGGTGCCCCGCCAGCTTCAGCCGTCCCAGCGCGGCCTCCCCGGTCGCGACGAGCGCAGTACTGAAGGTGTTCGCCCGTACGGCGGTCGGCGCCCAGACGGACGCGGTCCGGTACGGCCCGGCTGCGGGACAACCGGTCCGCGGGTCGATGACGTGGTGGCCCGTCTGCCAGCTCCGTACCGTGCGAGTGGACGTGGTCAGACCGCCGTGGGCCAGCGTGACGAGCACACCTGGCTCACCAGCGCGCTCCGCGACCGTGATGATCCACGGCTTCTCCGGCACACCCGCGGCCCGCAGGTCACCGCCGATCTCGACCAGAACCGCACAGCCGTACCGCTTGCTCAGCAGGTTGGCCGCGCGATCCGCGGTCCACGCCTTCGCGGTGGCGCCGAGATCCAGCGCGCAGTCCTTCGGTACGCCGAGCAATGCGAGCTTCCGGTTCAGCCGGACGTCCTGCCAGCCAGCGACCGTCGCCGGCTCGCCGGCAGGCTGCGGGAAACGCCGCCGTACGGTCTCGATGTCCGCGTCGTACCCGGCCGCTATCACCGCGGTCCCGACCGTCGGGTCGACCGCGCCGCCACTGACCTGCGCCGCGACCAGGCTGACGTCGACCAGGTCGACGAGCAGCCGCGACACCGGTACCAACGCACCGGCGCGATGGTTGACGATCGACAGCTCGGAGTCCGGCCGGAACCGGCTCGCGGCCTTGTCGACGCGGTCCATCAGCGCCTTGAGCTCACCGCACGCAGCGCCGAGTACGGCGGGGTCGCCGACGGTCAGCCGGACCGTACAACTCCACGCGGACCACGTACGCGACGCGGTCATGACCCGTTGCTCCCACCCTGCGAACTGGAGGAGCCGGAGTCGGTCGAGCCGAGGCCACTGGAACTGGAACTGGAGCCGCTGCTCGAACTGGAGCCGCTGCTGGAGCTGGACGAGCTGTTGCCGCTGTCGTCGTCGGAGCTCGTCGACGTTGTCGTACCCGACGACGTGCTCGAGTGCTTCGACGAGACGACCGCGACCGAGACGCCGGTGGCGCCGACGCCGAGGACGGCGGTCGCTATCGCAGCGGCGGAGGCGCGGCGCAACCAGCGCGGCCGCTTGGGCTGGGATTCGTCTGTGCTGACCATGCCCCAAGCCTCGGCCGGAGCCCCTCAGCCGCACTCCAAGAGAAGATCAAGCCACCGTCAAGTCTTCCTGAAAGCTCCCTGAAACCAGTTCTCAGGAGGTCAACGGACAGTCGGTGTCACAGTGCTTCCCGATCGTCTCCACGACCTCGTCCGCGACCTCACCCAACATCGCGAACCGCTCCGCCCCGAACACGTCCACGAAGAACTCCCGCACCCGCGCCGCATGCGCCGGCGCACACTCCTTGATCGCCGCCATCCCTTCCTCGGTGATGACGATCTCCGGATACCGCGACTCGCAGGCCTCCTTGCGGATCAGGCCGCGCTTCTCCATCCGGGTCAGGTGATGCGACAACCGGCTCTTCTCCCACTGCGTCGCCCGGCTCAGCTGATGAGCTCGCATCCGGCCGTGCTCGGACTCCGACAGATTCACCAGGATCTCGAAGTCCGACTTGGACAGGCCGAAGTCCCGCTGCAGGTGCCGTTCCAGGTGCGTCTCCAGCGTCCGCTGCATCAACAGATAGCTGCGCCACGCCTTCTGCTCGCCGTCGTCGAGCCACGGTCCGTTGCCCATGCCCTCCATCGTACAAGCTCGGGTTGACACATCAACCCGATTGAGTAGGGTGGTCCGCGCGATCCGGCGCAGGGCTAGGCGGAGCGGCGGGTCGGGGGTTCGAGGCCGAGGGAGGATGCGGCGGCGAGCAAGGTAACGCGGGAGGCGGTTACGTGTTCGACGAGCGTGAAGTTCTCGCCTTGCGGGCCTTGGAGTAGGGCGATCCGTCCTGCCCGCGTGTCGCGGGGCCCGGAGCGAACTACCGCGCCTAGGCGTAAGGCCAGTTCGACGGAGCGGTCGCAGTTCGGTACGGCGAAGTGTGGTTCCCAGGTCGACTTCACCGCGTCGGGGAGATCCGTCTCACACGGGCGGACCGAGGCGATCGGCGAGCGTCCTACCGCGAGGATCGCCGAGACCCGCTCGTCCTCGTCGGTGCGGCCGTACTCGTAGCCGAGGAGACCGCGATAGAAGTCCAGGGCGACGGGCAGCGCGCGAGTGCTGAGTTCGGTCCAGCAGGGTAGACCGAACTCAGCGTCCTCGGGCAGTGCGTCCGCGGCACCGGAACGCATCCCGAAGACGGCACCGACCGGATCGGCCGCGATCGTCACGGTGCCGAGCGCGCCGAGCGTTCGACCGGTCTCGAGCACGTCTCCGCCGGCGGCACGCACGCTCGCCACCAGGGGTACGGCGCCGTGCACCGGGAAGACCGTGATCCAGGTCGACCGGGTCGGTACACCGTCCGGCTTCGGCCCGATCGCCGCGATCGGCTCCGCCGCGACCCAGGCCGGGTGGTACCCGTCGCCGACCGGATCGGCCGCGACGTGCCACCCGAACAGCTTCGAATAGAAGTCCGAAGCCTCCTCAGGGTCGTCCACGTGACAGACCACCAGACATCGGCCGCCGGACCAGCGCTCTCCCAGACCCATACGTTTCTCCCCGTTCACTTGTTTGTTCAGTTAGCAAGAGACCGCGGACCGCGACCGATGACGCGAAGATCGCGAAGTTTCGCGGTTTCGCGTCACGGCCGGCGGCTTCAGGTCTCAGGTTGGTTGAGGACAGGCGGTGCACGGGGTCCGCCTGGAGCGGCGCCTGCTACCCCCACCCCAGGGGCGCCGCAACGCCGACCGCTGGGACGCCGGGGAGCTATCCCGGCGGTCGGCGCTTCGCCGCTTGCTCGGTCTTGCCGTGCGAGGCCGCAGGCAGTCTGACCGTGCAGGTCGCGGCGAACTGCCGCGTGCTCACGACCTGCGTCCCGGCAAGCGCTTCGGCAGTCCCGTCGAACGAGGCTCGCGGTTGCCGTGGATAGCTCAGCTCGACCTCGACGAAGGTCGTTCCCTGCGCGCCGGCGGGAAGGTCACACGTCAGCCGGGCACCTGACGTCCGGCATTGCCGATCCCGCCCCGCGGCAGGCGTGGTGCCGGTCGGCAGCAGCAGTACGACACGTACTGCCGACACTCCAGGTGCTGTCCGTACAGCGACGCGGGCGTCGAAGTTCTGGGAGGTACCGCGCTGGGTCAGCGATGCGCTCACGGCAGGCGCCGGCCTGGGCCGCTCGATCGTGGATGGCGGCTTCGCCGGAGACGGACGCTCAGTCGGAGACGGACTCGCGGTTGTCGCCGGCCGTACGGTCGAGGGACGGCGTGGCGTGGCTGCCACGCTGACGGTCGGACGGACCGAGGACGGCGTGGGCGTGGGCGTGGGCTGCCCTGACGGCGTCGGGTCGCGCGGTGTCGACGGCGGGGCCGTCGGGTGGGTCACCGGCAAGGAAGGGATCAACGCCTCGGTCCGATCGCGGTATCCGCCCGACGGGCTGACCAGCGCGGCCAGCACCACCGCGACGGCGATCCCGCTCAGCCCCACCACGGCAACGGCAACCTTCACGCCGGCGAGGTTGGACTTCAGGGCGTGCAGCGCCCGGCCGATCAGCGGTACGGGGATCGCCCCGGGCAGCTGAGCGGCGTACCCGGCGACCACCAGCGCCGGCAGCAGCAGGACACCGAGCCGCGAGTTGACCTCGACCAGCTCACGGTACGCGGCCTCGCAGTTCTCACAGGTCGGAAGATGCGCCTCGATCCGCGCGACAGCCCGCTGCGATGCCGTGCCGCGGACGTACGACGGGAGATCGTCGGCGATGCTTCGGCAGACGACGAGCGCTACATGTTGACGCAGGTACGCCTGCCGCAATCCCTCCCGCGCCCGGATCGCCAACGCCGACACGGCGTTCGCCGACAGCCCGAACTCCGGTGCGATCTCGGAGACCGTCCGCTGCTCGACGTCCACCAGCCACAGCACCCGCTGCCAGCGCTCCGGCAACGACCGCAACGCCGCCACAGCCGACGCACGGTCGAACGCGTCGACAGCCGCGTCCGTACTCTCGACCGGAGCGTCCAACGTCTCCTCGCTGTCGGTCAGTACGAGCTTGCGATCCTGCCGCGACCTGCGGATGTGCAGATTCCTGATCGTGGTCATCAGATACGGGCGCAAGACGGTGTCCGGGCCGGCACCACGGCGCAACTGCCCGAAGACCAGCACGAACCCCTCGGCGACCAGGTCCTCGCCGTCGGCGTCCGGCGAAAGTCCTCTGGCGAACGCCGCCGCGGCGACCCGATGCCGCTCGAACAGGACGGCAAAGGCCGCCACCTCCGCGTCCCGGACCCGCGCGATCAGCTCCGCGTCCGGCAGGCCACTGAGATCAGTGGACATGCTTCCCCGTCCTCCCGTGTCGCAGCCCCCGTGCTGCGTCCTGCGGACGCTAGCACGCGCCGGGGGCCGCCCCAACCCCCCGGAAAACCCAACAGGCAACCGATTTCTCGCCAGCGAGACGGCTGTCTCAACTCCTGAGCACCACCACTGGCCGAGTTGAGTAGTTGTACAGATCCCAGTTGTCGCGGGCGGCGGGACGATGCCGGTATGGCGAAGGTTTGGGTGTTGGGTGGGGCGTTGGTGGTCACCGTGGTGGCGGTTGTGTTGGTGGTGATTGCTGGTGTGTCGCTCGCGGAGATTCTGACGTTGTTGCTTGCGGTGGTCTGTCTGCTGTGGCTGGTGCTGTTGTTGACGGTGCCTTGGAATCTGTCGTTCCAGGCGCAGGCGCTGATCCACGAGATTCGGATCAGCCGGGAGCGTGGGATCGACGTACCGGCGGAGCGGGAGCCGGAGGCGCGGCGGATTGCGGGGCGGATGCGGTGGTTCGCGGTCGGGGCGCATCTGGTGTCTGCGGGGATCGTTGCCCTGATCACCTATATGTCGGGTGGGGCGATCGGGTACTACCTCGCCGGGCTGTATCTGATCAGTACGTTCTTCCGGCCTGCCGGTGCGTACTTCGCGTATCTGCGGGAGCGGATGACCAGCATGCTGCGCGAGGTCAAACATCCCCGTGACGACCTGATCGAGACGCTCCGGCAACTGGAGGTCCTCAAGGCGGAACTGGAGCTGCTGAAGCACAGCTCGACTGAACACGACCAGCACCTCGCCAGGCTCGAGCACGGTCAGGCGGCCGCGGCTGCTCTCGCCGAGACGCGGGAACGGGCCTTGCATACCAAGGTCGATGCGCACGCCCGTCAGTTCGAGCACTCCCTCTCCCGGCTGACTGACAACCAGGAGGTCATCGCGGGCCTGAAGGCGTTCCTCCGCCTGGTCCGCGAAGACCCCGCGTCATACCGGTAGACCGTCGTCGTCGGTCGTGAGGGACTGTGGTTTGAACTTGGTGAGGAAGGCGGTCAGTTCGCCGTCGGAGCGGTGGATGATGGTGCCGCCGTCCAGCAGATCCAGCGCGTTGTCGGCCGTACTGTCGACCCAGCCGATGCGCGGTGATCGCAGGATCGCGTTCAGCCAGGCGAAGAGCGGGCTGTAGACGACGGTCAGGCATCCGCCGGATCCCCGCAGCAGCGGGGACCTGATGTAGTCCAGCGCACCGGACGTCGGCGTACTGGCCAGCGGATGCCAACCGTCGGGCAGGGCGGCGGTCGACGTGAACAGTTGCGGGTCGAGGCGTCGTACCTCCCGGTACTGCACCGGTATCCCCCTCGGGTCAATCGTCACCGTTCGGAGCTACGTGGTCCAGACCTGGAGCTCGGAGATCTGGGCGGCCGGCCAGCCAGTGTTGGCGGTGACGTTGAGGCGGAAGTAGCGCTGGGTCGTGGCCGGGAACGTGATGGCAACGGTGTTGTCGTTGCTGGGGGCAAAGGTGTAGGTGGCGGAGGCAACGACAGTGTCGAAGGCGGTTCCGTTGGTGCTGCCCGCGAGTGACAGGGTTTGAGTGCGGGACCCCCAGCTGGCAGGCAGTTGGAGGACGACTCGCGCGGCGGTCGCGGGAGCACCGAGGTCGACCTGGATCCATTGCGGGAAAGCGTTGTTCGCGCTTTCCCAGTAGGTTGACTGGTTGCCGTCGGTGACGTTCCCTGACTGGTAGACGTCGTTGTGACTGGACTCGGTGGTTGGTTTGCCAATGGAAAGGTTCGTGGGCCCGGTGGTGCCGCTCGAGTAGACCTCTAGCTCCGAGGCTTGCGCGGCGGGCCAGCCGGTGTTGGCGGTGACGTTGACGCGGACGTAGCGCGCGGTCGTGGTCGGTACGGGGATGTTCACCACGTTGGTGGGAGAGGTGAAGGTGTAAGCAGCCGACGCGACCGCGGTGCTGAACGTGTTGCCGTCGGTGCTGGTTTGGACAGAAAGCGTTTGCGTGCGCGTTCCCCACGCGGAACTCGGCGGGAGCTTCAGCGTGACCTTGCCGATGCTGCGCGCGGCGCCGAGGTCGACCTGCAGCCACTGCGGGAAGGCGTTGTTCGCACTTTCCCAGTAGGTGTTCGCATCGCCGTCGGTTGCCGTGCTGGCGGTCTGGGTGCCGTTCACCTGGCTGCTGGCCGTGGCCGGCTTTCCGAGGGCGAGGTTGGTGTCGGTACCGATCCCGTTCCCGGTCAGGGAAATGACCGACGGGCTGTTGTTCGCGTTGCTGGTGACCGAGACGCTGCCGGTCCGGGCTCCGGATGCGGTCGGCCGGAACGTGACGGTCACCGTGCAAGACGCACCGACCGCAAGAGTCCCGCAGTTGTTGGTCTGGCTGAAGTCACCCGTCGCGGCAACCCCGGAGACGGCCGCCGAGGACGTACCGGAGTTCGTCAGCGTGACCGTCTGGCCGGAGGACGCGCTGCCCACCAAGGTGTCCGCGAAGGACAGGCTGCCCGGGTTCGCGTTCAGGACCGGACCCGGCGCGACGCCCGTACCCGACAACGGAACGGTGTTCACCACCCCGGACGCGTTGATGGTCAGGTTCCCGGTACGGCTCCCGGCCGCCGCCGGGCTGAACGTCACGTTCACAGTGCACGACGCACCGGCCGCGATACTGCTCCCACAGTTGTTCGTCTGCGTGAAGTCCCCAGTGATCGCGACCGACGCAACCGGGGCCGCGGCCGTACCGCTGTTCGTCACGGTCACCGCCTGCACCGCACTCGACGTACCGGTCGCGACCGAACCGAAGCTCAACGCGGTCGGGCTGATCGAGAGCTGCGAACCGTTGTCCGGAAGGTACGGCGGGAACGCCGGCGCCGTGATGTTCTGGCATTGCGCCGGTCCGAAGATCCCGGAGTTGCCGCCGCCATCGGTGAGCGTGAAGCCGACGCCGCAGCTGTAGATCGGACCAGGCGCCTGCGTCCCGGTGGCCGTGCTGTTGGTGATCGTTGCCGAGCCACCGACCTGTTCCTGCACCACCCAGGTCCCCGTGTTCTGGATCGTCGCGTTGTTGATCTTGACGTTGCTGATATTCGAGCCGGAGACGAACTGGATCGCCTCGTACGGGCTCTGCTGGATCAGCAGGTTGTCGACGTTCGTCAACCCGGACATCGCGCCGTCGCGGGCGTCGAACCAGAGCGCGCCGACGCCGAACTGCCAGTTCGGGTCCAGGCTGCCGGAGCGGATGATCGTGTTCCGCAGTACGTCGGTCCGCCCGAGCGTCGTCGAGTTGAAGCGCTGCGCGACGTGGATGCCGCCGCCCTGGGTGAGGCCGGCGTCGATCACCCGGTTGTCGGTCACGAAGTTGTCGTGCCCGCCGTAGATCGCGATGCCGTTGGCGAGGATCGGGTACTGCACGGTGTTGTGGTCGAACGAGTCGTTCGCGTCCGCGTTCTGGTCCGACCACGTCGCCAGGCCGTCGTCACCCAGGTTGCGCAGATCGCTGTCGGTCACCTTGGAGTTCGTGACGCCGACGTGGAAGTTGATGCCGTCGGCGGTCACGTTGCGGATCCGCATCCCGTTGAACACCAGGTTGGTGAACGGCCCGTCCATCCACGCGCCGACCTTCTCGTGCTCGATCCACACCCGGTCCACGGTCGAGTTGTTCAGCGCGCCGCCGATGCCGTTCACCTGGGCACCGTCGTTGCGCTCCTGCACGTCGCCGAAGATCGCGAAGTCCGACAGGTGTACGCCGCTGCTCGCGTTCGGCGCGTAGTTGCCGTAGAAACCGGGGGCCGCACCAACGATCGTCGAGCGCCACATCCCGGCGCCCTTGAAGGTGATGTTGTTCAGGATCAGGTGCCCCGGAATCTTGAACGTCCCCTCCGGGATCCACACCGTGCCGCCGGATCCGGCCGCGGCCATCGCCGCATTGAACGCGTTGGTGGAGTCCGCGACGCCGGTCGGGTCCGCTCCCTGGCTGGTCACCGACACCGAACCGGCCGGCTGCGACAACGCGCCGGGAACGTTCTCGAAGTCGGCGAAGTCGATCGTGTACGAGCCGGCCGTGTCCTCGGCGTCGATCTGCAGCCGGAACTTCGTACCGGTCGGGTACGTCGTCGCGAACAGCCGGTGCACCTCGTCGTAGAAGTGGTGCGGGTTGCCGCCCGGCGAATTCGTGAACGGATAGCCGCCGTAGTACCAGCTGTACGCGTTGGTCAGCATGAAGTTCGACTGCTTCGAACCGTTCACGTAGAACGACAACTGCGGCGTGTAGACCGAGCCCGACCCGGTGTCCGGGATGCTGTAGCGGAACACGATCGAGTTCGTCGCCACCGGCGTCGTGAACTCGACGTACTTCCCGCCGCCCTGCAACGTGACGGCTTTGCGGTACGACGCCTCGGCCGCGAGCGTGTTGTACGCGGCGCTCGGACCGATCACCGTCCCGTTGGTGGACGAGTTCTCGGCCTGCACCTCGACGTACGGCAACGTCGCGCCGACGCCGCCGGACGCCGCGGCCCAGGCCGGAGCGGAGGCTACGACGCTGAGACTCGCGGCGACCAGCGCACCGCAGGCGGCGAGCACGCCGTGGCGCGCCCTCCGTTTGATCGACCGGAACATGGGCGGCTCACTCTCGATGGGGGCGGTAGTGGCGAGACCGTAACCTGCGAGAAACAAGCGCGCAATATCTCGATCGATCTTTGCAAGAATTCGACTCGCTACGGAATGGTGACCGCGAGCTTGCCGACAGTGCCCGCCACGAAGTCGGTAATGCCCTGGGGTGCGTCGGGCAGCGCGTACGCCTTGGCAAGCGGAACCCGCAGCCGGCCCTCGACCACCTCCGTCGCCAGCTGCGACAACGTCTCAGCGCTGGGATCCGCCATGACAGCGGTCGTCTCGAGGTCCGACCCTGAGGGCTGGAAGTGCAGTGTCGACGCGATCCGGCCGCCCGGGGCGATCAGCCCAGCCACGGTGTCCCCGTCGCCGGCCAGGTGCAGCGCAGCCTGTACGCCGTCCGGCGCGATCCGGCCGACCTGCTCGACCAGTTCGGCCGGGTCGACCACCCACGTCGCACCGAGCGCGCGAACGAACGCCGACTGCGCGCCAGGTTCGGCCGTCGCGATCACCGTTGCCCCGCGAGCCGCGGCCAGCTGGATCGCGTACGCCCCGACTCCGCCGGTCGCGCCGGAGACCAGGACGAGCTCGCCGGCTCCCGGATCGACCGCGTCGATCGCGTTCAGCGCCGCGGTGCCGGCCAGGCCGAGTGCACCGGCCCGGGCGTGGTCGAGTTCCGCCGGCATCCGCGCCAGCCCGTACCGCGAGTCGACCACCACGTACTCCGCGAAGCCGCCCTGCCCGAGCGCCGGCCGCATCACCACTCCGAACACGCGATCGCCGACCCCGACCGTGGTCACCTCGTCGCCGACCGCCGCGACCACGCCCGCGAAGTCCTTGCCGAGTACGACCGGGAACTCGTACTCGTACACGCCCTTCAGATATCCACCGAGGACGCCGAGGTCGAACCCGTTCACCGACGAGGCCCGCACCTCGACGAGCACCTCGCCCGGGCCCGGCTCCGGCACCGGCAGCTCCGTCAGCACAGGCGCCGCACCGAATTCGGGGAATGCCACTGCACGCATCTGTCTCTACTCCTTGTTGGTTGCCTGCAGCCACGAGGCGTGCAGGGCGGCGGTCGCCAGGGTCAGTTCGGCCTCGCCTCGCGGGGCGTACAGCATGACGATCGTGTCCGGCCACTCCGGCCGCCGGCTGATCGGATGCGGCTCGACCCACCCGGCCGCTTCCAGCGGGCCGATCAGCTCGATGGGCAGTGTCAAATGCAAGAAGCCGACGCGGTGGATGTGCCCGAACTCGTCGCGGCTCGGATGCAGGAACGCTTCCCACGGGCCGGCCGGCTCGGTCAGCCGCAGGGCCAGCGACGACGGCTCCGAAACCTGGCTCGGGCCGGTGAAGACGCCGGGCAGCGCCTGCGCCTCCTTGACGAGGGCTGCCCTGATCTCCGGCGGCGAGAACTGGTCGAGCTGGTCGTGCGGGATCTCCCGGCCGGTGGTCAGCGGCCGGGGTCCGGGTCGCGGCGGCGGCGCCGCGAGGTCGACAGTCATGGGTACCTTCTGTTCGCTGGTTACTTCTTGTGCGTACAGAAAGCGTGCGACAGACTGCCGGTATGGCGGAAGAAGGCACTTTGAACCGCGTAGCGAACACCGGTGTGCGTGGGCGGATCGGCCACGGCCATCCGACCTGTCAACTGCGGGACGTCCTGGACCGGGTCGGCGACAAGTGGAGCGTGCTCGTCCTCGACCTGCTCGGCGACGGCCCCAAGCGGTACTCCGAACTCCAGCGAACCATCGAGGGCATCTCGCAGCGGATGCTGACGCTGACCCTGCGCAGCCTCGAACGCGACGGCCTCGTCACCCGCAGCGTCACGCCGACCTCACCGCCGCGCGTCGACTACGCACTGACGCCCGTCGGCGAGACGCTGTCCGGCCAGGTCGCCGGGCTGATCACCTGGGCCGAGAACCACCGGCAGTACGTGGCCGACTCGCGCGACCGGTACGACAACTCCTGAGTCCGGGGACGCTGCTGGTGCAGCGTCCCCGGAGGTCGTTACAACGTGACGCCGATGGACGGGCCACGGTTGCCGTTGGCACCGATCGGGACCAGATCGAAGGTGCGACCAACGGTCAGGTCGACGGACTCGGCGAAGAACACGTCACGGTGGACGCGGCCCAGCCACCGTCCCTTCTGGAGTACGTCGTACGCAGCGGCGTCGGGCTGCAGCGTCCACTCGAAGGTCAGGTGGCGGGTGGATCCGGCGCCCGGGCCGGCGTCCGCGACCGCGAAGGCCCGCGGACGGGACGGGATGACGTCGACGGTGCGGCTGTCGGCGAGCAGGACCTTGCCGAGGTGCCCGGATCCGCTGGTACGCAAGGAGATCCGGGCGATCCGGTCGCCGCCGCGCGCGATCCTGCCGCGGTACTCGATCCAGCCGCCCACCCGCCGAGCCGGGGTCAACCCGATCCACGCGACGCGCGACGGATCGGTACGACGAGTCACCCCGACCTCCGGCGTCGAAAGACCTTGTGCGACGACGCGCACCTCGGTCGCAGCTGCTTGCGCGAGGTCGGTCTTGAACAGGTGCATGACGCCGTTGCCCGACAGAGCGAGGCTGTGCGCGCCCTCGTACGCCGTGCTCTCGTCGAGAGTCACCGTCACGCCGTCGGTCCAGTACTGCCAGGTCAGCGCGCGGTCCGCGCAGCCCTGGTTGTCCCAGCCGCTGTCGCGGACCTGCTTACTGTCGAGGTAGAACGTGCTGCCGACGCCGATGTTGAACGTCGTCACGATCGGCAGCCCGCCGTACGGCGACCGCTCGACGATGCCGTGCGCGATGCCGTCCCAGCGCTTGTAGTTCAGGACATCCGTACGGTACGGCGGGGTGCGCGACTCGAGCCGGCCGGACGTCGCCGGGTTGCCGGTCGGGCCGGACCAGAAGCGCTGTTCGAGATCGCGGTACTTCGCCCGCCCGGCCACTGTCGACGTTTCGCCGGACCAGGCCGCGTTCGCCCAGAACTGGTCCTCGACGAACAGGCCGACCGAGACCGGGCCCGGGTGGCCCGGGTACGCGTAGTCGGTGAAGCACTCCTCCGGGTTGAAGCCGCCCTGCTGGTGTTCGACCCCGGCGAACACCACCGCGCGCGGGTCGAACCCGGCGTCGGTCGCGGTTTTCGCGCTGCCGGTCAGGTCTGCGTCGACGTACGGCCAGCCGTAGTTTACGAAGATCGAATCGACGGTCTGGTCGCCAGGGGTCCCGAGCCACGGGACGTTCTTCTTGTTGAGGGTGTTCTGGTAGTCGAGGTCGCCGTTCGGCAGGTCGGCGTCGTAGTACTGCAGGTAGAAGCCCGGGTCGTGCGCCTTGATGTAGCGGAACAGGTCGCGGAGCTTGCCGGCCTGGGCGGCGGTGATGGTGGCTTCCTGGTTGATGAACAGGCCGTCGAAGCCGAAGTACCGGCGGATCTCGATCAGCTTGTCGCCGACCGGGAACGAGCCGTCCGCGGCCTGCACCAGGAACTCGCCGAAGTCGACGCCGGTACGCGGCCAGAACCAGCCACCGATGATCCGCACGCCGTTCTTGTGCGCGGCCTCGGTCCAGCCCGGGTTCGGGATGTCGATGACGCCGTACGTGCGACCCGGGGCACTGGGGTCCGCGACCACGTCGCTCGGCACCGACGGCAGTACTTGACCGTGCCAGGTCCCCCAGACGTCGATGTACGGCCAGAACCGCTGTGTATACGTATGCCCTTCGAGACCGATCGGCTGGTTGCGGCCCTCGTAGATCGTGCCGGCGTCGTCCAGGCTGAGCGTCGACAGGCGCACGCCCGGGTCGAGGTCGGGATGCGCCTGGGTCGGCGCGAACGGTGCGATCCGCGGCGCCAGCGGGACCAGGCAGCGCAGGTGCCGGCCCCACGGGTGTGTCGCCGGGTCGAACTCGAGCAGGTCCGCCGGATCCCAGCCGTACGTCGACGGCCCCGGCGGAATCCCACCCGACCCCGGCCTCGGCGCGACGCCCCCGCCCGCCCCACTCGCTCCCACCGCTCCGCCCGCTCCGCCTGCTCCGGCCACTCCGGCCGCTCCACCCGCTCCGCCCGCGCCGGCGGTACCGGTTGCGGCTGCAGGCAACGGATTGATGCCGGCCAGCGCCGCCGCGAGCCCCGCGCCGCCGACCGTGATCAGAGTCCTCCGGGAAACCCGCACCGGATCCGACATCGCCTCACACTCCCCAGATATACCGGTTTAGCTTGCCCGGCATCCTAGGAGCAGGATCCCCCCGGGAAAAGAGGCCCGCCTGGCCCAAATCAAACAGCACGCCTACCGCACCCCAAGCGACCCCGCACGAACAAACAGCCCGGACAAGGCACCGGTACGCCCAGGCACCACCGAGGTCGTCGTCCACCTCACCGACCACACCCTCGCCACCCGCACCGGTGTGCTGCGGGTCGAGTCCATTGGTCCTCTCCTCGCGACCCAACTCACCGAGCTTGTCGGCCACGGCCCCTACGTCGTCAAACCCGTCATCGACCTCAACGACGCCGTCAGCGTCAACGCCTACGAAATCCCCACCCGCATCCGCGAACGCATCAAACTCATCCACCCCGTGGAACTCTTCCCCTACGGCACCCGCGAAACCACCAACACCATCGACCTCGACCACATCCAGCCCTACAACCCACTCGGCCCACCCGGCCAAACCAGCACCACCAAGCTTGTGCCTTGCTAGATGTATCGTGGACGGCATGACCACCACCGCGAGCACCACCGCGCGGGAATACCTGCGTGTGAGCGTCGACAAGTCCGGCCGGCAGCGGTCGCCTGAGGAACAGCACGACGACAATGCGCAGGCCGCCGGCGCGCTCGGGGTGACGCTGGGCGAGCCGTACCGCGACGTGGGCTCGGCGAGTCGCTACGCCCGGAAGGGGCGGGAGGATTTTGTCCGGCTTGTTGGCGACCTGAAGGCCGGCCGGTTCGATGCGGACATTCTCTGGCTCTGGGAATCCTCGCGTGGATCGCGCAAGGTAAGTGAATGGGCCGAGCTGATCGAGCTGTGCGAGGAATGCGGTGTCCGGATTCATGTCACGACGCACGCCCGGACGTACGATCCGGCGAACCACCGCGACCGCCGGTCGCTGCAGGAGGACGCCGTGGACTCTGAGTACGACTCCGCGAAACGCTCGGATCAGGTCAATCGCGCCATGCAGGCGAACGCCAAGCTCGGCCTGCCGCACGGACGGACCCCGCTCGGGTACCGCCGGATCTACGACCCGACTACTCGGAAGCTCGTCCGCCAGGAACCGGACCCCGCGACCGCGCCACTGATCCGCGAGTTGTTCGCGCGACTGGAGGCCGGCCACAGCCTGCGGGGGATCGCCACCGACTGGGAAGCGCGGGGGATTACGAACGCGTCCTCGCGTCCGTTCACGCCGGCGCACCTGCGGACGATCGCGGCGTGCCGGGCGTACGTCGGTGAGCGCGAGCACACGCCGGGCCGGCGGGGCAGTCACACCAAGCCCGGCCAGAAACCCGTCACGGTGGTGCAGGGCAACTGGGAAGCGCTGGTGCCGAAGGCAACCTTCCTGGCTGTGCAGCACATCCTGTCCGCGCCCGAGCGCAAGACCACGCGGCCGGGCCGGGGTGTGCACCTGTTGTCGATGGTCGCGCGCTGTGGCGTCTGCGGTGGCAAGCTCTGCGCCCGGATGAAGAACGGCGTACCGGTTTACATCTGTCACCCGAGCTCCGGGCATGTGTCGATTTCGAAACCCGAGCTCGACAAATACGCCGAAAATGTTGTCCTCGGGTATTTGGCCCGCGACGACGTTTACCAGGCGCTGACCGCGCAGGCGAGCGACGGCGGCGAGAAACTGCGGGTGGTGCGCGACGAAATCGCCGGCATCCGCGACGAGCTCGCAGACCTCGGGGACCAGTTGGCCGCCGGGGCGATCTCCGCGACGCTCGCCGGGCAGGCCGAGAAGGGCATCCAGGCGCGGCTGAAGGCTGCCGAGGACCAAGAGGCCGAGCTCACCACGCCGCCGCGTCTACGCGGCCTCCTGGCCCCGGGGAAGGACGTACGCCGCCGGTGGGGCGCCGCACCGATGGCCACCAAGCGCGAGGTGCTGCGCATCCTGCTCGCGCCCGACCTGCTCGGAGAACTGCGGGTGCTGCCAGGAATGCGCGTCCCGGTGGCGGATCGTGTCGAATGGCGCCGGGATTAAGTTTGCGTTGTCGAACTGCGCACCTTACTGTGAATTTTGTTGTACCCGTACGGTCGCACCACTGAACTCCGACGCCCTCACGTTCTCACGCCCTTAACGCCTGATTGAGCGACCCTTCACCGAAGGGCTGGGCCGAAAGTGGCCGCACGCAACAAATCTCACCGGGTGGTAACCGCTCGGATCGCCATGGCCAAGCGCTGGCATCCCGACAACACCGAAGGAATCGCCCAACTGGAGGCCCAACTGGAGGCCGCCCGCGTCGAATCTTGGCTCGATGGGGTCGTCGCATCCGCACCCCCACTCACGCAGGAACAGGCCGCGCGGCTCGCCGGCCTGCTGTTTCGCGACGCAGTAATTCGCTGACCCGGAATCTCCCGGTCGAGCGGATCAAGGGTCAGGGCCGCTCGACGCCCTCGAAAGGGGTAACCCCTGTGTCACCTGACCCCGAAATTGAAGCCGCCGGCCCTGAGGAGACCGGCGGCAATGTGAGCGGCCACCACAGCAAGCTCAAGTCCACTGTAACTCGTGTCAGCACCGCCGACATGACCGAGCGCGAATATTTGGAATGGTGCATGGCCTGGAAGCCGGCGCCGACCTCGCTCGCCCTGTATCGGCGTGCGCGGCGTGCGACGCGGGGGCACCCGTGAGCGAGCCTCGGCGAATCCAGGTTTACCGCGAAATCAGCGACGAGGAACATACGGCCTATCTCGCGGAGGAGAACGAGCGCGAGGTACGGCGCCGTGGCAGGCGCGGCCTGAAGCTGTACGGCCTGTCCCGCCATGCCGACACCGAGTGGTGGGCGATTATCGACGCGCTGGTTGACCATGGCGCCATCGAGGAGGCGGACCGCCATCAGGCGCGGATCTCGGAGAAGGTGAAAGATTTTGCGTGCCCGTACTGCGGTTCAGATAGCGGATACATGCTGCGTGGCAGGTACTGCAAGTACAGCGATGGCCGTGTCATCACCTGCGGCCGACGCTGCAAGATGGGCGATGTACTGGTCGAGCTCGGCGTGCGCGTCGTGGACAACCCGTGGGATTTGACCAGTGTTCCCGGAACGCTCCCGAGGAACGAGGAACGCCGGGAGACCGGTCCTGAGCGACAGGATGACCAAGGCAACGAACAGCGGTCGCCGTACCCCTTCAAGGTCATCGACTGGAAGGAATTGTGGCAGCAGGAGCCGGGTGAGAAATGGATCCTGCAGCCGCTCGTCTCGACCGGTCGCGGGGTTGCGATCTGGTCGAAGCCGAAGGTGGGTAAGAGCCTGCTGATGCTGGAAATCGCGGTGGGGATTTCCACGGGTGAGCGAACGCTCGGTGTGGTGCCCGACCGGGCACACAGGGTGCTGTACGTCGACCACGAGAACGACCCGCGCGGCGACATCCGGACCCGACTTGAGGATATGGCGTACGGCCCGGGCGACCTGGAGAACCTCAAGTACCTGTCGTTTCCGGCAATGGATCCGCTCGACACCCCGCTCGGCGCGGCGCAGATTCTCGACGCGGCAGAGCACTACGACTGCGACGTGGTTGTCGTTGACACCGTCTCGCGTGCGGTCGGTGGCAAGGAGAACGAAAACGACACCTGGCTCGCGCTGTACCGCCTCACCGGGGTTGCACTGAAGAAGGCCGGCATTGCGTTCATCCGCCTCGACCATCCTGGCAAGGATGAGGAGAAGGGGATGCGTGGTGCGTCGGCGAAGTACGGCGACGTGGATGCGGTGTGGAAGCTCACCAAGGAAGCCGCGACGACATACAAGCTGACCTGCACCGATAAGCGGTTTCAGATCGCAGAGACCGAACTGGTGCTCACCCGCCAGGCGAATCCACTCCGGCACAAGGTCGAGGGTGGTGGTTGGGCGGTCGCGGCCGATGCCCGATACAACGATCTGTTCGAACAGTTGTCGCGGCTCGGCGTCGCGCAGAACGTCGGCCGTGTGACCGCCGCGAAGGTGCTCCGCGCTGACGGAGTACAGGTCCGCGACAGGGACCTGGAGAAGGTGATTCGACACCGGAAATCCTGCGCCAACTGGGCTGGCGCAGGGGTCGATCACACGCGCTGCATCGACCTGTTTGGCGCAGCTTGGCGCAGCGACGACGAATCATGACAAAACCGCAGGTCAAAGGCGCATTCGACCTGCGCCCGGTCGTTTGGCGCAGCCTGGCGCAGGGTGCATGGCGAGACCTGCGCCAGCGACCGCCGCTCTTAGAGCGGGCGCAGGTCTCGCACCGGGCGCAGCCAATCAACCTGTAGGAGGCAACACGAACAACCGCGAACAACCGCGTACGTCGATCTCCGGGCTTGTCCCCGGTGGCAGGCACGAACACCCGTCTTGGTGGCCAATCGTGCGCGAGGTGGAAGACCAGCGGCGGCGATCTCGCGAGCTCGCATCGCCGCCAAGGGGAGGGGTGGGTCAAAAGGTCACCGCTGGCCCCATCACACCTGCGCTTCGATGCCATCTCTCCCCGGAAGGTTGCGAAAAGCAACGAAATATTTGGAGGTTCCCGTTGATCTGTACAGGCTGTGGCTGCGATTTCTGGCCACCACCCCAGCACCCGAACGGCGGCAAACGTCGGTCCCGGTGCGACGATTGCCGAGGGCCACGGGCACATCTCGACGGCCGGGAATACCGCGCACTGCGGAAACAGGTACTCGCCGAGGAGACGCATTGCCACATTTGCAAAATGCCGGTGGATAAATCCATCACCGACCGCTTCGATCCGGCCGTTGCTCAGATCGATCACGTGATCCCGGTGGCCGCACGTCCGGACCTCGCGAACGAGCGCAGCAACCTCCGACTCGCGCATCGGCTGTGCAACCAGCGCAAGGCCAAGGGTAAGCCGGTGGCGTCCGTGCTGAGACCGCGTACGGCATCCCTGAACGCCGACCGGGATCGGGTGTACCCCACGTGCGACCACCCGCCGGACTGCCCGTGCATGCGGGTCCAGCCTGGCTCGACCATGTGGACGGGTCCGGGGCATGCCCGGCACCACCGGTGGATCGTGTGCGATGACTGAGCCGATGGTCTACGTCACGCGCCGGCCGGACGATGACCGCTGGCACGGTGACCAGCGCGTGACGCTGCCGTGCGTGGCCTGCGGCAACGAACGTCCTTACCTGCCCGACCCCTCCGAGCCGGCTACGTGGCCTAATCCCGAGGACAATCCCGAGGACGACGACCCCGGCACGGTCTGGGCGTGGCTGCGCCGACCGAGCGACCGCCGCGATCCGAACAACTGCCCGCATTGCGGGGCGACATGACCAGCGAACGGGATCGGGCTGTGTCGGTGGCCCTGCGGTTGAAGGCTGCCGCAAAGCTTGCCCGGCACGCTGACCCGATGTGGTACGTCGTCGTCCAGGAGGCGGAACGGTTGCTCGCGGCACCCGATGGCTGTCCCGGCTGCGGCGGGGAAATCCCCGTGAATACCGGCCGCGGTCGCCCTCGCAAATACTGCGAGAAATGTTCGCCTCGGAAAAATAGCGGAAAAATCGTGGATTCGGAGATTGTTGCTTGAGAGGAGGCAACAATGCTCGTACGTATCGGCGAAATCTTGGAGGCCGAACAGCGGCTCGATGAGGCGCTACGGGAGGAGCGCGCGGCCAGTGATGCCGGGAATCAGCCACGGACTAAGAACGAGTTCGGCATCACGACCCTCCATCTGTCGCCGGCCTACCTTGACCGCCAGGAACGCGCCCGCAACGCGGTACAGCGCGCCGAAGAGAACCTGCGTGCCCTGTGGCGCGCAGCGGTGGAGGGCTGATCGATGATTCTCGTGCCCTTCGTCCCGAACGACGGCCGGCGCGTCGCGCGCCCCGCCGCCCTGAGCGTTTCGGCTGCCCGCGCGGTGGTCGAGGCGACGGCGTCCCCCGCCGGCACGGCTGACAAGGCCTCCGCTGGCACGGTCGCCACAAGTGCGGCGCCGGTGGCCCTTTCCTCCAGTCTGCCGGCGCCGCACTCGGTCCCCACCATCGTCGAGCGCATCGCCTGCCTGGACGGGTTCATCGAGAAGCGCAGCGACGGTAGCCGGAGCTACAACGGCGATCAGTTGCGCCGAGCGCACCTGCGGTTGCGTCGGTCCGGTGTTCGCGGTTTCGAGCGGATGCTGAAGGAACTACGCCGCATGAACCCCGACGAGGTTTCCGGTGGTGGCGACGTACGCGAGGTTCGCGCCGGCGGTACGTGGACGCTGCGATGAGCGCCCTGACGCCGCGCGAACGCGCGTACGACTGCTTCCACCTCGCGCGGTCCGCGTCGACCCGCGTACCCCTCGGCGGCCAGCGGTACGGCATGACGATCGAGGGCGTACGGCGCAACCGCGAGGACCTGTTCCGTCAGGCCGAGCGCGCTGTCACCGAGGCGCTGAACGGCCCACCGAAGGTCATCCTGCGCGAACCGGACGACGACGCGCTACGGGCAATGCTCGCGGTCTGCGGACGCGAACTTGCCGCGAGCAACGAAGAGGCGAGGTGACCTGGTGGCTGACTGGTTGCAGGATGCCGCTGAGCAGTACGCGGCCGATTGGCGCGACTGGCTGATCGAACACAGCGACCTGAGTCAGCGCGATCTCGATGTGTGGCTGCAGGGGTATGTCCGTGGCCTGGTGAACGGGTTCCGGCTGCAGCAGTTCATCGCCCCCGAGATGACCGATGCCGCGCTGCACGCATTGATCGAGGCCGAGACCGGCGAACCCCACTGACCGGCGGCGACCCCCCAATCCTCGGGATTCCAGCGCCGAAATCTGGGCGGCGTGGGGTCGCCGCCGCCCCTCCTCCCGAAAGTTCTGATCGATGGCTGACGAGCGCCTGTCCTTCATTGTCGAGGTTCGCGACCGTGGCACCGCGATCCTCAGCGCGGTCGCTAGCAAGCTCGACGGTGTCGACTCTGCACAGAAACGGGTCACCAAATCGACCCGCCAGTACGCGGACAGCGCCGCGAAGCTCACCGGCCTGGAGGACAAACACGCCGACATGCTCGGCCGCGTCACGGTGGCCGAGCAGCGGCTGTCGGAGGTGCGTGGTAACGCGAACGCGAAACTGTCGCAGATCGCGCGGGCCGAACAGTCGTTGCTGAAGGCAAGGCGTGATGCCGCGCGGGCCGCGAAGACCGTGGCGCGCGAGATCGAGAAGGCCGCCACACCCGACGGCCAGAAGTCCGGCCGGAGCTTCGTGCAGGGTTTGCTGCACTGGCTGGGCAAGGGTGCCGGCGACCTGGAGGCCGCCGGCAAGGCCGCCGGCGAGGACGTGAATGCCAGACTGATCGGCGCACTGAAGACGCCCTACGTCGGGCCGATATTGGCCGGTGTCATCACGGCTGCCGCGCTCACAGTGCTACCTGCGGCGGGCGCCGTGGCCGGCGGTGCGATTGTTGCCGGCGTCGGCGCTGGGCTCGCTGCCTTGCCGATCGTGTTCGCGGCGAAGTCGCAGCGGGTCCGGGACGCCTGGCGCTCGACGCTGGCCGACATGGGCGCCGACGTACGCGTACTGAGCAAGCCGTTCGAGACCGTGCTTGTTGCCTTGTCGGTCGTTGCCAGGCGCACCCTTGCGAATCTCAAGCCCGAGCTCGCTGGCGCGTTCAAGGATCTTGCACCCGGACTCGCGAGTTTCGGTGACCAGATCGGCCGCACGTTCGAGCGGATCGGCCCCGCGATCCGGCCGGTCTCGCAGGCGTTTGCTGCGGTACTGGTTGCCCTCGGCCCCGGACTGCAGAGCGCGATCAACAGCATCGCCGGCGGGCTGATCCGGTTGTCGCAGTCGGTCAAGGCGAACCCGACCGCGCTCGCGGATTTCGTTCGTGGCATCGGCGCTATCACCGGCGACTTGCTGCACTTCCTCGCGATCCTGAACGATGCGGACGGGCAGTTCAAGAAATTCACCGGCGGGCTGTCGCTCGTCACGGCGGTGATGGACGCGCTGCGGTTCGCGATCGACCTCGCGCTGACCCCGTTTGTCTTGTTTTTGAAGAGTCTCGGCTACATCGCGGACGCGTTGAACTTCCTGGCCGGCAAGCTCGGTCTCGGCAAGGTCATGACCGACCAGACCGCCGAGGCGTTGAAGCACGCAGGCGACGCCTCGAACCAGATGGCGGGATCGGTCAAGGCGGCGGCCAAGCCCGTCGAATCATTGACGGACAAGATCAATCGGCAGACCAGCGCGACCGATGCGCTGATTACTTCGATGTACCGCGCGCAGAATCTGGCGCTTGGTGCCGCCGGTGCCGAGATCGCATATAAGCAGTCGGTTGCCGACGCGACGGCGTCCCTCAAGGAAAACGGGCGCACGCTCAACGACAACACCGCGAAGGGCCGCGCGAACCACAGCGCATTGGTCAACCTCGCGCAGGCCGCCAACGATCAGGTCTCGGCGATGCTGAAGGCGAACGCTGGCACGGTTGCCGCGTCGCAGGCCGCGCAGGCGTCCCGCGCGCAGTTCATCGGCATGGCGGAAAAGATGGGGTTGAGCAAGACCGCCGCGAAGAAACTCGCCGATCAGTTGTTGCTGACGCAAGCGCAAATCGACAAATTGCACGGCAAAACCGTGCTGGTGAAATACACCACGAGCGGCACGATCGCTGGATTCACCCAGCAACAGCGGCTCGACCACGGGCTCGCCGTCGGTGGCCTGGTGACCGGTCCGGGCACGGGGACCAGCGACACCGCGGGACTGTTTGCCCTCAGCAACAACGAGTACGTCGTCAAGGCGGCCTCGGCCAGCAAGTACGGCAGCAAGGCGATGAGCTCGGTCAACAACGGGACCGCGACCATCATCCCCGGCATGGCCGCCGGCGGCCCGGTGGTCGATTTCCACTCCGAGGGCGTGTTCAAGAATGCCGCGCAGGCGCAGAAGATCCTCGGTGCCATGTTCGGCGGTACCGGCCCGGTTGGTCCTGCCGGCGCCGGTGTCCAGCGGTGGCGTGCTGTGGCCTTGCAGGCGTTGGCGCTCGCGCACGAGCCGGCCGCGTGGTTGCCGAGTCTGCTGGCCCGGATGCAGCGCGAGTCCGGCGGCAACCCGTCGGCGCAGAACAATTGGGACGCGAACGCGAAGCGCGGTACGCCGAGCAAGGGGTTGATGCAGGTCATCCAGCCCACTTTCGATGCCTACGGCAACGGTTTGCGCGGGCGCGGGATTTTCGACCCGTTAGCCAACGTTTACGCGGCAATCCGTTACACAGTGGCCCGGTATGGTTCCGGGCCTGCTGGCTGGAATAAGGCGGGTGGCTATCGGAATGGTGGATGGCTCATGCCGGGACAGTTGGCACTGAATGAAACGCGGAAGCCGGAGGCTGTTTTCAACCAGCACCAACTGGCCGCGATGAATCGCCCGATCGTGATCGAGAACAAAATGGTCCTCGATGGCAAGGTGATCCAGCAGTCGCTGGTCCACCTGAATCACAGCAAGGGTTACAGAGGGTTAGGGTTCGGGCCGGGTGAGCGCGTGTGACGGATATCCGGATCACCGATGGCGGCGAAACCAAGCGGGCCGCTGAACGCCTCCGGCTCGCCGCGAACGGTGGCCTACAACGCGAGCTACAGCACGCCCTGGACCGCAGCACGAAACGGCTGGACGAGGACGTACGGGGCTCGGCACTGGAGCGCCTGCCGAAGCGCGGCGGCCTCAACCAGATCGTCGCGCGCTCGCGGATCGACGCCGAGCACCTCGCCCCGCTGCGGGTCCGACTCGTTGCCAAGGGCATCGACCAGCTGAAGCTGATCAACGCCGGGCACGTCTCGCACCCGACGTACGGTCACCGGCCGCGAGTTTTTCAGTCGCTCCCGAGGGCGAAGAACTGGTTCTCCCGGCCGATCCGGCGCAACGCCGGCCGGATCTCGCGCGAGTTGCGGCGGGCGATGGAGCGGACCGCGCGGCGCATCACCGGGAAATAGGTTCGGCCCGCGCCGCCCCAAGCGACACGGGCCGAGGTTTCCTCCGGTGAGCTACTGCTGAGCCTGCTGCCGGCGTTCGCGGTACTGCCGGCCGGCCGCGTCCGCACAAGCGGCCAGCGCGATCACGAGATCTTCCTCCGTCCACCGCGACGGATTGAGCGCGTCCTCAGCGCCCTGGTCGTACGCGGCGCGTTCCGCCTCGCTGGCGCTCTCGAAATCGTAGGGTGAAGGCATGGTGAGACCTCCTAGCTAGGTCTTGCCTAGGGGCCGGCCTGGAGCACCACCTCCGGGCTGGTCCCGCCCCCTCACCGTGAGGGGTACGCGGCCAGCATCACCCCGCCGCCGGCGACCGCACAAGACCGAATTTCCGCGCGATGCATGGCGATGCACGGTGACGCACCTGGGGAAAATTCCGCAGGACATCTAGAGAGGTACCACCAACCTCGCACCGCTCGGCCGCTTCGGCCACCGGGTCAAGACCCACGCCCACGACTGGACCGTCCACCGCATCAACGACAGGACCCTCGAATGGACCACACCCCACGGCTTCACCTTCCACGTCGACCCCACCGGCACGCATCGGATCGACCGACGGATCAGCGCCACTCCAGGCAAGCCTCAGGCCAAGTAGGGACGCCAACGTTAGGCCTGGCGGGTCTTCGAGTCCTTGACGCCGTTGTGGTTCGCGTCGACGTACGCGTGGAAGGCGATCCAGGTCGTGCTGCCGACGTTGATGACGGTCGCACCGCCGGGGCCGCACAGCCTCGCGGACCAGACGTCGGTGTTGCACGAGCAGTTGGCGAAGTCACCGCGGGCCGTGAACAGCCACACCTTGCCGCCGTGCGCGATCACCGACGGGCCTTCCGGAGGCGTTGCGGTAGTCGCTCTTGTAGATCAGGTATCGCTTGCCGTCCTTCGCGCGGTACGCCGGCGGGTCGATCGACTCGTATCCGCGGGAGACCCACGGCGAGCAGACGACCGGCTTCGAACCGGGCATGTAGGTGCCGGCGGAGTTGCGGGGACGTGGCGACGCCGACGCAGTGCACGTTGCGGGAGGAGGACTGGCCGGCGAAGTACATGACGTAGAGCGCGCCATGGCTGTCGGAGCTCTGGAACGCCTCGGGCGCCCAGAGCAGCGGCTTGGCGTGGTCGACCCAGGCGGGGATCGCCGACATCGACTTGTGGATCGCGGACCAGCCGCCGGTTGTCGTCCAGCGCGTGCCGTAGCCGGCGCCGGTGCGGAACAGGTGGTACTTCGAGCCGAAATGTGCGAAGCCGGGGTCGGCGAAGTCTTCGGCACCGACCCGGTGCATGATGCTGCAATCTAACCCGCGCGAAGCTCGACAACCTCCACCGCGCCGTCGGTGACAAACAGCCCGACATGATCGCCGGACGCAACGAGGTCCGGGCGGAAGCTCAGGGCTACTCGGTTGTCGATCACTGCCTGGGCGGTTGGGCCGTCCAGGAGGACCTGGATGGTGTGGCGGCCGGGTGGGAGCGGGCAGGCGCGTTCCAGGTCGACGGCGTGCGTGACGTCGCCGTGGATCTGCCACTGGGCGGGACCGGTGCGACCGCGCGGCCACTGGTCCAGGACCACGCGGTCGCGTTGCGGTTCCAGGCGGAGGACGGTCGCGTACTCGCCGTCGGGGCTCGCGTGCAGGAGCAGGCCGAACGACTGCGTACCGGGCGCGACGTCGACCGTCAGCGTGATCAGGCAATGCTCCGGCACGGGGTCGCCGATCCAGGCGGCGTACCGGTCGTGGGCTCCTTGACCCGGCTCGTCCGCCGCACCGTCGAGCGGTGACAGCTTCACGGCTGCCGGGTCGTACGCCGCCACAACCTCCGCGGGCAGCCCGAACGCGAGCGTGCCGTCGGGTTCCTGGTGTGCTTCGAGTACGGCCAGGTCGCCGGCCCACTGCCACGCATCCCCTTGTTTCGTGGGGATCCAGCCGACGAAGAACCTCCGCCCTTCGTGCAGCACCGTCTTCGCAGCGTAGAACGCGCGTCCGTCGACGGTGTCCCGGGGCGGCGCGAGCCACGGACCGTCCGGGGTGCGTGCGATCCGGTAGCGCGTCTGGAAGGCGTCGCTGAACTCGGAGTAGACCAGGTACCACCAGTCGCCCAACTGGAAGACGTCCGGGCATTCCTGGGTGATGTAGCGGTGCGGCTCCCACAGCGGTTGCGCGAGCTCCCAACGCTTGAGGTCTGTCGAGGTCAGCCGCGCCACGACACCACACCGGCGATCCGGCGCATCGTCGTACCGTGCGGCCAGCACCATTTGCCAGGGCTCGTTCGGCGCGGTGCGGTAGACGAACGGGTCGCGCCAGTCCTGCGGTACGAAACCGTTGAGGGCACCAAAGGTATCTTCGGGCACCTTGGTCCAGCGGGTCGGATCGCCATCGCTCACTGCGTGACAGACGACCTGGTACGCACCGTCCGCCGTACCACGGCGCGGGTTGTGTCCGGTGTAGAACAGGTGCAGACGCGATCCTTCCGCCACGACGCTGCCGGTGTAGCAGTCGAAGTCGACCGCGTCCCGATCTCCGGTCGGCAGTACGACGCCGTGGTCCGTGTACTCCACGAAGTCCGTCGTCGACACCAACGCCCACGGCATTCCACCCGAGCCCGCGGTCGGATCGTCCGGCCGCAGATCCAACAGATAAAACAACCAAACCCGCCCGCCATACTCGAACGGAATCACATCCCCGACAAACCCCAGCTCCGGCCGCCAGTGGATCACTTGGAACTCCCCCGCCGGGCGGTGGGCGAGGTGGCGGGTGGGGTGATCCGGCGGCGGTGTTTCGGTGGATCGCCGACCGAGTCTCGTTCGATCAGTTCGCAGTCGACGATGATGCGGTCGGGGGCGTCCTCGGGTGGGGTGAGGAGTAGTTCGCCGGCGCGGCGGCCGAGCATGAGGTGTGGGAGGGCGGCGGTGGTGAGGCCGGGGCGGACCTGGTCGGCGACGTCGGGCTGGTCGTCGAAGCCGACGATGCTGACGTCGCCGGGGCAGTCGAGTCCGAGCGCGTGCAACGCGAGCAGCGCACCGATCGCCATCCGGTCGTTTCCGCAGACGAGCGCGGTCGGACGGTGCTCGACGACGACCTCGGTAGCCAGGTCGTACCCGTTCCCGATCTGATAGTTGCCGTACCGGTGTACGAGATCCGCCGGCTTCAGACCGGCCGCCCGCGCCGCATCGTCGAACCCACGACGACGCTCCTTGCAGGCGTAGTCGTCCCGCATACCGCCGAGGAACGCCACCTCGCGATGCCCGCGCTCGAACACCGACGCCGCCGCCGCGCGCCCCCCGGCATACTCGTCGGCCAGCAGCACCGTGTCGGCAGGCCCCTCCTCCGGCCAGCAGTTGACGAAGATCGTCCGGATCCCGTCCAGCCGCGGGCTGCGGTGCAACGGCTTCGGTGCGAGCGAGGCGTACACGATCGCGGCGACGCCCTGCGCGACCAGGCTGGCGACCGCGTCGTCACCCTGCCCCGGGTCGTCGGTGGTGTCGACGACCATGCAGACGTAGCCGGCCGGCTGGACGACCTGTTGCAGGCCGAGCACGATCAGACCGGCGTACGGCTGGGAGACGATCCCACTCGTCACCACGCCGATCGTGAAGGACCGGTTCGACCGGAGCAGCTGCGCGGCCCGGTTCGGGACGAAGTCGAGCTCGGCCGCCGCCTGCAGCACCCGCCGCCGGGTCTCCTCGGCGACGGCGACGTCGCGGCGGTCGTTCAGGACGAACGAGACCGTCGGCTGGGACACCCCCGCGCGGCGCGCGACGTCGGTCATCGTGACGCGCTTCGGCCCGGCCGCTGCCTTCTTCGCCATCGGTCCCCCTCCACGGTGAGCACTGCCGCCAACAACTATCACAGATTCGGCCAATACGTATTGACCCCACTCTAAGCCGCTGCTACGGTCCCGAGTCAATACGTATTGGGCGCTAGGAGGAAGTCCCATGACAGGTATTCATCCGGCCACCGGCACACTCGGCCGCCGTACCCTGCTGAAGGCCGGCGCCGGAGGCCTGAGCCTCGCCGCGCTCGCCGACCTGGCCGCCTGCGGCAAGGACAGCGGCGGCGGCTCGTCGAAGTCGCTGAAGATGCTGTACTTCGGCGAGCAGGCGCAGGCGACCCAGCTGCAGAACCGGTTGCAGCCGCAGATCGCCAAACTCGACTCGACGATCAAGTTCGAGATCTCGGCGATCAACGGCACCGACTGGAACGACTTCCTGGCCAAGGTGCTGACCCAGATCGCGGCCGGTACGCCGCCGGACATCATCAGCGTCGCGACCGAGGGCCTGCAGCTGATGGCGTCCAAGGAGCTCGCGATCCCGCTCGACGACTACGTCACCAAGGACCTCTCGGCGCTGAAGGAGTACTTCGCCGACATCCATCCGGCACTGGTCGAGTCGATGATGTACCAGGGCCACCTGTGGGAACTGCCGGACAGCTTCAACGCCGGCAACATGTTCTACAGCACCGAGCTGTTCCAGCGGGCCGGCGTGGTTCCGCCGAGCGAGAGCTGGACCCTCGACGACTTCGAGTCCGCGGCCACGAAGATCGCCAAGTTCAAGGGCATCAACGCCTTCGGCTGGGTGGTCCGGCTGTGGGGCAGCTGGACGTCGTTCATGTACGCGAACAACGCCAACCTGCTCGAGGAGGGCAAGTACGACGGCGGCGACTGGCTGTGGAGCAAGGCGTACGCCGGCGACGCTGCTGCCGCCGGGCGGAAGGGCGGCTGGAAGTGGGGGGCGCCGACGGCGAACTCCGACGCCACCGTCGAGGCGCTCGACTACATGATCCAGCTGACCAAGAAGGGGCTCTCGCCGTCGCCGGACGTCGGCGGCGGCGGCACGCTGCAGGGCCTGTTCGCATCGAACCGGATCGGGATGTCGATCGGCGGCGGCTTCTGGGCCGGCGGCCTGGCCAACGCCGGGATGAAGAACGGCAGCTTCGACGTGACGATGTTCCCGAAGTGGAAGAGCCAGCGGCATCTGTTCGGCGCCGGCGGGTACGCGATCTTCAAGTCGTCGAAGAAGAAGGACCTGGCCTGGGAGGTCCTGAAGCTGCTGGTCAAGCCGGACACCTTCGACCTGGTCTTCCCGGGCAACGTGACCACACCCGGCCGCAAGTCCCTGGTGACGGCCGAGCGGTACTCCAAGACCGGGCCGAAGCACTGGTCGGTCTTCTACGACACGCTGTCCAAGCACCCGGACACCGCGCCGATCCCGGCCCCGCCGTACTACAACGCGCTCGCGACCGCGCTGAACCAGCGGACCACCCAGGCGATCTCGTCGGGTGACGCGAAGGCCGCACTGGACGGACTGCAGGCGGACCTGGAGAAGGCAGCGGGGGCGAGCTGATGACCGCCGTCACCGCCGGGGTCACCGTCGTGGAGCGGCGCCGACATCCGACGTCGCACGGAGAGGCGCGGTTCGGCTTCGCGATGATCGGGCTGTCGGTCCTGTTCGTCGCGGTCTTCACGGCGATCCCGATCCTCGCGTCGCTCGGCCTGTCGTTCTTCTCCTGGGACGTGATCTCGAGCCCGGAGTACGTCGGACTGAAGAACTACGAGCAGCTGTTCAACGACGGCCCAGTACTCAAGTCCTTCGGTGTCACGCTCGGGATGGCGCTCGCGATCGTCGTACTGCAGCTGACCATCGGCCTCGCGCTCGCGGTACTCGTCAACCAGCGCAAGCTGGTCTGGGTCCGGACCCTGTTCCGTACGGCGTTCTACCTGCCGCTGCTGGCCTCGACCGCGGCCGTGTCGATCTTCATGGGGTACCTGTTCGACTACAAGTTCGGGGTCGTGAACTACTACCTCGGGCTGCTCGGGATCCCGAACGTACCGTGGCTGACCAGCGGTTTCGGTGCGGCTTCGACGATCGTGCTGATCGCGGTGTGGCAGCAGGTCGGGTTCACGTTCGTACTGTTCGTCGCCTCGTTGATGTCGGTACCGACCGACGTCCTCGAGGCCGCGCAGATCGACGGCGCCGGGCCGTTGCGGACGCTGTTCCGGATCAAGATTCCGTTGATCAGTCCAACGATCCTGTTCGCCGCGGTGGTTGCCCTGATCAACGCGATGCAGCTGTTCGACCAGCCGTACATCATGACCAAGGGCGGCCCGGGATCGGCGACCACGACGGTGACGATCTCGATGTACCAGAAGGGGTTCCAGAACCTGCAGTTCGGGTACGGTTCGGCGATCGCGATCGTGCTGCTGGTGGCGATCCTGGTGATCACCGGGCTGCAGTTCCTCGCCGCACGAAAGCTGGTGTTCTACCAATGAGCCTCGCCCGTATCGGCCGGCTGACCGGCATCCTCGTTCTGGTGATCGCCGCGATGGTTGCCCTCGGCCCGTTGTTGTGGACGGTCACGACCTCTCTGCGGACGCCTGCCGAGGCGTTCAGCAATCCGCCGCAGTGGTTGCCGCTGCATCCTGATTTCTCCAACTACAGCGCGGTCTTCGACCGGATCCCGATCGGCCGGTTCTTCGTCAACAGCGTGCTGGTCACCGGGCTGATCGTGGTCGGCCAGACCATCACCTGCACGCTGTCCGGGTACGCGTTCGCGATGGTCAGCTTTCCGGGGCGCTCGGTGATCTTCGGGATCTTCCTGGCCACCATGATGGTGCCGCTGCAGACGATCATCATCCCGGTGTTCGTGATCATCCGGTACCTCGGCCTGTCCGACAGCCCGTTGTCGCTGGTGGTGTCCGCGCTCGGCAGCGCCTTCGGTACGTTCCTGATGCGGCAGTACTTCATGCAGATGCCGCGCGAACTCGGCGAGGCCGCGCGGATCGACGGCGCCGGGCACTTCCAGACGTTCCTGATGATCTACGCCAAGATGGCCGGTCCCGCGATCGCGACGCTGGCGATCCTGAACTTCTCCGGCTTCTGGGCGGAGTTCTACCGGCCACTGATCTTCCTGCAGTCGCAGGACAACTTCACCCTGCCGCTCGGCCTGGTCGGCCTGCAGGGGAACCTCGGCACCGGCTCGATCTCGATCGTGCTGGCGGGCGTCATCCTGGCGATCCTGCCGAGCGTCGTGCTGTTCGTCTTCGCCCAGAGGTACTTCATCGCAGGCATCACGGCAGGAGCATCCCGTTGACCCAAGTTCAGGCCGATACCCGTACGGCCGCCCACCTCCGCCCCGCGTTCCACATCCGGCCGCCGCGCGGGTACATCAACGACCCGAACGGGCCTCTCGAGGTGGGGTCCGACGTCCACCTGTACTTCCAGTCGCGGCCGGTGCTGGACATGCACGTGCCGGTCGAATGGGGGCATGTCACGTCGACCGACTACGTCCGCTGGACGTTGCACCGGCCCGCGATGGCCCCGCTGCCGGGCGGGCCGGACACCGACGGCTGCTGGTCCGGCAACACGGTCCTCGACGGCGGCCGGATCCGCGCGTTCTACTCGGGCTACCTCGACGACAGCCCGTACCAGTCCGTACTGACGGCCGTTTCCGACGACGGCGGCGCGTCGTTCGGGCCGGCTCGGCAGGTCATTCCGGATCCGACCGACGACGCGATCATGTTCCGCGATCCCTTTGTCTGGCAGGAGAACGGCTCGTGGTGGATGGCTGTCGGCGCCGGGTACGCGGGCCGCGGCGGGAGCATCACGCTCTACCGGTCGCCCGACCTGGAGTCCTGGTCGTACGTCGGGCCGCTGGCGGAGCTGCCTCGTACCACCGTGAACGGCGAGGACACCGGCGCCGCCTGGGAATGCCCGCAGCTGTTGACGATCGACGACCGCCGGATCGCGGTGATCGCGTCGTGGTCGCCCGAAGGCGGTTCCGCGCAGGTACTGTCGTTCGACGTCGACGTGCCGCTCGTCCCGCAACGCGTCGACCACGGGACGAACTTCTACGCGGCCTCGGCGCAACGCGAGAGCCGGTTCGGGCCGCTGCTGTACGGGTGGCTGACCGAGGGCCGCGACCGCGCCGGGTGGGACGACTGGGCGGGGGTGATCTCGTTGCCGCGAGTGGTGTGGCTCGGTGACGACTCGTCGCTGCGCAGTGCGCCGGTGCCGACGATCGACACGCTGCGCACCGGTCCCGGCGTACCGGCCGATGGCTGTACTACGGGCGCGCAGTGCGAGATCGCCGTACCGGATGGGTCGGGGCAGGTCGTCATCCACTTCGGTGAGCAGGAGCGGGTTGTCATCTCGCTGGACGCGGACACCCTGACGATCGACCGTACCGAGGCCAGCCTCTCCCCACACGCGCACCGCGACCGCATGCAGGTCGCGGACGCCTTCGATCCGTCGTCGGGCCGACCCGCTGCGCGGATCTTCCTCGACGGCTCGGTCCTAGAGGTCTTCACCAGCGCCGGCCGCGTCCTCAGCACCCGCGTCTACCCGACCGCACCACCCACCTGGCGCGTCGAAGCCCCACCCACCGCCCACCTCTGGCCCCTCGACCACTGACAGGAGCCGTTCATGTTCCTTTCGGAGCCGACGCTCGGGCACAGCTCGCTTTCGCGTCGAGATCCGCCGGGGTGACTCGCTTGCCGTCCGAGTCGAACGTGCCTGGTGGCAGGTCAGTTGGAAGCGTCCTGCCGATCGCGGCGGCACCATAGGTGTGCGCCGTCGCGGTGATGTCCACGCTGAACTCCTGCCCGGAGTATTCGAAGGTGCCGGACGTATGTCGCCACTGCGATGCATCGAGACGCACGACCTTGGAGGTCGGCCGAGTTGGTCCGTCGACGGTCAACACCCGTTTTCCGTCTCCTTGGGGCAGGTCCACCTCGGCAGACTTCACCGACTCGTTCGGACACAGCGGCACATATGCAGTGAGCACGCCGTCGTCGACTCGGAGACCGATTGGCACACCCTCCGGGTCGCTCGGTGCGAAGCATCCCGCAATCAAGAGGCACAGGGCTCCTGCCCACGCAACACTGGTGCCTCTACGACGCAGCACAGGCTGTCTCCCTTGCCGAGCGCAAGACAGGGGCGCCGCGGCACTGTCGCGACGCCCCTGGTTCATTGGTGCAGAAAGTCTTACTCGCCGACCAGCTGGTCGTAGTGCGTGGTGATCGACACGGCGTCGACACCGTTGAAGGTCGTCGGGACCTTGCCGTAGGACAGGAAGGCGGTCTTGGAGCCGTTCGCCTTGCTCATGCCGTACAGGTCGCCGGACTTGGTGTCGCGGTCCACGCCGACGACCAGGGAGCCGCCACGGTCACCGCACCCGTAGACGACGAGCGACTCGTACGCCGCCCAGCCCGAGGAGCGAACCAGCTTCAGAACCGGCTTCGCGCCAGCCGCGACCGGGATGTGGACGGTCCACAGCGCGCCGGCGTTGGTCGTCATCAGCAGGGTGTCGTACGTCGCGTTCTCGCTGAGGACGGTCATCGCCTTGAAGCCACGGAAGCCTGGCAGCGGGCCGAGCGACTTGAAGCCGGCGCCGACGATCGAGTACCGGTACAGGCTGCCGTTGCTGTTCAGGCCGTACAGGTACTGGTGCCGGGGCAGGCCGACGCTGTAGTTCGAGGTGGCGATGGACTTGAAGCTCGTCCAGCCCGAACCGACCTTCTTGAACGTCGCCACCGGCGGCTTGCTGTCCGGCAGGTAGGTCGTGTGGCGGTACAGGCTTCCGCCCTGCAGGAACAGGCCGTAGTAGTAGAACTGGGTCGCCGACGAGTTGGACGCCAGGTACCAGGTCGAGTTCGCCCGAGTGCCGACGAACTTGATCGGGTCGCCGTACGGGTAAGTCTTCACCGGGCGGGTGGCCTCGATGTCCACGCCGTCCACGGTGCCGGCCGCGGTCGGCGACGCGATCGAGGTCAAGCAGGCGTCCGCGGTGGCCGCCTTGGTCTTGGGCGTGGCCTTGGCCGCCCAGCCGTGCGTGTTGTCCGGTGTGGCGGCGGTTGCCGGGACAGATGCGGCCGCGGCCGAAATCAGGCCGACTGCGGCCGCTGCGAGCGCAAAACGCTGCAACTTCATAGGTTTCCCCTCCAGAAAGTCTCACAAGCCCCCGAGATTCGCGCCGACTATAGCCGAGCCCAGGGACAACCAGCGACAGCGCGGGGGATTTCAGGTGATGGGGGCGGCGGTTGCCTCTTGTAGGTCGGTGTGGGTTACGCCGGGGGCCAGTTCGATCAGGGTGAAAGTGCCTTGGGCTATGTCCAGGACTGCCAGGTCGGTGATTACGCGGTGGACCACGCGACGGCCGGTGAGGGGGAGGGTGCAGGTGGGGAGGAGTTTCGGGGCGCCTTGGCGGGTTCGGTGGTCCATCAGGACGATGACGCGACGGGCGCCGTTGACCAGGTCCATGGCGCCGCCCATGCCCTTGACCATCGCGCCGGGGACGAGCCAGTTCGCGAGGTCGCCGTACGCCGAGACCTGCATGCCGCCTAGTACGGCGACGTCGATGTGGCCACCGCGGATCATCGCGAAGCTGGTGGCGGAGTCGAAGTACGACGCTCCCGGCACGACGGTCACGGTCTGTTTGCCGGCGTCGATCAGGTCCGGGTCGACCTGGTCGTCGTACGGGAACGGGCCGACGCCGAGGATCCCGTTCTCCGCCTGCAAGGTGACCGAGGAGCCGGGCGGGAGGTGGTTCGGGATCAGCGTCGGCAGGCCGATGCCGAGGTTCACGTACTCCCCGTCGTTCAGCTCCGCAGCCGCCCGCGCCGCCATCTCGTCACGCGTCCACGCCATCTCAGGCCTCCCGGGTGGTGCGCTTCTCGATCCGCTTCGACCGCGCCTGCTCAGGCGTGAGCGGTACGACGCGTTGGACGAAGACGCCTGGTAGGTGAACGGTGTCCGGAGGGAGCTCGCCCACTTCGACGACCTGTTCGGCCTCGACGATCGTCAGGCGGCCGGCCATTGCTGCGACTGGGTTGAAGTTTCGGGCCGCGGCGTGGAAGACGCAGTTCCCGGCCCGGTCCGCGACGGCGGCGCGGACCAGTGCGAGGTCGGTGACGATCGACTCCTCGAGCACCATCTCGCGGCCCTGGATCGTCCGCACCTCCTTCGGCGGCGATGCGATCGCGACCGTACCGTCCGGCGCGTACCGCCAGGGCAGCCCGCCCTCGGACACCAGCGTTCCGACGCCGGTCGGGGTGAAGAACGCCCCGATGCCGGCGCCGCCCGCGCGCAGTCGTTCGGCGAGCGTGCCCTGAGGTGTCAGCTCGACCGTCAGCTCGCCCGCGAGGTACTGGCGTGCGAACTCCTTGTTCTCCCCGACGTACGACGCGATCACCCGGCTGATCCGGCCGCGTTCGAGAAGCAGACCGAGACCCGCGCCGTCGACGCCGCAGTTGTTCGACACCACGGTGAGATCGCGCGCGCCCTGTTCGAGCAGCGCCTCGATCAGGAACCACGGAATGCCGGCCAACCCGAACCCACCGACCGCGAGACTCGCCCCGTCCGGTACGTCAGCGACTGCGGCCGAAGCGGTGGCGACGACCTTGTCGATGCTCACGATCTATCCTCCAGCAAGTGTGCGACGACAGCGGGCGTGATCACATCGGGACGCTCCGCCGACGCCAGGTGCGCCGAGTCAGGTACGACGAGAAGCTTGCCGTTAGCAACGGTCGCGGCGATCCGTTCGAGCTGCCACGGCGGCGTGGCCGGGTCCTCCGCACCCGCGATCGCCAACGTCGGCGCCGTCACGGACGGTAGGTCGGCGAGTAGGTCCATCGTCGCGATCACCTCACAACAGGCGGCGTACCCGTCAGGCGGCGTCGAGGCAACCATCTCCTCGGACTCCTTCCGTACCTGGGGATGTTCCGCGATCCAGTCCTCCGTGTACCACCGCCGTACGACAGCCTCCGCCACTGCCGCCGTACCGTCCGAGCGGACCAAGGCAGCCCGCTCCGACCAGGCCGACCGTGGATCGAGCCGGGCGCCCGTGCACAGCACCACCAACCGGTCGACCCGGGCGGACTCACGCGCGGCGAGCCGCAAGCCGATCATCCCGCCGAGCGACAAACCGACGAAGTGCACCCGCTCAAGCTCCAGCGCGTCGAGTAGCTCGACCACGTCGTCGGTCAGGTCGTCGATGGTGTACGGACCCGGCGGTACCGGCGAGCGCCCGTGACCGCGGGTGTCGAACCGGACGACCCGGAAATGCTGCTCCCAGTCGGCGAGGTTGGCGTCCCACATCTCCCAGGTCGCGCCGAGCGAGTTCGACAGTACGACGGTAGGCGCGCCGGGCCGGCCGGTGATCCGATGGGCGACCGTCATCGGACGGCCTCGAAAACCGCGGCAATGCCTTGGCCGCCGCCGATGCAGAGGGTTTCCAGGGCGTACCGGCCGTTGCGCCGCCGGAGTTCGTGGGCGAGCGTGGCGAGGATCCGCGCGCCGGTCGCGCCGACCGGGTGACCGAGCGAGATGCCCGAGCCGTTCGGGTTCAGGCGGTCGTCCAGAGGGTCGACCTTCCACTCCCGCAGACAGGCCAGCACTTGCGCCGCAAACGCCTCGTTCAGCTCGATCAGGTCGAGGTCGTCGAGGGTGAGATCGGCGCGGGCCAACGCGGCGGCGACAGCGGCGACCGGGCCGATGCCCATCACCTCGGGTCCGACCCCGGCCACCGCCCATGAACGCAGCTTGACGAAAGGACGCAGACCTCGGCGGTCGGCCTCCTCCTGAGTAGTCACGATGCAGACGGCGGCGCCGTCGTTCTGCCCGCTTGCGTTGCCTGCGGTGACGGTCGCGTCAGCGTCCGCCTGAACGGGGCGAAGAGCGGCGAGACTCTCGAGGGACGTGTCCGCGCGGGGATGCTCGTCTGCGGTGACGAGCGTGCTGGTGCCGCGGCGACCCGGGACCTCCACCGCGAACAGCTCGTCGGCGAAACGCCCCGAGGCCTGTGCCGCGACGGCCCGTTGATGGGACTGCAGCGCGTACGCATCCTGCTCCTCGCGGGTGATGCCGTACATCCGGCCCACGTTCTCCGCCGTCTCGACCATCCCGCCGGGAACCGGATGGAACTTCCCGCCGGCGGTCTCCCGCGCGCGGGTCAGCCGGTCGCTCAGCTCCACGCTCCCCCGGACACCGGTTCGCAATACCGAATAATGCTCCACCTGCGACATCGATTCGGTGCCTCCGGCAACGACCACGTGGGCGGCACCGGTCGCGACCATCCCGGCCGCGTACAGCACCGCCTGCAACCCGGACCCGCACCGGCGATCCACCTGAACCCCTGGCACGCCGACACCGAGCCCCGCGTCCAACGCCGCGATCCGGCCGATCGCCGGCGCCTCGCCGTTCGGGTAGCACTGGCCGAGCACGACGTCGTCGACATCACCTTCGCGCAGGCCCGTTCGCCGTACCAGCTCGGTGAGCGCAGCGGTGGCGAGCTCGGCCGCGGACAGCGCCGCCAGCGCGCCGCCGAAGCGGCCCACCGGGGTACGGATCGGCTCGCAGATCACCACATCGCTCATGCCCTCGACGGTAGGCGGCGCACACCGATATGGAGAAATACCCATATACGCCCGATCAAGACTCTGCCAATATCAATGAGGTGGAGCTTCGCCATCTCAGGTACTTCGTCGCAGTCGCCGAGGAGCGGCACTTCGGCCGCGCCGCGGCCCGGCTGCACATGGCGCAGCCGCCGCTGTCCCAGCAGATCCGGCAGCTCGAGAGCGAGCTCGGCCTGCAACTGCTCAGCCGGACGACGCGACGCGTCGAGCTCACGCCCGCGGGCGAGGCGTACCTGATCCGCGCCCGGCAGATCATCGCCGCGGTTTCGTCCGCGGCCGGCGAGGCGCAGCGGGTCGCGGCCGGACTGCAGGGCCGGTTGGTGATCGGCTGCGTCGGCTCGGCGACGTACAGCCTGCTGCCGCACCTGGTCCGGACGCTGCGCGAGGAGCTTCCGGACGTCGAGGTCTCCGTCCAGGGCGAGATGCTCGCGCCGGACCAGGCGCAGGCGCTGGCGGACGGCCGGATCGACCTCGGGCTGCTGCGGCCGCCGGTCGAGGACGAGTCGCTGCAGGTCGACGTACTGCGGGCCGATCGGCTGATCGTCGCCGTACCGGACGGGCATCGGCTGGCCGAAAGGCGCCGGGTCCGGCTGGAGGAACTGGCCGGCGAGGACTTCGTGATCCATGCGGGTGGCGGGCGATCGGTGATGCACGACACCGTGCTGGCGCGCTGCCGGGAGGCCGGCTTCGAGCCGCGGGTACGGCACGAGGTGGCGGAGACGTCGACGCTCGTGACATTCGTGGCCGCCGGCCTCGGGATCGCGGTCGTACCCGAACCTGTCGCAGAACTGCGGGTGCCCGGAGTGGCGTACAAGGCGCTCGGCGGAACGGCGACCGTCGAGCTGGCCGCCGCCACCCGCGCGAACGACGAAGCGCCGCAGCTCGCGCGCACGTTGGCCGTCCTCAAGGCCCTCGTTCAGTAGAACCCGTCGCGGGCCTGCGCATCGAGACGCCGCGTCCCGCTGAGCAAACGGAGATCGGCCGAGATCGCCGCCGCGGTCTCCTGCATCACCGGGATCACTTTCTCGACGAGCTGCTCTTCGGTATGCCGCCCGACCGTCGTCGAGTACGCGAGCGCCGCGAGTACGGCACCGTCCGGGGTCCGCACCGGTACGGCGGCCGACAGCAGACCGTCCTCCAGCTCCGACTCGACGACGGCGTACCCGTCCTGGCGAACCTTGTGCAGGGCATCGCGGAACGCGGTCGGATCTGTGATCGTCCGCTGCGCCAGCCGAGGCAGCCCGGCCGCGAGCACCGCCTCCACCACGTCCGCATCCGCCCACGCGGTCAGTACCCGGCCCATCGAGGTCGCGTGCGCCGGCACCCGGCTGCCCACGTCGATCGAGATCGCCATCACCCGGCGCACCTGCACGCGGGCGACGTACACGACATCGGTGCCGTCGAGCTGCGCGAGCGAGGCCGACTCCTGCGTCTCCTCGGCCAGCCGGAGCAGGTGCGGCTGCGCGGTCTCCAGGAAGCTGTGGGTCGCGGCGTAGTGCTGGCCGATCGTCAGCACCCGCGGCGTCAGGGTCCACCGGGTGCCTTGCGCAGCGACGTACCCGAGCTTCTGCAGGGTCAGCAGGATCCGCCGTACGGCGGGCCGCGACAGGCCGGTCGCCGACGCGAGCTCGGCCAGCGTCGGCGTCGGCCGGTCCGCGTCGAACGCGAGCAGAACGGCAAAGCCGCGCTCGATGCTCTGCACATGGTCGCGCTCGCTCATGACCGCATCCTTCCACGCCAAAAGTGGTTGAGCTCTTGACAGTCGATCGCGAGCACACCCATGGTCTTGTTGTACGCCTGGCGTACGAGCTGTACGCAAAGCGTACAACTGAGGAGGTAGGGCCGATGGATCCGCGAGAACTCCGCAACGCGTTCGGCCAGTTCGCCACCGGCGTGACCGTGGTGACCTGCACCAGCGACGACGGCGGCCCGCACGGCGCGACCGTCAACGCCTTCACCGCGGTGAGCCTCGAGCCCGCGCTCGCGCAGGTCACGCTCACCCGCACGTCCAAGGCGTGCCAGTACCTCGACGGCAAGCCGTTCGCGATCAACGTGCTCGCCGACGACCAGCTCGACGTCGCCTGGCACTTCGCCGGGCGGCCTGCGGATCGCGCCCCAAGCTGGGGCGACGGTCCGACCGCTCCGCTGCTCGAAGGCGCGGCCACGACGATCTCGTGCCGGCCGTGGCGGACTACCAGCCGTACGAGGAGAACGCGAAGCGCTGGTACAAGGAGTCGCAGGAGAAGGTCCTGTACTGGAACCACGCGATCATCAACCCGCCGGTCGACCGCAACCTGCCGCCGGACGAGGCCGGCGACATCTTCATGCGGGTCGAGAAGGAGACCGACGCCGGCGTGATCGTCTCCGGCGCGAAGGTGGTGGCGACCGGTTCGGCGATCACCAACTACAACTTCATCGCGCACTACGGTCTGCCGATCAAGAAGAAGGAGTACGCGCTGATCTGTACGGTCCCGATGAGCGCTCCTGGTGTGAAGCTCATCTGCCGGCCGTCGTACACCATGCAGGCCGACGTGATGGGCAGCCCGTTCGACTACCCGCTGTCCAGCCGGATGGACGAGAACGACACGATCTTCGTCTTCGACAAGGTCCTGGTGCCGTGGGAGAACATCTTCCTGTACGGCGACGTCGACAAGATCAACGGGTTCTTCCCGCAGTCCGGGTTCATCCCGCGGTTCACGTTCCACGGCTGCATCCGGTTGTCGGTGAAGCTCGACTTCATCGCCGGACTGTTGCTCAAGGCCCTCGAATGCACCGGCAGCAAGGACTTCCGCGGCGTCCAGACCCGGGTCGGCGAAGTGATCGGCTGGCGGAACCTCTTCCGCTGCATGGCCGACGCGATGGCGCTGAACCCGGACCCCGGCCCGAACGGAACCGTACTGCCGAAGCTCGACTACGGGCTGATCTACCGGCAGTTCATGATCACCGGCTACCCGCGGGTCAAGGAGATCATCCAGCAGGACGTCGCCTCCCGCCTCATCTACCTGAACTCCAACGCCGTCGACTTCAAGACTCCGGAAGTACGGCCGTACCTGGACCGCTTCGTACGCGGCTCCAACGGGTACGACGCGGTCGAGCGGACCAAGCTGATGAAGGCGCTGTGGGACTCGGTCGGTACGGAGTTCGGCGGGCGGCACGAGCTGTACGAACGCAACTACTCCGGCAACCACGAGAACGTGAAGGCGGAGATCCTGTTCGCCGCCGAAGCACAGGGCGAGACGGCGGCGATGAAGGGCTTCGCCGAGACCATGCTCAACGAGTACGACCTGGACGGCTGGACCGTACCGGACCTCGTCAACCCCACCGACGTCAGCCGGATCCTCAACCGGTGAAGGGAAAACTCCGATGACCGCAGTGCACGATTCACCGACCGCGGCCGGCTCCGGCGCAAACGCCAGCTCCAACTTCAAGGATCGCGCCCGGGTCGGCGCCGACGTCTCCCCCGAGCGGGTGAGCGCCGTCGTGACCGCCGTACTCCAGGGTGTGCACGCGGCGATCCGGGACAACCAGGTCACGTACCCCGAGTTCCAGGCCGCGAAGGCGTGGCTGATGGCGGTCGGCGAGGTCGGCGAATGGCCTCTGTTCATGGACGTCTTCGTAGAACACGTCGTCGAGGAAGTCGCAGCCACCACCCAACACGGCACCAAAGGAACAATTGAAGGTCCGTACTACCTTCCCGACCAAGTACGGCTTTCGTCCTCTTGTGAGTTGCCACATCGCGCGAACGAGAAGGGCACCCCACTGGTCCTGTCCGGCCACGTCCGCGACCTCGACGGTACGCCGCTGGCCGGCGCCGAGGTGGACATCTGGCACGCGGATGCCGACGGCTACTACTCCGGGTTCGCACCGGACTACCGGATGGCAACCTGCGCGGGATCGCGGTGACCGATGCCGACGGCAACTTCGAGATCCGGACCGTGCAGCCGACGCCGTACCAGATCCCCACCGACGGCCCGACCGGCAAACTGATCGAGGCGGCCGGGTGGCATCCGTGGCGGCCGGCGCACCTGCACCTGATGGTCCGCGCCGGCGGGCATCGTACGATCACCACCCAGCTGTACTTCGCCGGCGGCGACTGGCTCGACTCCGACGTGGCCGAGGCGACCAAGCCCGAACTGATCCTCGACCCGGTCGACGACGGCACCGGCGTCCGGCGGGTCAGGTACGACTTCGAACTCGAGGGGAACTAGTGCTCTTCCACGTCCGCATGGATGTCCACCTGCCGCCCGACCTGGACCCGGACGCGCGCGCCACCCTCCTCGCGCGCGAACGGGCCCGGGCCGTGGAACTCCAGCAGTCCGGCGCCTGGCCGGAGCTGTGGCGGATCGTCGGCGAGTACGCGAACATCAGCATCTTCGACGTCGAGTCCAACGACGACCTCCACGACATCCTGTCCAGCCTGCCGCTGTTCCCGTACCTGAGGATCCAGGTCACACCGCTGGCACAACACCCGTCGAAGATCTGAGCGCCGACATCAGGATGACATCAGTCTGGCTTCAGCATTGCGGTGAATACTCACACCGAGATCTCTGTGTCATCATACGGATCGAGTGCTGAGGTGGCGAATGCCAGGAGCCCAGAGCCATTCCGCATCCGTGGACGCCGAGTACCCACTCGATCGAAGCGGGCAGCAGAGTCTTGACTTTCATGCGGTTCTAACGCACATCGCCTCCAGCGTGATGGTTATCGCCACGTGCTCCGAGGGCGTCGACCACACCATCACCGCGACGACGTTCACGCCGGTCTCCTTCTCGCCACCCCTTGCACTGATTTGTGTCAGGATCGGGTCGCAGTTCGAAACTGCAGTCAGAAACGCACGCGCCTGGTCGGTCTCGGTGCTCCGCGAGGCAGATGTCGCGATCGCAGAACGGTCGTCGGCGCGCTCACGGACGAAGACCGATCACCTCGATGGCATCCCTCATTCACGGTGCCGTCCAGGTAACGTCCCCGTGCTCGACAGCGCGCTCGTCGGTATGACTTTCCGTACCACTGCCGAGTACGCCGCCGGGGACCACATGATCGTCCTTGGACATCTGGTCGAGCTGCACCTTCCATCGGACCGCGACTTCCCGTTACTGCGCTTTCATCAGACGTACTCCGTGATAGATCGCAGCGCACCGTAGACCAACGATCGGAACGCTCCAGGGAGGCTCTCATGCCGGCGAATCGCTTCCATCTCGGCTGGTTCTGCACGTTCATCGCCGACGCGTGGACGGAGGCCTGGGGATCGGGCGGTGAGCCGTGGGACGGCGGCTTCTACATCGAGCTGGCGAAGAGTCTGGAACGGGCCTGCTTCGACTACGTTCTGATCGAGGACAAACCGTTCGTGTCGAACGCCTACGGCGGTTCTATGGAGGCTGCGCTCAAGCACGCCTCCGTGCCCAAGCACGACTCGCTGCCGCTCGCCGTCCTGATGGCTCACGCCACGACCCGACTCGGGATTGTCTCGACCATGTCGACGACCTTCTACCCGCCGTTCATGACCGCACGCTTTGCCGCGACCATCGATCACATCTCGCACGGAAGATACGGCTGGAACGTTGTCACGTCCAACGATGAGCTCGCCGCCCAGAACTTCGGTATCGACAAGCTTCCGGAACACGACCTCCGCTACGACATGGCGGACGAGTACGTCGATCTCGTCCAGAAATTGTGGGACTCCTGGGAGCCGGGGGCGATCGTCAAAGACCGGGAACGCGGGATCTACGCTGACCACACGAAGGTCCACGCCATCAACTTCGAAGGGAAGTTCTACAAGTCACGGGGCCCCCTGAACACCGCTCCGCCACCGCAGGGCCGCCCCGTCATCTGCCAGCCCAGCAGATCCGGGCGGGGAATGACTTTCGCAGCCAAGTACGCAGATACCATCATCGCGATCGGCGACACGGTAGCGAACATGAAGGCCTATCGTGACGAGATCCATCGGCTGCTGGCCGCCCATGGCCGCGAGCCTGGGCAGTGCAAGGTCCTGTTCCTGGTCAATCCGGTGGTCGACGAAACGGCTGAGGCTGCGCGCGAGAAGGTCGATCGCCTCGTCAAGAGCGACGTGCATGTCGAGTACATCCTCGGTGAAATCTCGAAGATCACGAATGTGGACTTCTCCCGTTTCGACCTGGACCAGCCGCTCCCGGCGGTGACCACAGCCGGCGAGAAGTTCGCGCTGGAGTGGTTCGGCCAGAACGACAGCGGCAAGAACCTCCGCGACCTTGTCGGGCTCGGGATCGAGCAGACCGTCGAGCTGATCGGCACGCCGGACGAGGTCGCCGACCGGATGGGCGCGATCATGGCGGAGGTCGGCGGCGACGGCTTCCTGATCAACCCTCCGATGCAGCGACTGCACCGGCGCTACATCACCGAGATCACCGACGGCCTGGTTCCGGCGTTGCAACGACGCGGTCTGGTACGAGCCGGCTACTCGCACCAGCTCTTCCGCCACAATTTGCTCGAGTTCTGACGACAGTCAGGCTGGAGCGCATACAGCACGACCTGTTTCGCGACCCTCGCGGACGGCCTCACGGCAGGTTCGCGGCGCGTAGGCGTCACCGATGCAAACGACCCGACCTGGATAGGCCGCTTCCGCCAATCCCTTGGCCAGCTCATCATTCGCTACCCGGGAAGCCACCATCACAACGTTCTCGACGCCCTTGACGGCGTGCAGCGCGCCACCGACCACATCCTCCACGACCAGTCCATCCGCTGCGGACCACGACAGCGGGTTGCGCAGCAAATGCACGTCAACCTGCGCCTGGCGCATGTTTTCGGCCACGCCGATCCTCGATTGGACGGCGAGCTGGCCGGCGAACTCACGCAACGGCGTGACGAACGAAACCCGCCGGCCGTTCCTGGCCAAGTGCAGCGCCAGACTGCAGGCGGTCCATCCACCGTCCTCGTCGATGATCGCCACCGGTCCCTTCGTACCATCTCCGGAGCTGATTGCCGCAGACGGACCGAGCAGTGGACCGTAGCCAGTTAACGTCCGAGCCGGTTCACGAGACCCAGTTGCAAGGATCACTGCGTCGAATCCTCCGTCGAAGATCTCTTGGACGGTGACGTTTCGGTCGAGGCATACGTCGATGCGCTCGTCGGCGACTTCCCGTTCCAGTTCATCCGCTAGCAGGACGAGCCGCTCGCGTCCTGTGACGGCCGCGGCAAGCCGCACCTGACCGCCAAGCCGAGTCGCACGCTCTGCGAGTACTACCGAACTGCCGGAACGCGACGCCCACACGGCGGCCTCCATACCGGCCGGCCCGCCGCCCACGACGAGCACCCGGTCACGAGCAGCGGCGCGAACACTTGGCTTCGCGAGACGGAACTCCTCGCCCGCGTCGGGATTCACCAGACAGCTCATCGGGCGATCGAACTCGAGGTTCTTCAAGCAGGTTTGATTGCAGGCGATACACGACCGGATCGTGCTGCCGGCTCCCCGCTGCCACTTGCCGACGAGGTCGGGATCGGCGATGTGCGCCCGCGTCATCGACGTGAGATCGGCATATCCTCCGGTGACCAGCGAATCGGCTGCGGCCAGATCATCGATTCGGCCGGCCGCGATCACCGGAAGCCCTGGAAAGGCTTCCTTGAAGGCCTTCGGAAATTCCTTGAACGGCATCGGGCCGAAATAGCTGTCCGGAGCCAGCGTGCTCAGTGATCCACCACGAGCCGTGAAGGCGGACTGACTGACGCTGAGGAAACTCAAAGGAAATCTGCTGTTGAGACGTGCGGTGATGTCCAGCATGTCGTCGAGCTCGAGCCCGCCGGGGGCCATCTCGCTCGCAGACAGCCGGATGCCTACCAGGAACTCGGACCCAACGGCGCTGAACACAGCATCGAGCACCTCAGTGGTGAAGCGCATCCGGCGCTCGGTACCGCCGCCGTACTCGTCGTGGCGTTCGTTGGACAGCGGAGACAGGAACTGCTGGAGGAGATGCCCGTGTCCGATGTGCACCTCGACGCCATCAGCACCTGCGCGCTCCATCAGAGCTGCTGCCCGGCCAAAGCCCTCCGAAATCTCCCGGATCTCGCCTCGATCCAACGCGTGTGGTACCGGAGCGCCAACTGTCCAAGGGACGTCGGATGCACTCCAGGACACTGACCTGTCGCTGGGGAAGTGGCGACCGTGTTCCGCCAGTTGGACCACACACGATGCGCCTTCGGCGTGGATTGCAGCGGTCAGCTGCCCGAACCGCTCGACTGTGTCGGGTGAGGTGATCGCAAGCTTCTGGCGCGTCCTCGACAGCGGGTGGACACGGACGCTCTCGCAGACGATCAGAGCGGCCCCACCCCGAGCCCGCGCGCGGTAGTACGCGATCATTCGGTCACTGGGTGTGCCGTCGTCGTGGGCATAGTTCGTCGTATGCGAAGCGACGACGACGCGATTCCGCAGCCGGAGATTTCCAAGATTGAACGGCGACAAGACACCAAGCGGTTCTTTCATCGACTTCCCCCAGTCAGGGACTCAGGCCGGCGTCGTCCTCAGCGAGCGACTGCCGCGGCCTCCTCCAGATGCATGCCTACAGCCGATTCGAGTGGCAGCGGCGTCCAGTTCAACTCGGTGTGAGCACGAGAGCTGCTCACGTTGGTCGGATAGCCGGGCGACACCTCACCGTCGGCCGGGAACTCGAACGTGGCACCAGGGATCTGGGCCGCGGCAATGGCGGCCACTTCGCCGACGGTCGTCTCTGATCCGGACGCGTTGTACACAGAATGGTCGAGTCTCTCGGCGAGTCCAAGACCGGCGAAGAGCTGCGCCAGATCGTCGACCCAGACCAGGTTCGTGGGCATCTGCGCGCTGAAAATCGCTCGACCGGTCCCCCCTCGAGCGACCGGATTCAGAAGGTCTGCGGGCCACAGCGGGCTTCTCGATCCAAGGACGGCCGCGGACCGGACCGCAACGACGTCAAGCGACCAGTGGTCGCGGTACCACTCGGCCACGCTCTCGTTCAACGCCTTCAGCTGACCGTAGAGCGAAGGTGGCGACACGAAGTCCTGCTCGGTCACCGGACGATTGCCGTAACGCTCCTGGGGACCGTAGACACCGATGCTGCTGGCGAGCACGACCCTTCGCAGGTTCAGTTTCACGGCCGCCTCGAAGAGGTTCGCGATGCCGAGGACATTCGCCCTGATCGCTGCGGACATGTCCCGGAAGTCCGGTTCGAACAGCTGATGCATGACGTATCCGAGGACTATCAGCGTGTCAACGCCATGTTGATCCATGATCCTCAGCGCAAGATCCAGGTCGCCCGCGTCGCCGACGATCTGAAGACAATCGGCGGACTGCCTCGCCGGTTCCGCGGGGTCCACACCGATAACGTCGGCCCCGCGATCCGACAGGGCGCGAACCACGCGTTCGCCGATGAGACCGGCGCTCCCAGTAACCAACACAGACATTCGCAGACCTCGCCGATGAGCTATTGGTTGACCGACTGAAGCACGAGCTGCACTGGTAAGGTTTGCAGCCGCCTGCCGACACCGGCCATTTTCCAGCGCGGCACAAACCCTTCAACCAGGTGCGCCGATTGCACCTGTTGAACAAACACCTCGATGGCGATCCTCAATTCGAGCCTCGCGAGGTGAACCCCGAGACAATGATGGCGTCCTGATCCGAAGGCGACATGATCGTTGGGCTGCCTGTCGACGACAAGACGGTCAGCATCGGGAAACGCGCGTTCGTCACGATTAGCCGATGCCCAGAGCAGCATGATGAAGTCACCTTCGCTGATGTCGTGCCCGTTCCAGCGGGTGGCACGGCGAACGAATCGCTGGCCGGTGTGAACGACGCCGATGAAACGCAGGAACTCCTCGACGGCGGACGGGATCAGCGACGGTTGATCCCGCAGACATCGCCACAACTCCTGGTCGCGAATCAACAGGTGCAAGATGGCGGCCAGGGCCGCCGACGGTGTCTCCGTACCGGCCTTCCACAGAAACCAAAGGGCGCTCACTTGCTCCTCCGGACTCAACGCGGAATCCTGGAGCTTGGTCGGTATGTCCTGCTGAGGATTTTGCTGCCGCTGTTCGAATACCGCAGACACATAGTCCAACATTTCCCGCGCGGCGGTGTCACCGACGTCCGTCGGATCGTTCGTGTGGCGAACCCAGCGGGCGAAATGAGCGACCCAGTCCACCACACCGGGGACGGGTGCGGGCTCGCCGAGCAGCGGCTGCCGCCACATGACCAGCTGCGGCAGCCGGTCGGCGAATCCGGCGACCAGATCCACCTGCCCTGCGTCCGAGAACAGGTCCACGACGAGTTCGTTCGCCAGCTGACGGACGCTGGCCTCCATCGATGCGACCACGCGATGGGTGAAGAACCTGCTGAGACCTGCCCTGTAGATCCGATGTTCCGGCGGGTCGAAGTGGATGGGGATCAACGGATCCGGACCGGCATGCGGGCGCGTCGGACCTCCTCGGATCCTCGACGAGAAGGTGTCATCGTCGGCAGCGACCTTCTTGACCTCGTCATAGGTCGATACCACCCACGCACACTCCGGCACAGCTGCCCAGCCGGCTTGGCCGTACTTGGCCGAACGAGCGAACGGCGACCTGCTCCGGAGTTGCCTGTAGACGGCGAATTGATCCTGCAGCCGGGGCTCGTCCGTCGGGTCGAAGTCTCTGCATGGCCACTCGTCTTCAGTCACTGACTGACTCCGTCCGGCGGTGCATGATGATGGGAGGGCTCTCTCCTGCTTATCACCCGGATCTGAAGCCGTCCTGAAGCCTTCCTGGAAGACTCAGCTCAGGACGGGGCAAGCGTCAGGACAACCTCGTTGCGGTGGAGGGTCAGGGTGCCGCCGGCGGCTTCGGCGCAGCGGCGGGCTATGTCCAGGCCGAGGCCGGTGGAGCCTCGGTCGGAGCGGCCTCGTTCGCCTGCGCCCAGGGGGATGCCGGGGCGTTCGTCGGCTACGACAATGCGGACGAGCGTGTCGGTGCGGGTGAGGGTGATGCGGGCGGGGGTGCCGTCCGGGGTGTGGGCGACGACGTTCTCGACCAGGGCGTCGAGTGCGGCGCCGAGATCCTCGGCGGACGAGCGTACGGGCGCCGGGTTCGTTGGCAGGTCCAACGCCAGTTCGCGGCCTTGGTCTTCGAAGAGGGGTTCCCAGAAGGCGGCGCGCCGGCGGGTGACCTCGACGGCGTCGGAGTGCGGTACGCGCCCTTCGCGTTGCGGGCGTCGGGCGGCGCTGATGACTGCGGTGAGCGTTCGTTCCAGCACGTTGACCTGGGTGTTCAGCTCCTCGGCGCTCGCCCGGTCCGGTAGTGCCTCGACCTGCAGCCGGAGTGCGGTCAGCGGAGTGCGCAGCCGGTGCGAGAGGTCCGCGACGGCTTCGCGTTCGACGGCGATGACCTCGTCGATCCGGTCGGCGAGTCCGTTCAGGGCGGAGCCGACCTTGGCGACTTCGGCGGGCCCGGTGGTCGGGGCACGGGCGTCCTTGTCGCCGCGGGCGAGGCGTTCGGCCGTACTGGCGGTTTCTTCCAAGGGACGGGCGAGGCGGCGGGAGACGAGTTCGGCGCCGCCGATGCTGAGCAGCAGTACGACGAGGCTGCCGCCGACGAGGATCAGCAGCCGCGGGGTGAGGCCGGCGTACAGCTCGTCATCGGTCAGGAAGAGGCAGACGGACGCGGTGCCGTGCGGCGTACCGACTCCGACGTCGACCGCGAGACCACCGGCCAGGTCGCGGTACTCGGCGTCGCCCAGCTTCGGCGGCCCCTTCTGGTCGCCGTCGTCGTCGCCGTACTCGGCCGGTACGTACTTCGGCGTCGGGACCCCACCAGGCGGCGGATCGCCAAGCGTCGTACCGTCCGCCATCCGCACCGAGATGCTGCCGGGTGCATCGGGGAGCTCGTTGATGTACGCGGTGATGTCGGCGTTCGTGCGGCCCCTGTCGCCGACGTAGTACGCCACGGTCTCGGCCCGGTTGCGGGCCTTGTCCTTGGACTCGCTGGCCGTCGTACTGCGGAGCAGAAGAATGAGCGGTACCGCGAAGGCGAGTACGACCAGCGTGGTCATGCCCACCGAGAGCAGCAGGATCCGTCGGCGCATGCTCACCGGTCCACAGCGAGCTTGATGCCGACGCCGCGAACGCTGTGCAGGAACCGCGGCGCGGCCGCCGTCTCACCGAGCTTCCGCCGCAGCCACGACAGGTGTACGTCGACGGTCCGGTCGCCGCCGCCCCACGGCAACCCCCAGACCTCCGCGAGCAGTTCCCGTTTGCTCACGACAGCCCCGGGCCGCCGGGACAACGCGAGCAGGAGGTCGAACTCCTTGCGCGTCAGCTCCACCGGCCGACCGTCCACGGTCACCTCGCGGCTGCGTGGGTCGATCCGCAGCCCGCCGACCTCGACGGTGAGCGATTCGCCCTGCTGTTCCTGACCGAGCCGTCGCAGGACGGCGCGGATCCGGGCGTCCATCTGCGCCGCGCTGAACGGCTTGATCACGTAGTCGTCCGCACCGGCGTCCAGCAGCCGTACGACACTCGCGTCGTCGTCGCGCGCCGTCGCCACGATCACCGGCACGTCGCTGACCGCCCGGACCATCGCGAGTACGTCCCGCCCGTCGAGGTCCGGCAGACCGAGATCGAGCAGCAGCACCTCGGGCTTGTCCCGCGCGACGGCCGCGACACCGTCCGCACCGGCCGCCACCGCCGACACGACATGCCCGGCCGCCGTCAGGGACTTCCCCAACGACATCCGAATCGCATCGTCGTCCTCGATCAGCAGCACCCGCGCCATGTACCAGAGCGTAACCGCCCGTCCGTCAAGGAACTCTCAAGTGCGACTTAAGCCGCCGTCCGTTCGCGTACGGCGGCCGCGGCCAGCCCGGCGACCGCGCCGAACGCCGTGGTCCACAACGGCAACCAGACCAGCATCAGGATCAGCCCACCGAGATCGTCGCTGACCAGGTAGGTCGGCAGATCCGGCAGCCCGCTCTGGTGAAACGCGTCCATCGTCAGCTTGTCGGCAACGGCCGTCTGTGCTGCGTGGAGCGACGCAGCAAGTCCCAGTACGAACACCAGCGGCGCGCCGACCAAGCCCGTCCAGAGCCCTGCCAGCACACCGGCATTCGGCGAGCGGCTGATGCCGGCGGCGAAGCCGGCCGCGACGGTCACCGCGACGACGACGGTCAACCACGCAGCCGGCCCGGACAGCCAATCGGCAGAACGGCTCAACAGCATCGGCACCACCCAGACTGCGACCGCCCCCAGACCGGCCGCGGCACCGGCCCACCGCCCGGCCGGTTGCGACACGGCAGCGCGCGGTGGCGTGACCGCCAGGGCGACGTACCCGGCGAGGACGACGGCGAACACCAGCGCGAACAGGTGCAACGGATCGTCGACGGCACGCGGGTACGCCGACGCGGCCCTGGCGGCGAGTCCGACGCAGGCCACGACCCCTAGCAGTACGACGGACACGACCACGATCCACGGCGACCGCAGTACCACCCGTGGCACCCGCCGGCCGGCGACCGCCCAACTCAGGTAGCCACCGAGCAGGACCGCGAACACCACGACGAACACCTGCAACCGTGGGAAGAACGCCGCCGCGCCTGCCCACGCCCCGCCGGCCACCATCGCGGCGACCAGCGCCGGATGGAACCCTCGCCGGGACGGTGGCAGCAACGCAACCCGAGCGGCGCTCAGCGCGAACCGCCACCGCTGCATCGGATCCTCGATCGACGCCAGCTCCGCCAGCATCGCCCGTCCCCACTGTTCGCGGTCACCGTGCAGGCCGTCGGCCGCGACGCGCAGCATCCAGGCGGGCCAGTCCGTTCGGCGCACGGCGGCGAACAGGCGCCGACGGGACACCGCGAGGACGATCAGCGCAACGATCGGCGCGAACAGCAGCACCATCACGACCCCGCGAGTCGTGGTCGGAGCGGCGGAGCCGGTGCCGTCGCGGGCAGTCCGGCCGCGAACCGTACGCCGTCGCCGGTCAGCCGGTACAGATGCCGGGCCGGGCGCCCGGGCTGCGGGTCGTTCTCCCATTCGGTTTCCAGCAGGCCACGATCGGCCAGCCGGATCAGGATCGGGTACATCGACCCGGCCTTGAGACCGACCTCGACGCCGAGCTCGTAGCCGTACCGCCACGCGGCCGGGTCCGCGGCGAGCGCACGCAGCACCGTGATCGTCTGCTCCGAGGGCCGCCGGGAACGCGTCATGGCAAAACTCTATATAGCAAGAGTTAGCCCGGCAATGCCTCCGGCGGAGGTTTCAGCCCGGTCCGGCGAAGTTCGAGCGTGGCGAGCGCTCTGATGACCTCGGAGTCGCCGTCGCGCCAGGCGGTGACTGGGTCGTCGGAGATCTTGGCGAGTTTGTGCATCGGCTGGTTCGCCATCGCGCGCAGTGCGAACAGGTCCAGGTCGGCGGCGTTGTCGATGAACTTCTGGGCCGCCCGGGCCCGGCGCGCGAAGCGGATCCGGCGCGGCACCCAGATCAGTACGGCGAACAGCACCGGCAGCCCGATCGTCACGCCCGCGAGTACCAACGCCAACTGGTCCACCGCGTGCACCTGGTCCCGCCCGGCCTGGGCGAGCTTGCCCGCGGCGCCGGCCGCGCTGTCGATCGGCGATCGCAGCTGGTCCCCGACCGCCGGCACCTTGCCGATCGGTTCGGACAGTTGCCGCAGGTTGCCGGCCAGCCCGTCGCCGGCCTCGGCCGCCATCCGGCCCGGCGCACCGAGAGCTTCGACCATCCGGTGGACGAGCAGGCCGAGCTCCACGCACAACCAGATCCACGCGACCAGCAACAGGTCCCCCAGGACCTGCCTGAACCGCTGCCCGCCGACGTCGGAGTAGAGCTTCACCAAGCCTCCTGGAGAGTCCCGCGAAGCCTAGCGAACGAGGCCACCCACTGTGGATGGCCTCGTCACGCTTTCCCGAGGATCAGGCCGGCCGCGGCCGGATCGTCCGCGAGTCGATCGAGCTGACCGCCCGCCCGTCGCCGGCCGCGGTGTGCGTGACCGTGACCTCGAGCGGGTGGTCCGCGACGATGTCCAGTACGCCGATCAGCAGCAGCGGGCTCTTCGGCCCGACCGCCTCCTCGAGGCTGCAGCAGTCGTCCATCGTCGCCGTACCGGGCGCGAGCTCGAGCTTCGCGAACGGGCGGGCCGGCACCGTACGCGGCTCCCGCCCGACCGCCTCGTCGTTGAGCACGAGCGGAGCGAAGTACTTGACGACGGTGACCGTGCAGGTCGTCGGGTTGTAGATCGTGACCGCGGTCGCGTACTTCCCGTCGACGACCGTCTGGCACTTGTCGTCGTCGGCCTTCTCGATGCCGTAGATCATCTCGACCGAGTGATGCCACCGGCACGCAGGCACCGTCACGGTGACGGGCTTGCTCGCGACCACGACTCCGTCGGCGACCACGTCGAGCGTTCCGGTGAACGTCTGCGGGTCCTCCGCGCAGTCGACGACGCCGGTCCACGTCACGTCGAACGGCAACGTGTGCGCGGTGTTCCCGGGCAGCGGGCCGTAGCTCGGCGGCGTGATCGAGGTGACGAACTGGGCGATCGATCCGGTCGGCTGCAGATGGACGTCGGCGATCGAGTGGACCGCGGCGTTGATCAGCGAGACGAGCGTGCCGACGATCTGGCTCGCGTTCACACCGATCGTGTGCGTACCGCCCGGCGTGGCCGCGGTCATCCGGGTCGCCTGGCCGGCGCTCCCACCCACCGGGCACGGCGAGTAGTCGGTCGACCCGATCGCCGGATCGCCGTCGAGCGCCCCGGCCGTACCGGTGTCCGTACTGACGGCCACCAGCGTGATCCCGGCCGCGACGAGGGCCGCGGTCGCGGTCGCCTCGGTGACGTCCGGTACGCCGGACAACGCCGAACACACCGGGTCGTGTCCGGGTGCGTCCCCGAACCAGACCACGATCCGCTTGCTGTCGGTCCGCCAGCCGATGGCGGGGTCGGTTGCGACCTGTTGCAAGGCGAACAGTTGTCCCTCGGGGATGTCGGAACCGTCCGCGGCGGACCACGTGGCGACGGCGGCGGTCACCGCGGCGACACCCGGCGTCGGCGCGAGCTGGTGCTGGAACGCGTACGGGTTGAGGCCCGTACCGACCGGGAAGTCCTTGTAGTTCCCGGCGCCCCAGGCGAGGTCGAACCCGGCGAACGCGGGATCGTTGACGATCGCACCGATCCCGGCCTGGACCGCGCCGATGATCGAGACCATGCTCCCGGTCGTGTCGGCGAGCAGGTAGACGTCCGCCTTGGGTGGAATCCGCGACTCCGGGATCGTCACGGTGACGGTCTCGTCCTCGGTCACGCACTCCGGCAGCACCCACGTGTTCGTCGGCGGGTCGATCGTGACCGGGTCCGCGCCGAGCCCGGCGACGACGGTCGCGGGTGCTACCAACGCTGGTACGAACAACTCCCGCCCGGCCAGTGCCTCGAGCCGCCGGCGCGGCCGGACCGTGCCGGACTCGTCGACCGCGACCGAAGCGGTCCGGTTCGGCTCCCCGCGTACGGCGCCGTGGAACAGCCGTACCTGTCCGCCGTCCGGCATCCGCCCGGAATCACCGGCCAGGACGTCGATCTCGCCGGTACCGAGCACCTCGGCCAGCGCGGCGCGGACAGCCTCGGCCGGCTCGGGCCCGATCCCCCCATCGGGACGGCCCTCGTCTGTAGAACTCATCTGAATCTCCCCCTCCGAAGATGTGCCCCTACAAGGGCGGACTCCGGACGGGTCGGTTCTGATACCGGCGAGTCTGAAAAATCAGAGGTTGGAGCGAAGGTTCCACAGCAGCGGGTAGTAGCGCAGGTCCAGCCGGCTGCGCAGGTAGCTGGCGCCGGACGACCCGCCGGTACCGGGCTTGGTGCCGATCATCCGCTCGACCATCACCACGTGCCGGGCGCGCCAGGCGGCGGCGAGTTCGTCGTGCTGGAGCAGGGCCTCGGCGAGCTCCCAGATCGCGGCGTAGTGCGAACGGTCGCCGGCCACCTTGCGCAGCGCGTCCCGGATCGAGTCCTCCGAGTCGGTGTCGAACCCGGCCTTGCGCAGTACCTCGAGGTACGCGTCCCAGAGCGTCGGCTCCTCCAGCCGGCGGTGCAGGCGCTCCTTCTCGACCTCGGTCAGCCCGCGGAAGCGGCGTACGAACGAGGGGTCCTTCGAACCGGACAGGAACTCGATCTCGCGGAACTGCACCGACTGGAACCCGGACGCCGGCGACAGCCGGTGCCGGAACTCGCCGAAGTCCTGCGGGGTCATCGTCTCGAGGATGTCGACCTGCTGGGTCAGCACCCGCTCGATCGTGTGTACCCGGCGGAGCAGGTGCTCGGCGAGCCAGAGTTCGCCGTTCAGCATCGCGTCCCGGGAGGCGGTCAGCTCGTGCAGGTTCTGCTTGAACCACAGCTCGTAGACCTGGTGGATCGTGATGAACAGCAACTCGTCGTGCGCCGGCGGGTCCGACTCCAGCCGCTGCTGGTCGAGCAGCTCCGCCAGCCGGAGGTAGCTGCCGTACGTGAGCCGGCCGCCCTCCTCACCGAAATGCACGTCGACGCCGCCCCACTGCCCCGCAACCCCGTCACCAGCGCTCATGTGACGGAGACTAGCCGACGGGTCCGTGACCGGTCAGTGATTCGTTCGTTGGAACTCAGGAACGCCGAGTCGAGGAGTTGTATGTCCGCCACGGTCGAAACGCCGATCGTCCCTGGTCCTGTTCAAGGGCCCACCCGGGAAGAGCCGCTGATCGAGGCGTTGCTGCTCGACGACTACCGGTCGCTGGTCCACCTCGCCTACCTGATCCTCCCGCCTGCGATCAGCCGGGCGAGGCGGGTGGCGGCCGCGCACGCCGTCGTACAGCAGGCGCTCCCGCCGGGGCTGCCGTTGCCGACCGGCCTGGTGCACCGGGAGTTCATGCGCCGCCGTGTGGTCGAGGAGGCGACCCGGCAGGCTGAGCGCCGGACGGTCCTGTCCCGCCTCGGCAGCGTGCTGGCGCCGGCCGACGAACTCGGCTTCGACCCGTGCAGCACCCGCCCCGACCGCACCGCGATCACCCGCCGCCGCGCCCGCGGCCGCCGCGTCGCGATCGCCGCGACCGTCGTCGTCGCCACCACGATCCTCACCGCGCTGCTCACGTTCTGACCTTGACGTGGTGAGGTCGTCCGCCTACCTTCGGTGACACCGCTTTCTTCCTACCGCCCCAGGGAGACGTGTGATGTACGGTGGAATCGTTTCCAGCCTTGCTCTGCTGATCGCTCCCCTCGGCGCGCCCGCACCGGCGCCTGCCACGCCGGAGGTGAACATGACCGCCCAGGCGACGATCTGCAACAAGTACTGCGACGCCCGCGACCCGGCACTCGCCACCAAGGACCGGACCGCGGTCTCGACGACGTTGTTCGGCCGCACGATCACGCTGCACTTCGACGACGACGCCGCGATGGGCTGGGCCTCGATCGAGAACGGCAACCCCGGCGACGAGGTGTGGCTGGACCGCTCGATGGACGGCGGCCGTACCTGGTCCGGCGGCAGCCGGCTCGGCAACACCGCGATCCCGACCGGCCAGCGCGGTTGGCGCACGCTGATGTACAACGTCGACGACTGGAACAACCTCGGCGTCGGCGCACTCCGCGCCTGCGGCAAGGCCGGTGACCGCGCGGACATCGCCTGCACCCCGTGGGCACGGACGACGTGGAACGCGTGGGACCGCCGTACGGCCGCCTCGACCGCGCTGATGCAGGACTACAACCTGTCCAGCGGGCTGTTCGACACAACAGGCTGGTGGAACTCGGCGAACGCGCTGAACGCGTTGATCGACAACATCCGGGTCAGCGGCATGCAGAGCTACAAGTACGCGATCGCGAAGACGTACGACCTCAACCTGAACCAGTTCGAAGGCCAGTTCCGCAACGACTACATCGACGACACCGGGTGGTGGGGGCTCGCGTGGGTCGCCGCGTACGACCTGACCGGCGACGCGCGCTACCTGCAGACGGCCCGTGCCGACGCGGACCACATGGCCGCGTACTGGGACAACACCTGCGGCGGCGGGGTCTGGTGGAGCGAGGCGAAGACGTACAAGAACGCGATCTCGAACTCGCTGTACATCCAGCTGAACGCGCAGCTGCACACCCGGGTCGCGGGCGACTCGACGTACCTGCAACGCGCGCAGGCCGGATGGACGTGGTTCCAGCAGAGCGGGATGATCAACGGCTCGAACCTCGTGAACGACGGCATCGACCTGTCCACCTGCAAGAACAACGGTCAGACCGCGTGGACGTACAACCAGGGCGTGCTGATCGGTGCGCTCACCGAGTTGTCCAAGGCAACGAACAACTCGGCGTACTTGACCTCGGCCCGCACGCTGGCGGACGCGTCGACGACCGCGGCGTCGCTGCACACCGCGGACGGCATTCTCCGCGAGCCGTGTGAGGACGGCGACTGCGGCGGCGACGGCCCGTCGTTCAAGGGCGCGCACGTCCGCGGGCTCGGCAAGCTGAACGCCGCGCTGCCCGATCACCCGTACACGGCGTACCTGCAAAAGCAGGCCGATCGCGCGTACGCGGCCGACCGGACACCGATGGACCAGTACGGTCTGCGCTGGTACGGCCCAGCCGACAAACTCGACGCGGCCCGCCAACAGTCGGTCGTAGACCTCCTCAACGCCGCCCCCTAGCCCGGGTACGTTCGCCGGGTGACGGGGATCCAGGAACATGACGGCCGCAGGCGCGAGACGCTGCTGCGGGTGCATCGGCCGAACGACTGCATCTTCACGTTGTCGCTGACGATCGACCCCGCGAAGGACATCATGTTCACCGAGTTCTACGACTACGGTCCGAGCGGCGACGATCCGGGCCGGGAGTACGGCTACAGCGTGCACGCGCCGTACGACGCGCTCAAGACGCTGGCCGACGCGTACGCACCGGGCTCGGAAGGGCCGGCCAAGGACCGGCTGATCGACGCGTTCAAGCACCTGATCGCGTCCGGTGAACTCGGCGACCACCTGCCCTTGAAGACGAATCAGGAGCTGGTACAACGCGCCTTCGAGGCTGCTGGTGTGATGACGGCCGCTGATACCTGGGTGTGGCACAACTCCGAATGAACCTGCGGGTAATGCCATGATGACGGGATGGAGCTGAAGATGTCGGCGTCGTACGACGCCACCCCCGAGGAAGTGTTCGCGATCGTGACGGACACGGCCTTCCGTGAGCAGGCCTGCGAGAAGACCAAGGCGCTGTCGTACGACGTCAAGGTCAGCACGTCCGGCGCCGACACGGTGGTCCGGGTCAGCCGGCAGATGGAGTCCACGGACATCCCGGACATGGCCCGGAAGTTCGTCGGCGACACGCTGACCGTCGTGCAGACCGAGACCTGGCACGCGCCGGCCGCGGACGGTTCGCGGACCGCGGACGTGTCCGGCGAGATCAGCAACACGCCGGTGACGCTGAAAGGCACCGCGCGGATCGGCTCGGACGGAGCTCAGACCGTCCAGGCGATCGACCTGGACGTGAAGGTCGCCGTACCGCTGATCGGCAAGAAGCTGGAGCCGTTCGTGGTCGACGCGATCCGCTCCGGCCTGCAGAAGGAACACGACCTCGGCCACGAGTGGAGCGGCAAGTAAAGGCCGTGTCGTTGCGCTGACCACGGCACCTCCGGTGGCAACCTGAGAAGAAGCGTTGCACCGGAGGTGACCCGTTCTGATGCGTAGTTCCCTGCGTAAGAAGCCCGCCGAAGACGAGCAGTACTGCGCTTTCTGCGCCGCCTTGATGCCGTTCGAGCGCGTCGAACCCTCGGACTACCTGGTCGACGAGCCAGACGAATGGATCTGCATCACATGCGGCTCCGCCCTCCTCGTCGACCCACCCACCCAGGAGCTACACCAGTCGGCCTAGCCCTCAGCCCTGGTGCGGGTACCGGTAGTCGGTTGGTGGGGTGAAGGTTTCCTTCATGGAGCGGGGGGAGGCCCAGCGGATCAGGTTCCACATGGAGCCTGCCTTGTCGTTGGTGCCGGAGGCTCGGGCGCCGCCGAAGGGTTGCTGGCCGACGACGGCGCCGGTGGGCTTGTCGTTGACGTAGAAGTTGCCGGCCGCGAAGCGCAGGTAGTCGGCGGCCTCCGCGATCGCGTGCCGGTCCTGGGCGATCACCGCGCCGGTCAGACCGTACGGCGCCGAGTGCTCCATGCCCTTCATCACTGATCCGTAGTCCGCGTCGTCGTACACGTGCACGCCGAGGATCGGGCCGAAGTACTCGGTCGTGAAGATCTCGTCGGTGGGGTCGCCGGAGACCAGCAGCGTCGGGCGGACGAAGTACCCCTCGCTGTCGTCATAGGTGCCACCGGCAACGACCTCGATCGAGTCGACCGACCGGGCCCGGTCCAGCGCCGCCTTGTGCTTGGCGAACGCGCGGTCGTCGATCACCGCACCGATGAAGTTCGACAGGTCGGTCACGTCACCCATCGTCAGCGACTCGGTCTCGGCGGCGATGTCGTCCTTGATCAGGTTCCACACCGAGCGCGGCACGTAGGAACGCGACGCGGCCGAACACTTCTGGCCCTGGTACTCGAACGCGCCGCGCACCATCGCGGTCTTCAGCACCGCCGGGTCGGCCGACGGATGCGCGAGGATGAAGTCCTTGCCGCCGGTCTCGCCGACGAGCCGTGGGTACGTCTTGTACGACGCGATGTTCGTACCGACCGTGGCCCACAGCGACTGGAACGTCTTCGTGGAGCCGGTGAAGTGGATCCCGGCGAGGTCCGGGTGCGTCAGCGCCGCCTTCGAAACATCGATGCCGTCGCCGGTGACCAGGTTGATCACGCCGGCCGGCAGTCCGGCGGCCTCGAACAGCCGCATCGTCCAGTGCGCCGCGAACTGCTGCGTCGGCGACGGCTTCCACACCACGGTGTTGCCCATCAGCGCGGGTGCGGTCGGCAGGTTGCCGGCGATCGCGGTGAAGTTGAACGGGGTGATCGCGTACACGAAGCCCTCGAGCGGCCGGTAGTCCACCCGGTTCCAGACGCCCGGCGACGAGATCGGCTGGTCGCTGACGATCTGCCGCGCGAACGCCACGTTGAACCGGAGGAAGTCGATCAGCTCGCACGCCGCGTCGATCTCGGCCTGCTGGATCGTCTTCGACTGGCCGAGCATGGTGGCCGCGTTCAGCGTGTCCCGCCACGGGCCGGCCAGCAGGTCGGCCGCCTTGAGGAAGATCGCGGCCCGGTCGTCGAACGACAGCGACCGCCACGCCGGCGCCGCCGCCAGCGCCGCGTCGACCGCGGCGCGACCGTCCGCCTCGGTCGCGTTACCGAGCGTGCCGAGTACCTGGGCGTGCCGGTGCGGCTGGACGACCTCGATCGGCGTACCGCCGCCCAGCTTCTGCTCGCCGCCGATCGTGCAGGTCAGGTCGATCGACCCGGCCGCGGTGAAGTCCTTGAGCTTCGCCTCCAGGCTCGCGCGCTCGGCCGAACCGGGCGCATAACCCTTCACAGGCTCGTTGGCGGGCGTCGGTACAGCGGTGACGGCATCCATGCGGCAGGACTCCTCGATCGTGTGGTGGACCGTACTGGGGTCACACCCGGTGCGGATGGCCTGGCGTGACACCAGCATGGTGCCACGCCAGGACCGTCAACCACGAACGCAGCTGAATTACTTCCGCCACGGCATATGTTGCAGCGCCCAGGTGTTGCCGTCAGGGTCTTCGAACCAGGCGTAGAACACGCCGCCGAGGTCTTCGGTCGCGCTCACCTCGACGCCGCGCCCGAGCAGCTCCGCGCGGGCCGCCTCGATGTCCCTCACGACCAGGTGCAGGCCGCGCTGCGAACCGGGCGCCATCTGCAGCTGCGGCAGCCCGGTCGTCAGCGAGATCGAGCAGTACGAACCGGGCGGCGTGAGCTGCACGATCCGGACCCCGTCCGCCGGCGTCACGTCCACGTCGCACACGAATCCGGCCTGGTCGGTGTAGAACGCCTTCGCCCGGTCGACATCCGCGACCGGGATCGGGATCAGCTCGAGCAGGTACGCCCCCGGGGCCACCACGGCGTGTCCCGGGTCCACCGGGACCTCCGAGATATCGGCAGGGATCTCGGTGCGCTCGCTCATGACGCCTTCTTCTTCGCTGCGGTCTTCTTCGCAGGGGTCTTCTTAGCAGCGGCAGCCTTCTTGGCTGGCGCCTTCTTGGCGGCCGCAGCCTTCTTGGCGGGAGCCTTCTTCGCAGCGGCCGGTTCACCACCACCCGCACGACGTGCCTTCGCGGCCTCGACGGAGGCCCGCAGCGCGGCCACCAGGTCGACGACCTCGGCCCCGTCGGTGCCCTCCTCCTCGTCGGACTCCGGCAGCGGTACGCCCTCCGCCTTCGCCTCGACGACCTTCTCCAGGGCCTCGCGGTACTCGTCGTGATACTGGTCCGGGTCGAACTCGCCGCGCAGCGTGTCGATGTACGACGACGCCATCGCCTTCTCCTGGGACCGGATCTCCACGTCCTCCGGCGGCGCCGCGAACGACTTGTCCCGGATCTCGTCCGGCCAGAGCATCACCTGCAGCACCAGCACGTCGTCGACGGTCCGGAGCAGGCCGAGGCTCTCCCGGGACCGCAGCGCGACCTTGACCAGCGCGTACAGCTCGGAGCCGTCGAGGGCGTCCCGGAGCAGTACGTACGGCTTCGCGCCGGGGCCGCCGTCGGCGGCCAGGTAGTACGACTTGCCGAGGTACAGCGGGTCGACCTGGTCCGACGGGACGAACTCGAGCACGTCGATGACCTTCTTGCTGGACAGCGGCAGGTCGGCGAAGTCGTCCGAGTCCAGCACCACCATCCGGCCGTCCGGCATCTCGTACCCCTTGCCGATGTCGGAGTACGGCACCTCTTCACCGTCGATCGAGCAGATCCGCTTGTACTTGATCCGCCCCCCGTCGGCGACGTGCACCTGGCGGAACGAGATGTCCTTCTCCTCGGTCGCGGAGAACACCTTGATCGGGATCGTCACCATCCCGAACGAGATGGCCCCCTTCCAGATCGCCTGCATCGCCATCAGCTCCCTGTCAGCTCAGACCGCCACGCGGCCCCTCCGCCGCGAGCAGATCGGGGATCTCCTGTGTCGCGTACCACATCAGGTCTTCACCTTCGCACGAATCCAGGGCGAACACCGCGTCGTCGTCACCGTCCTGAGCCGCTTCCCACAGGTCCGCGGCCTTGCCGATCACCGTGGTCGCCTGGACCGCGTCCAGGTGCACCGAGGCCACCGAGCGCCACGGGATCACCACGTGCAGCTCCAGCCGGGCGTCACCGAGCTCCACCGACCCGTCGGCCGGCGGTACGGCGCTGACCTCGGCCGCGATCACCACCCGTCTGCGACTGGTACCCGGATCCGCGGCGAGCAGTCCCACCGAGGCGCGGGCGGCCTGTGCCATCGCGGCGTACTCCAGCTCCTCGTCGTCGCCCTCGGCGTACCACTCCCGCAGCGCGGGCGTGACCGCGTACACCGTGAGCGGCGCCGGGCCGATCTCGCCGGCGTTGCACGCCGCGCTCAGCAACCGGAGCGTGGACGGTACGTAGACCCTCATGAACCCGCCTTCTTGGTGGTGCGAGGCTTCTTCCGGCCGCGGGAGGCCCGGTTCCGGCTGCCCCTGGTCGTCTCCAGCAGTTCGTCCAGCGCGTCGGTCACGCACTGGGCGAAAACGGCGAGGTCCGGCATGGCCGTGCGGTCCGCGTTGAGACCGTAGTACACCTTCCCGTCGTACGACGTGACGCCGACGGACAGGCCCTGCCCGGGCATCAGTGGAACCACCGGGTACGACGCGAGCATCGGGGCGCCCTGCGCGTACAGCGGGAACTGCGGACCTGGGACGTTGGTGATCACCACGTCGTCGATCGGCCGGACCGTTGTGGTCGCGACCCGGGCGGCGAGCGCGTGCAGCGTGGTCGGCGCGAACCCGGCGATACCGACCAGCGAGCGGGCGCTGACCGCGCGACCGGTGTCCTTGTGCACCTTGGTCTGGTACGAGATCTGGTGCAGCCGCATCACCGGGGAGTTCTCGCCGACCGGGAGGTTCACGCTGGAGGCGATCACCCGGGAGCCGAGCGAGGTCGGTTCCTCGTCCTCGTCGTCGCGGATGCTGACCGGGACCACGGCCCGGACGCTCCGGGTCGGGCCGACGCCCTCACCGCGGGTCATCATCCAGGCCCGGAACGCGCCCGCGACCACCGCGAGGACGACGTCGTTGACCGTGCCGCCGTGCGCCGCGCGGATGGTCCGGTAGTCCTCCAGGTCGGTCTGCACTGTGGTGAACCGGCGCTGGCCGGACGTCTTCACATGCAGCGAGCTCTCCTGCGCGTGCCGCTGCGCGACCAGCGAGCCGACCACGTCGCCGATCACCTCGCGGACCGAGCTGGAGCCGGTCAGGCTGGTCATCTCGGCGCGCGCCAGCTCCAGCACGGCGGTCGGGTTCCTGGTGGCGTCGGCGAACACGCCCGCGAGCAGCTCCAGCGCGGACGGCGGGTGCTCGGGCTGCCAGGTGTCGGTGGGGGTCTCGTTCGGATGGGCGGTCGCGTCCAGCACGACCTGGCCGATGTCGACCGTGCTGTTGCCGTCGACAAGCGCCTGGTGGGACTTCGCGATGATCGCGAACCGGTCGCCCTGCAGGCCCTCGACCAGGTACATCTCCCACAGCGGGCGGGCCCGGTCGAGCCGCCGGGACATGATCCGGGCGACCAGCTCCAGCAACTGCGCGTGCGTCCCCGGCCGGGGCAGCGCGGACCGCCGGACGTGGAAGGTGATGTCGAACTCTTCGTCGTCCACCCAGACCGGCCCCGCGAACCGGCCGGGGACCTGCTGGACCCGCTGCCGGTACCGCGGCACGAACGCGATCCGGTCCCGGATCAGCGCCACCAGGCTCTCGTAGTCGAACCCCTCGTCACCGTGCACCGGCGGCTCGAAGATGTCCACCGTCCCGACGTGCATCGGGGTGGCCGGCGACTCGGCCTTGAGAAAGGTGAGATCGAGCGACGTCAGCCGGTCCGGCATCGTGGTCACCTTCCTCTCGTCAACAGGCTTCTCACCCTAGCGGGCAGCTCCGACAGTGTGCTGCAACACTGCTCGTACGGGAACACTGAGCTATCGGTGTTCGTCAGGCAAGAGGGTGTGTCCCGCACCCGGTGATGTCATACGACCCCTCGAAAGGCCTCTGGACCGATGCGTACGACGCTTACCCGCGGTGCCGCCACCGCTCTCCTGCCCACCCTCGGCCTGCTGGTCCTGGCCGGCTGTGGTGGCGGCGACAGCAGCGGCAGCAACACCCCCTCGCCGAGCGCCCCGGCCAGTACGCCGACGTCGACCCTGCCGACCAACACCCCGACCCCGGGCGCGCCGAACACCAGCTCCCCGTCGAACACCGCCGACCCGTCCGGTGAGACCGCGGACGTGACGATCAACGTCACCGTTGCCAACGGCAAGGTCAACCCCAGCGGCGCGACCATCAAGGTGAAGGCCGGGCAGACCGTCCTGGTCACCGCGCTGAGCGACGCCGACGAGGAACTGCACATCCACGGGTACGACAAGGAGCTCGAGCTGACCCCGGGCAAGCCCGCGTCGGTGAAGTTCACCGCGAACATGAAGGGCACCTTCGAGGTCGAGACCCACAAGAGCGGCAAGCTGGTCGCCAAGCTCGTCGTCTCGTGATCGCGCTGCATGGGATCGGGGGTCGTCAGGACCTGCCGATCCCGTTCGGGCTGGCGGTCGGCGGCGCGGCGGTCGCGGTCGCGGTGTCGTTCGTCGTGCTCGGACTCGCCTGGCGGAGCCCGAAGTACCGCGGGAACCGGTCCGGGAAGCCGTTGCCCGCCGCAATCACCCGGACGGTCGACGCCGGCTGGTTCCGGTGGGTGGTCCGGCTGCTCGGGCTGGCGATCTTCCTGTACGCGATGTTCTCGCTGGTCTTCGGCGTCGACCGGCTGACCAACCCGATCTTCGGGTTCGTCTACATCCTGGTCTGGGTCGGGCTGGTCCCGATCTCGCTGGTGTTCGGACCGGTCTGGCGGACCCTCAACCCGCTGCGCACGCTGCACCTGCTGCTGTCGAAGCTGCTCCGCCAGCCGCCGTCGAAGGGTCTGCTGGAGCTGCCGCGCTGGGCAGGCCTGTGGCCGGCCGCGCTCGGCATCTTCGCGTTCACCTGGCTCGAACTGGTCGCCCCGGACCGTGCGACCATCCCGGTCCTGCAGGCGTGGATGGCGCTGTACGTCGTGATCCAGCTCTTCGGCGCGATCCTGTTCGGCGACCGGTGGTTTGCGCAGGGCGATCCGTTCGAGGTGTACGCGACGTTGATGGCCCGCCTGTCGCCGTGGGGCCGCCGTACCGACGGTGCGCTCGTCGTACGGCGTCCGCTCGAGAACCTCGACGGGCTCCGCGCCCAGCCCGGCCTGGTCGGAATGGTCGCCGCACTGCTCGGTTCGACGGCCTACGACGGGTTCTCGAACTCGTCGGCGTGGGTCGGCTGGGCGCAGAACCAGGACATCTCGATGACGTGGCTCGGCACCGGAGCGCTGATCGTGTTCATCCTGTTCGTACTGGTCACGTACTCCGGCGCCACGGTCCTCGCGGGCCGGCTGTCCGACAGTTCGCGGACGTCGCTACCGGGCCTGTTCGCGCACTCCGTCGTACCGATCGCCTTCGGGTACGTCGTCGCGCACTACCTGACCCTGTTCATCCTGGAGGGCCAGCGGACGCTCATCTACCTGAGCGACCCGCTGAGCAACGGCGCCAACGTCTTCGGCACCGGCCTGCTCGCGGTGAACACCGGCATCACCAACCACAGCACGATGATCGCCGTCATCCAGGTCCTGGCCGTCGTCTGCGGGCACCTGCTGGGCGTCATCTCCGCCCACGACCGAGCCGTCGCGCTGTTCCCCCGGGCCAAGGCGCTGGCCGGACAGTTGCCGCTGCTCGTCGTGATGGTCGGCTACACCTGCGCCGGGCTACTGCTGCTCTTCTCGTCCTGAGTTCTTCGAGATGCCGCGGCTGGTGACGACCAGCAGGATGAACGCGATCATGCCGACGATCAGGTGCGAGTTGCCGGGGATCGACTGCCAGAAGGTCCAGCTGAGTTCGCGGTCGTCGCGGTACGGGACCCACCAGATCGAGCGCAGTACGAACAGGCCGTAGAACAGGACCCCGGTGACGACCGCCGGGTTCAGGCCCCAGACGCGGTTCACGCCGCGGATCAGGCTGACGCCGAGCGGGATGATCCACACCCAGTGGTGGCTCCACGAGATCGGAGACGCGTACAGCACCGCGAGCGCCATCACCGAGATCGCGGTCACCCGCTCGTCGGCCAGCCAGTACTTGCGCGCCAGCCACAGCACGGCCAGCCCGAACACCGCCGACAGTACGAACCAGGTCGGCTGGACCCAGCTCGCCTCGTCGCCGATCCGGTGCAGGAACCCGTTGAACGACTGGTTGCCGGTGTACGCGATCCCGCCGACCCGGTTCGCGTCCAGGATCACGTCGGTCCAGTACCGCCACGACTGGTGCGGGACGATCGCGAACCCGATCGCCATCGTCGCGAGCAGCCCGAGGACGGCGTTGCGCAGCGCGCGCCACTGCTTCGTCACCACGAGCAGCGCGAGGAACGGCAGCGGCGTCAGCTTCACGCCGATCGTGACGCCGACCCAGAACCCGCGCAGCCGGGTGTCGTTCGGCCGGACCAGGTCGAGCAGGATCATTGCCGTTAGCAACAGGTTGATCTGGCCGAACTGGATCGTCTGCCAGACCGGCTCCAGCAGCAGCGACAGGATCGTCAGCGCGACCAGCACCGCCGTCCGCTTGCGCTGCGTCACGAACGACCAGAACGTCTTGGTCAGGCTGGTCCGCCAGAGCGCGGTGATGCACAGCACCGAGAGGGTCGTCCACGCCACCAGCGCGACGCCCCACGGTACGGCGGCCAGCGGGACCATCGCGATCGCCGCGAACGGCGGGTACGTGAACGGCAACCCGGAACCGCCGGGCAGCTTCGCGTCGTACAGCGAGCCGCCGTGCAGCAGGACCGAGCCGCCCATCCGGTACACGCGCAGGTCGATCATGCCGCCGAACAGACTGCCGATCCACGCGCCGATCGCGACGAGGACGGCACAGGCCAGGATCGCGATCAGGGCGCGCCGGCGGCCGGCCGGCCGGGCTGGGGAGGAAGCAGGGGTGGTCACGGTCACGTCAGGTCGGCTCCGAACAGGTCTTCCAGCGCTCGCCGGGTCTCGTCGTACTCGGTGTGAAGGATCGCGGTCATCCCGACCGCACGGGCGCCGTCGACGTTGAGTTGCAGGTCGTCGACGAACACGCACTCGGCCGGTTCCAGGCCGAGCCGGCCGGCGGCCAGCCGGAAGATCTCCGGTTCGGGCTTGCGCAGCCCGACCTCACCCGAGATCACGATGTCGTCGAACATCCCGTCCCAGGTGTCGCGCGGGTAGGTGTTGCCCCAGGAGTTGGACAGCAACGCGGTCCGGATCCCGCGCTGGTTGACCCGGCGGACCAGGGCGGCCATCGCAGGCTGGTGCTCGAAGTGCGCGAACATCCGCTCGATCAGCCCCTCGGCGGGGACCGGCGTACCGTCGCGGCGGACCAGCAGCGAGGCGAGTTTGCGCTCGAAGTCGGGCACCGCGAGCTGGCCGCGTTCGAGCGCGTGCACCGGGTTGAGCTCGGCGGTGATCGCGTTCTCGGACGGCAGCCATTTCAGTACCGCTTCCAGGTACGCGTCGAAGTCGAAGTCGTCGAGCTCCGCCCAGCGCCGCAGCGCCGGCTCCAGGCCCGAGGTGAGGACGCCGCCCCAGTCCACGAGCAGACCACGCACCTCGACCATGGCGGCAAGCCTACTCAGACCACCGGGGCGCTCACCCTCCCCACCCTCGATCTCACTCGGCGTGGTCGCCCCGCCTCGCCCGCTAGTGCGTGTATTCGACGGAGACGTCGCCGGACGACGTCCGCGCGGTGATCTGCCGGGTCGCGGCCGGGTCGGTCTTGATGTTCGCCGACTCGTCGCCGGACGACGTCTTGGTGTCGAGCTTGTACGCGTCGCCGGCGTCCGGGATGCCGATCGTCACGTCGCCGGAGCTCGACTTCGACTCGACCGACTGCGGCGCGACGACGAACTCCAGCGAGGCGCTGCCCGAGCTCGAACTGGTCGTCACCGTCGTCGAGGTCAGCCCGTCCGCGTCCAGATCTCCCGAACTCGACCGCAGGTCCAGGGGCCCGCCGACGTCGTGCACCGCGACGTCGCCCGAACTGGTCTTCACGTTCAGGCCGTCCTGGAGCCCGGACACCGTCACCTCTCCGCTGCTGGTCTCGACCGTCAGCTTCACGTCCCGCGGGACGGTCAGCACGTAGTTCGTCTTGCAGCCGAAGGACAGGATCCCGCAACCGCCGCTGTCGAGCTCGAGCTGGTGCTCGTTCGGGTCGTACTTCTCCTTCGGGTCCGAGCCGAACACGTTCCGCTCGAACTGCCGGTCGACCTTCACCTCGGCACCGTCGCCGGGCCGGACCTCGACCGTCGCCGACCCGCCCTTCACCAGCAGGCTGGTGCCGTCGACCGGGTAGCTGCTCTGGTCCGACTTGGTGCCCGAGGTCAGACCGGTCAGCGCCCAGTACACGCCACCGAGGATGAGCGCGACGGAGATGGCGATCCCGTAGCGGCGCTCGGGACTCATCGAACCTCGTGGGCGGCTCTGGACGTCAGGCATACCTCAACCCTGGCAGACGATCGCCGTCCTGTCGGTCGGGTAATCCCCCGGATCGACCCTGAGGTCAGGCGGGGACCGTGTGGAAAGCGTCGGCGACCTCGGCGGCCAGTTGCTGGAAGGCCTTGCGGAGCTTGCTCGACTTCGCGGCGTCGGCGAGGCTGCGCCCGTGTGCCATCGCGGCGTCGGTCGCGCTCAGGTCGTACGGCAGGAGGACGGCGCGGTCGATGCCGGCGTACTGCCGCAACGCGTCGGTCGCCGCATCCGCCGGCGAGCCGCCGAGCGCGCCTGAACGGAGCCGGTTCACGACGACGCGGACGCCGACCGACGGGACGACCCCGCGTACCTCGTGGACCGCCCGGATCAGGCGGGTCAGGCCGACCGGGTCCGCCGTACCGACCACGATCACCTCGTCGGCCTCCTCGAGGGTAGCCACGGTCGCACCGTTGCGGCGGGGCGCCAGCGAGTCGAACGAGATCTCCTCGTCGGTCTCGATGCAGAAGCCGGCGTCCACGATCGTCAGCGGTGCCAGCGTCCGGGCGGTCGCCCAGATCGACTCGACCGCCGCCGGGCGGAGCTCGGTCCAGCGGTCGGCACGACTCAGACCGGACAGCACCAGGAGGTGCGGGTTCAGCTCGCGGGAATGCCGGGCGAGCATCACCGTGTCGAGCGAGCCGTTCGACGCCGACCGTGCCGCGGCCGCCAGCCCGGAGGTCTCGTCGAGCATGCCGAGCATCTGGGCGACGGTGCCGCCGTACACATCGGCGTCCGCGAGCAGGGTCGGCACGCGGCGCAGCGACAGCTCGGTCGCCAGGTTGACGGCGACCGTCGTCCGGCCGGGAGCGCCGGTCGGGCCCCAGACCGCGATCAGCCGGCCGGTGCCCTGCGGGAACGCGGGCGGCTTCGGGTTGGCGATGTCCTCCGGCGTGAGCGGCACGAACCCGCCCGCGAAGTGCGAGCTGGCAACCGGCGGACCTGACTCGACCGCGTCGGCGACCGCCCGGCCGAGGTCCGACGGGCTGACGTCGGCCGGCAGGATCCGCTCGATCCCCATCCGCGCCAGCCGGTCCTCGGCCCCGAACGGCGCGCCGGTCTCGAGCGGATCGACCAGGGCGAGGACGACGATGCCGCGGGCGTGCAGCGCCGCGACGGCGTCCGACGACAGCCGGGCCAGCGCGTCGGCGATCAGTACCGCCCGGGCCTGCCCGCTGGCGGCCGCGGCCATCACGTCGGCGATGTCCACGCAGCGCCGGACGACCCGGATACCTGACGCCTGCTCGGTGCGGCGTACGACGTCTGCTTCCCACGGCGCCCCGGTCACCGCGAGCAGGACTGGGATCGACATCAGCCGGCCTTCCGGACCAGGGTCGGCTCACCGACGTTGATCGCGGCCAGGGCTGCGCCCATCCGGTTGAGGTCGCTCTGGCTCAGGTCCACCGTGACCTGCCGGCGTGCGGAGCCGCCCGCCACACCCTTCACCGAGTCGACCTGCAGAACGCGGACGCCGGCCCACCACTTCGCCGCCGCCTGACCGTCCTCCTTGGGCACCACCCAGACGTCGACGACGTCCCCGACCCCGAGGTCGGGCGGCAGATGCCCGGTGGCGATCGACAACGGCAGCTCGGTGCGGTCCTTGTCGGCCTGGGTGACGGCCGCATCCTTCGGCACGAACTCGCCCTGGCCGACTGTCCGGCCGACGATCAGGCCCTTCAGATCGGCGTCGGCGGACAGGTACTTGCCCGAGTCGTTGCTGCTGGTGAACTTGACCCGGACCGTGGTCAGGTCGTCGTCGGTCAGCGGGCTGCCGACCCGGAGCTCGTGCTTGGCCGCCCAGATCGTGGTCGTGTCGTCCGCGGACGACAGCAGCTTCGCGCCGGCCAGCGCGGTGACGGCGACCAGCAGCACGCCGAGCACCAGGCGGCCGTCGCGCCAGCGCGCCTTCCGGTTGCGCTGCGCCGGAGCGGCCGGCGCACCGAACCCGCTCCGCACCTGTGTCTCGACCACGTCATCTCCCCAGTGGATGGATCGCCTGTCGGCGGACATTCTGCCTGTTCGCCGAACCAGGCGTGAACGGTCATCCACAGGCTGTCATGGCCTGGGGACAAACTCGGTCGTCCACGCGCCAACCGTGGCAAACTGAAGGAACCAGCCACTATCCGAAGGAGTCCGACGATGCCGGGTCCCCGTTTCCTCCAGCTCGCCGACGTCGCCGAGGTCCTGAACATCTCCGCCAACCAGGTGTACGCACTGGTCCGCCGCGGCGACATCCCCGCGGTCAAGATCGGCGGCCGCGGCCAGTGGCGGGTCGAGTCGTCGGAACTGGAGAAGTACATCGAGCGGCTCTACACCGAGACGAAAACCTTCATCGACAACCACCCCTTCGGCGAAGACGCAGAAGCGTCCGAAGACGCCCACCTGTAAGCCGCCGCTCGCCCGGCGGGCTGGCGCCGGGCGTGTGAACAGGAAATGGGGGCGGCGCACAGGCAATACCTTGTCTGCAGCCCCGGGCAGGTGAGTCCTCCCCCGGCAGTTGGTCAGCGGCGGCGAAGCGCCCGGAGCGCCTGGGTGGGGACCAGGCGGACGTTGTAGACCTCGGTACGGCGGCGTGGCGCGTCCAGGGGGTGCTCGGCGATCTCGACGAAGTCGGCGCCGACGCGGTCGATGGTCCCGGTGACCGGACCGCCGCCGCTGCAGAACAGCGTCACCGGTGAGCGGTCACGGGCGATCCCGCGAAGCAGATGGGCCAGGCCGAGCTTGCCCTCGACCGCGCCGACGGCCGGCTCCGCCCACGGCCCGAGCCGGTGCACGGCGACCAGCGCCTCGACCGGGATCAGCCATTCCTCGTAGCGCTCGGTCTCGATCAGCAGGCAGTCCTTCCCGACCCGGCTGAGCAGCCCTCGGATCGGGTCCGCGTCCTGCACCTCGACGCGTACGACGGTGTCGACCGCGCCGCGCAGCCGGTCCAGCACGGTGATCTTCCCGACCTCGGCCCGGATCCGGTCCGCCACCTCGCCGTACAGGTCACTGTCCTGGAGCGCCTCGAACTGCGACTCCAGGTCCGCGAACAACGCATCCCACCGCATGACCGTGAACTTACCGGTCGTGCGGTTTCACCCTGCGCAGCCGAAACCTACGCAGCGTGTGTTAAGGACTTGCAAATGCGTACTAGTACCGGTCTATAGTGGTCAAGCCAAAGCAAACTAACGCAAACTCATAGGTCGGGAGCGAAGCGGGATGAACGCGATGATCCGGGTACTCAAAGGAACCCTCGCGGTCCTCGCACTGGCCGGGCTCGGCTGGCTCCTGCACTGGATGACCGCCGGTTCGATCAGCGGCCTCCGCACGTACGACTTGGACTCGCTGACGGTTCTTGCGGTCGGGACGATCGCGTGGATCGCCTATGCCTGGCTCGCGCTGGCCGTCGTACTCACCGTCCTGGAGCAGGTCCCAGGCGTCGTCGGCGAACTGGCCGGCGCGGTCGCGGGCCGGATCACCACCAAGACAGCCCGAGCCCTACTCCGCTCCGGCCTCGGCGTCGCCGCCGTCACCCCACTCACCATCGGCGCAGCCCACGCCACCCCCGACACCGCCCACGTACGCCACACCACCCAACCCGCCCAACCAGCCCTCCCCGCCACGTACCTCCCCGCCGAAGCAGCCTCCCGCCTGAAGCTCACCACCGACACCAACACCTACCGCTCGACGGAACCCGCCTCATCCCTCGAGATCCGCGGCACCACCCCACACCAGAACCCCACCGACTACCGCGGAACCGAGGCAGCGTCGTCACTGGAGATCGGCGGTACAGCCCCGAACCAGAACGCGACCGACTACCGCGGGACCCAAGCAGCTTCGTCGCGGGAGACCGACGGCCACCACACCGGCAACTACCGCGCGACCGAGCCCGCCTCATCCCTCCAGATCGGCGACACCACCGCACACCAGAACCCCACCGACTACCGCGCCACCAAGGCAGCGTCGTCACTGGAGATCGGCGGAACCACCCCGAACCCCTCGGACTACCGAGTGACCGAGCCCGCCTCCACCCTCCCCATCACCCAGGCGACCCACGCCTCGCGCAATACCTCCGACAAGCAGGCAAACTCAGGTCGGCCAACCGACTCCGCGCGTACGTCAGACAGCAAGCCCGCCGCACCGGAACAGACCGCTGGACGGCCAACCGACACCGGGCGCACGTCCGACACCAGGTTCACCACGCCCGAGCAGGCTGCCGGGCGGACGGGCGACTCTGCGCGTACGTCGGACGGCAAGCCGACTGTGCCGGAGCAGACTGCTGGGCGGTCGCGGGTGGGGGTGCCGGATCGGCCGACCGATGGGGCGCCCACCAGGTACACCGAGCTCCGCCCGAACCTCCCCGTCAGCGTCGTCGTACGCGAAGGCGACTCGCTCTGGTCCATCGCCGCCCGCGAACTGGGCCCCACCGCAACCTCCGAAGCCATCACCGCCCGCTGGCACGACTGGTACGCCGCCAACCGTCACGTGATCGGGAAGAACCCCGACCTCATCCTCCCCGGCCAGGTGCTCCGCACCCCGCCCACCCACACCGGCGACCACCTCCCGCCACACCCCCAGGAGCAGTGAGATGACCCACCCCCAACCCCACCCCCCGGAACCACATCCCACCGCTCCCCTGACCGCCGTCCCCACCCACCGGGCGACCACCCCGAGCCGCAACAGCTCCAGCCCAACCGCCCCCGGCCCCACCGCTCCCAGCCCAACCACTCCCAGCCCAACCACTCCGGGCCCAACCGACTCGCACCCAACCAAGCCCGGCCGGGCCGACTCGAGCCCATCCACTCCCGGCCTACCCGAACCCGGCCAAAGCAAGCCCCGCCCAACCAACTTCGACCCAACCAACTCGGGCCCAACCAACTCCGACCCAGCCAACTCCGACCCAACCAACTCCGGCTCGGCCAGCTCTCGGCCAACCGTTCTCAGGCGAACCGAGCCCGGCTCAGCCGACGACGAGCCGACCAGCCCGAGCCCGACCAGCTTCAGCGCGCCTACCCACCCAACCCCCACCACCCATCAACCGGCACCGCACACCTCGGAGGCATTCATGGCCGTCAACTCGCTCCCCGCCTCGGACGACCACAGCGCCCCCGCGCCCGGGTCCGGGACAACCGCGGACCTCTCGCTGGTCACCGCTCGACACGGCCAGGCACCTGCGGAGGCCGACGAAACCACGCGGCCCGGCGCACCAGCCGATCCGGAGCAGGACACCCAGCCGAGCTCGACGCCGACCGAGGCGAGCCTCGCGCAGCGCGGCACGCTGACGGTCGTACCAGCTGGAGCCGAAGCGTTCACGCGGAACGTTGGAGCGACCGAACCGGGTGGGATGCACGCCGCAGTCACCCGACCGCGACTGGCCGCGACGCGGGATGCGGGCGAGTACGCCGTACCCGCGACCGCCCGCTACGCCGACGAACTCACCGAAGGCGCCTTGGCCCTCCGTCACCAGGCCATCGTCCGCCTGGGAGTCGCCTCGGCTCCTCGCCACCTCACCCGCGTCACCGTCCCCACAACAGACGACGCGAACACTCCGGATCCCGCCGGCCACGAGGCGAACGACACGGCAACTGCCGCCAAGGTCGAGCTGCTCAACGCACAAGCGGCGGCTGCCGAACCCGCCGAGACCGACCACGGCGACGAACCCGAGGCACGTACGACGCACGCCGGCACGACGCACGCACGCGGCGGGGAGTTCGGCACGACGCGGGCGCGCGGCGCGGAGGCTGGCGCTGGTGTGGGCACCGTGCAAGCCGGTCCGGCACGAGCGCGCGGGGCGGAGGTTGGTGCTGGGCAGCGGGGGGTTCGGGGGGATCGGGCGGGGTTGCCGGATGTTCGGGTTTGGGGTGGGCGGTTGGCTCAGGCGGTCAGTGAGGTGCTGGTGGGGGATCGGCCGATTTCGCAGTTGGTGCGGTTTACGGATGATCAGGTGTTTCTGGAGTTGAATCGGCGGGTTCGGTTGCTCGGGCTGAACTCGACTGCGGGTACGCGGGGGGCGAACGAGAAGAGCACAGTGCGTTCGGTCCGGGTGTTCATGCCGGAACCGTCGATCGCCGAGGTCGCCGCGCACGTCCGGCACGGCGGACGGTCCCGCGCCGTTGCCCTCCGCCTCGAGATCCGGCGCAACCGGTGGGTCTGCACCGCTCTCGAACTCGGCTGATGACGCCGGCGCACGGCGAGGACGAGGTGATCGACGTCCTCGACCGGCAGGCTGATCCACCCGGCGACACAACTCTTTGCCGAAGTCAGGCGTCTCAGATTGCGCAAAGGGATTGTGCTGCTGTTGTCATCGGTTCGGGGGCGCGGCGGCGTACGGTGACGAGATCGGACTCGGGGAACGGACATGTCTGTGAGCACAACGGTCACACCGCTGGATGAAAGTACGCCTGAGGCATGGCGGGTCGGCGTACACGAGCTGAGTCCGGCCGAACGGGCGCGTGTGCTGCCCGCGGTACGCCGGAAGCGGTGGAGCGAGCGGATCCGGCTGCTGTACCCGGTCGCGGTCCGGTATCACCGGATGGTGAAGCGGATCGAGTGGATGCGGTCGAGTACGCCGTACGCCGCGACGCACGACGCCGGCGATCTGCCGGTGCGGATCAAGCGCCACAAGTCGTTGCTGTTGCGCCAACTCGGGGAGACCGAGATGTGGATGCAGCACAACAAGGTGACCAACCTCAAGCTCGCGTGTGCGCAGGTGGACGGACTGCTGATCCGGCCGGGTGAGACGTTCTCGTTCAACAAGGTGGTCGGCAATGCGACCCGCCGCAAGGGGTACGCGAAGGGCATGCGGCTGTCGAACGGGCAGGCGAAGCCAGGGATCGGCGGCGGCATCTGCCAGCTCGCGAACCTGCTGCACTGGATGGTGCTGCATTCGCCGTTGACGGTGACGCAGCGGTCGACGCACAGCTTCGACCCGTTCCCGGACAACGGGCGGGTGCTACCGTGGGGTGTCGGGTGCAGCATCGTCTACAACTACGTGGACCTGCAGTTCCGCAACGACACCGACCAGACGTTCCAGCTGCACGTCGGCGTCGGCGAGCGGTACCTGGAGGGCGAGATCCTCGCCGACGTCCCGGCCGAGTCGTCGTACCGGGTGTTCTCGAAGGGCGAGCGTTTCCTGCGCGTCGGCGCCGACTACTTCCGCCGGAACGAGATCTGGCGCACGGTGATCGACCGCCGCACCGGCGCCCCGGTCCGCGACGAACTCGTCCGCGAAAACGTTGCCCTGGTCAAGTACCTCCCGGTCGACGTCCTCGTCGTCGACGTCGTCGTACCGGCCTGATCAGGTACGCGATCCGAAACTGTCGGTGGGCCGTAGCAGACTGGAGTCGTGACTGTAGCGGTCGAGCCGTACCGGGAGCGTCCTGCGCGTATCGCCGGTGCTCAGCTGTGGACGCGGACCGCCGAGGGTGGGGAGTTCCGCATCCTGCCCGACGGGTGCATGGACGTGTTGCTGATGGACGACGACCTGTACGTCGCCGGCCCGGACAGTCGCGCGTGGACGGGCACCGCACCGCGCGGGACGCGGTACGCCGGGGTGCGGTTCGCGCCGGGTGCCGCGCCGGCGCTGCTCGGCGTACCGGCGCACGATCTGCTGAACGAACGCGTCCCGCTCGCCGAGCTCTGGTCGCCGAACCGCAGCCGCCGCCTCCTCGACCGGATCAGATCAGCCCCCGACCAGACAGAGGCGCTGGACCTCGAGGTCGCACGACTGCTCGACGAACCGGAGGACCGGCTGACGACGCACATCGTCAACAGCGTCCGCAGCGGTCTGCTCCGCGGCACCGCCGGCGTCTCGCGGCTGGCCGGCACAATCGGCCTGAGCGAACGGCAGCTGCACCGCCGCTGCCTGGACGCATTCGGCTACGGCCCGAAGATGCTCGACCGCGTCCTCTGGATGAACGTCGCCCTCGACCACGCCCGCACCGGCCTGCCGCTCGCCGACGTCGCGATGATCACCGGGTACGCCGACCAGGCCCACCTCACCCGGGACGTCAAAGCCCTCACCGGACTCCCACCGAAGATCCTGATCGGCTGACGTAGCGTTATTCGAGCAGCACGGTGAAGCCTCCGGGCTCCACGACTGGTTTGCCTTGGGCAACTAGTTGGCCGGAGGCGTTGTAGTTCCAGGCGTGGCTTCCGGCGACCGCGTGCGGACGTGTGTCCACGTTGACCAGCAAGGTCGCCCTGCCGATCTGGAGCCTGCTGAGAAGTGGCAGGAGGAGCAGTGCGTCGATTTGAGCGGTGCCGGTGGCCGTGACGGTGGTTGCGTGGGCAGGAAGCGGTTTGGGAAGCGTCAGAGGAAGGAGAGCGCCGGGAGCGGCGGAGATACCTTGTGGGCCGCCCTGGTAGTTGAGCAGGCCGAGGCTCCACGTGGTTCGGCTCGGAGTCTCGGTGACGTTGACGACCGGGAGAGCTGGCCGTGGATGGCGGACTCGGCGCCGGAGTTGCGGTTGATCGAGCCGTCGCCGGAGATCCCGTCGTACGTGCGGCCCGTGGTCACGTCGTACATCGGCTGCCCGGCGTGGTTCGCGCCGAAATACCAGGCGGCGGCAAAGGCGGCGAGGTGGTGCTGACCGACGGCGACGAGAGCCTGTAAGCGGGCGTCGACGCCGTACGCGATCTGCGACCGGTCGATCGGCACGGGCAGCCAGCCGTTGTCCGGGCCGCCCGAGGTAAGCAGCAACGGGGTGAAGCCGGCCGTGTCACCGATCGCAGGCCCGAGGAGGTCCGGTCGGCTGAGCGCGGACGAGGCAGCGGCTAGCGCGGACGGCATCTGCGCACCCCAGGCGTGCCAGTCCGAGATGGACTCCGCCCACGGCAGCAACGCGCGGAACGGCCAGACCCGGGTCGAACCTGCACCGAGCTTCGCGATGCCCTCCGCGAAGCGGGCGAGCGCACGGCGCGCGGACGCCGACCCGCCGGCACGCACATAGGCCGCCAGTCCGAGCACGGCCTCGGAGGTCGCATCCGCGCCGTTGACAATCAGCCAGGCCGGGAGGCGACGCCCGTCGACGAGGTTGTACTCGCCGTATCGCACGAGCACCTGACGTTCGAGCGCCGCCAGAGCCAACTCGAGCCGATCCCGCAGGAAACCTGCGAAAGCGCCGTCCGTGTGCCGGAATGCGGCGTACCCCTCCCCCAACGCCCAGACAGTTCGCGCCAGCCAGTACGACGGGCCGGAGTCGGACGGATCCGGGAGTTCGACCGGCTCCGCGCTCGGGTTGAGGGTGCCGTCGGGCTGCATCCACAGCACGACGTTGCCGTTCGGGGACTGCAGGAACGTCAACGCCCGCAGGAGTTCCCGAGCCGCGTCGAGCGAGGCCGTACGACGGAACTGCTGCCAATGCCGCACGTACACAACGGCCGCCCGCGCGATGTCGTCCGCGTTGAACGCGCCCTGCCCGTACGTGTTCGTCGCGGCGTCGTACGTTCCACCGCCGACCCGCTTGTACGACCCGTCGGCCTGGTGTTCGGCGTACGTCCAGAGCACACCGATCGGCCCGGAGCCGTACGTGGCGTGGCCGGGCGCGGCCGGTGGTACGACCGCGGTGCGCAGGAAGTCGAGGTGGGCGAGGTTGGACAGTCGCCCGGCGGCGGTGGCCGGCAGGGAGACGCTGGATGCGGCAGCTACTGCGACTGCTCCGCCGAGGACGGTGCGGCGGGTTGGTTTCATGTCGTCCGGTCCAATCTGGCGACGCCGATGGCAGCGTCGGCCATTCCGTAGAAGACGTAGTACTGGCCCTCGATCTCTTCGATCGCAGTCGGGAAGACGACGTTTCCGACAGTTCCGACCATTTCCGCCTCGGTTTCGGGGACCAGCAGCGGCTCCGCGGTCCGGGCGATCACCCGGGTCACGTCGTTCGGGTCCAGGATCAGCGCACCGGCGGCGTACCGGACCTTCTGGGTGGTCGGGTCGAAGCCCTGCGGCTGTTCGCCGGTGACGCCGTGGTGCAGTACCAGCCAGCCCTCGGGCACCCGCAGCGGGGCTGGACCGGCGCCGATCTTGAGTTCCTCGAACGGGTACTCCGACATCGCGACCAGGCGGTGGTTCCGCAGGTGGACGAGGTTCCGTACGTCGGCCTCGACGTCCGCCACCGGTACGAACGACACCCAGATGCCGGGCCGGTCGTCGGTGATCCCGGCCGGCAGGTGCACGCCTTCGCCTTCGCGGAACCACCCGAGGTCCCACATCGGGCGATGCAGCATCGCGTACGACGGAACGCCGTCCGGCCCGGGTACCGGCTCCGGAAAGAAGACGGTGTCCTTGTTCGGGAACAGGTTCAGGTCGGTGTCCAGCTCAGGCTGGTACTCGAAGTGCAACGGGCCGAGCCGCCGCCACTCGCGCAGGTCCGACGACACAGCGAGCGCGGGCTTCGGGCCGAGCGGGCCGTACGCGACGTACGTCATCACGTGCAGCCCGAGCGACGGCACGTACGTCACCCGCGGATCCTCCACGCCCGCGTTGTTCTTGCCGCGCTCCCATCCCTCGTCCGGCGCGAGCACGACGCCTTCGCGCCGGACGCCGGCCGGCACTCCGTCGTCGAGCACCACGGCGGCCAGCCCGACCCGCGACACGTTGCCGGTAGCAACGAGCCGCGGGAGCAGGTACAGCTGCCCGTCCGGGGTGTGCCCGGTGGCCGGGTTCAGCACGCCCTCCGCCTCGAGCTCGTTGCCCGGCTCGGCCGTCATCAGTACGCCGACGCGGGTCAGGGTGTAGGGAACAGTCACGAGAAGCCCTTCTGGGATCAGCCTTTGACGCCGGACGACAGGTTCGTGGAGATGAACCGGCGCTGGAAGACGATGAACAAGGTCACGGCCGGCGCGGCCAGTACGCAGGCACCGGCGAGTACGGCGCCGAACGGGTTCGCCGCCCGCGCCGAGACAGTGGTCAGGTAGTTGGACAGCGAGACCGCGAGCGGCTGCAGGTCCTGCTGCTTGGTGATCAGGAACGGCCAGAGGAATTCGTTCCACGGCCCGATGAACGTCAGCAGTACCGCGGTGAGCAGCGCCGGCCGGACCAGCGGTACGGCGACCCGCCAGAGGATGCTCAGCTCCGACGCGCCGTCGATCCGGGCCGCGTCGAACAGTTCGGCCGGCAACTGCAGGAAGTACTGCCGGAAGACGAAGACCGCGGTGGAGTTGATCAGGAACGGCAGGATCATCCCGAGGTACGAGTCGGCCAGCCCGTAGCTGCGGACGATCAGCACGTACAGCGGGATCGTCAGCAGTTGGAACGGTACAACCTGGATCAGCAGCATCAGGTTGAAGACCACGCCGCGGCCGCGGAACTGCAGCCGGGCGAGCGCGTAGCCGGCGAGGACACCGAACACCAGCGTCCCGAGGATCACCCCGCCGGTGAAGATGCCCGAGTTGATCAGCGACCGGCCCAGGTGGATCGACTTGTTGATCTCGGTGTAGTTGTGCCCGGTCAGGTTGGCCGGGTTCGGGAACGCGCCGCCTACGGACGGGTCCGGTTCGGCCTGCAGGCTGCCGATCAGCATGTAGTAGAAGGGGAAGAGGAAGACGAAAGCCCCGACCAGCAGAGCGACGAACTTCAGCCTCACGACTCCTCCCTCCCGACGAACCGCCGTTCGAGCAGAGCCAGCAGCAGCACGCCGATCACCAGCAGCACCCCGATCGCGGCGCCCACGTCAGGATGACCCTGCTCGATTCCGCGCTGATACATGATCAGTACCGGTGAAGCAGATGCTCCGTCCGGACCGCCACCTCCGGTCAGCAGGTAGGGCTCCGTGAACAGGTTCGCTCCGGTCACCGTCGCCACCAGCACGACCAGCGTCGTCGCCGGCCGGACGCCGGGAACGGTCACGTTGAGGAACGATTTCCAGCGGCCGGCGCCGTCCATGGAGGCGGCCTCGTACAGGTCCTTCGAGACGTTCTGCAGCGCGGCCAGGTAGAGCAGGATGAAGAAGCCGAGCTGTTTCCAGGTGACATAGATGGCGACTGTTGGCATAGCAAGGCTCGAATTCACCAACCAGGACGGATCGGGGGCGAGGGGACCTAGGACTGAGTTGATGAGCCCGTTCGAGTTGAACAAGAAGAGCCAGACGCCGACGACCGCGACCGACGCGGTGACGTACGGGACGTAGTACGAGACGCGGAAGAAGGTGCGCCAGCGGATCGCGGCGTTCAGGGCGTTGGCCAGGCCGAGCGACAGGACGACGGTCAGCGGGACGTTGATCACCAGGAAGATCAGTACGTTCCCGAAAGCCCGCCGGACCGCTGGGTCCGACAAGACCGTCACATAGTTGGCGAACCCCACGAACGGCCGCTCCACCACCGCACCGGGTGCCGCGAAGAAGTAGTCGTGGAACGACATGTACACGGCGAACCCGAGCGGATACGCGAACACCGCGGCCAGGAACACGACGTACGGCGTGACGAACGCGGCGCCGATCGGATGCTCACCGAGGACGCGGAGCCGTCGTCTCATGACTGCTTGACGAGTTGATCGACCTTCTGTGCGGCGTCGTCCAAGGCCGAGCCGGGGTCCTGCTGGCCGAAAGATCACGGACTTGGAGTAGGCGTCGCGGAAGGTCTGCCAGATCGTGATCGAGTTCGGGACGTTCGGCACCTCGACGGTCCGGGACGCCTGGTCGGCGAACAGCTTGTAGTCGGGGTTCTTGGCGAAGTAGTCCCCGTACGTCGACGCAACGTCCTTGCGCAACGGCATCTGCCCGGTCGCGGCGAGGAACTTGCCGTCCTGTTCCTTGCTGGTGGCAAACTTCAGTACGTCAGCGGCCGTCCCGCGGTTCTTGCAGGCGGAGTACATCGCGACGTTCTTCGCGTCGGAGAACGTGTGAATCTCCGAAGCGGGCTTGCCGGACGAGGTCGGTACCGGCACGACACCCCAGTCGACCTTGCCCTTGTACGTCGCGATCGCCCACGGCCCGACCACGGCCATCGCCGCGGTCCCGTCGACGAACGCGTCACCGGTGTACTTCTCCTGCGAGGCCAGCTTGTCGGCGTACATCGTCCGCCAGAACTGGGCGACCTTCTTGCCCTCGTCGGACGCGAACGTTGCCTTGCCGTCGGCAACCAATTGCTTCCCGTCGGTCTCGGCCGCGTACAACGGGTAGAAGTCGAACCAGGACTGGAAGAACTCGTTGCTCGGCGCCGGGTAGATCGCGAACTTCGCCGCCTTCGACGCGACGACCTTCCGCGCCGCGGCCAGGAACTCGTCGTACGTCTGCAGCTTCGGATCCGTGATCCCTGCCTTCGCGAAGATCTTCTTGTTGTAGAAGATCATCACCGGGTTCGACTTCCACGGCAGCTGGTAGTACTTGCCGTCGGGCGACTTGTACTGCTGTGCGACGTCCCCGGACCGCTCCTCGATGTACGACGCGTCCAGCGGAACCAGGCCGCCCTGCTTCTGGAACTGCGACACCGAGGCCGGCGAGGTGTTGAAGATCAGGCACGGCGCGTTCCCGGCCGTGATCGCCGCACCGATGACCTCCTCGGAGGACTTGCCGGTGGGAATCTCCTGGGCCGTGATCTTCTGGTCCGCGTGTCCGGCGTTCCAGGCCGCGACCATCTGCTTGCCCCAGGCCACTTCCTCGGCGTTGTTCGAGTACCAGATCGTGATCGGCCCGCGCGCCTTGGCCGCGGCGTCGGCGTCACCAGCGCCACCGCCGCTCCCGCACGCGGCGAGCGAGCCGGCCAGAACGACGGCCAGCAGTCCAGCTTGCAACTTCATGGGTCCTCCTAGAGCGGGGGTGGTGCAGAGGTGGAGCGGCGGACGACGAGCTCCGCGGGCGGCAGTTCGACATCGGGTACGTCGGTGTCGCCGTCGACGACCCGGTTCAGGGTCCGGGCGGCCGCGACCCCGAACTGGAACGGGTCGGCGCGGACAGTGGTCAGCCCCGGGTGCACGTACTCGGCGAGCTCGCTGTCGTCGAAGCCGGCCACACTGAGGTCGTCCGGCACGGTCAGCCCGGCGGCCTGCGCGGCGCCCAGGCCGGCGATCGCCATCCGGTCGTTGGCGTAGACGATCGCGGTCGGCGGTTCCGGCAGCGCGAGCAGCCGCCGGGTCGCCTCGATCCCACCCGCCGCGGTGAAGTCGCCGGCCTCGACCGCCACCGGCGCCAGCCCGGCCGCGGCGAGGGTCTCGACGAACGCCGTGGACCGTGCGGTGGCGTGGACGAACGCGGGCGGGCCGGCGACATGCGCGATCCGGGTGTGGCCGAGCCCGAGCAGGTGCTCGACGACCGCGACGGTGCCCGGCCGGTCGTCGAGCGTGACGGCCGGGAACGGCGACTCGCCGTCCGGCCGGTTCAGCGTGACCGCCGGCAACCCGAGCTCGACCAGCAGGTCGATCCGCGGATCGTCGTGCCGGAGGTCGGACAGGAACACGCCGTCGACACGCGCGTCCTGCGCGAGCCGCCGGTACCCGTCGGCCTCGGAACCGTCGGCGACCACCTGCAGGACGAGCGCCTGGCCCCGGGTCGACAACACACTCTCGACCCCCGCGATGAACGCGGGGAAGAACGGGTCCGACGACAACACCGCCGGATCCCTGGTGATCACCAGGCCGAGCGCGAACGCCTTCGAGACCGACAGCGACCGCGCCCGGTTGCTCGGCCGCCAGCCGAGCTCGTCGGCGGCGGCGAGGATCTTGTCCACGGTCGCCTGCGCCAGCCCGGGGCGCCCGTTGAGCGCGAACGAGACCGACCCCTTGGACACCCCGGCCCGGCGAGCCACATCCGCGATCGTCGGCCGCTTGCTCACGGAACACCTCGTTCGACAGGATTTAAACCGGTTTAAACGCACACTAAACCGGTTAAAACCTCATCCGTCAAGACCTCGACAGCAGCGCGCAGCCATCGAGGACGTGCCCCTTCGTGATCAGTTCCACGATGTCGCCGGAGGGGTCGACGGTGCCCGTGACATGGCCGCCCGCGACGAGACGGAAGGCCGGCGCACCCAACCTCGCCTGGTACGCCGCCCGAATCCACGCCATCGAGTGACCCTCCGCGGGGATGTCGACTGCGGCGAGGGTCAGGTTGACATATCGTATGAGATTCATACGATATGAGTATCATATTAATCTCGCGGATGGAGTCATCATGATCGTGATCACGGGAGCGACCGGCACGGTTGGTCGCCCGCTCATTGCGCGGTTGACGGATGAGGGCGTCGCCGTACGTGCGGTCAGCAGGTCGACCGGCGCCCACCGGGTCGACCTGTCCCGGCCGGACGACGTCGCGCCCGTGCTGGAGGGGGCCAGTGCCCTCTTCGTGCACCCCCGTGCGGTCGGGGAGAACGCGACCGCGCTGCTCAAGTTGGCCGCCGAGCACGGGGTACGGCGAGTCGTGGCGTTGTCGGCGATCAACGTCGACGACGACCCGGCACATCAGCCGTCGCGCCTGAACGGCGACCGCAACAAGGAGGTGGAGGACGCGGTCGCGGCCGCCGGACTGCCGTGGGTGGCGGTGCGGGCGAGTACGTTCGCGGCCAACTCCATCGGCATGTTCGGCGCCCAGGCCCGCGCGGGCGACGTCGTTCGGGCCCCGTACGCGAACTTCGCCGAGGCCCCGATCCACGAGGCGGACCTGGCCGCGGTGATCGCACGTGCGCTGCTCGACGACGACCTCGACGGACGGATCACCGCCACCGGACCACAGTCGCTGACCCACGAGGAGATGGTCGCCGTCATCGGCGAGGTGATCGGTCGGCCGCTGCGTTTCGAGGAGGTCCCACCGGAACTGGCGGCCCGCGGACTGATCGCCAACGGCCTGCCGGAGGCTTTCGTCAACGCGCTGATGGCGAGGTACGCACGGGACGCCGGGAAGCCCGCGCCCGTCACAGCCGAGGTCGAGCAGATCCTCGGCCGCCCCGCCCGCACCTTCGCCCAGTGGGTCGCGGATCACGCGGACGCCTTCCAGGCGGCGGCCGCAGCATGACGATCGCGAGCCTCCGTACGCCGGACGCCCGCTTCGACGGGCTCGTGGACTACCCGTTCGAACCGCACTACGTGGACATCGACGCCGGCGGCACCCAGCTACGCGTCCACTACCTCGACGAACGACCTGATCCGGCCGACGCGTCCGGCGAGACCGTACTCCTGCTCCACGGCGAGCCGACCTGGAGTTACCTGTACCGCCATGTCATCCCGCCGCTCATCGCCGCCGGGCACCGCTGCGTCGCCCCAGATCTCGTCGGCTTCGGCAAGTCCGACAAGCCCACCGACCGGTTCGACTACACCTACCAGTCGCACCTCGACTGGCTCCGCCAGGTCGTTTTCGACCAGCTCGAACTGTCCGGCGTAACCATGCTCTGCCACGACTGGGGCGGGCTGCTCGGCCTGCGCCTGCTCGGCGAGCACCCCGACAGGTTCAGGCGTGTCGTCGTCACCAGTACCTCGCTGCCGACCGGTGACCGGGAGCCCAGCGGCCCGCTGTCCATCTGGCTGCAGCTCAGTCAGCGGTCCAACCGTTTCTGGCCGGCCAGGTCGTCGACCGCGGCACGGTCACGGAACTCGGTCCCGCCGTCCGAGCGGCGTACGACGCGCCGTTCCCGGACGAGCGCTACCTGCAGGGCGCCCGGCAGTTCCCGCTGCTGATCCCGCTCACGCCGTACGACGAGGCGACCGAACCGAACCGCAAGGCGTGGTCGGTCCTGCGGACGTTGTCCATCCCGTTCCTGTATGTGCACGCCGATCACGACTACGGCGTCGGGGAAGGGCGGACGACGCTGCGCGAGGCGATCCCCGGCGCCCAGGAGCTCGTCCTCGAGAACGCCGGTCATTTCGGCATCGAGGACCGCGGGCCCGACTTCGCGGCGATCGTGGCCGAATTCATCGAGCGGGGGTGACTCGGTACCGTATCGTGCGGAAGTCGTACCAACCGAGGGGCAGATCTTATGAGTCCGGCAGCTTCCGGCGACGAGGCACGGCGTAGCCGTCGGGTCGCATCCGAGATCAAGGACTCGCTGCGCGAGCTCAGCAACCAGCTCTCGCTGCTCAATCACCATGTCAGTGCGCAGCTCGCCCTGAAGGATGTCGACCTCGACTGCCTGGAGCTCATCACCCGGTCCGGCCCGATCAGCCCGAGCGCGCTCGCGCGGCGGGCCGGACTCCACCCGGCGACGATGACCGGCGTCCTCGACCGCCTGCAGAAGGGCGGCTGGATCGTCCGCGAACGGGACCCCGAAGCCGCTGACCGCCGCGCCGTGACCATCCGCGCCCTCCGCGACCGCAGCGCCGAGGTCTTCCAGTTGTACTCGGGTATGAACGGCACGATGGACGAACTCCTCGCCGACTACTCCGAAGCCGAACTGCAGCTCCTGGCCGACTTCCTCCGGCGCACCACGACCGCCGGCCGGAACGCCACCGCGGCGCTCGGCAACGCCTGACTCGTGCGCAGTGCCGCACTATCGGCGGCAATTCGCGCACTTGTTTGCAGTCTCCCCTTGACCGCACCGTCACCTCGTCGCTTAATCTGATCCGCAGTGACGCACCCAGCCGGTACCAGGCCAGACAGCCTGCAGTCCGGTTTTACGGCGCCAGGGTCGGTGCGAGACCCGAGGCGGGGTCGCGTCCCCGGGACCGATGGAGCAATCGTGTCCAGACTCATCCGCCGCCTCGCTGTCGCCGCCGCGGCCACCGCCCTCGCAGTCACCGTCCCCACCCTCAATCGGAATTCCGCCGACGCGGCCGTCACGTTGCCGCCGGCACACGCCAAGTTCGACTACCAGATCGGCGGCGCGTACACCCCGCCAGCAGGCGTCCAGGTGGTCACCCGCGACCGGACCGCCGCACCGGCGGCCGGCCTGTACAACATCTGCTACGTCAACGCCTTCCAGGTCCAGCCCGGCGAACAGGGCCAGTGGGCGTCCGACCTGCTGCTGCGCGACGCCGCCGGCAAGCTGGTGATCGACGAGGACTGGGGCGAACCGCTCCTCGACCTCCGCACCGCCGACAAGCGGAACCGGATCGCCACCAAGGTCAACGGCTGGATCGACGGCTGCGCCGCCGCGGGGTACAAGGCGATCGAGCCGGACAACTACGACAGCTACACCCGTTCGAAGAAGTTGCTCACCGCGGCCCAGGCCGAGGCGTACCTGAAGCTGGTGGCCACCCACGCACACAGCAAGAACCTGGCCGTCGGCCAGAAGAACACGGTCGAACTGGCCGGTGACCGGCAGGCCGTCGGCCTGGACTTCGCAGTCGCCGAGGAATGCGGCCAGTACGACGAGTGCGCCGACTACGTCGATGCCTTTGGCAACAACGTGATCGTGATCGAGTACACCGACAGCGGCCGCCGGAAAGCGTGTTCGCAGTACGCCGGAACGTTGTCGATCGTGCAGCGGGACGTGGACGTCTCCGTACCGGGTGATTCCGGGTACGTCCGCAAGACCTGCTGAAACTCCTTTCCTGCTCCCTTTCTGGAGACCCTCATGTCCCAGCATGCTCGAAACCTGTCCCGTCGCGACGTCCTCCGGGCCGCGGCCGGTGCTGCCGCCGCGGTGACTGGCGCCGGAACGCTGGCCGCCTGCGGCAAGAAGGACGACGGCGCCGACGCGAACGGCGTGGTCACGCTCGATCTGTGGCACGGCCAGGTGGACATCGGCAAGGCCGCGATCGACTCGCTGATCGCGGCCTTCAACCAGAGCCACCCGAAGATCAAGGTGGTCGGCGGCGGTGGCGGGGTGACTGCGGACAGCATGCTGCAGAAGGTCACCGCCGGACTGGCGGCGGGGTCCTACCCGGACATCGCGTACATCTTCGGGTCCGACCTCGCCAGCCTGACCAAGAGCCCGAAGGTCGCCGACCTGACCGGGCAGCTCAAGATCGACGACTACTGGCCGGCCGCGAAGGACGCGGTCAGCGTCAAGGGCAAGGTACGGGCCGCGCCGGCGCTGCTCGACTCGCTCTGCGTGGTCTACAACAAGAAGCTGTTCTCCGCGGCCGGTGTCGCCCCGCCCAAGGACGGCTGGACCTGGGACGACTTCGTTGCCACGTCCAGACAGCTGACCAATCCCGCGAAGGGAATCTTCGGCACCGGCTGGCCGGGCGTCGGCGACGAGGACACGGTCTGGCGGATCTGGCCGATGATCTGGGACCTCGGCGGCGACGTGGTCAGCGGCGACGGCAAGAAGGTCGGCTTCGACTCCGTCGGCGCGCAGGCGCTGGAAACGCTGGACAGGTTGCGGACCGACAAGTCGCTGTACGTCGACCCGAAGCCGGGCAGCGAGCAGCTGTACCAGGTCTTCCTCGGCGGCCGGATGGGAATGGTTGCCACCGGCCCCTGGCAGCTGCCCGAACTGAAGGACAACGGGCTCGAGTACGGCGTCGTACCGCTGCCGTCGTACTCCGGGAAACCGGTCACGATCTCCGGTCCGGACACCTGGACGGTCTTCGACAACGGCAAGGCCAAGGTGAAGGCGGCGACCGAGTTCGTCAGCTGGCTGGCCGATCCGGCGCAGGACATCCAGTGGGACATCAAGGGCGGCAGCCTGCCGATCACCAGGGCGACCGCGGAACTGCCCGCCTGGAAGAAGCACTCGGCGGAGACCAACGGGCTCGAGGTGTTCGTGAAAGCCCTCGACACCGCGAAGGTGCGGCCGACGATCACCACGTACCCGCAGATCTCGCAGCATGTCGGCGAGGCGATCTCCGCGGTGCTGCTCGGGAAGCAGAGTCCGGCGGACGCGCTGAAGCAGGCCGTCGACCAGTGCAACCAGGTGCTGGCGGTGCCGAGCTGATGGCCAGTGTCGTCGGGACGTTCACCGTGGATCCGCGCAGCCGGGCGGCCAAGCGAAGGGTCCGCGGTGAGAGCGCGACCGGTTGGGCGTTCGTGAGTCCGTCGGTGGTGATCATCCTCGGGCTCAGCGTCGTACCGGTGCTGTGGTCGTTGCTGTTGTCGTTCCAGGTCAACGATCTCGTGTCGCCGTCCGAGTGGGTAGGCCTGGCCAACTACAAGGCGCTGCTGAATGATCCGGCGTTCGGTTCGGCGGTCTCGCACACCCTCGTCTACACAGCGCTCTACGTGCCGTTGAGCGTGGTCGCGGGGCTGGCGATCGCGATCGCGCTGGACCGGAAGATCGCGTTGATCGGGCTGTACCGGACGCTGGTGTTCGTACCGTTCGTGGTGTCGGCGGCGGCGCAGGGGGTGCTGTTCTCGTTCGTACTGGATCCTGAGTTCGGGGTGGCGAACTCCCTGCTGCACAAGGTCGGGCTGCCCGCGCAGGGGTTCTTCAGCGATCCGGGGCAGGCGCTGTACCTGCTGGTCGCGATCTCGTTGTGGAGCGGGACCGGGTTCTGCGTGATCGTCTACCTGGCCGGCCTGCAAGGGGTTTCGAGCGACCTGGTCGAGGCGGCCCGGATCGACGGCGCGGGGCGTTGGGGCGTACTGCGGCACGTGACGCTGCCCGCGCTGACGCCGGTCACCGTCTTTCTGCTGCTGTTCCAGACGATCAACGCGTTGCAGGTGTTCGACCTGGTCTTCGTCACCACGAAGGGCGGGCCGCTCGGGTCGACCACCGTGATCGTGTACTTCATCTGGGAGAAGGCGTTCAAGACCTTCACGGCCGGCTACAGCGCGGCAGCCGCGTACACGCTCGCGGTCGCGCTGCTCGTGGTCGGGGTTGCGTTGCAGATCTACCGGCGGCGGGTGGCGGCCCGATGAAACGCATCAGTGGTTGGCATTTCGTCCTCGCGCCGTTGGCGTTGTTGTTCGCGCTGCCGTTGGTGTGGCTGCTGGTCAGTTCGGTCATGAGCAACGCGGAGATCAACCGTTTTCCGCCCGCGTTGTGGCCGCACGGCATCAAGTTCGACGGGTACCGGTACGTGCTCGGAAACGCGTTGTTTCCGCGCTGGTTCCTGAATTCCTTCGTCGTTTCCGCGGTTGCCGTCACCGCGAACCTGGTGCTCGGATCGCTCGGCGGGTATGCGTTCGCGCGGATCCGGTTCACCGGGTCGAAGCTCGTCCTCGGGCTGATGCTGGCGACGATGGTGATCCCGTTCCAGCTGACGATGATTCCGACGTTCCTGGTGATGAAGGACCTCGGGCTGATCGACACGCTCGGCGCACTGATCGTTCCGTCGCTGGTGACGCCGCTTTCGGTGTTTCTGTTCCGGCAGTTCTTCGTCTCGCTGCCGCGCGAACTCGAGGAAGCGGCCTGGATCGACGGGTGCGGGCGGCTGCGGATCCTCGTGTCGATCGTGCTGCCGCTCGCGCGGCCGGCGTTGAGCACGGTCGCCGTGCTGACGTTCCTCGCCACCTGGAACGACCTGACCTGGCCGTTGATCGCGATCAACAGCGACTCCACGTACACCCTCCAGCTGGGACTCACGACGTTCCAGGGGCAGCACCACACCCAGTGGTCCGCCGTGATGGCCGGCAACGTCATCACCGTGCTGCCCGTCCTGCTGGGGTTCCTCCTGGCCCAGAAGGCGTTCATCCGCTCGCTGGCCTCCACCGGACTCAAAGGCTGACCAAATATGTTCGATCTGCTCGTGATCGGTGACGCGAATCCCGACGTGGTCGTCGGGCCTGTCGACCAGCCGATCCTCTTCGGCCAGCGGGAACGGCTCGTTCCCAACGGCTCCCTCGTGCTCGGCGGCTCGGCCTCGATCATGGCCTGCGGCGCGGCCCGGCTCGGCCTGCGGGTCGCCTTCGCCGGACGTGTCGGGGACGATCCGGCGGGCGACTTCGTCCGTACGTCGCTGGCCGACCGCGGTGTCGACGTCGAAGCGCTGGTGGTCGATCCGTCGCTGCCGACGCCGCTGACCACGATCCTGGTGTCGGGGGACGATCGCGCGATCCTGACGTCGCCGGGATGTTTGCCCAGCACTGCTGCTGAGGATGTGCCGCTGTCGTTGTTGCGGTCTGTGCGGCACGTGCATGCGGGGTCGTTCTACTTGATGCCTCGGTTGGCAGCTGGGCTGGCGGGGGTCTTCAAGGAGGCCAAGGCTGCGAAGGCCACTACCTCGTTGGATCCGAATGACGATCCGGCCGGCAAGTGGGACCAGATGGTGCTCGATCCGGTGTTGCGGGTGACCGACTATTTCCTGCCCAACGCGGCTGAGGCGCTGGCGCTGACCGGTCACCACTCGGTCGAGGACGCCGCCGGCATCCTCGCGCGCCGCATGGCCCGACGCGGGACGTACGTCGTAGTCAAGAACGGCACAGACGGAGCACTCGCACACAACGGCTCCAAGGTCATCACTGCGCCGGCGCTGAAGGTGGACACGGTCGACGCCGTCGGCGCGGGTGACAGTTTCGATGCCGGTTGGGTGGCCGCCGTACTCAACGGATCCCGGCCGGAGCGCGCCCTGGCGATCGCGGCTGTTTGCGGCTCGCTCTCCACCCGCGCGGCCGGTGGAACAGCGGCTCAACCGACCTGGGAAGAGGCAACAGCATGACGACGATCGCCTTCATCGGAGCAGGCAGCGTGGTGTTCGCCCAGGGGCTGTTGGCGGACCTGTTCGGGCTCGAACTCGGCACGCTGGAGATTCGGCTGCACGACATCGATCCGGAGCGGCTGGAGACGGCGGCGGCCGCGGCGGCGTACATCGCTCGGGAGCACGGCGTGAGTCCGCGGATCACTGCGCACCTGGAACGGCGGGCCGCGCTGGACGGTGCGGACTTCGTGATCAACATCGTGCAGGTCGGGATGAATGCCGCCACGCACACCGATTTCGAGATCCCGGCGCGGTACGGGCTGCGGCAGACCATCGGGGACACGCTCGGCGTCGGCGGGGTGTTCCGCGCACTGCGTACGTTCCCGGTCCTGCGCGGGCTCGCGCAGGACATCGCCGAGGTCTGCCCCGACGCGTGGCTGCTCAACTACACGAACCCGATGGTGATGAACGTCTGGTACCTGAAGGAGCTCGGCGTACGGAACGTCGCCGGCCTCTGCCACTCGGTGTACTGGACGATGCAGGGCCTGTCCGAGCTGGTCGGCGTACCGTACGAGGACGTCACATACCTGGCCGCCGGGGTGAACCACCAGTCGTGGGTACTGCGGTTCGAACGCGGCCGGGAGAACCTGTACGACCGGCTCGACGAGGCGATCGCGGCGGACCCGGAGCTGCGGCGGCGGGTCCGGGTGGACATGTACCGGCGGCTCGGGTTCTACCCGACGGAGACGAGCGAGCATTCCTCCGAGTACGTGCCGTGGTACCTGGGGCATGCGAGCGAGGTGGAGCGTCTCCGACTACCGATCGGCGCGTACCTGGACATCGTCGCGGAGAACCTGGCGACCTACGAACACACGCGAACCGCCTTGAAAACAGGCGACCGGGTCGAGGTAGAACCCACGATGGAATACGCCCCCCAAATCATCCACAGCATCGCAACCAACACCCCCCGCACCATCTACGCCAACGTCCCCAACACCACCCCCCACCCAACCACCAGCCACACAACCACAGGTCGCCCAACCACAGGTCACGCAGCCACAAGTCGCGCAACCACAGGTCACGCAACCACAGATCACGCCGCCACCAGCCACGCAACCACAGGTCACGCAACCACAGATCACGCCGCCACCAGCCACGCAACCACAGGTCACGCAAGCACGGGTCACGCGGCCGCTGGGCTCATCCCCAACCTGCGGTCCAGGGCTATCGTCGAGGTTCCGTGTCTGGTGGACGGTTCGGGCATCCGTCCCACCGCAGTCGGCGAACTCCCAGCCCAGTGCGCCGCCCTCAACCGCTCGTACCTGAACGTCGCCGAACTAGCCGTACAAGCCGCACTCACCGAGGACCCGAGAGCAATCCGCCAGGCGCTCATGCTCGACCCGGCAACCGCGGGAACCCTACCGGTCGAGCAGATCTGGCAACTCTGCAACGACCTGGTACTTGCTCACCGCAACTACTTGGACCCGCCGTTGAGAGCGATCCTCAAGTAATCGCGGTACGCCGCGAACCCAGCAACCACCTCCGCCGCCGTCGGCTCACCGTTCAACGCGCCGACCCCTTGACCCGCGTAGATCGACGCGCGGGCCGGGTCGGCGGCCCGCGAGCCCTCGGCGTACTCGGCATGCCCCACGTCGTCGGACTTCAGCTCCTCCTCACGCCCTTCCCAGGCGTCGAAGTACGCATTCCGCAACGCGCGCCCACCGAACTCGTCCGGCCACCCCGCCCGCGACGCCGCGTCGAACACGGTGCCGTACACCGTCTCGGTCTCGTCCGCCTCGATGATCCGCCGCCGCGCCGGTTCCTTGGTCTCCGCCTCGAGACAGGTGAGGAACGCCGTACCGATCCACCCACCGGCAGCCCCCGCCGCCAGCACCGCGGCCAGACCGCGCGCACCCGAGATCCCTCCGCCCGCGAGTACCGGTAGGTCGGTCAGGTCCAGAATCGCTTGCAGCAAAGGCAGCGTACCGACCGCGTTCCGCCCGTGCCCGCCGGCTTCGGCGCCCCGGGCAACAATCACGTCGACGCCGGCCGACACCGCCGCCCGCGCATCGGCGACCGTACCCGCCTGCGTCGCGACGACGATCCCGGCGTCCCGCAGCGGACCGACGTACGGCGCATATTCCCCGAAGCTCAACGAAACCAGCGCCGGCCGCAGCTCGAGTACCGCCTCCAGATGCTCAGGACGATCCGCCACCGACCACGCCATCAACCCGATCCCCCACGGCTTCCCACCCGCCGCAGCAATCGCTCCCTCCGCCCGGATCCACTCAGCCGAAACCGCCGACCCGGCCCCCAGCATCCCCAACCCACCAGCCGCCGACACCGCCGCGGTCAGCGCTCCGCCGCTGACGTTCGCCATCGGCGCCTGCACCACCGGTACCGCCACCCCGAACCGCTCACTCAGCCACATAACCCCAGCGCACCACACCCACCACCCCCACCGCCATGCCAAGCGCCACATCCCGCGGCCGACCACGCAGAACGGCCGGTCCCGGGTGTCCCGGGACCGGCCTCTCTGAGGGTGGGGGGTTAGAACTTGTAGGCGTCGGACTGGGGGTCGCCGTGGCAGCGTTTGTATTTTTTGCCGGAGCCGCAGGGGCAGGCGGCGTTGCGGGGGGTGCCGGCGTACTCGAGGTTGCCTTCCTCGACGGCGTCCTGGTGCATCGCGACCTCGTCGTCGCCGTCGATGGTCGGAGCGGAGTACGTCAACCGCTGCGCGCGGGGCTCGTTCGTGAGGCCCTTCGCGCGGAGCCGCGGCGCCTGCCGTGGGGTGTCCTGCGGCCGGTCCTCGTCGTCGGACGAACGGGCGAACTCGGCGACCGGTGCGCCCGGCGTGAGGATGTCCTCGATCCGGCGGCCGGTGAGGTTGTCCTCGTCGGCCAGCGCCGCCTCGGAGGCGAGCTCCATCTCGGCCCGCATCGCCTCGACGTCCACCTCGACGTTGAAGATGAAGCCGACCGACTCCTCCTTGATCGACTCCATCATCGAGGCGAACATGTCGTAGCCCTCGCGCTGGTACTCGACCAGCGGGTCGCGCTGCGCCATCGCCCGCAGGCCGATGCCCTCGCGCAGGTAGTCCATCTCGTACAGGTGCTCGCGCCACTTGCGGTCCAGCACGCTCAGCACGACGCGGCGCTCCAGCTCGCGCATCGCCTCCTCGCCGAGCAGCTCCTCACGCGCCTCGTACGCCGCGTGTGCCTCGTCGAGGAAGCGCTCGACCAGGAAGTCCTGGGTCAGGCCGGCCTTCTCGCCGCCGGCCTCCTCGATCAGCTCCTCCTCGGTGAGCTCGGACTTGTACAGCGTCTTCATCGCGGTGAAGAGCGCGTCCAGGTCCCAGTCCTCGGCGAAGCCGTCCGCGGTCGCACCCTGTACGTACCCGGTGACGGTCTCGTCGAGCATGTCCTGCACCTGGTCGCGCAGGTCGGCGCCCTCGAGCACCCGGCGGCGCTCGTCGTACACGACGTGCCGCTGCCGGTTCATCACGTCGTCGTACTTGAGGATGTTCTTCCGGGTCTCGAAGTTCTGCGCCTCGACCTGGCCCTGTGCGGAGGCGATCGCCTTGGTGACGACCTTGTTCTCCAGCGGCTGGCTGTCGTCGTTGTTGCGCGACATCGCCCAGTCGACCATCTCGCGCTTGAACAGCCGCATCAGGTCGTCCTCGAGCGAGAGGTAGAACCGGGACTTGCCCGGGTCGCCCTGCCGGCCGGCGCGACCGCGCAGCTGGTTGTCGATCCGGCGCGACTCGTGCCGCTCGGTGCCGAGCACGTACAGGCCACCGAGCTCGCGGACCTCCGCCTGCTCCTCCTTGACCTGCTTCTCGAACCGCTCAAGCATCGCCGGGTACTCGGCCTCGTACTCCTCGATGGCCTCGGCCGGGTCGATGCCGCGGGCGCGCAGCTCCTTGTCGGCGAGGAACTCCGGGTTGCCGCCGAGGATGATGTCGGTACCACGGCCGGCCATGTTGGTGGCCACCGTGACCGCTCCCTTGCGGCCGGCCTCGGCGACGATCGCCGCCTCGCGCGCGTGCTGCTTCGCGTTCAGCACCTCGTGCTTGATGTTCTCCTTGAGCAGCTGCCGGGACAGCCGCTCGGACTTCTCCACCGAGGTCGTGCCGACCAGGATCGGCTGCCCGGTGGCGTGCACGTCGACGATGTCCTTGACCACCGCGTCGAACTTGGCGTCCTCGGTGCGGTAGATCAGGTCCCGCTCCTCGACCCGGATCATCGGCTTGTTGGTCGGGATCGGGACGACGCCGAGCTTGTAGACCTTGGAGAACTCGTTCGCCTCGGTCATCGCCGTACCGGTCATGCCGGCCAGCTTGTCGTAGAGGCGGAAGTAGTTCTGCAGCGTGATCGTCGCGAGGGTCTGGTACTCCTCCTTGATCTCGACGCCTTCCTTGGCCTCGATCGCCTGGTGCAGGCCCTCGTTGTAGCGGCGGCCGTGCAGCGTCCGGCCGGTGTGCTCGTCGACGATCAGCACCTCGCCGTCGTCGACCACCACGTAGTCCTTGTCCCGGTGGAACAGGTCCTTGGCCTTCAGCGCGTTGTTCAGGTAGCTGATCAGCGGGGTGTTGGCCGACTCGTACAGGTTGTCGATGCCGAGCCGGTCCTCGACCTTCTCGATCCCGCGCTCGAGGATCGCGACCGTACGCTTCTTCTCGTCCACGTCGTAGTCGGCGACCCGGCGCTTGGTCTCGTCGATCTCGAGGTCGGTGACGCGCGGGTTCTTCCGCTTCAGGTCCGCCTCGTCGGCCAGCGTCCAGGCCTTCAGCGAGTTCGCGATCCGGGCCATCTCGACGTACCAGCGCTGCGAGTCCTCGGCCGGTCCGGAGATGATCAGCGGGGTCCGGGCCTCGTCGACCAGGATCGAGTCCACCTCGTCCACGATCGCGTAGTTGTGCTCGCGCTGGACGCAGTCCTCGATGCTGCCCGCCATGTTGTCGCGCAGGTAGTCGAAGCCGAACTCGTTGTTCGTGCCGTAGGTGATGTCCTTGCTGTACGCGATCCGGCGCTCGGCCGGGGACATCTCCGGCAGGATCACGCCGTAGTCGAGGCCGAGGAAGTGGTACACCCGGCCCATCCACTCGGCCTGGTACTTGGCCAGGTAGTCGTTCACCGTGACCACGTGCACGCCCTTGCCGGACAGCGCGTTCAGGTACGTCGGCAGGGTGCCGACCAGCGTCTTGCCCTCACCGGTCTTCATCTCGGCGATGTTGCCGAGGTGCAGCGCCGCGCCGCCCATGATCTGGACGTCGTAGTGCCGCTGGTGCAGGGTCCGCTTGGCCGCCTCCCGGACCACCGCGAAGGCCTCCGGGAGCAACTGGTCGAGGGACTCCCCGTTCTGGTGCCGCTCCTTGAACTCCGCGGTCTGATCGCGCAGTTCTTCGTCGGTCATGTTGACGAAGTCGTCCTCGATGGAGTTGACCATCTTCGCGATGCCCTGCAGCTGGCGGAGGATCTTGCCCTCGCCGATCCGCAGGACCTTGTCGACAACCTTCATGGTGGGGAGTTCACTCCTTGCTGCTGAAACCTGGGGACGGCCGAACGCCGACAGGGCACGTCCGACCCGTCGCGGGAAGGCGTGCGACCCCCATCGTACGGGGCCGGGTGTGCCAAGCCACGCGGGCAGCGTGCCTTCAGCCCTACCCGACCACGCTCAGGCGGGGCGGAAAGTTCCCAGCATCGTCTCAGAAACCGCGTAGAGCGTCACTCAGCGCGGGCGACAGGTCACCCCCACCGGCCACCCGGACCTGCTCCAGGCCGAGCCAGCCGGCCAGCTGGACCAGCTCGGCGGCCAGTTCCTCGGCGGTCTCCACCGGCGCCTTCGGCTCGGCGTGCGCCGACTGGACCAGCAGTACGCCGCTCGCGCGGTCCGCCTTCAGGTCGACCCGGGCGACCAGCCTGTCCCCGAGCAGGAACGGGAGCACGTAATACCCGTGGACGCGCTTCTCGGCCGGGACGTAGATCTCGATCCGGTACCGGAAGTCGAACAGGACCTCGGTCCGGGTCCGCTCGAACACCAGCGAGTCGAACGGGCTGACCAGGGCGCGGGCGTTCACCCGGCGCGGCAGCCGGGCGTCCTTGTGCAGATACGCCGGGCGCTTCCAGCCGTCGATCCGGACCGGGAGCAGTTCGCCCTCCTCGACCAGCTCCGCGATCGCCTGCAGCGTCGGCTCCGGCGCGGTCCGGAAGTAGTCCCGCAGGCACTGCGCGGTCGCCACCCCGTGCGCCCGGGCCGCGATCGACACCAGCCCGCGGTGCGCCTCGTCGAGGGTCGGCGTCGGCGTGTCGACCACCGAGCGGGGCAGCACCCGCTCGGGTACGTCGTACAGCCGCTCGAACTGCTGGTTGCGCCGGGCGACGGTGATCTCCCCTGCGAAGAACAGGAACTCCAGCGCGCGCTTCACGTCCGACCAGTTCCAGCCCCAGTTGTCCCGGGCGCGCTCGACGTCGTCGTCGATCTCGCGGGCGGTCAGCGGGCCGTGGTTCTGCACGTCGGCGAGGACCTGCTTGATCAGGTCCGGCCGCTCCTTGGCGATCGACCGCGGGCCGCCCCACGCCTCGGTGGTCGCGCGGGCCATCCGCCAGCGCATCAGCGGGTGCGTCTCGACCGGGATCAGCGAGGCCTCGTGCGCCCAGTACTCGACCAGGCGGCGCGGGGCCTTGCCGGCGGCCCGGTCCAGCAGGTCCCGCGGGTACGGCCCGAGGCGGGAGTAGAGCGGGAGGTACTGCGTACGGCTGAGCACGTTCACCGAGTCGATCTGGATCAGCCCGATCCGGCCGAGCACCCGGGCCAGCGCCCGCGCGTCCGGGACACCCTTCGGGCGCGGGTCCATGAACCCCTGCGCCGCGAGCGCCACCCTGCGCGCCTGAGCCGTCGACAGCACCTCGGTCGTCATGCCGCGAATTCTGCCTGGCCGCACCGACATAACTTGCAAGTTACCCAAAGTGGGAGGTGCGCTACGGATGGTGTTCGGGAGAACCTGCCAGCAGGCCGTCCGCCCGTGCGGCCCCTATCACCCTGGAGTGAGGCATGACAGGAAAGAAGCAGGTGGTCCGCGCTGCCCTCGCGGCCGGCGTCCTGACCGCGGCGTCCCTCGGCGCGGTGGCCGTGGCCGGCACCGCGTCGGCCGCGCAGTCGCCCGACGGACCGACACCACGAATCGTCGGCGGCACGATCGCCCACACGGCCGACGCACCGTGGGCCGTCGCACTGAACAACAGCGGCTCGCCGTCGCCGAGCGGCCAGTGGTGCGGCTCCACGCTCGTCAAGGCGAACAAGATCATCACCGCCGCGCACTGTGCGCAGGAGGCCGCGAGCACCTACACCGCGATCCAGGGCCGTGACGTGCTGACTCAGACCGGTGGAAAGACGTCGAAGATCAGCAGCATCTGGGTGGACCCGGAGTACGGCAAGTCGGCGGCCCACGACGTCGCGGTGTTGACGCTGGCGACCCCGTTCGACGGCGTACCGACGCTGGCGCTGGAGACCGACAAGGCCGCGGACACCGCCGGCGCGGCGTCGGTCGTGTACGGCTGGGGCTCCACGGAAGGCACCGGACCGGAGGACACCTTCCAGAAGGTCGAGGTACCGGTACTGGGTGACGACTACTGCGCGAAGGCGTACGCGAGCCAGGGCTACACCCCGGACGGCGAGATCTGCGCCGGCTACGAGCAGGGCGGCAAGGACTCGTGCCAGGGCGACTCCGGCGGCCCGCTGGTCCTGAACGGCCGCCTCTTCGGTGTCGTCTCGTGGGGCGTCGGCTGCGCGGACGCCGGCAACCCGGGCGTTTACGCGCAGGTCGCGACGTACGCAACCGAGCTGCAGCAGCAGATCGACAGCTGAGCGGGAAACGAAGGGGCCGGGCTGAGTGCCCGGCCCTTTCGTGTGTGCTCCTCCCGAAGTCTCAGACGGTCAGCCGGATCACGCCGTAGTCGTAACCGCGACGGCGGTACACCACGCTCGGCTGGTTCTCGTCGGCGTCGACGAACAGGTAGAAGTCGTGCCCGACCAGTTCCAGCTCGTAGAGCGCCTGGTCCAGGGTCATCGGCTTGGCGGAGTGGGTCTTCTCGCGCATCACCAGCGGACCGTCGCCGGTGACCGTGAGGGATCCGTACTTGTGCGTCGCCACCTCTTCCTCGGCGACTGGTTCCTCCACTACTGATGTGCCGCCCTGCGGCTGCTTCGCGTTCACGTGCCGCAGGCCTTCCGGCGAGCGCTCACCCCGGTGCACCCGGCGCCGGTCGGCCGCCTTGCGGACCTGGGACCGGAGCCGGTCCAGGCAGACGTCGAACGCCGCCGCCTTGGTCTCTCCGCACGCCTCTGCGCGGACCACAGGACCCTTGGTGTACATCGTGAGCTCGACACGCATCGCCCGATCGTGCTGTCGCGGGTTCTTCTCCTGGCTGACTTCCACCTCGCACCGCAGTACCCGGTGATCGACTTTCTCGATTCGCTCGAGTTTTTCCTCGACGTACTGCCGGAAGCGGTCACTGACCTCGCAGTGATGACCCTTGACAACGACGTCCACGGAAACCTCCATCGATCGGCGACTTCTTTTACGTGTCCGGACCCCCGTACTCGTGCTGACGGGTTCCGAAACGAGAACACCCGCTGTCGAACCTGTCGGACCCCGTGGCGAGGAATCCGGCTGATCCGGTCCTCCGCCACTCCACTGCCCGACAAGCCCTAGCGGGTGTCATAGGCCAACGCTAGTCGGCTTCGGCGAAAACCGGTAGAGAAGTTCTCATGAACCAGACGCCCGATGTCGCGCGGTGGCGGCCAGCACGGCGCATCCGAGCACCTGGATTCCCGCCGATTCCAAGGCACGGCAGGCCTCGCTGAGCGTGGAACCGGTGGTGATCACGTCGTCGACCAGCAGGACCGGTTGATCGATCAGCGTTTCAGCCCAGCGCGAACGCAGCCCGAATGCGCCGTCCAGGTTGGCGGTACGGCGTTCCGCGGACAGCCCGGCCTGGTCGTCGGGACGGCCGACGACCCGCAGCGCCGGTGCGGTCCGGGCGTCGATCCCCTGTCTGCACAGGGATCTGACGGCAGCCTTCGTAATTCGCCGGAGCGGATCGTGCCCGCGCCGCCGGACCGTTGCCCGCGGCGACGGAACCGGGCACACCCAGACCGCTCGCCGCTCACCGAGCGCGGCCCGGACAGCCTCCGCGAGCAGCCGGCCGAGCGGTCCGGCCAAGGTGTACCGGGCGTTCTCCTTGTGCGCCACGATCAGCCGGCGGAGCTCCCCGGCGTACGGCGCGGCGGCGGTCGGCGGCGGCAGACCCGGGGGTCGCGGATCCGGCCAGGCACGGAACGGAGTCGTCCCCGTCAGTAGCCGACGGCAACCACCACAGAGAGTGACACCGGGCCGCTCACACCCCGCACACCGCCCACCCAGCACCAGATCCACGAACCCGCCGAACACCACCCAACCGTCCCCGAGCCTGCTCCCGCGACGCAACCGGGCAGCTGGAAGCCTGTGGACAACTCAGCCTGGGTAGGTCGGGACGATCACCGGGTGGTTCTTCTCGCTGTCCATCGTGACCCAGGCGAGGTCCTTGCTGAGCCAGTGGATCTGGCCGTCGTCGTCCTGGATCACCGGGAGGGTGTCCTTGTTCGGGTTCGAGGCGACGCGTTCCGGCGTGAAGTCCGGCGTCGAACCGGGCAGCAGCTGCAGGCTGGAGCCGTCGGCGTTCACCGACCAGACCTGGTGCTTGGTGTTGCCGGGCGAACCACCGGCGCCGATCACGATGATGCCCTGCTTGCTCCACGCCGCGTCGGAGATGTTCGTCAACGGCAGCCGCAACGGACGGAAGGCCCCAAGCACCAACTGCTTGCCGTTGTTCGTGGTCTGCACCGTCGCGGTCTCGACGTAATTCTGTGTGGTGCCGGCGGTCTGCATCACCAGGAGCACCCGTACGCCGTCAGGCGCCATCCGCAGCGCCACCGGGGTGTCGCCCTTGAAGTCCGTGGCGATCGGGGTCAGCCCGGGCGTGTCACCGGTGTGCACCCGGAACCGTGGATGAGCAGTGTCGGCCCGGTCCAGGACCCAGAGGTTGCCGTCGTAGTCGTAGCTCGGCGGCAACGTCTCGCCCTCGACCTTGAAGGTCCCCTCCTTGTCGTCCTTCCCGGTGGGGTCGAGCAGCCCGTAGACCACGTCGTGCCCGTCGAGCGTGACGATCGCCCCGGCGTCGCCTCTCGGGGTGACAGCGAACGACTGGGCCTTCTTGCCGGCCAGAGGACCGTTGTTGACTCCCTGGGCCTCCACGTTGGTGGAGCCGTCCAGGCCGACGATCCGCTGCGGCTGGTCGTTCATGATCCCGTACAGCCGAGTCATGGAGGTGCCTGGCACCTGCGGGTCGAACTGGCTGAAGTTGGCGAACGGCAGTACTTCCGGATCGTCCGGGAGCAGCGGTGCGCCGCCGACGGTGATCTTGGCGCGGAGATTGAGCTGGTTGAGCGTCCAGACGATCTGTGCGGCCAGCAGCCGCCGGTCCGGGTCACGGAGCGAGCCCGCGGTGTCGTTGAGCGCCACGGTGGCCACACCGAGGTCAACCGGGACCGAGACCTGCACCTCGGTGCCAGGGGGCGCTGCAGAGACCACACCGTTTCCCAGGCGGCTGGTGGGACCCTTCAGCAGCTCCTGGATCAGCTGTGTCGCGGCTTGACCGGACGGCAGCGTCTGCGGGAGGTAGACCGGGTCCGGGACCAGCATGTTGCGGCCCTGGTTGAGGAAGTACAGGTCGCGAGGTGCCAGCTTCAGGTCGACCTGGTTGCTGCCCAGGTACGCGCCCGGCGGCGCCGAGTCGACGCGGAGCTGGTCGTTGACCTTCTTGAGCTTGAAGAAGAAGTCGGCCTTGGCGTTGGCCGGCGCGGGGATCCACTCGCCGCGCTCGTCGATGGTGGCGATCATCTTCGCCGACAGCTGGATCCCGTCTCCTTTGCGGGTCAGCGAGTCGGGCTGCTGGTCGTACACGACCGTTTGCTTCTCCGGCTTCCAGGCGCCGGCCGCTTCCGGGGTCATGTACTGGCGGGCCACGTCGTAGGCCTGCGAGTCCGACATCGCCTCGAGGAAGCCGTTGACGATCGCCATGTCGCCGACGTTCGGCCGCGGCGGCTTGGCCTCGACGCCGACACCGCCCAGGTCGGGCGCCTGCCCGGCGCGGTCGCCGCTGCGGATGGTGCCCTTGGTCGGTACCGCCGCGCAGCCGGCCAGCATCGCCATTGGCACCAGCAGGGAGACCAGTACCACGAGCAGCCGGCGCCTCACCGGTCCTCACCGCCGTTCAGTTTCTGGTACGGCGCGCCGACGTCGACGAGCTCCGTGATCACGCGGGTGGCGTCCGCCGGGCGGGGCGGCAGCGGCGAACCGGTGAGCGCCACGTCCGGGCGGCGCGGCAGCGTCAGCCGGAAGTACGCGCCCTCGCCCGGCGAGCCCCACGCATCCAGCCGGCCACCGTGCAGCCGGGCGTCCTCGAGCGCGATCGACAGGCCGAGGCCGGTACCGCCGGTGGTCCGGGCCCGCGCCGGGTCGGCCCGCCAGAACCGGCTGAAGACCATCTCGGCCTCCTCGGCGCGGAAGCCGACCCCGTGGTCGCGGACCGCCACGGCGGCCGCGTCGTCGTCGAAGGCCGTGCTGATCTTGATCGGCAGGCCCTCGCTGTGCTCGATCGCGTTGCCGATCAGGTTCCGCAGGATCCGCTCGATCCGGCGCGAGTCGACCTTGGCCCGGCACGGCGCCGGCATGTCCAGCTCGACCGGGCAGCCCTTGCGTTCGAGCAGCGTCTCGTGGTTCTCCAGGACCCGGTTGACGATGTCGCGCAGGTCGACGTCCTCCAGGTCGAGGGCGGCCGCGCCGGCGTCGAAGCGGCTGATCTCGAGCAGGTCGGCGAGCAGTTCCTCGAACCGGTTGAGCTCGTTCTGCAGGAGCTCGACGGAGCGGCGGCTGATCGGGTCGAACTGGTCGCGGCTCTCGTGCAGCAGGTCGGCGGCCATCCGGACCGTGGTCAGCGGCGTCCGCAGCTCGTGCGACACGTCCGACACGAACCGCCGCTGCAGCCGGGACAGCTCTTCGAGCCGACGGATCTGCCGTTGCAGGTTGGAGGCCATCTTGTTGAAGGAGACCGCCAGCCGGGCCAGGTCGTCGGTGCCGCGGACCTGCATGCGCTCCTCGAGCTTGCCGGCCGCCAGCCGCTCGGCGATCCGCCGTGCCATCCGTACGGGCGTCACGACCTGCCGCGTGACCAGCCAGGCGATAGCACCGAGCAGAACGATCAGCAGCAAGCCCGCGGTGACAAGAGCGCGCTGTACGACGTCCAGGGTCTCCTGCTGCGCCGTGAGCGGGAACAGGAAGTAGATGGAGTACTTGTCACCGGTGGAGTCGATCCGGATCTGGGAGCCGATCACCAGGCCCGGGACGCTCGGGCTGTCCCGGTAGTTGATCTGCGTGTACGTGTCCCACAGCTTGTCGCCGTCGCTGACCACGGAGGACGCCAGCGCCTGCGGGATCGAGTCACTGTCGACCAGGCCGGTGTACCGGATCGCGTTGGACGCCGCCTGGTCGGTCGGAACCAGTAGTACGTCGTACAAGCCGGGGCGGTTCGTACCGAGGACAAGCTCCGACAGCTGCTGGTTGACGGTGTTGCGGTTGGCCGCGTCGATCGAGGCGGACAGCTGCTGCAGCTGCGCCCGTACCTCAGCCTGTGCGCTGGTACGGCGGGACTCCAGGACACCGTCGGTGACCTGGCTCATCATCACCCAGCCGACCAGGATCAGTACCAGCGTCGACATCAGCAGGGTGCCGGTCACGATCCGGGCCTGGATCGAGCGCCGCCAGATGTCCGGCCAGTGCTTGGGATGGGTACGCCACGGCGGCTTCGGCTGGGCAGACCAGTCCGCCGCGGCGGACGTCAGCTCCAGCTCCGTTCCGCGGGACTCGGCCTTCTCCTGCTCGGGCGGGGCCGACTGCCCGGTGCCCGGCGAAGCGCCCTGCGAGGTGCCCCGAGAGGTGCCCCGAGAGGTGCTCTGCCCGGACTCGGTCGCCGGCTCCACCACGGTGGCGTCGGCGGCCGCCTGCGGCTCTTGGCCGCGACCGTACTCGATCAGTCCGCACCAGCCTTGTATCCGACACCGCGGACCGTGACGACGATCTCCGGGTGCTCAGGGTCCTTCTCGATCTTGGAGCGCAGCCGCTGGACGTGCACGTTGACCAGCCGGGTGTCGGCGGCGTGCCGGTAGCCCCAGACCTGCTCCAGCAGCACCTCGCGGGTGAAAACCTGCCAGGGCTTCGACGCCAGGCAGACCAGCAGGTCGAACTCCAGCGGCGTCAGCTGGATCGTCTCGCCGGCCCGCTTCACCGAGTGGCCGGCCACGTCGATGGTCAGGTCGCCGATGGTCAGCGACTCCGGACCGGGCTCGTCCATCCGGCGCAGCCGGGCCCGGATCCGGGCCACCAGCTCCTTCGGCTTGAACGGCTTCACCACGTAGTCGTCGGCGCCGGACTCCAGCCCGAGCACGACGTCCACGGTGTCGCTCTTCGCGGTCAGCATCACGATCGGCACGCCGGACTCGGCCCGGATCGCCCGGCAGACGTCGATCCCGTCCATCCCGGGCAGCATCAGGTCGAGCAGCAGCAGGTCGGGCTTGAACTCCCGGAACGCCGGTACCGCTTTGTCACCGGTCGCGCACAGATAGGTGTCGTAGCCCTCGTTGCGCAGCACGATGCTGAGCATCTCCGACAACGCGGTGTCGTCGTCGACGATGAGGATGCGGCCCCTCATCGTCCGGTTACCGTCTGCCACGCCCATAGCTCCTTGCCGTCCGCTTGCCGACCGATCGGGATGCGCGCGGCAGGTGCCGGGCCGTACGCACTACGGATAGTGTCCCATTCCCCGGGTAGTGCACACGCCGGATCGCCGTATGACCCCAGGTTGGGCTGTGATCAACGGGGATCATGGTGCACAGCCGGGGTCCACCACAACTCCGTCACCCTGGAGGGGAGGTACGCAGTGGCCGATCGGGAGGCCGACCAGAGCATGCGGTTGCACGACGACGTGGCCGGTGAGCCGCTGCGTCCCTGGCTGCCCGCCGACCTGCTGGACAACGCGGCCCGGACGATCTCCGACAACAAGACGATCATGCTGGGCCTGCCGGTGCTGGCCGGGATCGCGCTGGTCGCACTGCAGGCCGTACTGACCGAGGTCGCCGTACCAGGTGGTCTGAGCGGGTTCTTCGGAGCGGACGACCCGTTCGGACAGGCCGGGGCGGCCTTGCTGCTCACGTACGGCGTGCAGGTCGTGCTGTTCTCGGTGGTGTCGAGCATGCTGGCGGGGATCATCGCCCTGGCCGCGGTCCGGAGCCAGCTGGCGCACCGGGCCGGTCCACGCGAGCTGATGCGGCTGGTACGGCCTGCGCTTCCTGCGCTCGCTGCTGTCGGCCTGGTGCAGTCCCTGTCGTTCGTACTGCTCATCGGTGGCTGGGGCCTGGCAGTACTCGGCATCGGGGCTGGTGCGGACGCCGCGATCTCTTCTGACGTTGCAGGCGCTGTCGCGCTCATCATGATGTTCGTCGGCGGGGTACTGGTGCTGATCTTCGGGATCCGGCTCGTCCTCGCCGGCACGGTCGTACTGATGGAGGGCAGGCACTCGCCTGACATCGGCCTGTACATCCCCGAGCGGGTAGGGGTTTGGGGGGCTTTGCGGCGGTCCTGGCGGCTGGTGCGTGGGAAGTTCTGGCGGGTGTTCGGGATCCTGCTGTTCGGCGGGCTGGTGGTGAACATCATCAGCTACGCACTGCAGTTCGGTGTGACGTCGCTGATGATCACGGTCGGCTCCTGGGCAGGCCCGGACGGCAGCACCGCGGCCACGGTGGTGACGATCGTGCTCGGGGCCGCGGTCGGCGTCGCGACCTTGATGACGCTGATCGCGAGCCTGGCGTTCATGTCCGCCGTGCAGGCCCTGATCTATCTGGACCTGCGGGTCCGGCGGGAGGGCCTTGACCTGTGGATGCGTCCGGCACTGCGGTCCGGGGGGCCTGCGTGATGTTCTTCCCGCTGGAGCCGCCCGTCGACATCGACCGGGACCAGGCCGCCCGAGAGGCGGCCAAGGAGCTGTCGAAGTCGGCGTACCGGGACTCGGGCTCGCTGATCGAGAAGGCACTCGGCAAGGTGGTCGGCTGGATCCAGGACCTGCTGGACAGCCTCACGGGCTCCTCGCCGAACGGGCACGCCGGTCTGGCGATGCTGATCGGTCTGCTCGTGCTGATCGTGGTCGTGGTGCTCTGGCGGGCCGGTGTGCTGCGGACCAGTCGCAGGGTGAAGTCGCAGGCCGTCTTCGACACCGCCCGCCCGCGGAGCGCGGCGGAGTACCGCGCACTGGCTGAGCGGGAGGCGGCATCGGGTGACTTCACGTCGGCGATCCGCAGCCGGTTCCGCGCCTGCGTGGCCGAGCTGACCGAACGCACCGTACTGGACGAGCGCCCGGGGCGTACTGCGTACGAGGTGGTCACCGACGTCCCAGCACTGCGAGCCGTACTGCAACCGGCTGCTCATGCCTTCGCGGAGGTTGTCTACGGCAACCGTCCGGGGACCCGCGAGCGGTACGAGGCCGTGGTGACCGCTGACAACGCAGCACGGATCGCCAAGGTGGCCGTATGAGTACGTCGATGAGCCGGGACGTCGGCGAGACGTGGCGGGCCCTGCGTACACCCCTGCTCGTGACAGCTCTCGTGGTGCTGGCCGCGATCGGCGTACTGATCGCTACGTCGGCACGGACCTCAGGACCGTTCAGCCCGGACTCCACGAAGTCCGACGGCGCACGGGCGCTGGCGGCGTTGCTGGAGAACCACAACGTCGCCGTACACAGCACTGAGTCGCTGGACGACGCCGCACAACCAGGCGACGGCAAGGCGCTGCTCGTGGGGCCGTCCGGTGCGCTGGACGACTCCGACTGGCAACAGATCGTCAAGGCTCGCTGGAGCCACGTCATCCTCATCCGGCCGAGCACACGAGCTCTGACTGCGCTTGCGCCCGGTGTGTCCTTGAGCGGTGACTCCGTGACGTCGCGCAGCCGTGAGCCAGGCTGTGACCTCCCCGCCGCGGTCAAGGCCGGTACAGCCACGGTCAGCGGGCCGACGTACATCGCACCGGAGAACGCGGACACCTGTTACGGCGACGGCATCCACAACACGGTGGTGCGGCTGCAGGTCGGCGAGCAGACCGTCGACGTGATCGGTACGCCGTTGTCGTTCACCAACGACCAGCTCGCGGACGACGGCAACGCGGCGCTGGCGCTCAACCTGATCGGTACGCATCACGACCTCACCTGGTACCTGCCGCAATGGGAGTCGACCGGCGTCGACACCCCGGACGGCGACAGCCCGCCGTTGATCCCGCCGGCCGTCCGCTACATCGGCTGGGCGCTTGCGTTCGCAGTACTGGTCGTAGCGATCTGGCGCGGCCGGCGGCTCGGCCCTGTCGTCGCGGAACGGCTCCCAGTGATCGTGCACGCTGCCGAGACCACAGAGGGCCGCGCGCGGCTTTACCGTCGCTCCAGAGCCAGGGACCGTGCTGCTGCGGCTTTGCGGGAGTCAGCGCTCGGCCAGCTGCACAAGGCGCACGGCATCCCGAGACGGGCCGACCAGTCAGCCGTTGTCGCTACCGTCGCAGCACGCACCGGTAGAGACCCAGCGATGCTGTACGAACTGCTCTACGGTCTCCCGCCACTGTCCGACGCCGCTTTGATGTCCTTGTCCCAGGAACTCGACGTACTGACGCAGGAGGTACGACACCCGTGACGACTACCGAGGTCACCGCCGACCAGGCCCGGCAGGCGCTGGTCGCGCTCCGGACCGAGATCGGCAAGGCGGTGGTCGGCCAGGACACCGCTGTGACCGCACTGGTACTCGCTTTGCTCTGCCGCGGCCACGTGCTGCTGGAGGGCGTTCCTGGTACGGCGAAGACGCTGATGGTGCGGGCTCTGTCGACCGCGATGCGGCTGGACACCAAACGGGTGCAGTTCACCCCCGACCTGATGCCGGGTGACGTGACCGGCTCGCTGGTGTACGACGCGAAGACGTCGGAGTTCGAGTTCCGCCCCGGCCCGGTGTTCACGAACATCCTGCTGGCGGACGAGATCAACCGGACGCCACCGAAGACACAGGCCGCGCTGCTGGAGGCCATGGAGGAGCGGCAGGTCACCGTGGACGGCGAGCCGCGCAAGCTGCCCGTTCCGTTCGTCGTCGCCGCCACCCAGAACCCCGTGGAGTACGAGGGCACCTATCCGCTGCCCGAGGCGCAGCTGGACCGGTTCCTGCTCAAGGTGACGCTGGACATCCCGCCACGCGACGCAGAGATCGCCGTACTGGCTCGCCACGCGCAAGGCTTCGATCCGCGCGACCTGGCCGCTGCAGGTCTTCGTCCCGTGGCCGGTCCGGAGGATCTTGAGGCCGGCCAGCAGGCCGTACGCCGCGTAGCGGTGCGGGACGACGTACTGGCGTACGTCGTCGACCTGTGCCGCGCCACGCGCCAGTCGCCGTCACTGCAGCTGGGTGTATCGCCCCGTGGTGCTACTGCGTTGCTCGCCGTTTCCCGTGCGTGGGCGTGGCTCTCCGGCCGGGACTACGTGATCCCGGACGATGTGAAGGCGATGGCTCGTCCCTGTCTTCGGCACCGGATCCAGGTGCGGCCGGAGGCGGAGCTGGAGGGTGTCAGCCCGGACGCAGTACTGGAGAGCGTGCTCGCTACGGTGCCGGTGCCACGCTGATGGTTCTCACTGGCCGGGCCGGCATCTTGGCAGCCGCTGGAGTGGTGTTCGTCGCTCTGGTGATGCCGTCGTGGGCTGGGGTCGGTGTGGTGGTCGCTGCGGTGCTGGCGGTCTGTCTGGTGGACATCCTGCTGGCCGGGTCGCCGCGGCGGTTGCAGTTCAGCCGTGAGGGCGACAGCGCCGTACGGCTCGGTGAGCAGGCTGTGGTGAACATGCTGGTCACCAACCCGGGCCGCCGGGTGAAGGGGCTGCTACGGGACGCATGGCCGCCGTCGGCCGGCGTACTGGATCGCCCGCACAAGCTGGACGTGCCGCATGGTGAGAGGCGTCGGCTGACGACGCATCTAGTACCTACGCGGCGGGGCGATCGGCAGGCTGTTCGCGTGACCGTACGGTCCGTTGGGCCGCTGGGGTTCGCGGGCCGGCAGGGGTCGCACGTGGTGCCGTGGACGGTGCGGGCGTTGCCTCCGTTCAAGAGCCGCAAGCACCTGCCGTCGCGGCTGGCCCGGCTGCGGGAGCTGGACGGGCGTACGGCGTTGCTGGTCCGCGGGCAAGGTACGGAGTTCGACTCGTTGCGGGACTACGTACCGGGCGACGACGTCCGCAGCATCGACTGGCGGGCGACCGCACGGCGCGGGAACGTCGTACTGCGGACCTGGCGGCCGGAGCGGGACCGGCAGGTCGCGATCGTGATCGACTCCGGACGGCTGTCCGCGGGGCGGGTCGGCGACGCGCCGCGGCTCGACCACGCGATGGACGCCGCGCTGCTGCTGGCCGCGCTCGCCACCCGAGCGGGTGACCGGGTTTCGTTGCTGGCTTGCGATTCCGCCGTCCGGGCCGACGTACGGCGTCCGGCGCCGGAGGACGTCCTGCCGTCGTTCGTGAACGCGCTGGCGAACGTCGACGCGGAGCTGGTGCAGACCGACTTCCGGATCGTCGTCTCCCAGGTCCTCGAACGTCTCGGTCAGCGCTCACTGGTCGTCCTGCTGACCGGGCTGGATCCCGCCGCGATCGAGGAGTCACTGCTCCCGGTCATCGGACCGCTGCTCCGCCGTCACGTGGTCCTGCTCGCCTCGGTCGCCGATCCCCGGCTCACCGAGCTCGAGTCCAGCCGCACGGACCTGGTCGAGGTGTACGGGGCGGCATCCGCAGCCCGTACCCGCCTGGACCGCGAACGCCTGACCGCCACCCTCACCCGCGCCGGGGTGACGGTCGTCGACGAGCCGCCGGACAAGATCGCGCCGGCTCTGGCCGACACGTACCTCGCGCTCAAGAAGGCCGGGCGGCTCTGAGGGCTGCTTCGAAGGTGTGGCGGTTGGTCGTGACGAAGGCATGTTCTCGGTGGGACCAGGCGATTCGTTCCGGTGCTGCTTCGCACGGTCTGTCGGCCCAGAACTGTGCGTTGTTCAGCTGGCTTTGCAGGATGGCGTCGGTCAGCGGGGTGGTGTCCTCCAGGCCGTAGGCGTTCGCCAGGACGGCTACTTGGTGGGCTTGCCTCAGGGGGTCCGCGTGTTTGGAGGCTATGCACCAGGTCCAGGCGGCGTAGCCCAGGTCTTCCAGGGGGTCGCCGGGAGCGGCCAGGTCGAAGTCGAAGATCGCGGTGGGGACGCCGTCGTTGAAGACGAAGTTGGTGGGGGCTGGGTCGTGGTGGCAGACGACCTTGTGGTCGCCGGCGAGGTGTGTGTTGCGGGTGGCGTCGTGGAACGCGCGCAGGATCACGGCCGCCGCGGCTATCTGTTGGTCTTCCCAACGTTGATATCGCGACGGCACGTCGCCTTCCAGGTAGGTCAGGATGTCGCGGCCCTTCTCGTCCCGACCTAGGTAGTTCGGTGTGAAGTCCTTGTCTGCAAGGAGTTCCAGGAGGACCGCCGTGAAGGACGATGCGGGCCGACGTACGGTGTCGCCGACCCGCACGACACCGGGCGTCATCCGGCCGCCCGTGAGTGGCTGTTCGATCACGGCATCGTCGGCCGTGCTTGCAGGAACGTCCAGCGGTGCCCTTCCAGGTCCTCGGCCTCGTAGCACTTGTACCCGTGCTGGTGGATCTCGCTCAGGATCTTGGCGCCACCCTCACTGGCCTGCGCGAAGTGCGCGTCGAGGTCGTCGACGTACACCCAGGTCGCGTGATCCGCTGCCGGTGCGCCCGGCTCGCTCCGGCGGAGCAGGACGATCGAGGACGCGCCCGCGTGCAGCTCGATCCAGGACGGCTGGCGGCCCTCCTCCGGCACGCGGTCCCAGGTCTCGAGCCCGAACACCGTGTGCAGCCAGCGCGCCGCGGCGGCCGGATCCTCGTACGACAACGCGACCGCGAGCCGACCGACCTCGCGTACCTGGTGCGGCGCCGTGTCGCGGCGGGCAACCCAGGCCGGGAACCAGTGCAGCACGTTCTGCCAGGAGTAGACGGCCTCGGTGCCGCCAGGGATCAGTGCCTCGACCACGGTCACGCGGGTGCCGTCAGCGATCGGGTCGAAGGTCACCGTGGTCTCGGTGTCGTCCGTCGAACTCCGGTACTCGAACCGCACGCCCGGCTCCCACGCGGTGATCACGCCGCGCTCCAGCGCGTCGTCGGCGTACACCTCGAGGATCCGGCCGCCGACACCCGGCTCGACCCGGATCTCGATCGCCCGGGACGAGTCCCAGAAGTTGATCGGGCCGCGGACCCACCACAGGTCGATCTCCGCGGTGAAGACCTGGAACGCGGTGGCGGGATCGACGGGGACCTCCACGGACGCGGTCGCGGACGGTTCAGGCATCGGACTTCCCCTTCTGCTCGACATGTCGTTTGAAGGCACCCAACTGATCGCGCCAGTGCGCCTGGACCTGGTCGAGCCAGGCCTGCACGGCGACCACGGGCTCGGGGTTCAGCCGGAACACGCGAACCCGCGCGTCGTCCGGCACCCGCTCGTCGGCGACCAGGCCGGCCTCCAGCAGGATCCGCAGGTGCCGGCTCATCGCGGGCGAGGACGACCCGGTCGCGGCCGCCAGTTGCCCGGCGCGCTGCGGCCCGTCGCCCAGCAGCTGGACAACCTGCCGCCGGGTCGGATCAGCCAGCACCTCGAAGAACCGGTCCACCTGATCTTGCGCCATGACGCAATAGTTCTACTTCTTGTTAACTATTGTCAACGGCTGGAACCAAGTGACAGGCGACCTGGTGGCCTTCGGCGGCCGGCAGGACGTCGAGCCGGGTGCTCTTGCAGGCGTCGGTTCCGTTGCCGGCGGCCACCAGTTGGCAGCGTGGATGGAAGCGGCAGCCGGACGGGATGCGGGTCGGGTCAGGTGGTTCGCCGGTGAGGACGATCCGGGCCGGAGATTCGGGAAGGACGGAGAGCAGGGCCTTCGTGTACGGGTGCTGGGGGTGGGTGAGGACGTCTTCGGTCGGGCCGGTCTCGACGATCCGGCCGAGGTACATGACGGCGACCCGGTCGGCGATGTTCCAGGCCAGGCCGAGATCGTGGGTGACGACGAGCGCGGACAGGCCGAGGTCGTCGCGCAACCTCAGCAGCAAGGCCAGAATCTCACCCCGCACCGACGCATCCAGCGACGCCACCGGCTCGTCCGCGACCAGCACCTTCGGCTCCAACGCCAAAGCCCCTGCAATCACGACACGCTGACGCTGCCCGCCGGACAGCTCATGCGGATACCGCTGAAAGAACCGCTCCGGCGGCCGCAGCCCCGCCCGCGCCAACGCGGAGGCAACCAGCGCCTCCTGGTCAGGCAGGCCGTGGATGCGGGGACCCTCGGCCACTGCTTCGTAGACGGTGTGGCGGGGATTGAGGGAGCCCATCGGGTCCTGGAGGACGAGCTGGACCTGGCGGCGGAAGGCGCGGAGCGCGCGGGTCGAGTAGTTCAGCGGCGTACCGTCGTACGTGATCCGCCCAGCACTCGGCCGTTCGAGGCCGAGCAGCGTCCGGGCGAGCGTGGTCTTCCCGCAGCCCGACTCGCCCACCAGCGCGACGATCTCACCGGCCCCGACGGACAGGTTCACACCGTCGACGGCCCGCGCCCGGCGCCCGCCACGGCCGGAGAACTCGACCCGCAGATCAGTTGCCTCTAGCAAAAGTCACTCCCCCACCAGGACACAGGCAGCGGCCCGGTCACCCGACACCAGCAGTTGTACGTCGGTACTCGCACAGGTCTCGAGCGCGACCGGGCAGCGCGGATGGAACGTACATCCGCCCGGCAACTGCTGCGGATCCGGCGGATCGCCGGCCAGCCCGCGCGGCGCGAGTCGGGACACCGGATCGCCGACGGTCGGGAACGCCGCCGCCAGCGCCTGGCTGTACGGGTGCTTGAACTCCCCGTCCGCCGGTCCCACCTCCACCAGCCGGCCGGCGTACATCACCGCGAGCCGGTCACAGACGTCGGCAAGTACGGACAGGTCGTGCGAGATCATCAGCAGCGAGATCCCGTGGTCCGCGATCAACTGCCGGATCAACGTCAGCACCTGCGCCTGCACCATCAGGTCGAGCGCGGTCGTCGGCTCGTCCGCGATGATCAGCTGCGGCGCACACGCGAGCGCCATCGCGATCATGACTCGTTGCCGTTGGCCACCACTCAGCTCGTGCGGGTAGCTGCGCGCTCGCCAGGCGGGCAGACCGACCTGTTCCAGCAGTTCCTTGACGCGGGCCTCGGCGGCCGGGCCGGAGGCCAGCTTGTGTACGACGAGAGGTTCCGCGATCTGGTCGCCGATTCGCCGTACCGGGTTGAGGCCGTGCTGTGCGCCCTGGAAGACGATGGACGCCGACGACCAGCGGACGGCGCGGAGGCGGCCCCACTTCATCGTCAGTACGTCCTCGCCGTCGAGCAGGACTCTGCCGCCGACCACGGCTGATCGCGGGAGGAGGCGGAGGAGGGCGAGCGCTATCGAGGACTTTCCGGAGCCGGACTCGCCTGCCAGCCCCAGTGCTTCCCCGGCTGCCAGTTCCAGCGAAACTCCACGCACCGCTGGAACCTCGGCGAATGAGCCGGCGCGTCCCGAGCTGATCCGGTAGGTGACCGAGAGGTCTTCGAGTTCGAGCATCAGATCTCCCGAGCGCGCAGGCGTGGGTTGAGTACGGTCTCCAGAGCCCTTCCGCACAAGGTGAAAGCCATCACGACCGTGACGATGCACAGGCCCGGTACGAGGATGTACCACCAGGCGCCGGCGGTTGCCGCACCCCAGTCGTACGAGCCGCGGAGCATCGTGCCCCACGACGTCTTGTTCGCGCTGACGCCGAGGAACGCCAGCGTCGACTCGGTGACGATCGCGCTCGCGACCTCCAGCGTCGTACTTGCCAACAGCAACGGAGCGACGTTCGGCAGCACGTGCCGGGTGGCGATGTGCCAGTGCCCGCCGCCGAGCGCGAGCGATCGTTCGATGTACGGCCGCGCCTCGACGGCCAGCGTCTGCGCCCGGATCAGCCGGGCCGTCGACGGCCAGGACGTGACGCCGATCGCCACGATGATCGTCGCGGTCGAGCCGCCCAGGATCGCCGCCAGTACGAGCGCCGTAACCAGCGACGGGAGCACCAGGAACCAGTCGGTGACGCGCAGGATGATCGCACCGATCCAGCCGCGGAAATGCCCGGCCGCGATCCCCAGTACGGTCCCGATCACCATGCTCAGCAGGGCCGCGAGGAATCCGATCAGCAGCGACGTCCGCGAACCCCACCAGATCATCAGCAACACCGACCGCCCCGACTCGTCGGTGCCGAGCGGGTGGTCGAGGCTCGGCGGTGCCAGCTTGGCGCCGGTCCCGCTGACCACGTTCGTCACGCCGGCGTCGATGAAGAGCGGCGCAACCAGCGCCAGGACGACGGCGACCGCGAGGATCACCAGTCCAGCAACGCCGCCGCGGTGTTTGCGGAAATCGTTCCAGAACGTACTGCTCATGCCGACCTCACCCGGGGATCGAGGACGTGGTAGACCACGTCGGCAAGCGTGTTCATCACGATGACGGACACCGTGATCAGCAGGAAGGTCCCCTGCATCAAGGTGAAGTCCGGCACCCGGATCGCCTGGTAGAACAGCTGCCCGAGCCCTGGCCAGCTGAAGATCGCCTCGACCGTCACCGCACCCCCCACGACGAACCCGATCCGCATGAACACCAGCGTCACGGTCGGCAGCAGTGCATTCGGTACGGCGTGCCGGCGGCGGATCTCGTCGTCGCGCAAACCCTTCGCCCGCGCGGTCGTGATGTAGTCCTGGCCGACCTCTTCGATCACCGAGGACCGCATCACCAGCAAGTACTGCGCATAGACGACCGCGACCAGCGTGAGGCACGGCAGCACCATGTGCTGGCCGACGTCGAGCACACCCGCGAACCCGTCCGGCTTGTCGACGCTCGAACTGCCGCGGGTCGGGAAGATGCCCGGGATCGGGCCGATCCCGGCCGCGAACACCATCAGCAGCAACAGCCCGAGCCAGAACGTCGGCACCGACCACAACACCAGGGAGATCGCTGTCGAGATCTTGTCGAAACGGCTTCCCGGTTTCCAGCCGGCCCGGGCGCCCTGCCAGAGACCGAGGCCGACCGCCATCACCAGCGCCGTACCCGTCAGCAGCAGCGTCGACCCGATCCGCTCACCGATCAGGTCCAGGACCGGGCGCTTGTACTCGTACGAAACGCCGAGGTCCAGTCGCAGCGTCTGCGAGACGAAGTGCAGGAACTGTTCCGGAATCGGCTTGTCCAGGCCGAGCCGCGCGCGTTCCAGGTCCAGCTGCTCGGGTGTCATGTTCCTGCCCTGCGCGAGCGCGCGGACCGGATCACCCGGCAGCAGCCGGAACAGGAAGAACGTCGCGACGATCACCATCACGATGCTGAGCAGCGCCCCGCCGGCCTTGGTCGCCGCGTACCGCAGCAGACCATGCCGGACCGGGGACTGCTCCAGCTCCTCTACGACGCTCGTCATTCAGCCGTCATTCGCGCTCGTCGGCCGCGCCGCGACGGCGCCGCGCGAGGAACAACCCGCCGATCGCCAGCACGACGACGCCGGCCGCGACCCCCGCGATCAGCCCGCCGTTCGATCCACCGTCGGCCTTGGCGTCCGTCGACACCGCCTCGAGCGTGTAGAACGGCCAGTACCCCGAACCGCCGTACAGCAGCCCCTTGTCCTCCGGGATCGGCGTGATGTTGGCGATCCGGTCCTTGCGGTACCCCTCGAGGTCGTTCGGGTAGTACAGCGCGATCACCGGCGCGTCGACGTACAGGCGTTCCTCCATCTTCTTGATGATGTCGGCGCGTTTCGTGCGGTCGAGTTCCTTCTGCTGCTGCAGGTACAGGCTCTCGTACGTCGGGTCGCAGTAGAACGACTCCGTACCGCCGCCCTGCCCGGTCGCGGTCGGACGCCGGCTGCACAGGTGCGTACCGAGCACCTCCTCCGGGTCCGGGTTCACCGACCACCCGCTGATCGCGATGTCGAAGAGCGCCGTCGTACCGGTCTCCTCGGTGAACTTGCTGGAGTCCAGGCGCTTCGTGGTCAGCGTGATGCCGATCTGCTTGAACCAGCCGGTCAGGTACTCGGCGAGCTTGTCCTCGATCGGCGTGTCGGTATGGATGCTGAACCGGAACTGCAGTTTCCGCGACCCGTCGGGCATCGTGCGTACGCCGTCCGGACCCTTCTTGTAGCCGGCGTCGTCGAGGATCTTGTTGGCCTTCGCGAGGTCGAACGTGACCTTCTCGGCGCCGCTCGCCTGCCAGAAGAAGCCCTTGTACAGCGGCGGAATGATCGACCCGTCAGCCGGTTTCGCCAGCCCGCCCTGCACCTCGTCGACCAGCTTCTGCTTGTCGATCGCGTAGTGCAGCGCGGTCCGTACCCGCGGGTCCTTCAGCGCCGGATGCCCGTCGCCGATCGGCTTGTTGTCGCTGGTGGTCGCGCCGTGGTTGATCTGCAGGTACGTGGCCCGCCGGCCCTGGGTGTTCCACTGGACGATGTTGTCGTCGCCCTTCAGCGACTCGAAGTCCGGCGGGTTCAGGCGGCCGATCAGGTCGATGTCGCCCTTCTTCAGACCGACGATCGAGGCCGCGGGGTTGTCGTAGAAGATGATCTGCAGTTCGTCGATCTTCGGCCGGCCGCGCCAGTAGTCCGGGTTCGCCTCCAGCCGGACGAACTGGTCCTTCTTGTGCTCGACCGCGACGTACGGCCCGCTGCCGACGGTCGGGTACGTCTCGCCGTCGTACTTCGAGATGTCCTTGATCTTCTCCCACACGTGCTTCGGCATGATCGGCACCGGGTTGTCGAGCATCGACGCCTGCGGGGTCTTGAGCTTGATCGTCAACTCCTGGCCGTTCGCGCTGACGCTCTGGAAGTTCTCCACCGCCGGCCCGTTCCCGGTCTTCGCGCCGTCGTCGGTCATCATCTTGTTGAACGTCCACGCCGCGTCGTCGGCCGTGATCGGCTGGCCGTCCGACCACTTCGCCTGCCGGATCTTGAACGTCCAGGTCAGCCCGTCCGGCGACGTCGTCCACGACTCCGCCAGATCCGGACTCGGCTGCAGCGTCTTCGAGTCCGGTACGGTCAGGAACCCGTAGATCATCCGCTGGATCGACCCGGTCACCAACCGCACCGCCAGGAACGGATTCATCGAGTCGACCGCCTGTGTCACCCCGATCTTGATGACCTTCTTCTGCCCCGGTCCGGCCGCCACCGCCGTCCCCGGTACTACCGCCAGCAGACACAACGCCGCCAGCACCGCCATCAACTTCCTCATCGGGCCGCGCCCACCTTCCCCAGCCGGTGTTGGTGTTTGGGGAAGAAACCACACCACCCACCACACCCGCGTCAACGACATACCACCACTTGTCACACGTAAGTAACCTTCTTACCGGCCCACACCACTCAATCCCCGGGAAGGGGCCGACCCGTACGGGCGGATGGGACGTACGGGTGGGTGGGGGACGTACGGGCCGGGTGCGACGTACGGGTGAGTGGGACGTACGGGCGGGCGCGACGTACGGGGCGTGGGAGGTACGGAGCTTGGGACGTACGGGGGTGGGACGTACGGGTGGGTGAGGGGTGCAGGTGGTGAGGGGTGCAGGTGGTGAGTCGACCCGCGCGTGCTGCGCAGGCGCTAGTTCGTCGCTTCGCTCCTCAGACGCACCTACTCCGCACACCCCACCCACCCCCGGGCTGCCGCCCGGACCATCCACTTCCGGCTCCCGCCGGGAGGGTCCCGGCTCCCGCCGGGGAGATTCCGGCTCCCGCCGGGAGCATGCTCGCTACCGCTGGCGAACTGCTGTCCCGGGTGCCGCGCTGCATCACGCCGGCGGAGCGACGGCGACCGCATGCGAAGCGGACCGCTCGCCAGGTGGTGTGACCCAGACCGTCACGTCAGCCGGCACCACCAACCCGGTTCTGGCGAACACGAAACCGCCGGAGACATGCGCCTGATCTGCCGAAGGTTCAACCCGGCAATAAGTGCCATCCCCCGGTCTGTCATCAAAGAGTCGGAAGCTCATCCGACCGCCGGACCACGGTTACCGTCAGAGACCGCCAAGCGAGCGGATTGCGCCACGGCGACTATCATGGACTTATGAGCAAGCTCCGGCGGAGGGCGCATTCGGCCACGCGAGTCGCTGACGAGGCGGCAGCGAAGGCCGAGAGCGGCGCGCCCAAGTCAGGCCGCCGGGTCGGCAAAGCCGGCGTTGCGGGGAAGCTTCGCAAGGGGGCAGTCCGCCGGACCAGGATCCAGCGGGCAGCCGATCAGGCGAGCGAGCCGACGAGAGTCGACGATCAGCTTCGCGCCTCGGACGATGATGTCTTACGCATAGCAGATGCGATCGCTCAGCAACGCGCCGAACTCATGGACCGCCTCGCCCAGTGAGGGAGGTCGTCTATCTCACCACCGACCAGGTGGTGCGGATCAATGCGCGGTTCGGCGGCGTCGTTCGCGAACGCGGCACTGTTGACGCCGCGACGATGCGATGTGCTCACAGCTATGGCGGGGCCGAGTTCTATTCGACTGTGTGGGAGAAGGCAGCCGCCCTGTTGTGGGCACTGGCGACGACGCAGGGATTCATCGACGGGAACAAGCGCACGGCCTGGACCGCGATGGAGACGTTTCTCGCTCTGAACGGCGAGTTCCTTCGAACGAGTGTTGTCGATGCTCATGTCTTTGTTCTGGCAATCGCAAATAGGGCGATCGAGCATGAGCAGGTAGTCGAATGGCTCATTCAGCACAGGCGGAGCTAGGCGTCTATCGCTGACGGTGAACCCGGCGCCTAGCTCAATTGCCGTCTGCACTGGCGAGAGGCGCCGGGGTTGGGGAAGTCACGGGCATACGGGCCCTGCGTTGGAGCAGTTCCCTGCGCGTCCAGTCGTCCGTCACGCCGATAAGTCCGGCGTTGAGTGAGCACCTGGCAGTCGCACGCGAGCGCCAGCGAGCAACCCGTCGGCGGCAGCCGACAACTTCCCGGCGGCAGCCGGAAGCAGCCCGGCGCTAGCCGGAAACCTCCGGCGGGAGCCGGAAGTTGATATTCCGGGCGCTAGCCCGGGGGCGGGTGGGAGCGTGCGGAGTAGGTGCGTCTGAGGAGCGGAGCGACGAACTAGCACCTGCGCAGCACGCGCGGGCCGTCCTTACTCACCACCTGACACCTACCCTCATCCCCCGCCCACTCACCATCACCTCACCCGCGCCAACTCCTACACACATCAGTACTTGACTACACGGTTGTGTAGTAGTTTGCTTTTGTGTGTAGGGAGGAAGGGTGATGGATCGGCGGGTTGGGGATTTGACGGCGCGGGCTCGGATTCGGGATGCGGCGTTGCGGTTGTTCGGGGAGCGGGGGATCGAGGGGGCCTCGATTCGGGACATTGCGGCTGAGGCGGGGGTTTCGTCGGGGTTGGTGCGGCATCACTTCGGGTCGAAGGAGTCGTTGCGGGAGGCGTGTGACGACTACGCGCGGGAGCGGATGCTCGAGGTGAGCGCGGAGCTGGCGACCAGCGCGGGGGTTGCGGCGCTGGATCCGGTGGCGTTGCATCCGCGGGTGTTTCCGCTGCAGCTGTACCTGGTCCGCTCGATGCAGGACGGTTCGGAGAAGGCGACGGCCCTGTTCCTGGAGGCGGTCAGCGCGATCGAGGACTGGTCCAAGGGGTACGGGATCGAGCCGCAGGACCGCCGGGCGTACTCGGCGGCGCTGGCGGCGATCAAGTTGAGCGTCTTCCTGTTGCGGGACCAGGTGTCGGAGGCGCTCGGGGAAGACATCACCACGCCGTCCGGGTACGCACGGATCGGCCAGGGGCTGCTGGACGTGTTCAGCATCCCGATCATCACTGCTGAACAAGTGGAAGCCATCCGGAAACAGGAGAAGTGATCATGCCGGCTGCGATCAGCACGGAAGGTCTGGTCAAGCGGTTCGGGCGCACCCACGCCCTGGACGGTCTCGATCTCGCGGTGCGAACCGGTGAGGTGCACGGGTTCCTCGGCCCGAACGGCGCGGGGAAGACGACCACCATTCGCATCCTGCTCGGAATGACCCGCGCGGACGGCGGTACGGCGACCGTCCTCGACGGCGACCCGTGGTCGGACGCGACCGCGCTGCACCGGCGGCTCGCGTACGTACCCGGTGATGTGACGCTGTGGCCGAACCTGTCCGGCGGCGAGGCGATCGACCTGCTCGGGCGGATGCGCGGCGGCGTGGACAGGAAACGCAAGGCGGAACTGCTGGAGCGGTTCGATCTCGACCCGCGGAAGAAGGCACGTGCGTACTCGAAGGGCAACCGGCAGAAGGTCGCGCTGGTCGCCGCGTTCGCGTCGGACGTCGAACTGCTGCTGCTCGACGAGCCGACGTCCGGCCTGGATCCCTTGATGGAGGAGGTGTTCCGCGAGGTCGTGCAGGAGCTCACCGACCGCGACGGGCGGACCGTGCTGCTGTCCAGCCACATCCTGTCCGAGGTCGAGGCGTTGTGCGACCGGGTCACGATCATCCGCGCGGGTCGCGCCGTCGAGACCGGCACGCTCGACGAACTGCGGCACCTCACCCGGACGTCGATCCAGGCCGAGCTGGTCGGTCCGCTGGACGGGCTCGCGCAACTGGCCGGCGTCCACGATCTGCAGGTCGGCGACGGCAGAGTCCGGTTCGACGTCGACACGGACGAGATCAACCCGGTACTACGCCGGCTCACCGAGATCGGCGTACGGAGCCTGGTCAGCCAGCCGCCGTCCCTCGAGGAACTGTTCCTGCGGCTGTACGAACCCGAGGCAGCGCGATGAGGGAAATGAAGACCCTCGCCGGTACGGGCGGCCTGATCCGGCTGATCCTGCGCCGCGATCGCGTCGTACTGCCGCTGTGGATCGTACTGCTGACGGCGATCTCGGTCAGCTACGTCAAGGAGTACGGCGATCTGTTCCCGACGCCGGACTCCCGGATCAGGTACGCGAGCAACGCGGGCTTCATCACCTTGTACGGCGAGCTGTCCGGGCCGAGCCTCGGCGAGTTCGTGACCTGGCGGCTCGGGTTCGTACCGGTGATGGTCGGGCTGATCAGCCTGCTCACGGTGATCCGGCACACCCGGGTCGAGGAGGAGTCCGGACGCCGGGAGTTGCTTGGGGCAACTGTTGTGGGGCGGCATGCGCAGCTCGCGGCGGCGCTCATCACCACGCTTGGCGCCAACGCACTGCTCGGCATTTTGCTTGCCCTGGGCATGCACAGCCAGAACCTGCCGCTCGACGGGTCGGTTGCCATTGGCATCGAATATGCCGGGACTGGTTGGTTGTTCGCTGGCGTTGGTGCGGTCGCGGCGCAGTTGACGGCGAGTGCGGGGACGGCTCGTGGGATTGCGATCGGGGTGCTCGGGGCGGCTTATGTATTGCGGGCGGCCGGGGATACCAGTGCGCATACCAACGGGCCGCTCGCGTGGTTGTCGTACCTTTCACCGATCGGATGGGCACAGCGGATTCATCCGTATGCCCAGAACCGTTGGTGGTTGGCGTCGGTGATCCTGGCGGTGACAGTCGTGCTCGTCGGTGCGGCGGTCGGGCTTGGGGTAAGGCGGGATGTGGGGGCGGGGTTGCTGCCGGATCGGCTCGGGCCGGCGGATGGGGCGATCGGGTCGGCGTTCGGGCTGGCGTGGCGGTTGCATCGCGGGCTACTGGTTGCGTGGACGGCCGGATTCGCCTTGCTGGGCTTGCTGTTCGGCGGTGTCGCGAAGGGCGTCGGCGACCTGATGCGCGACGACCCGACGATGCAGCAACTGTTCCAGCGGATGGGCGGCGCGGCCGGGCTGATCGACTCGTTCCTGTCCGGCGTGATGATGCTCGTCGGTCTGATCGCGTCGGCGTACGCGGTCCAGGCCACGCTCCGGATGCGGGTCGAGGAGAGCAGCGGCCGCGCCGAACCGGTGCTGGCGACCGCAACCAGCCGTTGGCAGTGGGCCGCGAGCCATCTCGTGTTCAGCCTGCTCGGCCCTGCCGTCGCACTGCTCGCGGCGGGCGTCATGCAAGGGCTGGCGTACGGCGCCGCGATCGGCGACGTCGGCGGTCAACTGCCGCGCATGGTGGCTGCCGCACTCGCGCAGTTGCCTGCGGTGTGGGTACTGGCCGCGGTGGCGATCGCCGTCTTCGGCTTCTTCCCACGCGCGTCGATGGTGTCCTGGGCCGGACCGGCGATCTGCATCGTGATCGGCCTGGTGAGTGCGGGCGTCGCGACGGCCAGCTGGATCCGCGACATCTCCCCGTTCACCCATCTCCCGTCACTGCCGGGCGGCTCCGTCGACGCCGGCTCGCTGATCACACTGCTGGCGATCGCCGCCGCCCTCAGCCTGGCCGGACTGGCAGCTCTACGCCGGAGGGACCTGCCGGCGTGACCTCAGTGGCGGGCGTTGCGGGACCAGATGAAGCAGTACAGGCCGAAGCACGCGATGCCGGCTGCTAGTACGGTCAGCAGGGCGGCGCCGAACGGCTGGTCCTTGATCGTGTGCAGCGCCGTGTCGAGACCGCCGGCTTTCTGCGGCTCGTAGCTGATCGCGGCCCAGCCGAACAGTCCGCCGACGACCAAGAACGCGAGGCCTTTTGCGGCGTAGCCGATCCGGCCGAGCAGGATCGTGACGTCCGAGACCCCGCCGGCCAGGTCGTCGGTGAACTTCTTCGTGATCGCCTTGTACAGCTGGTAGCAGGCGATCCCGATGATCACGACGCCGACTCCCACGATCAGCACCCGGCCCGCGGGATGGGCCATCAGCCGGGCGGACAGCGTACGTTGTGTGCCGGTGCTCGAGCCGCCGGCACCGACCGCGACCTTGACCGCGCTCACACCGAGCACGATGTAGACGATCCCGCGGCCGGTCGAGGACAGCCGCTTCTGCAGGCCGAGGTGGCCCCAGCCCACTTCCAGCACCCTCCACACGACCAACACGAACAGACCGGCCGCGACGATCCACAACAGCACACCGCCGAGTGGCGTCTGCGCCAACTCCTGCAGTGCACCTTGCTGGGATGCCTCCGGCGCGGGCTTGCCGAACGCGAGTTGCAGTGCGATCCACGCCACCAGCAGATACACGAGGCCGTACGCGACCAGACCGAGCGTGATCGCCATCTCGTACGCACGACTGTGCCGTACTTCCTGGGCGGTACTCATACCCGTCCCGGTGCCCAGACCTGAAACAGGTCAGGCGGAAACCGGTGCTGTCGCGTCCGCTTCGTCGATGTCGCCGTAGTCACCGTGGCGGTAGGCCCGACGACCGAGAGTCCAGACGTACGTGAAGAACGCCAGCTCGACCACGATGCCGATCGTGACGCGGACCGGCGCCGGCAGGAACGGGGTGACGAAGGCTTCGATCAGGCCGGTGACCAGGAGAACCGCGGCCAACCCGATCGCCATGCCTATGGTGGCCCGTCCGGTCTGCGCCAAGGCCTGCATGCGCGTGCGTGGTCCTGGAACGACCCAGGACCAACCGAGACGCAGTCCGGCTGCTGTGGCGATGAAGACGGCTGTGAGCTCGAGCAGACCGTGTGGGGTGATCAGGCTGAAGAACAGACCGCCCTTGTCGTTGGCGATCATCAGGCCGGCGCTCAGGCCGAGGTTCATCGCGTTGTCCCACAGTACGAAGACCGACGGGACCAGAAGGATGCCGAGCGCCAGTACGGCCGCACTGATCGTGGCGTTGTTGATCCACACCCGAAGAGCGAAATCCTGCGCCGGGTTGTCGGAGTAGTACGACTGGAAGTCGTGGTTGACCAGCTGTTTGACCTCGTCCGGCGTAGCGATCGAGCCGATCACCTCCGGATGCGCCAGCACCCGCCAGGCGGTCCAAGCGGCCACCAGGTAGAACAGCACCCCGATGGTGATCCACCAGCGCCGAGACGCGTACAGCGCCGCGGGGAAGCTGACCAGGAAGTACTTCGAGATGTCGCGCCAGACAGGCGCCTGCGCACCGGTCACGGCACCACGTGCGTCAGCGATCAGCCCGGACAGCCGGCCGATGGACACAGGGTCGGCTCCAGCTGCTCGCAACGCCGCCAGGTGCGTGCCGACGCGCTGGTACAGCACGACGAGCTCTTCGGCCTCTGCACCACTCAGCCGGCGCTGACGGCGGGTCAGGCGCGCCAGGCGGTCCCACTGCGGCTGGTGCACCGACACAAACGCTTCTACGTCCACCGCCACCTCCTCCACCCGACTGATGGCAGACTAGCCGGACTGAGTATCTACACGTATCTACGCAGTGTCTACGCAGGAGGGGGGCGACGTCGTGTCTCAGCTGGTCACCGGTGAAGCGGTCGTCCTCCAGGTGCGGATCGCCCGGATGCCGACACGGGCCCTGGCCTGCGCGATCGACATGATCCTGCAGGTCGTCGTACTGATGGTGCTGATCGGTCTGCTGACCGGTTTCCTGCTCGGGAGCCAGTCCAGCGAGGCGCTGGCGGTCGCGCTGATCTTCATCGTCGTACTGCTCGTGGCGGTCGGCTACCGGGTCGTGATGGAGACGCTGACGCGTGGCCGGACGATCGGCAAGATGGTGCTCGGGCTGAAGGTGGTCCGGGACGACGGCAGCTCGATCCGCTTCCGGCACGCGCTGGTACGGACGCTGATGTGGTTCTTCGTGGACTTCGCGCCGTGGTTCGCGGCCAGCCCCGGGATCGTCGCGAGCCTGATGAACAAGCAGGGCAAGCGGATCGGGGACATGGTCGCCGGTACGGTCGTGATCCGCGAACGGCAGCAGTCGATGGCGTCGCCGCCGCTGTTCGTACCAGGCCCGCTGGTCCAGTGGGCGCAGTCGCTGGAGCTGTCCCGGCTGTCCGACGAACTCGCCAACGCGGCCCGCGACTACCTGGCCCGCTACACCGAGCTCCTCCCCGGCCCGCAGATCGCCCTCGGCGAGGCCCTGGCCGCCCGGGTCGCCGCCGTCACCGCACCCGCACCGCCGCACCCGATCATCGCGCCCGCGTTCCTCTCGGCCGTTCTCGCCGAACGCCGCCGCCGCGAACTACACCGCCTGGCGACCCAACGCCCGGTCCCCACCGGCCCGTTCAGCCAGCCGAACCCGTACGCCGTGCCACCAGGCCCGTTCGCCCCGCCGAACCCGTACGGCGCGCCGGCACCGCTGCCCGTACCGCCCCCGTTCGTCCCACCCCCACCGCCCACCGGCCCGCGCCCCGCCACGGTGAACGCGCAGGGCTGGGCGGCCCCGGGAAGCAACGGCTGGACCTGAAACCAGAAACACCCCGCAGACGACGAGTCTGCGGGGTGTTTCCAGGAACCTCAGTAGCGGTAAGCCTCAGCCTTGTACGGGCCCTCGACCGGTACGCCGAGGTACGCGGCCTGCTCCTTGGTCAGCTCGGTGAGCTTCACGCCGAGCGCGTCGAGGTGCAGCCGGGCGACCATCTCGTCGAGGTGCTTCGGCAGCACGTACACCTCGGTCGGGTAGTCGGCGGTCTTCACGAACAGCTCGATCTGCGCCAGCACCTGGTTGGTGAACGAGTTCGACATCACGAACGACGGGTGCCCGGTCGCGTTGCCCAGGTTCAGCAGCCGCCCCTCGGACAGCACGATGATCGTGTGACCGTCCGGGAACCGGAACTCGTCGACCTGCGGCTTGATGTTGACCCGCTCGATCCCCGGCACCTTGTACAGGCCGGCCATGTCGATCTCGTTGTCGAAGTGGCCGATGTTGCCGACGATCGCCTGGTGCTTCATCGCGGCCATGTGGTCGGCGGTGATGACGTCCTTGTTGCCGGTCGTGGTGACGAAGATGTCGGCGATCCCGACCACGTCGTCGACGGTCGAGACCTGGTACCCGTCCATCGCGGCCTGCAGCGCGCAGATCGGGTCGATCTCGGTGACGATCACCCGGGCGCCCTGGCCGCGGAGCGACTCGGCACAGCCCTTGCCGACGTCGCCGTACCCGCAGACGACCGCCACCTTGCCGCCGATCAGGACGTCGGTGGCGCGGTTGATGCCGTCGATCAGCGAGTGCCGGCAGCCGTACTTGTTGTCGAACTTCGACTTGGTGACGGAGTCGTTGACGTTGATCGCCGGGAACAGCAGCGCGCCGGCCTTGTGCATCTCGTACAGCCGGTGCACGCCGGTGGTGGTCTCCTCGGTGACACCCTTGATGCCCTGGCCGATCGTGGTCCACTTCGACGGCGACTCGGCGAGCGTGCGGGTGAGCAGCTTCAGGACGACGCCGTACTCCTCGGAGTCAGCGGTCGACGGGTCCGGTACGGCGCCCGCCTTCTCGAACTCGGTGCCCTTGTGGACGAGCATCGTGGCGTCGCCGCCGTCGTCGAGGATCATGTTCGGGCCGTCACCGCCCGGCCAGGTGAGCGCCTGCTCGGTGCACCACCAGTACTCCTCCAGCGTCTCGCCCTTCCAGGCGAAGACCGGGACACCCGCGGGGGCATCGGCCGTGCCGTTGCCGACGACGATCGCGGCGGCCGCGTGGTCCTGGGTGGAGAAGATGTTGCAGGACACCCAGCGCACCTCGGCCCCGAGTGCCACCAGGGTCTCGATCAGCACCGCGGTCTGGATGGTCATGTGCAGCGAGCCCATGATCCGCGCACCGGCCAGCGGCTTGCTGTCGCCGTACTGCTTGCGCATCGCCATCAGGCCGGGCATCTCGTGCTCGGCCAGCCGGATCTCCTTGCGCCCGAACTCGGCCAGGCCGAGGTCCGCCACCTTGTAGTCGAAGGTCATGCCGCTCCCCTGCTGAAGACTGTGATCACTACCTGCCTGAGCCTAGAGGGCCGAGCGACGCGGTTTGATCGCTCCAGGCGCGAAATTGACACCGGAATGTCAGGATTGATGCTATGCGCATCACCGAGGCCGCTCGCCAACTGGGTACCACTCCGCGCATGCTGCGCTACCGGGAGGCGCTCGGGCTGCTGCCGCGCTCGCGGTCCGAGCACACCGCGCAGCGTCAGTACGACGACCGCGACCTGGCCGCCGTACAACTCGCACTGGATCTCGAACGCCGGTACGACGTGACGCCGGCGGCGCTCGCGTTCGCGCTGCGGGCGCTGGCCGAACCGTCCGTCGCCGCGGACATCCGCAACCTCGGCTACCGCACCGGCCGCCTCACCGCACCGCCCACCCAAGCCGAGATCGACCGCAACCGCGCCCTCCGCTGGCTCGGCCGCTCCGGCGTCCTCCCACCCAGACCTCGTTAGTGGGACGGGGCCTCGGGGACGGTGGGGCGGGGGTCGGTGACGTGGTTCTCGACGTAGACGTCGGGTTCGAGGTAGATGTGCACCGATATCGGCTCGGCGGCGCGGATCGCGCGTTCGGCGGCGTCGATGGTCTCCGCGACCACGGCCGCGTCGGTGGTCGGCTCGACGCCAAGCTTGGCGGCGACCAGCACCTCCTCCGGGCCGAGGTGCAGCGTCTTGATGTGGATCAGCCGCTGGACGCCCGGGGTGTTCTCGATCGCGGCGACGATCCGCGCCTGCGACTCGCGGGTCGCGGACTCGCCGAGCAGCAGCGACTTCATCTCGATCGCCAGGAAGATCGCGACACAGACCAGCAGCGCGCCGATCGCCATCGAACCCAGGCCGTCGAACACACCGTTGCCGGTGGCAAGCGTCAGGACGACGCCGAGCAGCGCCAGCACCAGGCCGGTGAGCGCCGCGAAGTCCTCGAGCAGGATCACCGGCAACTCCGGTGCACGGGCGTTCCGGACGAACCGCACCCAGGACACCGACCCGCGGATCTTGTTCGCCTCGACGATCGCGGTCCGGAACGAGAAGCTCTCCATCGTGATCGCGAGCAGCAGCACGACGACCGGGACCCACTTCCAGCTGTCGATCCCGTGCGGGTCGTGGACCTTGTGGTACCCCTCGTACAGCGCGAACAGACCGCCGACGCTGAACAGCACGATCGACACGATGAACGAGTAGACGTACCGCTCGCGGCCGAATCCGAACTGGTGCAGTTCGTCGGCCGCCCGCTTGGCCCGCTTGCTGCCGACCAGCAGCAGCACCTGGTTGCCGCAGTCGGCCGTCGAGTGGATCGCCTCGGCCAGCATCGAGGCCGACTGGGTCAGCGCCCAGGCGGCGAACTTGGTGACCGCGATCCCTGCGTTCGCCAGCAAAGCCGCGACAACGGCCTTGTTCCCGCCACCAGCCATGGTTGTTCAGATCCTCCGGATTAGCGTGCGGACACGACGAACGCCGTGCCGGAACCACGCAAGATACAGGGTCCTTCGGGTCCCGCGGCGAACGCCGACTGACCCGCGGACAACGTCACAGCAGATTCTTTGCCTGCGGCATCCACAGTTCCGTCGACGCAGCAGACGATCCGCGGGCCGACGCCGTCCACGGTCCGCTCGTCGCCGTCCAGGTCGACCCGGCGGACGGCGAAGTACTCGCACCCGGTCTCGTACACCCCGTCGGCCGTCGCGGTCAGTACCGGGTCGGCGAGCGGCTCGAAGTCCACCACCGAGACGAGTTCCGGTACGTCGATGTGCTTGGGTGTGAGGCCGCCGCGCAGCACGTTGTCCGAGTTCGCCATCACCTCGAAGCCGAGGCCGTTCAGGTACGCGTGCACGTTGCCGGCCGGCAGGTACACCGCGTCGAACCGCTGCAGGCGCACGCGATTCAGCAACAGCGCCGCGAGCACCCCGGGGTCGTCCGGGAAGTCCGCGCACAACTTGCCGAGCGTCTCGCACTCGAGCTCGAAACCCTCAGCTCCCCGAGCGACAGCCGCGCCGAGAGCAGCGACGAGTGGACGGATCGCGTCCCGGTCGCGGCTCATGAAATCGGTGAACGCCTCGCGCAGCTTGCCGTCCCGCAGCAGGTCGGCGAGTTCCTCGAAGCCAACTACCTTGAGCGCATCCAGCAATGCGACGGTCCGGTCGAGCGGCCGGAAACCGACCAGTGCGTCGAACGGTTCGAGCGCGATCAGGATCTCCGGCTTCGGCCAGGCGTCCTTGTAGTTCCGGTCCGCGGCGTCGCGCGGGATGCCCGCCGCCTCGTCCCGCTGGTACCCGTCGATCGCCTGCTCCCGCGAGGGATGTGCCTGGATCGACAGCGGCCGCGCCGCCGCGAGCAGCTTCGCCAGGAACGGGAACCGGCCGTCGAACCGCTCGGCCGTCTCCTCCCCCAGCACCGCCGCCGGGTCGAACGACACCACGTCGTACAAGGTGTCCCCGGACGGCAGCACCGACGGCGCGGACTCGTGCGCGCCCATCCACATTTCCGCCTGTGGCTTGCCGGTCGGCTCGACGCCGAGCAGCTTCGGCAGCGCGGTCGGCGAACCCCACGCGTAGTCGCGGATCGTGTTCTGCAGCGGGACTACCACGCCGGGTCCTCCGACGGGATGCCCGGCTCCGAGGGGTCGTCCGCCGCCGCCGTACCGTACCGGCCGAGACCGAGGCCGAGGTACGCCGCGGCGTACCGGCCGTGCTGGGTCAGGGCGGCGTACCGGGCGATGTCCGTACCGTTCGCCTGGGTCACCGTGTACACCCGGACGTCGTGCGCCTGCGCCTTCTGCTCCAGCTTGCGCCGGTGTTCCGCGACGCCGCCGTCCTCCGTGCCGTCGTCCAGTACGACCAGCGCGGGCCGCAGCTCCTCCGGCTTGTCGAACGGGTCCGCGAACAGGTCCCGCGGCGGCTGGTTGAGTACCGGCAGCAGGTGTCCCGCGTCGGCGGCGAGCGCCGGCCGGCCACTCGCCAGCCGGAGCGCCTCGACCACCCGTCGCGCGGCCCGAGCCGCGAGCACCGAACCGCCCCAGACCAGCGGCAACGCGTCGGCGAGCACCAGCGCGAGATCCTTGGCCGGGTTGGACGAGACGTCCTGGTTGGGCGAACACTCGATCGCCACGTCGTCCAGCATCGACGCGACGGCCTTGTGGTCGACCTCCGGTCCGAGATCCATCTGGTGCAGCGCCTGCAGGACGGCAACCGCGGACGCGAGCTGGTCGTCGGACTGCGACGGCAGCCGGATCGCGTGCCGCAGTCCCGCGGACGCGATCGCCACCGGCGAGTCCTCCGGAGCCGCGACCATCAGCCCGCAACCCCGGCGTACGGCTTCACCGGCCGCCGAGACCGCGTCCGGGTCCTCGGTGGCACCGCCCAGTACGACGACCAGGTCGAGCGGACCGGCCCAACCGGGCAGGCCGGGACCGGGCCAAGCGAGGAACGGGACCGGGCAGACCGGTTCGAGTACGGCGCGCACCAGGCGGGCGTCCCGGCCGGCGGCGACCACGGCCCGCGGCCGGAACCCGTCCGAGGTCAGGCCGGACAGCACGTCCTCGGACGCTTCCAGCTCGGCACGGACCCGGGCACCGGCCATCGCCAGCCGCCGCAGCAAGTGGTCCGCCGCCTGCAGAGCGGCCGGATCATCCAGCCGCGTGTCATCAAAGAAGCTCATCCACGTCCTCGCTTCGCTCCGGGCGCGGATGAGGCACGAGGCACGCTGTGCTTGATGGTGAACTCGCTTCGCTCGTTCACGAGCTACTCGCGGGCTCGGTCTCCGCGCGGGTGTCCCGCGCCTCGTCGATCAGCAGGACCGGGATGTCGTCACGGACCGGGTAGGCCAGCGCGCAGCCCGCGTTGGTGCAGATCAGCTCGTTCGCCTCGTCGTCCACCCGGAACTCCGAGCGGCACTTCGGGCAGACCAGGATGCTCAGCAGGTCCGGGTCCAGATTGACTGCCATTCAGTTCTCCCTCGAACCGGTGATCAGGGCCAGTACTTCGTCGCGGACGCGTTCCATGCCGGCGGTGTCCGCGGCCTCGACGTTCAGCCGCAGCAACGGCTCCGTGTTCGACGCACGGACGTTGAACCACCACTGTCCCGCCGACACCGTCAACCCGTCCAGCCGGTCGACGGTCACGCCCTCGACGCCAGAATAGGTGTCCTCGATCGCCGCGACGGTCGCCGCCGCGTCCGCGACCGTGTTGTTGATCTCGCCGGAGGCGACGTACCGCTCGTACTCCGCGAACAGCTCGCTGGCCGGCCCGTCCTGCTCGCCGAGCGCCGCCAGCACGTACAGCGCGGCCAGCATGCCGGTGTCGGCACGCCAGAAGTCGCGGAAGTAGTAGTGCGCGGAGTGCTCGCCACCGAACACCGCGTCGGTCTCGGCCATCTTCTGCTTGATGTTCGAGTGCCCGACCCGGGTCCGGACCGGGACGCCGCCGTGCTCGGCGATCAGCTCCGGGACCGCCCTGGACGTGATCAGGTTGTGCAGGATCGTCGCGCCCGGGTGCTTGGCCAGCTCGCGGACGGCCACCGCGGCGGTGATCGCGCTCGGCGAGATCGGGTCGCCCTTCTCGTCCACCACGAAGCAGCGGTCGGCGTCGCCGTCGAACGCGAGGCCGAGGTCGGCACCCACCTCGCGGACCTTGGCCTGCAGGTCGACCAGGTTCTTCGGGTCCAGTGGGTTCGCCTCGTGGTTCGGGAAGTTGCCGTCCAGCTCGAAGTACATCGGCACGATCGTCACCGGCCCGTCCGCGAACACGGCCGGTACGGTGTGGCCACCCATGCCGTTGCCGGCGTCGACGACCACGGTCAGTGGGCGGATGCCGCTCAGGTCGACCAGGTCGTGCAGGTGGTCGGCGTACGCGGTGAGCAGGTCCTTGTGGGTGACGTGACCGCGGGTCGAGCCGGTCGCCGACGGCTCGGTCAGGGCCTTCGCGACCAGGTCCGCGATGTCGCGCAGGCCCGAGTCGTTACCGACCGGGGCGGCGCCGGCGCGGCACAGCTTGATGCCGTTGTACCGCGCCGGGTTGTGGCTCGCGGTGAACATCGCGCCGGGCAGGTCGAGCCGCCCGGACGCGAAGTACAGCTGGTCGGTGGACGCCAGGCCGATGTCGATCACGTCCGCGCCGGTGGAGGCGACCCCTTCGGCGAACGCGGCCGCCAGCGCCGGGCTGGACGGGCGCATGTCGTACCCGATCACCACGGCGCCGGGACCCGCGAGCACGTCCAGCACCTCGACGAACGCGGCACCGGTGGCCCGGGCGACCGACTCGTCCAGCTGCTCGGGCACGACCCCGCGCACGTCGTAAGCCTTGAAGATCCCCGCAACATCAACCATGCACGGACCCTATCCGGCCCACCGACCAGCGTGCAGCTCAGGCCTTCTCGAACCAGCCCGGTGTGCCGCGGTGGTGCACGGTCGGGAGCTGGCGCGGGACCACCGGAGCGGCCCACTTCGCCGCGTTGGCGATGATCTGCTGGACCTCCGGCTGGTGGTACGTCGGGTACTCCTGGTCGCCGGGGCGGAAGTAGAAGACCCGGCCCTGACCGCGGCGGTAGCAGCAGCCCGAACGGAACACCTCGCCGCCGGAGAACGAGCTGACGAAGACCAGCTCGTCCGGCTGCGGGATGTCGAACAGCTCGCCGTACATCTCCTCGCGCTCGATCACCAACGGGTGCGGGACACCCTGCGCGATCGGGTGCCCGGCCGCGACCGTCCAGATCAGCTCACGGTCGTTCTCGGCGCGCCAGTCCAGCGAGCACGTCGTACCCATCAGCTTGATGAAGATCTTCGAGAAGTGCGCCGAGTGCAGCGCGATCAGGCCCATCCCGGACAGTACGTGCTGCTGGACCCGCTCGACGACCGCGTCGTCGACGTCGCCGTGGGCGGCGTGCCCCCACCAGGTGAGTACGTCGGTGTCCGCGAGCACCTCCTCGGTCAGCCCGTGCTCCGGGTCCTGCAGCGTGGCGGTACGAACGACCACCTCGGCGCCGAGCTTGTCGCGCAGCGCCGCCGCGATCGTCTCGTGCATGGTGTCGGGGTAGATCTTGCGGACGGTCTCGTCGCGGCTCTCGTGGACGTTCTCGCCCCACACCGTGACGCGGATCGGACCCTGAGTTGTTCTAGGCATGGAGTACAACCTCTCGTCCCGCCTTCGCCGAGGCGTAGCAGGCGTCGATGATCTCGGTCCGCAGCAGCGCCTCGGACCCGTTCTGGCCTTCCCACTCACCGCTCCGCACGATCCGCACGAACTCCCGCACGACCGCGCGGTGCCCGAGCCCGGCGCCGGTGGCCGGCTTCACCTCGGCCGGTACGCCGGCCACGTCGGTGAAGATCCGCAGCGTGTCGGTGGTGGTGTAGTTCTGCACCTCGATCTTCGCGCCGCCCTCGGTACCGAACAGCTCGATGCCGAAGTTGTCGCCGGGCGCCCGGAACGTCGCCCAGCTGGTCTCCAGCTGCAGCGCGCCGCCGCCCTTCAGCCGCAGGTACGCGGTCGCCAGGTCCTCGACCTCGAACTTCGAGCCGAGGGTGTCGACGGTCGGGCGGTCCGGCGTACTCGCGCTGCCCTTGCCGCGCGGGCCGAGCTCGGCGAAGGTGTCCGCGGACACCGTGCTGATCTCCGGCTCACCCATCAGGTGCAGCGCCATGTCGAGGATGTGCACGCCGAGGTCGATCAGCGGCCCGCCGCCGGACAGCTCCCGGTTGGTGAACCAGCCGCCCATCCCGGGGATGCCGTTGCGGCGCATCCAGTGCGCCTTCGCGTAGTAGATCCGGCCGAGCTGGCCTTCGTCGATCTGGTGCTTGAGCGCCGCGACGTCACCGCGCTCGCGGTGGTTGAACACGACCTTCAGCACCCGCCCGGCCTGCTTCGAGGCCTCGACCATCGCGGTGCCCTCGGCGACCGTCCGGGCCAGCGGCTTCTCGGACAGTACGTGCAGGCCCTTGCCGAGTGCGGCCAGCGCGATCGGGGCGTGCAGCTGCGTCGGCGTACCGATGCTGACCGCGTCCAGCCCCGGGGTCTCGAGCAGGTCCTCCCACTTCTCGTACAGATGCGGTACGCCGTGCTTCTCGCCCAGGCTGGTCAGCGTGTCCTTCTCCAGACCGGCCAGCGCGATCACCTCGACGTCCGGCAGCTCGGAGAACGCCTCCAGCGCGGTGCGCCCGGCGAAACCCAGTCCAACGACCCCGACCCGCAGTTTTTGATCGTTCACACTCACGATCCTCTCCCGATGACAACGAAGGACACAACCGCTTCCCACACTACGGAACAGGTTTCAACACCGGTCAACCCGCTTGTTCTAACAGACAGGTAACGGGGTCAGTCGCCTTCGGGGTCGAAGTCGGGGTCGATCTGCTCGGGGGAGAGCGCCAGTACGTCGGCCAGCTCCAGTACGAGGGCGGAGCGGACCAGCCAGGACAGGCTGCTGCCGGACCGTTCGGCGCGGAGCTCGATCGGGCGGCGGAACACCACGATCCGGTACGGCTCGTGGGACGTACCGCCGGTGGCGTGGGTGAGCGGGATCTCGGTCGCGTCGAGGTCCAGGTTCGGGACGTCCTCGATCGCGAACTCGACCCGGGCGACCACCTGCGGCAGCCGCTTCTCCAGCCGGGTCACCTCGATCGCGACCACCTCGTCGAACGAGGCCGCGAGCGACCGCTGCAGCGGCAGACCCCGCGGCGCGAACTTGCTCGGCCGGCTGATCGGGCCGAGCATGCCGCGGCCGTGGCGGTCGATGTGCCTGCGATGACGGCGAGCCTCGGTCACACGCTCAGCCTAGTGGGGGTAACGTCTGTCCGTGAGCATCGCCAGGATCTGTTCGCGCGCCGGATGTCAGAAGCCTGCCGTATCGACGCTCACCTACGTGTACGCCGACTCGACCTGCGTCCTCGGTCCGCTGGCCACGTACGCCGAACCGCACTGCTACGACCTCTGCGCCGACCACGCCGACCGCCTCACCGCGCCGAACGGGTGGGAGGTCATCCGGCTCGCTCCCGACCCGGCCGCGGCCGGCCCGTCGTCGGACGACCTCGAGGCGCTGGCCAACGCGGTCCGCGAGGCAGCCCGCCCGCTCCCCCCGCGCGGCGAACCCCGCGCCGGCACCCCGGGTGCCCCGGTCGAGGTAGCCCGCCGAGGCCACCTGCGCATGCTGCAGGACCCCGGCGCGAACACCAGCGAGGGTTAACGCAGGGCCGCGCTGACGTCAGGTTGGGCGCCCAGCTGGGCGCGGAAGACCAGCGACGTCGAGAGCGGCCAGGCGGCCACCTGGGGTACGTCGTCCTTCGAGGGCTTGGCCGCCGGCATCAGCGTGACGCCCGCAACGACCGTTCCGCGTGTCTGCTGGACCATCAGGTACGTCGCCCGGGGCTGCGCCGGGAACGAGATCGGCGTGGTCGCACCGTTGACGATGTCCAGCGCGCGGGTGACCAGCGCCCGGCCGACCGCGTCGCGCAGCTCGAACTTCACGCTCGCGGTCTTCCCCGGTGCCGTCACCTGCAGCACCACCGGCTGCCGATGGGCAGGCAGTACGAGGTATGCCGGGCCGGCCAGCGCGTCGGCGGACCCGATCGACGAGAACTCGGTCTGGCTCGCGTCGGTGGCCCGCATCGCCGCGGTCACCGGCTGGTCGGACGTCAGCGTGATCGCGCTCGGGTCGCCGTTCAGCACCTTGTCGAGCGCGACCGACTTCACCGCCCCGGCGTCGACCGTCACGGTCTCCAGGCCGGCCGGCTTGAACGGCCCGTTCGGTCCGTTGATCGTCAGGCCGACGGTCGCCTGCAGGTCGGTCGGGTTCGCGATCGAGAGAATCCGGCCGCCCTTGCCCGGCGCGACGGCCGGGACGAACGACATCGTGGCCGGTGCCGACGACTGGTTCAGCCAGTCGACGCCGAGCGGCTTGCCCGCGCTCGACGCGTTCGACCGGACCGCGGCGGCGACCCGGCCGCCGGTCGACTCGACGTGCAGCGCGATGTCGCGCAGGTTCGGCGCGATCTGCCGCAGGAACAGCTCCGACGTGCCGCGCGCCGGGACCACGATGCCGCGCGCGGCAGGCAGGTCGGCGGCGCCGGCCCGCGAGTACACGCTGACGTTCACCTCGGCGTTGAGGCTGTCCAGGTTCGTCAGCACCAGCACGTCGCGCCGATCGCTCGCCCCGGACGCTCCGACGAACCAGAAGTCCGATCCCGGCAGCTGGCACGGAACGCTCGCCATGCCGCGGTTGACCTCGCCGTCCGGTGCGGTCGCCGTACTCGTACCGACGGTCCCGGCGGCCAGCGGTCCGGTGCCCTGGATCGACAACGGCACCGGGTTGGTCGCGACGGGACTCGAACCGATCGTGCCGCGCTTCAGCAACGATCCGACCGGGTTGGCGGTGGCCGGCAACGGCGCGATCGACAGCGGTTGGGCCGCGCCCGCGGCGGTCGGCGTACCGTCCGGCAGGGTCGGGGCGACCGCGTTCACGACACTGGTCATCTTGCCGCTCGCGGACAGCACCGGGCAGGCGAGCGCCGTACGGTTCACGATCGCCCGCGTCGGCTCCGTGGTGGCCGCCTCGACGCGGGTGTCGGCCTTCCCCGGGTGCGTGATCACGCCGAGGCCGGCCAGTACGGCCATGGCCGCGACGACGGCGCCGATCCGGAGACGCGGGTCGGACAGCAACCGGCTCACCGCGGGTCCCTCCTCGCGTGGGTTCCTTGCGGTACGGCGACGGTACGGCGGACCGTCGGCAGGCAGAAGATCAGCGCGATGATCCAGCCGATCAGGCCGAGGATGCGCCACAGCGAATGCGTCTGGTCGACGACCGGCGTCCTGCCCTCGATCTTCGACCGGTCCACCAGCCAGGACGCGTCACCATCGTTCGCACTCGCGCGGGTCAGACCGGGCAGCGAGTCGAGCGTCGACTGCAGCGTCGGGTCCACCGGGCCGGGCAGGTACACGTAGTCGATCGCGAGACCGGCCAGCTGCCGCCCTTCCTCACCGCTGCCACCGCCGCCGAGCGTCGCCAGGACGTCGGTGATCGGCTTGGTCTGGGCCGGTGTCGGCGCCGCCTCGAGCGAACCCATCCGCGGCCCGCCGTCCTTCACCAGCGAGAACCGCATCTGCCCGCCCGGCGCCTTGCGGACGACCAGGATCGACTGGTTGTCCGGCGGATCCTGCGAAGAGACCAGGTACGCCGGGAGGTCCTGGGCCGGGCCGCGCCACAACGGGCCGTCGGTCCCGCGGACCAGCCAGAAGCCCGCGGTCACGATCGTCGTGACCAGCGCGATCCCGAGCACACCCTGGACGAGGAGCTCGCGGGACTTCCCGACCGAGTCCCAGGCGACCGTGACCGAGATGATCCAGCCGGCCGTCATCAGGAACATCAACGGACCGGCGCCGCCACCGAGCCGGGTCGCGACCAGCGTCCCGGCCAGACCGGCCAGCGCGGCGAACCAGCCGAGCAGTTCGTACCGCTGGCGCGACTCGCGCAGCAGTCCGACCAGTGCCACCAGGATCAGCGGTACGGCGAACCACCACGGCGTCGGCGCGCCGATCGGCGTACCGGTCAGCAGGTGCGGAAGGCTGTCACCCGGGCCGACCGCGGCGGTCGGCGGACCGCCCGCCTCCTGGCCGAGCTTCGACGGGTGCTGGATCAGGTCGATCGTCCACGGCAGCACCAGCAGCAGACCGAGCACCACCGAGAACACCAACTGGCGCCCCTGCCGCCGCCAGCCGAGGCCGAGCACCGCGCCGAGAACGAGAATGACCGCGATCAGCAGGCCGAGCGCCGGCGTGAACGCGAACAGCACCGCCAGGCAGATCCCGGCGAACCACGCGGCCCGCCAACTGCCCTGGACGACCACGCGCCGCCGCCGGGCGACGGTGTGGACGGCGGCACCGAGCAACGGCAGCACGATCGCCGCCACACACGTGCCCAGCCGGCCCTGCGAGATCGCGCCGTTCGTGAAGACGGCCAGCCCGTACGCCGAAGCGCCCCAGGCACGCGCCACCCGGTCGACCACGAACGCACGCAGCAACGCCCACGCGGCAAGACCCGCGAGCGGCACCGCGCCGAGCAGCAGGATGTTCGTCGCGCCGCCCGGACCGAACATGACCGTCGAGAACGCCCACATCTGCCCCAGCCACGCAGGCGGGGTGACACCGGGCGGAGCGGACGCCGCGGCATGCCACAGGGCCGCGAGGTTCTCCTGCGCCGGCAGCAGCAGGTGCGACCGCAGTGCGCCGCCGCCGATCAGGTCTCGCGCGGCCACGAACGCACCGAGCGCGAGCACCACCCAGGCGACCAGGAACGGCCGCCGGATCAGCTGCCGGCGCCACCTGGGCTGGTCGACCGCGACGCGCGCCGTGGACTTGGCCCGGCGAGCCGTGGTGACGACCTGCTCCTCGGGCTCGTCTGCCCACGCCTCCCGGATCCGCTCCGAGATCGTGCTGGTCGTCTCCTCCAGGTTGTGCCGCAGTGCGTGCACGGACCGGGAGAACAGGCCCTTGATGTCGTCGTACGGAACCTGGTTGAGATTGCGGCGGTTCTTCCGCGCGGTGGTCCAGCCGCCGGCCAGGAGCGTGCCGAGCAGCGCGGTCCATTCGTCGACCGCGCCGGACGGCGTCTTGCCGACGACGAACCAGATCGACCGCAGCACGGTGCCGAACAGGAACCGCAGGATCAGCAGCGGCAGCAGCTTGCCGGGTGCGTTGGCGAGCACGGTGTAGTACGCATGCGCACGGTCGAGCTGGTACGCGTGCCGCCGGGTGCCGGCCAGCGCCCGCTCACCGGTGGCCGCGGCCTGCGCGTGGTAGACGACCGCGTCCGGCGCGACGCCGACCTGGAAGCCGGCCCGGCTGGCCCGCCAGCCGAAGTCGATGTCGTCGCGGAACATCGGCAGCCGCGGGTCGAACCCGTGCAGCGACTCCCAGACATCGCGGCGGACCAGCATGCCGGCCGAGCTGACCGCGAGCACGTTCCGCGGCTGGTCGTGCTGGCCCTGGTCGAGCTCACCGTTCTCGATACCGGTGTCGCGGCGGCCGCCGAGCGACGTGGTGACACCGACCTCGAGCAGCTCGCGGTCCCGCGGCCAGAGCCGCAGCTTCGGACCCCAGACCCCGGTCGCCGGCGAGATAGTGGCCTGGAGCAACAATTTCTCCAGCGCCTTCGGGGCCGGCGCGCAGTCGTCGTGCAGCAGCCACAACCACTCCACGACCGGCATGTCGCCATCGTCCCCGTACGGGCCGACGGCGCTCGGGATCGATGCGAAACCGTGGGTTTCCAGACCACGGGCGACCGCCGTCCCGAACCCGGTGCGGGCGGACACGCTGACGACGGGCTCGACGCCCGGCATCGCGGCCAGCAGTTCGGCGGTCTCGTCGGTGGATCCGGTGTCGACCGCGATCAGCCGGTCCGGACGTGGGTTCAGCGCCCACAGCGACTCGGACAGGCGCGGCAGCCAGGCCGCGCCCTCATGCCCGACCACCACCGCGGTGACGACATGCCGAACCCGCGGACGGCGCATGTGGCCACCAGTGTGATCGGTCGGGAAGTCGACGGAGTCGAAGAATTCCCAGCCGGCCGGAGCTTCTTGTTCCATGCGGAGCTGTGACACCTCGATGCTTGCGGACGGTCACCGTGACCGCAGGTCCCGGCGAGGACTCACCATACAGCCGCCATCGGAGTGTCCGGAAAGCCGTGGGCTCCAGCTGTGGAAAAGCCGCGGACCCCGGACGAGTGATCGTCCAGGGCCTCGCGGAAGTCTCTGCTGTTGCTGTTGTCCTCAGCCGCCGCTCAGACGGCCTTCTTCTTCAGTTTGCGGCGCTCCCGCTCCGACAGACCGCCCCAGATACCGAAGCGTTCGTCGTTCTGCAGCGCGTACTCGAGGCATTCGCCCCGGACGTCGCAGCCGAGGCACACCTTCTTGGCCTCGCGGGTGGAACCGCCCTTCTCCGGGAAGAAAGCCTCTGGATCGGTCTGGGCGCACAGCGCCCGTTCCTGCCAGTTCGGCTCCTCCTCGATCGCCTCACCGTCGACAATCGCCATCAGCTCTGTCACGGTACGACCTCCTCGACCCTGTTCGTTCCCCTGTACATGTGGGTTTGCGGTCCACATGCCTGACCTCGTCCGTCCTGCGCTCTGCAACGGTCCCCGATACCGAGTGTCCTAACGAACGACACGGTTGAAATTACATTCCTGCAATGCACGAAAGTCAAGCCGCGCTCTGCTATTGGGATCATCCGCAACACGGCCGCAAAAGAACGAGAGGCCTGTGGATACAGGCCTCTCGTGCCGGGTACCCGGCCTCAAACCTTGCGCTGAAGGGAAATTTCCCCACTGGTCGGCAAAGGCTTGCCGTCCTCGATCACTGTGTGATCAGGAAGGCTGGGACCACCAGCCCTGCTGACCCTGGCCCTGCTGGTTCGGGTCGTTCTTGTCGGCGTCGACGCGCGGGTCGACGCGGGTCTCGTCGGCAGACTCGGCCTGCGGTGCAGGCTGCGAAGGATCGGCGGCAGCCGGCTGCTCGGCTGCGGGCTTGTCCTCGGCCGGCCAGGACTGCTCCTGCGGCCAGGCCTGCTGCTGCGGCTGCTGGGCGTCTGCCTGCTCGTGGGTGCCCTCGGCAGCGCCCTGCTCCTGCTGGCCCCACTCCTGGCCTGCCTGGGGCTGCTGGCCGTACTCCTGGCCGCCCCACTGCTGCTGACCTGCGTCCGGGACACCCCACTGCTGCTGCGGCTCCTGCGGCCACTGCTGTGCCTGCTCCTGACCGCCCCACTGCTGCTGGTTGTCGCCACCCCAGGCCTGGGTCGGCTCGGCAGCGGCCTGACCCTCAGCAGGCCACGCCTGCTCCTGCTGACCGGCGTGCTGTGCGGAGTGCTGACCGGCAGCGTGCTGCTGAGCCTCGGCCTCGCCGGCCGACCAGGCCTGCTGCTGCTCGCCCTGGCCCCAGCTCTGCTCCTGCGGCCACTGCTGCTGGTCGCCCTGACCCGCCGCGTAACCGCCGGCGGCACCGGCCGCCGCATAGCCGCCGTACTGCTGACCCTGGTCGTACTGGCCGCCGTACTGCGCCTGCTGCTCCGGCTGGCCGTAGCCCTGCTGACCGTAGCCCTGCTGGCCGTAGCCCTGCTGGCCGCCGTACTGCCCCTGGGCGCCGTGCTGGCCCTGCTGCTGGAACTGACCCGGCTTCGGGACCTTCACCGGCGCGGGCAGCGCCTGGAACGTCTTCAGTGCGTACAGACCGACACCGCCGTACAGCGCGAGGCCACCGAGCGAGGCGATGAACCCGACGATCTTCTCGCCGGCCGTGCCGCCGCCGTTGAACTGCGCGAACGTGGCGATCAGGCCGATCAGCAGGAAGAGACCGGTGACGACGAGCGCAGCCAGCGTGACGATCCGGGCGTTCGGCGTCCGGTCACCCTCGTTCACCAGCCAGACCGCGCCCACCAGCGCCGGGAGCAGCGCGATCGTGGTGACGGACGGCGGGACGATGATGCTGTGCACGCCCGCGGACGCGGCCACGAAGCCGATCCCGCCGACGAACAACTGGAACAGCGCTGCCACTGCGAGCAGACCGGTGAATGCGAGCAGGATGTACGCGACCGGCTCTCTGAGCTTCTTGGTTGCGTCGGTGACCACGAGGGGCTCCTCGGATGTTGGGGGGCCGTACAACTGAGCTGTGCGGATCTGATGACGCAGTGCAGCATAGTCGTGCGGTGGGCCGACGCATTGACGACTCGGGCAGACTCTTCCCATGCGATTGCCTGAACGACGCCCCGAGCGTGTCACCGTCCTGGCCGGCGGGATCGGCGGCTCCGCCTTCCTGCGCGGCCTGATCAAGGCCCGTCCGGACGCCGAGATCACCGTCGTCGGGAACACCGCGGACGACATCACCCTGTTCGGCCTGCGGGTCTGCCCCGACCTCGACACCGTCATGTACACCCTCGGTGGCGGCATCTCGGAGGAGCGCAAGTGGGGCCGCGAGGACGAGACCTGGGTGATCAAGGAGGAGCTCGCGGCGTACGGCGTGGAGCCCACCTGGTTCGGGCTGGGCGACAAGGACGTGGCGACCCACCTCGTTCGGACCCAGATGCTGGACGCCGGCTACAGCCTCACCGCGGTGACCGAGGCGCTCTGCGCGCGCTGGAAGCTCCCGGTGCGGCTGCTGCCGATGAGCGACGACCGGATCGAGACCCACGTCGTGGTCGACGACCCGGAGCAGCCCGGCCGCCGCAAGGCCATTCATTTCCAGGAGTACTGGGTCCGCCACCAGGCCGCGATCCCGGCGCACCAGATCGTTGCCGTCGGCCAGGACAAGGCCAAGCCCGCACCCGGTGTCCTCGACGCGATCGCGGACTGCGACGTACTGATCATCCCGCCGTCCAACCCGGTGGTCTCGGTCGGCACGATCCTCGGCGTACCGGGGATCCGGGAGGCGGTCCGGGAGACCTCCGCGCCGGTGATCGGGTTGTCGCCGATCATCGGTACCGGGCCGGTCCGCGGGATGGCCGACAAGGTGCTCGCCGCGGTCGGCGTCGCGTCGACGGCGTCGGCGGTCGCGCGGTACTACGGGTCCCGGACGTCGGGCGGCGTCCTCGACGGCTGGTTGATCGACAGCTCGGACGCGATCCAGGCCGATTCGATCGCCGGCGCCGGAATTCACGTCCAGGCGGTGCCGTTGTGGATGACGGACGAGACCACGACCGCCGCGATGGCTGACGCGGCACTGACCCTCGCGGAGGCCGTACGGCGATGAGGAAGCACCTGGAGATCTTCCCGGTGACCGGACTGCCCGAGGTGGCGGCCGGTGCGGACCTGGCCGCGCTGATCGCGGACGGCACCGACCTGCGCGACGGCGACGTCGTGTCGGTGACGTCCAAGATCGTCAGCAAGGCGGAGGGCCGGCTCACGTACGGCACCCGCCGCGAGGCGGTCGACGCCGAGCTCGTCCGGGTGGTCGCCCAGCGCGGCGACACCCGGATCGTGCAGACCCGGCACGGTCTGGTGATGGCCGCGGCGGGCACGGACACGTCGAACACCGCGCCGGGCACGGTCCTGCTGCTGCCGGTCGACCCGGACGCGTCCGCGCGTTCGCTGCGGGCAGCCTTGAAGGAGCGGTACGACGTGAACGTCGGCATCGTCGTCACGGACACGCTCGGCCGTCCGTGGCGGAACGGGCAGACCGACCTCGCGATCGGCGCCGCCGGTGTCCGCGTGGTCGAGGACCTGCGCGGTACGACCGACAGCCACGGGAACGTACTCGCCGTCACCGAGCCCGCGCTCGCGGACGAGATCGCGAGTGCGAGTGAGCTGGTGAAGGGCAAGGCCGACGGCGTACCGGTCGCGGTGCTGCGTGGCCTCGAGGATGTGGTGCTGCCCGTGGGCGAGGACGGTCCGGGGGCGCGGGCGCTGGTCCGGGACGCGGAGTTCGACATGTTCAGCCTCGGGACGCGCGAGGCGGCGCTGGCGGCCGTACTGTCCCGGAAGGCTCCCGACGGACCGCGGCCCGTGGACCCGGAGGTTTTCGCGGAGCTGAAGCTCGACGGGGTCTCGCTCGAGGTGGGTGACGGGGCCGTCACCGTGTCGGGTGCGGAGCCGGTGGCCGTCGGCATGGTCGCCGAGCGGATCGCCGTACTGCTGCACGCCGAGGGTTACGGCGTGGCGGTGCGGCCGGGGCCGGGAAGTGCGGCGACGGTCACGTTCGGGTCCCGTTCGAGATAGTTTTCTGGGCAACTTCTTAGGGTCACCTCGTACACTGCCATCGCACGGCGGCGCGGTGGCCGCCCCTTCCGGGAAGACCAAACACTGTGGGTAAAGCGTCGTCGCAGAAACAGTCGCGCCGCGAAATGATCGAGAAGATGCAGCGCGAGCAGGCCGCCGGGGACCGCCGCCGCACCATCATGATCGTGGTCGGTGCGATCGTGGTCGGCCTGGCGATCATCGCCTACCCGGCGATCCGCCTGGTCCAGGACTCCCGGACCAAGAACGCGGCCCTCACCGACTTCGGCGTCGCCGCCTCCGCGGCGTCCTGCGACACGCCGACCAACGACGACGGCGGCGGTACCCAGGACCACCGCCCCGACGGCGAGAAGATCGCGTACGCCGTGTCGCCGCCGTCCTCCGGCCCGCACTACGCGGTCTGGGCGCCGTTCAGCAAGAAGTTCTACTCGATGGGCGACCGTCCGCCGGTGGAGAACCTCGTGCACAACCTCGAGCACGGGTACACGATCCTGTGGTACCGCGACACCCTGCCCAAGAAGGAGATCGACAAGATCGAGAAGATCGCCAAGTCGAAACTCCCGGAGAGCTCGCTGAACAAGTTCATCGCGGCTCCGTACAAGCAGTCCGAGGGCAAGGGCTGGCCGGACGGCAAGAACATCGCGTTCGCGCACTGGAGCGGTGCCGACCCGACCACCCAGAAGTCCTTCGGCCACCGCCAGTTCTGCAACTCCGTGAGCGGCGAAGCCCTGAAGAACTTCATGGAGAAGTACCCCGCCACCGACGCCCAGGAGCCGAACGGCGGCTGAGCCCCAGCACCTGAGAACGCGCCCCCGAGAGCAGCAGCTCTCGGGGGCGTTCTGCGTCAGCTCGTGGCACCCGCGATGACGATCGACAGGCATTCGGTGAAGAGGTCGTCCACGGTGCGGCCGGGGCGGAAGTACTCGGTGATGGCACGGACGACCGTCGGATGCTGCTCGGTGAAGGCGGGCATGTCGAAGTCTTCGAGGTCGTCGGGGGTCGGCCGGGCAGCCTGTTCTTCCAGTACGTGACCGACGGTGAAGCGTTCGACGGTCAGGACGATGACCCGGGCGCGGTGCAGCGGGATGCCGCGTGCTGCCAGCGTGCTCATCGCGAGCTCGGAGATGTCGGCCATCTTCACCGAGAGCTGAGAGGCCGACAGCACCCGGGCTCCGTCCGGGTGCGCCAGCAGAGCGCGGCGAAGGCGTTCGGCCAGTCCGGCCAGCCAGTCCTGCCAGGGCTCGTCGGCCGCCGGCGGTTTCAGCTCGCTGAACTCCTGCTCGAGGATCGCCTCGGCCAACGCGGTGACCAGCGCGGCCTTGTTGGGCAGGTGCCAGTAGAGCGTGGGCTGCCGTACGTCCAATCGTGCGGCGAGCTTTCGCAGGGTCACGCCGTCCAGGCCTTCGGCGTCGAGCAGAGCTAGCGCCTCGCTGACGATGCGCTGTCGGTCCAAGGTCACTGCATACCTCCCGCTCTGACTCTATCACTGATAGAGTTGTCCCTATCAGTGATAGAGAGCTTCGCTTCGGGAGGATGAAATGACACGCACACACTTGCTGCGGGAACTGCTGCACTACGTGACGCACCGGGTTCCGGGAGTCGCCGCTCACGCCGAGAAGACACCCGGTCACCAGGGCACTGCGCGCCACGGGCGGGCGCGGCCGAACCCGGGCGTACAGCACCGGCCGGTCAACGACGAGCCGCCGCGGGTTCTGGTCGGTCTGCAGCGGCGGATCGCCGCGCTGTTCGGTCAGGAGTCGCGGTGAAGGCCGCCGTACTGCACGAGGTCGGGGGCGTTCCGCGGTACGAGGACTTCCCGGATCCGGTGGCCGGCGACGGTGAGGTGATCATCGACGTGACGGCCGTCGCGGTCGAGAACGTCGACAAGGCGGTCGTCGCGGGGACCCATTACACGAGTGGGCAGTTTCTGGCCGAGCTGCCGATGATCCCCGCGTTCGACGGCATCGGGACGTTGCCCGACGGTACGGTCGTCGGGTTCGGCAATCCTCGGCGGCCGTACGGCGCGCTCGCTGAGAAGACCGTGGTGCGTGCGGGCGCGTACGCCCCGATTCCGGAGGGGATCGATCCGGCGGACGCGACCGTACTGGCGACTGCGGTGACCGCCATGTCGATGAGAACGGCCGGCGGTCTCGCGCCCGGCGAAACCGTCCTGATCCAAGGCGCTACCGGGGTCGCGGGGCGGCTCGCGGTCAAGGTGGCGCGGCTGCTCGGAGCCGGGCGGATCGTCGCGACCGGGCGCGACGACGAACAACTCCGCGAGGTACGCGACCTCGGCGCCGACGCCGTCATCAACACCGCGGTCGAGGACGACGCGCTCGCGCAGGCGTTCACCGACGCGGCACCGTACGACGTGGTGCTCGACTTCCTGTGGGGACGCCCGACGGAGATCCTGCTGCGTACGCTCGTACCGGCGACGTTCGCGTTCCCGAAACCGACCCGCCTCGTCCAGGTAGGCGAGGCGGCCGCTCGAGAGCTCACCCTCACCGCCGAGAGCCTCCGCACATCAGGCGTCGAGATCTACGGCGCCGCGAAAGGTCTCAACGCGGAAACGATGGGGTCCGTGTACGGCCAGGTGGTCGACTGGACCCGCTCCGGCGAACTCGTCTTCGACGTACTCACCGTCCCCCTGACCGACATCGAAGCCGCCTGGCAACGAACAGACCTCCACGGCAAACGCTTGGTCGTACTGCCTTAGATGTAGTTGGAGTGGTCCGACTGGACTTGGGCTACCAGGTCTTTGACTCGTTCGCCGTCGGAGAGTGGGCAGACCATGGTGACGTCCTGGGTGTGGACGATGATGTGGCTGCGGAGGCCGACGGCGGCGACCAGGTGGTCGGGGTCGTCGGTGACGATGATGTTGTCGTGGGAGTCGAGTAGGCAGCTCAGGGTGGTGCTGTCGGTGCGGTTGCCGTTGCCGTCGGCGGTGTACGTGTCGGCCAGCGCCGCCCACGAGCCGACGTCGAGCCAGTGGACGGGCATGGGTACGACGACCACGTCCGCGTCGACCTTGCCCTGGGAAGCCGGTTCCATCACGGCGTAGTCGATGCTGATCTTGCGGAGGTTCGGGTAGACCTCGGCGAGGGTCTGCTCGCGGTCGGCGGTGTCCCAGACGGCGGCGACGTCACGCAGCCGGGCGGCCGACTCCGGCAGGAGCGTGTCGAGGACGTTGAGTACGGTCGAAGCGCGCCACACGAACATCCCGGAGTTCCACCAGAAGCGCCCGGTGGCCAGGTACTCCTCGGCGGTCTCGCGGTCGGGCTTCTCACGGAAGCGGTCCACGACGTACGCCGACGTACCCTCGATCGCCGCACCACGTTCGATGTAGCCCAGGCCGGTGTGCGGGTGGGTCGGCTCGATGCCGAACGTGACCAGGGACCGCGGCCGCGCCTCGACGACCTCGAAGCCCTGCGTGATCGCGTCCCGGAACTCCTGCTCGGGGCTGATCAGGTGGTCGGAGCCGACGAACGCGACGACCGCGTCCGGGTCGTTCCGCGCGACCACCGCGGAGGCGAGACCGATCGCGTTCGCGGTGTCCCGCCGGGCGGGTTCGCCGATGATGTTGTGCGGACCGAGCTCGGGGAGTTCCTTGCGGACGACGTCCGTGATCGCGCCGACCGTACAGACGTAGATGTTGTCCGGATCGACCAGTCCGAGCAGCCGGTTGTACGCCACCCGCAGCAGCGACTGGCCCGCGGCCAGCGGAAGTACCTGCTTCGGCCTGTCGTCTCGCGACATCGGCCACAGCCGCGTCCCCGAACCACCCGCCAGGATCACCACGTTTCGCATGGACAGACCCTACCGGTCGTCGCGAGACGGCAGCCGCAAGTGCTGAAGGTCCGGTGGGACGGGCGTATCCGAGGGCTGCCAGAACAGTTCGGCCTCGCCGTCCAGTGCGGTCGCCGGTGCGTCGGTGAGCCGGAAGCGGTCGCGCAACCGCCCGTAGAAGTCGGTCGGCCGAAGGCGTACCAGCCGCAGCCGCTGCGGCGACCCGTACACCCCGATCCAGTCGCCCGGATCGAGTACGCCACGCAGCTGACCGTCGATGCTGACCGCCGCCTGCCCCGAATGCGGCAGCACCCGCAGCGCGATCGGCTCGTCCGGTGCGGCGACGACCGTCCGGTTGAACGTCATGTGCGGCGCGACCGGGGTGAACACGATCGCCTCGGTGGTCGGCGACAGGATCGGCCCGCCCGCCGCGAAGCTGTACGCCGTCGACCCTGTCGGAGTCGCGACGATCACGGCGTCGGCCGAGTACGACGCGAGCAACCGGCCGGACAGGTACACGCCCAACGCGACCTGGTGATCCCGCGCGAGCTTCTCGACCACGACGTCGTTCAACGCGGTCACGTCGAGCGCCATCCCCCACCCGTCACCCTCGGCCACCTCGTGCCGCACCGGCGGTGGCGGTAGCGCGGGCCCGTGCCCGTATCGCAGCAGCGACTCGATCCCGGCCGGGATCTCCAACGGCCGCGACGCCCGCATCGTCAGCGTCATCCGTTCCTCGTACGTCGCTCCGCCGTGATGGACGGCCTCGAGCGCGGCCTCGACGTCCTTGCAGGCGACCTCGGTCAGGAACCCGACCTTGCCGAGGTCGACGCCCAGTACGGCGGCGTTGTTCTTCGCCGCGATCCGGGCGCCGCGCAGGAACGTACCGTCGCCGCCGAGCGTGACGACCAGGTCCGGGTCACCCGCATGATGCAGCTCGTCGGTACCGGTCCGGCGTTCCTGGTGGTCCTTCCAGACGTCGATGTCCGTACAGCCGATGCCGTGCGCGGTCGCCCAGCGCCGTACCGTCCCGGCGGTCTCGACCGCCGTCGGACGACCCTGGTGAACCACCAACCCAAGCCGTGAAATCGCCACACGCACACCATAGCCAGGCGCTAGTCGGCGGCCCTGACGATCGGGTCGGTCTCGTCGTCGAACTCGCCGATCACCTCTTCGAGCAGGTCCTCGAGCGCGACCACGCCGATCGCCTGCTCGCCGCCGCAGACGACCGCGAGCTGGGAGCGTTCCTCCCGCATGGTCCGGATCGCCTTCGCCACCGGGGTGTTCTCGCCGAGTTCGAGCGCGGTCATCATCAGGTCGGCCGCGCGGCTCGTGGTGTCACCCGCGGTCGTCGCGCGGGCCGCGTCGCGGACGTGCACGATGCCGCAGATCGACGTATCGGAGACAACGGCCAAGCGGGAGTGGCCCTCGCGCCGGCTGGTCAGCTCGACCTCGCGGGCCGAGGCGGTCGACGCGACCGTGGACAGCTCGGCGATCGGCGTCATCACCTGCCCGACGGTGGTGTTCTGCAACGCCAGCATCGCGGTCAGCAGTTCGTGTTCGGGCTCCTCGAGTGTCCCGTGCTCACGCGAGGACTCGATCAGCAGCCGCAGCTCGTCCGGCCCGTGTGCGTTGGCGATCTCGTTCTGCGGGGTCACGCCGATCAGCCGGACGCAGAGGTTCGCGATCCAGTTCAGGACGCTCAGCAGCGGACGGAACACGTACGTGAACCCGCGGAACGGCAGCGCGAGGATCAGCGCGGACCGCTCCGGGTTGCTGATCGCCCACGACTTCGGCGCCATCTCGCCGAGCAGGACGTGCAGCAGGCCGATACCGCCGACCGCGAGGATCAGCGCGATCACATGCCCGACGCCCTCCGGGATGTGGGCCAGCTCGAACAGCGGATGCAGCAGGTGCGCCACCGCCGGCTCACTCAGCGAACCGAGCCCCAGCGTGCACAGCGTGATCCCGAGCTGGGCGCCGGCGAGCATCAGCGACAGCTCGCTGACCCCGGCGATCGCGGCCCGCGCGGACCGGCTGCCGGACGCGGCCGCCTCCTCGAGCCGGTGCCGCTTCGACGCCACCAGCGCGAACTCGGCCGCGACGAAGAACCCGTTCAGCGCCAGCAGTACGGCGGAGATGATCAACGCCCACGTCGTACTCATCGCATCCGCTCCATCACCACGATGCCCGGCACCCGGCGCTCGAGCGTCTGCACCGTCAGCCGTACGTGCTCGGCCGGAATCGGCTTGCCCTCGTGGTCGATCCGCTGCGGCAGCTCGACGACCAGCGTGTCACCGACGTCGGGGATCCGCCCGAGCCGGGCCATCACCAGCCCGGACACGGTCTCGTAGTCGTCGCTGGTCGGCAGCGGTACGCCGGTGGCCCCCTCGACCTCGTCGAGCCGCCATCTGGCCGGCACCACCCACGACCCGTCGCCGCCCTGTACCAGCCGGGTCTCCGGCAGGTCGTCCTCGTCCCGGATCTCGCCGACCAGTTCCTCGGCGATGTCCTCCAGCGACACGATGCCGGCGAAGCCGCCGTACTCGTCGACGACGATCGCGAGCTGGCGGCGCGCGACTCGCAGCCGTTCGAGGACGCCGGGCAGCGGCAGTGTCGTCGGTACGGCGACCGGCGGCGAGGCCAGCGATCCGACCGCGATCGTCGCGCGGTCGGCCGGGTCCAGTTCGACCACGTCGCCGATCGCGACCACGCCGACCACCTCGTCGACCGACTCGCCGACGACCGGGAACCTGCTGTGCCCGGTGTCCTGCAGCTCGACCACGCGGGTCAGCGGCTCGTCGCGGTGCACGGTGACGACGTCGACCCGCGGCACCATCGCCTCGCCGGCCGTACGGCCGCGGAAGTCCAGGCCGCGGTCCAGCAGCCGCATGGTGTCCTCGTCCAGCAGGCCCTGTTCGTACGAGGTTTCGATGATCCGGTCGAGCTCCTGCGGGGTCGCGCCCTGCGGCAGCTCCTCGACCGGCTCGATGCCGACCCGGCGGAGGATCCGGTTCGACGCCGAGTCGAACAGGTGGATCACCGGTCCGGCCAGGGTCAGGTACATCAGCGTGGACCGGGACAGCCGCAGCGCGATCGCCTCGGCGCGGGCGATCGCTAGGTTCTTCGGGGCCAGTTCGCCGAGCACCATCTGGATGATCGTTGCCAACAGCAACGCCAGGATCACCGAGATCGACAGGCCGACACTCTGCGGTACGCCGGCCGCGCCGAGCAGGTGCTCGAGGCCTTCGCCCAGGTACGGCTCGGCGAAGTACCCGGCGAGCAGCGCGGTGATCGTGATGCCGACCTGCGCGCCGGACAGCATGAACGACAGCCGCTCGGTGACCTTCAGCGCCCGCGCGGCCGCCGCGTCACCGTCCTCGGCGAGCGTCCTCAGACGGCTCCGGTCGACGGCGACGTACGCGAACTCCTGGGACACGAAGTAGCCGGTGGCAACGGTCAGCACCAGGATCAGGCCCAGGCCGGCCAGGATCAGCATGTCAGAACCCTATGAGAACTCGGGCGCCTGCACGACCGCGGGGTCGGCAGTCCAGTACGGGGCGGTGTGCAGGTCGTCGCGATGTACGCCGAGGTCGTCGACGAGGTACGACCGGATCGACCGCACCACGCCCGCCTCGGCCGCACACCACGCCTGCAGGCGCCCGGGCGGCCGTACGAACGTCCGTACGGTCTGCTCCAGCGCGGTGAGCGGCTGCGCGTGGATCCACTGGACGTCGCCCTTCACCAGGGAGCGTTCGGCCGGCGACTCGGCCTGCAGGTAAACGGTCGACGGTACGTCGAGACTCTCGACGATGCTCGCGATCGCCGGGAGGGACGTGGAATCGCCGATCAGCAGGTGATGGTCGACGTCGCCGGCGTGGAACTCGCGGCGCATGCCGAGCAGTACGAGGGTGTCGCCGGGGCGGGTGTTGCCGAGCCAGGTGATCGCGGGGCTGTCGCCGTGCAGTACGACATCGAACGCGAGCCGGCGGGTGCCGGGGTCGAACGTACGGACGGTGAATTCGCGGGTCAGCGGGGTCGGGCGATCCTCCGGCCAGACCGGGGCGCCGGATGGGCCGACCTTCGGCATCCGGACACTGCCGAAGCCGTCCGGCGGGATCATCAGCTTGAACGCGTCCGCCGGACGGATCGTGCGGTACGCCGCCAGCCCGTCTCCTTGCACCGTGACCCGCGTGAACCCCGGGGTCAGCGATTCGATCCCCTCGACGCGTACCGGGCAGGTCAACCGCGAGTCCCCGGACCGAGTCAGCCGCCCGATCTCTGCACGTATCGTCGAGCCCCTCACGAAAATTAGGCTAACCTAACCGCCTCGGCCGGACGGGGGCGTTCCCGAGGGGTGGACTACCGTGCGGCCGTCGGCTTCCACGCGACGATCCGGCCGTCGCGGATCAGTTCGCCGTACAGCTCCGGGGCGACGTGATCGGCGAGGGTCAGGTCGGCGATCGGCCGGACCGCCTCGGCCGGGGACTTCGCCTGGCTGAAGTCGTCGAACCACGGCCGCGAGGCGCGGGTGTCCACCAGCCCGGGGCAGACCGAGGCGACCAGCGTGCCGTTCGCGAGGTCCGTCGTACGGCGCTCGGCCGCGACCGCGCGGACCGCCGCCACCTGCGCGACCTTCGACGGCAGGTTGATCCACTCCGGCCAGCCGGCAGCGGCCGCCGTACCGTCGTGCACCGCCGTACGCCATTCCTCCACGACCTTCTCGACGTCGTCCAGCGAGGCCCCGTCGAAGCGCCCCCACAAGCCCTCGGGCAACTGCGCCAACGTCCCCAGCGAACTGGCCACCACAATCAACCGCCCACCCGGCCGCAGAACCGGCCCGAACGCCCGCAACATGTACTGCGCGCCAAGATTCGCCACATCCACAAACCCATCCACCTGCTCCCCCGCCGCCTTCCCCGGCTCCAACGGCCCCACAGCGTTGGACACCACAATGTCCACACCCCCCAGCTCACCCGCCAACCGCCACACAGCTTCCGCGTCGGTGACATCCAGCACCCGCCCCTCAACCCGAGCCCTTCCACCGACCTGAGCTACTGCGGCGGCGACTCGTTCGGGGTTTCGTCCGGTGAGGAGTACGAGGTCTTCGGGGTTCATGCGGTTGGCGAGTTCTTCTACTAAGGCGTAGCCGATGCCTTGGTTGGCTCCGGTGATCAGTGCGGTTCTCATGGGGCCCAACGTAGGTCCGGTGGAGGTATGACTCCAACGAAAGTTGAGCACACGTGGTATGCGTAGATGTCATGGACTTCACCGACGTCTCGCTGGTTGCGTTGCGGGTGTTCCGGGAGGTGGCGGAGCGCGGTACGTTCACCGCCGCGGCGTCCGCTCTCGGGTACACGCAGTCCGCGGTCTCCCGGCAGATCGCGACGCTCGAACGTGCGGCCGGCGGCCGGCTGCTGGAGCGGCGGCGGGAAGGGGTGGAGCTGACCGCATCCGGTCAGGTCGTCCTGCGGAACGCCGCCGGCATCCTCGATCAGCTCGACGCGACGGCGCGCGAACTCGCCGGGCTGCCGGCCGCGGGCGGGACCGTACGGCTCGGCTGGTTCCCGAGTGCCGGCGCGGTTTTGTTGCCGCGGGCAAGCAGCGCGGTACGGCGTACGCATCCGGCCGTCACCGTGACCACCCGCGAAGGTTCCACGCCCGCGCTGGTGCGGGCGCTCCGGGCCGGGACGATCGATCTGGCGCTGATCGCGTCGGCGCCACCGTTCCGGCCGCCGGACGCGGAGACGCCGGCGCTCAAACTGGAGACGCTGGCCGAGCGGAGCCTGCGGCTGGCGGTGCCGGCCGGTCATCCGCTGGCGGCGTACGACTCGGTGCGGGTCGCCGACCTGCACGGTCAGCGCTGGATCGCGGGACCTGCCTCGAGCAACGAGCTGTGGATGGGCGTGTGGCCAGGGCTGGACGAACGGCCGGTGGTCGCGCATACGGTCCGCGACTGGTTCGCCAAACTCCAACTGGTCGCAGCCGGCGCGGGCATCACCACAATCTCCGCGTCGATGTCCCCCGCCGTCCCACCCGGCGTCAAAGTCCTCACCGTCGACGGAGGCCCCCAAGAACTCCGCCGCACAATCCTCGCCCGCCTACCCGGTCGACTGCCGGAACCAACAGCAGTAGTAGCCGCGGCGTTACGCGCCGCAGCCACCGAGCTCAACTAGCGCGTACTACTGTCCGGTGTTTTGTGTCGGGTTCTTGTCATCCACAGGTGCCTGCTGAGCCGGCGGCTGCGCCTGGGGCTGTGGCTGTGGGGGCTGGGCCTGGGTTACCTGGGCCGGGGTTTCGTCGTCGTCGCTGTGACGGGCTTTTTCGAATTCCTTCATCGCCTTGGCGGCGTTGCGGGTCAGTTCGGGGAGCTTCTTGGCTCCGAACAGGAGTACGACGATGACGAGGATGACGATCCATTCGCCGCCTTCGGGCAGCGCTAGCTCCGGCACCATGGGTAGCCCTTCTTTCCACTTGTTCCCCCTCCAACGTACGCCCGTCCGCGAACCGTAGGGTGGGCCATATGTCACGAGTCCTGCCCGACCTGTTCGCGGCCGCGGTCCGCCGGGACGGGGCCAAGCCGTTCCTCACCTACTACGACGACGCGACCGGCGAGCGGATCGAGCTGAGCGCGGTCACCACCGCGAACTGGGTGGCCAAGACCGCCAACCTGCTCCAGGACGAGTACGACGCCGAGTCCGGCGACACCGTCGCGATCGGCCTCCCGCCGCACTGGCTCGGCGTGGTCTGGGCACTGTCCACCTGGTCGGCCGGCGCCGCGCTGACCAGCGGTACCGGGACGATTGCGATCACCGGCCCGGACTTCGCGATCCGCGGCGAACGCGAGACCGTCGCGTCCGCACTCCTCCCGCTCGGCGGCCGGTTCCGCGAGCCGCTGCCGGACGGCGTGCACGACTACGGTGCCGAGGTCTACAACCACCCCGACGTCTTCTCCCCCTACGACGCGCCGACGCCCACCTCCCCGGCGTACGACGAACTCACCCACGAGCAGCTCATCGCTACGGCGGAGCTCGTCACCGACCGCGTCCTCGTCACCCGGACGCTCACCGATCGAGACGGTCTGGGCCTGCTGGTCGGCGTGATCTCGGGAGGTGGTTCGATCGTGCTCTGCCGCAACCTGGACGCCGCGAAGCTGGAGCGCCGGGTCGCGGACGAGAAGGTCGACCGAATACTCGACTGAACAAACGGAGGGGTAGTGCGACGGTTCGAGGGCAAGGTAGCGCTGGTCACGGCGGCGGCGCAGGGTATCGGTTCGGCGGTCGCGCGGCGGCTGGCGGACGAGGGCGCCGCGGTGGTGGTGACCGACCTGCAGGAGGACAAGCTCGCCGAGGTCGCGAAGGAGATCGGCGAGCAGGCGTTGCCGGTACGCGTCGACGTGACGAACCGCGACGACGTGGACGCGGCGGTCGCGGCTGCTGTGGAGCGTTTCGGCCGCCTCGACGTCGTGGTGAACAACGCGGGCGGCTGCATCGTCCGTACGGTCCCGGAGGACGCGACCGCCGAGGAGTTCCACGCGCAGCTGGACCTGACGCTGGTCGGCGCTTCGCGCTGCATCCAGGCCGCGCTCCCACAGCTGGTGAAGAACCGGGGCAATGTGGTCACGATCAGCTCGGTGAACGGTCTCGCCGCGTTCGGCAACATCGAGTACGCCGCCGCCAAGGCCGGGCAGATCGCGCTGACGGTGAACTACGCCGCGCGGTACGGGGAGCTCGGCGTCCGGTTCAATGTCGTTGCCCCCGGCACCATTCGGACACCGAACTGGGACAGTCAGCCGGACACGCTGGAGCGCTTCAGCAAGATGTACCCGCTGGGTCGCGTCGGCGAGCCGGAGGACATCGCGGCCGCTGTCGCCTTCCTGGCCTCCGACGACGCGTCCTGGATCACCGGCCACACTCTCCCGGTGGAAGGTGGGGTCCTGACCGGCCCCGGCAGTATGAACCTGGGCCCGTCCGGCTTCTTCAAGAAGGAGTACCCCGGGTCCTGAACAGCTGCTCGGCCCGCACCAGCGCCTCCGGATCACCGGTCGTGCGATGCAGGCCGCGCAGGGCGTGGGCCTGTTCCAGTTTGTTGCCGAAGGCACCCCAGTCCGCCGCCGCCCGGGCGAACCCGGCGGCCGCGGTCTCGAGGTCGCCCCGGTGCTCGGCGAGGAGCGCCCGCGCCGTGCCGACCGAGTACTCACGCAGTGGCAGCACCGGCTCCACCAGGTCCGCGAGGGCGGCGGCAGGCTCGGCGTGTCCGGCGAGCAGCGCCGCCCGGACCAGCGCCGGCAGCCTGGCCTCGAACTCGAGGCTGCCCCGCAGGTCGGTCAGCGCGCCCAGTCGCTGAAGGATCTCCAGTACGCCGCTCCGATCGCCGCGACGGGCTCGCGCGGTCGCCGCGGGCGAGCCGGCAACGACGATCAGATCCGGCCACCCGACATCAACCGCCAACCGATAAGCCTCCTCGGCCCACTCACCGGCCCCCGGCACGTCCGCCTCCGCGGCGTACTCCGGACTCATGGACTCGAGTTCGGCGACGGCCAGGGCGGCGAGGACCTCGATTCGGCGGAGGGTGGTGAAGGCGGGGCCGGGGTCGTCCAGCTGGGCTCGGCATGCCGCGGCGGCGTCGGCCGGTCGGCCGATCTCGATCGTCAGTTGCAGCACGGTGCAGCTGATCTGCTGCTCCAGCTCGACCAAACGGCGCCGGACGGCGAACTCGCGAGCGGTGGCCAGCTCACCTTCCGCGACCACCGGCCCCTCGATCTGCCACAGCACCCAGCCGTAGTTCAGCCAGATCACCGCCGTGTCCCGCCCGCGGCCGAGGTCGAGCAGGGCGGACAACGCCTCCTTCACATCGACCAGCCCGCCGGTGTCACCCTGACTGATCCGGGCCAGCCCGCGGGCCTCCAGCGCCCGGTGCGGTGCGGCGTACCCGTGCTCGGCGGCCATCCGCAGCGCCCGGTCCGCGGCGACGATCGAGTCGGCCCGCCGGCTCGCCATCAGCAGCAGGCTCGCCTGCCCGGACAGCAGTTGCACCAGGTCCTCGCTCGGCCCGAGCTCTTCCAGCATCGCGACCGCCCGGTCGACGGTCGCCAGGCTCTCCGCCATGTTGCTCATCGCGTACGTCGACGCACGCAACGCGAGGGCCAACCCGTGCCGGTCGCCGGACGCCTCGAAGCCCGCAACGGCCTCGCGGTACGCGGCGCGCGCGTCGTCGAGCCGGCCGGCCACGAACGCCGCCCAGCCCCAGCGGGTCAGCACCACGGGACGCTCCGGATCCCCTTCCGGCGTCAGGGCCAACGTACGGTCGAGCAGCGCCATCGCCTGGCTGGTGTCGAGGTTCATGGCCTGCTCGGCGGCCATCAGCAGGTACTTGCGTGCCCGAGGCGTGATCGACGCCACCGCCGCCGTGTCACCGAGCGCCGCGGCCAGGTCGAGCGCGGTGGTCAGGTGGTGGGCGATCAGGTTCGGCGTCTCGGCCTGACAGGCCGCGCAGCGCAGATCCAGCCAGTCGGCGGCGGCCAGGTGCGCCGCCGACCGAGCCGCGCGCGGTAGCTGGCTGTAGGCCACGTCGCGAGTCAGCGCATGCCAGAAGGTGTACTCGTGCTGGCCGAGCATCGACGACTGCCGGACCGGCCGCACGAGCTCCTTGCGAGCCAGCTCCCGCAGCGCCGTGACGACCTCGGAGGGTGCCCCGCCGGTCAGGGCGGCGACCGCTTCGGCCCAGAAGATGCGGCCGATGACCGCGGCGGCGGCGATCAGCGCCTTCTGCTCGGGATCCAGGGTGTCCAACCGAGCCGCGATGATCGCTGCGATCCCGGCGGGCAGCTCACCGGAGGCGGCCTGGTCCGGTCCGCAGTCGATCACGATCCGCGCGAGCTCCTCGGCGTACAGCGGATTGCCGTCCGCACGCCGTACCAGTCGTTGCCGGATCTCGTCCGGTACGTCCAGGCCGCCGAGCCGGCCGGTCAGGACCTCGCCGGTCTCGTCGTCGGCCAACGGGGACAGGCCGATCGTCAGGGAGTTCTGCACGCCGCGGGTCCAGCGGGGGCCGCGTTCGAGCAGCTCGGGCCGGCTGGTGACGAGGACCAGCAGCGGCAGGTCGGTCGTCCAGTCCGCCAGGTGGTCCACGAACGCGAGCAGGGCGTCCGATGCCCAGTGCAGGTCCTCGAACACCAACACGAGCGGTGACTGGTCGGCGATCGACTCGAGCAACTGCCGCCAAGCGCCGAAGGACTCCTCCTGCGTCACCGCACCCGGCTGGGCGGAGCTCTCGGCCCCGACCAGCGGCGCGACCCGCGCCCGCAACCAGGCGCGATCGGTACCGTCCGGCAGGATCGCGTCCAGTTTCGCCGCGGCCTGTGCCGGCGGCTCGGTGTCGAGGATCCCGGCCTGCTCCTTGAAGATCTCCGCCACCGGCGCGAACGGTGCATCGCCGTACGGAAGGCAACGGCCCTCACGCCAGGTGACGGGTTCCGCGTGCCGGTCGAGCCAGGCGCCGAACTCCGCGACCAGCCGGGACTTGCCGATCCCGGGTTCGCCGAGCAGCGTGACGAACTGCGGTACGCGTTCCGCGACCGCCTTCTCGAACGTGGCGCACAGCAGGGTGAGATCGCGCTGCCGGCCGACCAGCGGCGTGCTCAGGTCGCGGATCACATCCGCGCCGAACCGCGCGCGCGGCGGACCGGCCCGCCAGCGCTCCACCGGACGGCTGACGCCCTTCGCGGCCACGGGTTCCAGGGCGTCGTAGCCGAACACACGGCTCGTCGCGTCGTGGGTGCCCGCCCCCACGACGACAGCGCCGATCGGCGCGGACGACTGGAGCCGGGCGGCGAGGTTGACGACCATGCCGGTGACGAACGGTTCACCCAACTCGGGCCGCGCGGTCACCTGGACCAGCGCTTCCCCGGTCTCGATGCCGATCCGGACCTCGAGCGGGCCGTCCGGCATCGCGGCCACCGCGTCGAGGATCGCGAGCCCCGCGCGGACCGCACGTTCGGCGTCGTCCTCCCTGGACCGCGGCGCCCCGAACACGGCCAGGATGGCGTCGCCGGCGAACTTCTCGACCGTTCCGCCGTACCGCTCGACCGTCTGCCGCAGGGTCGAGTGGTACGGCGTCAGCCAACGGCGGACGTCCTCGGGGTCGGCCGACTCCGAGGCCGCGGTGAAACCGACCAGGTCGCAGAACAGCACAGTGACGACCTTGCGCTCCTCGGTCATGGAGCCCCGGCGGGCGGTCAGCTTCCGGACTCGAGCGAGCGGATCCGGGCCGTCAGCGCCTTGAGCAGCGCCTGCGCGACGTCCGGGTTCCCCTTGACGACCGGCGCGAACGCCAGCGCGGACAGCGCGAACGTGGTCAGCCCGTCCGGTCCGGCCACCACGGTCGCGGACCGCGGCAGCCCGTCGATCAACGAGATCTCGCCGAAGTAGTCCCCGACGCCCAGCGCCTCGCGTTCGACGCCGTTGACCTCGACCTCGGCCGAACCCTCCAGTACGACCTGCAGGCCGGCGTCGTTCGCGCCCTGCTCGACCACGTGCTGCCCGGCCGGGACCTTCAAGGTGGTCCCCCGCTCGACCAGATCGGACAGCGTGTCCGCGGACAGTCCGTGGAAGAGGTCGATCTTCGCCAGGAACGTCGGCAGGCTCTCGTGACTCATGGACCGCACCCCTCGATCGGTGCCCGTGGTACGGGCAGCACAATGAACTGCGGCACAGGGTACAGCCGGTGCGCCGATTTAGCTCTTCGGCCAGGCCTCCCACGCCGTGGCGAACATCTCGTCGACGGTGTAGGTGTTCTGCCAGCCGAGGTCGCGGGCGGCCAGGTCGCCGTTCGCGACCACCCGGGACGGGTCGCCGGGCCGGCGGGGGCCTTCGTCCGGGGTGAAGTCGATGCCGGTGACCCGGCGGGCGGCGTCCATGATCTGGCGGACCGACGTACCGGTGCCGCTGCCCAGGTTGTAGACGCGTTCGAGGGTCTTGCCGGACTCGAGCGCGCGGGCGGCCGCGACGTGGGCCCGGGCCAGGTCGGCGACGTGTACGTAGTCCTTCACCGACGTGCCGTCCGGGGTCGGGTGGTCGGTGCCGTAGATCTGCGGGACCTTGCCCTGGGTGAGCAGGTCGCAGACGATCGGGAACAGGTTGTACGGGCTGGCGTCGTACACCGCCGGGTCGCCGGAGCCGACCACGTTGAAGTACCGCAGCGAGGTGTGGTGCAGGTCCGTCGCGGCGGCCTGGTCGCGGAGCAGCCACTCGCCGATCAGCTTCGACTCACCGTACGGCGACTGCGGGTCCGGGGCGGTGTCCTCGGTCACCTCCTCGTCCCGCGGGGTTCCGTACACCCCGGCGCTGGAGGAGAAGACGATGTTGGTCACCGACTTCTCTGCCATTGCCTCGAGCAACGACATCATCGCGGTCACGTTCTGGGTGTACGTGTGCAGCGGCCGTTCCACCGACACCCCGGCGTACTTGAAGCCGGCCAGGTGGACGACGCCCTCGACGCCGTCCAGCGCCTGGCGGACCGCCGCACCGTCCAGCAGATTCGCCCGGACGAACGGCACGCCGTCCGGGACGAACTCCGCCTTCCCGCTCGACAGGTCGTCGATCACGACCACGTCGATCCCGTCGTCGCGGAACGCCCGCACCACATGCGCTCCGATGTACCCAGCACCACCAGTCACGAGCCACGTCATGTCTCAGATCCTGCCATCAGGACCCCGCCGGAACCCCGTGAACGGGCCGAACCTGTACCAACTGCCAGTCAGCTGCCAGTGGATCTCAAGGCGTTGATCTTCGGGCTCAGCAGGAACGCGCCGAGGTACAGCAGCGCGGCGATGATCAGCAGTCCGTGGAACCCGATGATCAGCGCGGCGTACTCGAGACAGCCGCCGAGCATCGCGCCGAGCAGGTTCGCGCCGAACGACGCCGTACCGTCCGCGGTGTCGGTGAACCGCTTCGCGAAGATCACGTTCGCCGCGAAGATCGGCAGGAACGCGATCAGGACAGCGACCAGCGCGCGCAGCCCGACCGGCATCCCGAGCAGCCAGCTGTCCGGGAACACCCATGACAGCGCGAGCCCGCCGAACAGCACCGCGAACATCACCTTCACCGGTGGTGTCTTGAACCGCCTGGTCACTTCGACCGCCGCGAGCACCGCCACCAGCACGCCGGCGAACACGATCGCGTTCACGACCCACGTCGTACCGAACAGCAACGCGAACCCGGTGATGCTCTTGGTCTCCAGCAGCATGAAGCCCGCACCGAGCAGGAACAGGTCCGCGTACGGACGCATCCGCTTGTACGACGCTCCGCCGCCGGCGATGCCGACGCCGACCAGGCCCGCGACCAGGATCAGCCCGAGCGTGACCAGGTACAACGACGGGATCCGGTCGGTGAACAGGTACAGGAACGGGCGGTTGTCGGTCGCGGGCGGCGGGGTGATCTCGCTCGGCCCGGCCCACTCCGACGCACAGGTCTGGTCCTGTTCGGTCAGGCCGACCGTGACGACCGCCTGCTGCAGACCGTCGCCGATCTTGTCGACACACGGCTTGTGCCCGAACGCCTCCTGCGCCGTCGACGCCAACCGGTCGATCAGCCAGGTCTCGCGGTAGTAGTTGTACATCGCGAACGCGCCGCCGGGGTTCAGGTGAGCGCGCGCGGACTCGAAGGCCTGCTTGGTGAACAGGTAGCTCTCCAGCCGCAGCGAGCTCGCACCGTTGACCAGCGTCAGCGAGTCGGGCAGCGCGAGCAGGATCATGTCGTACTTCTTGTCGGTCCGGGACAGGAACGCCCGCCCGTCGTCGATGTGCGACGAGACCCGCGGGTCCTGGTACGGCCGGTCCGGGTTCAGCGCCTTGCCGAGGTCGCGGATCCGCGGATCGATCTCGACCGCGTCGACATGCGTCGCGCCCTTCTTCAGCGCGATCGCGACGTCCGACCCGGAGCCGGCGCCGATGATCAGTACGTTCTTCGGCTGCTTGCCGGCGGTGGCCCGCTCGTACGGGAGGCCGTACTGCGGTTCCCACTGCAGCCGCGCGTCCGCGGGGATCGCCTGCTGGTGCGGTACGCCGTTCACCGTGATGGTGAGCAGCGGGACGCCTTCCCAGCTGTACTGCTTGGTCTTCACCTTGTAGTACGGCGACCAACTGAGGTCCGGCCGGGTCGACTCGTGGAACAGGATCCCGATCATCACGAGCAGCGGCGTCAGTACCAGGGCCGCGCTCACAGCGGTCGCGACGAGCCGCTTGCCCGGCGCGGTGACGGTCCGCGGGATCATCAGCGCCGCGAACACGATCGTGACGATCAGGCCCCACCAGATCGGCGGCGCGCCGAGGAACGACAGCGCGGTGAACGAGACGATCCCGACCAGACTGCCGACCAGGTCGAAGCGGTACGCCGTCAGCCGCGGCAGCTCCGCGAAACACCGGCCGACGAGTTCGGCCGGGCCGGCCAGTACGACCGCGGCCGCGATGAAGATGATCGGCAGGATCACCCAGGTCGGCGGCCCGGTGGTGTTCAGGCTGGTGAAGTAGATGACGCTCGACGAACCGCCCCGGTTGACGGTGACCGGCTTCCAGGCGATCACGAGAACCAGCAGCCCGAGCATGATCGGCGAGTAGTACGGCAGCCGTTTCGCCCGGCCGGACCGGAGGACGCCGATCCCGATGCCGAGGAACGACCCGAGCAGGACGAAGTTCGAGAAGTAGCTGAGGTGGACGACGTTCGAGCCGGTCCAGCGGATCAGCGCGAGCTCGGTGAAGAGCATCAGCGCGCTGGACGCGACCAGCCGCGTCCGTACTCCGAACGGGCTCGGCCAACTGGTCGTGGGCACGCGGTCAGTAGCTGAGTCGACTGCCATGCGGGGCGACGTTACAGGATTTGGGAGTGGTGTGCGTCACCCCGCACAGATGTTCACCGAGCGTCAACGACGCCGGGTCGGCTTGGGCAGTTCACAACCGGACTTGTTCAGGTCGATGGTGCGACTGGCGGTCAGGCAGGTGTAGAGCCACCAAGTCTGTTCGCCGTACGCGGCGCCCTGGTCGACCGTGACGTTGCCGTTCGCGTCGACCTCGCACGGGTTGTTCACCGTGCATTGCTCGCCGTCTTCGTTGCCGGTGTTGTTGATGCCGATCATCTCGCCGGTGGACGTGCTGACGACGGGCGATCCTGACGTACCGCCGATCGTCTCGCAGCCGGGCTGCTGGTACTTGATCGAGTCCTGCCAGGTCCAGTCGCCCTCGCGGAGCTGCGGGATGGTGGCCTGCACCGAGCAGGTGTAGATCCGCTTCCAGTACCCGGAGACGACGGCCATGCCGGCGCCGTCGGCGGGGCCCTGCTTGGCGAGCGTCAGCGGGTTGACGTGCAGGCGGCTCTTGATCGACGCGTAGGTCTCGTTCACCTCGTACACGATCAGGTCGGTCTTGGTCATCGTGCCGAACAGGATCTTGTCGGCGCGGACCGTACCGGCGCGGCTCGAGTCCGGGTTCAGCAGCGTGATCGAACGGGTCGAGGACTTGTTCACCAGGACCTGGCCGGGCTGCAGGAACCCGCCTTCGTAGCAGTGGCCGTTGGTGAGTACGAGGGCCTTGTCCGTGTCGACGGATTCGGCGTACCGGACAAGGGAGGCGGAGCAGTTGCTCAGCGCGGCGATCCCGGTGAAGTCGGCGCCAGGGGCCGCTTGGGCCGCGCTGGTGCCGAGCAGGGTGGTGGTCGCGACCGCGGTCACGGCCAGGACTGTGCGGAACATTTTCATGGGGGCGGTTTCCTCACTGTTTGTACTTGAAACACTTCGTAACGCATCCATCGCTCGTGGACCATCACAGCTGCATGAAGCAGGGTGGGAGCACGGGTTTTCCTGCGCTGTGTGAGGAGGCTGCTACTCTTCGTCTCCGGATCCGCCCGGGTGCGAACCATCGCTGCCACCGGCACGTCGTACAAGGTGATGACAAGCAACCAGGTACGGTCGGGAACAGACCGCCCGAGTGGAGAACGGAAGGACGTCATGCCGCAGGAGAAGCCAGACCTGCGCAACCTCCGCGAACCGGTCCGGTTCAAGCGGGCGCTGACACTGCTGTTGATGACGCTGATCCTGCCCGGATCGGCGCAGATCGTCGCGGGCAGCCGGAAAGCCGGCCGCTGGGCCTGGCGGGTGGTCGCCGGACTGATCGCGATCATCGTGTTCCTGATCGTCCTGGGCCTGATCTGGCGCTCGGGCACGATCAACTTCCTGGCCCAGCCGAGGACGCTGCGGCTGGTACAGATCCTGCTGATCCTGCTCGCGGTCGGCTGGGCGGCACTGTTCGTGGACGCGTACCGGATCAGCCAGCCGCTGATGCTCGAGCGCAACCACCGGCTGATCACCAGCGTCCTCGACGGCGTGCTGATCTTCGTCGTGGTCGGTGCCCTCGTCTACGCGAGTGTGATCGTGAACACCCAGCGCGACTTCGTCGCCAGCGTGTTCGGCCACGGCACCAAGTCCGAGGCCGACAAGGGCCGCTACAACGTGCTGCTGATGGGCGGCGACTCCGGCGCGGACCGGGTCGGCACCCGCCCGGACAGCATGACGGTGGCCAGCGTCGACGCGAACACCGGCCGTACCGTCCTGATCGGCCTCCCGCGGAACCTCGCGAAGGTGCCGTTCCCCGCCGGTACGGCGATGGCGAAGCAGTTCCCGGACGGGTTCAAGTGGAAGGACTGCGGCGCGCAGTGCCTGCTGAACGCCGTCTACACGTACGCCGTCGGCCACAAGAGCCTGTTCCCCGGCGACCCGAACCCCGGTGAGACCGCGACCACGCAGGCGATCGAGGCGGTCACCGGGCTGAAGATCAACTACTACGTACTGATCGACCTGGCCGGCTTCCGCGACCTGCTGAACGCGGTCGGCGGGATCACCCTGGACATCGGCAAACGGGTCCCGATCGGCGGCGAGTCGACCCCGATCAAGGGCTACATCGAGCCGGGCAAGAACGTCCACCTGGACGGCTACCACGCGCTCTGGTTCGCCCGCTCCCGGGCCGAGTCGTCGGACTACGACCGGATGGCGCGGCAGAAGTGCGTGATGGCCGCGATGCTGAACCAGCTCTCGCCCTCGGTCGTGTTGACCAAGTTCCAGAAGATCGCCTCGGCCAGTAAAGAGGTGGTCAAGACCAGCATCCCGGCGGGCGAACTCGGCACCTTCACCGACCTCGCGCTGGACGCGAAGAAGCTCCCGGTGTCAAGCTTCTCCGCGGTCCCGCCGTTGATCAAGACCAGCGATCCCGACTTCGCGCTGATCAAGACCAAGGTCGCGGAGGCGATCGCGAAGTCCGAATCGCTGGACAAGGACGGCTCAGGAGGAGACGGTAAGACCTCGAACACTCCGCGTAGTACCGCTACCACTACTCCGAGCCACACGAGTACCAAGAAGCCGAGCAAACAGAATCCATCTTCCGGGGCGACAAGCTCACCGACTACACCCGCCGCCGGCGTCGACGACGTCGCATCGATCTGTAAGGCCTGACCTGATATGCCGCTGTCCCACTGGCCACCCGTCTCCGTCGTGATGCCCGTGCTGAACGAGGAACGACACCTCGAGGAAGCGGTCGGCCGCGTCCTCGACCAGGACTACCCGGGCGAGCTGGAAGTCGTCCTGGCGATCGGCCCGAGCAAGGACCGGACCGAGGAGATCGCGGACAAGCTGGCCGAGAAGGACCACCGGATCACCATCGTGCCGAACCCGACCGGCAAGACCCCGGCCGCGCTGAACGTCGGGATCGCGCACGCCAAGCACGACATCCTGGTCCGGGTCGACGGGCACGGCGCGCTCACCGACGGCTACATCACCCGCGCGGTCGAGGTCCTGGACGAGAGCGGCGCGGACAACGTCGGCGGCGTGATGGCCGCCGAGGGCCGGACCCCGACCGAGATGGCGGTCGCCTGCGCGTACCGCTCCCGGCTCGGCCTGGGCGCGTCCACCTTCCACCAGGGCGGCAAGGCCGGCCCGGCCGACACCGTGTACCTGGGCGTGTTCCGGCGGGCCGCGCTGGAACGGGTCGGCGGCTTCGACGAGACCATGTACCGCGCCCAGGACTGGGAGCTGAACTACCGGATCCGCAAGACCGGTGGGCTGATCTGGTTCAGCCCGGACCTGTCGGTGACGTACCGGCCGCGGTCCTCGCTGTCCGCGGTCGCGAAGCAGTTCTTCCTCACCGGCCAGTGGCGCCGCGAGGTGATCCGCCGGCACCCGGAGACCGCCAGCAAGCGCTACCTGGCGCCGCCGGTCGCGGTGATCGGCCTGGCCGTCGGCACCATCCTCGGCATCATCGGCCTGGCCACCGGCGTCAGCTGGCTCGACGTCGGGTTCCTGGCCCCGCTGGGGTACGCGCTGCTGCTGATCTTCGGCTCCGCGATGGAAGGCCGCTACCTGCCCTGGAAGGCGCTGTTCTGGATGCCGCTGGTCTGCGCCACCATGCACATCTCCTGGGGCCTGGGCTTCCTGATCGGCCTCCGCGAACGCCCGAAGGCCGCCTAGCTACCCGCCTCTGGTGGACCTGATGTAGGCCTCGACGACCTCGTCCACGGGGCCGTCGAGTTTGAGCACGCCGGCGTCCAGCCACAGCGCGCGGTTGCAGGTCTCCTGGACCACCTCGAGGCTGTGGCTGACCAGGAACACCGTGCCGGCCTGGTCGCGGAGCTCCTTGATCTTGCGCTCCGACCGGACCCGGAACTCGGCGTCGCCGGTGGCCAGCGCCTCGTCGACGAGCAGGATGTCGTGCGTCTTCGCGGACGCGATCGCGAACTTCAGCCGCGCCTGCATACCGGTCGAGTACGTCGACATCGGCAGGTCGATGAAGTCGCCGATGCCCGAGAACTCGACGATCTCGGCGTACCGGCGCTGGGTCTCCGCCGGCGACATGCCCATCGCGAGGCAGCCGAGGACCACGTTCCGCTCGCCGGTCAGGTCGTTCATCATCGCCGCGTTGACACCGAGCAGCGACGGCCGGCCGCCGGTGTAGACGACGCCGGAAGCGGGCGGCAGCAGGCCGGCGATCGCGCGCAGCATCGTCGACTTGCCGGAACCGTTGCGGCCGATCACGCCGATCGCGTCGCCCTTGTACGCGATGAAGCTGACGTTCTTGACCGCGTGCACCTCGCGGATCGTCGGCCGGTCCTGGTGCTTGATGATCCGGCGCAGCGCGGTCGCCGCCGTACCCTTGCCGCCCTGACCGGCGATCACCTTGTAGATGATGTCCAACTGGTCGGCGATAACCGTCGGTTCAGCCCCTGAATCAACCACGGCCATAGCGATCCTCCGCCCGCCAGAAGTACCAGAGTCCGCCGGCCAGCATCACGAACGACCAGACGGTCGCGATCGACCACGCGTGCGGCAGCTCGTTCTTCAGGTGCTCGTGCAGCAACGCCCGCCGGACGACGTCGATGTACGCCGAGATCGGGTTGAACGCCAGCACCTGGACGACCCAGCCCGGCGCGTGCAGCTGGGACAGCTTGTACGGCAGCGAGAAGAAGATCCCGGACGCGTACAGCCAGGTCCGCGTGATGAACGGCAGCAACTGGCTGATGTCGGTCACGAACGTACCGATCCGCGCGAAGACCAGCGTGATGCCGACGTTGAACATCACCTGCAGCAGCATCGCCGGGACGATCATCAGCCATCGCCAGGTGGGACCTTCGGTGAAACCCACGACCAGGAACAACAACGCCATCGAGATGAGCATCTGGTTCAGCTCGTTCAGCACGTAGGCGAGCGGCAGCGTGGCGCGCGGGAAGTGCAGGGTGCGGATCAGGGACAGGTTCAGCGCCAGCGAGCGGGATCCTTCGGTCATGCAGCGCTGGGTGAACGTGAACACGAACACCCCGCTGAGCAGGAACGCGACGTAGTTGTCGATCCCGTTCTTCGTTCCCAGCAGCACACCGAAGGCGAGGTAGTACACCCCGGCGTTCAGCAGCGGCGTGAGGATCTGCCAGATCGAGCCCAGGCGGGCTCCGGCGTACATGGCGTAGGTGCGTGCGGTGGCGTAACTGACGACGAACTTACGACGGCTCCACAGCTCGCGAAGGTACGAGCCGAGCGGCGGGCGGATCGAGCTCCTGGAGAGTCCGTAGCGTTCGGCCAGTGCCGCCGGATCGGACACTCCGGTCGGCGTTGCGGCGGTCGGCATTGCAGCAATGTACTGCGGTCCGTGACGGGGTCGTGACGCAGGTCAGCCCACTAAGCGGGCTTTCAGGTTGCTGAGGTCGCTATCAGTGATACCACCGGCCCGCAGGTATGCCTCCGGCCCGCCGTACTTGGTGTCCAGATGGCGCAGGATCGCGACGATCGACTCGGCCCGGGTGTCGCGGAACTCGATCATTTCGGGGTGTTTCGTGGTGTCCGGTTCGGCCGCGAGCTGTTCCTCCAGCCACGGCGCCAGCCGGGACCGGGTCAGGTAGTAGTCGGCGACGATCTCGTCCTCGGGTACGCCGGCCACGCTGAGCGCCAGGGCGACGACCATGCCGGTGCGGTCCTTGCCGCCATGACAGTGCACGACGACCGCGCCGTCCTGTTCGTCGGCGATCGCTTTCACGGCGGCGGCGAACAGCTCAGGGCGTTGGTCGAGCATCCAGGTGCAGGCCTCGACGATCGTCGGCTGTCCGTGGTCCGGGTCGGCCGGATCCACCAATGACTGGTGTACGGCGAGCGGGGTCCCGGTGAACGGGGTCGGGAACGCGGCCACCTCGCCGTCGCCGCGGAGGTCGAGGATCCTGCCCACGCCCGCCTGCCGGACCGCCTCGACGCCCGCATCGGTCAGGTACTGCAGGCTCTCGGAGCGGATCAGCACACCGGACCTGAGCACGCGCCTGTCGGCCGTGGGCAGGCCGCCGACGTCGCGGACGTTGCGGCAGCCGGGCCAGTCGAGGTCCATCGGTCAGCGGTCCTGTGGGCGGTCGGGGTTCGGGCCTGGGTGGTACGGCGGGGGCGGCGGGAAGTTCTGGTTCTGCTGATAGGGCTGCTGCGGATAGTTGCCTGGGGCACCTGGTTGGGTGGGGAAGGTGCCGGTGGGCCGGCGGCCGCGGTTGCGGCGGATCAGGCCGATGGTGAGGAACACGACACCGAGACCGATGAAGACCAGCAGCGAGAACACCGTGCCGAGGATCGACACCACGAACGCGAGCACCGACGACTTCGGGCCGGCGGCGTAGGTCGCGCTGGTCTCGTCGTCGGTGCAGGAGATGCTGTAGTCCCCGGCCGGTACCGTCTTCGCCGACCGCGAGACGACGTACCAGCTCCGGCCGTTGATCGTGATCGTCTCCGACCCGCGGATCTTCTTCAGCGGTACGTCGTTCCCGTTCGCGTCCTGCGCCGAGCACGGCGGCCCGAGCACCGGGATCGACGAGTAGATCGTCAGGCCCTCCTGCTTCAGGTGCACCCGCCCGTTCTCGATCGGCTGCGGCGTCCGCGGCGCCGTGACGACGATCCGCCACGCGAAGAACCCAGCCAGCAGCACACCGATCACGAAACAGGCGATCCCGATCACCGGCAGGACCGACTTCTTGGGCGCCGCGGGATCCATCGTCATGGCTGCACGGTACTACCGCGGCCGCTGGCGGGTTATGTGACGGCTGACGCCCTGCAACACGTCACCGGTCAAACAACCTGCCAGCGGCTACGGAACGCCGAGTAGGCGCAGGCCAGCTGCGGTTGCGGCGGCGCCTAGCACCACCAGTACGAAGGGCGCCTTGCGCCAGGCTAGGACGCCGCCTACCAGTACCCCGGCGGGGCGGGCGATGCCGGCGGGGCCATGGCCGTCCGTCAGCGCGGACGTGGCGACCAACGCCGTGAGCAGGACGATCGCGGCGACCGCCAGGAGTTGCTGGATGCGTTCCGGGACCTCGAAGCGGCTCCGCAGTGCGGGACCGGCGAAGCGCAGCGAAAAGGTGCCTACGGCAAGTACTCCGATGCCGGCCAGCATCAACGGAGTGTTGGTCATCGGGTTACCTCCTCGAGAGCAGGCTTTTCGGCTCGGTAGAACAGGAGGCCGGCCAGTGCGAGCAGCACCGGGAGACCCGCGGGCAGGAAAGGCGTTGCGGCCAAGGCGACGACGACGCCGACGAGAGCTGCCGTCCGCGTGCGGCGATCACGCAGTGAGGGAAGGACAAGCGCGAGCAGTACGGCGGGAAACGCGGCGTCCAGGCCGAACACGTCCGTGTCGGTGATGATCGAACCGGCCAGGCCGCCGATCACCACGCCGACGTTCCAGCACACGAAGATGCCGATGCCACCGGCCCAGTACGCCGCCCGCCGTTGGTCGAGCTCGTCCTGCCTCATCGCGAACGCGACGTTCTCGTCCGTCATCACGTGGCTGCCGGGCCACCGCCGCCAGCCGCTGCCGATCACGTCGCTGACCGCCAGCCCGAACGCGACATGCCGGCTGTTCACCAGCAGGCCCGCGATCATCGCCGCGATCGGACTGCCACCGGCCGCGACGATCCCGACGAAGAGGAACTGCGACGCCCCCGCGAAGACCACGATCGACAGCAGGATCGGAACCCACAACGGCAGCCCGCCACCGACACTGATCGCGCCGTACGAGACCCCTACGACGCCGTCGGCCAGGCACACCAGTGCGATGTCGCGGGCCAGCCCACGGTCGAGTGTTCGCCAGATCGAACGCATGGGCATTATGATGAACACCAGCCCGCCCGTTCGTCAAGCCGAACAAATGGACCGATGGAGCGAACAGTATCGATGGACAGCAGCCGAGCACCGCTAGACGTCATCGCCGCCTCCTTGCGCCGGCACCGCGCTCGCGCCGGCCTGTCCCTCACGGAGGTCGCGAAACGCGCCGGGGTCGCCAAGTCCACGCTGTCCCAGCTGGAGTCCGGCACCGGCAACCCGAGCGTGGAAACCCTGTGGGCGCTCGCGGTCGCGCTCGACACCCCGTTCGCCGCGCTGCTCGACCCACCCCGCCCGAAGGTCCAGATCATCCGCGCGGGCGAAGGCCCGGTGATCTACTCCGACCAGGCGCAGTACAGCGCCACCCTGGTCGCGTCCAGCCCGCCGAACGCCCGCCGCGACCTGTACCGGATCGTCGCCTCCCCCGGCCCCGGCCGGAAGTCCGACCCGCACATGCCCGGCGTCGTCGAACACGTCATCCTCGGCTCCGGCCGCGCTCTGGTCGGCCCGCTCGACGATCCCGTCGAGCTGAACCCCGGGGACTACATCGCCTATCCCGGCGACCTCCCCCACATCTTCCAGGCCCTCGAGGAGAACACCTCCGCAACGCTCGTCTCGGAGCATGTCTAACGACGCCTGAGCTGCCACCCGACAGCAGCGAGCGCGGTCACTCCGGCTACGCCGCACACGATGGCGATGGCGGTCGGCAGCGAGTACGCATCGCTCAGCAGACCCGTCGAGATGGCCGTCGTGGCCACGCCCAGGTACACGCAGGTCAGGAACGCCGCCGTCACTTCGCCACGGCGGCCGCCCGGCGCGAGCTGGTTGACCTCCGTCTGCGATCCGAAGTACGTCAGCCCCAAACCGGCACCGGCGAACAATGCCGCGGCGACGATCAGTACGAGCGACTTCGCCGGGAAGGCGCCGACGAGGGCCGCGAGGCCGATGATCAGAGAGACGAGGCCTGCAGGCTGGGCCGTGCGCGGCGGCAACTGCAGGCGAACCGAGACGGCCTGGACCGCACACGCCGCGGCCAGCATCATCGCCGCGACGGCGCCGAGCAAGGCCAGGTTGTGGTTGTGCAGGAGCTGCGCCGTATACGACGGGACGACGGACAGGAAGAGTCCACCGACCGCCCAGACGGTTGCACCGCTCAGGCTCGCCCGAACGAAGTCGCCCCGGATCTCAGCTGGTACGGAGGGACGTTGCGGCCGCCATCGCCCGCTCACCGGTTCGCGCGGCAGTCGTGACACTGCGAACGCCGTGAGGACCGTGAGGACGAGTCCGACGCCGTACGGAAGTTGCCGCGGGTACGGCGCCCACTCCGCGAGCGCACCGGCCACCAGCGGCCCTGCAGCACTGCCGCCGCTCTGTGCCAGCACCGTGGCGAGGGCGGCCTTGCCCCGGTCGTCGTCCGGCTCGAACTCCACGAGCGCGGCGGCCGCAGTACCCGCGGTGGCACCCAGCGCGATGCCGGCGGCGATCCGGCCGGCGAAGAGCCACGCGGTGTTCTGAGCCACCGCGAGCAGGATCAGCCCGACCGCGCCGAGACTCAGGCCGCCGATCAACACCCGTGGCCGGCCGACCTGGTCCGACAGTTGCCCGAACACCATCAGCGAAGGCACCAGCACTGCCATGTAGACGGCGAAGATCAGCGTCAGTTCGGTCCCGGAGAAACCGAACCGCTCCCGATAGACGCCGTAGAGCGGTGTCGGCAGGTTCCCGTCGAACAGCAACACGAACAACGCGGCAGCCGTCACCAGGAACGGCCCACGGCGACCCGTCCCGATCCGTTCCACTGCACTGGTCATCTCACTCTCGGTGCCCGACCACCACCTTCACAAACGCCGCCCACTTTCGATCACCTGTAACGTTAACTGCTCACCTCTGGACATCCGCGAGCAGTTCTGCGCATCATCGTCGAGGAGAGCTCTCGCAGTCGAAGTACCGCCCCACTTCGCCCGGAGGAAGCCTGATGAGACTCAAGTCCTTACTGCTCTGCGCCCTGCTGGCCCTCGCCGCCGCACTGGTCCCTGGTAGCGCATCGGCCGTCGGTGTCACGCCTGGCACCTATGTCAACTACACGTTCGACACCGCTTCGCTAACCCAGGCCGAGTTCCGGATGACGATCGACAACTCGCCCGGCCGCGCGAACGTCTACTGGGCCAACCAGTTCGGCTTCACCGGCGGCGACGTCGGCGGGTATACCGGCATGCAGATGCACCGCGACGGCGGCGGCATGTTCCTGTACTCGCTCTGGAACTCCACCGCGTGGAAGGTCGGCGACGCCGGCACCTACTGCATCAAGTTCCAGGAGGACGGCACCGGTGGCAGTTGCCGTCTCGACAAGGCGCCCACCCCTGGTCACACGTACGCGTTCGACGTCGCGAGCGAGGGCAGCGGGTGGTACGGCGTGACAGTCCGCGACGTGACCGCCGGTACGTCGTTCAAGCTCGGCAGCCTGCAGACCGGATCCGGCAACACGATCAGTACGTCGGGCATGGTCAGCTGGACCGAGTACTTCGACTGGAACAACGACAAGGCCACTTGCGACGACGAGCCGTACTCGAAGCTGACGATGAGCGCCCCGACCAGCGGCAGCCTGACCGCGCACTTCACCGGGACGTCGGAGAGCACCGGCTGCGCCGCCGACAGCCAGGTCACGCTGAACGGGTCGACCGCGGTCCAGGAGAACGGCATCGGAAACTCCGCGTCCGGCGACATCCGCGGCAGCGGCGGCTGTCTCGACGTTTCCGGCTCCGACGGTACGACGATCCTGCTCTACAGCTGTACCGGCGGCGGCAACCAGAACTGGGTGCACGCCGAGAACACCACGTTCCACGCCGAGTTCGCCTGCCTGGACGCGAGCGCGACGCAGGCCGGCGCGGTGATCCTGTACGGCTGCCACGGCGGCACGAACCAGCAGTGGACCCAGCCCGGCGACGGCACGATCCGTACGGGTGGTCGCTGCCTGACCGCACCAGTTGCCCTGGGCAACCCGGTGACCGTTGCCACCTGCAACAACTCGGCCGGGCAACGCTGGACGTTCTGACAACAGAAACGGGGCGCCCTGGACCAGGGCGCCCCGTGCTACGAGCTCACAGCTTGCGGCCGACCCCGCCGACGATGCACTCCTCGACCTGGTTCAGCGGCTTGAGCCGCGGGCCGTCCGGCCACCAGTCGTCGCAGAGCACCAGCCCCGGTGCGACCAGCTCCTGGTCCGGGAAGAACGTCATCAGCTCCGCGCGGGTGCGGAACCGGCCGCTGCCCATCGGGCTGTGGATGAACTTCTCCTCCATCTTCTGGGCGACCGCCGAGTGCTCGGGAGTCTCCGGGTCGTAGAAGTGCGAGATCACCGTGTACGACCCGGGCACGACCGCGTCGACGTACGTCTGCATGATCTGCGCGCCCTCGTCGCCGATGTAGTGGTGCAGCGTGCCGGCCTGCATCACGGCGATCGGCTGGTCGAAGTCGAGGAACTTGCGGACCTCGGGGTGGCTGAGCACCTCGTCCGGGTCGAAGATGTCCGCGCTGACGAACAGGGTGTTCTCGTTCTCCTCGAGCAGCGCGCGGCCGTGCGCGAGCACCACCGGGTCGTTGTCGATGTAGAGCACCTTGGCCTCGGGCTGGATCCGCTGCACGACCTGGTGGGTGTTCTCGGCGGTCGGCAGACCGGATCCGCAGTCCAGGTACTGCGTGATGCCCGCCTGGCCGGCCAGGAACCGGCACGAGCGGATCAGGAAGTTCCGGTTCGACCAGGCCAGGTCCTGCGCCTGCGGCGCGGCGGCCTGAACCCCACGCAACACCTCGCGGTCGACCTCGAAGTTGTCCTTGCCGCCCAGGAAGGCGTCGTACACCCGGGCGATACTGGCCCGGCTGGTGTCGACACCGACCGGGATCGAGCTTGGCGCTTTGGTGGCATCGACCATCGGTGAACCTCGCAGAGAGTGAATGGGTGCGTAGTGCGACAGACTCTACCGAGAGTACGGCGCGCTGAACACACCGTGTCGGCGCGTGCGTCTGGACATAGTTACGACCCGTTATGAAATGATCAACTGCTGCACACCCAACCACTGCCGCCTGGGAGGCCAGAGGTGACCGAGTCGGAGGCGTACGGCGGCCCGACCGCCCTGCGCATCATGCTCGGGGTGCACCTGCGCCGGCTGCGCGAAGCCGCGGGCGTGAGCCGGACCGACGCGGGCTGGGCGATCCGCGGCTCGGAGTCCAAGATCAGCCGGCTGGAGCTCGGCCGGGTCGGCTTCAAGGTCCGCGACGTCGACGACCTGCTGACGCTGTACAAACTCGAGGACGAGGTCGAGCGCGACCGGCTGCTCTCGCTCGCCCGGGACGCGAACAACCCCGGCTGGTGGCAGCGGTACGACGACCTCACGCCGCAGTGGTTCCACTCCTACCTCGGCCTGGAGATGGCGGCCGACCTCATTCGTACGTTCGAGTTGCAGTACGTCCCCGGCCTGCTGCAGACACCGGAGTACGCCAGGTCCGTCATCCAGCTCGGCCGGCAGGACGTCCCGCTGCCGAAGTCCGAGGTGGATCGCCTTGTGTCGTTGCGAATGAGCCGCCAGGAAGTGTTGACGCGGCAACGACCCGCGCGCCTGTGGGCAGTGCTGGACGAGTCCGTGCTGCGCCGTCCGATCGGCAGCCCGCAGGTCCTGCGCCACCAGCTCGAGTACCTGATCGAGGCGGCCCGGCGGCACAACGTCACGCTGCAGATCATCCCGTTCGACAAGGGCGGGTACACCGCGACCGGCGGCGCGTTCACGCTGCTCCGGTTCAACGACGGGGACCTGCCCGACATCGTCTACATCGAGCACCTGACCAGTGCCGTCTACCTCGACAAGCGCGAGGAACTCGACACGTACGTCGTCACGATGGACGCCGTGTCGATCACCGCGGCGCAGCCACGCGACACCGAGTCCCTGATCCGTCAGGCCATCGAACGCCTCGACGAGGGATCGAACTAACGCCGCTGAGCTCCCGGGCCCGCGCGGAAGGCGACCTCGCGGGGCGCCGGTTCGTGGCCGGCTTCGCACTTCATCACGACGGTGACGCGTTCGCCGCAGTCGCCGCGGTGGCGGGGCTCGATCGGCGGGCCGGCGTCGAGCGGGAGGTACTCGTCGGCCCACTGCACCATCGCGACCAGCACCGGGTAGAGGTCCATCCCGGCCTGGGTCAACCGGTACTCCGAGCGTTCACGCTGTCCTGGCAGCCGGTACGGGTGGCGGCGGATCAGGCCGCGTTCGATCAGCGCCGCGAGCCGCTCGGTCAGCACCTGGCGCGGAACGCCCGCCCGGGCCCGGATGTCCTCGAAGCGGCGCACACCGACGAAAAGCTCACGCAGGACGTGAAAAGTCCACTTGTCGCCGAGGATGTCCATCGTCCGGGAGATCGTGCAGTTCTCCGTGGACCAGTTCATCGCTTCCGGCACCTGTTCGTTCAGCGCAACGCCCATGTAACCGATGATAAGTCCGCTTGACAGACTCAGCCAAGCCAGCAAGGCTGAATCCGTGAACCAGACTCAGACGGGACCGCCACTCGTCCGCCGCGCCGGCGAACCCGACGCGGACGAGCTGGCCAGGATGCTCACCGGGCTGACCGACCTCAGCCGCTACTTCCGGTTCCAGACCGCGATCGGTACGCCGCCGCGGGCCGCGTTGCTGCTCCGGATGCTGTGCCCGACCGGTGCCGCGTTCGTCGCGACGCGGTGCGGCACGATCGTCGGACATGCCATGTGGGCCTGGGCTCCGGGCTCTGCCACCGCCGAACTCGCCGCCGTGATCGCGGAGGACGAGCAGCGTCGCGGTCTCGGGGTGCGGATGCTGGCGGTCGCTGCCGCGGACGCGATCGCGGCCGGGGCGCGGTACTTCCTGTTCGTGGTCAGCGCGGCCAACGAACGTTCGATCCGGATGGTCCGGCGACGCTGGCCGGACGCGACGGTCGAACGGGACGGGACGTTGCTGCTGTTCGTCGCGCCGGCCCGCCTACCTGATCAGCCTGAAGAACGCGCGGACGTCGTCGACGAGCAGGTCGGGAGCCTCGAGCGCGGCGAAGTGCCCGCCGCGGGTGAACTCCGACCAGTGGACGATGTTGTGCCTGCGGTCTAGTACGCGGCGGATCGCCGGATCGGTCGGAAACACTGCGACTCCGGTCGGAACGCCGGGGCGCAGGTCGTCGGTCGCGCGCCGGTTCTCGTAGTACAGGTTGGCGGACGTCGCGCTGGTGTTGGTGAACCAGTAGATCGACACGTCGGTCAACAGGTGGTCGAGATCGACCGCGTCCTCGGGAAGCGCACGAGCCGGATCGGTCCACTCCCAGAACTTCTCCAGGATCCACGCCAGCTGGCCGACGGGTGAATCGCTCAACCCGAAAGAAACCGTTTGCGGCCGCGTTCCTTGCAGGTCGGCGTACCCGGTCCCGACTGCCCGCAATCGCTCCGCTGCCGCCAAGCGTTCACGTTCGGCGTCGGTCACCAGGTCGCCCGATTGCACGTCCGCCGGAAACGCCAGTCCTCCGTTGATGTGCACACCGACAACGTTCGCGGGAGCCAGTTGCCCAACGAGAGGCGAGACGACCGACCCCGTGTCACCACCTTGCGCGCCGTACTGCTCGTAGCCCAGCCGGTGCATCAACTCCACCCAAGCGCGGGCGATCCGACCGTGGTTCCACCCGTCCGTCAGCGGCACCGAGAAACCGTGTCCCGGGACGGACGGTGCGACCACGTGGAACGCATCGTGCGGGTCCGCGCCGTACGCGGCCGGATCGGTCAGCGGCCCGAGTACCTCGAGGAATTCCGCGACCGATCCCGGCCACCCGTGGGTCAGCAGGAGCGGCAACGCATCCGGTTCGGGCGAACGGACGTGCAGGAAGTGCACGGTCTGTCCGTCGATCTCCGTCAGGTACTGGGGAAACGTGTTCAGCCGCGTTTCCCACGTTCGCCAGTCGTACGTCAGCCACCGCTCGACCACGTGCCGCAGGTAGTCGACCGGCACGCCGCGTTCCCAACCACCAGGTAGTTGGCGCGGCCAACGAACCCGCCGCAGCCGCTCGCGCAGATCGAGAACGTCCGCATCAGGGATCGCGATCCGGAACTCAGAGATCATGCGCCCGCTCGTGCAGCGGCTCGTACAGCCCGACCTCGCCGCCACCCGGCAACCGGAACGCGGTCAGCACTCCCCACCGCTGCCGCTCGACCGGGCGCACGAACTCCACTCCGCGGGCCGTCAGGTCGCGCATCGTCTGCTCGAGGTCGTCACACATCAACAACAACTCGTGCGATGCCGCCTCGGACGGATGGACTGCCACTTCGGCCGGCGGCAACTTGAAGATCAGCCAGCCGTGGCCGGCGTCCACCGACGGATACTCCAGCACGTCCCGGAAGAACGCCCGATCCGCCTCGGCATCAGTGCTGTAGACGATCACATGCGCACCGTTGATCATCTACACCACACTAGCCGGGAATACTCGTGCCGACAGCGCAGGTTGCGGCTCACGTGATCCTCTTGACTGGCGCCACCGGCAACGTCGGCCGTGAACTCGCCGCCCTGCTACCGGACGCCCGCACCCTCGACCGTGGCGCCGGCGCCGACCTCGGCGAGCCCGCGACGCTCGACTTCGCCGGCGTCGAATCGGTGTTCCTGGTCTGGCCGTTCCTCACGTCCGGGGGCTCGACGGCGGTACTCGAGAAGATCGCGGCGGAAGCCGGCCGGGTGGTGTACCTGTCGTCGTCGGCCGTGCGGTTCGGGGCGGACACCGATCCGATCACCCGGCTGCACGCCGACCTCGAGGCCGCCGTGCAGGCGTCCGGGCTGGAGTGGACGATCCTGCGGGCGGACACGTTCGCGTCCAACGCGCTCGGCTGGGCGGGGCAGCTCCGCGCCGGGGACGTCGTCCGTGGTCCGGACAGCGCGGCCACGGCGGTGATCGATCCCACGGACATCGCCGCCGTCGCGGCCGCCGTACTACGGGACCCGCAACCCGGCAGCACCCTCACCCTGACCGGGCCCGACGTACTCAGCCGGGCCGATCAGGTACGGATCCTCGGCGACGTGTTGCATCGGCAGCTGGTGTTCGAGCCGACGCCGTACGACGATGCGCGTGCCCAGTTGCTCGCGGACGGGCGGCCGGCGGCGCTCGTCGAAGCGCTGATCGGTAGTGCCGAACGCCGTCCGCGGTCGGAGCTCGTCACCACGACGGTCGAGGACGTGACCGGCCGGCCCGCGCGCAGCTTCCGCGGATGGGCGGACCGGAACGCTTCTGCTTTCAGCTGATCAGTCCTCGACGACGATCGCCAGCGCGGGGCAGACCGCGGCGGCCTGGTGGATGTCGGCGGCGAGTTCCTCGGGCGGGTTGTCGTTCAGGAGTACGACGATGCCGTCCTCGTCGCGCTGGTCGAACACGTCCGCGGCGGCTGTCACACACTGGCCGGAGGCGACGCACTTGTCCTGGTCGATGATGACCTTCATCGGTTGTCCTTTCACCACGTCACGGGAAGCGAGTAGACGCCGTACACGGCGCCGTCGTGCTTGAACGGGATCTCCTCCAGCGGTACGGCGCGCCGCAGCGTCGGGATCCGCCGGTAGAGCGTGCTGTACACGACCTGCAGTTCCACCCGCGCCAACGGTTGCCCGAGGCACTGATGGACGCCGAACCCGAACGCGACGTGCCGGCGCGCGTCCCGGGTCAGGTCCAGCGCGTCCGGATCCGCGAACACCGACGGGTCCCGGTTGCCGATGTCGTTCGGCAGGATCACGCCGTCGCCGGCCTTCAGTACCTGACCGTGCAGTTCGATGTCCTCGAGGACGGCGCGACGCCGTCCGTTGTGGGTGATGTTGAGGTAGCGCAGCAGTTCCTCGACCGCGCCCGCGACCAGCTTCGGGTCGTCGGTGTCCCGCAGTACCGCCAGCTGCTCCGGGTGTTCGAGCAGCGCGAGGGTGCCGAGGGCAATCATGTTCGCGGTGGTCTCGTGCCCGGCGATCAGCAGCAGTACACCGATGCCGGCCGCGTCCTGGCGGGTCAGCTCGCCGGACTTCACCCGGTCCGTCAGCCCGGAGAGCAGGTCGTCGCCCGGGTTCTCCAGCTTCTCGCCGACCAGGTTGTCGAGGTACGTCGCGAGGTTGCCGTGCGCAGCGGCGCGTTCCTCGGGGGTCGCGGACATCCGGATCAGGTTCTTGCTGTTCTGCTGGAAGAAGTCGTGGTCCGCGTACGGGACGCCGAGCAGCCGGCAGATCACCAGCGACGGCACCGGCAGCGCGAACGCCTCCACCAGGTCGACCGGCTTCGGTCCGACGAGCAGGTCGTCGATCAGTTCGTCGACGAGCTGCTGGATACCGGGACGCATCGCCTCGATCCGCTTGATCATGAACGGCGCGGTCACCATCCGGCGCAGCCGCGCGTGTTCCGGGTCGTCCATCAGGATGAACCCGATCCCGACGCCGTCCTTGCGCGGCGGTGCGCCGGTCGGGCTCGGGTAGCCGGGTTTGGTGACGTCGGAGCTCAGTCGCGGATCCGCCAGCAGTTTGCGCTGGTCGTCGTACCGCGTGATCAGCCAGGCGCTCTTCCCGAAGCTGTCGACCTTGACGATCGGCGCCTCGTCCTGCAGTTCACGCAGCTGTGGCGGCGGGTCGAACGGGCAGCCTGTTGCCCGCGTCATCGGATAAACCGGAGTGCTCATACGGTTCCTTCCCCAGAAAGGTTGCGTAGGTGTGCTCTCGTTTGTTTCGGTGCGTTCCAGCCGAGGACGCCGACGACGCGGCCGGCTTCGCGGTAGTGCGCGACGAACCGTTCGTTGATGTTGCCCTCAGCAATGGTCAGGTCGGCGGCCGGGCGGCCGTGGACCTGGATCCTGGTGCTGAACTGGTCCGTCCAGAAGTACGGCACCGGTCGGTACGGTTGCCGTTCGCCGAGGATGTTCGCGGCGACGCACATCCCCTGCTCGGTCGCGTTGGTCCGGTTCTCCAACCGCACAAGCTTTCCCTCGTACGACCACCGCGCCACATCTCCCGCCGCGTAGACCCCGTCCGCGGCGGCGCAGTACTCATCACAAACCACCCCGTCCTCCACCCGCAGCCCACTCCCCTCCAACCACCCAGTAGCAGGCGCAGCCCCCAACGCAACCACCACCACATCAGCCGGCAACACAACCCCACCCGCCAACTGCACCCCCGTCACCCGCCCGTCCACCCCAACCAGCGCATCCACCGCAGAACCCATCCGAAGCTCAACGCCTTCAGAACTGTGCAGTTCTCCCAGCAATCCCCCGACAACAGCTCCGAGCTGAGCCTCCATAGGCGTGGCTTGCGGCCCCACCAACGTCACCCCAAGCCCAAGCCTGCGCACAGTCGCGGCAACCTCCGCCCCCAGCACCCCGTCCCCCACAACCACCACCCGACGACATTCGGCGAGAGACTTGCGGAGGGCGGTGGCGTCGTCGAGGGTGCGGAGTATGTGGACGCCTTGCAGGGGTGGGCCGGGAAGAGTGCGTGGGGTTAGGCCGGTGGCGATCACCAGGTGGTCGGCTGTTAGGGAGCGGCCGGTGGTGGTGTGGATGGTGTGGTTGTTGAGGGTGATTGCGGGGTCGCCGAGGATGAAGGTGGCGTCGAGGGCCTGCAGAATCGAGCTTGGGCGGAGGTGGGTGCGGGTTTCGTCCCAGGTGCCGTGGAGGAATTGTTTGGACAGAGGTGGGCGGTCGTACGGTGGGTGGAACTCGGCGCCGAGAATGGTCAGCCGACCGCGGAAGCCCTTGCGTCGTAGGGTTTCCGCGGTGGTCAGCCCGGCGGCGGAGGCACCGACGATCAGGACGCTCATGTGGTGACCGGAGCGGTCAGCATGCCGACGATCCCGTCGATCAACCCGCCCGCCATCTCTTCCCAGGTCGCGCGAACGGTCGGCCGCCCCTCGGCGCGGGCGAGTTCGAACTCGGCCGTCATCTGGATGATCAGATGACGCGCCATGTCACCCCGCTCGAGCCGTACCTCAGGCGGCAGGTCCGCGAGCCGCGAAGCCAGTCCGTCGACGACCCGAGTCAGCGACGGCGAGTTGCGCGACTCCTCCAGCTGGATCTCGCGCAACGCCGGATCGTTCATCAGCTGCGCACTGAACCGCGCCAACCAGCTCTGCGTACCCAAGCTGCCCATGTGATCGGTCGCCGACCGCACCAGCACCGTCACCCAATCCCGGACGTCAGGATCAGCGCCCAGCTCCGCCAGCAACTCCCGCCGGCGCGCCTCGACCGGCTCGGCGTGCTTGCGGACGATCGCCCGCACCAGATCGGTCTTGGTCCCGAAGTGGTACCCGACCGCGGTGTTGTTCCCCTGCCCGGCAGCCTCGCTGATCTGCCGGTTCGACACGTCGTGCACGCCGCGTTCGGCGAACATCCGTTCCGCGGTCGCCAGGATCAGCTCGCGGGTCGCGTTCACCCGCGCGGCCCGGACCTCTTTCGCCATCATCACCAGATCACCCTTACCTCCCGCAGTCCGCCGACGAGCAGCCCCTCGACCAGGGGCAGTTCCGCAGACGGCACTGCCAGCGCCAATGTCGGCAACCGACGCAACAACACTTCCAGTACGACCTGCAACTCGGTCCGCGCGAGCGACTGCCCGATACACGAGTGCGGCCCCGCGCCGAACGCCAGGTGCACGTTCGGGCTGCGGCTCAGATCCATCTCGGCGGCATCGGAGAACACGCGCTCGTCCCGGTTCGCCGACGCCATGCTGCACACCGTGGTCGTGCCGGCGGGCAGGGTGCCGTCGGACAGCTCGAGTTCCTCGGTGACGTAGCGGATCATCCCGAACCCGGCGTTGGCGTCGTACCGCAACGCCTCCTCGACCGCCGTACGCACCAGCGCCGGATCCGCGAGCAACTGCTCCCAGCGGGTGCGATCGGCGAGCAGCATCGCCATCATCTTGCCGATCATGTTCGTGGTGGCCTCGTGGCCCGCGATCAGCAGACCCATCCCGGTCGAGACCAGCGCGTCGTCGCTCAGCTTCTCGCCGGCCGAGTCCGTCCCGGTGATCAGGTCGCTGAGCAGGTCAGTCCCCGGCTCGGCACGCTTCGCTTCGACGTGCCCGGCCATGTACGCCGCGAACTCGGTATGCGCGGCCTCCATGTCGGCGGCCGAGTACCGGGTCAGGTTGAGGAACGTGTCGGACCAGTACGAGAACCGCTCCCGGTCGGAGGCCGGTACGCCGAGCAGCTCGCAGATCACCCACACCGGCAACGGAAACCCGAGTGCGGCCTTCAGATCCGCAGGCTGTCCACCGGCGATCATGCCGTCCACCAGCTCGTCGGCCATCGCCTCGATCGAGGGCCGCAGCGCTGCCATCCGCTTGGCCGTGAACCACTTGGTGATCATCCGCCGCCAGCGCTGATGCCCGTCCCCGGACTGCGGCACACCGGGACGCCGCCGGTCGAAGACACCCGCGCCCTCGGCGGACACCCGCGCGGCGCCTTCGGCCGTACGAGCGAACCGCGGGTCGGACAGCACCTGCCGTACGTCGTCGTACCGCGTGAGCAGCGCCGCCTCGTCACCGCTGGGCAGCTGGACGTGCGCCACCGGGCACTGCTGCCGGAGCCGTTCCCACTCGGGCGGGGGTTCGATCGCGTCGACGGGCGGAATCGGGTACCGGACAAGTTGATCACCATCGGTCACAGGCCATCACCTCCGTGTGGTTGTTTCTCCAGCTTGCCTCGCCGACTTGTTTAAGTCAACTGCCTGACTTAGTCTTTTGGTTGCAGAAACCAACTATCTATTTCAGCCGGAGGCTGTGATGTCCGCTGCTCCATCTGTGCGTACCGGGGCCGTCGTGCCGGTGCTCGCCTCGGCCGGTATCACGGTCGCGTTGATGCAGACCCTGGTGATCCCGCTCGTTCCCGAGCTGCCGCGACTGCTGCACGCGTCCGCCTCCGGGACCGCCTGGGCGATCACCGCCACCCTGCTCGCGGCCGCGGTCGCGACCCCGATCATGGGCCGGCTCGGCGACATGTACGGCAAGCGCCGGATGCTGCTGATCAGCGTCGGCATGCTGGTCCTCGGCTCGGTCGTCGCCGCGTTGAGCAGCTCGCTCACGCCGATGATCGTCGGCCGCGCACTGCAGGGCCTGGCCGCCGGCGTGATCCCGCTCGGCATCAGCATCATGCGCGACGAACTGCCGTCCGAGAAGGTCGGTACGGCGGTCGCGCAGATGAGCGCCTCGCTCGGTGTCGGCGGTGCGCTCGGCCTGCCCGCGGCCGCGTTGCTGGCCGAGAACTTCAACTGGCACACGCTGTTCTGGGTGTCGGCCGGACTCGGCGTGATCGTCTTCGGCCTGGTGCTGCGCTTCGTCCCGGAGTCGTCGGTCCGCTCCGGCGGCCGGTTCGACCTGCTCGGCGGGCTCGGGCTGTCGATCGGCCTGATTTCGTTGCTGCTGGCAATTTCCCAGGGCTCGAGCTGGGGCTGGACCGGCGGCCGTACGATCGGCCTGTTCGCGCTCGCCGTCGCCGCGCTGCTCGCCTGGGGCTGGTGGGAACGGCGTACCACCGAGCCGCTCGTCGACCTGCGCACCACCGCGCGTCCGCAGGTGCTGCTGACCAACCTGGCGTCGATGGTGTTCGGGTTCGCGATGTTCGCAATGTCGCTGGTCCTGCCGCAGCTGCTGCAGATGCCCAAGGCAACAGGCTTCGGACTGGGTCAGTCGATGCTCGCGTCCGGTCTGGTGATGGGACCGTCGGGCTTGGTCATGCTGGTCGCGGCGCCGTTCTCGGCGAAGATCTCGAAGACCCGCGGCCCGAAGGTCACGCTGATGCTCGGCGCGCTCGTGGTCGCGCTCGGGTACGGCGTGGGCAGCGTACTGATGGGATCGGTCTGGGAGCTCGTGCTGGTGTCGCTGTTGATCGGCGCCGGCATCGGGCTGGCGTACGGCGCGATGCCGGCGCTGATCATGTCCGCCGTACCGGTCTCGGAGACCGCGGCCGCGAACAGCTTCAACACGCTGATGCGGTCGATCGGTACGTCGGTGTCGAGTGCGGTGGCCGGCGTCGTCCTGGCCAACCTGACGATCAGCCTGGGCGGCTACACCCTGCCTTCGCAGACTGGCTTCCGGGTCGTCCTGCTGATCGGCGCCGGCGCCGCCCTCACCGCCTTGGCAGTGGCCTCCTTCATCCCCACCAAGCGCGCTGAGGTTCCGGTCGCGGTCGAGGCGGCAGCACAGGCCTAGGACAAGAAATCGAGCGTGCGCTGGAGGAGGAGCTTGGCTGCGGGCTCGTCGTAGCCGGGGAGGGAGGAGTCGGCGAAGAGGTGCTCCTTGCCGGGGTAGAGGAACAGCTCCACCGAGCTGTTGGCGGCGACCAGGGCGCGGGCTGCGTCGATGTCGCCGCCCTCCTCGGCGAAGAACGGGTCCTCCTCCATCGCGTGCACCTGCGCCGGTACGCCCTCCGGCCACGCCCCGAACTCCTCGGCCGGCAGGCACGAGTAGAAGAACAACCCGCCGACAGCACCCGGACGCGTCTGCGTGAGCTGCTGGGCAGGTACGACACCGAGCGAGAAGCCGGCGTACACGACATTCGCGGGCAGCTCCTGCGCCGCCTCGACGCCGCGCTCCGCGATCTTCCCGAACCCGGTCGCCCGCGCGTACTCCATGCCCTCGTCGAGGGTCGCGTACGTGTTGCCCTCGTACAGGTCGGGCGTATGCACGGTGTGCCCCGCCTGCCGGAGTTCCTCAGCGAACGCCTTCACCCCGTCGGTGAGTCCCTGTGAGTGGTGGTACAGCACGACCTCGGCCATCATCAGCTCCAATGATCCAAATATCTCGAACAATCGGCGATGCTAGTCTATTCGAACCATGCCGATCAACAGGCCGGTCCCCGATTACGAGCTCGCGGACACCGTCGAGCTGACCACCGCGGAGCAGGTGCGGGCGATCAGCGACCCACTGCGGACCACGATTCTCGGGCTGTTGCACGAGCGCGCGGCGACGGTGACCGAGCTGGCCACCGCGGTCGGGCGGCCGAAGAGTACGGTCGCGCACCACGTGAAGGTACTGACCGACGCCGGCATCCTGCGCGTCGTCCGGACCCGGCGGGTGCGCGCGATCGAGGAGCGGTTCTACGGGCGCGCGGCGCGGATGTTCTACGTCGGCCTCGGCCGGCAGGGCGCAGAGGGCCAACTGCCCCATGATTTCAACGACTTCGAGGTTGCCGCGCAGGAGTCGAAACCGGCGTACGACGCGGGGCAGCTGCGCTCGTTCATCCGGCATGCGCGGATCCCGGAGGAGCGGGCCGCGGAGTTCTGGCAGCAGGTGGATGCGTTGATCCATGCGTTCGACCAACTCCCGCGGGCGGGCGGTACGACGTACGGCTTCACCGTCGGCCTCTACCCGATCGGCGACTACCCGACGCTGCCGCCGGCCGAGGGCGAGACCTGATCCGCCGAGAGCTTGTCCAGCAGGACGATCAGCCGCTCGAGGACGTCCCGCACGATCGCGTACTCCTGCTCGCCGAACTCCTGCTCGAACAGTTCCTCGAGGTCGGCGAGATGCTCGAAGCCGTCCCAGGCGACCTCCATCCCGTGCTCGGAGTAGGTGACGACCTTCGCGCGGCCGTCGTTCGGGTCGGCCTTCATCTCCAGGAGATCCAGCGCGACCATGTCCCGGATCACCTCGCCCATCGACTGCCGGGTGATTCCGGCCCGCGCGGCCATGTCCGCGGCCCGCGCGCCCTCGCCGTGCAGGGTGCCGAAGACCGCGTTGTGGGCCATCTTCAGCTCGGTGTGCCCGTCGGCGTGCGCCTTGCGCACCATCTCCGTCTGGAAGGCGCGATTGGCCCGGTCGAGCAGGGCGATCAGCGGTTTGTGTTTCGGACGGCGCCTCTGAGGTCTTGACATACCGTAAGGATACCTTCCAATATTTCGACAGGAATCCTTACGGTATCAGGGAGGGTCCGATGGATCCCAGAGAACTTCGACCGGTGGTCGCGGGACTGTTCGCCCGGGGGCGGGAGCGGTCGACGCGGGTCGCGATCGAGCAGGAGTACGTCGTCGCCGCAGCGGACGGGTCGGTCGTACCGATCGACGTCGTCCGGCAGGCCGTCGCGGGATCCCCGTACGTCAGCTTCGAGCCGGGCGGGCAGCTCGAGCTGAGCCTGCCGCCGGCGCCCGACCCGGTCCGCGACCTGCGCCGGGCGACCGCCGGGCTGCGTCGCCGGCTCGACGGGATCACGCTGCGGCCGATCCCGGTCGATCCGCGCGCGGACGTGCCGCTGCAGTTGACGTCGCCGCGGTACGTCGCGATGCAGCGGCACTTCGACCGGATCGGGCCGTCCGGCCGGGTGATGATGCGGCGGACCGCGTCCACGCAGATCTGCCTCGACTGGTGGCCGGGTCGCGCCGGCCTCGAGCAGTGGCGGGTACTCAACCTCGCCGGGCCGTCCCTCGCCGCGCGGTTCAACCGGAGTACGCGGCTCGCTACCTGGCAGGCGGTCGATCCGGCGCGGACGGCGTTCGACGACCGGCTGCTGCACGGCGACGACCCGGTCACGGCGTACACCGCCTTCGCCGCGGGCGCCACGGTCTTCGTCGACGGTCCGGCCGGGCACCTCAGCACGCTGTTCCCACCGGTCCGCCCGCGCGGGACCTACCTCGAGGTGCGCTTCCTCGACGCGCTCGAGCCGGCACTGGCCGAGCAGGCGGTCGCCGTGCTCCGGCGGCTCATGTACGACGACGTACACCGGCGGCACGTCCTCCGGCGAACCCCTTGCACAGAAGGGATGTGGCGAGATGAGCGGCGCACTGTTCATCACCGATCCGTTGCCCGGGTTGCAGGCTGACGTCGACGCGAGCATCGGCCTGATGGTCGCGACCCAGAGCCTCGGCCTCGACGTGTGGACGTGTGAACCCGAGGAGCTGGCGTTCTCCGACGGCCGGGTCCGCGCCCGCGCCCGGCGGATCCGGCTGCGGCCGCGGGTCGCCGGTGACGATCACCGGTGGATCGTCGACCCGACCTGGTTCGAGGAGCTCGGTACGGCGGTCGTGGACGTCGCGTCGTTCGGCGTGGTGCACCTACGGATCGATCCGCCGGTCGACGCGCGGTACCTGCACACGACGTACCTGCTCGACCATGCCGGGACGCGGGTGATCAACCATCCGGAGGGGATCCGCGCACTGCACGAGAAGCTGATCGCGTTGCGGTTCCCCGAGCTGTGTCCGGCAACGTACGTCGGCACGCGTCCGCACGCACTGCGGTCGTTCGTCGCCGAGGTCGGCACGGCGGTCGTGAAACCGGTGGACGGATTCGCCGGAAACGGGGTCTGGCTGGTGCACGACGACCCGGGCGCGACCGCGCTGCTCGAGTCGGCGACGTACGGCGGCCGCCGGCAGGTGATCGCCCAGCAGTACCTGCCGGCGGTTGCGCAAGGCAACAAACGGTTGTTCCTGCTGGACGGCGAACTCGTCGGCGCGGTCGTCCGGCGGCCGGGCGCGGACGACTTCCGGATCGGCCCGCCGGTCGCGCCGGCCGAGATCGACGCGGACGACCGCGCGATCGTCGCCGCTCTCGGACCCGAACTCCGCAAGCACGGCCTGGCGATCGCCGGCGTCGACGTGATCGACGGCCGGCTGATCGAGGTCAACGTCACCTGCCCCGGCGGCATGCACAAGACCGACGCACTGCTCGGTACCCGACTCAGCCACACCATCGTGAGCCACCTGTTCGAAGGAGCACTGGTATGAAACTCGACACCGTCACCGTTGTCTGCATGGCCCTGCTGGGCATCCTGCTGTTCCTGCTCGGCGCCAACGTGACGCGCAACCGCGCGCTCCGCGGCGGCGGCAACCAGTTGCCGACCGATCCGGCCGACAAGTTGCTGATCGCGGTCCGCGCGCACGGCAACGCCGCCGAGTACATCCCGACGATGATCGTCCTGCTGCTCGTCTGCTCGGCGCTGTCCAGCAGCTGGGTGGTCGACGTACTCGCTGTCGCCTGCGTCGTGGTCCGGTTCACGCACGCGATCGGAATGTTGCGCTCGGCAACACTCGCCGCACACGGCCCGCTCCGCGACATCGGAGCCCTCGGCACCTATCTGGTCGGGGTCGCGCTGGGGATCACCGCGCTCGTGACGATCTGACCGCGGTCGGCGTACTGCCCGTCAACTGCCGGAAGACGCGGGCGAAGTGCTGACTCGAGCTGAACCCGAGGCTCAGCGCCAGGGCGGTGACCGTCACGTCGCTGGACTCCAGCAGTTGCCGGGCGCGGTCGATTCGACGCTCGTTGAGATAGCGATGCGGGGGCTGGCCGAGCTCGGCGGCGAACAACTCGGCGAGGTACGCCGGTGCGAGCCCGACGCGATCGGCCAACTCGGGCAACGTCCAGCGTTCGTGAAACTCCTGGTCCAGCAGGCGTTTCACCGCCCGTACGGCTGGATGCATCGGCAACTGCGGTACGGCGGCCGGCGCCAGCGACCGGGAGAACGCGAGGACCAGGTGGTCGACGGCAAGCGTCAGACCGGTGTCGGCGTACTCGTACCGCGTGGTGAGCTCACGGACCAACTGCGCAAACGCGTACGTGAGCTCACCGGCCTCCCGGTGCACCACACCCGATGGCATCGCGAGACCGGGGTGCCGCCGGCCGACGATGCCGAGGTCGACGGCCGCGAAGTAGAAGTGGTGATTGCCGGACCGGCCCGCGAGGTGATGCCTGACCCCCGGCGGTACGGCGAACAGGTGCCCCGGGTGCAAGGCATAGCTCTCACCATCCGCGATCCAGTGCGTGGTTCCGTGCTGCTGCAGGTAGATCTCCCAGACCGGATGCTCGTGCGGCTCGATGAGAAACTGCTCCGGGACCCACTGCTCGCCGGCGTGCAGCAGGCCGCTGCCCGGAGCGAACCCGTCGGCGTGGAAGCCCGCGCGCAGCCCGTCGGGCCGGTACAAGGACACCTGAAGATTGTGTCCAATCAGCTGAACATCGGCAACGCTCGGAGCAGGCGTTGGTTCCTAACGTGGTCTGCATGGACGCTGACGACATTGCCTTCTACCGGGAACACGGCTACTGGATCTCGCCGGTGATCATCCCGCCCGACGTACTGGACGCGGCCGAGCGCGGCATGGAACGGTTCTACGCGGGCGATCACGATCATGTGCTGCCCGACGTACGAGCTACGCGGGGCTGGCAGCCCTCGGACGCCGACGTACTCAGGAAGAACGACTACGCGTCGCTGCGGGTCGACGAACTCGCTGCGCTGGTTCGGCATCCGGCGATCGGGGAAGCCGCGGCGGCGTTGTCCGGCGCGGACGGGATTCGCTTGTGGCACGACCAGTTGCTGTACAAACCGCCGGGCGGGTCGGCAGGGAAGGTCGGGTGGCATACGGACCGGCAGTACTGGCAGTCGTGTACGTCGGACGAGATGCTCACCGCGTGGGTCGGGTTCCACGACGTCGACGAGGTGAACGGGGCGGTCGCGTTCATGCCCGGCAGTCATCGGTGGCCGGTCACCGGGCTGGACTTCTTCTCGCAGGACGCGGCCGGGTTGGAGGCCTCGATCGTCGCGCAGGGGTTCGACCCGGCGCCCGTCGTACCGCGGATGAAACGCGGGCAGGTCAGCTTCCACCACTGCCGGACGGTGCACGGTAGCTCGGCGAACCTCAGTACGTCGCCGCGACGATCGATCGCGATCCACCTTCAGCCGGCCGGAAACCGGTGGCGGGCCGGATCCGCGCACCCGAACGACGAGCTCGTCCGGCACAACCCCGACCCGGACTACACCGACCCCGCGATCCAGCCGCAGCTCTGGCCCTAGCTCTCCTTGACCACTTCGCCCTGCTTCATGATCACCGCGAACGACGTCTCCGGCGTGGCCAGCAGTTGGAGGTCGTCGAGCGGGTTGCCGTTGACGAGGATCAGGTCGGCGAGCGCGCCCTCCTCGACGACGCCGAGGACACCTGGGTAGGGGTTCCGCTCACCGGACAGGGTCAGCAGTTCGGCGTTGGTGACCGTCGCCATCGTCAGTACCTCGGCAGGCGTGAACCACCGCGCCGTCTTGGCGAGCTGCTTGCCCTGCTTGGCGGCCAGCCCCGGGTCGAACAACGTGTCCGTACCCCAGGCCAGCCGGACCTCGTGCTTGCGCGCCAGCTCGTACGCCGTCTCGGTCCCTTGCACCATCTGGTCGAACTTCGACTGGTTCCCCGGCGGGACCGGCGGGGAGTCCTCGTCGTCCATGAAGGGCTGCAGCGACCACCAGACACCGTTCTCGGCCATCAACGCGACGGTTTCCTCGTCGAGCAACTGGCCGTGCTCGATGCACTTCACCCCGGCCCGGACCGACTGCCGTACGGCGCGCGGGGTGTAGGCGTGCACCATGACGTACGTACCCCAGTTCTCCGCAGCCTCGACCGCCGCGCGCAGCTCGTCCTCGGTGTACTGGGTGACGTCCAACGGGTCGTACGGCGACGCGACGCCGCCGCCTGCCATCAGCTTGAGCTGGGACGCACCGAGCATGAGCTGCTCCCGGGCGGCCTCGAACACCGCGCTGACGCCGTCGGCGATCCGTACGGCACCCACCAGCTCAGCATGACTGAGGTGCCCGGTGCGGCCGCGCGGAACCTCGTGCCGGGTCCGGAAGTCACCGTGTCCACCGGTCTGCGAGATCATCGCGCCCGACGGGTAGATCCGCGGGCCGGGGATCAGCCCCGCGTCGATCGCCTGCTTGAGCCCGAACGACGGACCACCGGCGTCCCGGACCGTGGTGAAGCCGCGCAGCAACGTCTCCCGCGCGGCCGCCGCGGCGACGATGTGCAGGTACCCGACATCGCCCAGCATCGCGGTGGCGAGCGGCACCGCGGCGAAGAGCGAGTGCCAGTGCGCGTCGATCAGCCCCGGCATCAGCGTCCGCCCGTCGCCCGGGACCACGCGCGCGCCGGGCGGTACCTCCGCCGCCGCGGAGATCTGGTCGACGACGCCGTCGCGGACCACGACCTGCGCCGGGTCGCCGACGGTGCCGTGGCGTACGTCCAGGACGCGCACCTGCTGGAAGACGGTCGGCTGTGTCTCTGTCACGGTGACCCCTCTCGCAGTGGGCTCACGTTGCAGCGTAGGACCGCGCCGGACGCGGCTGCTCACCCGATTCGGAGGAGGAAGCCGGCGCTCGCGCGGGTCACCCTGGGAGCCCATGACGGACACGAAAAGGGTCAGGACCGTGCTCGCGGCCGTCCTGATCGTCGCCGGGTGCCTGCTGGCGCCGGTCGCGGTTGCCGGCGCGTGGGCGCGGACGCAGGTGACCGACACCGACCGGTTCGTCGGCAACGTCGCCCCGCTGGCCGCAGACACCGACGTACGCAACGCCGTCGCCGACCGGGTCACCGACGTGATCCTGCGCAACCTGCCGGACCGGATCGCGAACGGTGCGCGCGGCGTCGTACGCCGCCAGGTCGGTGGGCTGGTCGAGAGCGACACGTTCCAGAGCCTGTGGAGCAGCGCGCTCCGGTCGGCACACGGGCAACTGCTCGACATTCTCGCCGGCCGCGGGCCGGTCGGGTTGGACAGCGGTACGGTCAGCATCGAGCTCGGGCCGTTCGTCGCGGCGGCCAGAGATCGCCTGGTCGCCTCGGGATTCACGGCCGCGCAGCGGATCCCCGATGTCCAGCAGAGCTTCGAGCTCTTCTCCTCGCCGGACCTGGTCCGGGTCCAGCGCGGCTACCGGCTGCTGGACCGGTACGGCCCGGTGCTGCCGTTCTTTGCGGGTGGGTTGCTCCTGCTCGGTCTGTGCATCGCAGTACGTCGTCGCCGTACGTTGATCGGCACCGGTCTCGGTGTCGCCGCCTCGATGGTCGTGCTGGGCATCCTGGTGCTGGTTGTCCGGCAACTCGCTCTCGACCGGCTGCCGGACGGCATCGCGCCGGCGGCCGTGTTCGACGCCGTCACCCGATCGCTCTGGCTCACGCTGGTGGTCGTCTTCGTGATCGGCCTGGTCGCGGCGGCCGCCGCGTTCGCCGCAACACGACTCGGCCGCGCACACTGACGGCTGCCGGACCCCGAGCCGATAGGCTTCAGCCGTCCGCACGCACCGTGACGAAGGACTTACCAATGGCCGACGGGGAAGCCTGGACCGGAGTCGTCGTGAAGAAGTCGCGCGCCATGTACGACGGCGCGAACCTCTACCGCAAGCTCGAAGTGCAGCTGGACAGCGGCGAGGTCCGCGACGTCAAAGTGAAGCGCGACCTCTGGAAGTCCCTCGAGGTCGGCGACCGCCTCAGCAAGGAAGCGGACGCCGACCCACAGCGGGGGTGATCAGTGCTGCCGGTTGGCGCGGCGCTTCCGGCCGATCAGCAGGAACGCTGCGCCGGCGGCTGCCAGTAGGCCGCCGAGGATGATCAGCAGCGGCGAGACCGGCGCGCCGGTGCCGGCCAGGTTGCCGCCCGGACCGGGTGGCGGCTCGGTGGTCGTCGGCGCCACGGTCGGCGTCGCCGACTGGGTAGGCGTTGCCGACGGGGTAGGCGTGACGGTCGGGCTGGGTGTCGCCGTCGGTGTCGGACTCGGTGTGGGAGTCGTCGGCGGGACCGGGGCCGGGATGTAGACGCCCGCGTCGATTGTGTGGTCGACCCCGCCCGGGCTGCCGGGTGCCGTCACCTGCGTGGACGCCTTGCAGAGCTGCCCGGAGGTGGGCGGCGTCGGGTTCGAGTCGTGCGCCCGATCGGAACCCGCCACCGGCAGGGTGAACCGCAGATCGGTCGCCGCCGGTTGCTTCGGTACGTTGCCGGTGTCGGCCGTACAGACGTTGAACTCGACGGTGTACTTGGCTCCAGGCGTCAGCTCGTACTTCGCTCCGACGCCGCCGAAGTAGTACTCGCCCGCGGCGTCGGTCTGCGTACTGTCGACCTGCTTGCCGTCGGCATCGATCAGGTTGACGGTCGCACCCGCCAGCGGCACCTCGTCCTCATGATAGGGGTCCTGGATGCCGTTGTGGTCACCGTCGAACCAGACGATGTTGCCGATCTGGATCGGCGCGTTCGCCGCCTCGTACGCGATGTCACCGAGACCGCCGGCCTTGCCGAAACTGTTGGTCGGGCCAATGAACTGATACCCGTGCGCCGGGTTCTCCTGGCCGGGGCCGACACCGGTCTCGACGTTGTAGAAGCCGGCGCCGTTCGAGCTCACGTCCCGCGCCGGGTCGAGCTCGGTGCTGACCACCCACTGCTGCTGCGGGATGTAGGCCACCGAACCCTGCGACGTCTCCTGGTGCAGTCCGTTGCCCGAGCGGTTCGGATCGAAGAAGTCGCCGTGGAAGTACTCGACCACGCCGTCCGGTTCGTGCCCGTTGGTCGCGGTCGTGCCGTGGTTCGGGCAGCTGCCCGTACCTTCCCAGTCGTACCCGCCGCCGGGCTTCGCGCAGGCCATGTTGATGTCGCCACCGGACATGCCGGCCTCGATCTGGCTGTTCAGCGGACGCGGGTCCTGGCCGTTGCCGATGACATCCATGAACCGGTCGCGGAAGCCGAGGATCATCGACCCGTTCCGGGTGAAGGCCAGGGTGGCCAGCTCCGGCTGCGGGTTGACGTACAGGCTGGGGCTGATCGCGCGGCTCTCCCAGTTCAGCAGGCTGCTGTCCCATGGGTTCCAGTGGTTCGTGGTCTGCGTGGTCCACCCCTGCAGGACCTGGCCGCGGTCGAATCCGAGGCTCTGCGTGAGGACCGGCGTGAACGTCGAGCCGTCGTAGCTGTAGACGACCGCCTTCAGGTCGCTGCGCTGCTTGGTGCTCTCCGCCGAGCACACGCCGCCGACGTAAAGCTGGGCGTCGTGCGCGGTCAGCGCGAACGGCCGCCAGTCGTCGGCCGCGGCGCAGTCCGGGTCGGGAATCTGTACGGACTTCTCCGGCAGCGCGGCCGCGGCGCCGGTGGCGTCGAAGCTCAGCAGCCGGCGGGTCCGCAGGTTCACTGCGTACAGCGTCCTGCCGTCCTCGGACAGCGCCAGACCGCCGAGGCTTTCCTTGCCTGGGGCATCGGTGAACAACGGATCCTTGCGCAGGTCGCCCGGACCGTGCGGCGTCAGCGCGGCGCCGGCCACCTTCGTGAACAGCGTCGGCGCTCCCGAGTCGTCGAGCGGCGTCGTGTAGATCGCGCCGCCGCCCTCAGGACCGTACTCCGTGTAGCGCTTCGCGAACGCGGCCTGGAAGATGCGCTTGCGGTACTTGTCGTACGCCAGACCCCACGTCGTACCGACCTGTGCCTGGGTGTTGACCACCTTCGGGCAGGCGAGCTGGTCCGGGCAGGTACCGCGTGCGTCCTGGCCGAACGACACCAGCGCACGGGCGTTCGGGTCGGGCGCCGAACCGTCGGCGTTCACGGCCGGGCTCTGCACCGGCACGTAGTACTTCGAGTCCGGCAGCGTGTAGTCCGCCGGGTTCCAGACCGCGGTGACCACCGAGTCGGCCTGGCCGTTGCGGACGTCGACGAACGACGTGAAGCTGTCGAAATGGTTGTCCTTGGTCGACGCAGGCGCGGGCCGCAGGTAGCCGTCGTACGGCGCGGGGATCGACACGTCCACGCGGTACTGCCCGCCGACCAGGGTGGCCGACGGTGGTACGACGACCTTCCCGGTCGCGTCCGTCGTACCCCGGACGTGATGCCCGGCGACGTCGGTGACCTCGACGACCATGCCCTGCTGGGGCGTGTCCATCGCGGCGTTGATCACCCCGGTACCGAAGAAGTCCCGCAGTACCTGAACTGTCAGTGTCCCGTCCGCGGTCGCGGCACCGGCCGCACCGCTCGCCGCCACCATCGTGCCCGCGGTACTGCCGGCCAGTAACAGGCCCGACACCCCCGCACGCAGCAGCCGTCTTCTCATAGTTGTTGCTGTCCCCTTTGTGGTCGTGCTCTTAAATCGATTCAGCCAAGCAGAACGGGACCGTCGAACACTCTCGGTATCGGGTGAATTACTGGGTGAAACTGATTGCCTGTTAGCGTCCGCGGCATGCGAAACCTGACGCACCGGACCAGATGGGTGGTCGCAGCTGGTCTGGCGGCGTGTGCCGTGGCCGCGCTCGTACTTGCCGTCGTCGGCACCGGCTCCGGAGCGGCGGCACCGCGGGCACTGACCGCGGACGAGGCGAACCGGCTCGCGATCACGCGCTTCCGCAACTACGAAACCGGTGGGCGCGCGGTACGCATCACGGTGCCGGACGCCGCCGGCGGTGTGGTGGTCACCGCGTCGGTGGACTTCCGGGCGAAACGCGCCGCCGGCGAACTCCACGGCAACGGCCGCAACTCGTCCAGCGACGGGTTCGTCCGCTGGAATCTGACGTCGCTGTCGGTCGCGCCGATCGCGGACGCGTCGGCGTGGAACACCCGCCCGCTGCAGCCGACCGGCAGCGCGCTGGACACCGCGCTCCGGATCGCGATCGGCCTGGGCAGCGACCGCCCCGACAACGCCCAACTCCTCCCCCAGAACGGCGCCACCCGGATCGGCCAGGACACCGTCAACGGCCACCAGGTCGAGATCATGACCGGCCCGGCCGCCCGCAACCACCCCGGCACCGACGGCACCGTCCGCTACTCCCTCGGCCCGGACGGCACCATGTACCGCGTCCAGCTGACCGTAGCCTCAGAACCCCACCCCCTCACCATCGACTTCGACACCCAGCCCTACATCCCCCCACCCAACTGATCCCCCGGCGGTCGGTGAAGGTCGCCGGCTTAGCCGGCGCGGGCGAGGGAGTGGTCGGCGAGGAAGGACGTGGGAGGTGCGGCAAGCGTCGCGAGGGCCGGCAGGCCGGGAGTGGCGGGGACTGCAGTGGCGCCGGTGGTCTTGGCGTTGGCGAGCTCCGGTTGCGCCGGCGGCGCAGCAACCTCACTGAACGGGATGCCGGGAGGCGGGGTCGGGGCAGCCCAGCTACCCGACGGCGACACAACACGAGCCCCCGGAACAGACGGTGAGGGTGCGCGGGACGGCAGCCCCGCTTTCTCTCCTCCACCGCACGGGGCGGTGGTTGCGAGGGTGGACGGGATCGTTCGGCGGATGGGTCCGGAGATGCAGTTGTTGTGGCCTTTGGTGGGGGTGGGGAAGGTCCAGCCGACGTCGAGGGTGTTATTGGTGAAGGTGTTGCCGACGATCTTGTTGTTGTCCGGCGGCAGGTCCTGGGTGGCGGTGAGGATCACTCCTGCGTTCGCGTTTCCGGAGATGCGGTTGTGCACGATCTGGTTTGCGCTGCCGCCGTCGATGCCTACGCCGATGCCCCAGCCGCCGTCGGCCTGTTCGGGTGTCGCGGGCTGCTGGTTGTTCGCGATCAGGTTGCCGGCGACAACGGCACCCTCCTGCGGGAGGAGCTTCTCCTGGTGGTCGGAGCCCGTCGTGAGACCGACCCGGTTGCCCGTCAGCCGGTTGCGTACGACGTACATGTCGCCGCTCGCGTTCGTACCCTCGAGCCCGACCGCGTTGTACTCGGCAACGTTGTCCCGTACGACGATGTGGCACGGCTTGCACTGCCCGACGTAGATCCCGGAGTCGGCCGCACCGGACGCGTACGACTGCTCGATCACGCCGTTCTGCGCGGAGAACGCGTAGATGCCGTACAGCCCGTTCCGCGTCGACGTCACATGCGACACCAGGAACGAGTCGAGGAACCGTACGGGCTCGTCTCCCGTGTCGTACCCGCCATCGCCCGGCTGCTCGTCGGCCGCTTTCACAGAACCCGTGACGAGTACGCCGTTCTGCGTGTTGCCGCGGACGGTCAGGTTCTCGACCGCGACACCGGGCGCGGTCACGACGATGCCGTTCGGCTGCTGGAGCCGGCCGTCGATCACGACCTTGGCGCGGGACTCGCCGCGCAGTGTCACGTGCGGGGTCGTGATGCGTACCGACTCGTGGTAGGTCCCGGGTGCGACCAATACGAGATCGCCTTGCTGCGCTACGGAAACCGCTGCTGAGATCGTCGGGGCGTCCGCGGGTACGTGGATCGTCACATGGTCCCCGGCGGGGCGCCGTACCTGATCCGCCTCCGCACCACTGCATCCCGCCAACGCCAGCACACCTACGACCAGGACCACCGCACGCAACATGGCGGAAGTGTGGCACGGTCGGCCGATTCGCGAGTACTCCGGGTGATGTGGCACTCTCGCTCCGTGATCCGAGCCGACGACCGCCCGTCACGCCGCACCCTCCTCACCGTAGCTGCCCTCTCCGCTGCCGCTACCACCGCCGGTTGCTCGGCTACCTCCACTCAGCAGTCCCACACTCCACCAAGCACTGCGGTACCACCGACCGGTCGCTACCAAGCAGGCGTCACCACCCCACGCACTCCCCAACTGAACCTCCTCGCGGTCGTCGCGGATGTCACGCCATCGGTTGCCGTCGGCCGGCTGCTCGCTGACCTCGGCGAGACGATCCTCGAGCTGACCTCCGGCAAGTCCCCCCGCCTACTCGGCCTCGAACCTGGCGACTTAACAGTCACCGTCGGCGTAGGCCCAGAACTGATGCGAATGGTCGCCAACCGGAGGCCTGGCACCGGGGCCGGGGGCCGGGGTGCCACCGGAGCCGGTGGTGACGCCGGTGGTGACGCCGGTGGTGACGCCGGTGGTGACGCCGGTGGTGGCGGCGGGGGTGGGGTCGGGGGTGGGGAGTTGCCTGGGGCGGCGGAGCTGCCTGTGTTTGGGCATGAAGCGGTGGGGGATGGGGCGCGGGGTGGGGATTTGTTGGTGCAGGTTTGTGCTAGTGATGCGTTGGTGTTGTCGGTGGTGGCGGCTGCGTTGCTGGAGCGGGCCGGGGGGCGGCTGAAGGAGCGTTGGCGGCAGTCGGCTCGGCGTGGGCCTTCGGTTGCGGTTGCGGAAGGGTTGACAGCGCCGCGCAATCAGCTGGGCTTCATCGACGGCATCGTCGGCCCGCACACCGAGGAGGAGCAACAGCGCGACCTCTGGATCGCCGAGCCGAGCGAGGTGGCCGGCGGTACGATCGCTGTCGTCCGGCGGATGGAGCTGGACCTGCGCCGCTTCGCCGCGCTCTCCGTCGACGAACAGCAAGCGGTGATGGGCCGGCACCGCGACACCGGCATCCCGTTGTCCGGCGGAGTAGTTGCCGACGGCCCCGACCTCGGCGCGAAAACGCCCGACGGACGCTACCTCGTCCCCGCCGGCGCCCACGCCCGTCGCGCGCACGCGGCCGTCGTCGGCGTCGGCCTGATGCTCCGCCGTTCGTACAGCATCGACGAACCCAACCCGGGCCTGCTGTTCATCAGCTTCCAGAACAGCCTGCGTACGTTCACCGCAACGCTCACCCACATGGAGAACGGCGACGCCCTGCTCCCGTTCACCAGGACCACCGCGAGCGCAACCTTCCTGATCCTCCCCGGCTTCGATCAGCAGCGACCGCTGGGCAGCACCCTCTTCTAGAGCAACCCGAGCTCGTACGCCCGCAACACCGCACCCTCCCGGCTGGAAGCACCAAGCTTCCGGTAGACGCTCTTGACCTGCGTACGCACGGTGTTCACCGAAACCACCAGCTTCCCGGCGATTTCCGGCGTACTCCCACCGTCGTCCAGCTCGGCCAGCACAGCGTGTTCCCGGCTCGTCAGCTCCACCAGATCCAGCCGATCCGGAAACACCCCGGGCGCCCGCGCGAGCCGTTCCCGCGCTTCGTCGGTCAACGGAAACTCCTTGATTTGCTGGATTTCCGCTCGATCGGCCGCCGACAGCGACGCCAGCGACAGCACCTCGTCCGGCGCCCGCAACCGATCGGTCAGATCAGCCGCCGCCCGCGCCTCGTGCGGGTCCCCGGTCCGCAACGCCGCGATCGCCTTCAACAGCAGCAGTTGCCGCAGATCCCGGTACGACGTCACGCTGCCCCAGGACAGCCGCGAAGCCAACGCCCGGACGGCGCCGTACTCGCCGTTCAGGAACCGGACCCGTGCGGCCGGCAGCGTCAGCCACGGTTCGTTTGCACCGCTTTCCTTGATCAGCCGCAACGCCCGGGTCCCCTGTCCGGTGGCGATCAGGAGATCGATCAACGCCCGGCGCATGATCCGCGCGGCGGCCGGGAGTTCGGTGAGCTCCGGCGCGTGGCTGAGGCGGAGCGTATCGAGATGCGCGAGCGCGGCGGCCTGGTCGCCGCGGTACAGCCCGTGCGCGAACATCAGCGCCGCCGCGAACGGCCACACCTCGATCCGCCGCGTACCGTCGCCGACGGTCTCCAGCACACGCGCCAGTTCACTGTCGTCGTAGCGGTCCAACGCGTCCCAGCCCTCGGCGATCGATCCGCCGACGGTGAGCAGGTACCGGACCCGCGGCGACGGCGCCTCGAACTCCCGCATCCGGCGCAGCCACTGCCCGGCCGGACCGGTGTGGCCGAGGTTCGCGAAGATCATCGCGAGGTTCGCGGAGGCGTTCAGCGCCGTACCGGCCGGCACCGGCTCGAGGGTCGCCAGTTCGTACGCGTGCCGGTACAACTCGACCGCGGCCGGCAGCTCGTCGGTCAACGTCCGGGTCAGCCCACGCTGCAACGGCAACCACCCTGGCCGCCACGCACCGTCGGCCCCGGGCAACGGACTGAGTTGCGCCGCCCGGGCCGTGAGCCGCTCGCCGAGCTCCTCCGCGTCGACGCACCGCCCCTGCTCCCGCAGCGCGATCATCGCCGCGACGCCGACCGTCGTCAGCGTCGCCACCGACGTCTCGTTGGCAATGTCCATCGACGCCGCGAGCCGGGTCCCAAGCTCGGTGTAGTGCCGCAGGAACGGCCTCAGCTCGAGGGCCTCCGGCTGCGTGGCCGCGTAGTACACGCACAACCACGACATCATCAGCCGCGGCCGAGCCCGCAGCTCGTCGTCCGGAACCAGCGTCAGCACGCCGAGCAGTTGCGCCGCGAGCTCCCCTTCGACCGACAGCAGATGCTGGTCACACACGACCTGCAGCGCATCCCAGTCACGTTCCCCCGCGATCCTTGCCAGCACCTCACTCGTGACCAACTCCGGCATCCTTCCCCCACTGCGGACACGGAGTGTAACCCAGCAATCACTCTGCTCACGCAGGTACCTAGCCGGCGGGCTTCTTTCGTCGCCGCGGTTGCGCCGATCGCGGTGGCGTCCGACGCATGTGGTCCCGGGCGCGGCCGAGGATGTCGGCGAGGGTTTCGATGTCGGAGCGGGACAGCGAGGCGAACAGCAGGTCGTCGAGGATGGCGATGTGACCGGGGAAGACCCCGGCGAGCACCGAACGTCCGGCCTCGGTGATGGTGACGGTGACGCTGCGCTCGTCATCGGCGGACTGCGTGCGCGTCACCAGGCCACGCTTCTCCAGCGTCTGGGCCTGGTAGGTCAGCCCGCTGCGGCTGTAGACGACACCGTCGGCCAGGTCGGTCATCCGCCGGCTGTCCGTCGGCGAGTCGCCGAGGCTGGCCAGGAGCTGGAACTGCACGTAGCTGAGCCGGCCGGCCTCTTGCAACTGCTGCTCGACGGCGTGCTTCAGCAGGCTGCTCGCCTCGATGAGAGCGAAGTACGCACCCAGCTGCGTGGGGTCCAGCGACGGCGATGGCGTCATGGGCGGAGCGTATCAGTGCTTCTAAGTCGAAGCACTTGCTTCGAGTTCGAAGCACTGCTAACGTCGTCGGCAGTTGCTTCGAATCCGAAGCACATCCTCGAAGGGTGACTTCCATGAAGGCAGTGCGGTTCCACGAAACGGGCGGCGCGGAGGTGCTGCGGTACGAGGACGCCGAGCAGCCGGTGCCCGGCGCCGGCGAGGTACGCATCCGGGTCGCCGGATCGGCGTTCAACCCGGCCGACGGCGGCCTCCGCGGCGGCTTCCTGCCGATCCCGGTGACGCTGCCGCACGTTCCGGGCTACGACGTCTCCGGCACGATCGACGCCCTCGGCGACGGGGCCGGCGACGCGCTCGGCGACCGGGCCGAGGGACTCCGCGTGGGCGACGACGTGATCGGGTTCATCCCGATGAACGCCGACGGCTCAGCGGCTCAGTACGTCGTCGCGCCGGCCGGTGCCCTGGTGACGGCCCCGGCGCGGATTCCGCTCGCCGACGCGGCCGGGCTGCCGTCGGTCGGGCTCACCGCCTCGCAGGCTCTGTTCGAAGCGGGCGGCCTGACGGCCGGTCAGCGGGTGCTGATCAACGGCGCCGGCGGCCCGGTGGGCGGCTACGCCGTGCAGCTGGCCAAATGCGCCGGTGCGTACGTCGTCGCCACCGCGAGTCCGCGCAGCAGCGCGATCGTCAAGACCGCGGGCGCCGACGAGATCATCGACCACACGACGACCTCGCTTCTCGACGCGGTGACCGAACCTGTCGATGTGCTGCTCAACCTGGCCCCGATCAGCCCTGACCGGTTCACCGACCTCGTGGCGCTGGTCCGCGACGGCGGCGTGGTCGTCTCCACCACACCGACCGTGACCACGCCAGGCGACGAGGCGCGGAACGTACGTGCCACCACGATCTTCGTCCACCCCGACGCGACCGTACTCTCGCAGCTCGTCGCCCTCGTCGACAGCGGCGACCTGCACGTCGAGATCGCCCAGCGCGTACCGCTGAGCGACCTGCCCAAGATCCACGAGCAGGCTGACGAGGGCCGCATCCACGGCAAGGTCATCGCCGTCACGCCCGCCGGGTGACGAGCCCGCTCAGCTCGCCTCGCGCTCCGGCCGGGAGGCGAGCGGCGCGTTGCGGGCAGGGAACACCGGCGACCGCCGACCGAACCAGGCGTCCAGCACCGCGTCCGTCCCGATCGTTCCGAACAGCGCTGCCGGCCGCTCGATCAACCGCCGCAGCGCCAGCAACCGCGCGCACGTCTCACACAACCCGAACCAGCTCCTCTCAACTGGTTGTATCGGGCAACAGGCGGTGAACGTTTCACGCCACTGAACGTTCTCTCAGCTGAGACCCTTCAGCAGCTGGCGGGCCATCACGATGCGCTGGACCTGGTTGGTGCCTTCGTAGATCTGGGTGATCTTGGCGTCGCGCATCATGCGTTCGACCGGGTAGTCGTGGGTGTAGCCGTAGCCGCCGAGGAGTTGGACGGCGTCGGTGGTGACGGCCATCGCGGTGTCGGAGGCGAAGCACTTGGCGGCGGCGCCGAAGTAGGTGAGGTCGGCGTCGTTGCGCTCGGACTTCGCGGCGGCGGCGTAGGTGAGCTGGCGAGCGGCCTCGATCTTCATGCCCATGTCGGCGAGCATGAACTGCAGGCCCTGGAACTCGGCGATCGCCTTGCCGAACTGCTTGCGTTCCTGGACGTAGCCGAGCGCGTAGTCGAGGGCGCCCTGGGCGATGCCGAGGGCCTGCGCGGCGATCGTCACGCGGGTGTGGTCGAGGGTCTGCATCGCGGTCGCGAAGCCGGTACCGGGCTCGCCGATCAGGCGGGACGCGGGGATCCGGACGTTGTCGAAGTACACCTCGCGGGTCGGTGAACCCTTGATGCCGAGCTTCTTCTCCGGCGCGCCGAACGACACCCCGTCGTCGGCCTTCTCCACCACGAAGGCGGAGATCCCGCGGGACCGCGCGTCCGGGTCCGTCACCGCGAACACCGTGTAGAAATCGCTCACGCCGGCGTTGGTGATCCAGCGCTTCACGCCGTTCAGCACGTAGTCGGAGCCGTCGAGCACCGCGCGGGTCTTCATCGAGGCGGCGTCCGAACCGGCCTCGGGCTCGGACAGGCAGTACGAGAACATCGAGTCACCGGACGCGACCGGCGGCAGGTAGCGCTGCTTGACCTCGTCCGAGGCGGACAGCAGCAGCGGCAGCGAGCCGAGCTTGTTCACGGCCGGGATCAGCGACGTCGACGCGCAGGCGCGGGCGACCTCCTCGATCACGATCACCGTGGCGAGTGCGTCCGCACCCGCCCCGCCGTACTCCTCCGGGATGTGCGGGGCGTGGAAGTCCGACGCCTTCAGCGCGTCGTACGACGCCTTGGGGAACTCGGCCAGCTCGTCCACGTCGCCCGCGTGCGGGGCGACCTTGGCGTCGCAGACGTCGCGGACGGCCGCGCGGATCGCCTGGTGCTCCTCCGACAGCGCGTACAGCTCGAATGAGTTACTCACGAGTCACACAGTACGACGAACCATCGCCGTGCGGAGGACGTCGTACGCCGAAAGTGACCAACAGCGCACGCCCCGGCCATACGCCGGTCACGCGTTGATAACCACGATGGGTAGAGTCCCGGACATGAGTGAAGCGACGTCCCGTCCGCTCCGGATCGCCGTCATCGGCACCAACTACCTCGGCGCCAACACCGCCGCCGGGATGGCCGAGTTCGGTTTCGACGTGATCGGGGTCGAGATCGACGAGCACCGGCTGAAGCTGCTGAACGACGGCAAGGCTCCGCTGTACGAACCCGGGCTGGATCCGCTGCTGAAGAAACACGTGGACTCCGGCCGGTTGCGGTTCACCAAGGACTACAGCGAGATCGCAGACTGGGCCGACGTGCACTTCGTCTGCGTCGGTACGCCGCAACTCGAGGGCAGCGAGGCCGCCGACCTGGCGCAGGTGCACTCTGTCGTGGACATGCTCGCGCCGCTGCTGACCCGGCCGGCGCTGGTGGTCGGCCGCTCCACGGTCCCGGTCGGTACGTCGAAGATCGTCGAGGCCCGCTTCCACGCCGAGGCCCCGGCCGGTACCGGCGTCGAGATCGCCTGGCAGCCGGAGTTCCTCCGCGAGGCACACGGCGTCGACGACACCCTGCACCCGGACCGGCTGGTCTTCGGTGTGCAGTCCGAAGCCGCCGAGGCCCGGCTGCGCGAGGTGTTCGCGACGCCGATCGCCGAAGGTACGCCGGTCGTGGTCTGCAACCTGCCCACCGCGGAGCTGGTGAAGGCGGGCGCGAACGCGTTCCTGGCCACGAAGATCTCGTTCATCAACGCACTCGCCGAGATGGCCGACGCGACCGGCGCCGACGTCACCCAGCTGGCCGACGCGCTCGGGTACGACAAGCGGATCGGCCGCGGGATGCTGAACGCCGGCCCCGGGTACGGTGGCGGCTGCCTGCCGAAGGACCTGCGCGCGTTCATGCACCGCGCCGGTGAGCTCGGCGTCGAGGAGGTCATCACGCTGCTCCGCGAGGTCGACGACATCAACCAGCACCGGCGCGCCCGGATCGTCGACCTCACCCACGAGATGCTCGGCGGCGAGTGGTCCGGCAAGAACGTCACGGTGCTCGGTGCCGCGTTCAAGGCCGGTACGGACGACGTCCGCGACTCGCCCGCGCTCGACGTGGCCGGCCGGATCCAGCTGCACGGCGCGAACGTCACGGTGTACGACCCGGAGGCGATGGAGAACGCCCGCCGCGTCCGGCCCACCCTGCGCTACGCCCAGTCCGCCGTCGAGGCCTGCCGCGACGCCCACGCCGTACTGCACCTCACCGAGTGGCCCGAGTTCCGCGAACTCGACCCCGCGACCCTCAAGGACGTCGTCGCCACCCCGGTCGTCGTGGACGCCCGCCTGAACCTGAACGTCGAAGCCTGGCGCACCGCCGGCTGGACCTACCGCGCCCCCGGCAAGCCCTAGCCGTCAGGAGACGCGAGCGTTCCGGATCACCGGGCGGCTGAGCGCGGTCACGCCGATCAGCGTGATCGCGACGCCGATGCCGAGGCAGACGCCGGTGATCCGGATCCCCTGCACGTCCGCGAGGCTGCCCAGGAGCGGGTTCATCACGACCTGGGCCAGGCTCTGGCAGAGCACGATCACCGACTGCAGCCGTGACTGGTACTCGCTCTCGACCGAGTTCATCAGCAGCGGCAGAACGTGGCCGGTGAACGCGCCGACGCCGATTCCGCTGATCACCGCGAAGACGATCGCGAGCGGCAGTACGTGCACCATGGAAAGCCCGGCGAAGCCCACCGCGGCCACCAGCAGGCCGACCATCGCGACGACCCCGGGCCGCTGGAACGCACCACGCATCAGGATCCGGATCGACACGACTCCGACACCGATGCTCCGGGTCGCGATCAGGACCGCCGCCGTCTTCGCGTCCCAGTGATGGTCGCGGGCCAGCAGCGGTAGCAGCAGCGCGTCCATCGGCATCAGCAGACCGGCAGCCATCGTCATCGTGATCAGCAGGGCCCGGGTGAGCGGCCGCCCGAACGCGGCCCGGACGCCCTCCGCGATCGAGCGGAACATCCCGCTCCGCCTGGTCCCGTGCGGGGTCGTCGTGCCGCGCAACACGTAGAGCACCGCGAGCATGGTCGCGAAGGTGATCGCGTCGAAGCCGGCCGCCGCGGACATCCCGGCCCAGTTGACCAGCAGGCCGCCGACCGCGGTGCCACTGACGGCGAACACGACCCCGGTGACCTGGAAGCTCGCCAGCGCCCGGGGCACCTGCGGTGCGGGCACGAGCAGCCGCGGCATCGCCCGCGACGAGGGTAGGAAGAACGCGTCGATGACCCCGATCACCACCGCGAGGATGCACAGCAACCACACCGGCTCCCCCACGGCGCGCGTTGTCGGGACCAGCGTCGCGGTGACCAGGAACATCGCCGTACAGCTCACCAACAGCACCCGTGGCGCGCCGTACCGGTCTCCGATGGCGCCGCCGATCAGCAGCAGCACGGCGCGGGGAGCCGCGGCCAGCAAGAGGATGACCCCGGCGACCCCACCACCGTGCCGGGTCGCCGACCAGCCGATGGCGAAGCTCATCGTCAGGTCGCCGAGGAGGGAGACGGCGGCGCCGAACAGCCAGATCCAGTAGCGGACCGGGATGCGCTGCGTGTCCGAGTCAGTGGGCGGAGTCACGATCGACGACCTTAAACGACAACCGATGGGATCTCATGACTACCCGCCCCCGTCCTGTGGAAACCAGCGCCGAGCTCAGCCTTTACGCAACTCTGCCGCCCCGTCACGCACCGTGCTGCCCTTTCCCCGGGCGACCTCCGCGAGCGACTCCTGGAAACCGATCATCCGGCCCCGCAGCACCTCGTCGGAGGCGGCCAGGATCCGGACCGCCAGCAGCCCCGCATTCCGAGCGTTCCCGATCGAGACGGTCGCAACCGGAACTCCGGCCGGCATCTGCACGATCGACAGCAGCGAGTCCATCCCGTCGAGATACCTCAGCGGTACCGGTACCCCGATCACCGGCAGCGGAGTCACCGACGCGAGCATCCCGGGCAGGTGCGCGGCACCGCCGGCGCCGGCGATCAGCACCTTGAGGCCGCGCTCGTGGGCTGACCGTCCGTAGTCGATCATCTCGGCCGGCATTCGGTGCGCGGACACGACGTCTGCCTCAAAGGGCACGTCGAACTCGGCGCACACCTCGGCGGCCGCCTTCATCGTCGGCCAGTCGCTGTCCGACCCCATCACGATCCCGATCATCCGCAAGCCCTATTCGTCGATGGTGCCGGTCAGGTACGCGGCGGCGTGCCGCGCGCGTTCGCGTGTGTCCTCGAGGTCGTCGCCGTACGCCGTCACGTGGCCGACCTTGCGGCCCGGTTTCACGGACTTGCCGTAGAAGTGCACCTTGAGCCCCGGGTCGCGAGCCATGCAGTGCAGCAGCCCGCGGTGCATGTCCTCGACGTCGCCGCCGAGTACGTTCACCATCACGGTGTACGGCGCTCGCGCGGCCGGGGACCCGAGCGGCAGGTCGAGCACCGCGCGCAAGTGGTTCTCGAACTGCGAGGTGACCGCGCCGTCGATCGACCAGTGGCCGGTGTTGTGCGGGCGCATCGCGAGCTCGTTCACCAGCAGCCGGCCGTCCCGGGCCTCGAACATCTCGACCGCGAGGACGCCGACCACGCCGAGTTCACCGGCGATCCGCAGCGCGGTCTGCTGCGCCTGCGCGGCGCGGTCCGCGGGCAGGCCGGGCGCCGGTGCGGTGACCTCGACGCAGATGCCGTCGCGCTGTACGGACTCGACGATCGGGTACGCGACGGCCTGGCCGTGCGGGGAGCGGGCCACGATCGCGGACAGCTCCCGGACGAAGTCCACCTTCTCCTCGGCGAGGATCGGTACGCCGCTGCCGAACGCGGTCGCGACCTGCGGGTCGTCCGGTCCGTCGACGAACCAGACGCCCTTGCCGTCGTACCCGCCGCGGGTGGTCTTGAGGATGATCGGGAAGCCGCCGACCCGCTTGGCGAAGTCCGCGACGTCGGCGGCCGTCTCCACCACCTGGTGCGCGGGCGCGGGGACGTCGAAGGTGTCCAGCCGGGCCCGCATCACGGCCTTGTCCTGGGCGTGCACGAGCGCGTCCGGACCGGGGTACACCTTGACCCCGTCCGCCTCGAGCGAGTGCAGCAGATCGGTCGGTACGTGCTCGTGGTCGAACGTCACCACGTCGCACTCGGCCGCGAACCGCCGGACGGTCTCCGCGTCCTTGTAATCGCCGACGGGGGCGTCCGCGACTGCCTGCGCGGCCGACACCGCGGGGCCTTCGGCGAGTACGCGGAGCTGGATGCCGAGCGCGACCGCCGTCTCCTGCGTCATCCTGGCCAGCTGGCCGCCGCCGACCATGCCGACCACCGGGGTGCCGGTGGGGAGGTCTTTCCGATCGAACTTCACAGCGGTGAGCCTAATGTCCATACATCATCGGCCGGACAGCGGCCAGGTTTGACACTCTGGGACGCGCGGGCGATTTCGGGGTCGGACCGGTCGCCGGGTACCGTGGGAAGCTGCCCTCCCGTCGCGGTGTGATCACAGAAGGTTCCGAACCCCGTTGAAGCTCGTCACCAAGCTGTACCACCAGTTCCAGCACCTGGTGCACGAAGTGGCCAAGTTCGGTCTGGTCGGCGTCCTCGGGCTGGTCGTGGACCTGCCGATCTACAACTGGCTGGTGTTCAACAACCCGCTGGTCCTCGCGGACTCCGGCGAGGGCATGCTGCACCACAAGCCGCTGACCGCGAAGCTGATCTCGACCACGGTCGCCACGATCGTGACGTACTTCGGGAACCGCTACTGGACGTGGCGGCACCGCGAGCGCTCCGGCCTGCACCGCGAGTACGTGCTGTTCTTCGTGCTGAACGGGATCGGCCTGCTGATCGCGGCCGGCTGCCTGGCCTTCTCGCGGTACGTGCTGGACCTGCACACCTGGCTGTCGGACAACATCGCGGCCAACTTCATCGGCCTCGGTCTCGGCACCCTGTTCCGCTTCTGGTCGTACCGGAAGTTCGTGTTCAAGGAAGAGATCGCCCTCGACGAGGCCGAGCACACCCCGGCGCCGGACTCCCCGGCCGAGCTGGACGGGGAGTCCACGGGCGACCTGCCCGTCGTGCGCTGAGCGTTTCCAGCGCAGGTTTCGTTCAGTACTGCTTCAGGCAGATGTGCGACCGTCGGTAGCCACGGCGTGTCCAGCTCCCGCCCTCGCCGGGAGCATCTGTATCGGAGTGGTTTCGTGGGTTGTACCGCGTCATGACGCAGGCGACTGGCGTTGTCGCCGCACCTGCGGTCGCACAGCAACGTTCGATCCTCGGCGTCCTGGTCATCAGCAACGCGCTCGGCGGCATCGGGGTCGCAAGCGGATACCTGATGATGGGCCTCTTGGGCGAAAGGATCGGCGGTTCGACGTCGCTGGCCGGGCCGGTCGCCACGTCAACGGCGTTGGGCGCGGCGATCATCGCCGTCCCGCTGGCACGCATGGCCCGATGGCACGGCCGGCGAGCGGCACTGTCCCTCGGCTACTTGATCGCAACCTTCGGCGCACTCCTCTGCATCGCCGCGGCTCAGCTCAGCTCCCTGCCCCTGTTGTTGCTCGGTGGCTGCATGTTCGGCAGCGGTTCTGCGGCCAACCTGCAGTCGCGATACTCCGCAGTCGACGCAGCCGAGCCAAGCCGTACGGCTCGCTCCCTCTCCGTCGTCGTTTGGGCAACCACGATCGGTGTCGTCGCCGGGCCGAATCTGATCGGACTCGGCAGCACGATCGGCGACCGGCTCGGTATCGCGCCTTTGGCCGGGCCATTTGTCATCTCCGCACTCGCCTTCGCAGTTGGTTCGGTCGTTGCCCGGCTGGGTCTGCGGCATCTGCGTCCGGCGACCGCGATCGAGATCGCCCGGCAGCCGGTCCCGACCACCTTTCGCCAGATCATGGCCAGGCCGCAGGCGCGTCTCGGTCTGCTGAGCATCGCCAGCGCGCATCCGATCATGGTCGGCATCATGGCGATGACGTCGGTGCACCTACGGCATCACGGCGCGACGTTGCCCGTCATCGGCGTGGTCCTGAGCGGGCACGGAGCCGGCATGTACGCCCTCTCCCCGGTGTCCGGCTGGTTCGCCGATCGGCTGGGTCGCACAACCACCATCGGAATCGGGTTGGCGATTCTCGCGGTCGCGCTGACGATCGCCGTCGTTGCACCAGGCAACGCGCACACAGCAGTTGGCGTCAGCCTCTTCCTTCTCGGCCTCGGCTGGTCCGCCTGCCTGGTTGCCGGCTCTACTCTCCTCTCCAGCTCAGTTCCCGGGGACCTTCGTACCTCAGCGCAAGGAGTGTCGGACCTCACCATGGGGCTGCTGTCGTCGGTGGCCGGCATCGTCTCGGGACCGGTCTTGGCGCATCTCGGTTTCCATTGGCTCGCGATGCTGTGCGGATTGCTCCTGATTCCGGTCGCGCTACTCGCGGCGACGACCGGGGACAAAGGCTGAATATCAGGCGAGAGTCATCTTCAGATCAGCGGCGTGGACCACAATCGTCGGGTGCGGAACAAGAAATTGCTCACCCCGAAGAACATCGCCGCACTTGTCGCACTCGCCGTCGCAGCTGCCTTGGTAGCGCCACCCGCTGTACACGTCCGGATTGTTGACGTAGCTGTCGCGATACTTCCCTTCTGATCTGTCAGTTCCCGGCGAAGGCCCAGTGGAAGTACACCGGGTCGCTGAACTTCACCGGTGGCTTGCCGAGGCCCTGGATCACGGTGCTCGTTCCGTTGGGTGCCCCGACGGCGTAGAGGTAGCCCGTCTGGGTGTCCTTGTCGATCCCGAGCAGTACGAAGCCGTATCGGCCGCAGGGTTGCGCGATCAGCGTCTCGAAGCCCTGCCAGGTCGCGGCGCGGACGAGCTTCACGACGGGCTTGAGCGGCACGGTGGCCGGGAGGAGGATCGTGTACAGGCCGCCGCCGCGGGTGTTCGCGAGGAACAGGTCGTACGTCTTCGTGGCCCGCAGCAGCGTCATCGACTTCACCGCGGCGAACCCCGGTGCCGACGCCGGGCTCCGCCAGACGCCCTTGTTGTCGATGCTCCAGCGGAACAGAGTGCCGTCGTTGCGTAGCCCGTACCCGTTGTTCCGTCGCTGCACGGTGTCGGCGTACCCGGTCTGTTCGAGCGCGACGAAGGTCCCCCAGCCGCCGCCGACCCGCTGCACGCTTCCGTCGATCGGGCCGCCGCCGGGCGCCGCGTAGTTCGCGTAGTACAGCGCGTCGCCGAGGATGCTGTAGCCGCCGACGAAGAAGATGCTGATCCCGTCGTTGGCCAGGGACTGCGAGGCGCTGACGCGTACCGCTCCGGGCGGGTACACGTGCTGCCCGATCGAGTACGGCGCGTCCGCCGTCGGCGGTCTGGTCGAGCGTAGGTCCAGCTCCAGGTGGTCACCGGCCGCGGTCACGGATCCGACCGCGATCCCGCAGGACGCCGCCGTACTCGCGGTGGCTGTTCCGGGGACCAGTGTGGCGGTGACGAGTGCGGCCGCGGCGATTGCGCCGAGTGGTTTGATCATTGGTCCACCCCCTCATCTGCTGTGATGATCGATAACCGGCCGCGGTTGCGGAAAGAACGTGTGAAGATGCGGGCATGACTGACATCGAGGTGCGGGCGGCCCGGGCGGACGAGTGGAACGCGGTGCGCGGCGTGTTCAGCGGGGCGATGATGTTCGACCCAGGACCGCCGAACGAGCTCGACCAGCAGTTGTACGAGGCCGAGCGGGCGCTCGTCGCGGCCGACGGCGACGAGGTCGTCGGGACCGTGCTGGCGCTGACCCGGGACCTGTCGGTGCCGGGTGCGGTGGTGGACGCCGCGCACGTGACCGGGGTCGGCGTACTGGCGACGCATCGCCGGCGGGGCGTGATGTCCCGGCTGATCGGGCAGCAGTTGCGCGACGTACCGGAGGCGATCGCGGTGCTGTGGGCGAGCGAGCCGGCCATCTACGGCCGGTTCGGGTACGCCGCCGGCGCCTGGTCGCTGGACTACGAGATCGACCTACACCGTGTTGGTCCGGACAACGATCGGATCCGGCCGGGCGCGCTCGGCGTACTGACCGTCGACGAAGCGCTCAAGGAACTCCCGTCCGTACTGCGCCGGCTGCAGGAGCAGCGTGCCGGTGTGTCCGGGCGGTCCGAGGCGCGCTGGCAGAAGCGCCTGCAGGACGAGCCGGAGCACCGCGGCGGGCGGACCGCGCGGCAGATTCTGGTGCACCGCGACGAAGACGGCACCATCGACGGGTACGCGCTGTGGCGCGGCAAGATGAACTGGGTCCCGGTCGGTCCCGCGAACGAGGTGACGGTCGAGGAACTGGCGGCGCCGGACCCGATCGCGTACCGCGAACTGTGGCAGTACCTGCTGACGATGGACCTCACCGCGAAGGTCAGCTACGGCCACGCGACGATGGACGAGCCACTCCAGCAGTTGGTCACCACGCCCACTGCCCTCGACCGACGTGTCAGCGAGTCCTTGTGGATCCGCATCACCGATGTCCCGCGGGCGCTCACGCAACGGCAGTACTCGACACCACTGGACGTCGTCCTGGAGGTCACCGACGACCTGATCCCGGCGAACGCCGGCCGCTTCCACCTGACGTCCACGTCCTGCGAACGCACCGACGCGCCTGCCGACCTCGGCCTGTCGGTGACCGAACTGGGCGCGATCTACCTGGGCGAACGCCCGCTCACCGAGTTCGCGGCGACCGGTCGCGTCACCGAACACACCGCGGGCGCGCTCAACCGGACCACCGCCGCGTTCCGCTGGCCGGTCTCGCCGGTCAGCCTGGAAATCTTCTAGCGGTCGTCGTCCGAACTGAAGATCGTTCCGTCGTCGTTCCGCGGCTGCTCCGGCGGCTGCGGGCGGCGGCGCATGTGCTCCGGCGGTGCCTCGTCCTCGAGGATGCCGTCACCAGGCTTGCCGTCGGGGCCGCCGAACAGCAGGTCGGACATCTGCAGATGGACGTGCTCGACGTGCGGTACGTCCGGAAGGACGACCTGGCCGCGTTCGCCGGCGGACTCGATGTGCAGCGTGCCGCAGCCGAGCATCCGGTCGATCAGGCCGTGCTCGTAGGACACGTCGTTGATCCGCATCAGCGGGATGTCCCGGCCGGTGCGGGTGAGCACGCCGTGCCGGGTGATGAGGCGCCGGTTGGTGATCGTGTACGTCGAGAAGAACCAGTCCAGGAACGGCCGCAGCGCGAACACCGCGAGCACCACCACGCCGACCGCGAGGATCGCGATCCGGGCCGGCGTCTGCAGTGACCCGGACGGCACGATCGCGGCCAGGAAGCCGCCCAGGCCCGCCACCACCAGCAGCAGGAAGACCGGGCCGATCAGTGCCTTCCAGTGCGTCCGGGTGCTGACGACGACGTACTCGTCCTCGCCCAACAACTTCGCCGAGATCGCCATAACCCCCAGTCTCACAGGTCGCGGGTTCGGTTGTCCCGTCCCGACACGATCGGCTTCCAAAGATGGTTCAACACTTCACAAGATGCATACAGTCAGCAAAGATGCGCGAGGGGTTATCAACTGGGGGACGAGAGGAAGCCGTGATGGCAGTCTTGTCGATACTCGACCGGGAGCACACCGTCGCACCGCCGGGGTACAGCCGCTGGCTGATCCCGCCGGCCGCGCTGGCCGTCCATCTCTGCATCGGCCAGGCGTACGCGACCAGCGTCTACAAGACCTCGATGGTCAAGCACTTCGGCAGCAGCCAGACCGCTGTCGGGGTGGTGTTCAGCATCGCGATCGTGATGCTCGGCCTGTCCGCCGCGATCGGCGGTACCTGGGTGGAACGCAACGGCCCGCGCAAGGCGATGTTCGTCGCCGCCTGCTTCTGGGCGTCGGGCTTCCTGGTCGGGGCGCTGGGCATCGGCACCGGTCAGCTCTGGCTGGTCTACCTCGGGTACGGCGTGATCGGCGGCATCGGACTGGGCATCGGGTACATCTCCCCCGTCTCGACGCTGATCAAGTGGTTCCCGGACCGCCCGGGCCTCGCGACCGGCCTGGCGATCATGGGCTTCGGCGGCGGCGCGCTCGTCGCCAGCCCGCTGTCCCGGCAGTTGCTCAGCCTGTACGACGGCAACTACGACCCGAACGTCAGTACGTCGGTCGCGGGCGGCGGGGCGCTCGTCGGGCTGTTCCTCACGCTCGGCGTCGGCTACTTCGTGATCATGATGTTCGGCGTCTTCAACATCCGGGTGCCGGCCGACGGCTGGACACCGGACGGGTTCGACTCCTCGTCGGTCCGCCAGAAGCCCCTGGTCACCACCGCCAACGTGTCCGCGGCGAACGCGATCAAGACGCCGCAGTTCTGGTTCCTGTGGGTCGTGCTGTTCTGCAACGTGACCGCGGGCATCGGCATCCTCGAGCAGGCCAGCCCCATGATCCAGGACTTCTTCCGCGGTTCCGGCGGGAAGTCTAGCGTGGCCGTCGCGGCGGCAGCCGGATTCGTCGGCCTGCTGTCGATCTTCAACATGGCCGGGCGGTTCGGCTGGTCGTCGACGTCCGACGTGATCGGGCGGAAGCCGATCTACGCGATGTACCTGGGCGTCGGGATCGTCGCGTACGCGTTGCTCGCGACCGTTGGTCATACCAACACCGTGGTCTTCGTGTTGCTCGCGGCAATCATCATCTCGTTCTACGGCGGCGGATTCGCGACGGCGCCCGCGTACCTGCGGGATCTGTTCGGTACGTACCAGGTCGGCGCGATCCACGGCCGGCTGCTGACCGCGTGGTCCGCGGCCGGGATCGCCGGGCCGCTGATCGTCAACGGGTTCCTCGACCACGAGGGCAAACCCGGCACGCTGACGGCGTCGGCGTACCGGCCCGCGCTGTTCACGATGGTCGGCGTGCTCGCGGTCGGGTTCGTCGCCAACCTCCTGATCCACGCGGTCGCGGAAAAGTTCCAACTGGAAGCATCGTCCACAGTGGAGGCGGCATCATGAACCAGACCCCACGCCTGGTGATCTCCTGGCTGCTGGTCGCCGTCCTGCTCGGCTACGGCGTGATCGAAACCCTGATCACGGCGGCCAAGATCTTCAAGTAGTCCGCAGATGCGTGACGTCGCCTGCCGCTAACGGTCGAGGGCCGTCAGGGGTGTCCACTATGAGCCGGCCGTCGTCCGCCAGGTCGCGGGCGGTTCCTTCCAGATAGCTGCCATCTGGAAGTTCTACGCGTACTGGTTGGCCGAGGGTGGCTGAGAGTTCGCGGTATTCCGGAAGTACTACGGATGGATCCCCGTTGGCGTCTACCCAGGACTGGTAGCGGGAGGCGAGTTCGCGGAGGACGGCGGACATGACTGTGGCTCGGTCTGTGGTCCGCGCGTGCTCTAGGGATAGGGAGGTGGCGGCCTCGTGGGGCTTCTCTTCGGAGCGGAGGGTTACGTTGAGGCCGATGCCTACGACGGCGGCGGGGCCTTCGACCCGTTCGAGGAGGATGCCGGCCAGCTTGCGGTTCTCGACCAGTACGTCGTTCGGCCACTTCACCTGGGCAGGGATCTCAGCTACCTGTCGTACGGCCGCCGCAACGGCCAGCGGGACCAGCAAACCCAGCCACGGCCACCGTGCCGCGTCAACGGTTGTTGGGCGCAGCAGGGCCGACATGAGCAACGCAGAGCGAGGCGGTGTGGTCCACGTACGTCCCAGTCGACCACGACCGGACGACTGGTACTCAGCAGCGACCACCAAGCCCTCCGGCTGACCTGCCGCAGCCGCCGCTGCTACGACGGCGTTTGTCGACGGCGTCTCCGCGACGACATCGATCTGCGTCCACAGCGATCCGGGACGCACCAACCGCCCCCGCAGGAACTTCTCGTCCAGCGGGGGCCGTTCCAGGTCGCTGTAGCTCATCCGGTGTTCTGCAGACCTGCGGCAACGCCGGAAACGGTCAGCAACAGCAGGCGTCGCGTACGGACGATCTGCTCCTCGTTGAGGGAGTCATCGGTCCGCAGCGTGCGCAACGCCCGCAGCTGCAGGTAGCTGAGCGCATCGACGTACGGGTTGCGCAGCTCGACCGCACGACCCAGCACCCGGCGTCCCTGCAGCAGCCGCTCCTCGTCGAGGACCTTCAGCACCCACTCAGTGGTCAACGCGTGCTCGTCCATCATCTGCTTGGTCAGCTCCGGCCGGTCGCCGAGCTCCAGGTAGCGGCCGAGGATGCGCCGGTCCGTCTTGGCCAGCGACATCTCCGCGTTCTCCAGCATCACCTGGAACAGCGGCCAGTTCTGGTTCGCGTCCCGCAGCAGGTCGACGTCGCCGACGGCCGCCAGCGCCGTACCGAGGCCATACCAACCAGGGGCGTTCACCCGTGCCTGCGACCACGCGAACACCCACGGGATCGCCCGCAGGTCCTCCAGCGACGACACCGCGACACCACGCCGCGCCGGCCGCGAACCGAGCGGCAGCTGGCCCAGCTCCTCCAGCGGGGTCACGGTGCTGAACCACTCCGCGAAGCCGTCCGCCTTCACCAGCCGGTGGTACGCCGTCCGCGCCGCCTCGTCGAGCGTCTTCTCCATCACCGCGAACCGGTCGGCCGCGGCGGCCGCCCGCTCCTCGATCGCCGGCGTCGACGCCAGCAGGGTCGCCGCGGTGACCTGCTCGATGTGCCGCTGCGCGATCGCCGCGTTCCCGTACCGGGCCGGGATCGCCTCGCCCTGCTCGGTCAGCTTGAACCGCCCGGCCACCGAGCCGGGGGCCTGCGCCAGGACGGCGCGGTTCGCCGGGCCGCCGCCGCGTCCGAGGGCGCCACCACGGCCGTGGAACAGGGTCAGCCGGATCGCGTTCCGCTGCGCCCACGCGGTGATCCGTGCCTGCGCGTCGTACAGCGCCAGCGTCGCCGACACCGGTCCGACGTCCTTGGCGGAGTCGGAGTACCCGAGCATGACCTCGAAGCGCCGGTCGTTCGCGGTCAGCCGGTGCCGGACCCGGGTCAACTGGATCGCGTTGTCGAGCACCTCGACCGAGTTCTGCAGGTCCTCGCCGGTCTCGAACAGCGGTACGACGTCCAGCTCGATCGGCCGCCCGTCCAGCGCGGCGTCGGCCAGCTCGTACACCGCGGCCAGGTCGCCCGCGTTCCGGGTGAACGAGACGACGTACCGACGGCAGGCCTCAGGGCCGAAGCGCTGCTGGATCTGGGCGATCACCCGGAGGGTGGCGAGCACCTCCTCCGTCTGGTCGGACAGCTCGCCTCCGCCGAGCACCTCCTCGAGCGCCTTCGCGTGCACCGAGGAGTGCTGGCGGATCTCCAGCTCGGCCAGGTGGAACCCGAACGAGTTCACCTGCCAGATGAGCTGCTGCAGCTCGCCGTACGCCTGCCGTGGTGCACCGGCGGTCACCAGCGAGTCCTGCAGGACCTTGAGCTCGTGCAGGAAGTCGGCGGCCCGCGGGTACCCGAAGTCGGCGTCACGGGAACGTGTCGCGGCCAGACGGCGGGCAGCCAGCAGCAGGAGCTGCCGATGCGGCTCAGCGGGCGAACGGGTCTCGATGTCGGTGATCAGCTCCGGGTTGACGGCCCGGGCGTCTTCCAGGATCCGCCGTACCGGCGCGGACGGCGGAGTGGTCGCGGCGTCCAGGGTCAGCGCGCGGCCGAGCTCCTCGGTCGCCTGCTCGAGCGCCCGGAGGACGTGGTCGGCCTGGATCTGCATGGCTTCGCGGGTGATCGCCGCGGTGACGTTCGGGTTGCCGTCGCGGTCACCACCGATCCACGAGCCCAGGTGGACGAACGGCGCCACCACCGGAGTACGAGTACCGGCAGCATCACCGGCGAGCGCGTCGTCGAGCCGGCGGTACACGTTGCCGACGACCTTGAACAGGGTCTCCTCGAACACGGCCATCGCCGAACGAACCTCGTCCAGCGGCGACGGCCGGCTGGTCCGGAGCTGGGACGTACGCCAGAGCACGTCGACCTGCTCGACCAGGCGGCGGCGGTTCTCGGCCAGGTCGCTGTCGCCGGCGCGCGGGTCGTGGCGCTCGTCCAGCAGCGAGGTGATCCGGCGGATCGTCGCCAGCACGGCACGGCGCCGGGCCTCGGTCGGGTGCGCCGTGAGGACCGGGCGGAACTCCAGGCCGCTCAGCAACGCCCGGGCCTGCTGCTCGCCGGAGTCGCGGGTGATCTGCTCGACGGCCTGGGCCAGCTCGGACACCACGGCCTCGCTGCCGGCCCGGTCGCGCTCGCGGAGCACGCGCGCGCGGTGCAGCTCCTCGCTCAGGTTCGTCAGGTGGAAGTAGCAGGTGAACGCCCTGGCCACGTCCTCGGCGCGTTCGTGCGGCCACGAGGCGACCAGCTCCTCGGCGGCCGCGCCGTCGCCGGCGATGGTCAGCTCGCGGAGTTTCTCGACGTCGTCGAGCAGCGGCTGACCGGCGTACTCGACCAGAACCTTGCCGAGGATCTCGCCGAGCAGGCGGACGTCGGCCCTGAGTTCTTCAGGCACCTCGAACCGCGCGCGGGTACGGGTCTCACTTCCGGTCTCGGTCACGTTCGCCCACCCTATCGGCGGACGCACGATCACGCTGCCGAGTCCGCCCACTGGAAGCCGATCGTGACCGGCCGTTCAGCTACTTCACAGTAGCTGGGTCAGACGTTGCCGAAGCCGCCGGCGACGACCTGGGAGACGGTGCGGGCCAGCTCGGCCGGGGTGCGGTCGGTGGGCCTGCCGGTGTCGCCGACGATCATCCGGGCGCAGGCCTCGGTCATCGAGGCGAGCAGTTCGGCCAGCACCGGGAGGTCGGCGTCCGGGTCGGTGACGCCGGGCAGCGACTTCATCAGGGTCAGCCGGAGGCTCTCGACCAGGAACGCGCGGGCCGCCCGGACGCGCTCCGCGACGACCGGCGCGGCGCCGTACTGGGCGCCGAACACGATCCGCCACGAGTGCGGCTGCTTCGCGACCGCGGTGAGGAACGCGGTCAGGCCGTCGAGCACGTGCTCCGCGGGCGTGCCGACGCTCGGGTCCGGCGGCAGCGCGGAGACGATCGTGATCACCAGGTGCTGCTCCTCGCGGGCGAGCAGCGCCAGCAGCAGCTCGTCGCGGTTCGCGAAGCAGTCGTAGACGACCGGCTTGGTGACTCCGGCGGCGTCGGCGACGGACTGCATCGTCGTACCGGCGTAACCCTGCGCGGAGAACACCTCGAGGGCCGCGTCCAGGATCAGTGGGCGGCGGCGTTCGCGGCCTAGATGCGGCGCGCGCCGACGGCGTTCGGCATCCCCTCCGATGTCGCTGGCCACTTGACAAACCTAACAGGCCGTAGGAAATTCCTACGGTCTGGTAGGAACTGCCGCGGGGGTGGTCGATGACCGAACGAGGCAGTGCCGGTTGGCTCGAGTCCGAGGGCGTCACGGCCTTGGACGCGAGCGAGTTGGCTCGGCTGGTCGACCGGACGTCGGAGCGGGAGCTTCGGCATCGACTCATCGGGGGAGTACGAGAGATCGCGTTGCGCGAGATCTTTCGCCGGATGCCGGAGTACCTCCGACCCGCCCGGGCCGCCGGGTTCGATGCTGTCATCAACTGGCAGATCACCGGCGCGGGCGGGCCCGGCCGACCTGAGGCGGTCGACGAGTACTGGATCCGCGTGCACGATGGCCGCTGCACGCCGGTGCCGTCCGGCCCGGCCCCTCCCGACATCACCATCCGTACCGACCCCACCACGTTGCTGCGCATCGTCACCGGCAACGAGGACCCGGTGCTGGCGGTGCTCAAACAACGGCTCACCGTCCAGGGCGACCTCGCCCAAGCCGCGCGTCTCCCCAAGCTGTTCAGCACCGGCCCTGCTTAGCGGTCGATCGTCCGGTCCGTGGTCTGCTCGGTCGCGGTGCGATTGGTTGCCGCCGGTGCAGTGGTTGCCGGCTTGACGCTCGCGAACGGGGTCGCGGCCGGGTCTGCGCCGGGCGCGAACCTGGTCGTGCCCGCCTGGCGGTCGAGGTCGCGGGACTCGCGCCGGGCGCTGCCGGGATCCTCCTCGAAGATGCTGACCATCTCGAGGCTCAGCCTGGCCACGTACTCGCCGTACCCGGCCGCGTCGTCGACCTCCCGGTCGGCCAGCACGGAGTACCCGCCGTCGCGCCACACCTCCACCTGCGCCGGCAGCCGGTCGAAATGCTTGTCGACGTCGGCCGCGATCAGCCGGACGGCGAACCGGCGCTCGCCGGGATCGATCGTGGAGCCCTCCACCAGCCGATGGGCCGCGGCGATCGCGATGCCGGCCCGGCCCTGGCCGGCCATCCGGCGCAGCGTCTCGTTCGGGAACTCGGTCCCCCGGGCCGCGTCGACCGCTTGCGCGAACGCCCGCGCCGCGGGTGCCTGGTCGGTGTCGCGGTACGCCGGTTCCGTCGTACGCAACTGGTCCGCGTACTGCGGGGGCACCGCGCGGTCGATGATCTCGTTGAGGTGGTCCTCGCCGAGCGCGTTCGTGACCGCGTCCTGGAGCGCAAGGAACTGCGGCGCGACCGCCTGGACGGCGGCTTCGTTCCGCCGGTCGTAGCCGTACGGGACGGCGAGCCTGGCGTACTGCGTCGCGACCTTCTGGACCGCTTGTCGCGCGACCGGGACCTGCCCGGCCGGGAGCGGACCGTCCGCGCCGTCCGCGGTCAGGTCGCGCAGCGCGAGTGCCTCGTCCCGGGTCAGCCGAAGCGAGTAGTCCGGCACCGGTACCGCCTGTCCAGGCTCGGGGATGGTCTCGTTCCACAGGGACTGGTGGGTGCCGGTCAGCTCGTGCACCGCGAGCTGGATCCAGCGGACCTGCTCGTACAGCGTCCCGGCCTGCTCGGGTTGCTCGATCGCCTGGTGCTCGTCGACGGCCGCATGCAGTTTGTCGATCTGCGCGCCGGCCCAGGAATTCATGTCGTCGACCGCGAGCGCGCCGCCGGCGATGTCGTCGCGGCGGTTCTCGACCTCCTCGGTCAGCTCGCGTTCCTTCGTCTCGCGCGGATCGCGGGACGCGAAGTTCGCCTCCAGCTCCTGCGCCGCCTGGCGTACGACGGACGCCTTCTCCGCCGCCGGCAGCGTCGCGAACCCGGGATTTCGCTCCAGCATCTTCTTCGCGATCACCGGCGCGGCACCACCTCGACCGGCCGCGACAAGCTCCCGCAGTACGTCGCTGTCCCGCTGGTCGAACCGAACTCCGACGGCGAACGCGAGCGAACGCGCAGCCGCCACGTCACCTTCCAGCACCGGCGGCGCGAACAGCCCGAGATCGCCCGGCTTCCCGTCCGTGAACAGGGACTCGGGCAGCCGCGGCGCGACGGACTCGGCGTACGCCCGGCTGACCGCCCACCCGAGCCGATCTCGCTGCGCCTGGCCGGCCGGCTCTGGCACGCCCTCCCCGGGCCGAAGCCGGTCCGCGACTCGCGCGGTGACGATCGTCAGCAGGGCCCGGGCGGCGCGCCGGTCGTCCCACGGTTCCTCGAAGGTATGGTCGCTGGGCTCGAGATCGTTCGGATCCAACCGCCACCGGTCCCGCGCCAGCACCTCCTCGGTGCTCGGTGCGAGTCGCGCCGGAATGTCCAGGTTGTCGCCGAGCAGTCCGAGTACCCGCAGGTCGCCGTCGGTCAGGCCGGCCACCAGCTCGTCCGTCGTCGCCGCGCACCGAAGGCCGGTGTCCCCCTCGACGAACCGGACGACACCTGCGACGACCCGTTCAACACTCGGCTCTGCCACGCAGGGCAACCTACCGACGACCGGGGTCCAGAAGGACCTCGATCAGCGCTCCTGACTCGCGCCGGACCTGCCGGTCAGCGGCCCGGGGCGTCGCGGTGGGCGTCGCCGGCGGAACCGCCGGCGCGGGGTGTCGCCTCGGAGCGGTGGGCGGTCGTGGCGGACGTACGCACCACCCGCAGCGGCGGGATCGCTCCGTCGGTCCTGTGGTTCGCGGCAGCCTCCTGGCCGCGATCCGGCTGTGCACCCGCCGGGTCCGGCGGCTGCTGCTCGAAGCTGCGGATCGCGGACATCGTCCGGTCGCCGAGGGTGTTGCCGTACAGCTCGGCCTCGCGGTGCAGGTTCGCGCCACGCGCTCGCCAGTCCGCCATCCGAGCAGGCAGTTCGTCGAATCCCTCGGCGAGCATGGTGGCGGTCGCCTCCGCCGCGAGAGGACGGCTCGCGAGAGGGATGCTCGACGACGCGACCATCGCGTCGACCGCGGCGGCCGTCGCGGCCTGCGGTGACCTCGCCTGCGCCGCCGACAGGGCGGTTCCGATTCCGGAATGGTGCTCGACTCTGGTGAGGAGCCGCTCAGCCACAACGGCGCGGAGGTCCTCGAACTGTTGATCTGCCACGCTCGGCAGCGTAGCGACCGCGCGAGTCAGCACACCGTGCGGCGGAGGTCACAGGCGGTAGGGCGTACTGGCGCGTAGGCTGCCCGTTCATGGGAGAGACCGTGAACATCCACACCACCGCCGGGAAGATCGCGGACCTCGAGCACCGGCTCGACGAGGCCGTGCACGCCGGGTCGGAGCGGGCCGTGGAGAAGCAGCACGCGCGCGGGAAGAAGACCGCCCGCGAGCGGATCGAGCTGCTGCTGGACGAGGGATCGTTCTCCGAACTGGACGAGTTCGCCCGGCACCGGTCGACGAGCTTCGGGCTGGAGGCGAACCGTCCGTACGGCGACGGCGTGGTGACCGGGTTCGGCACCATCGACGGCCGCCAGGTGTGCGTGTTCGCGCAGGACTTCACCGTCTTCGGCGGCAGCCTGGGCGAGGTGTTCGGCGAGAAGATCGTCAAGGTGATGGATCTGGCGATGAAGATCGGCTGCCCGCTGATCGGCATCAACGACTCCGGCGGCGCCCGGATCCAGGAGGGTGTGGTCAGCCTCGGCCTGTACGGCGAGATCTTCCGCCGCAACGTCCGCGCGTCCGGCGTCATCCCGCAAATCTCGCTGATCATGGGCCCGTGTGCCGGCGGCGCGGTGTACTCGCCCGCGGTCACCGACTTCACCGTGATGGTGGACGAGTCGTCGTACATGTTCATCACCGGCCCGGACGTGATCAAGACCGTCACCGGCGAGGACGTCACCCAGGAGGAGCTCGGCGGCGCCCGGACGCACAACACCAAGTCCGGCAACGCGCACTACCTGGGCTCCGACGAGGAGGACGCGATCGAGTGGGTGAAGGCGCTGGTCGGTCACCTCCCGCAGAACAACCTCGAGGATCCCCCGGTGTACGACGCGCCCGCGGACCTCGAGCTCTCCGAGACCGACCTTGCCCTCGACACCCTCGTACCGGACTCGCCGAACCAGCCGTACGACATGCACACCGCGATCGAGGCGGTCGTCGACGACGGCGAGTTCCTCGAGGTGCAGGAACTGTTCGCGGCGAACCTGATCGTCGGCTTCGGCCGGGTCGAGGGCCGCCCGGTCGGGGTGGTCGCGAACCAGCCGATGCAGTTCGCCGGCACCCTCGACATCGACGCCTCCGAGAAGGCGGCCCGCTTCGTCCGGACCTGCGACGCGTTCAACCTGCCGATCCTGACGTTCGTCGACGTACCCGGCTTCCTGCCCGGCACCGACCAGGAGTGGAACGGCATCATCCGCCGCGGCGCCAAGCTGATCTACGCGTACGCCGAGGCGACCGTGCCGATGATCACCGTGATCACCAGGAAGGCGTACGGCGGCGCGTACGACGTGATGGGGTCCAAGCACCTCGGCGCCGACATGAACATCGCCTGGCCGACCGCGCAGATCGCGGTGATGGGCGCGCAGGGCGCGGTGAACATCCTGCACCGCCGCGAACTCGCCGCCGCCGAGGACGTCGAGGCGCGCCGCCAGGAACTGATCACCGAGTACGAGGACCACCTCGCGAACCCGTACATCGCGGCCGAACGCGGCTACATCGACGCGGTCGTCAAGCCGAGCGAGACCCGCGCCGAGATCGTCCGCGCCCTCCGCCTGCTCCGCACCAAACGCGACACCCTGCCCCCGAAGAAGCATGGGAACATCCCGTTGTGAAGATCCTCAAAGGCAACCCGACCCCTGAGGAACTGGCCGCCCTCGTCGCCGTCCTCGCCACCCGCACCGCGCCCGCACCGCCCGCCCCCGACACCACCCGCGCCGGCAACTGGGCCACCTACTGGCGCAACGCCCGCACCCCCTTCCACCCCGGCCCCGGCCAGTGGCGCGCGTCGGCTCACCCCTGACCGAGGCGCCCGATGAGAGTTCACACCCGGCGGAAGCGGACCAGTGGGTACGTCGGGGCTTCGCCGGTGTTGCGTACGGGGCCTTGGAAGGTGGTGGCGCCGTCCAGGGTGAGGCCGTGGCGGGCGGCGATTGCTACCAGGTGGGCGAGGGAGTCCTGGGAGCGGGTGTCGTTGGGGACGCGGTCGTCGGCGTAGCGGCTGGCTTCGGTTTTCTCGGTGGTCGTGACGAAGACGCCGTCCGTACGCAGGACGCGGGCGACCTCGGCGATCACCGGTTCGCTGTCGTCGAGCAGGTGCAGCAGCCACACCGCGACCACCGCATCACACCGCCGATCCCCAACCGGAAGCCGCCCGGCGTCCGCGGCCGCAACATGCCCCGGCAACCGAACCTTCGCCCGCTGCAACATCGCCACGGACAGGTCGAACCCATGCACGAGGTTGCCAAGAGCAACAAGCTCAGCACCGACGATCCCGGTCCCGACAGCCAACTCAAGCACCCTTCCGGTGTTCTCGAGAAGACTGTCGACCGCTTGGGCGGCGGCTTGGGCTCGGGGGTTGCCGCCTCGGGTTTCGTCGTAGGTGGAGGCGACGGATTCGTTGTAGGTGAAGGGTTTTTGGGAGTTCCAGAGGGCCGGCCAGGAGATGCCTACTTCGGCGAGCATGCGGCGGAGCAACGGTAGGGAGAGGCCGACGACGTTGTGGTAGTCGCCTTCGATCGCAGTCACGAACGGGCCGCCGAGCCCGTCGACGGTGAACGCGCCGGCCACCACGAGTGGTTCGCCGGTAGCGACGTACGCGTCGATCTCCTCGTCGGTCAGGTCCGCGAACTGGACCTTCGTCGACGACAGCTCGCGCAGTTCCTGCTTGCCGGAGGTGTCGATCAGGCAGTGCCCGGTGTGCAGCACGCCGCTCCGCCCGCGCATCATCCTCCACCGCTCCCGCGCGACGTCCGGCGTCTCGGGTTTACCGTACGGTTCCCCGTCGAACTCCAGTACCGAGTCGCACCCGAGTACGGTCGCGTGATCGCTCAGGTTCGCGACCACCGCCCGCGCCTTCAGCGTCGCGAGCAGCCGCGCGAGCTCCCCCGGGTTCTCCGCGATGACGTCGTCCTCGTCCACACCGGAGACGATCACCTCCGGCTCGATGCCCGCGCTGCGCAGCGTCTTCAGCCTGGCCGGCGACTTCGAGGCCAGCACGAACCGGACACTCACAGCTTGGCCAGCGCCCGGCGCAACGGGTCCAGCCCGATCGAACCGAGGTTCAGCGCGTCCCGGTGGAACTCCCGCAGGTCGAACGCGGATCCCTTGCGCTGCTTGGCTTCCTCCCGCGCCTGCAGCCAGATCCGCTCGCCGACCTTGTACGACGGCGCCTGGCCCGGCCACCCGAGGTACCGGTTCAGCTCGGCCTGCAGGAACTCCGTCTCCATCCGGCAGTGCGCGCGGAGGAACTCGAACCCGAGCGCGGCGTTCCACCGCTCCCCCGGCCGCCACCCGAACGGGTTGTCCCGCGGCACCTCGAGCTCCAGGTGCATGCCGATATCGACGACCACCCGCGCGGCCCGGAAGCCCTGCGCGTCCAGCATCCCGAACCGCGCGCCCGGATCCTCGAGGTAGCCGAGCTCCTCCATCAGGCGTTCGGCGTACAGCGCCCAGCCCTCGCCGTGACCGGAGACCCAGCAGGCGAGCCGCTGCCAGCGGTTCAGCAGGTCGGTCCGCAGCATCGTCTGCGCGCACTGCAGGTGGTGACCGGGCACGCCCTCGTGGTAGACGGTCGTGACCTCACGCCAGGTGGCGAACTTCTCGACGCCGCTCGGTACCGCCCACCACATCCGGCCCGGCCGGGTGGTCAGGTCCTCGCTCGGGTTCGTGTAGTAGATCGAGCCGTCCGAGGTCGGCGCGATCATGCACTCCAGGGTGCGGATCTCCTCCGGGATGTCGAAGTGCGTACCGCCGAGTTCCGCGACGGCCGCGTCGGACAGCTGCTGCATCCAGTCCCGGAAGGCGTCCTTGCCCTGGATCGTCCGCGCCGGATCGCTGTCCAGCAGCGCGGCGGTCGCCTCGATGTTCCGCTCGCCGCCGTTCAGCCCGGCGGCGATGTCCTGCATGTCGTTCTCGATCCGGGCCAGCTCCTGCCAGCCCCAGGCGTACGTCTCCTCGAGGTCGACCTTGGCACCGAGGAAGCTGCGCGAGGCGAGCTCGTACACCTCCCGGCCGCACGCGTCCCGCTCCGGCGCCCGCGGCGCGAGGTCGGACGTGAGCCACGCGCCGAACTGGTCGAACGCCTTCCGCGCGGACCCGGCAGCAGCTTCGACGGCCGGCTTCACGGCACCCTCGGGCGCCTGCGCGGCGAGACCGGCGAAGAAGTCGTCGCCGTCGGCACCGGTCCAGCTGGCGATCCGCTCGGCCAGCCCGGTCACCTGACGGACCGCGGAGACCCGCCCGGCGTCGGCCTGCTCCAGCAGCGTGTCGCGATACCCGTCGAGGGTCGTACCGATCTGGTTCAGCCGGATCGCGACGACCTCCCAGTCCTGCTCGGTTGCTGTCGGCATCAAGTCGAACACCTGGCGCAACGCCGCCGGTACCGACGAGATCGCGTTCAGCTGGTGCTGCGGGACGCCGGCTTCGTACCGCTCGAGCTCCAGCCCGAGCCGCTCCACGAACGCGTCCTTGGCGACCTCCTCGCGCGGACTGCCCGGCTCGATCGCCCGCGCCGCGGCGAGCGACCGCCGGGTCAGGTCGACCCGGGCCGCGAACCCGGCCGGGGTGAAGTCCGGCAGCTCGTGGTCGTGGCCGGCGATCCCCATCTCGGTCGCGCCGATCGGGTCCAGGACGATGTCCTGCTCGAGGTGCTGTTCGGCAAGCTGGTCGATCGGGCTGTTCGGTGTCGTCACTGCGTCAGTCACGGCCTGACCATACCTTTCGAGGCCGCTCAAAGCTGACCTGTTTGTTGCCGATACTGTGACCGTTGCTCCAGTACGAGGCACGAGAGGAACGGCGTTGAGCCAGCCACCCTACGGTCCGCCCGGCCAGAACCCGCCGTACCCTCCTTACCAAGGCCCGCCACAGCAGTACGCGCCGCAATACCCGCCCCAGTACCCCCCGCAGTACGGCCCGCCGCCGCAGCAGCAGGGACCCGGCTTCGGCTGGGGACCGAACTTCGGGCCCGGCCCGGGTGGTCCCGGCGGCCCGCGCCGGCCGCGGAAGAAGTCGAAGGCGCCGCTGATCGCGATCCTGTCGATCGTCGGGATCGGCATCGTCGGCGCGGTGCTGATCGGCCTGGTGAAGAAGGCCGCCGAGGACGTCACCACGCCGCCGGTCACGCCGACCCGGTACACCCCGAAGCCGACCGCGTCCCCGACTGGCGAGCCGTCGACACCGACCAGCACAGGCTCCCCGACCGAGGCGTCGAGCGAGACGATCGTGGCGAAGAACCCGATCTACACCGTCGGGCAGATGGCGTCGGTCGGCTGCCGGGAACCGAACATCAAGCCGAACACCGCGAAGAACGCGGCCGCCTACTGGACCGCGATCAAGCCCTGCCTGGACCAGTCCTGGAAGCCGCTCGTCGAGAAGGCCGGCTTCCAGTTCACCCCGCCGACGATGACGTTCTGGGCGGGGACCACGGTGGCCAACCCCTGCGCCAGCGGTGCGGTGAACGTGCCGTTCTACTGCTCGGCGAACAACATGCTGTACATGAAGGTCGACGTGTTCGTGAAGGCGTACACCGAGTACCCGGGCGATCCGATCGGCGAGGCGTACGCGCGGATGTGGTACACCCGCTCGGTCGCGCACGAGTTCGGCCACGGCGTCCAGAACATGACCGGGATCCTGCAGGCCGCGAGCAAACTGCGGTACGCGCAGGAGGACTACGCCGGGCAGATGCGGATGACGCGGCGGATGGAGCTCCAGGCGAACTGCTTCGCGGGCGTATTCCTGGCCGTGAACAAGTCGAGCTACCCGATCAACGGCAACCTGCTGTACGTCTGGAACAAGTACGTCGTGACCGCCGGCGACAAGCCGGAAGAAGGCGACCACGGCAGCGTCGCGAGCCAGGGCCGGTTCATGGGCAGGTCGTTCAACACCGGCAACCCGGCCAGCTGCAACACGTTCTCGGCGTCACCGGCCAACGTCAGCTGACAACTCCGGCGGCGCGACCTGGCGCCAGGAGTCGATCAGGATGTCGTGCAGTTCGTCCGCGTCCTCGAGCGCGGCGAGGCGGGCTCGAACCCAGTTCGAGCCCGCTTCGTGTTTCGGTACCCAGAACTTCTCCGGCTCCGCCGCGATCAGCTCCTCGCGCTCCAGCCGCGGGCAGCGGACCGCGAACGACGTCTGGTCGTCCGGCACGGTGACGAACATCCGCCCGGCGACGTCGAACGTCGGGTGCCCCCAGCGCCGCTTCTCCACGGTTTCCGGGAAGGACAGCGCGATCCGTCGTACGTCGTCAGCGTCGAGCACGGTCACACTGTAGAACGTTGCCGCCCCGGGAGCAGGAGGGCGATGAAGGTACCGGCGGCGACCACGGCGGCGCCGGTCCAGACCGCGGGGACGATACCGGCCGCGAAGTCGGTCGGCGACGCGTACGAGCCGGCCGAGGCGAACACCGAGGCGAGGATCGCGACGCCCATCGCGACACCGACCTCTCGGATCGTGTTGTTCGTCCCGGACGCCACACCCCGGTCGGCCTCGGACGCGCTGGCCATCACCACGCTCGCCGACGGTGCGAACGTCAGCCCCATGCCGATACCCGCCAGCACGAACGGCGCGACCAGCTCGCCGTACTGCGTGGTCGCGGTGGTGACCAGCGCGATCCAGCCGAGCGCGGTCGCGAGGAACGCCTGCCCGATCACGATCAACGTACGCGCCCCGACCCGGTCGACGACCAGGCCCGCGAGCGGTGCGACGACGAGCGGCGCGGCGGTCCACGGCAGCGTCCGGACGCCGGACTGGAACGGCGTGTACCCCTGCACGACCTGGAAGAACTGCGCGAGCAGGAACACCGACCCGAACACCCCGACCGCGAACGTGAACGCGACCACGTTCACCACGCTGAACGAGCGGACCGAGAACAACCGCAGCGGCAGCATCGGGGCGCTGGTACGGCGCTCCCAGCCGAGGAACGCGGCGAGCAGGACGCCGCCGGCGATCAGCGTGCCGAGTACGCCGCCGGACGTCCAGCCGTCGTCGGCGCCGTGCACCACGCCCCAGACGATCGACAGTACGCCGGTCGTCGCCAGGACCAGGCCGACCAGGTCGAGGCGTTTCGCCGTACCCTTCGACTCGGTCAGGACGCGGGAGGCCAGCAGTACGGCGACGACGCCGGTCGGGACGTTCAGCCAGAAGATCCACTGCCAGTTGAGGCCGTCGACGACCGCGCCGCCGACCACCGGGCCGACGGCGATGCCGAGACCGGAGATGCCGCCCCAGATACCGATCGCGGCGCTGCGCATCTTCTCCGGTACGGCGTCGGCGAGCAGGGTCAGCGACAGCGGCATCACGGCCGCGGCGCCGATGCCCTGGATCGCGCGGGCGGCGGTCAGCATCCACGGCTCGGTCGCCAGCGCGCAGGCCGCCGATGCCGTTGTGAACAGGGCGATTCCGGCCAGGAACATCCGCCGGCGGCCGAGCCGGTCGCCGATCGCGGCGGCGGTCAGCAGCAGCGCGGCGAAGGCCAGCGTGTAGGCGTTCACGAACCACTGCAGGTCGGACAGCGTCGCGTTCAGCTCGTGCTTGATCACGGGCAGCGCGTTCGTCACGACCAGGTTGTCGAGCGTGACCATGAAGGTCGGGATCCCGACGGCGGCGAGCACGACACCGAGCCCACGGGTCGCCGGTGTTGCCTGCCTCTCCTCGAGGGCGGTCGACGTCATCTCCGTACTCCCTTGTATGCATTGACTGATAACAAGCTCGATGACGAGAGTATGCATTGACTGATAACATGTCAACCGACGAGAGGAGAACTGGTGACTCCCAAGGTTCGGCTCACCGCCAAGGAGCGCGGCGACGAGGTCCTGCGCGCGGCCGTCCAGGCGTTCGCGGCGTCCGGCTACGAGGGCACGAAGACCGACGAGATCGCCCGGCTGGCCGGGGTCTCACAGCCGTACGTGATCCGGCTGTTCGGCACCAAGCAGCAACTGTTCCTGGCCGCCGTCGAGAGCGTCTGCGCCCGGATCGAACAGATCTTCCGCGAGGCCGCGGCCGAACGCCCCGACCTGGCCAACCTCGGCAACAACTACGAACGCCTACTGGCCGAACCCGAGCTCCTCGTCGTCCTCCTGCACGGCTTCTCCGCCGCCGGCGACCCCACCATCGGCGACTGCGTCCGCCGCCGCTTCGGCAGCATCTACACCCTGATCCGAACCCTCACCGGCGCCACCCCCCACGAGACCCGCGAATTCCTCTCCGCCGGCATGCTCATGACAGTAATGTCCGCCATGCAGGTCATGGGCCCCAACCCCATCCCCCTCCCCTGGGCCCAAGAACTATCCGAAACCTTCACCGACGAAGAGAAGTAACCGAACAGAGATGGTCGGTTTCGGCAGGCGTCCTTCGGAGATGGAGATTATGCCTGCTGTCGCGCAGCCTCGAGTGCCAATTTCCACGGAAATCGACTCGCCGCCGCGTCTCCGGTGCGGGGCGGGTGCGGCTCGAACTCGCCTGGACCGAAAAGTACGGCGACTCCGGATGTGCGGAGTTCTGCGACGCTCCGGATAAAGGTGGAATTCGCGGCCAGAGCCTGGTTCACGAACGGGAGCGCGACGATTCGAACTCCCAGCCCGGTCAGTTCGGCGAGTTGTGTCAGCGGGTAGTTGTCGGCGATCCCGGCAGCCCATTTGTTGATGGTGTTGTACGTCGCCGGAGCGACGACCACCGCATCAGGGTTCGGCGTGGGAGTGTCCCCGGGTCTGCGGTAGGTCGTTCGCACAGGATGGCCGGAAAGCTCTGCAACGGCATCCACATCCAGAAAATGTTGTACGGCGCTCTCGGTGGCGACGCAGTACACATCCCAGCCATCGTCGTGAGCGAGATCGATCATCTCGTGGATCCGCGCAGCAGGTCCGGCGCCACAGATGAAGAGATGCAGGACGCGTCGTTCGCTCACACCACCACACCTGCCCGAGCTGCCATGTCGCGAACCACCTGATTGAGAATTCCCAGAAGAGCGCGGACCAAGCCATGGGCCAACAATCGACAACACACCTTTTGCGGCACCAGGCGCTCAGCCTCTTTCAGGACTCGTACGGCGTCTTCACACTGTCCCATGGAGGTGTTGGACGTGGTGAGGTCGAGCAGGCTGCCTGCTGTGGGATACTTGACCCAGTCGATCCTGGAGGTGACGTCGTGAGCGCTGACAACGCTGAGCACTCTGCGCGAGAGCGCGCGATCGCGTCGGTCGACGAGCTCTTCCGGGATTCCGCTCCGGTACGCTCTGCCGGGGATCTCGCCATGGACGGCGTGTTCGACGATGACGAGGTGCAGGAGTTCCTCACAGATCTCGGCGAGATGCGGCGGGCCGACGTCGCGTGAGCTCGCGCACGATCATTCTCGACACCGACGTAGCTTCCCTGAGCATCAAGAACGCGCTTCCTCCGGCGCTGCTCCGCGAACTACTCGGTGCTCAGATCGGCATCACCTTTGTCACACTGGGCGAGCTCAGCCGGTGGGCGCATCTGCGTAACTGGGGCTCCACGAAGACGGCCGGGCTGGAGGCTTGGCTCAGCACGCGGCCTACCCTGCCGTACAACGAGGCGGTGGCGCGACGGTGGGGCGAAATCTCGGCGTATGCCACCAAGCGGGGACGCCCGCGCCCTCAGAACGACAGCTGGATCGCGGCCTGCTGCCTGGCCTACGACCTGCCGCTCGCGACGCTCAACGTGAAGGACTTCGCGGACTTCGCCGAGTACGAAGGTCTGCGGATGGTTGGGTGCGAAGAGAGCTAGTCGCGGTTCAGTCTTTGGCCGGCTACCAGCCACAGGGTCGTGGTGGTCAGGGAGATCGCGGCGACTGTCACCAGCAAGGAGCCGGTGATGTTTGCGTGTTGGATCAGCGCGGCGGCGGCCGATGCGGTAGGGGCCAGGAGTAGGGCGATTGTGCCGGGGAGCCACCAGCGGCGGAGGGCGGTTGGGTGGACCCGCGCGTACGACGGGAGTTGGGCGGCGAAGGCGGCTGCCAGGTGGACCGTGGCCAGGGCCATTGCGGTGACGGGCAGGGCCCAGGTGATGGTCGTGGGGGCTCGCATCAGCCAGCCCAGCGTGATCACGAACAGGAACAACGTCGCGGCGACCGAGTCGGGGAGGACGACAGTTGCCAGCAGGAGCGGGACGGCCAGGTAGAGGACCAGGTCCATCTGGTCCCACGGCTGCACGGTCGGTAGGACGATTGCGGCCGTACCGGCGGCCGCGATGACGAAGCGGGCCAGGAGTACGGCTCGGCTCGCGGCGCGGAGTTCCGCCAGCCACTGGGTGATCTTCTCGTCGGCTGTCATGAGCGGATCCTGGGTGCGGCGGACAGGCGGGCGGCGTCCCGGAGAACTTCGTCCAAGGTGCCGGAGCCTTGCCAAGGGACAGTAGGTACGCCCAGGTCGCTCAACCGGTCCAGGTCGCGGCGGCGTTCCAGCAGGCGCAGGCGCCAGGCGAGCGGCCACGAACGGGTGTCGTGGGTGTCCAGGTCCATGGTCGACACCACGTCCGGCGGGAGGGTGTCGATCGCGATCACGGTGCAGCCCGAGTGGACCAGGGTCACGATGTAGCCGAGCATCGTCTGGCGTAGCAGCGGACTGAGCACCAGTACGAGGCTGTCCGAGCGGACCCGGTTCCGGCGGGCCAACTGTTGTTCGTCCTGTTGGCTGCCCCGGCGATCCGCGTGCACGAGCGTGTCGAGGATCCGCCGCAGATGCCCGCGCCCGCTTCCCGACCGCACACCCCGGAACAGGCTGCCCGTGTCGATCAAGCGAACCCGGTCGCCGTTCCGCAGGTAGTGTTCGGCGATCGCCGCCGCGGCACGTACGGCGGTGTCGAGGCTCGACGACCGCCCGTCGATCCCTTCGCTGATACCGATCTCGCCGCCGGTGTCGACCATGATGACGACCTCGGTGTCGCGGTCCGACCACGTCGACGTCACGTGCAGTTCCTGCGTACGCGCCGACACCGCCCAGTTGATCCGCCGCAACCGGTCACCCGTACGGAACGGCCGTACGCCCGACAGCTCCGTACCCTCACCCGGCCGCCGCGACCGGTGCAACCCCACCAGCCCGGCAGGACGCGGTACGGCGTCCACGGCCTCGAACCCTTCCCGCAACGGCAGCGTCGTCACCGCCTGCGTACCGGCCGACGTCACCTGCACCCGGTACGCCCCGACCGCCGACGTCGCCGTCACCGTTGGCCGCTCCAACGACCGCAATCCCCACCGCTTGGACCGCACGCCGACCTCGAGCGTCACCTCGCCGTGCGTGACCGGTTCCGCGACCGCGGCCTGCGGCGGGTCGTACTGGAACCACGCGGTCCGCGGCAGCGCCGCCACGATCAGATCGATGTCCGGATCGACGGACTCCGGTACGCGCAGGCGGTACGTCGTACCCTGCCCCTCGAACAGCACGTCAGCGTCCAGCTCGGTCCGTACCTCGGGCCGTTCGTGCGGCCGGAAGTACCGCCCCCAACCCGCGAGGAACACCAACGGCAACCCGAACACGGCCGCGTCCGGGCGACGGAACAGAACGGCAACACCGAGCAGCACCGCGGCGACGACAACCGCCCGGATCTGCGCGTGGGTGGGTCTCCAACTCATCTGACAACCGCGACGGTGGGCGGCGCGGGGACCGAACCGAGCACGGTCCGTACCACCGTCGCCCCGGTCACCTCGTGCAGCCAGAACTCGGGCCGTACGGTGATCCGATGCGCGAGCGCCGCGACCGCGACCGCCTTCACATCTTCCGGTACGACGTAGTCGCGCCCCTGGATCACCGCGTACGCGCGGGATGTGAGCAACAACGCCAGCGATCCACGAGGCGACGCTCCCACCAGCACCTGCGAGTCCCGCCGGGTCGCCGTCGCGAGGTCGACGCAGTACTGACCGACGCTGTCGTCCACCGTCACCGTCTCAACGGCACGTTGCGCCGCGAGCAGACCGGCCGCGTCCGTCACCGCCTCGACCGACTGGTCCTCGGTACGGCGGCTCATCCGCCGGCGCAGCACCTCCCACTCCTCCGCCGGGCTCGGGTACCCGAAGCCGATCCGCAGCATGAACCGGTCGAGCTGCGCCTCCGGCAACGGATAGGTGCCCTCGTACTCCACCGGGTTGGCGGTCGCGAGTACATGGAACGGCACCGGCAGCGGGAACGTCTGGCCCTCGACCGTGACCTGGTGTTCCTGCATCGACTCCAGCAGCGCGGCCTGCGTCTTCGGCGGGGTCCGGTTGATCTCGTCCGCGAGCAGCAGCCCGGTGAAGATGGGGCCTGGCCGGAAGACGAACTCCGACTCCTTCTGGTCGTACACGAACGCGCCGGTCACGTCCGACGGCAGCAGGTCCGGCGTGAACTGGACCCGCCGGAACTCCAGCCCGAGTGCCTGCGCGAACGACCGCGCGGCCAGCGTCTTCGCCAGGCCCGGGTAGTCCTCGAGCAGCACGTGCCCGCCGGCCAGGATGCCCGCCAGCACCAGCTCGAGCGCCTCGCTCTTCCCGACCACGGCCTGGCCGACCCGCTCCAGCACCTGCCGGCTCAGTTCGGAGACCTCCCCCAGAGTCCGCTCCTCAGTCACTGTTCCTCACAGGTTCTCGATGGTGTGGATCGCGTCCTCGATCTCGCCGAGCGACGCCGTACGTTTCTCGTCAGCACTGATCAGCGCCCACAGCCGGTCGCCGACGATCGCCCGGGCCTGGTCGGGCTCCCGCGCCGGGTCGACGCCGTGCCGGTGCACCAGGCGGTCGGTGGCCAGTTCCAGCAGCAGCGGCCGGATCCGCCGTACAAACGTCTGCGACCCCTCGCCGGCGCGCCGCTCCCGGCCCGATTCCTGCAGCCAGGTGGCGAGGAACTGGGTCCGGGTGTCGCTGTTCTGACTGCGGATCCCGGCTGTCCGGTCGTCGTGCCGGCCGGGCCAACTGGTCTCCAGTACGTGCGGCAACATCAGCCGGATCGCGAGCGAGACGAGCCCGACCGCCAGCGCGGTCGCGACGAACCACAGCGGCCGCGGCGCCATCCCTGCCGCCGCGAAGATCGCCACCAGCGCGATGCTCGCGAGCACGGACACGCCAAGGTGCTGCAGAAGCATCTTGTTCGGCAGCCGCCGCTTCGGCTTCTCCGGCGGCGGTCCTTTCTCCTCGAGAGCGGACCATCGGTACGCCGTCATTCGCCGGCCTCCACAGCTATCGCGAGCTCCTCGCGCAACCGGAGCAGTGCCGCGCGGGCCTCGGTACGAGCCGCTTCGGTCGAACCGTGGGTCGAGTAGCGCGCCTCGCGATACAGCTCGCCCAGCCGGATCAGCTCCGGTTCCGAGATCCCGCCGACGCCGAGGACCCGTACGGTGAACTCGGCCGGCGTCTCGGACGGATCCCGCGGTACGCCCGCCGACGCCGCCGCTTCCTCGAGCGCGACCCAGCACGCCACGACCGCGTCGGTCGCCGTACCGGTGTCGATCTGCGCGAGACCTGTGTCGACCGCCTCGGCCAGCCGCTCGGCCTTCACCCGCTCCCACTCGTTGTCGTCCGGCTCCCGCTGCGGCAGCCGGACCCGGCGGACGATCCGGACGATCACCAGCACGATCAGCACGACGATCGCGGCGACGATCAGGTAGATCAGCGTCTGCCACATCGACAGCAGCCAGCTCGGGGTGTCGTGCTGCGGCAGCATCCGAGGCGTCGGCGTGGCCTGCGACGGCGGCGTCTGCGTGACGAGTTGAGGGGGCAGCGTCCGGGGCTTCGCGCGCAGCGTGCTGCCGCTGACCGGACGCACCGGTCCGCTCGCGGACGCGAGTACGACGAAGCCGGCCGTCACGAGCCCAACGAACAGGACGACGGCCGCCGCGAGCGCACCCCTACGCTGCGTCTGCATTTGGGCAGGTTACCCCTTCAGAAGCCTGTGTCGAGGAACGGAAGTCGAGATGTGGAAAACGCTTGCGAAGTCGCGGCCAGCGAACCCGGGGTGTGTTCGGTGACCAAGCCGGCGCGACCGAGGCGGGCGAGGGACGGGCGGCCGAGGTAGACGGCACCCAGATCGCGTACGTCGAGCGTGAGGTCGGCCGCGCGATCCACGGAAACGCATGCAGCGCCGTCGAGGCCGCCCGAAAGGTGCCAGCGGCCCGCGTTCCACGGGAGGAAGTCGTCGACGATCTCGAGCACCACGTCGACATCCCGCGCGTACGTACGCCCGGCGAGTGCGCGGGCGACGTCGACCGGCCGTACCCACAGACCGTCCCGCGTGATCGCGCCCGGCGCCCGCGGGTCGAGCAGCAGGTCCAGCAACGGGTCGTCGGACGCGAGCGGCTCGCAGTGCGTCTGGCTGAGCAGATCCGGCTCGAGCAGGTACCGCCACAGCGCCGCATGCGCCGCGATGTCGACAGCATGCACCCGTTGTACGTCGACGTACCCCTTCTCGGCCCGCTTGGTCCGGTAGTGCGCGAAGCCGACGAGTTCGCCGTCCCGCTCGGCGACGACGCACCGCAGCTTGGACGCGTTCGCAAGGTCGCTCACGACGGTCGGGCTGATCGTGTACTGCTGCCAGCGCTCGTCGTGCTGGAACATCCCGGGTCGTTCGAGCGCGAGCCGGTTCCGGAGCTCCGCGCAGCGCGACAGGCTCTCGCGGACGTCGACGTACCGGATCCGTACGTCGTCGATGCCTTCCACTGGGCGCAGCGTCCGGGACGCCTTCGGTACGACGATCTCCTGGTGATCGGCGGCCAGCCCGTACCCGAACCGTGGGTAGATGACCGGTTCGCTCGCGGTCAGCGCCGCCAGCGGCTCGCCCGCCTCGTGGACGTCGGTGAGCTGCGCGCGCATCAGGTCGCGCAGGATCCCGCGCCGCCGGTGCGTCGGCCGGACGCCGACCATCGTCACGCCCGCGGTCGGCAACTGCCCGCCCGGCACCGACATCCGGTGCGAGAACGTGCCGGTGTGCCCGACGAGCTGACCGTCCTCGCTCGCGACGATGCTGCGCCCGGGTTCCCAGACGCCGCGCTCGGACTCGTACTGCTCGTCGGTCCACGGCGCCGAGAACGCCACGTCCAGGAGCTCGAGGAGCTCGTCCCATCCACCGGTGTATTTCCCGATCTCGATCGCCATGTTCCTTGCCTACCAGACGATCGGGGCCTACCGCCTGTTGTTTCCGGACACGCCGTAGCAGTGGACTGATGAAAACCGTTTTCATATAATGTGTCCATGACCGCCCAGTCGAAGACTCCGTTGTCCCTGTTGGTGGGGCTGTCCGCGACGCTGCGGGCGCCCGTACTGGAAGCGATGACCGACGCCACGACCGTGGTCGTGGCGGTCGATCAGGACGAGCTGCCCGGTCGCGGCGTGCTGACCTGGCTCGTACAGGACCTGTCCGGGCCGATCGACGCGGGCGAGTTCACCGTCGGCGACGACTGCGGGGCGTGCCAGCTGATCGAGTCGCTCGTACCGTTGCTGGAGGCCCTGGTCGCCCGCGGGCACTGGGATCACGTCGTGCTCGCGACACCACCCGCGATGGAGGCGCGACCGTTGGTGAACACAATCGTCGCGACACTGCCGGAGCTCGTCGTGGACACGGTCACCTGTGTCGTCGACGCCGTACTGCTGGTCGAGCAGCTGTCCGGTGACGAGCTGCTCGCGGAGCGCGGCCTCGCGCTCGGGTTGCCGGATCGGCGCAATGTCGCGGAGTTGACGGCGCGGCAGATCGAGTACGCCGACGTGTGCGTGCTGGCGAATGCGCACCGGAGTACGGCGGTCGTCCGGCTCGAGCACCTACTGGAGCACCTGAACCCGCGGACGTCGGTCGTGACGGCGGGCGCTTCCGGCGTACCGGACGGAGCGGTGGCGCGGACCGGGCGGTTCGACTTCGACGCCGCCGAGGCGTGGGCGGGCGAGCTCGCTACCTCGGACCGGGTCCAGCCGAGCGACGACGGGGTGACGACCGTACTGTGGCGGTCGACGCGACCGTTGCATCCGGCCCGGTTGAACGATGCGCTCGAGGACATCGTCCACGGCGTGGTGCGGAGCCGCGGCGTTGTCTGGCTGGCGAACCGGCCGACCCAACGGGTCCGCTGGGAGTCGGCCGGCTACAGCGCGTCGCTCGGCATGCTCGGCGAATGGTCCGAGACCGAACACCTCGCGGAATGCACCGTGGTCGCGACCGGCATGGGCCTCGACCCGGCGCGCCTGCAGGCGATCCTCGACGCATGCCTACTGACCGAGTCCGAGCTGGCCAGTCTGGACTGGAGCAACCTGGAGGACCCGTTCGCCGGGGTTTTCTAGCTCAATAGCGGGAGGCGGGTCGCGTGTGGGCCGAGCATGTCGTGGTCGGCTTCGTCGAGTGGGATGCGGCCGGTGGCTTTCAGGATGTACGTGGTGGTGTCCCAGCCGATCAGGTCCCACGCCTCGGGGCCGAACAGGCCGTCGAGTGTACGAGCGGTGACCTGCAGCGCCTCGGGATCCGGCTCCGGTGCGTTGGGGAAGCCAACGGTCAGATCCAGGTGGTGAACCGTTGCCTCGAGCACCAAGGTGGCGACGAAGTCCTTCGCTCTGAGGACATGTCCCTGGGTCTCGATGCGGTGGTCCTTCGTGGCCAGTCCGACCGCCGCTGCGCGGACGGCCGCCTCGGAGACCTCGCGCCAGTGCTGCACGAGCTGCGCCGGTCTCCGGTACGCCGAGGCGACCGTCGACACGAAGGTGGTGCCGCCCTGCGGCGGGACGTCCTTCCAGTAGGTGACGAAGTCCCGGTCCGGCTCGACCACCGCCGGGCTGGCGAACGCGATCAGCGCGCGCTCGGCGTCGTACAACAGATGCACGAGCAGCGGACCGACCGGCATCCCGGGGCAGCGCGTCTCGCGGCGGAAGTCCGCGTCGCTCAGCCCCTGCACCGTCTCGGTCAGCCGCCCGTAGGCCCGCCCCAGGGTCGCCGCCAGTCCCAGCGGCAACGCGCCGCGCTCGGGTGCCCTCATCCCGGCCTCCTCGGTGTGCTCCCCTCGAACTTACCGCCTACGACCGGGCCGTCTGCAGATGTGCCGCTGCGATCGCCTCGAGGTGGCTCAGGTCCGACGCCACCGTCGCGAACGTGTAGCCCTGAGCCAGTCGCTTCTTCGCCGACTCGCCGTCGAACGTGTGGATGCCGGCCGCGATCCCCGCGTCGCGGGCGGTCCGCGCGATCAACTCGACCGCCTCCTCGAACGGACCGTCCACCTCAGGATCGCCCGGGAACCGCGCCCCGAGCGCGAGGCTGAGGTCCGACGGCCCGACGTACACGCCGTCCAGACCGGGCGTCGCACAGATCTCGGCCACGTTCTGCAACCCCGCTGAGGTCTCGATCATCGCCAGTACGACGGTCGCGGCGTTGCTGTCGGCCGGCACCGGCCCGATCCGCAACGAGGCCCGCATCGGCCCGTACGAGCGCGCCCCGTCCGGCGGGTACTTCGCCGCCCGCACCGCCCGCGCCACGTCCTCGGCAGTGTCGACCAACGGCACGATCACCCCGGTCGCTCCCGCATCCAACGCCCGCCCGATCGGCGTCGGATCGTTCGCCTCCACCCGCACCAGCCCCACCGACGCGCGCGGCCCGAGCGCCGCCCCCGCGTCGATCGCGAGCAACCCGGTCACCAGCCCCTGATACCCGATCAACCCGTGCTGCCCGTCCAGCACCACGTAGTCGTACCCAAGTCGCCCGATCCGCTCAGCCACCGGCGGCGAGTCCAGCGTCATCCAGTACCCGACCAACGTCTCCCGACCCCGAACCCGCTGCGCAAAATTCACGGTCCGACCCTAACTACACCGGCGGGACGCCGTGGCGGCGGTGGGAGAAGGTTCGGTCCTTGGACTGGGCGGCGGCGAGGCGGGCGATCAGGTCGGTGCGGAGGTTCTCGGGTTCGACGATGGCGTCGATGACCAGGTCGGCGGCGAGGCGGAGGATGTCGATGTCGGTCTCGTACTCCTCGCGCAGCTTGGCGACGTACTCGACGCGTTCGGTCTCGTCGGCGATCTCCTGGATCTTGTTGTAGTACACGGCGTTGATCGCCGCCTCCGGACCCATCACCGCGATCTTCGCCGTCGGCAGTGCGATACACGCGTCCGGCGAGAAGCCAGGACCGCACATCGCGTACAGCCCGGCGCCGTACGCCTTCCGGACGATCACCGAGACCGTCGGTACGGTCGCCTCGGACACGGCGGTGATCATCTTCGCGCCGTGCCGGATGATCCCGGCCCGTTCGACCTCGCTGCCGATCATGAAGCCCGGAACGTCGCACAGGTACACCAGCGGCACGTTGAACGCGTCGCACAGCCAGATGAACCGGGCAGCCTTGTCGGCGGAGTCGACGAACAGTACGCCGCCCTTCACCGCCGGCTGGTTCGCGACGATCCCGACCACCTGGCCCGCGAGCAGCCCGAACCCGGTCACCAGCTCCGGCGCGTACGCCGGCTTGATCTCGAAGAACGTGTCCGCGTCCACGACCGCGTCGATCACGTCGTGGATGTCGAACCCGATGCTCTCCTCGGCCGGCACCAGGTCCCGGGTGAAGTCACGGCCGGCGTCCGAGGCGTCGTACGACGGCGGCCGCGAACGCCACGAACCCGGCAGGTAGGAGAAGTACTGCTTGGCGAGCTCGATCGCCTCGGTGTCGTCGGACGCGAGCAGGTCGCCACAGCCGGAGACGCTGGTGTGCATCCGGGCACCGCCCATCTCCTCCAGCGTCACCTTCTCGCCGACGACCATCTCCGCCATCCGGGGCGAACCCAGATACATCGAGGCGTTGCCGTCGACCATGATCACGATGTCGCAGAACGCCGGGATGTACGCGCCACCCGCCGCGGACGGCCCGAACAGGCAGCAGATCTGCGGGACCTTGCCGGACAGCGCGACCTGGTTGTGGAAGATCCGCCCGGCGCCGCGGCGGCCCGGGAACAGCTCGACCTGGTCGGTGATCCGGGCACCGGCGGAGTCGATCAGCCAGAAGATCGGCAGCTCGTCGCGGAGCGCGACCTCGGTGACGCGGACGATCTTCTCGACCGTACGGGCACCCCAGGAGCCGGCCTTCACCGTCGGGTCGTTGGCGACCAGCAGCGCCGGCCGGCCGTCGACGAGCGCGCGGCCGGTGACGACACCGTCCGCGGGCAGGCCCGGGTTCAGCGCGTTCGCGAGCTGCGCGTCCTCGACGAAGCTGCCCTCGTCGACGAGCAGCGCGATCCGGTCCCGGACGTACAACTTGTTCTGACTGTCCAGCTTCGCCTTGGCCTTCTCCGGCGGGGAGAGCGTGGCCTCGCGGGCGACCTTGACCTCGGTCCAGTGATCGTGGGTCATGACCACATCATTCCACCGGGAGCCCGAGGCCTCGCGCGATCAGCATCCGCTGCACCTCCGACGTACCCTCGCCGATCTCCAGGATCTTCGCGTCGCGGTAGAACCGGGTGACCGGGTACTCCTCCATGAAGCCGTACCCGCCGAACACCTGCGTCGCGATCCGGGTCGCCGTGACCGCGGACTCGGTCGCGTACAGCTTCGCGACCGCGGCGGCCTGCTTGAACTCCTGCATCGGAGCCCCGGCGTCCTTCAGCGCGGCGGCTTTATAGACCAGCAGCTCCGCGGCGTCGGCCATCACCTTCAGGTCGGCGATCTGGAACGCGACGCCCTGCTTGCGGCCGATCGGTACGCCGAACGTCTGCCGCTCGCCGGCGTACTGGGTGGACATCTCCAGGCAGGCCCGGATACAGCCGAGCGCGACCGCGCCGATCGCCACCCGCCCGTCGTCAAGCGTCGCGAGGAACTGGCCGAATCCCTTGCCGCGCTGTCCGAGCAGGTTCGCCTCCGGGACGCGGCAGTTCGCGAACGACAGCGGATGCGTGTCGGAGGCGTGCCAGCCGAGTTTGTCGTACGCCGCTTCCGCGACGAATCCGGGCGTACCGCTCGGGACGATGATCGTGGAGATCTCAGGCTTGCCATCCGCGCGCTCACCGGTGCGGGCGGTGACGGTGACGACCGACGTGATCGACGAGCCGGAGTTGGTGATGAACTGCTTCGAGCCGTCGATCACCCACTCGCCGTTGTCCAGCACCGCGCGGGTCTTGGTCGCGCCCGCGTCCGACCCGGACTCCGGTTCGGTCAGGCCGAAGCCGGCCAGCTTGTTGCCCGCGACCAGGTCGGGCAGCCAGGTGGCCTTCTGCTCGTCGGTACCGAACGTCAGGATCGGGTTGATGCCGAGCCCGACAGCCGCCTCGAGCGTGATCCCCATCGACTGGTCGACGCGGGAGATCTCCTCGATCGCCACGCACAGGCTGGTGAAGTCGCCGCCGGCACCGCCGTACTCCTCCGGCGCGGTCAGCCCGAACAGCCCGAGCCGCCCCATCTTCTGCACGACCTCGACCGGGAAGTAGTGCTTGCGGTCCCACTCGGCCGCGTGCGGCGCGATCTCCGCCTCGGCAAAGTCGCGAACGCTACGCCGGAACTCCTGATGCTCCGCGGACAACTCGTACATGCGGCACTCCCTCGTGCTTGACGCTTACGTAAACGTAAAGCACGCTGGGTGGCATGCACAATAGCCGGGTGCCCGAGACCTGGTCGATCGCGGAACTCGCCGCCGAGTACGACGTCACCCTGCGCACGATCCGCTTCTACGAGGACCGCGGCCTGCTCACCCCCGAACGCCGCGGCACCACTCGCGTCTACCACCCCCGCGACCGCATCCGCCTGGCCCTCATCCTGCGCGGTAAACGCCTCGGCTTCTCCCTCGACGAGATCGCCAAGATCGTCGACATGTACGACGCCGAACCCGGCGAGGAAGGCCAGCTCGTCTACCTCCTCAACCAGATCACCCACCGCCGCGCCGAACTCGAACAACGCCGCCAAGACATAGAACAAACCCTCCAAGACCTCTCCGAAGTAGAAGCCCGCTGCCGCACCGACCTGCGAGCCCTCCGCAACCGCTGACGCGAGCGGTCGGGAAAGAATTCGTCACTTACTGACGAATAGTTTCCCGGCTAGGACTCCAGGATCTGTTTCGCGCGGTCGAGGGCGGCTACTTCGGAGTTCATCGACTGCTGGACGGGCTTCGACATCAGGAGTTTCTTCAGGCCGGTCAGTTCGGCGGAGAGTTTGAAGGTGACGTCGGTTCCTTCGTCGACCGCGGCGAACCGGTAGTCGCCGACCGGTCGTACCGGCCCCGCGGTGACCTCGAAGGCCAGGTGGGTGTCGGGTTCGTACGCCGTCACGCGGTAGTCGGACGGGATCGCCCGCCCGGCCGGTCCGGCGATGCGTTGCCGGTACGTCGCACCCGGGCCGATCGGGCCGCTGCGGCTGATCTCCTTCACCGCGGGCCGCCACTTCGGGTCGTTCTCGCCGTCCGCGAAGAACGCGAACACGTCGGCGGCCGGACGACGGATCCGGACCGTACGTACAGCTTCAGGCATCGTGCCCTCACCAGCCGCTAGGTGGTCTTGCGGCGCCCGACCAGCCAGTAGGCGACCGGTGCCGCGCCGACCGAGTTGAACAACGTCAGGAACACGGCCCACACGGGCTTCGGCCCCCGTACCTGGTCCGCGGGTCGCCGGGCGAGGTCCGCGAGCGCGATCGCCTTCAGCACACTCTCAACCACCGCCCCGAACACCACCAACCGCCGGCTCCGCGGACTCAGCTCGTCCCACTTCTTCCCGCTCACACCCCCACGATGCTCCCCGCGCCGTCCCACAGGCAAGCACCGGCCTCGGCCCGCGCGGCGTCGTACCGGCGGAGGGCGAGGGTGGCCAGGCGGGGGTCGGGGGCCAGGGGTGGGGTGACGCGGTGCGGGCCGGCATGGCGGTGGACGAGGGTGTTGAAGAAACCGGGGGCCAGGAGGTACGTCGCGATCGCGAGGCGGCCGCCGGTCCGTGCGATCACGGCGGGGAGGCGGTCGCCGGAGCCGGAGATGTAGCCGACGTGAACCGGGCGGTCAATCCGGCGGGAAAGCAGGGTGGCTGTGATTTCGCAGTCGGTCAGGGCGCGGGGGTCGGAGGAGCCGGCCGCGGCCAGGACCACCTGGTCGACGTCCGAGAGATCGCCGAGGCGGTCGGCGAGGATTTCGACCAGTACGGGGTCGGGTCCGAGGGCAGCGGCGGCGTGGACGCGGCCGGGGTAGCGGCGGGCCTCGGCGGCTACGTCGACGTACACGTGGTAGCCCGAGCTGAGCAGGAGCGGTACGACGACCGCCTCGGCCGCGTCCGTGGTGATCCGCCGGACGAGCGACGGCAGCGCCGGGGTCAGGAGATCGACGAAGCCGAGCGAGATCGGGAGATCCGGGCGTTGGGACGCCATCTGGCGGACCAGGTCGTGCAGGACCGTGATGCCGGCCGCGTCGGCCGTGCCGTGCGCGACCGCGACAAGGTCGGGGGCGGGCCCGGGGGCGGTGGGCGAGCGGCGAAGCGGGTCGGTCATGTTGGGACCCCGGCGGGCTCGACAGCCAACCGATAACCGCGACGTACGACGGTGCGGACGAGTTCGGGGCGGCCTACCGCGGTGCGGAGGCGGTTGACCGTGACCTCGACGGCGTGGACGTCCTCTGCTCCGGGGAGTACCGCGAGGAGTTCGGGGCGCGAGACCACGTCGCCGCCGGCTGCCACCAAAGCGGCGAGGACCGCGCGGGGTCCAGGGCCCAACGGCAGTACGACGCCGTCGAGCACAGCGGCGCCGCCACGGATCACCAACTGTCCGAACGCCGTCTCGATCGACCGCGCGTTGTCGTCGGTGAGCCGGTCCGTGACGATCCGGATCAACGCCCCCAGCCGGTACCGATCCGGCACCAGCGGCTCCAACCCCAACGCCACAAAGGGTCCCGCGGTCACCGGGCCGACGCACGCGTTCAGCGCCCGCCCGGTCCGCAAGGCCGCCACCAACTCGTCGTACTGCCCGGCCAGCGCCGCCGCGTCGAGCATCGCCTGCGCGCCGGGCGCCGACGTGTGCACGACGGCGTCGACCATCCCGCCGCAGACCTGCGAGATCATCCGCTCCACCACCACCGGATCCGGCGCCGGCCCCCACCGGTACACCTCCAGCCCACGCACCGAAGCACCCGCGGACCGCAACGCGTCCTGCAGCGAAGGATCCGACAACCCGTGCAGCTGGACGACGATCTTCCGGCCGTCGACGCCCTGGTCCCGCAACCACTCGACGACCTCGGCCGTCGTCTCGGACCGCGCCGACCAGTGCTCGACCAGCCCGGCCGCCCGGATCGCGCCGCGCGCCTTCGGCCCGCGGGCCAGGATCCGCGACTGCTCCAACGTACCGAGCAGCTCGGCCGCGAGCCCCGCGGTGTCGGCCGCCTCGATCCACCCGCGGAACCCGACCGCGGTCGTCACCACGACGTCGTCCGGCGGGTTCGCGATCACCCGCCGGGTCGCCTCGATCAGGGCGTGGTCGTCGGCGACCGGCACGATCTGCAGCGTCGGCGCGTGCAGCACCTTCGCGCCGCGCCGCTCGAACGACGCCACCAGGTCCTCCGCGCGCCGGTGCGCGGAGATCGCGATCGTGCAGCCGCTGAGCGGCCCGTTCCTAGTGCTCACCCGAGCCCACCACGACCTGACCGTCCAGCACCGTCACCGGGTACACCGGCAACGACACCGACGGATCGTCCAGGCACACCCCGGTGCGCAGGTCGAAGACCTGTTTGAACATCGGCGACGCGACCGTCGGTACGTCGCCGCGGCTGCCGACGATGCCGCGCGACATCACGTTCGCCCCGCTGTACGGGTCCTGGTTGCCGATGGCAAACACTTCGCCGGCGTGGGTACGGAACAACGCGATCTGCGCGTCCCCGAGCAGCGCGGCGACCCCGCGCTCCGGCAACAGGACGTCGAACGCACACACCGCCGTCGAACCAACAGCCGCGATACTCATCGGCGTACCTCCAATCGGGGGCCGGCCAGCAGTACCGGCTCGAGCTGCCCGCGTTCGGCCGGGGTGGCCGGGCGCGGCTGGTTCCGCTCGACCACGTACCGCAGGTCGGCGTCGGGCTGGTCCGGTGCGTTCACGAACGACACGAACCGGGCCAGCTTGTCGGGATCGTCGAGCGTCGCCTTCCACTCGTCGACGTACGCGTCGACGTGCTGCGCCATCGCAGCATCCAGGTCGGCGGCGATCCCGAGGCTGTCGTTCAGTACGACGTCGCGTACCTGCTCCAGCCCGATCTCCCGCATCCACACCGACGTACGCTGCAACCGGTCGCCGGTGCGGACGTAGTACATGAGGAACCGGTCGATCGCCTGGAACAGCTGCTCGTCGGTCAGATCGGAAGCGAGCAGTTCGGCGTGCCGCGGCGTCATCCCGCCGTTGCCGCCGACGTACAGGTTCCAGCCTTTCTCGGTCGCGATCACGCCGACGTCCTTGCCGCGCGCCTCGGCACACTCGCGGGCGCAGCCGGAGACGCCGAGCTTGAGCTTGTGCGGCGACCGCAGCCCTCGGTACCGCAGCTCCAGCGCGATCGCCATCCCGACCGAGTCCTGCACGCCGTACCGGCACCAGGTCGACCCGACGCAGGACTTCACCGTCCGCAACGCCTTGCCGTACGCGTGTCCCGACTCGAACCCGGCGTCGACCAGCCGCTTCCAGATCGCCGGCAGTTGCTCGATCCGCGCGCCGAACAGGTCGACCCGCTGCCCGCCGGTGATCTTCGTGTACAACCCGAAGTCGCGCGCCACCTCGCCGATCGTGATCAGCCCTTCCGGGGTGATCTCGCCACCAGGGATCCGCGGCACGACGGAGTACGTACCGTCCTTCTGCATGTTCGCCATCACGTGGTCGTTGGTGTCCTGCAGCGTCGCGCGCTCGCCGTCCAGGACGTGCCCGGCCGGGTCGATGCTGGCCAGGATCGACGCCACCACGGGCTTGCAGATGTCGCAGCCGCGGCCGGTGCCGTGCCGTTCGACGATCTCGCTGAAGGTCCGCAGTTCGGTGATCCGGACCACGTCGAACAGCTCGGCGCGGGACAGCGCGAAGTGTTCGCAGAGCGCCTTGCTGACCTCGACGCCAGCCTTCGTCAGCTCGCTGTTCATCAGGTTCTTGACGATCGGCAGGCAGGAACCGCAGGACGTACCGGCCTTGGTACGCCCGCAGACCGACTTGATGTCGGTGCAGCCCTCGTCGCGTACGGCGCACCGGATCGTGCCGGCCGATACGTTGTTGCACGAACACACCGGCGCGTCGTCGGGCAGTTCGAGCTGGACCGGCCCGGCGCCTTCGGGCAGCAGGAACGCGGCCGGGTCGGCGCCCAGTTCGCGGCCGACCATCGGGCGCAGACCGGAGTACGCCGACGCATCGCCGACCAGGATGCCGCCGAGCAGCGTCCGGGCGTCGTCGGACAGTACGAGCTTCTTGTACACACCGGCCACCGGGTCGGCGTACACGATGTCCAGCGCACCTTCCGTCGTACCGAAGGCGTCACCGAAGCTCGCGACGTCGACGCCGAGCAGCTTCAGCTTCGTCGACGTGTCGGCGCCCGGGAAGGTCGCCTCGCCGCCGAGCAGGCGGTCCGCGACGATCTCGGCCATCGTGTAGCCGGGCGCGATCAGGCCCCACACCCGGCCCTCGATACACGCGACCTCGCCGATCGCCCAGACACCAGGTACGGACGTACGGCACGCCTCGTCGACCACGACACCGCCGCGTTCGCCGATCTCCAAACCAGCCGCACGTCCCAGCTCGTCGCGGGGACGCACACCGGTAGCAAACACCACCACGTCGGCCGGCAGATCGGGGCCGTCGGCAACGGCCATCGCGCGGGCCGCGCCCTGCGAGGTGAGCTTCACCCGCTGGCACGCGGTCTCGGTCAGTACGTCGACGTCGAGGCCCTCGATCAACCGCGACAGCGCCGCGCCGCCGCCTTCGTCGACCTGCAACGGCATCAGCCGCGGCGCGAACTCGACGACCTTGGTCGCGGCACCCAACGCGCGCAGCGCGCCGGCCGCCTCCAGGCCGAGCAGACCACCGCCGACGACCACACCACTGACCTGCCGGCCCTCGCTCTTCAGGCGCTCCACGTAGACCCGCAGCGCGGCGACGTCGTCGATCGTGCGGTAGACGAAGCAGCCCTGCGCGTCGTTGTTCTTCACCGGCGGGACGAACGCGGCGGAACCGGTCGCGAGGACGAGTTCGTCGTACTCGACCAGTTCACCGCGGGCCGTCGTGACGGTCTTGGCGGTGGTGTCGATCGCGGTGATCCGCACGCCCTTGCGGAGGTTGACCGCCGGGTCGTCCCACAGCTCCGGGTCGCCGAGCGAGAGGTCGTGCGGGTCGCGGCCGGAGAAGTAGCTGGTCAGCGCTACCCGGTCGTACGGGAGCCGCGGCTCCTCGGCGTACACGGTGATCCGGTAGTCGACGTTCGTGTCGCGCTGCCGGAGCGCCTCGACCAGCCGGTGGGCGACCATACCCCCGCCGACCACCACCACGTGCTTGGCCTTGTTCAGCTCTGCCATCGTCGCCCTCCTGCTCGGGACTGGTTCGGTCTCGCCGCGCCGGAAGCGGTCGAGCAGTTCGCCGACGGCGCCGGTGCAACTCCCGCACCCGGTCGTCGCCCGCGTCGTGGCGGCGATGCCGGCGACACTGTCGGCACCCCCACGCCAGGCCGCCTCGATCGCGACCCGGGTCACTCCGTTGCACCGACAGACCGTCGGCACCCTCTTCTGCTGCTGAGGTACGTCGGTTGCCCCCAGCAACCCATCCGCCACGACCGGCGTTCCTCGATCCGCCAGCAGCACCAGTTCCGCCGCAACCTCCGGCGCACCCACCGCCACCGCGGCCCGGACGACGCCGTCCCGCAGAACAGCCCGCACGTACCGTTTGTCGTCTTCGAGCCGGACAACGGCCCCGTCCTCGTCCTTGTCCCCGAGAACCAGCACGTCCAGCCCACCCGCAGTAACCCGTACAACCTCGTAATCAGGCACCTCGACCGGCTGTCCGGTCAGGTGCTGCGCGAGCGCCTCGGCCTGCAACCACGCCGACTCGACGGTGCCCCCGACCCGCCCGTCCACCTCGGCGCAGTCCCCGATCGCATGCACGGTGGGGTCATCGGGACTCGTGAAGGTCCGATCGACGACGATCCCCGTACGCACGGTCAGCCCGGTCGCAAGCTCGGTCCGCGGCCGCACACCGCACGCCACCACGACAAGATCGCCGTCGGCGCGCTCGTACGTGCTGTTGAGCAGCACCTCGACACCGAGCCGCCGTACCGCCCGAGTCACCCGGCGACCGGCCGACGCGCGAACGGTCTTGTCGAGCAGCGTCGCACCGTCGTGGACGAGGGTGACTGCGACACCGCGTTCGCGCAGGGCACAGGCCGTCTCGACGCCCAGCACGCCACCGCCGAGTACGACGGCCCGACGGGCAGCGCCAGCTGCCGCAACGACCGCGCGCGCGTCATCCACCGACCTGAGCCGCAGCCCGCGCTCGGCGCCGACGGGTACCACCGGTGCGGCACCGGTCGCGAACACCAGGTGGTCGTACGCGTACTCACGCCCCGCGCTGTCCACGACGACCCGGCGCGTGCGATCCACGCCAGTCACCCGCGCCACCGGTTCGTTGCCAACAGCAACCTCGGCCCGGCCGGCGACATACTCGGTCAAGCGGCTCCGGTTGTACGCCGGCTCGTCACCCAGCACCGTCACGTCGACCGCAGGCAACAGCTCCGCCAGCCGGCGCCCGGCCATCCCGCCGCCGATGATCACGACCTTCATGCCGGCACCCCCGTCGCGCCCAGCTCCGCCGCCGTGACCTCGACCGCGCACGCCTTGAACTCGGGCATCCGCGACACCGGGTCGAGCGCGTCGTTGGTCAGCTCGTTGACCGCTTCCGCGCCGCCGAAGTGGAACGGCACGAAGACGGTGTCCGGCCGTACGTCCGGCGTGATCCGGGCCGGCAGCACCATCGAACCGCGCGCCGTCCGCAACCGCATCGGACGCCCGTCGCCGATCCCCAGCTGCGCCGCCACCCGCGGATGCACCTCCGCGTAGACCTCCGGCTCGGCCTCGGCCAGCTCCGGCACCCGCCGCGTCTGCGCGCCGCTCTGGTAGTGCTGGAGCAACCGCCCGGTCACCAGGTACATCGGCGCCGCCCCGTTGAGGTCGTCCGCCACCGGCCGGTGATCGACCGGTACGACGTGCGCGCGGCCGTCCGCGGTCGGAAACCCGTCGGCGAACAGCCGCGGCGTCCCCGGATGCCCGTCCTGCGGCACCGGCCAGAACAACTCCTCGCCGGCGTCGAGCCGATCCCAGGTGATTCCCGAGTAGTCGGCCCTGCCGCCCGCGCTCGCCCGGCGCAGCTCGTCGAAAACCTCGGCCGGATCGGTCGAGAACCCTGGTACACCGAGCCTTTCGGCGATCCCCGCGAACACCGCGAGATCGCTCCGCACCTCCCCCGGCGCAGCCACCGCCGCCCGCCGCCGCAGCACCCGGCCCTCGAGCGACGTCATCGTCCCGTCCTCCTCAGCCCACTGAGTAACGGGAAACACGACATCCGCCAACAACGCAGTCTCGGACGGCACCACATCCGCAACCACCAACAGTTCCAGAGAAGCCAGCCGATCCCGCACCGAGGAAAGATTCGGCGCCGACACGAGCAGATTGCTCCCATGCACGAACAGCGCCTTGGGCCCACCCGCCGTACCGAGCGAGTCGATCAACTCAACAGCACTCTTACCGGCGCGCGGCAAGTCCTCCGCCCGCACACCCCAGACGTTCGCAACGTACGTACGCGCTGCTGGGTCCTCAATGCTCCGATAACCCGGTAGCTGATCCGCCTTCTGCCCGTGCTCCCGCCCGCCCTGCCCGTTCCCCTGCCCGGTAATACACCCGTACCCACTGCCCATCCGCCCAGGAAGCCCGAGCGCCAGCGCGAGATTGATGCACGCGGTCACGGTGTCCGTGCCCTTACTGTGCTGCTCCGCGCCACGCCCGGTGAGGATGTACGCGCCCGATCCACCATGCACCGGAGCAGCCGCGGCCAGCACCCGCGCGGCCTGGCGGATCGTCGCGGCGGGTACACCAGTTACCCGTTCCGCGCGCTCCGGCCACCACGAGGCAGTCGAACGAATCAGCAAGTCGGGGTCGTCGACCCGATCGCCGAGGAACGCGTTGTCCGCAAGGCCTTCCTGCAGTACTACGTGGGTCAACGCGAGGAGCAGGGCCAGGTCTGTGCCGGGGGTTGGTTGTAGGTGGAGGCCCTTGCCCTCGTCGGTGAGGCCCGCGGTGGCCGAGTGGCGCGGGTCGACGACCAGAAGTCCACCCGCGTCTCGTGCGCCCTGCAGATGCGCCACCGCCGGCGGCATCGTCTCCGCGAGGTTGCTGCCCACCAGCAGTACGGCGCCCGCGCCGCCCAGATCGGCCAGCGGAAAGGGCAGCCCACGGTCGATCCCGAACGCCCGGTTCGTCGCGGCGGCCGCCGACGACATGCAGAACCGTCCGTTGTAGTCCACGTTCGCCGTCCGCAGCGCGACCCGCGCGAACTTCCCCAACGCGTACGCCTTCTCGTTGGTCAGACCACCGCCGCCGAACACCGCGACCGAGTCCCGGCCGTGTGCGGCCTGCAGCGCGGTGATCCGCGACGCGACGAAGTCCAGTGCAGCGTCCCAGCTCGTCTCCTCCAGCTCGCCCGCGGCGTTGCGGACGAGCGGCACGGTGAGCCGGTCCGGCACCGTGAGTACGTCGGGAGCCGTCCAGCCCTTACGGCACAAGCCGCCCCGATTCGTCGGGAAGTCCCGAGGCTGCACCTCCACCGCACCCGGTCGCGAGACCGGGTGCAGCGTGGTGGCGCACTGCAGAGCGCAGTACGGACAATGCGTCGCGATAGCTGTCACACGCGCTCCCGGCTGAGCGGGCCACCCTTGCGCAGGTAGCAGAAGTACGTCACCGCGAGGCAGAGCACATAGAACCCGCAGAACACGTAGAGCGCCGGGATCAGCGAACCGAAGTGGCTGGTCGACATCGCGAAGCCGCGCGGTACCAGGAAACCGCCGTACGCGCCGACCGCGGACGCGATACCGATGCAGGCCGCCGCCTCCCGCCGGGCCCGACCCGGGTCGTCCGCAGTGGTGAGCCGGAAGACGGCCGGGATCATCCGGTACGTCGATCCGTTCGCGATGCCGGAGGCCACGAACAGGACCAGGAAGCTCATCAGGAACGCCGCGAAGCTTTCCGCCTTGAGCGCGAAGATCGCGGAGACGATTCCGAGTCCCATCACCACGAACGAGCAGACGGTGACCCACGCGCCGCCCACCCGGTCGGCCAGCTTGCCGCCGAACGGCCGCGACACCGACCCGACCAGCGCGCCGAGGAACGCGTAGTGCGCGGGGACGACGCCCGGGAACGTGGTCTTGATCAGCAGCGGGAACGCCGCCCCGAACCCGATGAACGACCCGAACGTACCGATGTAGAGGAACGAGATCACCCACGTGTGCGGGCGCTTCGCCGCGGCGATCGAGGTCCGGAACGAGGAGTTCGCGACCGACAGGTTCGCCATCGCCTTCCAGGCCCAGAACGCGGCCAGCACGATCAGCGGCAGCCACATCAGGCCGGACCGGTTCAGCGTCAGGCCGGCACCGGCGACGATCACGATCGGCACCAGGAGCTGCACGACGGCGACGCCGAGGTTCCCGCCGGCCGCGTTCACGCCGAGTGCGAAACCCTTCTCCTTCTCCGGGTAGAAGAAGGAGATGTTCGTCATGCTGCTGGCGAAGTTCCCGCCGCCGACACCCGCGGTCGCCGCGACCAGCGCCATCAGCCAGAACGGCGTGTCCGGCTGCGTCATGAAGTACGACAGCCCGGCCGTCGGGATCAGCAGCAGCAGCGCGGAGAACGTGGTCCAGTTCCGCCCGCCGAACCGCGGTACGGCGAACGTGTACGGCAGCCGCAGCGTCGCGCCGACCAGGCTCGGCAGCGCGACCAGCCAGAACAGCTGGTCCGTGCTGTAGGTGAAGCCGGCCTTCGGCATCGACACCACGACGATGCTCCACAGCTGCCACACCGAGAAGCCGAGGAACTCGGCGAAGATCGAGGGCCACAGGTTCCGGCGCGCGACCGCGCGGCCCTTCCCGGCCCAGAACGTGGTGTCCTCGGGATCCCAGACATCGATCCAGCGCCCGCGCCGCGGGGCCTCGACCGTGCCGACCGCGCCACTGCCTTCGCGGGTGGCGACAGCCGCTTGTCCTGCCTCGAGCGTCATCGCAAGTCTCCGATCATCCGACCTCATCGATTAGGCCTGGACGTTATGACCGGGGTGTTTCCGCGTAGTCATCTTGTTGTTACGCCGCCGAAACGGCTCCCGCACACCCGTCGGCGGGTGGTGAGAGATCCCGGGTACCCTGCGTCAGGTGAACCGGTGGAGGTGGAGGGCGGGGATCGCCGCCGTACTGATCGGCTGGCTCGTCCTGGGCGCGATCGGCGGTCCGGCGGTCGGCAAGCTCAGTGAGGTCCAGCAGAACGACAACGCCAACTTCCTTCCGAAGAAGGCCGAATCGACGATAGTTGCCAACGAGGCGGCCAAGTTCGTCAACTCCAAAGCACTCCCGTACTTCGTGCTGATCGAGCGTGACACCCCGATCACCGCAGCGGACCAGACCGCTGTGCAGGGGTTCGTGGCCAAGATCCCGGCGCTCGAGCTGGGCGACGGCAAGAAGCTCGGCGACTACCTGACCGCCCCGGTCGGGGCCGCGATCCCTTCGGCCGACCACAAGGCGCTGCTGCTCACCGTGCAGATCGACGGCGACCGCGCGGACGAGGTCGTCGGGCAGGGCGAGACCGTGCTGTACGCCGTGGCGAAGGCGCTCCGGGCCGAGATCAAGCAGGACCTGACGCCGAGCGGCCTGCAGGTGTACGTCACCGGTCCGGGCGGGGTGTTCGCGGACTTCGTGGTCGCGTTCAGCGGGATCGACGGGATCCTGCTCGGCGTCGCGCTCGCGGTCGTGTTCGTGATCCTGCTGATCGTCTACCGCAGCCCGATCCTGCCCATCGCCGTACTGCTCACCGCAGTCTTCGGCCTCGCGCTCGCCGCGCTGGTCGTGTACCCGCTGGCGAAGCACGGCGTACTGCAGCTCAACGGGCAGAGTCAGGGCATCCTGTTCATCCTGGTCGTCGGTGCCTCGACGGACTACGCGCTGCTGCTCGTTTCCCGTTACAAAGAGGAGTTGCACGACTACGACAGCAAGTTCCAGGCGATGCGGGTCGCGTGGCGGGCGTCGATCGAACCGATCGCGGCCAGCGCGGCGACCGTCATCCTCGGCCTGCTCTGCCTGCTGCTGTCGAAGCTCGGCAGTACGAAGGGACTTGGTCCGGTCGGTGCGCTCGGGATCGCCGGTGCCTTCGTCGCCGCGATGACGTTCCTGCCGGCGGTCCTGCTCGCGTTCGGGCGGCGGATCTTCTGGCCGTCGATCCCGCGCCTCGATCACGTGCACTCCCGCGACCAGGTCGGCGGGCGCCGGCTCTGGGGCCGGGTGTCCGGGCTGGTCGGCCGGCGGTCGCGGCGGGTCTGGGCGATCACCGCGCTCGCGTTGCTCGCCTGCGCGGCGTTCATCCCGACGTTCAAGGCCACTGGTACGTCCCAGGAGGACCTGTTCCTGAACAAGGTCGAGTCGGTCACCGGCCAGCAGCAACTCGGCAAGCACTTCGACGCCGGCGCCGGTACGCCGGTCGAGATCCTCACTCCGCAGTCGATGGCTGACCAGGTCGTGCAGACCGCGCTCCAGGTCGACGGTATCGGCGCCGCCTCCGCCTCGGTCGCACCCGGCGTACCGCCGAAGGTTGTCGACGGCAAGGTTCTCGTGCAGGCGACGCTGAAGATCCCCGCCGATTCGCCCGGCGCGACCAAGGTGGTCAAACACCTGCGGAGCGAGCTGGACAAGGTGAGTCCGGAGATCCTGGTCGGCGGGAACACCGCCATCAACCTCGACGTACTCGACGCCGCGCAGCGGGACCTGCGCGTCATCATCCCGACGATCCTCGCGGTGATCTTCGTCGTGCTGATGCTGCTGCTCCGCTCACTGGTCGCCGCGGTCCTGCTGGTGATCGCGAACGTGCTGTCGTTCGGCGCGACCGTCGGCGTCAGCGCACTGATGTTCAACCACGTCTTCAAGTTCCCGGGCGCCGACCCCGGGATCCCGTTGTACGCCTTCGTGTTCCTGGTTGCCCTAGGCATCGACTACTCGATCTTCCTGATGACCCGGGTACGCGAGGAATCCCAGGAACAAGGCACCAGACCAGGCATCCTCGTCGGCCTGGCAGTAACCGGCGGCGTCATCACCTCCGCCGGCGTCGTCCTGGCCGCCACCTTCTCGGCCCTGGCAGTCCTCCCCATCCTGTTCCTGGTCCAGATAGCCTTCATGGTCGCCTTCGGCGTCCTCCTCGACACCACCGTCGTCCGCTCCCTCCTGGTCCCCTCCCTGGCCCACGACCTAGGCAAGAAAGTCTGGTGGCCCAGCAAACTCGCGTCCTAGGCTGCGGGGCATGGAGACGTTCGAGGGCAGCATCAGTGTGAATGACGGCGGGGGTGCCTGGGTGGAGGTGCCGGGTGAGGTGATCGCGGCGCTTGGTGGGGGTGGGCGGATCCCGGTGCTGGCGACGTTCGACGGGGTGGCGTACCGCGGGTCGATCGCGTCGATGGGTGGGTGCATGGCGCTCGGGATCCTGAAGAGCATCCGCGCCGAGTTGGGGAAGGGCGACGGTGAGGTGGTGACTGTGACCGTCGAGCGGGACGCCAACGAGCGGACGATCGACGTACCGGATGATCTGGCCGCGGCGCTAGCCGAGGCGGGGCTGCGCGAAGCGTTCGACGCGATGAGTTACAGCCATCGGCGCGAGCACGTGAGTGCGATCAACGACGCGAAGAAGCCGGAGACGCGGCAGCGGCGGATCGCGAAGGCGGTGGAGATGATCAAGGCTTTTTGAGGGAGGCCAGTTCGGTGCGGTTGGCGACGCCGAGTTTCGTGTAGACGTGGGCGAGGTGGGTCTTCACGGTGCCTCGGCTCATGAACAGGCGTTCGCCGATCTCCGGATTACTGAGGCCTTCGACCGCCAGCGCGACGACCTGTTCCTCGGTCGGGGTGAGGCTGGCCCAGCCTGAGGACGGGCGGCCGCGGGTTCCTCTGGTACGGCGGGCGTACGCGACGGCCTCGTCCAACGGCAGGGGCGGCTCGTCCGAGGTCGGTAGGTCAGGATGATCGGCCGGTGTCGCCAGGCCCAGGTCGGTGCGTGCGCCGGCTGCCGCAGCGGCCAGGCGGGCGGCGTCCGCGGGGCGGTTGGTGTGGATCGCCAGCAGGGCAAGGGATTCCAGGCTGTCGATGAGGTACGTACGCAGGCCGTGGTCGACGCGGATCGTCAGCGCTTCGTGCAGGAGCTCGGCGGCCTTGTCCGGCTGTACGGCGATCGCAGTACGGCCGAGCTGGTCGAGCGCATCGGCGAGGATCCGCGGGAGGTTGTAGCGGCGGGCAAGGTCGGCGGCCCGTTCCAGCAGGTCGGTCGCGTCCTCGCCCAGAGCTCGCTTCGCGGCGGCGACGGTCGGCAGCAGCATCGCGGGTACGAACGTCTGCGCCAGCGGGCCGTCCGGCGCGACGGCCGGGGCGAGCCACTCCACCGCGGCGTCGTACTCGCCGGTCCAGTAGCAGACCACGCTCATCACCTGAGCGAGATTCGGTACGACGGAACCGGTGTCGGCGAGGTCCAGCAGCGGGCGCAGCAACGTACGGGCCTCGTCGGCGCGACCTACGCGGACCAGTACGGAGGCGAGCTGGGCGCGGGCGGAGCCGACGCGGTGGAAGTCGGCGAGCGGTTCGGCCGCGGCCAGGGCGCGTTCGGCGAGTTCGACGGCCTGCCGCGGTTGCCCGGTGGACATGGCGCTCTCGGACCAGGTTGTCAGTACGGTCGACGCGATCCCGCGTTCGCCGCTGGAGATCAGGCCGTCGGCGGCCCGGTCGAGCAGTGGGCGGAGGTCGTCGTGGCGGTCCCAGAGCGAGAGCAGTACGCACTGCAGGGCGACGTTCGCGTTCCGGGCGTGCTCGTTGCCGATGCCGTCGGCCAGGCGGACGCCCTCGGCGGTGAGGTCCCAGGCCTTCTGGAAGTCCGTGAAGAACTCGCCGACCGCCTTGAGCGCGAGGAACAAGGACTTCAGCCGGTCGTCGCCGAGTTCAGTCGCGAGGTCGAGGCCGCGGCCGGCCGCGTCGTAGCCGAACGGGTCGACAGTGTCGGCGACGGTCGCGTACCCGTACAGCAAACGGGCCTGCAGCAACGTTCGGTCATCGGGGGCGCGGTCGATCGCGCGGCGCAGGTAGCCGATGCCTTCGTGGCCGGTCGCCTGCAGGTTCCACAACCAGCGCAGCGCGGCGGCGAGCCGACGGCCGCGGTCCGGGTCCGGGGCGGACAGGCCGTGTTCGAGCGCGGCGCGGAAGTTCTCGCGGTCGGGTTCGATCAGCGCGCGCCAGGCGTCGCGGTCCTTGTCCAGCAGGGGTTCCGCGTTTTCGGCGACCGCGAGGTAGTGGTCGAGATGCCGGTCCTGTCCGGTGTCGTCCGCGGCTGCGCGGGTTGCGGCGTACTCGCGGATCGTCTCGAGCAGCCGGTACCGCCCGCCCTCCGCCACCACAAGCGATTTGTCGACAAGCCGCGCAAGGATCTCCAGTACGCCGGCCCGCTCCGTCACCGCCTGCACCGCGTCGAGCGCAAACCCACCGGAGAACACCGCCAACCGCCGGAACACCTCCCGCTCGTCCGCGTCCAGCAGCTCGTAACTCCAGTCGATCGACGCTGCCAACGTCCGCTGCCGAGCCGCCACCCCACGAACGTTCTTCGTCAACAGCCCGAACCGATCCCCCAGCCCCGCCTCGATCTGCACCGGCGTCAAAACCCGCCCCCAAGCAGCCGCAAGCTCCAACGCAAGCGGAATCCCATCCAACCGAACACAGATCGACCGAACAGCCTCCTCAACCACATCCCCCGACGCCCCAGACTCCACCTCGTGCTCCGTCGGCATCTGTTGAAGTCCTGGGAGAACGGTGCCTGAGCGTTCGAGGAAGAGGGTTCGGGCCTCCTCCGGGGAGAGAGCGGGCACCTGCCAGATGGATTCGCCGGGGAGGTTCAGTGGCTCGCGGCTGGTGGCGAGGACGGTGATCTCAGGGCAACCGGACTGCAGCGCGACCACGAACTCGGCCACACCTTCGACGATCTGTTCGCAGTTGTCGAGGCAGACCAGCGCCTGCTTGGTACGGAGCTGGCCGATCAGCAGCCGATCGCCCGGCTCGACCAGCAGACCGATCGCGGCAGCAACAACCTCCGGGATCTGCGAACTGTCGGTGACGGCAGACAGGTCGACCCACCACACCCCATCCACCCAACCCTCGGCCACCTGCGCAGCCGTCTGCGCAGCAAGCCGGGTCTTACCGCTACCACCCGGCCCGGTGAGCGTCACCAGCCGGCTACCGGACAACTGCGTCCGCACCGCGGCAACCTGCGTCGCGCGCCCCACGAAGCTGGTGAACATCACCGGCAGGTTGTTCGGCACCAGCTCCAGCGAACGCAACGCCGCACCGGTGGAGGTCAGCTCGAAGATCCGCTCCGGCGACCCGAGATCCCGCAACCGATGCACCCCGAGGTCGAACAGGTCCTGGCCTTCAGCAGCTGTTGCCGTGAGCAACGTTTGTCCGGGGTTGGTGACGGACAGGAGATGATCAGCGTGGCGGGCGGCGAGGACTGCAGTTGGTGCTGTGTGGAGCGCGATGCGGAGGAGTTCGCCCGCGGGCACCTCCAGGGCTGACTCACGAAGGGCTGAGGCGGCAGCGATCGCATCGGCGGCGGATGGGTACGCGAGCGCCGGCGACCCCGCGTCACGACGTACCAGGTGCTCGCCGGGCAGCGCAGCGACCAGGCCGGCCAGTCGGGCGTAGGCGGGCGCGCTTGCGGCGCCGGCGTACGACGCGGTCAGTACTGTCACCCCACCCATGGGCGCCAGTTTGCCACTCGCCTGTGTCGACAGTATCCGTTACCCTGCGGAACCGGGGGGTCGACAGTGAGGAGCCTGAATGACAGACACCGCACCTACCGACCATGGACGATTCGCACTGCCTACCAAGAATCTGCCCGCACCGCAGGTTCGCGATCTGCCCGAACCACCGGCGAACACCTGGAAGATCATCGGACCCGGCATGGTCGGCGCCGGGGTCGGGCTGGCGTCCGGGGAGTTCATCCTCTGGCCGTACATCTCCAGCCAGGTCGGCCTGGTGTTCCTCTGGGGCGCCGTCGTCGGCGTGGTCGTGCAGTGGTTCCTGAACATGGAGATCGAGCGGTACACGCTGGCCACTGGTGAGACAGCGTTGACCGGCTTCAACCGGTACGGGAAGCACTGGGGCCTGTTCTTCGCGATCATGACGTACTTCGCCAACCTCTGGCCCGGCTGGGCGACCAGCTCCGCCAGCATGCTGACGTACCTGTTCGGCGCCGGCGACCCGCGCTGGATCGCGATCGTGATGCTGCTGGTGATCGGCGCGATCCTGACCTTCGCGCCGGTGGTGTACGTGATGCTGGAACGGCTGATTGCGGTGAAGATCGCGGCCGTCGCGCTGCTCGTCGTACTCGCGCTGGCGTTCGCGATCCGCGGGAAGACGTACAGCGCGCTCGGCGATGCGGTCACGCAGCCGGCGTTCCCCGCCGAGCAACTCGGGTTCGCGCTGGTGATGGGCGCGATCGCGTACGCCGGCGCCGGTGGCGGTCAGAACCTGGTGCAGAGCAACTGGATCCGCGACAAGGGCTTCGGGATGGGCGTGCACGTGCCGCGGCTGACGTCGCCGGTGACCGGCGAGTCCGAGGCCGACCCGACCGCCAACGGGTACACGTTCCCGCCGGACGACAAGAACCTGGCGCGCTGGCGGCTCTGGTGGAAGTTCGCGAACATCGAGCAGGCCGCGACCTTCGTGGCGATCACCGTGGTGACGATCGCGTTCACGTCGATGCTCGCCCATGCCACGCTGTTCGGCAACGACAACGTGAAGAACAACATCGGCTTCCTGAAGATCGAGGGTACGACGCTGCAGACCCTCGTCGGCGGCTGGTTCGGCTACCTGTTCTGGGCGATCGGCGCGTTCTCGTTGTTCGCGGCGGCCGCCGGGATCGTCGACTACACGTCCCGGCTGGCCTCCGACATGATCAAGGCCCGGTACCTCCGCACGTCGAAGATCACCGAGTCCAAGCTGTACTTCTGGCTGGTCTGGGGACTGGTTGCCTTCGGCATCATTGTTCTGCTGGCCGGCGTCACCCAACCGTTGGTGCTACTGATCATCTCCGCCTGCACCGCGGGCACGATGATGTTCGTCTACTCCGGCCTGCTGTGGTGGATGAACTCCAGGGCGCTCCCGGAGGCCATCCGCATCACCACCTGGCGAACCGCGGTCCTGGGCTTCTCGTTCCTGGCCTTCGGCTTCCTCGCCGTCTTCACCCTCATCGACCAACTGAAAAAGCTCTGACAAAGTCAACCGCGGGCGAACGGATTACCGGGTCGGGCCGTAGGCCTCCGGGGTGCCGTTGGCGGTGGTGAAGAGGGAGTAGACGGAGGTGGTGGCGGTCAGGAAGAGGCGGTTGCGTTTGGGGCCGCCCCAGGTGAGGTTGCTGACGGTTTCGGGGACGAGGAGTTTGCCCAGCAGGGTGCCGTCGGGGTGGTAGATGTGCACCCCGTCGGCGGCGGACGCCCAGATGCGGCCCTGGGTGTCCAGGCGGATGCCGTCGAAGACGCCGTTGCCGCATTCGGCGAACAGGTCGCCGCCGGAGAGCTTGTCGCCGTCGACGGTGAAGGCGCGGATCGTGCCCTCTTCGGAATCGGTGATGTAGAGCAACGACTCGTCCGGCGAGAACGCCAGGCCGTTCGGCCGGTTGAAGTCGTCCGCGACCCGGGTCAGCGTGCCGTCCGGCCCGACCCGGTACACGTGGCAGCCGCCGGTCTCGATCTCGCCCTGGTAGCCCTCGTAGTCGGAGTCGATGCCGTACGCCGGATCGGTGAACCAGACCGACCCGTCGCGCTTGACGACCACGTCGTTCGGGCTGTTCAGCCGCTTGCCCTCGTACTCGTGGGCGAGCACCGTGATCGCGCCGTGGTGCTCGGTCCGGGTCACGCGACGGTTGCCGTGCTCGCAGCTGACCAGCCGGCCCTCGGTGTCGCGGGTGTGGCCGTTCGTGTTGCCGGCCGGGTGCCGGAAGACGGAGACCTGGTACGACGTCTCGTCCCAGCGCAGGATCCGGTCGTTCGGGATGTCGCTCCAGAGCAGGTACCGCCCGGCCGGCGAGTACACCGGGCCCTCGACCCAGCGTCCACCGGTCCACAACCGCTCGAGCCGGCTGTCGCCGCGGATGCCGGCGAACCGGTCGTCCAGCTTCTCCCAGACCGCCGGAGCAGATCCTGCCAACGGCTCGAGAATTCCGGTCATCACGTCTCCTCTGGTTGGACCTCTGGGACGGAAGGATATGCGTGGCGCCGCAAACGGGGGCTTCAGGTCCGGCGCCGTCCAAGTGACCGTGGAGACATCCTCTTGAAGCTTGACACCGTTCGTGAAGAGAAGGCGATCGAGAACCTGACCAGCAGGCTCACCGACGCCTTCGCCGACATCCATACTCCCGAAGACATCGAAACCGCGATCCGCACCGCCCGCGAGTCCTTCGCCGGCGACCCGGTCCGCGACTATGTACCCATCCTGATCGAACGCATCGTCCGCGCGGAGCTCGCGCCGAAGCCCGAGCCCGCCGAGCAGGCCACGACGGCCGAACGGCAGGCGCGGTGGACAAGGCCGGCCGTGACGCTGGAACCCGGCGACGACGCAACAGCCGCGCCGGACGGCAGCGCCGCCGATCAGGCCTCAGCCGGCGCCGGCGGCGGGGGTACGGCAGGCACCGGGCTCGGCGAGTTCCGGCGGCGTTTCCCGATCGCCCTTCCCGCCGCCGTTGCCGGCGTCCTCGTGCTGGCGACGATCGCGACCGTGCTCGTCGTACGCAACGGTGGCGACGCGGCCGCCAAATCCCCTGCCAACTCCGGACTGACCACGGTCGGTGGGGTGATCGGCTCGGAGAAGCGGGCGTTCTTCGAGGATCCGGACGTGAAGGCCGTACTGGCCAAGCACGGGTTCGCGGTGAACGTCGACACCGCCGGATCGCGCGAGATCGCGACCAGCGTCGACCTGAGCAAGTACGACTTCGCGTTCCCGTCCAGCAGTACGGCGGCGGAGCGGATCCTGCAGCCGACGTCCGGCCGGCCTGCCGTGGGCGGGAAGAAGTTTGCGGTGTTCTCGTCGCCGATGGCGATCGCGACGTACCAGCCGATCGTGGACCTGCTGTCCGCCACCGGGATCGCCCGGCAGGTGAACGGTGTCTGGTACTTCAACGTACGCAAGTACGTCGACCTCGCGAAGGCGAACTGGCGCTGGACGAACATCCACGGCAACACGACGTACCCGGTCAACAAGCGGATCCTGATCACCACCACCGATCCGCGCACGTCGAACTCGGCGGCGATGTTCCTGTCGATCGTCAGTTATGTTGCCAACCACAACACCGTTGTGCAGAGCGAGGCGGACGAGCAGAAGGTCCTGCCGCTCGTCGCGCCGCTGTTCGTGAACCAGGGGTACACCGACAACTCCAGCGAAGGCCCGTTCGACGACTACCTGTCGCTCGGGATGGGCAAGTCGCCGATGGTGAACATCTACGAGGCGCAGTTCGTCGAGGCCGCGGTGGAGCGCAAGCTGAAGCCGGGGATGGTGCTGATGTACCCGTCGCCGACCGTGCAGTCGAAGCACACGCTGGTCTCGTTCGACGCGAACGGTGAGAAGCTCGGCCAGCTGCTCGCCACCGATCCGGAACTGCAGCGACTCGCGGCCCGGCACGGGTTCCGCACCGCGGACGAGTCGCAGTTCGCGAGCGTGGTGAAGCAGCACGACGTCCCGGTCGCGCAGGAGGTCATCGACGTCGCGGACACACCGACGTACGACACCCTCGAACGACTCCTGGACGCGGTCTCGAAGTCCTACCGCTGAACGTTCGTCAGCCACGACCACACCGACGTGGTCGCGGTGACGAACAGGCGGTTCCCCTTCGCGCCGCCGAAGGTCAGGTTGGACACGACGTCCGGCAGCAGCAGCTTGCCGATCAGAGTGCCGTCCGGGTCGAAGCAGTGCACGCCCTCGTGCGTGGCCGCCCAGACCCGGCCGGTGCTGTCCAGCCGGATCCCGTCGAACATGCCGGCCGTACAGGGTGCGAACACCTCGCCACCGGTCAGCTTGTCGCCGTCGACCTCGAAGCGGCGGATGTGCTTGCGGGGCGTGTCGACGACGTACAGCTCCAGCTCGTCGTTCGAGAACGCGAGACCGTTCGGCCGCTGGAAGTCGTCCGCGACCACGGTCAGCGTGCCGTCCGGGTCGATCCGGTAGACGTGGCAACCGTCCAGCTCCTGCTCGGCGGCGTACCCCTCGTAGTTCGAACTGATCCCGTACGGCGGGTCGGTGAACCAGATCGACCCGTCGCTGCGTTCGACCACGTCGTTCGGGCTGTTCAGCCGCCGCCCGTCCAGCTGCGACGCGAGGACGGTCAGGCTGCCGTCGTACTCCGTCCGGACGACGCGGCGGTCGCCCTGCGAGCAGCTGATCAGCCGCCCGGCGCGGTCGATCGTGTTGCCGTTGACGTATCCGGACGGCTGCCGGAACACGCTGACCTGGCCGGACAGCTCGTCCCAGCGCAGCATCCGGTCGTTCGGGATGTCGCTGAAGACCAGACAGCGCCAGGCGGGCGAGTACGCAGGCCCTTCGAGCCAGCGGCCGCCGTCGTACAGGCATTCGAGGTACTCGTCGCCTGCGACGGTCTGGAAACGGTCGTCGAGAACTACCAACTCGGCCCGGAGCCGCGGCGGCGCGGCGTTGATCGTGACGGTCATATTCTGAATGTAGTCTGGTCATCGACCATCTGAACAGAATGAGGTTCGGTTTGTGAGCCAGGTAACCATAGATGATGTGGACCGTCGGCTGATTGCCGCACTGCAGGAGGACGCCGGCCAGTCGTACGCGGCACTCGGCGAAGCGGTCGGCCTGTCCGCCGGTTCCGCGCACGAGCGGGTCCGGAAACTGAAGGCAGCCGGGGTGATCCGCCGGACGACTGTTGACGTGGATCCGGGTGCGGTAGGGCTCGGGGTGCTGGCGTTCGTGCTCCTGGAATCCGGTGCGTGGATGGGCGACGAGCCGACGCTGACAGCGCTGCGGAAGATCCCGGCGGTCGAGGAGGCGCACATCATCGCCGGGCCGGCCTCGGTGCTGGTGAAGGTCCGGACGGCGACCACCGAGGACCTGCAGGCAACGTTGCGCGCGCTCCACCAGGTGGACAGCGTGACCAGTACGCAGACAGTCGTCGTGCTGGAGACGTTCTTCGAGAAACGACCCAGCGTGGTGTGAGCAACACCCTGCTCCTTCGGCGGCCGCTTGACCCTAGACTCGGGCCAGCCGAAGGGAGTCAGCTGTGTCCGACAGCAAGCAGATCACCAAGGTGCTGGTCGCGAACCGGGGCGAGATCGCCGTCCGGGTCGTCCGGGCCGCCGCCGACGCGGGGCTCGGCAGTGTCGCCGTGTACGCCGACCAGGACCGGGACGCGCTGTTCGTCCGGCTCGCCGACGAGGCCTACGCCCTGGACGGGGCGACACCGGCCGACTCCTACCTGAACATCGCCAAGATCCTGGACGCCGCGGCCCGCTCCGGCGCGGACGCCGTCCACCCGGGCTACGGGTTCCTGGCCGAGAACGCCGAGTTCGCGCAGGCGGTGCTCGACGCCGGGCTGATCTGGATCGGCCCGCCGCCGTCGGCGATCGACTCGCTCGGCGACAAGGTCAAGGCCCGGCACATCGCGGAGAAGGTCGGCGCGCCACAGGTTCCCGGTACGCCGGACCCGGTCGCGGACGCGGCCGAAGTGGTCGCGTTCGCGGAGCAGTACGGGCTGCCGATCGCGATCAAGGCGGCGTACGGCGGTGGTGGTCGCGGGATGAAGGTCGCGCGGACCATGGAGGAGATCCCGGAGCTGTTCGAGTCGGCCACCCGCGAGGCGGTCAGCGCGTTCGGGCGCGGCGAGTGCTTCGTCGAGCGGTACCTGGACCAGCCGCGGCACGTCGAGACCCAGTGCCTGGCCGATGCCCACGGCAACGTTGTGGTGGTGTCGACACGGGACTGCTCGCTGCAGCGCCGGTACCAGAAGCTCGTCGAGGAGGCGCCGGCGCCGTTCCTGTCCGCCGAGCAGCTCGACATCCTGTACTCCTCGTCGAAGAAGATCCTGCGCGAGGCCGGGTACGTCGGCGCCGGGACGTGCGAGTTCCTGGTCGGGCAGGACGGGCTGATCTCGTTCCTCGAGGTGAACACCCGGCTGCAGGTCGAGCACCCGGTCTCCGAGGAGGTCACCGGGCTGGACCTGGTCCGGGAGATGTTCCGGATCGCCAACGGTGAAGAGCTCGGGTACGAGGACCCGAAGGTCTCCGGGCACTCGATCGAGTTCCGGATCAACGCCGAGGACGGCGGCCGCGGGTTCCTCCCGGCGCCCGGAACCTTGCTGCGCTGGCATGCGCCGTCGGGTCCCGGCGTACGGCTGGACAGCGGGTACGACCAGGGCGAGACCGTGCCGGGTGCGTACGACTCGCTGGTCGCGAAGCTGATCGTCACCGGTCGGGACCGGACGCAGGCGCTGGAACGGTCGCGGCGCGCGCTGCGCGAGTTCGTCGTCGAGGGCATGCCGACGGTGATCCCGTTCCACGCCTCGGTGGTGTCCGACCCGGCGTTCGTCGGGACGGACGGGTTCAAGGTGCACACCCGGTGGATCGAGACCGAGTACGACAACCAGCTCACGCCGTACGAAGGCCCGACGGCCGAGGCTCCGCTCGACGACGAGCGCTCCCGGGTCACCGTCGAGGTCGGCGGGAAACGGCTCGAGGTCGTACTGCCCGGCGGGCTCGGCGCGGTCGCAGCGGCTCCCGCCGGTGGTGCCGCGAAGAAGAAGCCGTCGCGGCGGGCCGGTGGATCCAAGGGCGCGGCCGCGTCGGGCGATTCGCTGACGTCGCCGATGCAGGGCACGATCGTGAAGATCGCCGTCGAGGAGGGCGCGACCGTTGCCGAGGGCGACCTGATCGTGGTCCTCGAGGCGATGAAGATGGAGCAGCCGCTGAACGCGCACAAGTCCGGCACAGTCACCGGCCTCAGCGCCGAGGTCGGCGCCACCGTCTCAGCCGGCGCCACCATCTGCGAAATCAAGGACTGACGTCCTGGAGCCCGTCCAGAACCGAACTCGAACGTGTCGTCGGCGGCGGCGTACTCCTTGATCGTGCGCTCGGCGTCCTGCCCGCCGCGGCTCAGCCGCCGGTTGAGCGACACCTCCGCACCCGCGCCACCACCTCCGCCCCGCACCACGTAGTACCCGACCTCGCGCCGGGACCCGCGCTCGGTAGTGGTCGGCGCACACCCGCCGAAGGCGGCAACAGGCAGCCGCCGCGCGGCGGTGACGTTTCCAGCCGTGGAGTGGTGTCTGTTTTCAGGGTGGGCGTGGCATAGTGCGCTGGTTGGGTTGGGAGTGAGGAGCGGGGTATGTGGCGGGAGCGGGCCCGGTACTGGTTCGACAGCACGATGTCGCGGGGTACGCCGGCGTTGATCGGGTGGTTGGGGTTTGCCTCGACCGGTCTGGTGCTGGTGGTTTCACTGCTGGTGATCTGGCTGGTGCCGAAGGACGTCGTACAGCACGGTGGCTGGCCGGAAGTGTTCTGGATGACGTTGATGCGGGCGATCGACGCGGGCACGATCGGCGGTGACACCGGGAGTCCGTTGTTCCTGTTCCTGATGTTGCTGATCACGATCGGCGGGATCTTCGTCGTGAGCGCGTTCATCGGTGTGATGACGAACGGCCTGAACGCGAAGATCGAGGACCTACGCAAGGGCCGGTCGCGGGTGGTCGAGCGCGGGCACACCGTCGTACTGGGCTGGTCCGAGCAGGTCTTCACGGTCGTCTCCGAACTCGTCCAGGCGAACCAGAGCCAGCGCCGCGCCTGCGTCGCGATCCTCGCCGACAAGGACAAGGTGGAGATGGAGGACGAGCTCCGCGCCCGCGTCGGCGATCTCGGCAGGACCGTGGTCGTCTGCCGTACGGGCAACCCGCTCCGCCCGGCCGACCTCGACCTCGTGAACCTGTCCGCGGCGCGCTCGGTGATGGTGCTGCCACCCGCGACCGAGGACGCGGACATCCAGGTGATCAAGGTCCTGCTCGCGCTCGGCGACCGGGCCCGCAACACCGACGGCCCGCACGTGGTCGCCGCGCTGCGCGATTCCGACAACCTCGCGGCGGCGCAGCTCGCGGGCGGGCCGCGGGCGCAGCTGATCGGCGCGGACGATCTCGCCGTCCGGCTGATCGTGCAGGCGCACCGCCAGTCCGGGCTGTCCGCGGTGTGCACGGAGCTGCTCGCGTTCAGCGGCAACGAGTTCTACCTGCGCGCCGAGGTGCAAGCGACCGGGCAGACGTTCGGCGACGTCAGCCGTACGTTCGATCGCGGCGTCGCGGTCGGCATCCGGTACGGCGACGGCCGCATCTCGCTCAACCCGGCCGCCGACGTGCTGCTCGGCAACGACGACCAGCTGGTCGTACTCGCCGAGGACGACGCCCTCGTACGCCGCTCGACGATCCCCGCGCAGATCCTCGAGGACGCGATCGCGGACGCGGCGCAACCGGCGCCCTGCCCCGCGCGGACCTTGATGATCGGCTGGAACAAGCGCGCCGCGAAGATCCTCGACCTGCTCGACGACTTCGCGACGCCCGGCTCGCACCTGCAGATCGCCGGCCTGGACGAGGCCGCACCCGGCGAGTACGAGAACCTGACGATCGGTACGACGCACTGCGACCCGACGAACCGTGCCGCGCTGGAGTCGCTGGACGTCAGCAGCTACCAGCACGTGATCATCCTGGCCGCGGACGACCTCGACGAGCAGCAGGCCGACGCCCGTACGCTGCTGACGCTGCTGCACATCCGCGACCTCGAGCAGCGGCTGAACGCGCCGTACTCGATCGTCAGCGAGATCAACGACGACGCGAACCGGGAGATCGCGCAGGTCACCGAGGCCGACGACTTCGTGGTGAGTGAGAAGCTGATCAGCCTGCTGCTGACGCAGCTGAGCGAGAACCGGCACCTGGCCGACGTGTTCGCCGAGCTGCTCGGGCCGGAAGGCGCCGAGATCTACCTGAAGCCGGCCGCCGACTACCTGGTTCCCGGTGCGCCGGCGAACTTTGCGACGCTCGCCGAGGCCGCGCGCCGGCGGGGCGAGACCGCGATCGGATACCGGGTCGCCAGCGCGTTCCACCGGCCGCCGGGGTACGGCGTCGTGCTCAACCCGGCGCGGGACGTACCGCTGACCCTGACGGCTGCCGACCGGGTGATCGTCCTGGCGGATCTGGGCGCGACGGCCGGATTGACAGACAGTTCTCAGGTTGAAGCTGTAGGTTCCGTCCAGACATCCGGTTGAGGAGGGTTACTGCATGTCCAAGAAGACCCACCAGCAGCAGCTGGCGGCCCGTAAGGCGAGGCGGCAGGCCGAGCGCGAGGCGGAACGGCATCGGCAGCGGCGGAACCTCGCGGTCACCGTGGCGTCGGTCGTGACGGTGGTCGTGGTCGTGGTCGGCGCGTTCGTGGTCTTCGGAGGCAGTGACGACAAACCGGCGGCGACGCCGTCGGTGGCGCCCGAGAACAAGCCGTCGAGCATCCCGACCGCGATCTTCCCAGCGCCGAAGCGCCCGAAGCCGCTCGCGGCCGAGGTGAACTGTACGTACAAGAAGAGCGCCGAGCCGGCCGCGAAGAAGGTGAATCCGCCGGCCGACGGCAAGACCAAGGCGTCCGGTACGTCGAAGGTCAGCCTGGACACGTCGATCGGTGACCTGCAGCTCACCTTGGACAGCTCGGTTGCGCCGTGTGCGGTGAAGAACTTCCTCAGCTTGGTGGGCCAGAAGTACTTCGACAACACCAAGTGTCATCGGCTGACCGTTGGTGAGGGTCTGCAGGTGCTGCAGTGCGGCGATCCGACCGGCAGCGGGTCCGGTGGTCCGGGGTACACGTTTGCGGACGAGGTTTACCCGACGTTGAAGTACGGGCGCGGCATTCTCGCGATGGCCAATTCCGGGGCGAACACGAACGGGAGTCAGTTCTTCATCGTGTACGGGGATGCCTCTGGGTTGAGTGCGCAGTACACGGCGTTCGGCACGATCGACGAGCCGAGCCTGAAGCTGATCGACAAGGTCGCGGAGGCCGGCGTCACGCCCCAACAGAGCCCCCAGGACGGGACGCCGATCACTCCGGTAGACATCAAGACGGCAACAGCAGCAGCCTAAGCAAGGAGGCCGTAGTGGGAGCGGGGCCAGGCTAGTAGGGCGTGGATTTGGGTTATGCCTGACTGCTGTAGGAGTTCTACTGAGCCGGTGCCGAACTTGTAGAGGTTTGTGGCTGGGTCGCGGGTTGTGGTCCAGTTGTAGTCGGCGTAGGACTGCATCGCCTTGCGGTACCGCGGGTCGGGGCTGACCGAGTCCAGGATCAGCAGGTTCTTGAACCAGATCGAGTTGAACGCCGCGCCCTGTTTGGCGAGCATCTCCGGGGTGTTGTAGAACGCCAGCGACGCGTCCGCGACCGACTTCGCGTCGCGCAGGTAGCGCGCGTCACCGGTTGCCTTGAACAACAACACTCCGGCGCCGAGCATCACGCCCTGGTTGTAGCTCCACTGCGTCTTCTCGACGTTGCCGGCCAGGTCGATGTGGTCCCAGTACAGGCCGTTCGGCGCGAGCATGCAGGTCTGCGCCCACTGGTACATCTTCTGCGCCCAGGTCAGGTACGACTTGTCCCGGGTGAGCAGGTACAGGTGTGCGCCGAGCTCGGCGCCCGGGCCGTTCGACACCGTGTTGCGGTCCTGGCTCCACGGCGCCTGGGTCCAGTACACCCCACCGGCGCACGAGTGCGACGGATCGGTGTCCCAGCCGTGCACGACGAGCGCGAAGATGTCCTTGGCCCGGGCCAGCGCAGCGCGGTCACCAGTCCGCCTGTACCGCTGGATCAGGTTCAGGCCGATCCACTCGTTGTCGTCGTAGAACTTGTCGCCGCCCTGCCCGTTCGGCGGTCGGACGTACGAGTCGTAGCCGGTCGGCGTGGTCCCCGAGTTCCAGTAGAACTCGTATGCCGCGATCCGCCGGTCCGCCTCCGCGGAACCGGCCCGGCCCGCGCCCGGAACGCCGGCCAGGTCCTCGGCCGCGATCGCCGCCTGCGAGTACGGCCAGACGTACGAGTACGCGTTGGACTGCGTGTTCGGGTACTCCTCGAGCAGCAGTCCGCGGCCGGCGTCGAAGTACTTGTTGATGGCGTCGTACGACGCCCGCGCCCGAGCTGCCGCGGTGGGATCGGCCCCAGCCATGCCCTCGGCGCCGGCCGTGGACATGTTCAGGCCTCCGAGGACCGCGACCGCGAGAACTCCGGCGGCCAGACGTGTTGATATACCAAGCTTTCTGCGCATCGACCTGCTCCTCCTGGGCGGTGGTTGACATCGATGTCACGTTCTAACCGCCGCAGCACAGCTACGTCAATGGCTCAGCGAACAGGCAAACTTGGCATATCAAGTGATCGGACCGCCGGGAAGCTGATCCAGGACGAGCGCAGGTGCAGCCGGATCCGGACCTGGTCGGCGGTCAGCACCCGCGACCCGCGCGACCCGACGGCCTGCACCGTGAGCGCCCGCCCGCCGCCCGGGCCGACACCGGTCCGCTTCAGCACCCGGACGTACCGGATCGTGCCGACCTGGAACACCGCCTGCAGCTCGGCAGCCGTCCGGGTCACCTTCCAGGTCACGTTCGGGTTCCCGTTGCGCGGGTACGCGTCCCAGCCGTCCACTTTGGTCAGCTGGTACGGCGCGTCGCCGGCTGCCGTGGCGCCGCCGTTCGACGACGAGAACTCCGCGATGATCGGCTTGCCGTTGTACAGCCGGATCTGCCCCGCGGTGGCCGCGATCGCGTTGTTCGTCGACGTCTCCTCGTCGTCGTACCCGCCGTACACCTGACACGACGTCGTGTCGCACAGGTCGTACGCCCGCGCCGTCGCCCGGTTCCGGTGGAAGACCGAATAGGTGCGCGCGGCAACGGCCTGCGCCTGCAGGGCGGCCGGTCGCCAGCTCGTCACCGCCTCCCGCGGCACGACGCCACGCAGGTAGTACTCGAGCGGAAGGACATTGACGGTGTCGAGGTGCGCGCCGTCGACGTCGATCGCCCGCAGCACACCGCGGTACCGGCGGACGGCGCCGCTCGGCAGGATCAACCCGATCACGGCGGCGCCCTCGAACTGCGCCATCCCCGTGAACGTCTTGTACAGCGTCCACTTCTTGGTGGTCGCGTTGTACGAGTTGAGCTCGGTGCCGTGCTCGCCGTTCGGATCGATCGACCACTGGTTGATGGTCGATGCCTTCGGCAACGTGTACACCTTGCCGGTAGCCATCGACCGGACCGCCAGCCCGTTCACCGCGGCGACCCGGACCCCGTCGGTCGTGTCCGCGCTGATCCGGACCCGGATGCTGCCGGTCGCCTTCCCGGTGGTCGTACCGGGGTAGTAGAAGTCCAGGATCTGCTTGACCGACTTCCCTGCCAGCGCGGCACCTTGAGCCCCGTACTGCGACAGTCCCCGGCCGTGCCCGAACCCGCGCCCGGTGATCGCCGTGTCCGGCAGCGCCGCGGCCGGTGTGATCTCGCGGGCGTGTGCGGTCGTACTCACCACTGTCGACGACAGCACCACCGCCGCGATCACACGTTTTCTCATAGTTCCCTCCCGTAGACGACCTGAACCTGCCGGGCGCGGCGGTCCCAGACCAGCCAGCCCCGCTGGAACTTCTGCCGCGCCCCGCCGTGCACCTGGTACGCGTCGGTGATCGGCAACCCGAGCCGCGCACTCCCCGCGCCGAGCCGCCGGTACCTCGTCCGGAACGCGCCGGCGGTGGAATGCGGGCCGGTGGCAACGGAGTAGAAGACGTCGACGGTCGCGAAGTACGTCGCCCGGCCGGTCCGGGTCGGATGCTCGCCCCAGAACGGCTGGCCGATGTTGCGGAAACCGAGCTTCCGGGCGTACCGGTAGATCGGCGTCGAGAAACTCCCGCCCATCAAGGCGTTCACCCGTTGCCGCAGCCACCCGAGTTTGTCGTACAACTGGGTGCCCGGACAGTCGGTCGCCTTCGTGTCGCGATGCCCGGAGACCGTGTACAGACTCTTGCCGTCCAGCCGGATCGTTGCCGAGGGCGACCGGTAGTTGGCGTCCAGTTTCCAGGCCAGTACCCGGGCGGTCGACTCCAGCATCGCCGGCGGCGGCGCCACCTGGTCGAAGTTCCCGATCACCGCGACGCCGAACGAATTCGCGTTGTACGACGCGGTGTGCGCGCCGAGCACCGGCAGCTGCGCACCCCCGGCGCGGCCCTCGAAGATCCGGCCGAACCGGTCGACGAGGAAGTTGTACCCCAGGTCGCACCAGCCGCGGCTCTTCACGTGGTACGCGTAGATCGCCCGCACCATCGCCGGCACCTGCGTCCGCGTGTAGTCGTTGCGATCGGCGGTGTGGTGCACGAACGCCCCGAGCACCGTCGTCGTGTACCGCGGCCGCACGCAGTCCGCGCCGTTGTACGCCCGCAGCCGCTCGTCGGCACCCCAGCGCCGCCGGCTCACCATCAACGGCATCGGGTACGGCGACGCGCTCGACTCCGGACCCACCGAGCCGGGATCGTCCGCGTCGGACGCCAGCACGCCGGGCTGGATCAGCACCACCTTCGCGCCGGAAACCGTCGTACCGGCCGCGGTGACCGCACTGGCCTGAATTCCGGTCGCATTCCCGACCCACAATGGTTCGGTGCCGGCCCGCTCAATTCCTTCGGGCGCCAATGGATCGGGCCCGTGGTCATCCTCGACCGATAACGATTGCCAATCGGTCCACTTTCCATTCTGCTCGACCCGGACCTTGGCGGTGACGTTCCGCACACCTTCGGGCCAGGTCACGCCGACCATGCCATACGGTTTGGTATGCGCTTGGACGGTCACCCCGTCGAGCGGAATCTCCTGGTAGGACGGGTCGTCGGTCACCGCTTGCGGTACGAGTCCGGTCGCGGTCAGCACGAGCGGGAGCAGTCGCGCGGTGATGCCCATGAACAGCCTTCCGGCGGGAGTCGGACAGGCGCTGGGCGGGGCGCGTCTCCATTGTGCGCCGCGGGTGACCGCTTTCCCGGCATTGCGTCACCCTGCGTGGCGGGTCGGCGTTTGCGGGATTGGATAGGCTCTACCCAAAGGACCCCCGAGAGAGGCCCGTCATGGAATACATCCTGATCATCGCCGTCGTGGTGATCGCGGTGCTGGCGTACAACTCCTACCGTCGCACCCAGCTGCAGAACAAGAAGCAGCACGAGATCAGCGCGGCCGAGCTCGAGGCGGTCAAGCGGACCGCCGACGAGGACATCACCCGGTTCGGCGAGGAGCTGCAGGACCTCGACCTGGAGATGGTCGGCAAGGACCTCGGCGACGGTGCACGGCAGGACTACCAGCGGGCGCTGGACTCGTACGAGTCCGCCAAGCAGGCCGTCGGCCAGGTCACCCAGGCCGACCAGATCAAGCACGTCGTCGAGATCCTCGAGGACGGGCGGTACGCCGCGGCCTGCGTGAAGGCCCGGGTCAACGGCCAGCCGCTGCCGCAGCGCCGGCCGGCCTGCTTCTTCAACCCGCAGCACGGTCCCTCGGTCGTCGACGTCATGTGGTCGCCGCCGAACGGCGCGCCGCGTGAGGTGCCGGCCTGCGCGGCCGACGCCGAGCGGGTCCGGGCCGGCGCCGAGCCGGACGTCCGCAAGGTCATGGTCGGCCCGCAGCGCGTTCCGTACTGGGAGGCCGGCCCGGCCTACTCGCCGTACGCGCAGGGTCTGTTCGGCGGCGTCGGCGGGGTGCTGACCGGCATGTTCATCGGTACGGCCCTCGGCGGCATGTTCGCCGGCGGCGGGTACGGCGACTACGCCGCGGGCTACCAGGACGGGATGGCCGACGGCGGCGACAACGGTGGTGACAACGGGGACTACGGAGACGGCGGCGGTGACGGCGGGAGCGACTACAACCCGTTCGACAGCGGCGGCGACTTCGGTGGGGACTTCTAGACCAAGCCTGCTAGTACGTCACTCGCCGAACAGCGGCGGCTGTCCTTCGGGGGTGCCCAGCGAGTAGACCGGGTCCTTGAAGGTCCCCGGAACCTTGCCCAGTCCCCTGATCACCGTCGACGTACCGTTGGCATGGCCAACGGCGTACAGGTACGCCGAGCCGGTGTCCTTGTCGATCGCGGTCAGCAAGCTGCTCTGCGCACCGCACTTCTCCACGACCAGCGACTCGAACGTCTGCCAGGTCGAGGTCCGCACCTTCTTCACGATCGGCTTCAGCGGCGAGGTGCGCGGGATCCGGATCGTGTACAGCGCACCGCCCCGGGTGTTCGCCAGGAACGTGTCGTAGGTCTGCGTCTCGCTGATCAGCGCCATCGTCTTCACCGAGGAGAAGCCGGTCGCGGTCTCACCGTGCCAGACGCCCTTCGAGTCCGGCACCCAGCGGTGCAGGTAACCAGGTGCGCCGTCGAGGCCGTACCGCGCGCTCTTCGTCACCGTCGAGCCGGGAGGGACGCCGGACATGTCGGAGTAGTACGCCGAGTAGAGCGAGTCGTTCAGTACGACGAGACCGGTCGTGGTCGAGCCGGCCGGTACGTCGAGTGCCGTCGTCCAGGTCGACGCCGCCTTCGCGATCCCGGCCGTGAACAGGCGCCGAGGAGTACGGCGGACGCGGTGGCAGCGGAGGTTCGTCTCAGGGTCTTCACAATCTCCACGATGCGGTACAGACCAGCAAAGTTGCGGGAGATACCCGCGGTAACTTTTCCGGGGCCGACGGTATCGAGTTGATCGACACCTCATTCCGGAAAGGACCCTGGTTCGACATGAGCCTGACCAGAAGCTCCGCGGTCGCGGCCTCCGCCGTACTGCTCGGCGCGCTCGCCATCACTCCCGCGATCACCCCCGCCACGGCGGCCCCCGCAGCCGCCACCGCGGCCTGCACCATGACCCTCGGATCCATCACCGCCGGCGGCGACATCGGCGACTCGAAGATCACCGCCGGCTCGCCGGTGACCGCCAAACAGAGCACCGGCGTCCACATGTTCACGCCCGGCATCACCAAGCTGAGCACCACCTGGAGCCTCGGCACCAAGACGGCGTCCGGGCAGTACACGTCCGGCGAGGTGATGCTGAACACCAACCTCTACAACGCCTGGTACGGCACCGACAAGAACGGCAAGGCTGTCACCGGCTTCAGCAACTCCGGCAAGAACTACCAGGGCTACACGTACGAGGAGCAGACGTCGTACCTGTCGACCAGCGCCGACCTGAAGACGTACCGCCTCCGGTCGGACGGCACGCTGTACCGCTTCGACCACCACTGGGAGGCCGACTTCCCGTACGACGACGTGTACCACTACTCGGGCTTCTCCGCCGTGAAGACGATGGCGCTGATCAGTGAGACCAAGACGTACGACACGTTCCTCGCCAACACCCGCGGGGGCGCGCTCTACACGATCCACATCCCGAAGAACCCGGCGCAGAAGCCGGTCGTGAAGAAGATCGCCGCGTCGACGTGGCAGACCTTCGAGAGCCTCGTCGCCGAACGCTGCGGCACCCAGAGCACGCTGCTCGCCGCGGTCGACAAGGACACCGGTTCGGCGTACCTGTACGCGGTCAGCCACGGCGCGTCGGCGATCAAGGGCCTCGGAAAGATCCCCGGTACGTACAAGGACCCGGTCTACTACCTGCACACCACGTACCAGGTCCCGCCACTGTACGGCGAGTAGCACCTAGCGCTTGTGGACGGCGTACGTCAGGTGGGTGACGTTCGGCGCGTGTTCCGCGTGGACCTGTTCCAGTGCCACGCGGGACGCGTCCACGCCCTCGAACAGGCGTACGCCCGACCCGAACAGCACGGGTGAGAGCGCGATCGAGAACTCGTCGATCAGTCCGGCGTTCAGGTACTCGAGGATCGTCGTACCACCGCCGGCGATCCGCACGTCGCGATCGCCGGCGGCGTCGCGGGCCTGCTCGAGCGCGACGTCGATGCCGTCGGTGACGAAATGGAAGACAGTACCCCCTGGGCGTTCCCACGGATCCCGCTTCTGGTGCGTCACCACGTACACCTCGGTGTGGAACGGCGCTTCCTCCGGCCACATCCGCTCGCCGGCGTCGAACATCCGCTTGCCCATGACGCTCGCGCCGGTGCGCTCGAACGTCTCGCGCGCGATGTCGTTGTTGCGGCCCTCTTCGCCGCCCTCGCCGAGCTTGAGGTTCTGCCGGAAGAACTTCAGTGGGAAGACCCAGCGCTGCAGTTCCATCCACTGCTTGCCCATCAGCTCGCCGAGCGAGCCGGGTGCAATGTATCCGTCGAGCGACATCGAGACGCTGAAGAACACTTTTCCTGCCATCAGCTTTCCTTTCCGGTGACGTATGCGGCGAGGTTCGCCAGCGTCTGCCGGCCGCCCTCGATCGCGTGATACTTCTCGATCGCCTCGTCGCGGACTTGCTTGCTGGGGAACACGGTGCGCATCTCGATCCGGGTCGCCGCGCCGTCGGGCTCGAACGTCAGCACCGACTCGAAGGCGTTCGGGTCGTCGCGGAACTCACCGTGCCGCAGCGCGATCCGCTCCGCGGCGGAGATCTCGGTCCAGGTGATCCATTCGGAGTAGTCCGTACCGTCCGGTCCGTGCAGCAGGAAGTCCCACTCGCCACCGACGCGGAACTCGAACGACCGCGTGGTCGTCGTGAACCCGGCCGGTCCCCACCACCTGGACAGGTGCCGGACCTCCGTGAACGCCTCGAACACCAGCTCCGGTGCGGCGTCGATGATCCGGGAGATGACGATCTCGCGGTCGGCGGTCGTCGTGTCCATCAGTCCTCCTGCCTTTCCTGCTTGAGGTCCTGGACGTACGCGTCCAGGCGGTCGAAGCTCTCGTTCCAGAACCGCTCGAACCCGCCGGTCCACTCGTGCACCGGCCGCAGCCCCCGCGCGTCGAGCCCGTACAGCCGTTGCTTGCCGGCCTGGCGGTCCCGGACCAGCCCGACCTCGCGCAGCACCCGCAGGTGCTTGGACGCGCCCGGCTGGCTGATCGCCAGCTCCCGGGCGACCTCGCCGACCGGCCGCTCCCCCGCCCGCAGCAGCATCAGGATGTCCCGCCGCTGCGGCTCGGCGATCGCATTGAACACGTCCGACGTCGTCGCTGCCCTGGCCATGACCACGATCATATGCCTATATCGGCATACGTCAAGGCGAACATAACAGGCGGGGCAGCCCGCCTGTTGTTCTAGTTGCGGAGGTGGAGGCGGCGGGCGGCCTCGGCGACCGAGCCGGAGATCGAGGGGTAGACGGTGAAGGACTGTGCGACCTGGTCGACGGTCAGGCGCGCGCCGACCGCCAGCGAGATCGGGTGGATGAGTTCGCTGGCGCGCGGAGCGACGACCACGCCACCGACCACGATGCCGGTGTTCGGCAGGCAGAAGAGCTTCACGAAACCGTCCCGGACGCCCTGCATCTTGGCGCGGGCGTTGTCGGCGAGCGGCACCTTGACGACGAGCGCCGTACTGCCGCCGGCGTCCACCACCGCCTGGGACAGGCCGACGGTGGCGATCTCCGGGGCGGTGAAGACGTTCGCCGAGACCGTTGACTGGTCCAACGGTGTGACGGCGTCGCCGAGCGCGTGCGCCATCGCGATCCGGCCCTGCATGGCGGCGACCGAGGCGAGCATGAGGACGCCGGTGCAGTCGCCGGCCGCGTAGACCCCGCGAGCGGTCGTCCGGGACACCCGGTCCACCTGCACGAACCCGCCGTCGGTCAGCGACACGCCCGACTCGACAAGGTTCATGTCGTCGGTGTTCGGCAGCGACCCGACCGCGAGCAGCGCGTGCGAACCCTCGACCTTGCGCCCGTCGGTCAGCGTCACCACGACGCCGTCGCCCGACCGCTGCACCGACTCGGCCCGGGACTTGCTCAGTACGGTCAGCCCGCGCCGCTTGAACACGTCCTCCAGTACCGCCGCCGCGTCGGCGTCCTCGCCCGGCAGCACCCGGTCCCGGGACGAGACGAGTACGACATCACTCCCGAGTGCGTCGTACGCGCTGGCGAACTCGGCGCCGGTCACACCCGACCCGACCACGATCAGCCGCTCCGGCAGCTCCTCGAGTTCGTAGACCTGCTCCCAGGTGAGGATCCGCTCGCCGTCCGGTTCCGAGCCGGTCAGGATGCGAGGCCTTGCCCCGGTAGCGATCAGGACCACGTCGGCGTCCAGCCGCTCGTCGCCGACCACCACGGTCTCCGGGCCGTCCAGCCGGCCGCGGCCCTTGATCACCCGTACGTTGTCCCGGTCCAGCCGGCGGCTGATCCCGGAGGACTGGGCGGCGGCCAGCGCCTTCACCCGTTTGTTGACGACGGAGAGATCGACACGCACGGAGTTCGCCGGATCGTCGTCGCCGTCGTCGAGGCGGACCCCGAGTTCGCCGGCCTCCTCCACCTCGGTCATCACCTCGGCGGTGGCGATCAGGGTTTTGCTCGGAACACAGTCGGTGAGCACCGCGGATCCGCCGATCCCGTCGGAATCGACAACCGTCACCTCCCCACCGAGCTGGGCGGCCGCACTGGCCGCTTCGTACCCGCCTGGACCGCCTCCGATGATCACAACTCGCGCCACGAGAGGCCATTGTTCCGTATCCTCTGTTTCCGTGACCCTGTACGCCGCGTTTGCGTCGAATCTGGACCCGAACCTGATGGCCGAGCGGTGCCCGTACTCGCCGCTGCGCGGGACCGGGTGGATCGCCGGCTGGCGCCTCACCTTCGGCGGCGAGGAGCTCGGCTGGGAGGGTTCGATGGCCACCGTGGTCGAGGACCCGTCCGATCCGGCCAACCAGGTCTTCGTCGCGCTGTACGACGTACACCCCAAGGACGTCGAGCGGCTGGACGAGTGGGAGTGGATCGACCAGGACGTCTACAGCAAGATCCAGGTCCGGGTGCAGACCCTGGACGGCGAGCAACTGGCCTGGATGTACGTGCTGAACGCCTACGAGGGCGGCCTGCCCTCCGCCCGCTACCTGGGCATCCTCGCCGAGGCCGCGGAGGCCGCCGGCGCACCGGACGACTACGTGGCGGACATCCGGTCCAGGCCATGTCAGTCGTCGGGTCATTAGAGTTCGCATGTGAGCGATGATCTGAAGGCCGCCGCCGAAGCCTGGCTGAGCGAGGACCCCGACCCCGACACCCGCGCCGAGCTGACCCGGCTTCTGGACGCGGGCGACACCGCCGAGCTGGCCGACCGGTTCGACGGCACGCTGGAGTTCGGTACGGCGGGGTTGCGCGGCGCCGTCGGCGCCGGGCCGAACCGGATGAACCGCGTGGTCGTGATCCGCGCCGCCGCCGGGCTCGCGGCGTACCTGAAGGCGAAGGGCCTGACCGACGGCCCGGTGCTGATCGGGTACGACGCCCGGCACAAGTCGGACGTGTTCGCCCAGGACACGGCAGCGGTGATCCGCGGCGCCGGCCTGGACGCCGTACTGCTGGACCGCCCGACTCCGACTCCGGTCGTCGCGTTCGGGATCCGGCACCTGCACGCGGTGGCCGGCGTGGTCGTGACCGCGTCGCACAACCCGCCGCAGGACAACGGCTACAAGGTGTACCTGGGCGACGGCTCGCAGATCGTGCCGCCCGCGGACGCCGAGATCGCGGCCGCGATCGCCGCGGTCGGTCCGCTGGCCGAGGTACCGCGCGGGGACGACTGGCAGACCGCCGGGGACGACCTGCTGAAGGCGTACCTGGACCGGATCGCCGAACTCGTACCGGCCGACGCGCCGCGGGAGCTGAACGTCGCGTACACCCCGCTGCACGGCGTCGGGCGGACCCTGGTCGAGGCGGCCGTCGCCCGCGCCGGGTTCGCCGTACCGCAGGTGGTCGCGTCCCAGGCCGACCCGGACCCGGACTTCCCGACCGTCTCGTTCCCGAACCCGGAGGAGCCCGGCGCGATCGACGCGGCGCTCGAGCTGGCCCGGTCGATGAACGCGGACATCGCCGTCGCGAACGACCCGGACGCCGACCGCTGCGCGGTCGCGATCCCGGACGCCGCCGCCTCCGGTGGCTGGCGCATGCTCCGAGGCGACGAGCTGGGCAGCCTCCTAGGTGAGTTCCTGCTCCCAGGGTCTCAAGGTGTTGCCGCCTGCTCGATCGTGTCGTCGTCGTTGCTCGGCAAGATCGCGGCTTCGTACGGCGTGGAGTACGTCGAGACGCTGACCGGCTTCAAGTGGATCGGACGCGTGCCCGACCTGGTCTTCGGGTACGAGGAGGCGCTCGGGTACTGCGTGGACCCGGCGGCGGTGAAGGACAAGGACGGCGTGTCAACGCTGGTCCGAGTACTGCAACTGGCGGCGCAGGCGAAGGCGGCGGGCCGGACGCTGGCGGACCTGCTGGACGATCTGGCGGTCAAGCACGGCCTGCACGCGACCGACCAGTTGTCGGCGCGGGTCGAGGACCTGTCGCTGATCGGCAAGGCGATGGAACGGCTGCGGGCGACCCCGCCGAAGACGCTGGGTGCGTACGCCGTCGAGCGGATCGACGACCTGAGCCAGGGCTCGGAGTCGCTGCCGCCGACCGACGGGCTGCGCTACACCCTGTCCGACGGCGCACGCGTGGTCGTGCGCCCGTCGGGGACCGAGCCGAAGCTGAAGTGCTACCTGGAGGTGGTGGTGCCGGTGACGACCGACGTCGCCGGCGCCCGCACCCAGGCAGCGGATGCGTTGGCAGCCATCAAGACCGACCTGGCTGCCGCGGCAGGTATCTAGCGGAGCACTTGGCGGGTGGCTCCGAGAGGTCAGCGGGCTGCTGCGGCCGCTTCGGCTTCCTCGGCGTGCAGCGAGCTCTGCAGCGACGAGTGCAGGATGCGGAGCGTGCTGGTGGACTGCATCAGCGCGTCCCGCTCGTCCGGGTTCCGGTTCGCCAGCGCCGCGATGTCGTTGATGGCGCCTTCGATCCGGGCGATCCGGTCGGCGACCGTACCCTCCTGGCTGCTGGCCTTGCGGATCGCGTCGGACGTGACCGTCCAGACGTCTTCCTTGTCGTTGGTACGACGGGACATGTCCACCATCTGGCTGAGCGCCGCGAGGTCGTGGTCGACCTGGGTGCGCTCCACCGGCACGGTGATGCCCGCGGTCGCCTGGCGCAGCCGGGTGACGTGCCCGGACAGCTCCGACCAGGTGGACCGGCCACTCTTGATCTTGTCCAGCACCTTCGCGTACTCGGTGTTGAACTCGTCGTAGTTCACTGTCGTTGACTCCTGCCGTTCGACGATCGACCTCAGAACTGTAGGGCGTCCGCACCCGGAACAAGTAACTGCATGGTCGCAGTTCGTGCAGGTGTCGCCAAAACGCAACAGCCGCCCGGTACGCCAACGCGTACCGGGCGGCCGAGTTACGAACTGCGTCAGGAGACGTACGCCGACGACGCGTTGAAGGTGTTGCAGTTGCCGGCGATGGTGTAGCTGTGCTTCGCGTTGAAGCCCTTGGTCGACCAGAACGCGTGGTTCTTCATCGAGCCGTGGTCACGCGGGTAGCCCGGCTGGTCGCCGCTGTTGGTGACGACGTTGTTGAGCTGCGTCATCAGACCGCCGCTCCACGGGTAGTACCGCTTGTTCGCACCGAGGACGGCCGTACCGAAGCAGGACGCCTGCAGCTCGCGGCGACGGCTCTCCTCCATCTGCGCGGCGTAGGTGCTGAACGCGTACTGACGCTGCCAGGAGGCGTTGATGATGCCGGTCAGCCACTGGACGTGGTGACCGTACTCGTGCGCGATCGTGAACGACGCGTACGCACGGGCCCAGGTCGGGTTCTGCTTCCAGTAGCTGATCACCGGGCTGACCGGGAAGTAGATGTACGACTTCCCGCCGGCGGCGCACTGGAACGCGCGGCCCGAGGTGTCCAGGCCACAGGCCGAGTTGACCCGCGACGAGGTGGTGAAGATGAGCTTCGGGGCCACCTTGTAGGCCGCACCGGCCTGCTTGAGCGGCAGCGCCCAGGCAGCGTAGATGCAGCGGTCGAGCTGGGAGACGTACGCCTCGACGCCGGCGACCGTGCGCAGCGAGACGTTCACCTCCTTGCACTTCGACGGGGTGATCGCCCCGGTCTTGTAAATGCGGTTGTAGCGCACGATGGTCGTCGGCGACGACGCCTTCGTGCTCACCAGGTCACCGGCCGGCGGCGGGCTCATCGGCTTCGAGGTGCCGTCGATCGGGCCCTGCGGGGTGACGGCCGCTGCCGTCGTGCTGGTGCTGGAGGTCTGCGCGGCCTGCGCGTTCGGCAGCGCCATGGCCGCGAAACCGGCCAGGGCACCGACCGCTGCGAAGCCACGCAGGGTGGTACGGGAGAGGTTGACCATGAGCTCCACTCTCGATGTGTCTTAGGGACCTGTCGGACCAATCCTGAGGTGCACAGGGGTTCACCTGGGCTCGGACAGGGGGTCAGACGCAGCGATTCACGCCACAGTTCCGCTGAGATTCCACTCAGATCGAAACTCAGTGCGCGAGTTTCGTTCCCAGGAACCGCAACTGGTCGGGGAGCATACGCCGCCAGTACCCGCCGGTATGCAGCCCGGCCTGCTGCCCGCCGGCCGCGTGCAGTTCGGCCCGCAGGTCCTGGGCCGCAGCCGCGAACGGGTCGTCCCGGCCGCAGTCGATGCGGACGGCAACATCCTCGAAACCGACCCGGCGGCCGAACACCTGGCTGCGTTCGAAGTCCGCCTCGTCGTCGAACGCGCCCGGCTGCGCGTCGGCGTACCGGTGCCACAGCGCCGGGCTGAGCGCGCCGACGGCGACCGCGCGAACAGACGGCGCGACCCGGCGCTGCCAGTACAGCAGGGCGACCTGGAGCAGGGCGCCGTACCCGCCCATCGACCAGCCGAACACGCCGTACCTGCTCGTGTTCAGGCCGCGGGCAGCAAGTAGCGGCAGGAACTCCTGCGCGAGCATGAAGCCGGGATCGTTGCCGTCGGCCCGGCGGTGCCAGTAGCTGTCCTGGCCGCCGTCGACAGTCGCGACCGCGAACGGCGGCGTACCGTTCCGGACCGCCGAGGTCAGGAACCGGTCCATGCCCAGGTCATTCACCGCCGAGCGATGGTCGCCCCCACGACCGTGCAGCGCGAGGACGACCGGCATCCTGGCGGTCGCGGCGTACCCGTCGGGATAGATCACGCTGTAGCCGACGTCGGTACCGCGGCCGCGCGACGCGAACGTCCCGGACACGACCGGACCGGCCGGTACGTCGGGCACGACGCCGTCCGGGCCGGTGACCCCGAGCAGGTCGTGGAACCGCCCTCGGCCGGGGATCGCGCCGCTCTCGAGAGCCGTCACTGCGACCACACCGGTGATCGCCGCCGCGACACCGGTCCGGACGAACGTACGCCGGGTCAGCACGGCCTCAGCATGACGCCGTCACCGGGTCAGCGGAGGAACGCGGCGACCACAGCGATCAGGGCGAGTACGCCGAGCACGATCAGCTCCGGCCGTGCCCACTCGCTGACCACGTCGCCCTTGGATGTCCCGGCGAACTGCGCCATGTGGTTCTCGATCCGGCCGACCACGATGTCGGCCTTCGAGATCGAACTGTCCGCGGCGAGCTTCCGGCCGCCGACCCGTTGCTTGCGCAGATCGCGCATCACCAACTGGACGCCGGACGCCCGGAACCGGTTCGCGTCGGTGTGCACCCGGAGCAGGTCGGCGACGTCCGCGCCGGTCACCTTCGACCACGGGATCCGGTGGTCGCGCAGGTGGTTGCGGATCAGCAGGTCCTCGGGACTGAGCGTGACCGAAGGGCGGATCAGGCCGACGTACGCCAGCACCATGAAGATCGCGATGATGCTGCCGACCAGCAATCCGGTGGCGGTCCGCCACTCCAGGATCACGTCGAGCAGGCCGAGCGCCCCGATCACCAGGACGATGGTCCCGGTGATCCGGTTCGACGCGGACAGGTAGTGCTCGCTCTCGGGCGAATTCGACTTCACCAGCACAACGTAACCGGCGCGCGCTACCCACACTAGAATCCGCACTAGACTGCCGTGCGTGACCACACTCGACAGCGGCGTCGACACCCTGGCCGACGTGACTTCCTCGGAGGACCGGCTGCGCCGGTTCCTGCTCGGGCTGCCGGGCGTCGACCAGGTCGGCGCGGAGGCCCGCGCCGCCACGTTGAGCACCCGGTCGATCAAGACCACCGCGAAGCAGTACGCGCTGGATCTGGCCATCTCGATGATCGACCTCACCACGCTGGAGGGCCAGGACACCCCGGGCAAGGTGCGGGCCCTGTGTGCGAAGGCGAAACGGCCCGACCCGGCCGACCCGACCGCGCCGCAGGTCGCCGCGGTCTGTGTGTACCCGGACCTGGTCGCCACCGCGAAGCGCGAGCTGCAGGGCTCCGGGATCAACGTGGCGAGTGTCGCAACCGCCTTCCCCAGCGGGCGTTCCAGCCTGGCGATCAAGATCCAGGACACCAAGGACGCGGTCGCTTCGGGTGCCGACGAGGTCGACATGGTGATCGACCGCGGCGCGTTCCTGTCCGGGCGGTACGCGATGGTCTTCGACGAGATCGCCGCGATCCGCGAGGCCGCGGGTGACGCACATCTCAAGGTGATCCTGGAGACTGGCGAGCTGGTCACCTACGACAACGTCCGGCGGGCGTCCTGGCTGGCGATGCTGGCCGGCGCGGACTTCATCAAGACCTCCACCGGCAAGGTGTCCCCGGCGGCGACGCTGCCGGTCACGCTGGTGATGCTGGAGGCGGTCCGCGACTACCACGAGGCGACCGGGCTGCACATCGGCGTCAAGCCGGCCGGCGGGATCCGGACCGCGAAGGACGCGATCAAGTACCTGGTCACCGTCAACGAGACGGCCGGCCCGGACTGGCTGGACCCCGAGCTGTTCCGCTTCGGCGCCTCCAGCCTGCTGAACGACCTGCTGATGCAACGCACCAAGCTGGCCACCGGGCACTACCCGGGCCCCGACTACTTCACCTTGGACTGACAGGCATGAGCAGATTCGAGTACGCACCCGCGCCGGAGTCGCGCGCGATCGTCGACATCAAGTCGTCGTACGGCCTGTTCGTCAACGGGCAGTTCACCGATGCCACCGACGGCAAGCCGTTCAAGACCGTGAGCCCTTCCTCCGAAGAGGTGTTGGCCGAGGTCAGTGAGGCCGGACCTGCCGACGTCGACAAGGCCGTACGCGCCGCGCGGAAGGCGTTCGAGAAGGTCTGGGGCCCGATGGCGGGTCGCGACCGGGCGAAGTACCTGTTCCGGATCGCCCGGCTGATCCAGGAGCGCTCGCGGGAGCTCGCGGTGCTGGAGTCGCTCGACAACGGCAAGCCGATCCGCGAGTCCCGCGACGTCGACATCCCGTTGGTGGCAGCGCACTTCTTCTACTACGCGGGCTGGGCCGACAAGCTCGAGTACGCCGGTGTCGGTGACGACCCGCAGCCGTGGGGCGTCGCGGGCCAGGTGATCCCGTGGAACTTCCCGATGCTGATGCTGGCCTGGAAGATCGCTCCGGCGCTTGCCGCGGGCAACACTGTCGTCCTGAAGCCGGCCGAGACGACTCCGCTGACGGCGCTGGCGTTCGCGGAGATCTGCCAGCAGGCGGATCTGCCGCCGGGCGTCGTCAACATCGTCACCGGCGCGGGCCGTACCGGTCAGGCGCTGGTCGAGCACCCTGATGTCGACAAGATCGCCTTCACCGGCTCGACTGCCGTCGGCCGGGCAATCGCGAAGGCGATTGCGGGGACCGAGAAGGCGGTGACCCTGGAGCTAGGGGGCAAGGCGGCGAACATCGTCTTCGAGGACGCGGCGCTCGACCAGACCATCGAGGGCATCGTCAACGGCATCTTCTTCAACCAGGGCCACGTCTGCTGCGCCGGTTCGCGGCTGCTGGTCCAGGAGAGCGTGTACGACGAGGTCCTCGGCCGGCTGAAGCGCCGGATGGAGACGCTGCGGGTCGGCGACCCGCTGGACAAGAACACCGACATCGGCGCGATCAACTCGCCGGCCCAGCTGGCGAAGATCCGCGAGCTCTCGCAGATCGGCGAGGACGAAGGCGCCGAGCGCTGGTCGCCGGAGTGCGAGCTGCCCACGCAGGGATACTGGTTCCCCCCGACCGTCTTCACCGGGGTGTCCCAGGCGCACCGGATCGCCCGCGAGGAGATCTTCGGCCCGGTGCTGTCGGTGCTGACGTTCCGCACCCCCGCCGAGGCGGTCGAGAAGGCGAACAACACCCCGTTCGGGCTGTCGGCCGGCATCTGGACCGAGAAGGGTTCCCGGATCCTCTGGATGGCGAACCAGCTGCGCGCCGGCGTCGTCTGGGCGAACACGTTCAACCGCTTCGACCCCACGTCGCCGTTCGGCGGTTACAAGGAGTCGGGCTACGGCCGCGAGGGCGGTCGCCACGGTCTGGAGGCCTACCTTGCCCACTAAAGAGACCCCTAGGCTGGAAGTGCGAAAGACCTACAAGCTGTACGTCGGCGGCGCGTTCCCGCGCAGCGAGTCCGGCCGGTCGTACGTGGTGAACAACGCCAAGGGCAAGTTCCTCGCGAACGCGTCCCAGGCCTCCCGCAAGGACGCCCGGGACGCGGTGGTCGCGGCCCGCAAGGCGTTCGCCGGCTGGCACGCGCGGACGGCGTACAACCGCGGCCAGGTGCTGTACCGGATCGCCGAGGTGATGGAGGGCCGGCACCAGCAGTTCAGCGCCGAGGTCGCCGCCGGTGAGGGCCTGTCGATCTCCAAGGCCCGCGCGGTCGTGGACGAGTCGATCGACCGCTGGGTCTGGTACGCCGGCTGGGCCGACAAGCTCGCCCAGGTGGTCGGCTCCTCGAACCCGGTGGCCGGCCCGTACTTCGACTTCTCGTTGCCTGAGGCAACCGGTGTGGTCGCGGTACTCGCCCCGCAGGACTCGTCGCTGCTCGGTCTGACCAGCGTGATCGCGCCCGCGATCGTGTCCGGCAACACGGTCGTGGCGGTCTCGTCGTTCGAGCGCCCGTTGCCGGCCGTGACGCTGGGCGAGGTGATGGCGACGTCCGACCTACCGGGTGGCGTGGTCAACATCCTCACCGGTTCCGCGTCCGAGATCGGGCCGTGGCTCGCGTCGCACCAGGACGTGAACGCGATCGACCTGTGCGGGATCTCGTCTGCCGACGAGGCGACCCAGTTGGAGATTGCGGCGGCCGACAACCTCAAGCGGGTCCGGCGTCCCGGCGAGGAGGACTGGTCCGCGGACCAGGGCCTGTCGCGGCTCACGCAGTACCTCGAGCTCAAGACCGTGTGGCACCCGATCGGAGTCTGAGTGCTGAAGCCAGGTGACCGGGTCGCGATCGTCTCGCCGTCCCGCGGGCTGCCCGCGATCTTCCCCGGTCCGTACGAGCTCGGCCTGCAGCGGCTCCGGGAGGACTTCGAGCTGGTCCCGGTCGAGTACCCGACGACCCGCAGGTTCGGCGCGACGCCGGAAGAGCGGGCCGCAGATCTGCACGCGGCCTGGTCGGATCCGTCGATCCGCGCGGTGTTCGCGACGATCGGCGGCGACGACCAGATCACCGTACTGAAGCATCTCGACCCGGCGGTGTTCCAGGCGGACCCGAAGCCGTTCTTCGGGTACAGCGACAACACCAACCTGCTCAACTTCCTTTGGTCGTTGGGGTTGCCGGGGTTCTACGGCGGCAGCGTGATGGTGCAGTTCGGGCGGGGCGGCGCGATGCACCCGGACACCGAGCGGTCGTTGCGTGCGGCAATGTTCACCGGCGGCGACTTCGAGCTGACGCCGGCCACCGGGTGGACCGACATCGACCACGACTGGAACGTACCGGCCAACCTGGAGACCGAGCCGGAGCTGTTCCCCGGCACCGGCTGGACCTGGAGCGGCACGCGGACCGTGACCGGGAAGCTCTGGGGTGGTTGCCTGGAGATCCTCGACTTCCAGTTGTCCGCGAACCGCTGGATGCAGCCGACCGAGTCGTACGGCGGCGTCCTGTTCTGCGAGACCAGCGAGGAGATGCCGTCCGCGGAGACGGTCTACCGGATCCTGCGGAACATGGGCGAACGCGGCCTGCTCGAACGCTTCGACGCCGTGCTGTGGGCACGGCCGAAGTCGCGGTCGCTGTTCCAGGAGCTGACGCCGGAACAGTCGGTGGCGTACGTCGCCGATCAGTACATCGCGGTCGACCGGGCGCTGACGGAGTACAACCCCGATGCCGTGCTGGTGAAGGGCCTCGACATCGGCCACACCGATCCGATGCTGACCCTGCCGTACGGCGGCCAGGTCCGGGTCGACCCGGCCGCTTCGCGGATCACTGTTACCTACTGAACCTTGGTCGTGGTGAGCGCCGGGTTCGGGTCGGGGTAGCAGGCGACCGGGGCGGTCGTGCTGATGAACTTCCACTTGATCTTGGCTCGCAGGGTGAGGCCGGGGTCGTCGTAGCTGGTGCCTTTGAGTTTGGTTTCGATCGTGGTGCCGCGGCGGCCTGACTTGAGGCGGACGCTGAGGGTCGGGAGTTGGAAGGTGGCGCCGCCGGGGATCGGGCCGGGGACCTTGAGGACCGCGGTGTTTCCCTCCAACTGCACAGATGGGGTGGAGTTGAGGCCTGAGCCGCCGGTCAGTTGCGAGCTTATGTAGGCAGCGTTCGCGGGGACGGGGACGCGGAGGGTGAGGTCGCGGACTTCCTGGAGTTTGAAGCCTTTGATCTCGGTGGGGAGGGTGCCCTGCTGGGAGTGGACGGCGATGGTGAAGCGGGTGTTGGCATGGACCGTGGCGGGTGCCTGGGCGTCGACTCCCTGGTGGAGCGAGACCGTGTGCTTGCCGAACTTGGTGTCGGCTCGGCAGGAGTAGGCAGCTTGGGGCTGATCGGCGGGGGCAAGTAAGGCGAGAACCACCACAAGACTGCGGTAAGTAGCCATATGACTACTCTATGCAGTCAGCGGCCGAAGAGGAACCATCCGCTGACGCCGGCAGCCACGAACACCACCGGCAGCGCGAGCAGGAACCACGCCCGCCGCCTGCGCCTGCGCCGGACCGGCGGGTCCGTGGCGACGGTGGTGTCCAGGTCGTCCTCGGTGATCGTGGTGCGCTCGGCCGCGCGCAGCGGCGCCTCCCGTTCCAGCCGGAACGCCTCGGCCTCGAGCCGGTCGGCCAGGGTGTCGGCGCGGTCCCAGCGGTCCGCCACCCGGTACGCGAGCGCCCGGGCGAACACGTCGTCGAGCTGCCCGACCGTGTCGTGCAGTACCGAACGCAGGCTCGGCGGCGGCAGGTCGGGGTCGCGGTTCAGTACGTCGCCGATCGAGCCGGCGGAGAACGGCGGGTGGCCGGTGACCAGCGCGTACGTGACCGCGCCGACCGCGTAGATGTCGGCGCGTTCGTCGAAACCACCGTCACCGCGGCCCTGCTCGGGCGCCATGTACGACGGTGTGCCGACGGCCTGCGTGAGTCCGGAGGCCTCGGCCGCGCGTTTCGCCAGGCCGAGGTCGGCGAGCACGATCCGGTGCGTACCGCCGCCGGCCTCGTCGCCTGGGCGCAGCAGCAGGTTCGCGGGCGTGACGTCGCGGTGTACGACGCCCTCGTTGTGGAGGGCGGCGACCGCGCGCGCCAGGTCGGCGCCCCACCAGAGCGCGTCCACGGCGTCGAGTGGACCTTGCCGGAGTACGTCGCCGAGGGTGCCGCCGCCGACGTAGTCCATGACGAAGTACGGCCGGCCGTCGTCGAGCTTGCCCAGGTCGAAGACGCGCACCACCCGGTCGCTGGAGATCCGGCGCATCAGCCGTGCCTCGGACAGGAAGCGTTCGCGGACGTCGGCGCGCGACGCCCAGTTGTCCGCCAGCACCTTGACGGCGACGTCGACGTCCAGGTCGTCGTCGTACCCCCGCCACACGGTCGCGAACGCGCCCGCGCCGATCTTGTCCCGTAACCGGTAACGCCCGATGACATCCATCCCCGCTATTGTCGGTCACAACCGAGCTCAAAAGGGGGAGCATGACCGAGGAGTTGGAAGAACTCGCGGCCCGCGCGGCAGCCGGGGACCAGACAGTGCTTCCACAACTTCTGCAGGCGATCCGGCCGCAGGTGCAGCGGCGGGTGGCCAAGTTCCTTCCGTACCGGGAGGACGCGGAGGAGGCGGTCCAGGACACCCTGCTCCAGGTGGCGAACAAGGTGCACACGTTCAAGGGCACCGGCAGCTTCGCCGGCTGGGTCACGATCGTCGCCACCAATCAGGCGCGGCAGACCTACCGTTCGCTGAAGCGCCGCTCGGTCGAGCAGTCCGCCGAGGTACTCCCCGAAGCCGTCGACCCCCGTACCACCTCGGTCATCGCCGGCTCCCGCCTCGACCTGCTGGAAGCCCTGGAAGCCCTCGAATCCAGCCACCCCCAGCTGGTCCAACCCCTCGTCCTCCGCGACCTCGGCGCCCTCTCCTACGCCGAAATAGCCGACGAACTAGACGTCCCCCTAGGCACCGTAAAAGCCAGAATCCACCAGGCCAGAAGAGCAGTAGCCGAACGCCTAACCGTGCGCTGACGTCATCCGCGCAGCGGGGCAGCGCCAGCAGGTCCGCTACCCGCCGAGCCGTCGTCGCCGCGGGCGCGCCCCCGCGCCACGGGACAGCGCGGCGCCAGGCCATCACAATCCGCGCGCCTGCGGCGCGCTGAGCGTTGGGTGAGCTGCGCCCGACCGATTGCGATGGTGTGGGTGTCCGGCCCGCCGCGCAGCGCCCCCCACACCCGGCGCGGACTACCAGCCCCGGCGAGCCGTCGTCGCCGCGGCAGGCGCGCCCCCGCGGCATGCGCTCCGTGCGGTCTGCTATCCCCTCCGCGCCGTCGTCGCCGCTAGGGCGGCGACGGCGCGTACCTGGTCGTCTTGTGTGGTTTCTAGGACAGTGGTGATCAGGGCGAGGTCTGCGGGTTGTGCCAGGGTGGTTAGGACGTTGAGGGCGCTCACGTGGTCGAAGGCGGCGGTGATTTCTTCGGTGGGGTCGGCGGGTGGGCGGGAGAGGATTTCCAGGGCGACCTGGCGGACGTCGGCGGCCAGGGGTTCGAGGGGGTTGCCGCCGCTCAGCTGGGTGTAGGCGGCGGCGACCTGGTACATGTTCAGCGCCCGGCAGACGGTCGGTACGTTCGGGCTGTGCAGAAGGGCTTCGAACGCCTGCAGCGGAATGTCCACTCCCCCAACCTATTCGACCGCCCCGAAGAACCGCAGAACCTTCTGCGCCGCATCCGGCGGCGACATCATCTCGGCCACCTCGGCCGACCGCTTCGCAACCGCGGCCGTCCGCGCGTACATCGCCTGCTCGTACTCCTCCAACGCAGCATCCGAATCACCCGGATGCGCAGCAATCGCCTCCGCGAGCTCCAACCCGTCCCGCATCGCCTGGTTCGCACCCTCACCGTGCGACGGCATCAGATGCGCCGCATCCCCGAGCAACGTCACCCCGGACCGCCGCGGCCACTGCAGCCCGATCGGCAACAGGTACGTCGGCCGTACGGCGAACGGCTCGTCGCACGCGTCGAGCAGCCGCCGGAACTGCGGCGCCCACTCACCCGGCAGGTCCGTGACCGCGGCCGGATCCACGTCGGCCGCCGTACGCATCGAGATGCTGACCTGGATCACACCGTTCCCGTTGCGTTGCGCGCCGAGCATCCGGTCCGGCCCGAACACCCAATAGTTGCCTCGGCCAACCATCTCGGCCAGCTCCGGCTGCCGGCGATCGGCGTCCCGGATCGAGCTGTGGACGATGACCTTCCCTTCGTACGACGGCTCGGTGCCGGTGAGCAGCGGCCGCACCCGCGAGTTCGCCCCGTCCGCGCCGACGAGCAGGTCGTACGGCGCCGTGGTCCCGTCCGCGAAATGCAGCAGCCGCCCGTCCGCGTGCGTGAACGCACTCCCCCAGCGGACAGTCCCGTCCGGGAGCGAAGCCAGCAGCAGGTCCCGCAGATCGGCTCGGTCGATCTCCGGCCGCAGCATCGGCGCGTCGTCCGGGGTGTCTTCCCGCAGCAGCAACGTGCCGGTGTGGTCGAGCATCCGGAAGTCCTGCCCCTCCCGGCGGGCGACCGCGAGGAACTCCTGCTCCAGACCGGCCGCGCGTAGAGCGGCCTGACCGGTGTCGGTGTGCAGGTCGAGCATGCTGCCCTGCGTACGGGCGTCCGGCCCGGCGTCGCGTTCGTACACGACCGACTCGATGCTGTGGACGTGCAGGATCCGCGCGAGCGTCAGGCCACCGGGCCCGCCGCCGATGATCGCGATCATCAACTCAACTCCAATCGATACACTGTATTGGACAATACACTGTATCGAAGCGGATCGGTGTATCGTTCAGCACCGTGACCGTGATCTGGGAGCGGCCCGAGCCGTCCGAGCGCCGGCGTCCGAGCCCGCTGAGCCGCGAGCGCATCGTCCGGGCCGCGATCGAGCTCGCCGACGCCGCCGACCTGGAGGCGGTCTCGCTCCGGAAGGTCGCCGCCGCCCTCGACGCCGGCCCGATGCGCCTCTACCGGTACGTCGACACCAAGGACGAGCTGCTCGAACTCATGGTCGACGCCGTCTACGGCGAACTCCCGGCGCCTGCCGGTGCCCGCTGGGAGGACGTACTGCGGTCGATCGCGACAGGAATCCGCGACCTGGCGTTGCGGCACGAGTGGTTCGCCGACCTGCTCGGCAGCCGCCCGCGCTTCGGCCCGGCCACCCTCGCGCACACCGAGGCGTCGCTGAGCGCACTGCGATCCACCGGCCTCGACGACCTGGACGCGCTGACCGGCGCGCTCGAAACGCTGAACGTCTACCTGGTCGGCGCCGTCCGCAAGGAGATCACCGAACGCCGGGCCGAACGCGCGAGCGGGCTCGACCGGCGCGAGTTCCAGCGCGCGACCGGCCCGTACCTGACCCGGATGTTTGCCACCGGCAACTACCCCGCGCTGTCGGAATGGGTCCACGACGCCCGGCACCGGACGGCGGCCGAGATCTTCGACCTCGGTCTGGACTACCTGATCGACGGCATCCGGAATCGGCTGCCTAGCTAGCGGCGGCGCGCAGGTGGTCGGCGAGCAGGTACGCGGCCTGCGGAGCGTCGGTGGCGTAGCAGATCACGTGCCGCCGGCTGGACCACGCGTCCTGGAGCGGGCAGATGTCGACGTCGGCATTCGAGTCGACGGCGCGCCGCGGTACGACGGCCAGCCCGGCGCCCGCGGTGGCGAGTGTGATCAGCGCGTGCAGCGTCGGTACGAGCGTGCGGTACCGCGGGGCCGGGGCGTGCGGACCGAGGCGATCGTCCATCCACTGGCTGAGCGGGGAGTTCCGGTCGAGGCCGACCAGTGGATGTTCGGCGACTTCGGCGTACGCGATCGACTCCCGGCCGGACAACGTACCGCCCGCCTGGCCGATCACGACGAGCGAGTCGTCGGCCAGCGGTTCGGTCCGGAGCTGGGTCGGCTCGTCGTCGAGGATCACGCCGAGATCCGCCTCACCGGCCGCGAGCAGCCGGACCATCCGGACGGTACGCCGCTCGCTCACGTTCACGTCGTACTCCGGGTGATCGCGGAGGAACGTCGCCAGCGCCTGCGGTACGAGCTGGTGCATCGCGGCACCGCCCGCGACCAGGCGGATCGGCGCCGCGGTCGGGACGGCGTACGACGCGACCGCGCTGTCCAGGCGGGTCGTTTCCGCCAGCACCTCGCGGGCGTGCCGGGCCAGCGTCGCCCCGGCCGGGGTGAGCCGGACGCCGCGGCGCTCACGGACCAGGAGCGGTACGCCTGCCTGTGCTTCGAGCGCTCTGACCCGCGCACTTGCCGAAGGCAGGCTGAGGTGCATCACCCGCGCGCCGGCGGTGATCGAGCCCTCTGCCGCGACATGAGTGAAAAGCCGAAGATCGTCGAGGTCGTACCGCATCCCATCAGCCTACGTCCCAGCCTGAGGCTGACTACGGGGATCGCGCATTGTGGACCACCCACGAAACCCGGATCCTCGAAGGGTGCTGCTGATCCTCCTGGCCGGTGTCGCGGCCGGCGCGCTGAACGCCGTTGGCGGCGGGGGCAGCTTCGTGGCACTCGCCGCTCTCGTCGGCACGGGCATGCCGCCGGTGACCGCGAACGCGACCACGACGGTCGCCCTGCTGCCCGGGAACGCGACCAGCGCTTGGGTGTACCGACGGGAACTCGAAGGCTTCCACCAGCCGTCGCCGCTCCGGCTCACCCTTGCGAGTGTCTGCGGCGGTGCGATCGGCGCCGGACTGTTGCTGTGGCTGCCGTCGGCGTCCTTCGACGCGGCCGTACCGTGGCTGCTCGCGTTCGCAACCGTTGTCCTCGCTTTCGGCAAACGGCTGACAGCGGCGCTCCGGCTCGGGCGGCCCGGGCCGGCGGTGATTCTCGCTGGGCAATTCCTGCTGGCGATTTACGGCGGGTACTTCGGCGGCGCCGTCGGGCTGATGATGCTCGCGTTCTGGACGGCGACGACCACGCTCGATCCGGCCCGCGGCAATGCGTTGCGGGTGATTCAGGTGGCGGCGGTCTACCTGACGGCGGCGGTGATCTTCGTGTTCGCAGCCGACGTGCTCGCGCAGCCGTTGCAGCTCGTCGCGATGCTGGCCGGCGCGGTCATCGGTGGGTACGGCGGGGCGCATGTCGTGCGGCGGATGCCGGCCGGCGTACTGCGGGGGCTCGTGCTGAGCACCGCCGTACTGATGACCGGGTTGTTCTTCGTTCGGGCGTTCCGATGAACGCGGCGCGGTTGGTGGTGGCGTACCAGGCTTGCGAGGTCGCGGACCTGGCGGCTGCTGTGGTCTCGTTGGAGGATCCAACGGAAGCCCGGCAGCAGGCGGCGCGGGTGTTCGCGGCAGCTCAGCAGTTGGTTGCCGCGGCCAACCGACTCGACTCGGACGAACTCCCCGCGGATCCGCTCCAGCTGTTCGTGTACGAGCACCCCGAGGAAGCGGCCGAGGACGTGGCCGAGTGGGTCAGCCGCCGTCGGTAGACCGGCGGCCGGTCGGCGGTTGCTGTGGGAGCTGCTCACGCTGCTTCCGCAGGTAGAGGCCGGTAGCGGTCGAGACGCTGGTCAGCAGCCACATGAAAACGCCCGCGTCGTCGGTGACACCAATGATCGGGAGCAGGTCGGGCAGGATGTCGATCGGCGAGATCAGGTAGACGAGCGCGAGCAGCCACAGGAACGTCCGGTTCCGCGGCAGATCGGTGTACGCGCCGCGGCGGACGTCACGCAGCAGCCCGGGCAACGCCCGCGCCCGCTCGAACACGTTCCCGACCGGCACCGGCTCACCACGGGCAATCTTCCGCCGCCGAACCGCGCGCCGCCGCAGTACGCCGAGCACCCCGACCCCGACGCCGATCACCAACAGCCCGGCCCCCACGCCGACGGCCGGCAGCCCGACAACGTCGCCGTCCCGGAACAGCAACGTCAAGAGCCCGATCAACCCGAGCACGCCACCGACATACACCATTCCCCCACTGTAGGCGCCCGGCCGGGAAACAACTGGTCAGATAGCGCCGACTTCTTTCCCCACCGCTCGCGCCGGCGACCTTGACTGTTGTCGTGACGACATTTACTGTTGTCACGACAACAGGAGGCTGGGATGTACGAGATCAAGGCGGAGACCGTTATCACCGGCGAGGCGGCGGCGGTGTGGCGGGTGGTGACGGATGTGGCGCGGTGGCCGGAGTGGGATCCGCATGAGGACGTCGCGCGGCTGGACGGGGAGTTCGTGGTCGGGACCGCGGGATGGGTGAAGCAGAAGGGCAATCCTGGCGCGGCGTTCACGTTGACCGAGGTCGTGCCGGAGCGCCGGTGGGCGAGCGAGTGCGCGCTGCCGGGTGGCAGGTTGTGGGGCTCGAACGAGTACGAGCAACTGCCCGACGGGAAGGTCCGCTGTACGCGTACGGTTCGCGTGACCGGTCCGCTCGTACCCCTGTTCCGGTTCCACTTCGGGCGGCGGATGCGGCGCGACTTCTTCCGTACCTGGACCGCCCTCGAGGCCCGCGCCGCGGCGGCCGGATGACGGCCGGTGAGCCGGAAGGCCCGCTGGCGTCGCCCGGCTTCTGGCTCCACCACGCCGCACTCAAATGGCGCGCGGAGCTGGACCGGCGCCTCCGCGAGGTCGGCCTAACCCCCACCCAGTTCCTGCTGCTGGCGTCGACGGGCTGGGTCGAGCACACCCAAGGTGCACCGACCCAGCAGCAGGTCGCCCAGACCGCCGGCGCCGACCGCATGATGACCTCGAAGGTCGTCAAGAACCTCGAGGACAACGGCCTGCTGCGCCGCTCGCCGGATCCCGCCGACGCCCGCGCCTACCGGCTGCAGCTCACACCGGCGGGGCGCCGTGCGGCCGCCAAGGCGATCGCCGTCGCGCAGGCGCTCGACGAGGAACTGTTCGGCGACGCCCCGGCCGGTCTCCGGACCGCGCTCCGGCGGATCGCGGAGTCCGGCTGACCTCGTCAGCCCACGTTGTACGGCTGGGACAGGAGAGGGCGGGTGTTCGTCAGGACCTGTTCGTAGTTGGCGCGGATGGTGGTTGCGTCGATGGTGACGGGCGGTTCTGGTTTGCCCACGGGGATGTTCCAGGTGGGTGGGGTGGGGGCGCCGGAGAGGGCCCAGGCGGCTTGGCGGGCGGCGCCGAGGGCTACGTACTCGGCCGGCTCCGGGAGGACGACCTCGGCGCCCAGGAGTGCGGGCGCCAGGGCTTGTACGGAGCGGGCGCGGGCGCCGCCGCCGAGGAGCAGGACCCGTTGGACGGGGACGCCCTGGTCGCGGAGTGCGTCCACGGCGTCGGCGAGGCCGCACAGTAGGCCTTCGACGGCGGCGCGGGCCATCGTCGCGGGTTGCATCGTGGCGCGGGTCAGGCCGTAGATCAGGCCGGTGGAGTGCGGGAGGTCCGGCGTACGTTCGCCGTCCAGGAACGGGAGCAGTACGAGGCCGTCGCTGCCGGGCGAGGTGATCGCGGCCTCGTCGAAGGCGGAGAGCTCCAGGCCGAGCATCTGCGCGGTCGCCGACATCACCCGGGCCGCGTTCAGCGTGCAGACGAGCGGGAGGTACTCCCCGGTCGCGTCGGCAAACGCGGCGACCAGGCCGGTCGCGTCCTTGGTCGGATGGGACGAACGAGCGAACGCCGTACCGCTCGTACCCAACGACACCGCGACGTCGCCGGGCTGCAGGTCGAGGCCGAGTGCGGCCGCGGCGTTGTCGCCGGTACCAGCCGCGATCGCCGCGCCGAAGGAGGTCTCGCCAACGATCTCAGCCGGGCCTGCCACGCGCGGCAACGCCAACTGCCGCCCGAAGGCGAGTTCGACCAGGTCGGTCCGATAGCTGTTCGTGGTCGGCGACCACCACCCCGTCCCCGACGCGTCACCGCGATCGGTGGTGATGCCGGAGATCCCGGACCGATCCGCAGCCAGCCGATGCGTCATCCAGTCATGCGGCAGCACAACCGCTGCTGCCCTGGATGCCTCTTCCTTGTCACGCACCCAGCGCAGCTTGGTGACCGTGAAGGACGGGACGGGGACCGAGCCGATGGCTTCGGCCCAGGCTTCGGGGCCGCCTAGTTCGGTGATTAGCTCGGTGGTGGCGTCGGCCGAGCTGGTGTCGTTCCAGAGGACGGCCGGGTGGACCACCTCGCCGGACTCGTCCAGCAGGACCATGCCGTGTTGCTGGCCGCCGACCGCGATCGCCTGGACGCCGTCGAGGATGCCGTCGGAGGCCAGCTCCCACGCCTTCCACCACTCGGCCGGATCGACCTGGGTGGCGTCGGGATGGGGGGCACGGCCTTCGCGGACGACCTCTCCGGTCACAGCGTCGCACACCAGAACTTTGGTCGCCTGGGTGGAGCAGTCCACCCCGGCGACCAGCCTCAGCTCAGTCATGGCTCCCAGAGTAGAGGGCTTCGAGCGTCGCGCGGGCGCCGATCTCGTGCAGCGATCCCAACGCGGCCCGGTACGGCGTCACGAACCGCTCGTCGGAGGCGAGCTCCCCGAACAGGTCCGGGTCCGAGATGAACACCAGCGGGTCCTCGCGGTTGTGCTGCGCGCGTTCGACCAGCTTGTCGCGCAACCGGTCGACCACCTCGATCGGCTGCCCCTGTTCGTCGACGGCCTCGGCGTACCGGGCCCAGGACGCGACCACGAGCACCGACCGCCCGATCTCCCGTCCGGCCGCGAGCTGCTCCCGCACCACCGGCAGCAGCCACTTCGGGATCCGGTCCGAACTCTCCGCGCACAGCCGCGCGAGCGTGTCCCGCACCTCGGGATTCGCGAACCGCTCGATCAGCTGGTGCTTGTACCGGTCGAGGTCGACCCCGGGCACCGGCGGCAGCGTCGGCGTCCCCTCGTCGTCCATGTAGCCGAGCAGGAAGTCGACGAACAGCTTGTCCTGGCAGACCTCGTGCGCGTACCGGTACCCGGACAGGAACCCGAGGTACGCCAGCGCCTGATGCGACGCGTTCAGCAGCCGCAGCTTCATCAGCTCGTACGGCTCGACGTCCTCGACGATCTGGACGCCGACGTCCTCGTACGGCGGGCGCACGCCGCCGAAGTCGTCCTCGAGGACCCACTGCGTGAACGGCTCGCACACCACCGGCCAGCCGTCCTCGACGCCGAAGCGAGCGGCCAGCGCGTCACGGTCGGCGTCGGTGGTGACCGGCGTGATCCGGTCGACCATGCAGTTCGGGAACCGCACCTCGGTCTCCAGGAACGAGGCCAGCTCCGGATCCTTCAACCGTGCGAAGGCCGAGATCATCTTGCGCGCCACGTGCCCGTTGCCCGGGATGTTGTCGCAGGACATCACGGTGAACGGCGGTACGCCGGCCTCCCGCCGCCGGCGCAGCGCCTCGACGATGAACCCGAACGCACTCCCCGGCGTCGCCCCCGGTACGAGATCCGCCGCGAGCGCCGGATCCGACGCATCGAGCTCCCCCGTCACCTGGTTCACGTGGTACCCGCCCTCGGTGATCGTCAGGGAAACGATCCGCGTCGCCGGGTCGACCATCCGGGCCAGCACGGCGTCCGGATCGTCCGGCGCGAACAGGTAGTCCACGATCGACCCGACAACCCGAGGCTCCAACCGCCCATCCGGATGCTTGATCACCAACGTGTACAAACAGTCCTGGGCCGCCATCACCTCCGCCATCCGTTGGTCATTCGGCAACACCCCGACACCGACAATCCCCCAGTCGAGCGCCTTGCCCTCCGACATCAGCCGATCGAGATACATCGCCTGATGGGCCCGATGGAACCCACCGACCCCGAAGTGCACGATCCCCGGTGTCACCGCCGTCCGGTCGTAGCTGGGGGCAACGATCTGGAGCGAATCGAGCGTGGCTGTGGACAACTTCACTTGACCGCCCCCAGCGACAGACCCTGGACGAGTTTGTCCTGTGCGGCGAACCCGGCGATCAGCACCGGCAGCGACACCACGATCGACGCGGCACAGACCTTGGCGAGGAACAACCCTTGACTGGTCACGAACCCAGTCAAGAACACCGGAGCCGTCTGCGCCACCGTGCCGGTCAGCACCCGGGCGAACAGCAGCTCGTTCCAGCTGAAGATGAAGCAGATCAGCGCGGCCGAGGCGATCCCCGGAGTGACGACCGGAGCGACGACGGACCGCAACGTCCGCGTCAACGAGGCACCGTCGACCGAGGCCGCCTCGAGGATCTCCACCGGCACCTCGGACAGGAAGCTGCGCAGCATCCAGACCGCGATCGGCAGGTTCATCGAGGTGTACAGGATGATCAGCAGCCAGATGTTGTCCAGGAACCCGACCGACTGCGCGAACAGGTAGATCGGCAGCAGGCCCGCCACCACCGGCAGCATCTTCGTGGACAGGAAGAAGAACAACACGTCGGTCCACTTGCGAACCGGCCGGATCGACAGCGCGTACGCCGCCGGGAACGCGAGCAGGATGACCAGCGCGGTGGACAGGATGCTCGCGGTCAGCGAGTTCGCGATCGACGGCCACGGGCCGGTACTGAAGAACGACCGGTACCCGTCGAGCGTCAGCGGCGCGGCGATGTCCGGCGGGTTCTTCGCCGCGTTCGGCTCGGAGTGGAACGAAGTCAACAGCATCCACAGCACCGGCAGGACGAACAGGATGCCGACGATCCACGCCAGCCCGCTCAGAGCCCACCCACCACTGCGGCGGTTGTGCCCCTTGACGATTGTCACCTGCCCGCTCATCGCCCGGTCTCCTCTCGGAACAGTGTCGACACCGAGCGCAGCGCGAAGGTCGCGATCGCGATCGTGCCGATCACCACGATCACGCCGGCTGCGGACGCCCGCCCGTAGTCGTGCGCGGTGTAGAACGTCTGGTAGATCGTGTACGGGAGGTTCGCCGTACCGAGGCCGCCGGAGGTGATCGTGAAGACCGCGTCGAAGTTCTGGACGACGTAGATCGACCCGAGCAGCGCGGACAGTTCCAGGTACTGCCGCAGGTGCGGGAGCGTCATGTAGCGGAAGATCTCCCACTGGTTCGCGCCGTCGATGCCGGCCGCCTCGATCACGTCCAGCGGACGGCTCTGCAGTCCGGCCAGCAGGATCAGCATCATGAACGGCGTCCACTGCCACACCAGGGCGAAGATGATCGACCACAACGGCTGGTTGCTGATCCAGTCCGGCTGCGGCGCGTTGGCACCGAAGATCCACTTCAGCACGCCGTTGAACAGGCCGTACGTCGGGTTGTACAGCGCGTGCTTCCACAGCAGCGCCGCCGCGACCGGTACCACCAGGAACGGCGTGATCATCATCGTCCGGACGGCACCGCGGCCGCGGAACTTCCGGTCCAGCAGCAGCGCGATCAGCAACCCGAGGACCAGGCTGATCAGCACCACACCCGCGGTCAGCAGGATCGTCACCCAGATCGCGTGCCGGGTGTTCGCGTCGGTCAGCACCCGGCGGAAGTTCGCGAACCCGGCGAACCCGCGCTCGTCGGGGTAGTACGCGTTCCAGTCCATGAACGACACGACGATCGTCACCACGAACGGCAGCTGGGTCACGATGATCATGAAGATCAGGGCCGGCAGCAACGGTCCGCGCCGGGCCCAGTCGCCCGCCCTGCGCATCATCGTTCCCTCGGAGTTCGAGCGCTCCGCCGCATGACGACCGGGTCGTGCCTCGGTTTCAGTACTCATCGACGTCCTCGCTTCGCTCCGGGCGCCGATGAGGCACGAGTACGCTGTGCTTGATGATGAACTCGCTTCGCTCGTTCATTACGCCCCTCACTTCGCCAGCCGCGAGCGGTACCGCTCGGCGACGTCGTCGGCGAGCTCCTGCCCGCGTTTCAGCGCCTTGTCGACGCTCGTCTTCCCGGCGATCGCCGAGCTCACGTCCTGACTGACCTGGGTGCCGAGGTCCGGGAACTCCGGGATGTCGACGAACTGGATCCCCGGCGCCGGCCGCGGCTGGGTGCCCGGGTTGTTCGGGTCCGCGTTCTCGATCGCGTTCTTGGTCGGTTCCGCGAATGCCTCGGCTTCCTTCAGGTACTGCGGGTTCTCGTACGTCGACGCCCGCTTGCCGGCCGGAACGTTGGACCAGCCAACCTTCTGGCCGACCAGGTTCTCGTAGTCCTTGCCGGAGGCCCAGGAGATGAACTTCCAGGCGTTGTCCTTCTTCTTCGAGGCTTCCTGGATACCCCAGGCCCAGGCGTACAGCCAGCCGGAGCTGTCGGTCTTCACGACCGGTGCCGGCGCGTAGCCCATCTTGCCCTTCACCGGCGAGTTCGGCGCCTCGAGCGAACCGGCCGCCGACGTCGCGTCGTACCACATCGCGACGTTGCCCTGGATGGTGTTGTTCAAGCACTCGGTGAAACCGGCCTGCGGCGCGCCCGCCTCACCGTGCGCGCGGACCAGGTCGACGTAGAACTTGGTCGCCTCGGTGAACTCCGGCGCGTTCACCTGCGGCTGCCAGTCCTTGGTGAACCAGGTGCCGCCGAACGTGTTCACGACCGTGGTGAGCGGCGCGAACAGCTGGCCCCAGCCAGGCTGGCCGCGCAGGCAGATGCCACGCATCCCCGGCTGCGCGTTGTCCACCTTCGCGGCGATGTCGGCGACCTGCTGCCAGGTCGGTTTGGCCGGCATCTCGATGCCCTTGGACGCCAGCACGTCCTTGCGGTACATCAGGAACGACGACTCACCGTAGAACGGTTCGCCGTAGATCTTGCCGTCGTCCGCGGTCATCGACTGGGTCATCGGCTTCAGGATGTCGTCCTGGTCGAACGAGGGATCCTTCGCGATGTAGTCCGACAGCGGCGCGATCCACTTGGACTTCGCGTAGATCGGGATCTCGAAGTTGCTCACCGACGCGACGTCGTACTGACCGGCCTGGCTGGAGAACTCCTGGCTGATCTTGTCCCGGACGTCGTTCTCCGGCAGCACGGTGAAGTTCACCTTGATACCGGTCTGCTTGGTGAAGTTGGCCGCGGTCAGCTTCTGCAGATCGACCATCTGTGGGTTGTTCACCATCAGCACGTTGATGCTGTCGGAACCGCCACCGCCGGCTCCGCCTCCCCAGCCTGCACAGCCGCTGACCGCACTCACCAGGACTGCGACCCCGACCGCTCCGATGCGTTTGCGCCTACCCAGCACAGCTGCCTCCGCTCATTTGAGCACACCTCCGCTCACACCATGAGTAGACCGGTAGGGGGCTTGACCTGTCAAGGGTCTGTGCAACACTTGGGTTCGGTGGTGCTCATATGAGCGGCCAGGGGATCGTGGAGGGTTTTGGGATGGAGTCCTTCGGGCCGGCGCAGCTGGTGCTGACGGCGTCGATCGCGCGCCGGTACTACGTCGACGGACGGTCGAAGGTGGAGATCGCCGACGAGTTCCAGCTCAGCCGGTTCAAGGTCGCGCGGCTGCTCGACCAGGCGCGGAGCAGCGGGTTGGTACGGATCGAGATCAGCCATCCGGGTGCGATCGACATCGACCTGTCCGCGCGTCTGCAGGAGGGGCTCGGTCTGCGCCGGGCGATCGTCGTCGACACGCCTGAGGAGGACGAGGCAGCGCTTCGTACGCAGCTCGGGAAGGCGGCCGCGGACCTGCTGACCGAGATCGTCACGCCCGAGGACGTACTCGGGCTGGCGTGGGCGCGAGCCGTCACCGCGATGACCGAGCAGCTCACGTCGCTCGCGCCCGTGCCCGTCGTACAGCTGACCGGTGCGCTGACCCGGCCCGACGTCGAGGCGAACTCGGTCGAGCTCGTACGGCACACCGCACGTCTGTCGGGCGGTCCGGCGTACCTGTTCTACGCGCCACTCGTCGTACCGGACGCCGCGACCGCGCGGGCGTTGCGGCAGCAGCCCGAGGTGGCCGAGGCGATCAGCCACTTCGACTCGGTGTCCAAGGCGGTCGTCGGGCTCGGGTCGTGGGCGAGCGGGCAGTCGACGCTGTACGACGCGATGGACGCGAACGCCTGCGAACAGTTGCTTCGGCAAGGCGTGGTGGCCGACATCTCGGGCGTGTTCGTGGACGCCGACGGCGCGCCGGTACAGAGCCGGGTGACCGACCGGGTGATCGCGATCAACGCCGAGCAGATGAACAAGATCGACGAGGTGATCGCGATCCCGTACGGCCTCGCCAAGGTCGACGCGGTCCGCGCCGCCGTTCGCAGCGGCCTGGTGAACGCGATCGTTACCCACGCACCCCTGGCGAAAGCGCTGCTGGACGAGACAAACTGACCCGCGATGCCTGCTGCTGAGGTCGAGTTGGTCGGAGGTACGGCGAACCGCGGGTTGGTGGTGCGGGTCGGGGATACCGTCCGGCGGCCGCTGCGCGCCAGTGGTACGGCTACGCATGCGCTGCTGCAACACCTGGAAAGCGTGGGATTCAAGGGGGCGCCGGCGTTCCTCGGTGTCGACTCGCGGGGGCGGGAAGTGCTCTCGTACCTCCCTGGGGAGACCGTCACGCCGCCGTACCCTTCCTGGTCGATGACGGACGAGGCGCTCGACAGTGTGGCGGTGCTGTTGCGCGAGTACCACCAGGCGGTGGCGGACTTCCGGCCCGTCGGGCTGGAGTGGGCCGAGCCGGTGCCTTCGTCGTACGTGACCGGGCTGATCAGCCACAACGACCCGAACCTCGACAACGTGGTGTTCCGGGACGGGGTCGCGGTCGCGCTGATCGACTTCGACCTTGCGGGTCCTGGTTCGGCGTTGTGGGACGTGGCGACGGCGGTGCGGTTGTGGGCGCCGTTACGGCCGGAGGCGGACGTGCACGACGTACGACGTGGCCGGTCGCTGGGGCGGTTGCGCCGGTTCGCGGACACGTACGGGCTGACCGAGGCGGACCGCGCGCGCCTGGTGGACGCGGCTGCGGACAACCACGTCTGGTGCATGGACTACGTACGCCGGGGTGCCGAGACGGGCCATCCCTGGTTCCACCAACGCTGGACCACCGGCGAAGCCGAACTCACCGACCGAACCAACACCTGGTTCAGGACCCACCACGAGGCCCTTCACCAGGCTCTCCTTTGACCCCCGCCGCATTCCGCCGCCGAACCGCCTCGACCTCGGCCTCGACCCGCCCTTCCTGATACTTCTCCCGCAAACGCCGGATCCAATGCGGGATGAACACCGCCGAAGCCGTGGAAAACGGCGCTCCCCAGTCCGAGTCACCCAGGAACCACACCACGAGCCCAGCACCTACCAGGGCAATCACCAGGATCCACCCCTGGCGGCAGATTCGCGGCCCGTCGTCGGACGCCAGCCCGCGCCGGGTGACCGCGCCGATGCCGAACAGCACTCCGGTGAGCAACAGCAATGCGGAGATCGCAAGCTGGTACCACCGGTCGGCAGCGGCGTAGGAACCGTAGCCCAGGTAGACAGCCCCGGCAGAGACGATCCAACCAATCGCGGCCAGCCCGTAGACCACGGCCCCCAGCTTCATCTTCGGCACACCTGGTTATCGGCCGGGCCGGATTGGCTGTTACTGCAGGAAGTGGAAGAGAATGTGCCGGTGCGTTCACGGGTGGTGCTGCTGGCGGGACCTTCGGGAGCGGGGAAGTCGCGGCTGGCGGAGCAGGTCGGGTTGCCCGTCGTACGGCTGGACGACTTCTACCGCGCCGGCGACGACGAGGCGATGCCGCGGTCGCCGCTCGGCATCGTCGATTGGGACGACCCGCGATCCTGGGACGGCGAACGCGCGGTCGCGGCGCTGGAGCAGTTGTGTACGACCGGGTCCGCGGACCTGCCGATCTACGACATCGCCGCCGACGGCACCGTCGGGCACCGGCCGGTCAGTACCGGCGGGTCTCCGCTGATCGTTGCCGAGGGCATCTTCGCGGACCAGATCGCCGGCGCGCTGCGGGACAGCGACCTGCTGGCGGTCGCGATCTGCGTGTACCACCATCGGGTCGTCACGTTCGCGCGGCGCTTCCAGCGGGACCTCCGTGAGCACCGCAAACCCCCGCTGACACTGCTCCGGCGCGGCCTGCTGCTGCTCCGTGACGATCCGCAGGTCGTCCAACGATGTGTCGCCGCCGGCTGCGAACCCCTGCATCCAAAGGCCGCCCGTGCCCGGATCGAGAGATTGTTAGCCTGAAGTTAACCAACTTCTGTTGGTATCTGTCCCGTGAAGCGGAATGCTGCAGGCGTTGCCGTTCTGGTAACCGGGCTGCTGCTGGCTGTTACCGCCTGCGGGAACGAGGACGGTAGCTCGGCGAGTGCTGCCCAGAACCCGGCCGCGAAGCACTCAGAACTCAACGGTACGGCGGACAAGTCGCCGAAGAGCACCCTCGCCGCGCTGGTCGCGCTCCCCCGCGGGTACGTCGCCGACACCCGCAACGGCACCGGACCTTTCACCGCGACGTCGTACCTGAATACCTGGTCCGCCGACCCTGCTTTGGACCGCGCCCTCCTGCTGAACGCGAGCTTCGTCGAGGGCTACCGGGCCACCCGCCTGAGCCCCGACAAGAAGAAGCGCTTCACCATTCAACTCTTCAAGGTCGGTTCGGCCGCGAAGGCTCAAACCCTCCAGAACGGCCTGTGGACCCAGGACGACCACAGCAACCCGTTCAACCTCCCGGGCGCCCTCGCCGACGCCCGGGTCGAATACGACGGCAGCACCGACCAATCTGTGGCCACAGCCGAAGCCAGCCTCGCGATCGGCCCGGTAGTCGTAGAACTCTCCGTCCGCGAGGCCGCATCGGTGGGCACGACGCTCACCCCCGACGCAACCCTCATCACCGCCCTGGCCAAGGAACAGCGCACCCGGCTGACCGCGACCGCCAACTAGCCGACTAGCCGATCCGGTCGATGACCAGCGGACCGGGCTGGTAGGAATCCGCGACCGCCACGGCGTCGGTGAGGGACTCGAGAGCGCGCTCGATCCGTGCTGGGTCATCCGTGTGCAGGGTGAGGAGCGGTTGGCCTTCGTGGATCTGGTCGCCTGGCTTGGCGTGCAGCTGTACGCCTGCCACCGCCGACACCGGGTCCTCCTTGCGGGCGCGGCCGGCGCCGAGGCGCCAAGCGGCTACGCCTACTGCCAGGGCGTCGAGCTTTGCGAGCACGCCGGAGGCAGGGGCCGGTACCACGTGTTGCTCGGGGGCTGTCGGTAGTTCGGCGGTGGGGTCGCCGCCCTGGGCGGAGATCATCGCGCGCCACGCGTCCATCGCCGTACCGTCGCGGAGCTTCTCGGCCGGGTCGACGCCGGTGACGCCGGCCGCGGTGAGCATCTCGTTGGCCAGAGCAACGGTCAGTTCGACGACGTCGGCGGGGCCGCCACCGGCCAGCACCTCCACGGATTCGCGTACCTCGAGGGCGTTTCCGGCGGTCAGGCCCAGCGGCACCGACATGTCGGTGAGCAGGGCAACGGTTTTCACACCGGCATCTGTGCCCAGGGCAACCATTGTCTCGGCGAGTTCGCGGGCGTCGGCGAGGTCCTTCATGAACGCGCCGGAGCCGACCTTCACGTCCAGTACCAGCGCACCGGTGCCCTCGGCGATCTTCTTGCTCATGATCGAGCTGGCGATCAGCGGGATCGCCTCGACGGTACCGGTCACGTCACGCAGCGCGTACAGCTTCTTGTCCGCGGGTGCCAGGCCGTCGCCGGCCGCGCAGATCACCGCGCCGACGTCCTCCAGCTGCTGCATCATTTCGTCGTTCGACAGGGCGGCGCGCCAGCCGGGGATCGACTCGAGCTTGTCCAGGGTGCCGCCGGTGTGGCCGAGGCCGCGGCCGGACAGCTGCGGTACGGCGACGCCGCAGGCCGCGACCAACGGTGCCAACGGCAACGTGATCTTGTCTCCGACGCCGCCGGTCGAGTGCTTGTCGGCGGTCGGGCGGGACAGCTTGCCGAAGTCCATCCGTTCGCCGGACGCGATCATCGCCGCGGTCCAGCGGGCGATCTCGCGCCGGTTCATCCCGTTCAGCAGGATCGCCATCGCCAGCGCGGACATCTGCTCGTCGGCGACGTCGCCCTTGGTGTACGCGTCGATCACCCAGTCGATCGCGCCGTCGCTCAGCTCGCCCCGGTCCCGCTTGGTCCGGATCACATCCACCGCGTCGAAACTCATTACTCCTCCAGAAACTCAGGTCCGAACGCGTCCGGCAGCAGTTCGCGCAGCGGCCGGATCCCGGTCGCCGTCTCCACCAGCAGCCCCGGCCCACCGTTCTCGTGCAACAACTGCCGGCATCGCCCACACGGCGTCAACAGATGCCCGTGCCGATCCACACACGTGAACGCCACCAGCCGCCCACCACCGGTCCGGTGCAACTCCGACACCAGCCCACACTCCGCACACAACGTCAACCCGTACGAAGCATTCTCCACGTTGCACCCAGCAACAACCCGCCCATCGTCAACATACGCCGCCGCCCCCACAGCAAACCCGGAGTACGGCGCGTACGCCCGATGCATCACGTCCACCGCGACCGCTCGGAGCGCGGCCCAGTCGACCTCATTCGGTGACGTAGGGTTCACCGTCGGCCTTGGGGGCTCTTACTCGGCCTACCAGGCCGGCTACCGCGATGATCGTGGCGAGGTAGGGGGCCATCAGCAGGAGTTGGCCCGGGATCGGGGTCTGGATGATCTGGAGCTGCGACTGCAACTGGGTCGCGAAGCCGAAGAACAGCGCGGCGACGGTTGCCCCGATCGGGTGCCAGCGGCCCATGATCAGCGCGGCCAGGGCGATGAAGCCGTTGCCGGCGGTCATCTCCTTGCTGAACGAACCCGCGTACCCGACCGTGAAGAACGCACCACCGAGACCGGCGAGGATGCCGGCCGTGAGCACCGCGGAGTACCGGATCCGCTTGACCCTGATACCGACCGTGTCGGCCGCCTTCGGGTGTTCGCCGACCGCGCGGATCCGCAGGCCCCACCGGGTCTGGAACAGCACGAACGTGACCACCGCGACCGCGAGGTACATCAGATAGACGAGGATCGTCTGCCGGAACAGGATCGGCCCGATGAACGGGATGTCGCCGAGACCGGGGATCTTGATCGCCGACAGCACCGCCGGATTGTTCAGCTTGTCCGCCTTCGGCTGCATGAACTGGTCGAAGAGGAAGCCGGTGATCCCGGTCGCGAACACCACGAGTACGACACCGAGGACGACCTGGTTGACCAGGTACTTGATCGAGAACACCGCCAGCAGCGCGGCCATCACGACACCGCTCGCGGCCGCCGCGATCAGCGCCGCGGCCCCGCTGTGCGTCGTACTCGACACGATCGCCGCGGTGAACGCACCGACCAGGAACTGGCCCTCGATCGCGATGTTGATGACGCCGGCCCGCTCGCACATCACACCGGCCAGCGCGCCGAGGATCAGCGGGGTCGCGAAGCTCAGCGTGCCCTGGAACTGGTTGGCCAGCGGGAACGTCTTGCCCGCCGACGCCCAGCACAGGAACGCGCCGATGAAGCAGATCCCGAGCCCGGCGGCCAGCCAGCCCGCGTACCGCCGCGGGACCAGCCGGCGCACCGACGGGACGACGTACGCGACCGCTGCCGCCAGACCGACGATCCCGAGGAACAGCCCGACCGGCTGCGCGGGCAGCCCGAGCAGGTTGTGCTGCAGGTCGCCGCTGACCAGCTGGAACGTCGCCTTGCCGGACTTGGTGAAGATCGCCAGCCCGAGCCCGATCAGCGCGAACACGACCATCACGCCACCGACGCGCAACCGCCGCGTCCGCTCCGCCGGCCCCTCGATGACCTGCGGCTTCGGCGCCGCGGCCGGAACCGCGTCCGGAGTTGTCTCGCTCATCCGTTCCACCCTTTCGCGAGGACCGCGCCGGCGCCGCGTTCCTTCGGCAGGAACCGGAAGACCGAGCGCACCAGTGCCGGGGCCGCGACGAACAGCACGATCACGGCCTGCAGGACAGTGGTCAGGGTCAACGGCGTCTGGGTGATCAGCTGCATCTGCAGACCGCCCGCATTCAGCGCGCCGAAGAGCAGGCCGGCCAGTACGGTGCCGAGCGGCGTACCGCGACCGAGCAGCGCGACCGTGATCGCGTCGAACCCGACCGAGGCCGCGACCCCGTCGGTCAGCGGTAGGTCGGTACCGAGCACCTGCTGCGTACCGGCCAGACCGGCGAGCGCACCCGCGACGACCATCGCGATCACGTATGCCTTGCCCACCGACATGCCGGCCGTCCGGGACGCGTCCGCGTTCGCGCCGACGGCACGCAGCTCGAACCCGATCGTCGACCGGTTCAGCAGCCACCAGACGAACACCGCGGCCACCAGCGCGAACAGGAACCCGAGGTGCAGGCGGGTGTCGCCGAACTTCGGGAACTGCGCGTTCTTGTCGACGATCGGCGAGATCGGGTCGGTACGCCCGGGCCGCCGGAACGCCGACGTGGTCAGCAGCCAGGACAGCAAGTAGAGCGCGACGTAGTTCAGCATGATCGTCACGATCACCTCGTGCGCCCCGGTCCGCGCCTTCAGCAGACCGACCACGCCGCCCCAGATCGCGCCGCCGAGCAGGCCGGCGGCCAGTGCCACGATCAGATGCAGGACCGGCGGCAGGTGCCAGGCGAACCCGACGTACCCGGCCAGGATCGCGCCGGCGATCAGCTGGCCCTGGGCGCCGATGTTGAACAACCCGGTCCGGAACGCCAGCGACACCGCGAGCCCGCCGCAGATCAGTGGCGTTGCCTGGGTCAACGACTCCGAGATCGGCGTGATGCCGCCGAACGCGCCGACCGCGAGCGCCTTGTACGCCTCGCCGACCGCGTTCACGGCGGCGGAGAAGGTGTCACCCGGCGCGGCGCCGAAGTACCCGACCGCCTTCTGCACCTGGTCGTCGCCGACGATGATCAGGATCGCCCCGACCACCAGCGCCAGCAGGATCGCGCTCAGCGAGACCAGGCCCTGGACGGCCCAGGACGGGAGCCCGGAGCGCTGTGGTTGTTTCGCGGGCGCGGGAGCCGGCGCCACTTCGGTCTCAGTGCTCATGTTTTCGGGGCTCATCAGATGGTTCCCAACGTGGTCGGGTGTTCGATCGCCTCGTCGTGCGCCTCGGACTTCGAGGCGCCGGCCATCATCAGGCCCAGTTCGTCCCGCGGCGTGCCGGCCGGTACGACGCCGACCACCTTGCCCCGGTACATCACCGCGATCCGGTCCGCCAGCGCGGCGATCTCGTCGAGTTCGGTGGACACGATCAGTACCGCCGTACCCTGGTCGCGCTCCTGCACGATCCGGCCGTGCAGGAACTCGATCGAGCCGACGTCCACGCCACGGGTCGGCTGGGACGCGACCAGCAGCTTCAGCGGCCGGGACAACTCGCGGGCCAGGACGACCTTCTGCTGGTTGCCGCCGGACAGCGACGACACGGTCAGGTCGATGCTCTGGGTACGGATGTCGAACTCCTCCACCCGGGCGGTCGCGTTCTTCTCGATCTCGTCGGTCCGCAGCGCCAGGCCGTTGCCGAACGGCGCCTTCCGGAACAGGTCGAGGACCAGGTTCTCCGCGACCGTGAACGAGCCGACGAAGCCGTCGTGGGCGCGGTCCTCCGGTACGTACCCGATGCCGGCCTCGAGCCGGTGCCGGGTCGACCTCGCGGTCAGGTCCTGCCCGTCGAGGCTGATCGACCCGGCCGCGATCGGGGTCAGCCCGAGCAGCGCCTCGGCGAGTTCGGTCTGGCCGTTGCCCTGGACACCGGCGACCGCGAGGATCTCGCCGGCCCGGACCTCCAGGTCGACGTCGTCGACGGCGGTGAAGCCGCGCTCGTCGATCACCGTCAGCCCTTGGACCCGCAGCACCGCGTCCTTCGGCTGGGCCGGCTCCTTGTCCACCACCAGGTCGACCGCGCGGCCGACCATCATCTCGGCCAGCCCCTCCTCGGTCTCCGACGGCTCGGCCTGGCCGACCACCTTGCCGCGGCGGATCACGGTGATCTTGTCCGCGATCGCCTTGACCTCTTTGAGCTTGTGGGTGATGAAGACGATCGACGTACCGTTCTCCTTGAGCTGGCGCATCACGCCGATCAGCTCGTCGATCTCGGCCGGGGTGAGCACCGCGGTCGGCTCGTCCAGGATCAGCACGCTGGCGTCGTTGGCCAGCGCCTTGATGATCTCCACCCGCTGCTGGACGCCGACCGGGATGTCCTCGACCAGCGCCTCCGGGTCGACCTCGAACCCGTACCGGTCGGACAGCTCGGTGACCAGGCTGTGCGCCTTCTTCCGGTCCAGGACGCCGCCGGCGCGGGTGTTCTCCCGGCCGAGCATGATGTTCTCGGCGACGGTGAACACCGGGACCAGCATGAAGTGCTGGTGCACCATGCCGATGCCGTGCCGGATCGCGTCGCTCGGCGAGGTGATCCGGACCTTCTCGCCGTCGATCACGATCTCGCCCGAGTCGGGCTGCAGCAGCCCGTAGAGCATGTTCATCAAGGTGCTCTTGCCGGCCCCGTTCTCACCGAGCAGGCAATGGATCTCGCCCGGTTCGATCACCAGGTCGATGTGGTCGTTGGCGACCAGCGAGCCGAAACTCTTGGTCAGCCCGGAGAGCTCGAGATGCATGCGCAGCCTTCCCTTCAGACGGCGAGCCAGGCAGGCACCGACCTTGTGGGTCTGCCTACCTGGCTCGCACCGTACTACGCAACAGCGTGGCGGATCAGGACGCCTTGGGCTGAACCTTCGACTCGATGGTGATCTTGCCGCTGATGATGTCGGCCTTGATCGTGTCCAGCTCGGACTTCACGTCCGCCGGGATCTTGCTGTCGAAGTCGTGGAACGGCGCGATCGCCGTACCGCCGTTCTGCAGCGTGCCGGTGAACTGGGTGTTGTCGAACTTGTTGTCGACGACCGACTCGACCGCGTCCTTCACGGCCACGTCCATGCCCTTCTCGACGCTGCTCAGCAGGCTCGAGCAGTACTCCTCGGCGCTCACGCAGCCGTCGGTGTCGACCCAGATCGCGTTGACCTTGCCATTGCTGGCCTTGGCCGCCTGCAGACCGCCCAGACCCGACGGGCCGGCCACCGGGAACAGGATGTCCGCGCCCTGGGTGATCAGGTTCTGCGCGTTGTTCTGGCCCTTGGCCTTGTCCTCGAAGTCGCCCGTGAACAGGCCCTTCTGCTTCTGGTCGTCCCAGCCGAGCACCTGGACGTTCTTGCTCTTCTGCGTGTTGTAGTACCGCACGCCCTGGGCGAAGCCGTCCATGAAGATCGTCACGGTCGGGATCTGCAGACCACCGAACGTACCGACCTTGCCGGACTGGGTCATCGCGGCGGCCAGGTAGCCGGCCTGGAAGCTGGACTGCGCGGTGTTGAACAGCAGCGGCTTCAGGTTGGCGATCGGGGCCTTCGGCGCCGAGTCGACGATCGCGAACTTGATGTCCGGGTTCGCCTTGGCGGCGGCCTCGGTGGCGTCCTCGAGCTTGAAGCCGACGGCGACGATGACGTTGCACTTGGCACTGACCATCGCGGTCATGTTGGTCGTGTAGTCGTTGTCGGACTTCGACTCGGCCTTGACCTCGGTGAGGCCCTTCTCCTTGACGGCGTCCTGCAGACCCTTGTACGAGGTCTGGTTGAACGACTTGTCGTCGAAGCCCCCAGAGTCGGAGACCATGCAGGCCTTGAAGTTCTTGTTGGCGCTGCCGCCGCTCGAGCTGTTGTCGGTCGGCTTGCTGCCACAAGCGGCGACGGCGAGCGTCAGTACGCCCACGATCGCCGTTCCCCGCACGTACTTCTTCACCGGACGTCTCCTTCGTCGACCAGAATCCTTAAATCGGCACGCCTTCCCCCACGTGCCATCCGCAGACTATAGGGCGCGGCCCGTCTTTCTTTGAACGTCGAGCAGGCCTCGATACCGGAAAGTGACCGGCGTTTCCGTCACATTTCGACAACTTCTCCGGCACGGTCACCGGCTGCGCTGTCCGGGTCACGGTGTGCACGCTCCGTGGTTGCCTTCACCGTGCGTGGTCGGTGCCTCAGATCAAGGGATGACACAATCGCCGGATGAGTCATCAGTTGCTGGTCGCCGACGTTCTCGCGCGGGTCGAGGCCGTGCGCGAGGACATGGTCGCCGTACGCCGTGACCTGCACGCGCACCCCGAGCTCGGGTGGCACGAGGTACGGACGACCGAGCTGCTCGAGAAGCAACTGGTGCAGGCGGGACTGTCTCCGCGGGTACTGCCGACCGGGACCGGGCTGATCTGCGACATCGGCTCGGGCGACACCTGCGTCGCGCTGCGAGCCGACATCGACGCGCTGCCGGTGCCGGACGGCGTCGACGCCGTGTGGCGGTCGACGATCGACGGCGTGGCGCACGCATGCGGTCACGACGTACACACGTCTGCCCTGCTCGGCGCCGCCCTGGTGCTCGCCGGGATGGCGCGCGACGGCCAGCTCGATCGCCGGGTCCGGGTGATCTTCCAGCCGGCCGAGGAGGTCATGCCCGGCGGCGCGCTCGGCGTCATCGCGGCGGGCGGCCTGGACGGCGTACGGCGCATCTACGGGCTGCACTGCGACCCGCGGCTCCAGGTAGGCCAGGTCGGACTGCGGGTCGGCGCCCTGACCGCAGCCGCCGACCGGCTGCTCGTACGCCTCACCGGACCGGGCGGCCACACGTCCCGCCCGCACCTCACCGCCGACCTGGTCTACGCGCTCGCGACGCTCGTCTCCCAGCTGCCCGCCGCCCTGTCCCGCCGCGTCGACCCGCGCGCCGGCATGTCGCTGGTCTGGGGCCGGATCACCTCCGGCTCGGCCGCCAACGCGATCCCGTCCCGCGGCGAGGCCGAAGGTACCTTGCGCTGCCTCGACGTGAACGCCTGGCGCCTCGCCGCCGAACTCATCCCCGACCTCGCCGCGCAGATCGTCCGCCCGTACGGCGTCGAGGTCGACACCGAGGTGACACACGGCGTACCTCCGGTGATGAACGACGCGACCGCGATCAGCGTCCTGCAGAACGCAGTACACCAGACCCTCGGCTCCAGCGCCGTCGCCCCGACCGACCAGAGCCTCGGCGGCGAGGACTTCGCCTGGTACCTCGAGCACGTCCCCGGCGCCATGGCCCGCCTCGGCGTCCGCCCACCCACCCAGGAGTCGGCCGCCGACCTCCACACCCCCGGCTTCGCTCCCTCCGAAGAAGCCATCACCCTAGGCACTACGATCCTCGCCTCGACCGCCCTGCTGGACTGATCAGAAGGTGTCGGCGGGGACGTAGGTGCCCCAGACTTCTCTCAGGGTGTTGCAGACCTCGCCTACGGTGGCTTGGGCTTTCAGGGCTGCTTTCATGGGGTACAGGCAGTTTTCGTTGCCTTGGGCGGCTTTTTTGAGGGCGGTCAGGGTTTCGTCCACCAGGGCCTGGTCGCGGGTGGCGCGGAGGGCGGTGAGGCGGGCCACCTGCTGGGCTTCGATGGCGGGGTCCACGCGGAGGGGTTCGTACGGTTCCTCTTCGGCGATCTTGAACTTGTTCATGCCGACGACGACCCGTTCGGCGGAGTCGATCTGCTGGGCGATCTGGTAGGCCGAGCGTTCGATCTCCTGTTTCTGGAAGCCCTGCTCGATCGCGGCGACCGCGCCGCCGTACTCCTCGACCTGGTCCATCAACTCGACCGCGGCGGCCTCGACCTCGTCGGTGAGGGACTCGACGACGTACGAGCCGGCGAACGGGTCGACCGTCGCGGTGACGTCGGTCTCGTACGCCAGCACCTGCTGCGTACGGAGTGCGAGGCGGGCGGCCTTCTCGGTGGGGAGGGCGATCGCTTCGTCGTACGAGTTCGTGTGCAGGGACTGGGTGCCGCCGAGGACAGCGGCGAGGCCCTGGACGGCGACCCGGACGAGGTTGACCTCGGGCTGCTGGGCGGTGAGCTGGACGCCGGCTGTCTGGGTGTGGAAGCGCAGCATCAGCGACTTGGGGTTGCGTGCGCCGAAGACGTCCCGCATCACCCGCGCCCAGATCCGCCGCGCCGCCCGGAACTTCGCGACCTCTTCGAGCAGCGTCGTCCGCGCGACGAAGAAGAACGACAACCGCGGCGCGAACTCGTCCACGTCGAGGCCGGAGTCGATCGCCGCCCGGACGTACGCGATCCCGTTCGCCAGCGTGAAGGCGATCTCCTGCGCGGGCGTCGCGCCGGCCTCGGCCATGTGGTAGCCAGAGATCGAGATCGTGTTCCAGCGCGGCAGTTCGGCCTTGCAGTACCCGAAGATGTCGCTGATCAGCCGCAGCGACTCCTTCGGCGGGTAGATGTAGGTGCCGCGGGCGATGTACTCCTTCAGTACGTCGTTCTGGATCGTCCCGGTGAGCTTGTCGCCGGACACGCCCTGCTCCTCGGCGACCAGTTGGTACAGCAGGAGCAGCACCGAACCCGGCGCGTTGATCGTCATCGAGGTGGACACCTGGTCCAGCGGGATCTTGTCGAACAGCACCCGCATGTCGTCGATCGAGTCGATCGCCACCCCGACCTTCCCGACCTCGCCGTGTGCGATCGGCGCGTCGGAGTCGTACCCCATCTGGGTCGGCAGGTCGAACGCCACCGACAGGCCCATCGTGCCGTGGTCGATCAGCTGGTGGTACCGCTGGTTCGACTCGGCCGCGGTGCCGAACCCGGCGTACTGCCGCATCGTCCACGGGCGCTGGGTGTACATGGTCGGGTACACGCCCCGGGTGTACGGGTACTGCCCCGGCTCCCCGAGCTTCGCCGCCGGGTCGAACCCGTCCAGCGGCCCGTACACCGGCGAGAACTCGAACCCCGACTCGCTGCGATGACTCATCCCCCCACGGTATTCCGAACCACCACCCCACTGGTATGCACCAGCGCACGTCCCCGATGTGTGCTCGGGCACACGCCGCCCGGTCGATGACGCACTTGTTCACTACCCCGTAACTGGGGAAGTCCTGTCGACACCTGAAGGACACTTCAAATCCCTGTAGGTGTCGACAGGGCATCGACGCCCTGTCACGAGAGTGTCGCCCAGGGTTCATGAGCGGTGAGGAACCTTCGAAGTGTGCGAATCGTGATGGTGGCCGAGACCTTCCTGCCGCAGATCAATGGCGTGGCGAACACGGCTCGGCACGTCGCCGACCGGCTGCGCGCCCGCGGGCACGACCTGCTGATCATCGCCCCCGGACCGGGCCCGGACACGTACGGCGACGTACCGGTCCTGCGCGCCCGCAGCTTCCGGACGCCCGGCTACAAGGAGTACCCGGTCGGCCTGCCGGATCCGTCGATCGAGCGCGCGATGGCCGACTTCCGGCCGGATCTCGTACACCTCGCGTCGCCGTTCATCATCGGCGCGTACGGACTGCGCGCGGCCCGCAAGCTCGGCGTGCCGACGGTCGCGATCTTCCAGACCGACATCGCCGGCTTCGCCCGCCAGTACCCGTGGTACGCGGCCGCGGACCGCGGCATCTGGCGCTGGGTGAGCCGAACGCACTCCCGCGCCGACCGGACCCTGGCGCCGTCGACCTCGGCCGTCGACGCGCTGGTGCAGCGCGGCGTACCGCGGGTGTACCGGTGGGGCCGCGGCGTGAACCTCGACCTGTTCGACCCGTCGAACCGGGACGAGCAGTGGCGCCGGGAGATCTCGCCGGACGGCAAACCGATCGTCGGGTACGTCGGCCGGCTGGCGGCGGAGAAGAAGGTCCGGCGGCTCGCCGAGCTGACCGACCTGGACTGCCGGATCGTGATCGTCGGCGACGGGCCGGACCGCGCGTCGCTGGAGAACGCGTTGCCGACGGCAACCTTCCTGGGGATGCGCCGGGGCACCGACCTGGCGCAGATCTTCGCCGGGCTGGACGTCTTCGTGCACACCGGCGAACACGAGACGTTCTGCCAGACCATCCAGGAGGCGCAGGCGTCCGGCGTCGCCACCGTCGGCCCGGCCGCGGGCGGTCCGCTCGACCTGATCCACCCGGGCGAGAACGGCCTGCTGTTCGAACCCGGCAAACCTGGTTCGCTGCGGGATGCGGTAAAGGTCATGCTGGACCACCCCCAGGCCCGCGCGAGGATGGCCGCCAGCGGCCTGGAACGCGTCCAGTCCCGCACCTGGCCCGCCGTCGTGGACGACCTGGTCGACCGCCACTACGCCGAGGTACTCCGGGACGCCGCGGCCGTCCGGCGCGTCGCATGACTGGCTTGCGGATCGCGCAGCTGGCGAACTTCGTCGGGCCGACGTCCGGCGGGATGCGGACCGCGATCGAGCACGTCGGCCAGGGGTACGTCGAGGCCGGCGCCGAGCGGATCGTGATCACGCCCGGCGAGAAGGACGTGGTGATCGACACCGAACTCGGCACGGTGGTCCGGGTGAAGGCGCCGAAGGTCAGCGGTGGGTACCGGCTCATCACCAACCCGTGGACCGTGATCGACATCCTGAAGAAGTTCCAGCCGACCACGGTCGAGATCTCCGACAAGTCGACGCTGCTCCCGGTCGCGCGGTGGGCCCGCCGCAACGACATCGGCACGGTCCTGTTCAGCCACGAACGTCTGGACGCGATGCTCGCCCTCGGGGCGGCGCGACCCGGTCAGCTCGGCGGCAACGACGTACTGCGGCCCGGCCGGATGCTCGGCGGCGCCAACCTGCGCCAGGCCTGGTGGGGCGCGGACGGCGTGAAGTACAGCCAGCTCCACATGGTCGCCACAGTCGCGGCGCTGTACAAGATCCTCGGCCGGACGTACGACGCCGTCGTGGTGACGTCGCGGTACGCCGCCGCCGAGTTCGACGAGGTGACCACCCCGCTGGTACGGATCCCGCTCGGGGTCGACCTCGACACGTTCCATCCGTCGCTGGGCGAGCCTTCTGACGACGGCGTGCTGAAGCTCGTCCACGCCGGCCGCCTGTCCCGGGAGAAGAGCCCGCACCTCGCGGTCGCCACGGCAGCCGAACTGCACCGCCGCGGCGTCAACCTCCGGATGGACGTCTACGGAACCGGGCCGCACCTCGACGAACTGCTGGAGATCGCCGGCGATGCACCGGTGCACTTCCACGGCTACGTCGACGGCCGCCGCACCCTCGCCAAGCACCTCGCCGAAGCAGACCTCGCCCTGTCCGTCTGCCCGGGCGAAACCTTCGGCCTGGCCGTCCTGGAAGCCCTCGCCGCCGGCACTCCGGTAGTCACCGCGAACACCGGCGGCGCCCGAGAACTGGTCGACGAAACCTGCGGCCGCTGGGCCCCCGCCAACCCATCGGACCTGGCCGACGCCGTCCTCGCCCTCTCGCAACTCCCCGGCCGCCGAGCCGCCGCCCGCCACCGCGCCGAGCTCTACAACTGGCAAACCTGCGTCAACCGAATGCTCAACCTGCACAGCCGCCTGGCCCAGTCCCGCCTGGCCGCCTGAGCTGTACCGAAGAACGGGTAGTGGTCGCGTCCAGGCGCCGATCGGCGCCGAACGCTGAGCGTGGACCCATGCCGGTGGCGGCACCACTACCCGTTCTTCGGTACGGCAATCAGGTCAGGTGGTCGTAGTCGCCGCGGACCCAGGCTGCGTGGCGGTCGGCGGAGCGGCGCACTACGGCCTTGGCGTCGACGGGGATGGAGGCGCCGAAGTTGTTGTAGAGGCGGTCGTAGGCGAAGGGGTCGAGGGAGCGGGCCACCCGGTCGACGACCGCGCCGGAGAGCGGGATGCGGTTCGGGTAGCTGCGCATGAAGCTGACCGAGGTGCGGTCGGGGTTGGCGAAGATCGTGTCGCCGGACAGGATCACACCCTTGCCGTCGGCACCGTTCGCCCAGTGCACCACCGCGCTGCCGGGGAAGTGACCGCCGGGTTGTAGGACGGTCACGCCGGGTAGCGGCTTGAGTTCGCCGGACCAGGTGCGGATCACCGGGTCCTGGCGGGCCACCCACTCCTTGTCGGCCTCCGCGACGTACACCGGCACGTCGCCGAGGCGGTGGCTCCACTCGACCTGGACGCCGTACATGTGCGGGTGGCTGGCGATGATCGCGACCACCTCGCCGAGTTCGCGGACCCGGCCGACGGCATCGTCGTCCAGGTAGCCGATCGGGTCCCAGAGCAGGTTGCCGTCGGTCGTTGTCAACAGCATCGACTGCTGCCCGATCCCCACCGGCGGCTTGGAACGCATCCCGTACAGGCCCGGCTCCACCTCGTCGATCGTCACCTCCGTACCGGCCAGTTCGTCGAGCGTCGTCCACTGCTGCCCGTCGGCCGGCACCCACTGCCGCTCGTCGGCGCAGATCGCGCACACCTCGACCTGCTCGGAGTGTTCCACCGCACAGGTCGCACAGATCCAGAAACTCACCGTGTTGTTCCCCTCATCAGCCATGCCAGGAAGTCAATGAACTCAAGTGAAGTTGAAGTCAAGCCTGCCGTCGAGGGCCACTCGCCGGGCATCGCGGTGGGCCACCGACGCGACGGATCTCACACCGGGCAGGACATTTCGGCCGTTGCACCGGGACTAGCATCGAACCGACCTGGATTTCGCCAGGTTCTCGGGTCCGATCGGAGGACGGGTTTGCCCAGCAAACCAGCCGGCACGCTCTACCGCGGCCGGGAGGGCATGTGGTCATGGGTCGCGCACCGGATCACCGGTGTCGGGATCTTCTTCTTCCTGCTGGTGCACGTGCTGGACACCGCGCTGGTCCGGGTCTCGCCGCAGGCCTACAACGAGGTCATCGGCACCTACAAGAACCCGTTCGTCGGCCTGCTCGAGGTCGGCCTGGTGGCCGCGATCCTGTTCCACGCGTTCAACGGCATCCGGCTGATCCTGGTGGACTTCTGGGCCAAGGGCCCGCGTTACCAGCGGCAGCTGATGATCGGCGTGCTGGTGCTCTGGGTGGTGCTGTTCGTGCCGTTCGTCATCCGGCACCTGAGCCACGTGTTCGGAGGCTGAGATGACCGACATCGCGGCACCCCGCAGCTCCGGCCGCCTCGGGCGGACCAACTTCGAGCTCTACAGCTGGCTGTTCATGCGGCTGTCCGGGCTCGCCCTGGTGATCCTGGTGCTCGGGCACCTGTTCGTGAACCTGATGCTCGGCGGCGGGATCACCGCGCTGGACTTCGGGTTCGTGGCCGGCAAGTGGGCCAACCCGCTCTGGCAGGTCTGGGACCTGCTGATGTTGTGGCTGGCGATGCTGCACGGCACGAACGGCCTGCGCACGATCATCAACGACTACGCCGAGAAGGACCAGACCCGGTTCTGGCTCAAGGCCCTGCTGATCACGGCCGCGATCGTGGTCGTGGTCCTCGGCACCCTGGTGATCTTCACCTTCGACCCCTGCCTCGACCCCAACTCCACGTTGTCGGTCTGCAAATAAAGGATCTTGATGCAGCAGCACCAGTACGACGTCATCATCGTCGGCGCGGGTGGCGCCGGGATGCGCGCGGCCCTCGAGTCGAGCAAGCGGACCCGGACCGCCGTACTCACCAAGCTCTACCCGACCCGGTCCCACACCGGCGCGGCCCAGGGCGGCATGTGTGCCGCGCTGGCGAACGTCGAGGAGGACAACTGGGAGTGGCACACCTTCGACACGGTCAAGGGTGGTGACTTCCTGGTCGACCAGGACGCGGCCGAGGTGATGTGCAAGGAGGCCGTCGACGCGGTACTCGACCTGGAGAAGATGGGCCTGCCGTTCAACCGGACGGCCGAGGGCAAGATCGACCAGCGGTTCTTCGGCGGGCACACCCGCAACCACGGCGAGGCTGTCGTACGGCGCTCCTGCTTCGCGGCCGACCGTACCGGTCACATGATCCTGCAGACGCTGTACCAGCAGTGCATCAAGCAGAACGTCGAGTTCTTCAACGAGTACTACGTCCTCGACCTGCTGATGACCGACGGCAAGGCGAGCGGGGTCGTCGCGTACGAGCTGGCCACCGGCGAGCTGCATGTGTTCTCCGCCAAGTCCGTGATCTTCGCGTCCGGCGGTTTCGGCAAGGTGTTCCGGACCACGTCCAACGCGCACACCCTGACCGGTGACGGCATGGGCATCGTCTGGCGCAAAGGCCTGCCGCTCGAGGACATGGAGTTCTTCCAGTTCCACCCGACCGGCCTGGCGGGTCTCGGTGTCCTGCTGTCGGAGGCGGCCCGCGGTGAGGGCGGCATCCTGCGGAACAAGGACAACGAGCGCTTCATGGAGCGGTACGCGCCGACCGTGAAGGACCTGGCACCGCGGGACATGGTCGCCCGGGCGATGGCGAACGAGGTCCGCGAGGGCCGCGGCTGCGGTCCGGACGGCGCGTACGTGATGCTCGACCTGACCCACCTGGAGCCCGCTCACATCGACGCGAAGCTGCCGGACATCACCGAGTTCGCGCGCACCTACCTGGGCGTGGAGCCGTACACCGAGCAGATCCCGGTGTTCCCGACCGCGCACTACGCGATGGGCGGCATCCCGACCAACATTCGCGGTGAGGCACTGGCCAACAACGACGACGTGATCCCGGGCCTGTACGCCGCGGGTGAGGTCGCCTGCGTCTCCGTGCACGGTGCGAACCGGCTGGGGACGAACTCGCTGCTGGACATCAACGTGTTCGGCCGGCGGGCCGGGATCGCGGCGGCGGAGTACGCCGAGACCGCGTCGTTCGAGGAACTGCCCGACAACCCGTCTGCATACGTCGTCGACCTCGTCGAGGGGCTGCGGAACTCGACCGGCCAGGAACGGATCGCCGCGATCCGGTCCGACCTGCAGGCCACGATGGACCTGAACGCCCAGGTGTACCGGACCGAGGGCTCGCTGAAGCAGGCCCAGATCGACCTCGCCGCGCTGAAGAAGCGCTACGCGGACGTCGCGGTGCAGGACAAAGGCAAGCGGTTCAACACCGACCTGCTCGAGGCGGTCGAGCTCGGGTTCCTGCTCGACCTCGCCGAGGTGCTGGTCGAGGGCGCGCTGGCCCGCAAGGAGTCGCGCGGCGGCCACTTCCGCGAGGACTACGACAAGCGCGACGACGTGAACTTCATGCGGCACACGATGGCGTACCGCGAGGTCGATGCCGACGGCAACGAGTCGATCAGGCTCGACTACAAACCGGTCGTCCAGACCCGTTACAAGCCGATGGAGCGCAAGTACTGATGGACGTCAAGGTCAAGATCCTGCGGTACAACCCCGAGGTCGTCGACGAAGCCGAGTGGAAGACGTACTCGGTCACGCTCGAGCCGACCGACCGGGTGCTGGACGCGCTGCACAAGATCAAGTGGGAGCAGGACGGCACGCTGACGTTCCGGCGGTCCTGCGCGCACGGTGTCTGCGGTTCGGACGCGATGCGGATCAACGGCCGCAACCGGCTCGCCTGCAAGACGCTGATCAAGGACCTGAACCCGGACAAGGAGATCACCGTCGAGCCGATCAAGGGGCTCGCGGTGCTCAAGGACCTGGTCGTCGACATGGACCCGTTCTTCGAGGCGTACCGCTCGGTGATGCCGTTCCTGGTCACCAGCGGTCACGAGCCGACCCGGGAGCGGATCCAGTCGCAGGCCGACCGGGACCGCTTCGACGACACCACCAAGTGCATCCTGTGCGCGGCGTGTACGACGTCCTGCCCGGTGTTCTGGTCCGACGGGCAGTACTTCGGCCCGCAGGCGATCGTCGGCGCGCACCGGTTCATCTTCGACAGCCGTGACGAGGGCACCGAGCAGCGGCTGGAGATCCTGAACGACAAGGAAGGTGTCTGGCGCTGCCGGACCACCTTCAACTGCACCGACGCCTGCCCGCGCGGCATCGAGGTCACCAAAGCGATCCAGGAAGTCAAACGAGCGCTCATTTTCCGCCGGGTGTGAGCGTGCTCCCCGCGCCACTGTAAGATTCTCCCGCCGACCTGACCCTGCCTTGCGGGGGAGATCTCTGCCCTTGGGGGGTGACAGTGGAGCCACGCCTGCGCGAATTGTCCGACCGCTTCTACCGTCGCCTGGTGGCGGTGCTGGAGCGCTGCGGCCTCCCGCGGAGCATGCCGCCGCTCCTGGTCGTCGGTGTTCTCGCGGCGCTGACGTCGATCGTGCTCGCCGTCCTGCACCTGTCCACGCCCGAGGCGGCCGCCGACAAACCGCTGGTGATCGAACCGGCCGCGGCCGGCGCTCCCGGGACCACCGTGGTGACCTCGAAGCGCGCCCAGGTGCTGTCGATCACGATGGTCACCCGGAACCGCTGGGCGGCCGGCTGGTCGGACTGCACCAGCGGCCCGATCTGCAAGTACGCCGCCGTGATCGACCGGGACGGCGCCCGCGCGACGTCCCCGGAGTGGCCGGTGCCGTACGCGACGATCCGGTCCGGTACGGAGGCGATCGCGGTCGCCCCGCCGCCGGAGGGCACGCTCGAGGGCGGCGCGACGATGATGTACCGGCTGACGTACGACGGGCCGCTGCTGACCAAGCTCCGGTACCGGCTGCCGACCACGACGTTCGGCAAGGACGAGGTGCTCACCGACCAGATCGTGCCGGGGCGGATCGTGGTGGTGGACCCGGAGGAGTCGACGGTCCGGATGCTCCAGGGCCGCGGCACCCGGTCGCCGGTGTGCGACGGGACCGGGCGGTGCTGGATGCTCAGCGGGATCGGCCGGACCGACATCGTCTGGACCGACGACGGCGGGAAGACGTGGGGCGCGCGCTCGCTCGACACCCACAACCAGCTCGGCCGGCTCGCGGTCAGCCCCGACGGCAAGACGCTCGTCACCACGCAGGTCACGGTCACCGACACCGGGCAGACCGTGGCGAAGATGGAGATGTCGACCGACCGCGGCGCGAACTGGAAGACCGTACAGAACCCGCCGCCTAGCCTCAACGCGGCACCGCTGGCGCTCGACGACGGTACGGCGCTGATGCTCGGTGGTCCGGCCGGCGCCCGGCCGCGGCTGTACCGGCTCCAGGACGGGACGGCACAGCTGCACGGCGGCTACCCCGGTGACCTGGCCGAACTCGAGGGCGACTCGCACCTGATGTACGGCTTCGAGATCCCCCGGCGGCGGACGACGGAGGTCGTACTGAGCACCGACCAGGGCAACACCTGGTCGAAGTTCGCGCCGCGCTAGGTCAGCCGGGACGCGAGGCAGGCGAGGTAGAGGGTGAGGGTGGCGCGGTGGTCGCGCCACGGCCGGCCGGTCAGGCGCTCGACCTTCTCCAGGCGGTAGATGAGCGTGTTCCGGTGGATGTGCATGGCATCCGCCGTACGTACGAGGTTGAAGCCTGACTCGCACCAGGCGATCAGCGTCTCCCTGAGCTCGTCCCAGTCCGAGTGCTGCGCCAGCTCCCCCGCCACCAGGTTCACCAACCGCCCCCGAGCCCGCGGCCCGACCGCCGCCAGCACCTGATAACTCCGCAACTCGTCGATCAGGTACGTCGCTCCGCCCCGCACGCACTCCTTCCCCAACCGCAACGCGTCCAGCGCATCCCCGTACGCCTCCCCCAACCCCACAATCCCCCGAGCAACCCCACCAACCCCCACCCGCGCAGCGAACCCATGCTGCTCAGCCACAGCAGCCACCCCCATCTCCCCCAGCCCCCGCCGACCCGCGCGCTTCAGCGTGGGGAGGACTGCGAATCGGCCGCCGGTCACCGCCGCTACGAGGTCTGCTGGACCGAACCTCTGGCGGAGGGTGCGGAGGAGTTCTGGGCGTACGGCTACTACGTCCGCCTGCTCGAGGGGCTCGTCGACCTCGACGATCAGGACCGTCCGCGGAACCGTCAGGTCGAAGCCGAGTTCCTTGGCACGCGCCACCAGGAACGCCGGATCGACGACGTCGGCGTCGAACGACCCGATGTCGCGCACCAGCTCCTCCAGCGCCCGCTCCCGCAGCAGCCGCGACCGCAGCTCGACCGACTCCTGCAGCAGGATCTCCGTCTGCCGCCGGACGACGAGCCCGAACCGCCGCACCTGCCGCGGCGACCCGGTGATCCCGACCGTACCGACCGCCTCGCCGTCGATCACGATCGGCAGCGTCATCCCCGGCTTCACCCCGCGCAGCCGCGCCGCCTCCGCGGCCGTGTGCCACGCCGCCTCCTGCGACGCCAGCACCTCGACGGAAGCCTCGTGGAACGACCCGACCCGGGCCGGATCCCCACTCCCGATCACGATCCCCCGGTCGTCGGTGATCAGCACGTTGTACCCGATCACCTCGGAGGTGTCCCGGGCGATCTGCTGCGCCAACGGACCGGAAAGCATCTTGGACGAAGCGTACGACGAGACGCCGTAAACCTGAATGAATCATGGACAACTCGTCCAATGACGCCGCCGTACCGCCTCCCTAGCCTGGAAAGAAGATCGGGGTGAGGCCACAGAGAGGCACGTCATGTCGAGAAGATTCATCGCCGCGTTGTTCACCGCCGTCGCGCTCGCGAGTGGCTCGCTGACCGCCTGCGGCGGCACCAAATCACAGGTCTCGGATGCGGCCGCCGCGCTCGGCACGATCGAGCCGGGTGTCCTCAAGGTCGCGATCGAGCCGTACGCGCCGTACACCTCGATGGTCGGCGACAAGCTGACCGGCCTGGACGCCGACATCCTGAACGAGATCGCCGGGAAGCTCGGGCTGAAGGTGAAGCCGGAGGTGACCGACTTCGCCGGCATGCTCGCGAGCGTCCAGTCGCGCCGCGTCGACATCACCATCGGCGGCGTGGCCTGGACCGCGGAGCGGCAGAAGGCCGGCCTGTTCACGGATCCGCCGTACTACTCCCCACCTGCGATGGCGGTCCGCCAGGGCGAGCACTACCAGACCGTGCAGGACCTGCAGGGCAAGGATCTCGGTACCGTCGAGGGGTACGTCTGGGTGAAGTCGATCCAGGCGGTCCCGGGCGCGAAGCTGCACGCGTACCCGGACGGCAACGGCGTATTCGACGACCTCGGCGCGGGCCGGATCAACGTCGGCTTCCTGGATCCGCTGCTGGTGCTCGCCGCGCAGAAGCAGCGCCCGGAGCTCAAGGTCGAGACGCAGTACCTGACGCCGCCGTCGGCCGCCGACCTGAAGGCGCACCCGGCGTACCAGTACTTCCAGCCGTACATGACCGCGTTCTACCTGCCGAAGCAGGCGACGGCGCTGGAGAAGGCGATCTCGGAGCAGATCCGCGAGATGTACCAGAACGGCGAGCTGACCAAGCTGATCCAGAAGTACGGCGGCGACCCGAACCAGTTCCTCAAGCCCGCGCCGGAGATCGCGAAGACCCGGCAGGGCGTCGACCGGCCGGCCGACTGGCAACCGCCGAGCATCTGAGGAGGACGCGATGTTCAAGGTCCCCTGGGGTGACTACGCCCCCGCACTGCTGGACGGTCTGGAACGCACCGTCCTGTACACGATCGCCAGCTTCGCCGGCGCGGCAGTACTCGGCCTCGCGCTCGCACTGCTCCGGGTCAGCAGGCACCGCGCGCTGCGGATCCCGGCAGCGATCTACACCGAGGTGTTCAAGAACATCCCGCTGCTCGCGATCATCTTCGTCACGTACTTCGGACTCGCCTCGGCCGGCGTACGGCTGGACGTGTTCAGCGCCGGCTGCGTGAGCCTGATCGTGTTCTACGCGGCGTACCTGTCGGAAATCTTCCGGGCAGCGATCTCCGGCGTGCACGGCGGGCAGCAGGAAGCGTCGGAGGCACTCGGCCTCGGCAGGGTCAGTACCTTCGCGTACGTCGTGTTCCCGCAGGCGTTGCGGTCCGCGCTGCCGGGGACGAACACGATGCTCGTCGACCTGCTCAAGTCGACGTCGCTGCTGGTGACGATCTCGGCGGCCGAGCTGATGTCCGAGGGCCGGCTGATCACGTCGGCGACGTTCCGCGCGCTGGAGGTGTACCTGGTGATCGCGGCGATCTACTTCGTGCTCTGCTACCCGCTGTCCCAGGGGTTGCTCTGGCTGGAACGGAAGATCCGCGCGGGTGTCCCGCTGACCCCGAAGCGCCGCCGCCGGCTGAAGGCCGCGCGCTCCCTGCTGGAAGGGATCCAGGCATGAATGTCCGGGCACTGACCGACGTGGTGGTCAGGATCGAGAACCTGAACAAGTCGTTCGACGGCCGGCTGGTGCTGGACGGCGTGAGCCTGACCGTACGGCACCGGAAGATCGTCGCGATCATCGGCCAGAGCGGCGGCGGCAAGACCACGCTGTTGCGCTGCCTCAACCTGCTCGAGCAACCGGACCAGGGGCTGCTGGAGGTGGCCGGCGAGGCGATCTTCAGCGGGTCTTCCGTACAGTGCCGGGATCTCGCGCGGTTGCGGCAGTCGGTAGGCATGGTGTTCCAGAAGTTCAACCTGTTCCCGCATCTGACCGCGGTCGAAAACGTGATGCTCGCGCAGTTGCGTGCCGGTGTGCCGGAGAAGGATGCGCTGGAGAAGTCTGTCGCGTTGTTGCGTCGGGTCGGGCTCGGGCATCGCGCGCTCGCGTACCCGGAACAGATGTCGGGCGGCGAGCAGCAGCGGGTCGCGATCGCGCGGGCGCTGGCGTTGAAGCCTTCCGTACTGCTCTTCGACGAGCCGACGTCGTCGCTCGACCCCGAGTCGACGGCCGAGGTCCTGCGGGTGATGCGCGAGCTGGCCGAGGACGGGATGACGATGGTGCTGGTGACGCACGAGCTGCCGTTCGCGCGCGACGTGGCGGACTGGGTGGTGTTCGTCGACGGCGGGCGGATCGTCGAGCAGGGCGTACCGGCCGACGTACTGGGCAAGCCGCAGGAGCTGCGGACCCGGACGTTCCTGGCCTCCTACGCGGCGGGGCAGTAGCGGATGCGCGTCATCGTGATCGGCGGCGGGGTGATCGGCCTGTGGTCGGCGGTCGGGCTCGCGGAGGCGGGGGCCGACGTCACCGTGCTGGACGCCGGCCCCCAGGCCGGGTTCGCCTCGCCCGCGGCTGCGGGTTGGGTGGTGCCGGCGTTGTCGGCGCCGTTGTCCGGGCCGGGTGTACTGCTGCACTCGGCCCGGCAGGCGCTGCACCGGGAGGCGCCGTTCAGTGTCGCGCCGCGGCTGACGTCGACGTTGTTGCGGTGGATCGTCGGGTTCGTCCGCAGCGGTTCGGCCCAGCGGTACGCCGCCGGGCTGCGGGCCGTACTCGATCTGGGCGCCGGGTGCATCGACGACTTCGCGCGGCTGCAGGACCGGGCCGATCTGGAGCTGCGACAGACCGGGCTGTTGATGACTGCCGTCACGCAGGCCGGGTTGGACGAGGTCGCTTTGTTGGCCGAGGCAACGACGGCCGCGGGGTACAAGGGCGGGTACGACATTCTCGACGGTGCGGAGGCCCGCTCGCGCGAACCGGCGTTGGGTCCGGCGGTGTCCGGCGCGGTGCATGCGGTCGACGAGGTGCAGGTACGGCCCGAGCAGGTATTGCGTGCTTTGCAGGAACAGTTCGTTGTCGCGGGCGGGCGGCTGGTCACCGCGACGGTCAGCCGGCTGCGGCCGGGATGGGACGTGGAGACGAGCGTCGGACAGTTCAGCGCGGACCGGTTGCTGGTGGCGGCCGGGGCGTGGACGACCGAGTTGCTGGCGGTGCTCGGCGTACGAATTCCGTTGCTGGCGGCAACCGGGTACAGCATCACCACTCCGGGCACGGGGCTGGCGCCGCGGGTGGCGGTGAAGCTGGTCGAGCCGAGTATCGCGGTGACGCCGTTCGCGGACGGCGTCCGGGTCGCGGCCCGGCTCGACCTCGGCCGCTCCGGCGGCCCGATCGCCGAACGCCGGCTCGCCGCCGTCCTCGACCGCACGACGCCGTACTTCGCCGACTGGCGGCCGGGCCCGTCCACGGCGACGTTCGCCGGGATGCGGCCGGCGACACCCGATAGCCTGCCGCTGATCGGCGCTATCCCTGACAGGCCGGGGCTGTACGTCGCCACTGGCCACGGCATGCTCGGTCTGACGCTGGCACCGGGCACCGCGCGGCACGTCGTACCGCTCGTACTGGACGACGTCCGATCGCCCGAACTGCGGCCGTTCGCTCCTGAGCGCTACCTGCTCAGTGGTGCTTGGCGGCGCCCTTGAGCGTCTTGTCGACGGCGTTCTTCGGCCCGTAGAAGGCGATCCCCACCAGATCGAGCTCCGCCGTCGGAACCGCCTTCACCGCGGCCCGGTTGTCGCGGTCGTTGCCAGTAGCAAACAAATCCTGAGTGAACACCGAATGCTCGATCCCCCGCGACAGCGCCCGCTCGTGCGCCACCACCATGAACTCCTTCGCCCCCTCGAACACCATCACCGGCTGCCGAAACATCGGCAAGTACTGCACCCCGTCCGCATCCTCGTACGGCTCGCCGACCACCTCAGGATGCGTACCGGCAATCCCACTCACGAGAAACGCGGTCACATTCAACCGCTGCCAAACAGCCAGATCATCCCGCAACAACACAGCAATCTTCGTATCGAACTTATCCACAAGTTGAAGACTGCCGGTTCGGAGGCGCGTCGGGCTTGTACGTTTTTAACAGTAAGGCGGGTTCGAGGTGACTGCTGTGCAGACTCGGAGGAAGAGGTTGAACAGGCGGTAGAGGTGGAGCATGTCGCCGGTGACGGTGCGGTCGTCGCGGCGGGTTACTCCCGGGATTGCTGTGAGGTGGGAAGGGACGGAGGCGGATTGCCAGCGGACGGAGAGGGTTTGTGAGGTTCGAGGTTGGGTTGGTGGTGTGAGGTTGGCCAGGGCTGCGGTGGTGGTGGATTCGATGGCGGCTCGGGCCTGGTCGACCGGGACCAGTTCGGCGGCGAAGCGGTCTTTGGCGAACTTGACCGGGACGGTGGAGACGGTTGGGTCCCAGGACTTCAGTTCGTCGCAGGCTGTGTCGTCGCCGGTGAGGACGGCGACGGGTACGCCGTACGCGGCGGCGGTGGCGTGGAAGAGGCCGATTTCGCCGGTGAGTTGGTCGTCGAGCCAGATGTCCTCGATCTCGTGGCCCATGAAGCTGTGGCTCAGTACGCCGAGGACGCCGGCGCGCGAGTGGTAGCCGATGCACAGCGCGGCGTCGTACTCGGGCGTCAGGCCCTCGATCATGCCCATCGGCTTCGGGCGGCCCTTGATCAGGCGGGCGCGTGGGTCGAGGAGGTCGGGCAGCAGGTTCCGCATCGGGCCGTGGGCGTCGTTGACGAGTACGCCGGTGGCGCCGGCCGCGTACGCGCCGCGGACGGCGGCGTTGACGTCCTCGGTCATCAGTACCCGGCTGCGCTCGTAGTCGCGCCCCGGCGGCTGCACGTCCTCCGCGTCGACGACCCCGGTGACGCCTTCCATGTCCGCACTCACATAGACCTTCACACCCAGAGCGTATGTTCTGAGTTATGAGCGGCGGCGCCGAGGTACGGGCGTGGCGGCCCGGCGTGACCGGGGTCGTCGAGGTGTTGCACGCCCATTTCCCTTCGCATGCGTACCCGAGTCACACGCATGATGCGTGGACTGTGCTGATCGTGGACGAGGGGGCGGTTCGGTACGACCTGGATCGGCACGAGCACGGGCTGGCGCAGGCGCAGGTGTCGTTGTTGCCGCCACATGTGCCGCACGACGGGCGGTCTGTGCTTCCTGGCGGGTTTCGGAAGCGGGTGTTGTATCTCGCGCCGGATCGGCTGGACGTCGGGTTGATCGGGGCGGCTGTGGATCAGCCCGAGTACGTCGACCCGCTCCTGCGGCACCGGATCCACCAGTTGCATCGAGTGCTCCGGGACGGACGGGAGGATCTGGAGGCCCAGAGCCGTTTGCTGTTCATCGAGGAGAGGCTCCGGCAGCACCTCACCCGGCAGGTCGGCGAAGCAGGCCGGCGGCGGGATGCTGGGGTGGCTGGGCAGTTGCGGGAGTTGCTGGATGCGAACGTGGCTGAGGGGATCACGTTGGAGGAGGCCGCGCAGGTCGTGCATGCGCATCCGGTGCATCTCGTACGGGCGTTCAGCCGGGAGTTCGGGATGCCGCCGCATCGGTATCTGACCGGGCGGCGGGTCGACCTCGCTCGGCGGTACCTACTGGACGGCCGGCCAACAGCCGAGGTGGCCACGTTGGCCGGTTTCTACGACCAGTCCCACCTCAACCGGCACTTCAAGAAGGTGCTCGGGGTCACACCGAAGAGTTTTGTGGCTCCTTAGCGGCCTTGTACGCGCGCACACCCCAGGTGCCGAGCAGCGCCGCGATCAGGAAGTTCACGATGATCAGGATCGTGTGCGCCACGTAGTACCCGGTCGGGCGCCCCTCGGTGTCCATCAGCGCCTTGATGAACCGTGCGTACGTGATCACGTTCCAGGCGGCGATACCGAGCAGGACAAGAGCGTGCTTGCGTTCGAGCTTCACTCAGCCATTGTGACCAGGCCGGTCCACCATCCGGAGCAGCTGGGTCCGGTTCGCGACGCCGAAGCGCCGGTACAGGCGGGTCAGCTGCGACTCGACCGCTTTCACCGACAGGTACAGCGCGGCGGCAATCTCGCGGTTGGTGGAGCCGTCGCGGACCATCGAGACGATCTGCTGTTCGTTGTCGGTCAGTTCCGACGGCTGCCGGCTCCGGCTCGGTACGTCGAGGCGGGCGAGCTCGGTCTCCGCGACCTCCCGCCAGGCGGGTGCGCCGTACGACTCGAACTGCTCGATAGCGTCCAGGAACGCGGTCCGGGCGACCGAACGCCGCCGCGCCTGCCGGGCGATCCGGCCGCGGGTCAGCTCGCCACGCGCCAGGTCGAGCGGGTAGACCCGGTCCCCCGCCGTACCGATCGACTTCTCCAGCAGCTCCAGCGCGGCCGCCGGGTCGCCCTGCTTCGCGATCAGCAGCGCCTCGGCGCGGTCCAGCCCGAGCTTCACCACCACGCGGTCCAGATTCTCCGCGCGGGCCCGGATCTCGGCGATCAGCGCGGCCGCGTCGTCCAGCCGGCCCGCGGCGACCAGGGCCTCGGCGTAGTCCGCGTGCCACGGGATCACCGCCGGGTCGAACGGCATCGCCGCCTCGCCCGACTCCGCGATCGCGTCGAACGCCTCGACCGCCCGCTGCGGGTCGCCGGTCAGTACGCCGATCATCCCGATCGCGGCCAGCGCCGGACCGGTCCACTCGTCGTTCCCGACCAGCCGAACGCCTTCCAGTGCGGCCTCCGCGAGCTGTCGCGCCATCGACGCGGACCCGCCGACCCACTCGGCCCGGCTCGCAATCACCAGGCCGACCTCGGACTCGTCGCCGATGTCCTGCATCAGCTGGTAGCACTCGTGCCCGGCGGCCAGCGCCTCGGCGCCACGGCCGCTGCGTTCGTGGATCGCGGTCGCGGAGATCAGTACGGACGCCAGCCAGCGCATCGCACCGTGTTCGCGGACCTCGTCGGCAAGCGCGGTGATCGCGGTGATCGCCTCGGCGGTCCGGCCGCGGAACAGCTCCTGCATCGCCGCCATCTGGCGCGCGTTCACCGTGGTCCGGGTGAGCGGCAGGCCCTGGGCGAGCTCGGCGGCCTGTTGGAGTACGGCGTCGGCGGACTCGCCCGCGTCCCGCGAGATCAGTACCGAACTGGCCGCGCTCAACGCGTCGACGACCGCTTCGGTGTCGCCGACCTCGCGGGCCAGCTGCTCCGCGATCCGGGCGTCCTCCTGCGCCTCGTCGAGGCTGCGGTCGAAGTAGTGGCTGTTGCTGAGCTCGATCCGTACCCGCGCCTCGAGCGACTTGTCGCCGTCGGCCGCCTCGAACGCCTCGGTCAGCAGCTCCACGCGGCGGTCCCGCTCCGGCCAGACGGCGTCCGCGCACAGCAGCAACGCGGGAACCTTCGTCTCCGGCTTGGTCGCGACCTGCGCCGCGAGCTGGGCCATATCGGCCGACTCGGCCAGATGACCGGCCGCAGCCGCGTCGTCGGCAGCCCGGGTCAGGCGGCGCGCCCGCTCGTCGGCCTCGGTGACCGGGGTCCGCTCGGCGCTCAGCCGCCACAGCGTCGCGGCGGCACCGGGCGCACCACGCCCGGCGGCGACCGCGGCGGCCTCCTCGATCGCGGACGCCAGCTGTACGTCGGCCGCCTGGGTGGCCAGTGCGCGGTGGGTCGCGTTCTCGACCGGCTCGTCGACGACCGCGGCGAGCTTCGCGTGGGCGTGCCGACGGTCCGCCGACGTCGCCTCGGCGTACACGAACTCCCGCAGCAGCGGGTGCGTGAAGCGCAGCCGCTCGGCGGAGATGTCGATCAGCCCGAGCTCCTCGGCCTCGGCCAGGTCCGCGTCGATCGGGCGGTCCAACGACCGGGCCAGCTGGGTCGTGGTCGGACGCGGCGACGAGGCCGCGTGCAGGAGCAGTTCGTGCGTACTCGTGGAGGTGTCGGCCAGCCGCTCACCGAGCAGGGTCTTCAGGCGGCTGGAGACCGGGAGCGGATCGTTGGGCGAGACGGCCTTCGGATGCCGCAGTACGGCCCGGCCGAGCTCCAGCGCCATGAACGGGTTGCCGGCGCTGGCCGCGAAGATGCGCCGCGCCGTACGGACCGGCAGCGGGCTGGACAGACGCTGCCGGAGCAGGCCGAGTACGTCGGGCTCGGTCAGCGGCGGCACCTCGAGCTGCAGGACCGGCTCGGGGCACGCGTCGGCCATCATCGGGAGGTCGCCGTCGGCCACCTGTTCGGTGGCGAGCAGGTGCACGCCGTCGGACAGGCGGCGAGCACAGAACGTGAGCACTTCGAGGCTGGACGGGTCAACCCACTGGATGTCGTCGACCACGATCAGCACCGGCCCCGTGGTGGCGAGGCGGCGGAGCACGTGCAGGACGGCGAGGCGTACGGCCAGCTCGTCACGGACCGTGTCCGGGGCGCTTGCCTTCAGCAGTGCGACCTCGAGCGGCTGGCGGAGGTGGTCGGGCAGCACCTGCCAGGCGAACTCGAGCTGGCTGGAGAGCAGGTCGAGCAGCGTGACGTACGGCAGCCCGGCCTCGGAGTTGGACGGGGCGGCGCTGAGGACCCGGCAGCCTTTGCGGCAACGGTCCGCGACCAGGGCCCGGGCGAGCGCAGACTTCCCGATACCGGTCGGACCGTAGAGCAGCACACTGCCGCTGGTCTCGAGCTGCTTAGTTGCGCGCTCGACCAGTCCGCTTCGCCCGATCAGCTCGTCGTCTGTCATCCAACTCCTCGAAGGATTACCCTCGCCGATTGTCACACTTCAGGGGAGGTCGACACGGCGAGTGTCACATGAGGAAATGTGCTGGCCACCATCCTGACACCCATTACTGCCGGGTTCCGAGCGGTCGGGACGGCACAGCCGTGCCGGGGCACGACTGCGCCCCGGCACGGTGAGTGAGATCTGCTAGATGGATTCGAGGTCGCGTTCGATCGCCGCGAGCTCGGCCTCGCTGCCCTGGACCTTCGGCCCGGTGAACCAGCGGCGGGCGGACAGGAACCAGTACGCCGCGGCGAAGCCGAGGACGACGAGGACGGCGATCGGCGTGTAGTTGAAAGTGCTACCGGTGACCGGGTGGACCTGCGGCAGCATGAACAGGATCGTGATGAACACGACCCAGACGATCGCGATGATCCCGATCGGCCGGCTCCAGCGACCGAGGTTCCACGGGCCCGGCTTGAAGTTGTCGCCCTGCAGCAACCGCAGCAGGGTCGGCAGCACGTACGCGATGTACAGCCCGATCACCGCGATCGACGTCACCGCCGCGTAGGCGGTCGCGTTCCACAGGTACGGCAGACCGAGGAGGAACGCGCCGCCGGCAGCCAGCCAGATCGCGTTGGTGGGCGTCCGCGTGCGGTGGTTGATCTTGTGCCAGAGTTTCGACCCGGGCAGCGCGCCGTCCCGCGAGAACGCGTAGATCATCCGCGAGTTCGCGGTCACCGACGACATCCCGCAGAACAGCTGGGCGCCGATCACGACCAGCAGCAGGATCTTCCCGGTCACCGCGCCGGCCGCGTCGATGAAGATCTGCGCGGGCGGTACGCCGGTCGAACTCTTCAGCGAACCGTCGTAGTTCTGGATCGCGAACGTCAGCCCGATCAGCAGCACCCAGCCGGCCGCCAGCGACACCACGATCGACATCACGATCCCGCGCGGCCCGGAGCGCGCGGCGTCGTGCGTCTCCTCGGTCATGTGCGCCGACGCGTCGTACCCGGTGAACGTGTACTGCGCCAGCAGCAGGCCGAGCAGTGCGACGTAGAAGGTCGAACCCCAGCCGGTGTTGTTCACGAAGTGACCGAACACGAACGACGCGGACTGGTGCTTGTCAGGTACGACGATCAGCACGACGACGATCCCGAGGACGCCGACGATGTGCCACCAGACGCTGATGTCGTTGAGCTTCGCGACCAGCTTCACGCCGAACGAGTTCAGCAGGCCGTGCACCACCAGGATGATTCCGAACAGCAGGATCGTGTGGCCCGGTGACGCGGTGAATCCCCACTGCAGGTCGAGGAACGCGTTCAGGAAGAACGCGGCACCGAAGTCGATGCCGGCCGTCACGGCGACCTGGCCGAGGAAGTTGAACCAGCCGGTGAACCAGGACCACGCGGCGCCGTTCGACGGCGCGAGTTTCGCGGCCCAGTAGTACAGGCCGCCCGCGGTCGGGTAGCTCGAACAGACCTCGGCCATCGCGAGGCCGACGAACAACGTCATCAGTCCGACGATCGGCCAGCCCCACACGATCAGCACCGGGCCGCCGGTGTTCATCCCGAAGCCGTACAGGGTCAGGCAGCCGGACAGGATCGAGATGATCGTGAACGACACCGCGAAGTTGGAGAACCCGGACATCGTCCGGGACAGTTCCTGGGCGTACCCCAGCTGGTGCAGGCGTTTCTCGTCGTCGGTCATCGGGGCGGAGCCGGTACGTTCGTCACTCACTGCGGGCCTCCTAGACACAGCGCCTCAATGGTCTCCCCCCAGACCTTTAGCTCATTGAGGCAGCCGGGCGGCCCACGTGTCAAGGAGTCAGTCGAGAAAGCCGTGCAGCAGGACGGCCGTGCCTTGCAGGTGCTCCTGCATGGCGTGCCGGGCGGCTTCCGGATCTCCGGCCAGCACGGCGTCGACGATCGCGCGGTGCTGTTGGTTGGAGTGCTCGATGTTCCGCTCGAGCAGCGGAATCGCATCCAGGAGCTCGTTGAGGCGCATTCGTACGTCCGCGGTGGCCGACGTCAGCGACGGTGAGCCGGTGACCTCCGCGATCGCCAGGTGCAGACGGGAATCCAGGCGGCGGTAGTCGGTGAGGCTCGCGGCCTCGGTCTCGTCCAGGCAGCGTTGCAGGTGCTCGCGTTCGGCCGGGCCGAGGGCGCGGCTCGCGGCGGCTTCCGCGGCGCCGGTCTCCAGTACGGACCGGAGGGTGAGCGCGTCCTCGAGTCCGGCGCCGAGGTCGCGGGCGAGGCGCTTGGCCGGCGTCCGGCGGGGTTTCGGCAACTGCTCGTTGACGAACGTACCGCCGTACCGGCCGCGCCGGGACTCGACGTAGCCGGCCTCCGTGAGCGCGTGGATCGCCTCCCGGAGCGTGACCCGGCTGACGTTCAGCCGGGCCGCGAGCTCACGCTCGGGTGGCAGCCGGTCGCCGGGCACGACGACGCCGAGCTTGATTGCCTGCAGCAACCGCTCGACCGTCTCCTCGAACGGGTTCCCGGCCCGCACGGGCCGGAACACCGCGTCATCTGCCTGTACGACCATGTGCTCAGACTAGAGCGGGGTCACGTAAGCGCCCGAGATTCCCCCGTCCACCAGGAACGTGTTGGCGGTGATGAAGGAGGAGTCGTCGCTGGCCAGGAAGGCGACCGCGGCGGCGATCTCCTCCGGTTCGCCGAAGCGGCCCATCGGGACGTGCACCAGCCGGCGCTGCGCCCGCTCCGGGTCCTTCGCGAACAGCTCGGTCAGCAGCGGCGTGTTCACCGGCCCCGGGCAGAGCGCGTTCACCCGGATCCCCTGCCGCGCGAACTCCACGCCGAGCTCGCGGCTCATCGCCAGTACGCCGCCCTTCGACGCGGAGTACGAGATCTGCGAGGTCGCGGCGCCCATGATCGCGACGAACGACGCGGTGTTGATGATCGAGCCCTTGCCCTGGCGCTGCATGTACGGGATCGCGGCCTTGCAGCACAGGTACACCGAAGTCAGGTTGACCTCCTGCACCTTCCGCCACGCCTCCAGGCCGGTGTCCAGGATCGACGCGTCGTCCGGCGGCGAGATGCCGGCGTTGTTGAACGCGATGTCGACCGATCCGTACGTGTCGAAGGCCTGCTTGAACAGGTTGTCCACCGCGGCCGGGTCGGTCACGTCGGTCGGCACGAACAGCCCGCCGACCTCGTCCGCCGCGTCCTTGCCGGCGGCCGGGTCGAGGTCGCCGATCACCACGCGGGCGCCTTCCGCGGCCAGTCGCCGGACCGTGGCGAGGCCGATGCCGCTCGCGCCGCCGGTCACCACCGCGACACGTCCTTCGAGCCGCTGCGCCTTGACGTCCATATCAGTCCTCCGTGGAGATGAAGATGTTCTTGGTCTCGGTGAACGCGGCCAGCGCGTCCGGGCCGAGCTCCCGGCCGAGGCCGGACTGCTTGTAACCACCGAACGGCGTCGAGTACCGCACCGACGAGTTCGAGTTGATCGACAGGTTGCCGGCCTCGATCCCGCGCCCGACCCGGATCGCCCGGCCGACGTCCCGCGTCCAGATCGACCCGGACAGCCCGTACTCGCTGTCGTTCGCGATCCGTACCGCGTCCGCCTCGTCCGCGAACGGAATCACCGCGACGACCGGCCCGAAGATCTCCTCCCGCGCCGCCCGCTCGTCCGCCGGCGCCAGCACGGTCGGCGGGAACCAGAACCCGGCGCCGCTCGGCGCACTGCCTTGAAATGCAGGGTTCTGGGCATACGAAGCGACCCGCTCGAGTTGGGCCTTCGAGATCAACGGCCCCATCTCGGTCGCCGGATCGTGGGGATCACCAACCTTGAAGCTCTTCACGGCCGGCTCGAGCAGTTCCATGAACCGGTCGTACGCCGACCGCTCCACGAGGATCCGGCTGCGTGCGCAGCAGTCCTGTCCCGCGTTGTCGAACACGCCGTACGGTGCCTGCGCCGCCGCCTGCTCCAGGTCCGCATCCGCGAAGACAACGTTCGCTGACTTGCCGCCCAGTTCCAGCGTTACGCGTTTCACCTGGTCCGCGCAGCCCGCCATGATCTGCTTGCCGACGGTGGTGGAGCCGGTGAAGACGACCTTGCGGACGGCCGGATGGGTGACGAAACGTTGGCCGACCGTCTTCCCAGGACCGGGGACGACTTCGAGGACGCCCTCGGGTAGTCCGGCTTGGAGGGCCAGTTCGCCTAGGCGGATCGCTGTCAGGGGGGTCAGCTCGGCGGGCTTGAGGACGACGGTGTTGCCGGCCGCCAGGGCTGGCGCGAAACCCCAGCCGGCGATCGGCATCGGGAAGTTCCACGGGACGATCACGCCGACCACGCCGAGCGGCTCCTGGAACGTCACGTCGATCCCGCCGGACACCGGAATCTGCTTCCCGAAAAGGCGTTCCGGCGCGGCCGAGTAGTACGTCAGCACGTCGCGAACGTTCCCGGCTTCCCAGCGGGCGTTCCCGATCGTGTGGCCGGCGTTCTCGACCTCGAGCGCGGCCAGGTTCTCCAGGTCCGCGTCGACCGCGTCGGCGAACCGCCGGAGCAGCCGGCCACGATCCGCCGGCGCGACGTTCCGCCAAGTATCAAAGGCTTTCCTGGCCCGGTCGATGGCCGCGTCCGCGGCTGTCTCGTCGGCCAGCTCGATCGTCCGCACCACCTTCTCGGTGGCCGGATTGATCACGTCGTACCTCATTGCTTGCTCCTGATCAAAGCGGTGAACAGCCGCAGGTCCTCGGGGGTCTCCTCCGGATGCCACTGCACGCCTAGTGCGAACTCCTTGCCCTCCACCTCGGCGGCCTCGACCGTTCCGTCGTCCGAGCGGGCGGTGACCTTCAAACTCGGCGCGATCACGTCGAGGGCCTGGTGGTGGTAGCAACTACCGGTCGTACTCTCGCCGAGGATCCGCGCGGTCAGCGTTCCCGGCTCGATCTTCACGTCAACTCTCCCGAACTCCGCCGGCGCGGGCCGATGCGCATCATGCGCGACCACGTCCGGCAGGTGCTGGTGCAGCGTCCCGCCCAGCGCCACGTTCAGCATCTGCAACCCCCGGCAAACGGCCAGCAAGGGAACCTCACGGTCCAGGGCTGCTCGGATCAGGACCGTTTCGTGGTGGTCTCGCTCCGGCCGGGTGTCGACGGTCTCGGGATGCGGCGTCGCGTCGTACGCTCCCGGGTCGACGTCGCATCCACCCGCGATCACGAGACCGTCCAGCAGACCCAGTACTGATGGATCGGTGCCGATCGGGGGCAGCAGGAGGGGTGTGCCGCCGGCGGCTGCGACCGCGTCCAGGTAGACGCGAGGGACCAGCGCGGCCTCGCGGTGCCAGATGCCCCAGGTGGCGGGTTCGAGGTACGTCGTGATGCCGATCCGCGGGCGTTCAGAGGCGTTCGAAGCCACGGACACGCTCCCAGTCGGTGACGGCCGCGTCGTAGGCGTCGAGCTCGACGCGGGCGGCGTTGCTGTAGTGGTCGACCATCTCGTCGCCGAACGCGGTCCGGGCAAGCTTGGAGCCGGTGAACAGCGCCGCGGCCTCGCGCAGCGTCGCCGGTACGTGCTCCTTGTCGGACTCGTACGCGTTGCCCTCCAGCAGCGGTTCGAGTTCCAGCTCCTGCTCGATGCCGTGCAGGCCCGCGGCGATGATCGCGGCGACCGCGAGGTACGGGTTCACGTCGCCGCCCGGGAGCCGGTTCTCGACCCGGAGCGAGTCGCCGTGACCGACCACGCGCAGCGAACACGTGCGGTTGTCCAGGCCCCACGCGACGGCCGTCGGCGCGAAGCTTCCGCGGACGAATCGCTTGTAGGAGTTGATGTTCGGCGCCAGCAGATAGGTGAACTCGGACAGGCAGGCGAGCTGTCCGGCGATGAACCGCTCCATCAGCTGGGAGAACCCGTGGTCACGCTCACCGGCGAGCACCGGGGTGCCGTCGTCGGCGCGGAAGCTCAGGTGGATGTGGCACGAGTTGCCTTCGCGTTCGTCGTACTTCGCCATGAACGTGAGACTCTTGCCGTGTTTGGCCGCGATCTCCTTCGCGCCGGTCTTGTAGATCGAGTGGTTGTCGCAGGTCGCCAGCGCCTCGTCGTACCGGAACGCGATCTCGTGCTGGCCGAGGTTGCACTCGCCCTTCGCGGATTCCACGTACATGCCGGCGCCCTCCATCCCGTTGCGGATGTCGCGCAGCAGCGGCTCGATCCGGGAGGTGCCGACGAGCGAGTAGTCGACGTTGTACTGGTTCGCCGGGACCAGGTCGCGGTACCGCTTGTTCCACGCGGTCTCGAAGGTGTCGTCGAAGACGATGAACTCGAGCTCGGTGCCGACGTACGCCTTCAGCCCCTTCTCGGCGAGCCGATCCAGCTGCCGCCGCAACACCTGCCGCGGCGAGGCGACCACCGGCGTACCGTCCAGCCACTCGACGTCGCAGAGCACCATCGCGGTCCCTTCGAGCCACGGCACCAGCCGCAACGTCTCCAGATCCGGCGCCATCACCATGTCGCCGTACCCGCGCTCCCAGGACGACATCTCGTACCCGTCGACCGTGTTCATGTCGACGTCCACCGCGAGCAGGTAGTTACACCCCTCGGTCCCGTGCTTCAGCACCTCCTCCATGAAGTACCGAGCCCCACACCGCTTCCCCTGCAACCGCCCCTGCATGTCGGTGATCGCCACCAGCACCGTGTCGACCACCCCCGTCTCGACCAGCCCGCGCAACTCCTCCACACTCAACGCGCCCACGACCACTCCCGGAGTCTATTGGTCTGTTTCCAGTCCATTGACTCAAGACTAGCCACAACTGTCAATGCCGGCGACGGACGGCGTGGTGGTGCCGTGGCACTGGGGGGACAGGGAACTGGTTGGCAGGGTGGGGGGTTGTCCGGAGAATCCTGGGTTCCGGCCGCACCGCCCACGCGGCCCGATCTCTGGAGGACCGCTATGCGATCTTTCATTACCCGTCCCCGCGCTTTCGCCGTGTTGCTGGCCGGGACCGCACTCGCGTTCAGCCCGCTCGGCGGGCAGGCGACGGCGAAGTTGCCGCTCGACCAGACCGGCAACCCCGCGTGCTTCACGCCGAAGGAAGGTGCCGCCGCCCGTGGTGGCTTCGGTCCCGACACGAGGGACCTGTCGGCGGCCGAGCAGCAGGCGATCGACGCGAAGACCGCGCAGATCCTGAAGGCGAAGGCCGCGCGTGGCCTGGCGCCGAAGGCCGGCACGCTGGCGTCGGCGAGCGTGCCCGTGTACGTGCACGTGATGCGCAGCAGTACCGGTGCCGGCGACGTCACCGACACGCAGATCTCGCAGCAGATCGCCGAACTCAACCAGGACTACGCGGGCCAGGAGTCGTCGCAGGCGGCGAACACCGGCTTCACGTTCTACCTGGCCGGAACCGACCGGTTCAACAACGACCAGTGGCACAAGGACAAGCAGAGCAGCACGTACCGTTCACAAACCCGCAAGGGCGGTAAGAACGCCCTCAACATCTGGCTCGTCGACTTCTCCTACCTCGGGATCGCCACCTTCCCGTGGGACTACGCGAGCCAGCCGAAGATCGACGGGATCCGGGTCCAGTACAGCTCACTGCCCGGCGGTTCGGCGACCAACTACAACGAAGGCAAGACCGCGTCCCACGAGGCCGGCCACTGGTTCGGGCTGTACCACACGTTCCAGGGCGGTTGCACGAGTACGAACGACTCGGTGGCCGACACGCCCGCGCAGAGCAGCGCCTCCAGCGGCTGCCCGACCGGCCGGGACTCCTGCTCGCTGCCCGGCCTGGACCCGATCCACAACTACATGGACTACTCCTACGACTCCTGCTACAACCAGTTCACCCCCGGCCAGTCAACCCGGATGAGCGACATGTGGACTGCGTACCGCGCCTAGCTCCTTCGCTGCGACACTGCCGCTGATCGTCTCAATGCCCCATCTCGGACATCAGGAGAATCAGTGTCACGAAGGTTCGTCAGCATGCTCACCTCGCTGGCGTTGGCCGGCACCTCGCTGGCAGGCATCGCCCTGACCAGCACCGTGCCGGCCTCCGCCGCTGAGCTGCTCAACCCCGGCCCCGCGGTTCCCGCGGTCGCCGACCTCAACGGGGACCACCTCCCCGACGTCGTGTTCAGTGACTTCGTTCTCGGACTCGGCATCTCGGTCTTCCTGGGCAAGCCCGGCGGGGGCTTCCAGCCCGCCGTGCGGTACACCACCGGCGCCCAGGCGGACTACGTCGCGATTGCGGACCTCGACCACGACGGCAAGCTCGACCTGGCCGTCAGCAACTTCACCACCAGCAACGTCTCCGTCCTCAAAGGCCACGGCGACGGTACCTTCGCCAACGCCGTGAACTACGGCACCGACCTCGCCCCCGGCGCGGTCGTCGCCGGCGACTTCAACCACGACGGCGACATCGACCTGGCCACCTCCAACCAGGCGCCGTCGATCTCGGTGCTCCTGGGTCGTGGCGACGGCACCTTCGTCAACGCAGTCACCTACCAGAGCGGCCTGGGCGTCGGCTCCGGGTCGCTCGATGCGGCGGACTTCGACGGCGACGGCAACCTCGACCTGATCCGCGGCAGCTACGGCGACAGCACCATCCAGATCTTCAACGGCCGCGGCGACGGCACCTTCAGGACCCCGACCACGATCAGGGCGGGCGCGTTGACCGCCTGGTACGGCCGGGCGCTCGACATCAACTCCGACCACAAGCCGGACATCCTGTTCTCCAACCTCGCCACCGCCACCGTGTCCACACTCTTCAACCAAGGGAACGGAACGTTCGGCTCGGCCACCTCGTACCCCACCGGCGGACTGGCGCCGATGTGCTTCGATCTCGGCGACCTGAACGGCGACGGCAAGCTGGACCTGCTGGTCGCCAACGGCACGTCCAGCATCGGCGTCCTGCTCGGGACCGGGCCTGGCACCTTCGGCGCGCCGCACACGTACTACTCGGGCGGCCTCGTCCCGTTGTCGACCCCGATCCTCGCCGACTTCAACCAGGACGGGAAGCTCGACGTCGTCATCGGCAACAGCGGGTCCGGGAACATCACCCTCCGCTACGGCAACGGCGACGGCACCTTCGGTCCGACCACGAACTACGCGGCCTGATCGCGGGTACGAGACCCGACTGTGACATCTGCCCCGTTCGCCAACTAGAGTGCGGCCGATGCGTTTGCTTCTGACGGCCTGCGCTACCACCGCACTGGTGGTGAGCGGACCTCTGACAGCGACCGCCGCCGGTACGGGTCCACAAGACTCGGTCGGCGGCGCGTTGCTGACGGCGAAGCCGACGGTGGTCGCGGACGGGGCGACGCCGCCGGCAGTGCAGGCGTCGGCGTACGTCGTGGCCGACCTGGACACCGGCCAGGTGCTGGCGGCGAAGGCCCCGCACGCGCAGCTCCGCCCGGCCAGCACACTCAAGACGCTGACCGCGCTGGTCCTGCTGCCGCGGCTGAAGAAGACCGATCCGGTGACCGGGTCGAGCGCCGACGCCGGCATCATCGGCAGCAAGGTCGGCGTGTACCCGGGCCTGCACTACACCGTCGACCAGCTCTTCCAGGGCATGTTCCTGGCGTCCGGGAACGACGCCGTGCACGCTCTCTGCGCGCACGACCAGGGCGGCATCCCGGCCACCATCCAGCGGATGAACGCGAAGGCCAAGGACCTCGGCGCGCTCGACACGCACGTGACGGACCCGACCGGCCTGGACGCCGACGGGCAGTACTCCAGCGCGTACGACCTGGCCCTGTTCGCGCAGGCCGGACTCGCCCGGCAGGACTTCGCGACGTACGCGTCCACGAAGTACACGAACTTCCCGAACGTCGGCAACAAGGGCACCTACCAGGTCGCGAACCAGAACAAGCTGCTCTTCAACTACCAAGGCGCGCTCGGCGTGAAGACCGGCTACACGACGCTGGCCCGGAACACGTTCATCGGCGCCGCCCGCCGCGACGGGCACACGCTGGTCGTGACGATGATGAACGCCCCGCACGGCATCACCGAGGACGCGAGCAACCTGCTGACCTGGACGTTCGCGAACTACGACAAGCTCAAGCCGGTCGGCACCCTGGTCAAGCCGGCCGGCGCCCAGCCGCCGAAGACGCAGACCCAGGGCGGCGGCGAGGACAAGCCGACCACCCGCAAGGCCGGTGAGCCTCCGGCCCGTACGGCGCTCGGCCCCGGCCAGGCCGTCACGTCCCTCGCGCTCCGGGTACCCGTCTGGGCGTACGCCGGTCCGCCGGTCCTGCTGCTCGGCCTGTTCCTCCGCCGTCCACGGGCGCTACGCCGCCGCCGTCACTGATCCGTCACTGACGCCGTACGGCCCTCAGCGCACGGATGCCGTGCAGCGCGAGCGTGGTCAGCGTGACACCCAGTACGGTGCCCGCCGCGACGGCGACCGTGTCCGCCTTGCGCTCCGGGATCGGTACGACCTTGTACCGCTTTCCGGGCGGCCCAAGGAGCAGCGGCTCGGCTTCGACCTCGGGCTCCGGTTCGGCTGCCTCGCGCGCGACCTCACGGTCGAGCGTCGCCTCCTTCGTCCACGCAGCGATCAGCATGATCACGCGAGTCAGCAGGTAGATCCACACCAGCAGCGCCAGCGGCAGGGCGAGTGCGCCGTACGCCGCGTTCGAGCCGATCACGTGGCTCACGTAGAGGTTGCCGAGCTTCTGGGCGAGGTAGAACACGATGCCGCCGGCCAGCGCCGCGATCAGCGCGACCTTCCGCGGCAGGACGATCCGCGGCAGCGCGGTCTGCATGTACAGGAACAGCACCGCGCCGGCCGCGACACCGATCACGAAGCTGATCGCGTCGATCCCCCAGCCGGCCAGCCAGGTGCCGTCCAGGTCGGTGGCGTTGATGATCCGCTGGGACAGCCCAGTCAGGATCGAGGAGGCGCCGGTCGCGATCAGGCCGATCAGGCCGAGGCCGATCAGCGCACCGAGGTCGACGACCTTCAGCTTGACCGCGTTGCCCGGTTCGTCGTCCAGTTCGTGCATCGACCGGATCGACGCCCGCAGCGAGTCGATCCAGCCCAGTCCGGTGAACAGCAGCGACACGCCCGAGATCAGCCCGATCGTGCCTGCGTGGGCGATCAGGCCGTCGATGTCGATCCGGTTGCCGATCCCGGGCAGGTTCTGCTGCAGCGCGTCCTTGAGCGCCTTGATCGCCTTGTCGCCGAGCAGCGGACCGGTGATCGCGGCAGCCAGCACGATCAGCGGGAACAACGACAGGAACCCGAAGAAACTGGTCGCCCCGGCGAGCCGGTTCCCGCGCCGGTCGCCGTACCGCTGCCAGGCACGCCACAACTGCGTCCGGCTGAACCACCGCCAGGCCGCCTTGAGCTTGTTCATCTGTCTCCTGTACCCCGGGTGCGGAGACTCAGCCTGCCAGTGGGAACGAGCGCTGCGGTCGCCACACGCCGTCGGCGCCGTGTTCGTAGCGGCTGAAGTACTCGACGTCGAAGTCGCAGTCGTACTCGGACAAGGCGTCGTACGCCCGGTCCAGCGCGTCCTTGTCCAGGTCGTGCGCGACCGTGACGTGCGGGTGGTACGGGAACTTCAGGTCGACCTGCAGCGGGCCGGACCGGACCTGGGACTGCAGCACCTCGCAGGACGAGATGCCCTCCGCAAGCGGTACGAACACCACCGGCGAGATCGGCCGGAAGGTCGCCGTACCACGCAGCCGGATCCGGAACTTCGGGAACCGCGCGGCGACCGCGAGCAGGTGCTCGTCGATCAGCTCCAGGTCCCCGGCCTCGATCTCGGTCGGCGGCAGCAGCGTGACGTGGGTCGGGATCGACGCGGCCATCGGGTCGCCGAAGTCGGCCCGGTACTTCTGCAGCTCCGTGCCGTACGGCTCCGCGATCGGGATCGCGACCCCGATGGTGGTCATGGGGCCTCCCGGTCTGGACTGAGGAGCGGAGGGAGCGAAGCGACCGGAGCGACGAGGGAAGACCGGGAGTAACAGCCCCATGACCCGTCGCGACGGAGTCGCGACATCAGCACAGTCATGCTTGGGCCGGCCCCGGGACGAAACCGAGCCGGTCGTAGACCTTGGCCAGCGTCGGCGCCGTCACCGCCCGCGCGCGCTCGGCGCCGGCCGCCAGGATCGCGTCCAGCTGCGCCTTGTCATCCAGGTAGGTCAGCGTCTTCTCCCGGAACGGGGTGACGAACTCGACCACCACGTCGGCCAGGTCCTTCTTGAAGTCGCCGTACCCGCGACCGGCGTACTCGTCCTCGAGCTCGGAGATCTTGCGACCGGTCAGCGCCGAGTAGATGGTCAGCAGGTTCGCGACCCCGGGCTTGTTCTCCTCGTCGAAGAGCACGTCCCGGCCGGAGTCGGTGACCGCGGAGCGGATCTTCTTCGCGCTCGCCTTCGGCTCGTCGAGCAGGTCGATGATGCCGGCCGGCGACGAGCTGGACTTGCTCATCTTCGACGACGGGTCCTGCAGGTCGAAGATCTTCGCGGTCTCCTTGACGATGTACGCCTCGGGCACCCGGAAGGTCTTGCCGAACCGGTGGTTGAAGCGCTGCGCCAGGTCGCGGGTCAGCTCGACGTGCTGCCGCTGGTCCTCGCCGACCGGGACCCGGTCGGCCTGGTACACCAGGATGTCCGCGGCCTGCAGGATCGGGTACGTGAACAGGCCGACGGTGGCGCGGTCGGCGCCGCCCTTGGCGGTCTTGTCCTTGAACTGCGTCATCCGGCTCGCCTCGCCCATGCCGGTGATGCACGACATCACCCAGGCGAGCTGGGCGTGCTCCGGCACCTGCGACTGGACGAACAGGGTGGACCGCTCCGGGTCGATGCCGGCCGCGAGCAGCTGCGCCGCCGACCGGCGGGTGCGCTCGCGGAGCGCCTTCGGGTCGTACTCCACGGTGATCGCGTGCAGGTCGACGACGCAGTAGAACGCCTCGTGGTCCTCCTGCAGGGCCACCCACTGCCGTACCGCGCCGAGGTAGTTGCCGAAGTGGAAGGAGTCCGCCGTCGGCTGGATCCCGGAGAGCACGCGGGGGCGTCGCTGGGAACCGGCTGCGGAGGGGTCAGACGCAGCATGGGACATAGGGGTGATTCTGCCAGCGGCCCCCGCGCAGCACGTACCCGGGCGGCGTATCAGTCATATCTCAAGGACTATGTGTCACTGCGCCGTGTCACCAGGTCCAGCCGCGAGCAGCGAGTTCCTGCTCCTCCTGCCAGCGCTTCGCCTCGGACCGTTCGCCGTCCGGTTCGCCGGGACAGCCGGCCAGCCGGCACGCCTCGTCCAGGAGATCGTCGTACGCCGCCTCCAGCGCCATCAGCCGGTGCGCGCGGGCGTACACGTGCGGGGTCGACTCGACGCTGCGGATCTTCGTGGACAGGTACCCGAGCCGCGTCTGCAGCCGCAGCGTGTCGAACGGATCCGGCTCCACGACCACCCGCCGATGCAGCCGCGACGTCACCCGCGCCGTACCGCGCCGCAAACCCCTCCGCCAGCGCGCCGGCCGCGGACTCGGGAGGAGCAGCCCGAGCAGGCCGCAGAGCAACAGGAACACGCCCACGGACATCAGCCAAGCCATCGCTCTCACTCTCCACTTAGAGCGTACGGCGGCTGTGAGGCCTCCAGCTACCCGTTAGTCGCGGCGATACTTGGTGACCGCGTCGTCTTGTTTGAGCTTGTCTGCGGCGGCCTGGATTCGCGCGGTCCATTCGGGCTGTTGGAAGGCGCCGGACATGAATTGGCCGGTTGTTTCGGCGGCCTCGGTGGCGAAGGCGGGGTACCAGGTGTCGAAGTACCACTTGATGATCTGGTCGCCGGCCGCCGATACCAGGTCGCGGGCCGAGCTGAGGGCTGTGGTCAGTTCCAGCCCGTCGGCCGAACCGCGGACGATCGTCAGCTGCCGGAACTCCGAGCTGACCTGAGCGGCGACGTCCGCGGACAGCAACGCCCGCAGGTACTCCAGCCCGCCGGCCTTGTTCTTCGCCTTCTCCGGAACGAAGAACGGCGCGGTCGCCGCGACGTGCAGCCCGCTCGGCATCGCCGGCGACGCGTCCAGCGGCGGCACCGCGAACACGCTGAGCGCGAAGTCGTCCTTGACCAGGCCCTTCATCTCGTTCTCGAGCCAGTTCCCGCACGGCAGCAGCCCGGCCTTCGAGCTCAGGAACCGCTTCTGCGAACCGATGTGGTCGTACTGCGCGGTGCCGGCCGCGAGCAGTCCGCGCTTGGTCAGCTCCCCGACCGCCGTGATCGCCTTGGTGACGTTCTCGTCCTTCCAGGCGCCGTCCTCGAGGTTGTCGATCCGCTTCGTCACGTCCGGGCCGCCGGTCTTCGCGGCGAGCGTCAGTACCAGTTCGAGCAGGTAGTACGGATGCGTACCGGCGTAAATGAACGGTCCGAGACCGGCCGCCTTCATATCGGTGCCCAGGGCAAGCAACTCCGGCCAGGTGTGCGGGACGTCCCAGCCGTTGCGCTGGAACAGGCCGGCCGAGTACCAGATCCCGTACACGGTCGAGATGTAGTTGAGGGTGCGCTGCGTCCCGTCGAACCGGCCGGCCTCGAGCATGTCGGGCAGCAGCTGGTCCTGCACCTTCGCCGCCGGGTCGTCCCAGGAAGGTGCGTCGAGCAACTGTTGTAAGTCGGTCAGCTGGTCGTCCTTGACCAGCTTGCCGAGTTCGAGCCGCTCGTCACCGGTGGACAGCACGACGTCGGGCGGCGTACCGGTCGCGAACCGCGGCAGCAGGTCGTCCGAGAGTTCCGCGGTCACCTTCGGGCTGATCGTGGCCGCGGCGTACTTCTTCCGGTACGCCGCCGCCGCGAACCCGCCGTACTCCTCGGTGACGACCACGTCGACCGGGGCAGTCCCGTCCACAGTGAACGGGTCGTCCGGCGACACCACGGGCGCGACCGGGTCCTTGGAGCACCCGCTCAACACCGCCCCAACCAGCGCCCCCTGCAACAACGTCCGGCGTCTCAGCACCAAGGCAGGCTAGTACCGTTTCAGGCCGTACGGCGGATTCGGCCCGCGTACAGGGCTTCGAGGGCGTGGTTGTGTTCGTCGCCGCCGGGGATGTTCGCGGACAGGTACACCGGTGGGGTCTCGCCGTCGGCGGTCATCCGGCGCAGTACTTCGGCGACCAGCATCTGCGCGATCAGCGCGGCGGTGATCGACGACACCGCGCAGACCTTGCCGGCGTCGCCGGGCAGGTCCAGGACCGAGTCGCCGAACGGCGCGTGGTTGTCCAGCACCACGTCGGCGAAGTCGATCAGCTTCTTGCCGGACGGGTGCCGGGACTCCATCCCGCCGGTGTGCTGCATCGAGGTGATCGCGATCAGCGGGTGGCCCTTCTCCTTCACCACGCTCGCCAGCTCGACGATCGAGCCGTTCACGCCGGAGTTGGAGGCGATCACGAACAGGTCGCCCGCGCGGGCCGCGGACAGGTCGTACAGCTTCCGCGAGTACTGCGGGTCGCGCTCGAGTTCGGCGCTGCGCAGCACCTCCGGCGGCTCGCCGCCGAGCAGCACCAGGTCCCGCAGCGCGATCCGGTTGGTGGCGATCAGCCCGCCGGCCCGGCCGGCGATCTCCATCGCGAGCGCCTCGGAGTGCCCGGAGCCGAACGCCTGGATCACCCCGTTCGCGCGCAGCGAGGCGGTCATCAGGTCGGCGGCGTCCTGGATCGGACCGTCGATCTGCGCGGTCACCGCGGCCATGATCGGCATCAAAGTCTGGACGTACGCCTGCGCACTCACGCCTGCGTCCCCCGTGTTACTGCTGCCCATCGGCCAACCCCTCGACTGATCCGCGCGCGACGACACCTGGAGTGCCGACAAATGCGCAAGTTTGCGGTTTACTGGACAGAACTTTTCTCAACTCACAGCTAAAGTCAAGGCTCATCCGGGTAATCTCCCCGTTCGGGACCGTTGCGTAAGCAGTTTGGAGCCATTGCGTATGTCGGACGTACTGGTCCTGGGTGGGGATCTGGGCGGCACCTCCACCCGGATCGTGATCGCGGACTCCGAGGGCAACGTAATCGGTCGCGGTGCTGCCGCAGGCGGAAATCCGACCAGTCATCCGGCAAGTGCGGCGGCCAATTTCGGCCAGGCGCTTCACCTGGCCCTCACCGGGCTGGACCCGGCCGCGGTCAGGTCCGCGGTCGTCGGCATGGCCGGCGGCGTCGCGCTCCAGCGGCCCGAGGTCGCGGCCCAGTTCGACGCCGCGTGGACCGGGGCCGGGCTCACCGTTCCGCCCGGCTACATCGGGGATCTCGAGGTGGCGTTCGCGTCCGGTACGCCGGAACCCGACGGGACCGTGCTGATCGCCGGTACGGGGAGCAACGTCGGGCTGGTCCGCAACCACCAGCTGCAGCGGACGGCGGGCGGGCACGGGTGGCTGCTGGGCGACGACGGCTCCGGTTTCTGGCTGGGCCGCGAGGCGGTCCGCAGCGTGCTCGAGTCGCTCGACCTGCGCGAGCCGCTGGGGTTGCTCGGGCAGGCCGTCGTCCAGGCGATCCTGTCCGGCCGGGACGAGGAGCTGGTTGCACAGCGTGAAGGATACGACGCACTGCGCGATCTACTGGTGATGACAGTCAACAGCCGGCCGCCGGTCCTGCTCGCCGAACTGGCGCCCGCGGTGATCGCGGCGTACCACCAGCACGACGAAACTGCGCAGTCCCTGGTGAAACGCGCAGCCGAACTGCTCACCGAAACCGCCGCCCGGCTGAAGGTCACGTCCGACAGCGGGCCGATGGTGCTGGCCGGCAGCGTCGCCGGCGAGTCCTCCCCGGTCGGCCAACTGATCCGGGAGCACTTCGCCGGCGACGTCCGCACCGCCAAGGACGGCGTCGGCGGCGCCACCTGGCTAGCCCTGGCCGCCCTGAACCTGGCCACGACCGACAACCACACCCGCCTGGTGGAGCACTGATTTCAGTCGAAGACTGACACCTGGCGGACCTCTACGGCGTAGAACCCGGCTTCGGGGATGGTGGCGGCGATTTCTTCGGCGCGTTCCTGGGAGGCCACGTCGATGAGGAAGACGCCGGCCAACTGTTCCTTGGCCTCGGAGTAGGGGCCGTCGGTGGTGGCGCGGATGCCTTCGCGGACCCGGACCACCCTGGTCTTGGCGGGCGGGTCCAGCGGTACGGCGTTGATCAGTTCGCCGCTGGCGTGCAACTCCTCGAGCAGGTTGTTGAGTTGGTCGACCAGCGCGTCGCGGGCCTTCTTCGGGAGTGCCTTGCCTTCTTCGGTGTGCAGGAAGGACGGGTGGGCCCAGGTGATCGGGTTGCTGTGGATCATCAGCAGGTACTTCATGGTCGGTTGTCCTTTCGGGCAGTTGAGTGGATCTTCGCAGCAGAGGTCGGAAGCACCCGCGAGTACTCGACATTTCGGCGTTTTAGGCTGTCCCGCATGGACGAGCTCGACTTGCGGATGGCTGACGGCCGGGTGCTGCACGCGTACGACAGCGCGCCCGGCGACGACGACCGGCTGGCGGTGGTCTGGCACCACGGCACCCCGGGTCTCGGCAACCCGCCCGCCCCGCTCGACGCGGCGGCCGACGAGCTCGGGATCAGGTGGATCTCGTTCGACCGGCCCGGGTACGGCGGGTCGACGGCCGCACCGGGCCGCACGGTCGGTTCGGTCGCGGCTGACCTCGCCACTGTCCTCGACACGCTCGGCATCCGGCGGTGCGCGCAGTTCGGGTACTCCGGCGGTGGTACGTACGCGCTCGGCGCCGCCGCCCTGCTCGGCGAACGGGTCGGCGCGGTCGCCACGCTCGCCGCGATCGCACCGTACGACGCAAAAGGTCTCGACTGGTACGACGGCATGATCGCCTCCGGTCTCGCGTCGCTGCACGCCGCGGCGGACGGGCGGGATGCGCGGCTGGCGAACGAGGCCGTCGAGTACAACCCGGAGTTCACCGCGGCCGACTTCGCGATGTTCGACGGGCCGTGGGGCTGGCTCGGCTCGGTGGCGGGCGGACCGCACGGACCCGACGGCCCGGTCGACGACGACTGTTCGTACGTGCGTCCGTGGGACTGGGCAACGATCACCGCGCCGACGCTGCTCGTGCACGGCACGGCCGACCGGATCATTCCCTGCACCCACGCCCACTGGCTTGCCGAGAACCTCCCGAAAGCGACCCTCGACGTCCATCAGGACCTCAGCCACATCACGATCCTCAACCAGGCAGAGCGGGCGCTGCGCTGGATCCGGGAGCAGATCGCCTGAATCGGTAGCCGCTGTCGGGGTACCGGTTGGAGGTGCTGCTCGCGGAGCGCTACCGCATTACCGAGATCCTTGGCCATGGCGGGATGGGCGAGGTGTATCGCGGTTGCGACGAGTTGCTCAGCCGTCCGGTCGCGGTGAAACTGCTGCGCCCCGACGTCCGCGATCCGTCGGCGGCCGCACGGCTGCAGCACGAGGCACGGGCAGCAGCCGGCGTGAAGGATCCTCATGTTGTTGCCGTCTACGACTTCGGCCAGTCGGACGGCGAGTACTTCCTGGTGATGGAGCTGATGGCCGGGCGCAGCGTTACCCGCGAGCTGGCGCTGCGCGGGCCGCTCGCTCCACAACGGGCCGTCGACATCGTCCAGCAGGTGGCCGCGGGGCTGGCCGCCGCGCACAGGCACGGGATCGTGCACCGCGACATCAAGCCGGACAACCTGCTCATCGATGTCGACGGTTCGGTCAAGATCGCGGACTTCGGGATTGCCCGCTCGGCGATGGAACCGGAGCCGCGGACACCCGGGCGGATCCTGGGCACCAGCCAGTACGTCGCACCTGAGCGCGCCCTCGGACACGCCGCCACCGCGGCATCGGACGTGTACGCGCTCGGCTGTGTGTTGTACCAGCTGCTCACCGGGAACCCGCCGTTCAGCGGCGACGACCCGGCCACGATCCTTTCCCAGCACGTCCGGACCGCTCCGGTCGTCCCCGACGAGTTCTCCGCAGCCCTCGCGCAACTCGTCTACCGCATGCTGTCCAAGTCTCCGGCCGACCGCCCGACGGCCGCCGAGGTCGCCGGCTGGACATTCGGCGAGACAGCGGAAATGCCGACCATGGACCTCGATGCACTGCCTCGGAGCAAGTGGAAAGCGCTCGCGGTGGCGGCCGCCGTGCTGATCGCCGGATGTGCGCTGACGGCCGGCGTACTGACCGACCAGGACGCCGATCAGCCGCTGGCTCCAGCGCACATCGTTCCGCCTCAGTCGCCGCGGCGGATGCCGCCGCCGCAGCAGACGCTCACGCCGCCGCGACCGGTGACGACCCCGACCGTCACGGTCACGAAGTCGGCGACCACCGTGCGGCCGCCGTCGCCCCAGCACAAAGCGGTCGGCAAGGGCAAGCCGAGGCACAAGAAGTCCGGGAAGCACTGACATTCCAAGCAATGCCTTGACATTGCATCCAGGTCGGCGCATATTCCAAGCATGTCTTTGGAGAAGGATCCGCGGCGGTCGCGGTTGCTCGACGACCCGTTGGCCATCCGGGCGATGGCGCATCCGGTCCGGCTGGACCTGCAGTCACTGCTCGGGCGCGAAGGGCCGATGACCGCGGCGGACGCGGCCCGCCGGCTCGGGATCAGTCAGGCGCTGGCGTCGCACCACCTGCGGCAGCTCGCGAAGTACGACTTCGTCGAGCCGGCGCCCGGGAAGGACAACCGGGAGCGGCCGTGGCGGCTGGTGTCGACGTCGCAGTCCTGGCGGGACGCGATCAAGACGCCGGACGGCGCCGCGGCGGCCGAGGTACTCGAGCAGTTGATGGCCGAGCGCGCCCTCGACTCGCTGGCGAACTGGCAGCAGCGGCGCCCCGACGCCGATCCGGTCTGGCGGGACAACTCCGGCATCGGACAGACCGGGATCTACCTGACCGGCGACGAGCTCGCCGAGCTCGTCGGGCAGATCGACGAGCTACTGCAGCGCTGGGTCGACGAGCGCCCGGTCGACGACAAGTCCACCCGCCCGCCGGGCAGCCGGTACGTCTCGTTCACCCAGATCGTCACGATCGCTCCGGAGGAGTAACCGATGAAGGACTTGTGGGGCGTCCTCGCACGGCAGCGTGACTACCGGCTGATGCTCAGCGCCGGACTGATCTCGCTGGTCGGTGACTGGTTGCTGCGGACCGGGCTCGCGTTCCAGATCTACGTACTGACCGGCTCGACGCTGGCCTCCGGCGGGTTGCTGCTGGCGTCGTTCCTGCCTGCCGTACTGCTCGGCTCGCTCGCGGGCGTCTTCGTCGACCGCTGGAACCAGCGGACCACGATGATCGTCACGAACGTGCTGAACGCGGTCGTCCTGCTGCCGCTGATCGCCGTCCACGACGCGAGCATGATCTGGATCGTGTACGCCGTGGTGCTCGCGCAGAGCTGCCTGCAACAGTTCTTCACGCCCGCGGAGCAGTCCCTCGTACCGCTCCTGGTCAACGCCGATCAGCTGGTGACCGCGAATGCGTTGAACAGTCAGATCCGCGACCTCGCGAGGCTGATCGGCGCGGCGCTGGGCGGCGTCCTCGCGGCCGCCGGCGGGCTCACCCTGCTCGCGCTCGGCGACGCGGCGACGTTCCTGGTCGCGGTCGTACTGGTCGCCGCGATGCGGCACCGGCAGGAGCGCCCGGACCGGGTCAAGGAGTCGGCCGGCCGCGCGATCAGGAAGTTGAAGGAGGAGTGGACCGAGGGGCTGCGGCTGTGCGTGGCCGGGCCGGCGATGCGGCTGTTCTTCGTGTTCTGCCTGGTCACCGGGGTCGGCGAGGGCATCATGAGCACGCTGTTCGCGCCGTTCGTCAGCGCCGACCTCGGCGGCGACGGGAAGGTGTACGGCCTGATCGTCTCCTCGCAGGCGATCGGCGGGATCATCGGCGGCCTGGTCGCCGCCGCGATCGGGAACCGCCGGCCGGCCGCGACCCTGTGGGGCGTCGGCGCGTTCGCGTTCGGGCTGGTCGACACCGTGCTGTTCCTCTACCCGCTCGCGTCCGGCAGCGTAGTCCCGGCGTTCGTCTGCATGATCGTCGTCGGGCTGCCCGGCGCGCTCACGATCGCCGGGATGATGACGGTGTTCCAGAACCTCACCGCCGACGGCACCCGCGGCCGGATCTACGGCGCGGTCGGCGCCGCCGAGAGCGTCGCGGTGCTGGTCGGCATCGCCGCGGCCGGCTTCCTCGGCGACGCCGTCGGCATCATCCCGGTCCTGGTCTTCCAGGGCCTCGGGTACCTCGTCGGCGGGCTGGTGATCCTCAGTCGGCGGCGGGTCCTTGCAGCTGCGACTGTTCCTCAGCCGGTGTGACCCGGTGCAGGCGGACCCGGGCGACGCGGCGGCCGTCCATCTCGGTGACGGTCAGCGTGTGCGCGTCGATCGGTACCTCGTCGCCGGCCGACGGGACCCTCCCGAGCGCGGCGGCGAGGAACCCGCCGACCGTCTCGTACGGGCCGTCCGGCAGCTCGATCGTGGTCGCGTCGGCGAAGTCGTCCAGGTTCAGCAGGCCGTCCACCTCGATGTCCCCGCTGCCCAGCCGGGTGGTCTCGGCCGTCTCCTCGTCGTACTCGTCGGTGATGTCGCCGATCAGTTCCTCGACCAGGTCCTCCAGCGTGACGATACCGGCCGTACCGCCGTACTCGTCGAGCACGATCGCGAGATGCGTACTGCGCCGGCGCATCTCGGTCAGCGTCGGCAGCAGCTTCGCGGTGTCCGGCAGCATCAGCACCTCGCGGGCCAGGTCGCCGACCCGGACCGAGCGGGTCGCGACCGCCGGGTCGAACAGGTCCCGGACATGCACGAACCCGACGATGTCGTCGGCCGAGCCGTTCATCACCGGGTAGCGCGAGTGCGGCCGCTCGGCGGCGAACTTGACCGCCTTGTACGCCGGCATCTCGGCGTCGACGAAGTCCACCTCGGTGCGCGGCAGCATCAGCTCGCGGAGCTGCCGGCTGCCGGCCTCGAAGACGTCGTCGACGATCTTGCGCTCCTCCTCGCCGAGCGACTCGCTCGCCGACACCAGGTCGCGGAGCTCCTCGTCGCTGATCACCTCGCGGTTCGCGTTCGGGTCGCCGCCGAGCGCGCGGACCACCAGGTCGGTGGACCTCGACAGCAGCCAGATCACCGGGCGGGCGCCGGACGCGATCCGGTCCACCAGCGGGCCGAGCGCGAGCGCGAAGGTCTCCGCCCGCTGCAGCGCCAGCCGCTTCGCGGCCAGCTCGCCCAGCACGATCGAGACGTACGAGATCAGCATCGTGATCAGGACCAGCGCGACCGTGCTCGCCACGGACTCGGGCAGACCGAGTTTGCGCAGGTGCGGGGCCAGGCCGTCGGCCAGCGTCGCGCCACCGAAGGCGGCGGACAGGAAGCCCATCAGGGTCACGCCGATCTGCACGGCGGACAGGAAGCGGTTCGGGTTGGCGGCCACCTTGGCGACGATCTCGCCGCGCCGGCCGCGGTGGGACAGGGCCTTCAGCTGGCTTTCCCGCAGCGACACGAGAGCCATCTCGGCGGCGGCGAAGACGCCACCGATCAGCACGAAGACCAGGATCAGAACGATGTTGAGCAGGGTGTCGTTCATGGCTCGGAGTTCCTAGCGCCCTCTCGTCTGAAGTCGAGAGGGCGTGCGTTGGGCGTAGTCGTCCATTTATCTACTCTACCGGCGACGGGTCTCACGATGCATGTTCGAGTTTGTTGGTTTACGATGATTCCTGGCCGGACACGTCGTACGGCCGGGAAGGTCACACGATGAACACACCGCGCGGTGTCCGCCGTACCGACGCCACCCTGTCGGACGGCCGCGAGCTGATCTACTACGACCCGGCCGACACGCCGCCGCGGGTGCCGCTCGAGGACACCCGCGGGCTGCCCGCGCCGCAGCCGCAGGTGGAGATGCGGACCGACCCGCTGACCGGTGACGTGATCACGTACGCGACCCACCGCAACACCCGGACCTATCTGCCGCCGGCGGACCAGTGCCCGCTGTGCCCGAGCAAGCCCGGCAACCCGACCGAGATCCCGGACCACGACTACAACGTCGCCGTCTTCGAGAACCGGTTCCCGTCCTTCGCCGGCCCCGGCCGGACCGAGGTGGTCTGCTTCACCAGCGACCACAACGGCTCGTTCACCGGCCTGTCGCAGGGCCAGGCCCGGCTGGTCGTCGACGCCTGGGCCGACCGGACCGCCGAGCTCGGCGCCCGCGACGACGTCGAGCTGGTGTTCCCGTTCGAGAACCGCGGCCGTGAGATCGGCGTCACGCTGAACCACCCGCACGGCCAGATCTACGCCTACCCGTTCGTCCCGCCGCGGATGCAGAACCTGCTCCGGCGGGCGCGCAAGCACCAGGAGGTTGCCGGCAGCAACCTGTTCGCCGACGTGCTGGCCGCCGAGCGCAAGGAAGGCACCCGGGTGATCGGCGAGAACGGCAACTGGACCGCGTTCGTCCCGGAGGCGGCCCGCTGGCCGGTCGAGGTGCACCTGTACCCGCACCGCCAGGTCGGCGGCATCGACGAACTGTCGGTCGGCGAGCGCGACGACTTCGCCGAGCTGTACCTCGACGTCCTGCAGCGCCTCGACGGCCTGTACGGCGAACCCCTGCCGTACATCGCCGCCTGGCACCAGGCCCCGGTCCGCGTCGACCGCGAGCTCGGCTACCTGCACCTGGAGGTGTTGTCGATCCGCCGGGCCAAGGACAAGATCAAGTACCTGGCCGGCTCGGAGTCCGGCATGGGCGCGTTCATCAGTGACACCCGGCCCGAAGACGTGGCCGAGACTTTGCGGAAGGTTGGTTCGTGAGCTCCTTCGAGGATGTTTTCGGTACGGCGCCCGACGGCAGCTGGCGGGCACCGGGGCGGGTCAACCTGATCGGCGAGCACACCGACTACAACGACGGTCTGGTGCTGCCGATCGCGCTGCCGAACCGGATCCTGATCACCGCGTCGAAGCGCGACGACGGCCGGGTCGCGGTCGCGTCCAGCGGGCACGACGGCGTGATCGAGTTCGCGCTGGAGTCGCTGGCGCCGGGATCCGTCGGTGACTGGGCGGCCTATCCGGCGGGTGCCGCGTGGGTGCTGCGCGAGGCCGGGTACGCGATCGGCGGGGCGAACCTGCTGGTCGACTCCGACCTCCCGTCCGGCGCCGGTCTGTCCTCGTCGGCAGCGCTGCTCTGCGCGACCTCCGTTGCGCTGCTGGGGTTGCACGGGATCGAGGCCGACCCGGCCGAGGTCGCACGGCTGGCGCAGAAGGCCGAGAACCAGTACGTCGGTGCGCCGGTCGGGCTGATGGACCAGATGGCGTCGATGTGCTGCACCGCGGGCCATGCGCTGTACTTCGACATCCGGGCGATGTCCACCGACCAGATCCCGTTCGACCCGCCGGCCGACGACCTGACCCTGCTGGTCGTCGACGTCAAGGCTCCGCACCGGCACGTCGACGGCGAGTACGCCGCGCGCCGGAAGAGCTGCGAGCAGGCCGCGGCCGAGCTCGGCGTACCGGCACTGCGGTCGATCGCCTTCGAGGACCTCGACGCCGCACTCGCACGGTTGTCGGACGACGTCGTACGGCGGCGGGTACGGCACGTGGTGACGGAGATCCGGCGGGTCGAGGACGCGGTCGCGCTGATGCGGGACGGGAAGCTGCGCGAGGTCGGGCCGTTGTTCACCGCGTCGCACGCGTCGATGCGCGACGACTTCGAGATCACCGTTCCGGAGCTGGACGTGGCCGTCGACGCCGCGCTGGCGGCCGGTGCGGTCGGTGCCCGGATGACCGGCGGCGGTTTCGGCGGTTGCATCATCGCGCTGGTCGAGGCGTCCGCGGCGGACAACGTACTGTCCGCGATCGAGAAAGCCTTTGCGGAACACGGTTTCTCCGCCCCTGCGTCGCTCGCGGCAACTCCGTCGGCGGGGGCCTCGCGCGTCAGCTAGTTCGCGATCACCAGGTCGCAGCCCGTGTCGCGCATCGCCTTGCGGGCTGCGGTCGACAGGCCGTTGTCGGTGACGATGACGTCCAGGTCCGACCAGTTGGCGAACGTACTCAGGCCGACCGTGCCCCATTTGGTGTGGTCGGCGACCACGACCACCTCGCGGCTCGCGGCGATGAAGGAGCGGTTGGTCTCGGCCTCCATCAGGTTCGGCGTGCTGAGACCGTGCTCCGCGTCGACACCGTGCGCGCCCAGGAACAGCAGGTCCAGGTGCAGCGACGCCAGCGCGGCGGTGGCGATCGGCCCGACCAGCGCGTCGGAGGGCGTACGGATGCCGCCGATCAGTACGACCGTGCGGTCCGAGCGGCCGTTGCCGTGGAACACGTCCGCGATCCGGGCCGAGTTCGTGACCACTGTGAGGTTCTCCACCCGGAGGAGCTGACGGGCCAGCGCGTACGTCGTCGTACCGGCGCCGATGCCGATCGCGCTGTCCGGCTGCACGCGGGTCGCGGCCTCCGCGGCAATGGCCTGCTTGGCCGCGGACTCCTGCGTCAGCTTGGCGTCGAAGCCCGGCTCGTGCGCGGACCGCAGCCCGACCGAGGTCGCGCCGCCGTGCACCTTGTGCAGCAGGCCGCTGGAGTCCAGCGCGTCCAGGTCGCGGCGGATCGTCATGTCCGACACCCCGAACCGGTCGACCAGTTCGGCCACCGTGATCGCGCCCCGGCTGTTGACCTCGGCAACGATCGTGGCCTGCCGCTGGGCGGCCAACTGGCCACCGCGACCGCGGGGCGGTTCTGCTCCGGCTGCGTTCACACCTCACAGATTAGCCCGCCGGGCCGGAAATGTGTTGCTGCGCCGGCGGTCGCAAGCCACCCTGAAGCATGCGTTTTCCCGAAGATGTGCCGGTGCTGACCGACGGCGTGGTGACCCTGCGTGCGCACACCGCCGACGACGTCGAACCGGCGTACCGGATGTGCCAGGACCCGGTGATGCAGCAGTGGACCACGATCCCGGTCCCCTACCTGCGCGAGCACGCGGAGCTCTTTCTGACCGAGCTGATTCCGAGCGGCTGGCGCGAGAACACGATGTGGGCCTGGGCGATCGAGTACGAGGGCCGCTACGCCGGGACCGTCGATCTGCGCGACGGCGACGGCGGGGTCGGCGAAGTAGGGTTCGCGGTCGGGCCGGAGGTACGTGGCAAGGGCGTGATGCCGCGGGCGCTGCGGCTGGCGGTGCGGCACGCGTTCGACGGCATGGGCTGGACGCGGGTGATCTGGAGGGCGTACGTCGGCAACTACGCGAGCCGCCGGGTCGCGTGGAAAGTGGGTTTCCACGGGCTGGTGACGATCCCGGGCGGCGGCAATTCGCGCGGGGTCCGCAAGGACGAATGGGTCGCGAGCGTCGGCCGCGACGACGAGCTCGAGCCCAACGGCAACTGGTGGACCGTACCGGTGCTGGAAAACAACGGGATCCGGCTGCGGGAACTACGGGAAACGGATGCGCAGCGGGTCCAGGAGGCCTGCGGCGACGAACGGACGCAGCGCTGGCTGACGGGGATGCCGTCGCCGTACACACTCGACGACGCGGCGGGGTTCATCGCGAGCCGCCCGGCCGCGGCGGCCAGTGGTGAAGCGGTGTCCTGGGCGATCGCCGACGCTGCCTCCGACGAACTGCTCGGAAACGTCAGCGTGTTCGACCTGACCAACCGGATCGACCGCACCAAAGGCGAGATCGGGTATTGGATGCACCCGGACGCGCGCGGCCGCAAGGTGATGTCGACCGCCGTGGAAATGGTGATCGCACACGCTTTCCGGCCGGTCGAGGAGGGCGGTCTGGGCCGGCGCCGGTTGGTCCTGAAGTGCGCCGACGTGAACACCGCGTCCGCGCACGTTGCCGAACTCAACGGCTTCACGCTGGTCAGCACCGAGCGGGCCGCCGACCCGCGGCGGGACGGCAGCTACGACAACCTGCTGACCTTCGACCTGCTTACGACGGATTGAAGCCTTGCGTGGTGGTGGCGCCGAGCTGTATTGGTCACCGCCCGCAGGCAGCGGTTTACGGCCGGTTGGTGTCATCCGACACCGGTTCCCCTCGCCGTTGCGCGGGCTTGCTGCTTGAATCGACGGGTGAGAGATCGTGAGGAACTCGTCCGCCGTTGGCAGGCCGGGTGGTCCGTCTCGCGGGGCTGGACCACGGTTGAGGACGACAACGACGGCATTCTGATCGTCCGGGCAGGTGAGGAGAGCCGGCCGACCGAGTACGTCGTACTGGACGCGGACGGGAAACCTGACCGGGTGGAACGCGCCGCCCAGCTGGCCTTCGCCGACGGCGGTGGGCGTGGTTCGGGCTGGATCACGCTGGCCACCGACGACAAGGAAGCCCGGATCGAGCAGCTGGAGGAGCTGGGCCTCGAGGTCCAGCAGGACCAGGACTGGCTGATGACGATCCAGCTCTCGGAGCAGCCGGCGTTGAAGCTGCACGAGCGATATGCGTTGCACACCGAGCTCGAGGACGACCTGATCATCACCCGCGCCACCCTGCACGGCGGCGTGGTGTCCAGCGGCCGGATGGCCGTGGTCGGCGAGGACGCGGTCGCGGACCGGATCGAGACCGACCCGGCGCACCGGCGGCGCGGACTCGGCAGCGCGGTGATGGCTTCCCTGGTCGAGGCGGCCGCCGCGAAGGGCGCCAAACGCGGCATCCTGATCGCCTCCATCGACGGCCTGCGGCTGTACCGGAGCCTGGGCTGGAAGGTGATCGCGGACATCGTGATCGCCCGCTCGCGCTGATCTGGTTCAAACGATTGCCATGGTCAGAGTTTTGTGAAGTGCTTGCTCTCATGAGAGTTGGCGCCTGCTGACCTGGGCAAGGCTGCTCAGCATGACGAACCACCGACGGTCAGCCGGCAAGGGCGTGGCCGGTCCGCTCCTCGCATCGTTGTCCGCACTTGTTCTGCTCGCGGGGGTCGGGTGGTTCGTCATGCGCGAGACCGGCACCCCTCGGGCGACCAGCCAGGACACACCGATCACGACCGCCTTGCCCGCTGACGACGCTTCGTCCGCGGCGCCCTCGGCCGCGGCACCTCGTCGTACGACAGCCACGCCCACGCCGACCAGGTCCACGACCGCGCCGAGCCGCGGTAGTACGCGGACGCCTGCCAAGTCGACGTACACGCCGAAGCCCCGGCACACCGCGACGCCGACTCCTACTCCTACGCGGACGACCACGCCGACGCCGACTCCGACCAGGACCAGCAAGCCGACGAAGACGCCGAAGCCGGTCGGTGGATCGGGTCCGGCCGAGGCGCAGGTACTCACGCTGACGAACCAGGAACGCGCGAAGTCAGGTTGCGGTCCACTGAGGTTCGACAAGTCGCTGGTGAACGCGGCCGAGGCGCACGCCGCCGACATGGTCGACCAGCACTACTTCGCGCACGACAGCCTGGACGGACGCAGCCCGTTCGACCGGATGAAGGCGGCCGGGTTCGGTGGTGGTTCGATGGCCGAGAACATCGCGGTCGGATACAGTACGCCCGCCGCGGTCGTTGCGGGCTGGATGAAGAGCCCCGGCCACCGCGCGAACATCCTGAACTGTGCCTACACGATGATCGGCATCGGGTACGACCCCGGCCAGGTCAAGCCGGACTGGGGCAACGGGAGCTGGGTGCAGGACTTCGGCGGCTGACTTTCCATCGTCAGCGGGTTTCAGTCAATCGTTTTCTTCAGGAATCGTTAAGAGGGTTCACGCGCGTGTAACGATGACCTCGCACGTCGGTTAAGGTCGCTGTTCGGTGACCAGGGGGGACCTGGCTGTACCACGGGGAACGACGCGCTGTTTCGGTATCACGAAGAAACGAAGAGGATTCGCCCACCCCATGACGGATTCGCCAACCCCCCGGCGGCACCGCGGCAGTAGACGAGCTCCCCGGCGGAGCCGCGGCCTGGTCGGCCCGGTCGTCAGCGCGCTCTCGGTGCTGGTCGCGATCGGCCCTGTGGTCTGGCTGATGTCGCACGACCAGACCCGTACCGACGACGCCGCGAAGGTGCTCAACGTTTCCGAGGACACCCGGCTGAACGGCGGCTCGTCGGTCGAGGCCACCACCACCGGGTCGCCGCTGATCACGATCACGACGACGCTGCCGAACGGTGTGAGGACGACCGCTGTCGTCGGTACGCCGGCGCACGGCGCGACGGTTGTTTCCACGACGCCGACCTCGCCGGGTACGCCGAGCAGCACGCTGACCACTCCGGCGACGCCGACCGTGGGTGTGACGACGGTGACGGTTTCACCGACCGCGCCGAGCAGTACCGGCCAGACTCCGAGCGTCACGCCGACCCGCAAGCCGGCGCACCGGCCGTCGAGTACGCCGACCAAGACCCGGACGACCGAGCCGACCCCGAGCACCACCCCGGAAGCGCCGACCGGCGGTGGGGGAACGAACGCGCAGGAACGGCAGGTCCTCGACTACACGAACCAGATCCGCGAACAGCAGGGCTGTGGCCCGCTCAAGCTGGACAGCGCGCTCGTCGAGGCCGCCGGCAAGCACGCCTCGGACATGGTCCGCCGGCACTACATGGACCACACCAACCCCGACGGGCAGGACCCGGGCGACCGGATGAAGGCCGCCGGGTACCGCGGTTCGAGCTGGGGCGAGAACATCGCCGCCGGGTACGACTCCGCCGAGAAGGTGGTCGCCGCCTGGATGCAGAGCGACGGCCACCGCAAGAACATCCTCAACTGCCGGTTCACCACGATCGGCGTCGGCTACGACCCCGGCCAGGTGAAGTCCGACTACGGACCAGGCAGCTGGGTCCAGGACTTCGGCCGAAGCTGATGGCTGTCATTGTCCCGAAAACACCAACCGTGGCGAAAACGTTGTCCTACCGCCACAATGTCCGGCCGATTCAGGGCCGGTCGCGGCGGGTATTCCCGTCCTTGTCAGGTTGCCGGACGTTCCTGGGGGGCTCCGGTGAGACGGCTGGTGAGGCTCGTCTCGTTGATGAGGCACGTCTTGGGGGCGCGACTTTGAAGGGAACAACGAAATAATGTCCGAGTCCGGCAACGGCCGGTACAAACCACGCAGGAAGGCGACCCGGGCGGCCCGCTCGTCGCGTTCCGGCAACCGGTCCACTCCGCCGCCCGCGGAGTCCACCCCGCCGACCCCGCCTGAACCCCCGCGCTACGCCCCGCGCAGCGACGAGTCCCCGTTCTGGGCGAACGCACCCAAGGGCAGCGGCAACGAATCCCCGTTCTGGGCCGGCAGCAACCAGTCGCGCCCCGCCACCCCTCAGTACGCCCCCCGAGGCGCCCTCCCCAGCTACACCTCCCCCGACACCACCTCCGGCCTACCCATCCGCGATGCTGGAACTGCGGCCGGATCCGGGGCGCCCGCGGACGGGGCCGGTGCGCGCGCGGACGGGGTCTACCCGGCTGCGACCGACGCCCGCCCAGCCGGCACCTACCCGGCCGCGGCCGGCACCGACCGGCCCAGCGCGGGAACCGCATCCGCGTCCGCGGCACGCACGGAGGGCATCTCCTCGGGCCTCACCGCAAGCCGCGTGGAAGGCCTCTCCTCCCGCCGCGCAGCGGGCACTCCGTCGTGGGTAGACCAGTCCATCGGTACCGACCCAGAACCCCCCACCCGGGCCCGCCGAGCCGCCCGCCGCCCAGAAACCCCCACCTCCCTCAGCGACAGCTCCCGCGCAGAATCCTCCGCTCGTGGGTCGCTCGGGGACTCCTCCGCGCGGGGATCGCTCGGGGACTCCTCCACTCGTGGGTCGCTCGGGGAGACCGCCGGGACCTGGTCGTCCCGCCGGGCAGCCGACGACTGGGCCTCGCTCGGACCAGCCGCGACCTCGGACGCCAGCAGCACGTCGGACACCCGCAGCACGTCGGACGCCCGCAGCGCTTCGGATGGCTGGCGTACGTCGGACGCGTCCGGTGTGTCGGACGCCCGCGGTACGGCGGGTGACGGGAGCCGCAGCTTGTCCGGGAGCGGCTGGACCGCTGACGCTGTATCGGTCAACCCGACAGTGGCAACCGGCTCACCGGCACGGCGCCGTGCGGCCGACACCGACGCAGCCACCGGCCTCGCCGCAGCCGGCGCAGCCGCCGGCGCCCTCGCAGCCGCCGGCGACGCAACCACCCGCGGCACGGCAAGCACCACCGCAGCTGGCGAGTACGACGCCACAAGCCTGTACGCGAACTCAGCAGACGCACGCAACAGCCACGGCACCACAACCACCACCGGCGCGACCGCAGGTGCAGCGTCGGCCGCCGATGCGCTGAGCATGCGCAGCACCTACGGCGCCGCAACCGACACCAGCGCGATCGCCGACTCCGAAGCCACAACTGACGCCGGTGCGACTGCCGGCTGGAGTGCAGACGCGGCAGGCACACGTGGCCCGTACGGCGCGACAGCTGCCAACCCGGCCGCGGCAGCCGCCGGCTCTGGCGCGGAGACGGCCGACGCAGACGGCGCGTCCGGCGCCGCCGCGGGTGCGGGCGCGGCGATCGCTGGCTCCGGCAAGGACGCCGCGGGCTCGCGTAGTGCCTACGGCTCGGCGGCGGGGGCTGCTGGTGCGGGCTCCGCGATCGCTGGGTCCGGCGCGGACGCGGCAGGCTCGCGTAGCGCCCACGGCTCGGCGGCCGGTGCGGTCGGCGAGGGGGAGCATGTTGCTGCTCCGGGGAGTGCTGGTGTTGGTGGGCGCGGTGGGTCTAGGCCTGGTGGGTCTGGGTCCGGTGGGTCTGGGGCTGGGGGGTCTGGGCCTGGGCGGCGTAGTGCGGCTCGGGTGGCGGCTGGGGGGCGGGCTTCGCGGGGGCGGCGGGCGGTCATTGCTGTTGCCTCGGTGTTGCTGGTGATCACGCCGATCTCGTGGATCCTGTTGCACCAGCCGCAGAACGACCCGGCGGACGCCTCGATCCCGATGGTGACGCGTACGGACGACACCTACATCACCCCGTCAACGAAGGCAGCCGTGGCGACTCCGTCGGCGAAGGTGACGACGAAGCCGACCACAACTCCGACGATCACGCCGACGACCTCCCCGACCGAGACCCCGTCGGCGACCCCGACGAACAGCCCCACCGGCAGCCCGACGGACACCCCGACCCGGGAGTCGACGCGCAACCCGACGACCGCCCCGACCTCGGCCCCCACGTCGACCGACCCGAGCACGGCCCCGACGTCCCCCGGCACCACGGTCACCTCCAAGCCGACTCCCACCACCCCACCCCCGACCACTCCGCCTCCCCCGGTCGACGGAGGTATGCAGGGCACCGAGCAGCAGTTGTTCGACATGATCGACAACGCTCGGGTGAACAACGGTTGCGCTCCGCTGAAGCAGGACCCGAGTCTGACCAATGGAGCACGGTCAACGGCCGGCAGCCGCGCCTCCTCCGGAAGCAACCTCAACGGTGGCTCGGGCTCGCAGGCCGGTGCCGGGGGCGACAAGATGACCGTGCAGCAGGCCTACAACCAGATGATGAAGAACAGCAAGAGCACCCTGCTCAACTGCGGTCTGACGACCCTTGGGGTAGGTACGGGTTCGGCCTCGCACGACACGGGCATCCTCTGCCCGCTGCTCTGCGGGACGACCACGCGGAACGCGTGGGTGGCGAACTTCTCGTAGTGGTTCGGCGGCTGTTCCCGGCGGTTGGTGCGACCATGGGTGGTACCTGGTCCACCAACCTGCGGGAGGCTGGATGTTTTCCGAGCGTGATGATGTGGATCGGGCCGGGCCGGCGCATTTCGGGATTCATCCGGACGCGCTGGCCGAGGAGCGGCCGGATCCGCGGCCGGACGAGGCCCGCCGGATGGGGCTGAGCAGGCATACCGAGGAAGGCGCCGTCCTGTACTTCGCCTCGTCCCTCGACCGCGGGAAGACCGGGCACCGGATGATGGCCTGGATCCTGCTGATCACGTTCGCCGCGCCGGTGGTCTACATCCTGCTCGCGCTGCTGTAGAACTCCTGCCGGTGCCGCTGCGGCGTCGTACCGAGCACCGTGTGGAAGTGGTGCCGGAGCGCGTCGCTGCTGCCGAACCCGCTTTCCGCCGCGACCCGTTCCACCGACAGATCGGTTGTCTCGAGCAACAACCGCGCCCGGTCCAGCCGTTGCCGCAACAACCACGCCTGGCCCGAACTCCCGGTCCGCGCCCGGAACTGCCGGGTGAACGTACGCCGCGACAGCGCGACCGCCCCGGCCCATTCGTCCAGCGACACGGGCTGGTCGAGCCGCGCCCGCGCCCACACCATCGCCTTCTCGATCACGTCGTCGGCCGGGTCCGGCGGTACGGGCACCGGGATGTACTGCGCCTGCGACCCGCTCCGGTGTGGCGCCACGACGATGTCCCGGGCAAGTTGTTCCGCCACCTCGAAACCGTGATGCCGCCGTACCAGGTGCAAGCAGCAGTCCAGCGACGAGGCCGTACCGGCGGACGTCACCAGATCGCCCTGATCCGACCACAGCACGTCCGCCCGCACCTTCAGCGACGGGTACCGCGACCGCAGCTCGTCGGCGAACCGCCAGTGCGTGACAACCTCACGCCCCTGCGCAATCCCGCTCTCCGCAACAAGAAACGCCCCCACGCACAGCCCGACCACGGTCGCTCCGCGGACGTGCGCCCGACGAATCGCGTCCAGCAGTACGTCGGACGCCATCAGCCCGGGCTCCCAGCTCGGCAGCACGACGACGTCGGCGGTCTCCATCGCGTCGAGCCCACGATCCACGGTGATCCCGAAGCCCGCGTTGGTCGGGAACGACCCCGGCTCCTCGGCACACACCTGTACGTCGTACAGCGGCGGCAGACCGCGCCGCTCACCGAGGACCAGGCACGGTACGGCGAGGTGGAACGGGCTCATCCCGGGGTACGCGAAGACCGCGACGCTAAGCATGAGAACAGTATGGCCCGATCTTCGGAAACTATGGCTCCCGGGCCAATGGTGAGACGACCCGCCGGGACGGAGGATCGTGGTCATGAAGATCACGCACATCGGCGGCCCGACCGCCGTCCTGAACCTCGGCGGCCTCACCTTCCTCACCGACCCGGCCTTCGACGAGCCCCGCGACTACCAGCTCCCGGGGCGGGTGATGACCAAGCTGACCGGCCCGGCGATCCCGGCCGCGGACCTCGGCCCGGTCGACGTCGTACTGCTCTCGCACGACGAACACAAGGACAACCTCGACGACTCCGGCCGCGCACTGCTGCCGTCGGTACCGACCGTGCTCTCCACGCCCGGTGCCGCGCTGCGGATCGAGGGTGTACGCGGCCTGGAGAACTGGGAGTCGATCGAGCTCCCCCGGCCGGACGGCGGAACCGTCACGGTGACCGGCGTTCCGGCGCTGCACGGACCGGACGGCGCGGAGGCGGTCGTCGGGTTCGTGACCGGATTCGTGTTGCAGGGCGAGGGTTTGCCGACCGTCTACGTGTCCGGGGACAACGCCTCGCTCGGCCACGTGAAGGAGATCGCGGACCGCTTCGCGCCGATCGACGTCGCGGTGCTGTTCGCCGGCGCGGCCCGTACGCCGCTGCTGAACGGCGCGAACCTCACCCTCACCTCGGAGGACGCGGTCGAGGCCGCGCGGATCCTCGACGACGCGACCATCGTGCCCGTACACACCGAGGGCTGGACGCACTTCACCGAAGGCCCGGAACGGTTCCTGGCCGCTTTCCGGGACGCCGGCCTGGAGGACCGGGTGGAAATGCTGACGCACGGCGTTCCGAAGACGGTTGCTTGAGGGCTTGACGAGTACGGAGCGTGACGACTAGCGTGGCCGACCGCCGGGGGGAACCGGCAGCTTGAGTTCATCGGGCCGGGGGGACATCGGCCCACTGCCAAGGGGGACATTTCCTGTGTTCGGAACACGCTTTCGCACGCTCTTCTCCGCTGCCACGGCCGCAGTGGTGCTGGCCGGGACCGCGGTCCTCGCACCACTGACGGCCGACGCGGCGATCACCGCGGTCCTGAGCGGGATCCAGTACGACCCGCCGGGCACCGACACCCGTACGAACGCCCAGATCAACAACGAGTTCTTCACGGTCCGCAACATCAGCTCGCGCCCGATCAACCTGTCCGGCTTCCGGGTCCTGGACGCCGCGAACCACCTGTTCGTGTTCCCGCGCGGCTACGTGCTGCCCGGCCGGTCGACGGTGATCGTCCGTACGGGCAAGAACCGCAACCGCGCGCTCACCCTGTACTGGAACCAGAGCTGGTACGTCTGGAACAACACCGGCGACACCGCCCGCTTCCAGACGCCCGCAGGCAAGACCTTCGACACCTGCACCTACAAGGCAGTAACCGGCCGCTACCGCGTCGCCTGCTGACTATCGTTGCCCTAGGCAATATCCACAGGACGCGCGGCAGACTTGAGATTGTGGATAACCGGATTCCCTTGAAAACAAGGGAATCCGGCTTTGAAACTGTCCGGGGACGTGGGTACCGTTGCGGGGTCTCCAAACGCTACCGCCGCGACCGCGCCGAAACCTGGCGCGACGTCCGCCTGGCCAGAGCCCTGCCGAAGTACGCCGCCGTAGCGTCCGCGCTGGCCGACGGCATCGAAGTCCCCGGACCTGACGACAGCCCGGCGGACGCGACGACCGTGCGTGAAGTGCGGCCGTTGCGGACCGCGCAGGCAGCGGCGATCGTCTCCGAGCTGGAACGGGTCCGTTCCCGCGTACCGGTCGAGCACCTGGACGTCGCCGAGGAACAGTTCGTCGCACTGGCCCTGCACCTGTCCCCGGCCGAACTGCGCTCCGCGGCCCGCGAAGTCTGCGACCTACTCGATTCCGACGGCCCCGAACCCGAAGAGCACAAGGCCGCCGCCCGGGAATCCCTGACGCTGACCTCCGCCGACCGCGGCGTGAAGTTCAAGGGCTTCCTGGCCAATGAGAACGCCGAACTCTTCCGCGCGGTGATCCACGCCGGCGCCCGCCCCCACAAAACCTCCGACGGCGAACACGATCCCCGCCCCCGCGACAAACGCCAAGCCGACGCCCTGTCCACCGCCCTGACCATCGCCGCCACCGCCTGGGACACCAACACCCCCACCCCCAGCTCGCCAACCGCCGCTCCGGCAGGTGATGCGGCACCTGATGGGTCGGTGACAGTTGATGGAGTGGATGCTCGGGTTTCGCGGTGTGGCGGGCAGGTGCCTGGGTACGGCGCGAAGGCGAGCATCTCCGTCACCATCGACCTCGACGACCTGACGGCTGCTACCGCGGACGCGATCGGGCAGACCGTGTACAGCGGCGGGCTGTCGGCGGCCGCGATCCGGCGACTGGCCTGCGACGCCAACGTCATCCCGATCGTGCTCGGCTCGAACTCCGAACCCCTCGACGTCGGCCGCTGCGAACGCCTCGTCACCAAACCCATCCGCCGCGCCCTGAACGCCCGCGACCGCGGCTGCATCGTCTGCGGAGCCCCGCCCGTCATGTGCGACGCACACCACGTGATCCACTGGCTGGACGGCGGCAGCACCACGATCACCAACCTCGCCCTGCTCTGCCGCCGCCACCACGTCGACGTTCACAACGACCGCTGGACCATCACCATCACCAACGGCCAACCCCACGTAACCCGCCCCACCTGGGCCGACCCACCACCCCTACGCCGACCACGAACCGCGACCGGCAACCCTCTCAGACCATCTGGTACGTCCGAGCGGGCGCGAACAACCCCGGCAGGCACGCCCTGGAACGAACCACCTCGCCGTGGGCCGAACGAGGTGGATACGGTCCCGGGCGAGGTCGACGCGATGAGTGGGCGGAGGAGCCGGTTGCGCGCGGACGCAGCTACCTACGCCGAGGCCGCACGGTTCGCAGTCTGGAACGGAAACGCCGCGAACGACCCCAGCACAGGTCCGCCGTCCTTCGTGATGACCTGACCGCTGTGATGCCCCGGCCCAATGCCATCACCTCCCAGTCCTGTCCAGGTAGCTGCTCGCCCCGGGGCAGCGGCTCGGTTGTCAGGGGGTGCGGGTGGCGGGGGCGGGATCCGCGCCGTCCGGGATCCATTCGTGGACGGTGATGTCGTCGCCGACGCGGATGGTGCCGGGGGCAAGTACTGCGGCCTTTACGCCGAAGCTGACGCCGCCGCCGTAGCTGGGTTCGCGGCGGTAGGTGGCCAGGGTCCGGGTCGGTTCGGGGCCGGACTTGGTGCCGGTCGCCTGGTCGACGGTCGGTACGGCACAGCGGATGCCGCGGGCGGAGTACCCGATCTCGACCTCGCCGGCGGTCATTCGCAGCACCTTGTCCTCGGTGTGCGGGTCGGGCCAGCCGGCGATCACGAGGTTCGGGCGGAAGCGGTTCATCGGGATCGGGGCGCCGCCGCGTTCGAGGATGCGGGCGTTCAGGCCGTCGAGGGACGACTGCGACGTGATCATCAGCGCGTGCGCATCACCGTACCCGGTGAGGCCGCGGTGCGCGCCCCAGCCGGGCCGCTCGTGTTCGGGGGTGACGCGGACCAGCGCGGCCGGCGTGCCGAGCCGCTCGGTGAACCACGCGTCCGCGGCCGGGTCCTGGGCGACGCCTTGGCCGAACCATTTACCGAAGAGGCTCACGTCGCGGCGCTTCCCGTCGTACCGGATCTCGACCTCGAGGTCGGGCGCATCAGGTCCGGACAGCCGGAGCGCGGCGCCGCTCAGCGCGGCCCGCAGCGTGGCCATCGCGGGGAGTTTGCGCTGGCTGAGGAACGCACCGTCGGGCTCGACCAGCATGAACAGACGGTCGTTCAGCAACCCGGTCGGGCCGGCTTCGGCGGATTCGACGGGGATCCCGGCCAGACCCTTCACCGGGTAGTAGTTCAGGGCGGCAACCTTCGCGACAGACACGTGGCTAAGCCTAACCGGCGCTTGATCTGTTGAATCGTGTTGAGTTATGTTTGAACACGTGGAGGACGTCGAGGAGTTCGGTGCCGCGTTGCAGCGGGTACGGCGCAACGCCGGGCTGACGTACCGCGAACTGGCGGACCGCGCGCACTACTCGCACCCGCACCTCATCCGCGCCACGAACGGCAAGCACCTCCCGACCTGGGACGTAGCGGCCGCGTACCTGACCGGCTGTGGAGTACCCGCGGACCTGATGCCGGTCTGGCGCCGCCGCTGGGAGGAGGCGAGCCGCGACCCGCGTGACGTCGTCGTACTGCTGGACGAGGCCGAAACGCTCGAACACCTGGGCGCCGCCGTCGCCGCACTCACCCGCCCACGCTCGCTGCGCGCGCTCGCACAGGACACGGGAATCCCCCGGGCGACGATCCAGGCCTGGCTCCGGGGCACCCGCTTCCCCGGCCGGGATCGCCTGGACCAACTGGTCCGCGCGGTCGGCGGAACGCGGGAAGAGCGTGCTGCCGTCGCCCGTACGCTCGACCGGTTGAGCACCAGCGCCGAGGTTCAGCCGCGAAAGACGGCGGCCGGAGCTCGGGGCGTCGGATAGGCCTCGGCGTCGGTCAGGGGTTTGGCCTTGCCGGCCAGTTCCCCTAGCGGTGCCACGTCGTAAGGCGGTTGGGCGTGCCGGCCGGCGTCGGTGAGGTCAGGGACGGGCTGGCGGGAGGCGACGAGGATGACGTTGCCGAAGCCCTTGCCGCGAAGGATTTTCCGCTCGGCCAGCACCGTCCCCGGACCGATCGCCGAGAGGACCGTGGCGGCCGTCCGGCGGATGAAGGGCAGTCCGGCCTGGCCGTCGATCAGGTTGGCTACGAGTACGCCGGTGGGCCGCAGGACCCGGGCACATTCGGCGAAGAACTCAACTGTGACGAGGTTTGCCGGGACTGCTTCGTGTTCGAACGCGTCGAGGATCAGCAGGTCCATCGAGTCCTCGTACACCGAGGTGATCCCGGCCCGCCCGGTGACCGGCCGGACCTTGATGCCGGAGCGTTTCGGCAGCGGCAGCGCCTCGCGGACGAACTCGGTCAGGTCCTCGTCCGGTTCGAGCACGATCTGGCGGGACCGCGGCCGGGTCGCCGCGACGTACCGCGGCAGGCTCATCGCCGCACCGCCGACATGGACGACGGCGACCGGCTGACGTCGCGGGGCGATCGCGTCCACGACGTCGCCGATCCGGCGCATGTACTCGAACGGCAGGTGGGCGGGGTCCGCGAGGTCGACCTGGGACTGGGGCGTCCCGTCCACCCGCAGTACGAACGTACCGTCGGCCTGCGCCTCGACGCCGGCGAGCCCGGAGGCAGTCCTTCGTTCCACCCGCCCATCCTCGCAGCAGCTACTTGGCCTCGCGCTCCTCGGCCACCGCGATGTCGGTGTTGTCGGTGAACAGGCCGTCGATCCCGGCGCGCCGGTAGGCCGCGATCTCCCCGAACAGGTTGCCCGAGTCCGACGGGACCGCCGAGCTGTCGAACTCGGCCGGCAGGAACGTGTTCTCGACCCGGAACGTGTACGGGTGCACGACCAGCCCGGCCCGGTGCGCGTTCGCGACCAGCGCGGTCGGCGTACCGAGCTTGCCCGCCGCGTCCAGCGGGATGACCTGGTCCTTCGACGGACCGACACCGTCGGCGTACGTCGCCACCTCGCGCAGGCCGGCCGCGCTGACGATGTCGGCGTACGTGCGCTTGTCGCCGGCGGCCACGAAATCGTACGGCGCGCCGCTCGAGCTGGTCAGCTGCACGAGCGGGACCCGGAGCTCCTTGTGCAGCGCCTTCAGGTTGCCGACCTCGAAGGACTGTACGTAGACCTTCGCGCCCGGCCGGTTGAGGCCGTTCTGGTTCAGCGCCCGGACGAGCAGCGGCTCGAGCGGAAGACCCTGGGCGCGGAAGTACGTCGGGTGCTTGGTCTCGGGGTAGATGCCGATCGGCCGGCCCAGTTCCTTGGACAGCCGTTTCGACAGATCGATGACCTCTTGGAACGTCGGGATCTGGTAGCGCCCGTTGAACACGGTGTTGTGCTGCCGGACCGCCGGGATCCGCTCGACCGCGCGCAGCGTCTTCAGCTCGGCCAGCGTGAAGTCCTCGGTGAACCAGCCCGTGGTGGCCACACCGTCGAGCACCTTGGTCTTCTTGCGGTCCTTGAACTCCGGGTGGTTCGCGACGTCGGTCGTCCCGCTGATCTCCGGCTCGTGCCGGGTGACCAGCACGTGGTCCTTGGTGGTGACCAGGTCCGGCTCGATGAAGTCGGCACCCATCCGGGCGGCCAGCTCGTACGACGCCAGCGTGTGCTCCGGCCGGTACCCGGACGCGCCCCGGTGCCCGACGATCACGAAGTCGTCGTGCTGACCGGCCGCGTCGACCGACTGTGGGACCAGGACCGAAGCAGCCAGCGCGAGCGCCGAGACGGCAACCGGAACGATCCGGCGGGGAAACTTCATCAGGTACTCCTCACAAGGCAGGGGGCTCTCAGCTCACTCTCAGGTACTCCGGCGTCCGCGAAGTAGCCGCTCGATGAACGATCGCGCCGAATGTGAGCAACCCAGCGTTGGACCCGGGCGCGCGGCTTGCTAGCGTCCGAAGCACACAATCGGATGAGCTAGGAGCTAGTCGTGAGCACTACACCGGTGAAGGTGGCCGTTACCGGGGCCGCGGGGAATATCGGTTACAGCCTGCTGTTCCGGATCGCGAGCGGTGCCCTGCTCGGGCCCGACACCCCGGTGGAGCTGCGGCTGCTGGAGATCACCCCGGCGCTGAAGGCGCTCGAGGGCGTGGTGATGGAGCTCGACGACAGCGCGTTCCCGACGCTGGCCGGGATCGAGATCGGCGACGACCCGAACAAGGTCTTCGACGGCGTCAACGTCGCGCTGCTGGTGGGTGCGCGGCCGCGGACGAAGGGCATGGAGCGCGGCGACCTGCTGGAGGCGAACGGTGCGATCTTCACCGTCCAGGGCAAGGCGCTGAACGACCACGCCGCGGACGACGTCCGGATCACCGTCACCGGCAACCCGGCGAACACCAACGCGCTGATCGCGAAGAGCAACGCGCCGGACATCCCGGCCGAGCGGTTCTCGGCGCTGACCCGGCTGGACCACAACCGGGCGCTGGCGCAGCTGGCGAAGAAGGCCGGCGTGCACGTCACCGACCTGAAGCGGATGACGATCTGGGGCAACCACTCCGCGACCCAGTACCCGGACATCTTCCACGCCGAGGTGGCCGGCAAGAACGCGGCCGAGGTCGTGAACGACCAGGCCTGGCTTGAGAACGACTTCCTCCCGACCGTGCAGAAGCGCGGCGCCGCGATCATCGAGGCCCGGGGCGCGTCCTCGGCGGCCTCCGCCGCGGCCGCCACGATCGACCACACCCGCGACTGGCTGAAGGGCACGGCCGAGGGTGACTGGACCTCGATGGCGGTCGTCTCGGACGGTTCGTACGACGTCCCGGAGGGCCTGATCTCGTCGTTCCCGGTGACCACGAAGGACGGGAACTGGGAGGTCGTGCAGGGCCTGGAGATCAACGAGTTCTCCCGCGGCAAGATCGACGCCTCGACCGCCGAGCTGGGCGAGGAGCGCGACGCGGTGAAGGACCTCGGCCTGATCGGCTGACAACACCCACAGAAGGCCCCCGGGAACCGATCCCGGGGGCCTTCTGCTGTTCTCACCGCAGGCCGTACGCGGCGATCACCGTTTGCTTCGTGGTGTTCCCAGCCGCGTCAGTCGCGGTGGACCGCAACGAGATCGACGAGCCCGCCGGGGTCGGGAAGATCGCCTGCCCGCCGGCGACCTGTGCCTGGCGCCAGGTGGCCCCGCCGTCACCGGAGTACTCGATCTTCACCTTCGGCACCCCGTGCGCGTCGAACGGCAGTACCGTGACCGGCTTGCGCGTCGCCTTGTTGTTCCCGTCCACGTCCGGCCGGAAGCCGACGGTGTGGATCGGGATGCTCGTCTGGTCCGCGAAGGACGTGAAGGTCGCCTCCACGTCCATCCGGGTCGAGAACGGCCAGAGCGCTTGCGTACCGGTCGTGACGAACTTGTACGACGCCTTGCCGGCCGGCTGATTCGCGACCTCGGCGAATCCGAACCGGTCCGTCGACCCGACCTCGGTCCCGTCCCGGTACAGCTTGGTGCTGCCCGTCGTCTGCGTCCAGCCGAAGTGCCCGTCCGCGTCGGTGAGCGAGTACAGCGAGATGCCGAGCGCGCCCCCGGACCGCGTCGCGTAGTTCACCGCCGGCACGAAGGCAGCCGCGTTCCACCGCTCCCGGTAGTGCCGCCCGGCCTTGTACGGCAGCGACTTCCCCTCCATCGACCACCTCCCGAGCGGGAAGGGCGAGCCGTCGGCGTCCTCCTCGGTCATGCCGCCGAACCCGTACGACGTTTCGTCGACGTAGTAGCGGATGGTCCGCGGCGGGTCGAGGCGGATGACCCGGGCCCAGCCGCTGCTGCCCCACGGCCCGGTCGGGAACAACATCTTGAACATCCGCTCGCCGTCCGCGGAGTTGACCGTCGCGTCGACGGTCGCCAGGTCGGACTGCTTCACCAACCGGTCGAACCCGGTCGGGAAGTCGCCCGGGAAGTAGTTCGCGATCCCGTACAGGTACGGCGTGTTCGTGTAGAGCCCGTCCGCGCCCGGGATCCCCCACTGCGACGTGACGTGCCCGACGAACTGGTCCGCGGACAGCTTCGGACCGGCGTTGTAGGTGAACACCGTGCCGAACGGGAAGTTGGCCGCCTCGTACGAGTACGGGGCGATGTGGGCCTGGGGTGCCAGGTCGAACCCGATCGCCGTGTTCGCCTCCTTGGCGGCCGGATCCGGCAGCGAGGTGGTGACCGCCCGAGCCTTCCGTGCGTCCAGTACGACGGTCTGGTCCGCGGTGAGCTTCACGCCCGGTGCCACCAGCAAGAACGAGATCCAGTCGTCCGGGTGTTGCTCGAACTCCTGGTACATGTGGAGCAGGTACTGACCCTGCGGCAGCCGCACGGTCACAGAGCCGTTCGCGTCCGGCGCCAGGTTCGCGTACTGCGGGTTGTCGACGCCGACGAGCGAAACAGGAAAGTCGGGGTCCGGCTTCCCGTCGCGCGCGATCGTCTTGACGGTCAGGTTGTACGTCGGCCCTTCCTTGTTCACCCCGACCGGTACGACGACGGTCTCGCCGCCACCGGTCGCGGTGATCCGCCCGCTGTACAGCCCGTCCGCGCCGCTGAGCTTGGTGTCCGACGTCGCCTGAACGGACGCCGTACCACCGGCCGGAACCGTCACCGAGTCCGCGCTCAGCTTCAACGCACCGGCCGGAGCCGCCGCACCGCCCGGGCCGGTCAGTACCGAGGTCAACGACAACGTGACGGCGGCATCGCCGAGGTTGCGGAACGACACGTCCCGGGTGACCGGCTGGTCGTCGTTGTGCGGAAACTCCGCGCGGCCGAAGGACACGCTGCCCGGCTCCGAGATCACGCTCTGCTTGATCGCCGTGGTCAGGTTGATCCGGCCCGCGCCCTGCTGGAACGAAGTCTGATCCACCGCGACCTTCGCCGACCCCATCAGCGCGGCCTTCACCTCGGCAGGCTTCCAGTCCGGGTGCTCCTGCAGCAGGATCGCGGCAGCGCCGGCGACGTGCGGCGTCGCCATCGACGTACCGGAAAGCCGCAGGTACTTGTCGCCGACCGGCTCACCGATGATCGAGTTCTTGGCCTTCGCCGCGACGATGTCGACGCCCGGCGCGGTCACGTCCGGCTTCAGCGCGTCGTCCCCGGTTCGCGGACCGCGGCTCGAGGTGTCGGCGAGCTGGTCCTGCTTGTCGACCGAACCAACGGTCAGCGCAGCATCCGCGCTGCCCGGCGACTGGATGGTCCCGTCCCCCGAGCCCTCGTTGCCTGCGGCAACTACGAACAAGGTCCCGGTCTGGGCGGTCAGCCTGTTCACCGCCTCTTCGACCGGGTCGAGCTCCGGCGTGTCGGCACCGCCGAGGCTCAGGTTGACGATCTTGGCTTTGACCTCGGTCGCGGCCCACTCCATGCCGGCCAGGATCGCCGACTCCGCGCAGCCGTCGAGCCCGCAGATCTTGCCGTCGTAGATCCGCGCGTCCGGCGCGACACCCTTGTACTTGCCGTCGGACGCGGCGCCGGTACCGGCGATCGTGGACGCGACGTGCGTACCGTGCCCGACCAGGTCGTCGGCGGACTCGGTGGTGAAGTTCTTCTCGCCGGCGAGCTGCGGCGCGAGGTCGGGATGCGTCGCGTCGACCCCGGTGTCGAGCACCGCGACCGAAACGCCCTTGCCGGTGTATCCGGCTCGCCAGGCGTCGGGTCCACCGATCTGTGGCACCGACTGGTCCAGCAGGACCTTCCGCTTCCCATCCAGCCACACCTTGCTGAACCCGGCAGAGCCGAGGAAGCTCTTCGCGTTGCTCTTGCTGATCTTCATCGCGGCGCCGCTGATCGACGGCAGCTGCCGCGTGACCTTGGCGCCGGCTGGTACGGCGCGTTTCGCGGCGGCGTTCCCGCGGTACGTCGTCAGCACCGGGATCGTGCTCGTCGACGCGTCGTCGTACCCGTCCCGCACCAGCTCCGCGACGTCGAACAGCCGGCGGTCGATCCGCCCGCTGCCGACGTCCTTGACGACATCGGCGGGCAGTACGTACGCGTGCCCGCGGCTGCGCTGCTTGAGGAAGCCGACGTGCTGCCGGCCGGCGCCGGGCTCGACGCTCAGCTTGGTGATGGCACCACCGGGCAGCAGCACCCGGTCACCGGTGATCAGCGTGACACTGACATCTTTGGTGTTGTTCTCAGGGGCGGACGGTGCAGCCTGCGCCGGTGTCAGCGCGCCGGCCGCGAGGCCCGCGACCGCCAGGACGGCGATCGCGGGCACTGCTCTGCGCCTGGATCTCGAACTCACAGGGCCTCCAGAAATCGGTTGTCTGCGCACCCTCTAAATGCCGAAACCGATCTCCGGGGTTGCATGGTCAGCGCAACAGGTAGGCCTTCTGCACGGTCAGGTCCGTTCGGTTCCCGGCGCCGTCGACCAGCTGCGAGCGCAACGAGACCGACGACCCGGCCGGTGTCTCGAAGATCGCCTTGTACCGGCCGTGCCCGATCGGCGCGACCGCGGCGTCGTGCCAGGTCTTGCCGTCGTCACCGGACACCTGGACCGTCAGCTTCCGGATCGCCGGCAACTGCTCGCCGTCCTGCGGGTCGACCACGACCGGCAACACGGTGATCGGCCTGCGGACAGCCTGGTTGTGGTCGTCCACCTTCGGCTGGAAACGGATCCCCACCAACGGCAGCCTGGCCGGCTCGGCACTCGCTGCCGACGTGAACGTCCAGCGCAGGTCCATCCGGGTCGAGGACGGACCGGCCGACTGCGTCTGCGTGGATTCCAGCGTGTACGTCGTCTTCGCGGCAGGCAGACCGCTCGCCTCGATGTAGCCGAAGTACGGCGAATCAGCGACGACCTTGCCGTCCTTGATCAGCTTGCTGGACTGCGAGTCGGCGGCGATGAACCCACGGTTCCCGTCCGCGTCGCTGTGCCCGGACGCGGACAGGTACAGGTCCCCACCGGTACGGACCGCCTGGTCCGGCGCAGCCGTGAACGCCGCCGCGTTGAACCGTTCGCGGTACGGCTTGCCTGCCCGGTAGCCCTTCCACGGCGACAGCAGCATGCTCACCGTCTCCGGGAACGGGTTGTTCGGGTCGGCGCTCGGGATCACCTCGTCCACCTCGGACTGCCAGGTGGCCGGCTTGGCGTCGGCGTACAGCGTCGTCGTCAGCGGCGCCTTGCCGTACGTCAGCCCGATCGCCCAGCTGCCGCTCATGCCCGGCGCGACCCCCTGCACGATCCGCTGGAGCGGGTGATCGCTGGTGGCGTTGACGGTCTGCTGGACCGCGGCCTGCTCCTTCGCCCGCACCGCTCGCACGAACCCGGTCGGGAAGACGCCCGGGAACGTGTTCACCTGACCGACGACGTACGGCGAGTTGGCGAAGCGCCCGTCCGCGTCCGGCTTCGCCCATTGCGAGGCCACATGTGAGGTCAGCTGCGCCGCCGGCAGGACAGTGGATCCCACCTGCGCGCTGTACCTGTCGTCGAAGCCGAACGACAGGCCCGAGTAGCCCAGGCCGTACGCGCCGTCGGCGGACGCGCGGTCGAACCCGATGTCGGCGAGGGCCGCCTTCGCACCGGCCTGCGGCACGGTCACCTTGACCGGCTTCGCCGTCCGGGCGTCGAACACCACCGTGGTGTCCTTCGTGAGCTGGATCGACGGCTGTACGAGGTCGTAGCTGGCGTCGGAGTTCTCGGCGTACTGGTTGTTGGTCACCAGGTACTCGCCCTTCAGCAACCGCAGCTTGAGCGTGTCGCTGCCGTCACCGATGAACTGGAACAGGTCCTGGCTCAGTCCGAGCAGGCTGCCGATGAACTCCGTCGGCTTGCCGTCCGTGCCGACCGCCTTGAGCGTCAGGTTGTAGCTCTCCTTCTCCTTCTCGACGCCGATCGCGGACGTGACGCCGACGTCGCCGCCGGTCGCGGTGATCCGGCCCGAGTACAGGCCGTCGGCGCCGCTGTGCTTGGTGTTCGACGTCGCCTGCACGGCGGCCGTACCGCCCGCCGGAACCGTCACCGTGGTCGCGCTCAGCTTCAGCGCACCCGTCGGCGCGGCGGAACCGTCCGGACCGTTCAGGTTCGCGGCCAGCTTGAGCGTGACCGCCTTGGCGCCGAGGTTGCGGTACGTCAGCGTCCTGGTGACTGGCGTGTCGTCGCCGTGCGGCCACACCGCCGTACCGAAGGAGAGGTCGCCCGGTTCGGCGATCACGGTCTGTTTGATGCCCTTGGCAACATCCACCCGGCCGGCGCCCTGCTCGAACGCGGTCTGGTCCGCGGCCGGCTTGGCCGAACCCATCAGCGCGCCCTTCAGTTCGGCGGCCTTCCAGGTCGGGTGTTCCTGCGCGAGGATCGCGGCCGACCCGGCGACGTGCGGGGTCGCCATCGACGTACCGTCGAGGCGCAGGTACTGATCGCCGACCGGCTCGCCGATCACCGAGTCCTTCGCCTTCGCGGCGACGATCGAAACGCCCGGCGCGCTGATGTCAGGCTTCACCGCGCCGTCACCGATCCGCGGGCCACGGCTGGAGAAGTCGGCCAGCCCGTTCTGCTTGTCGACCGCGCCGACGGTGAGCGCGGAGTCCGCGCTGCCCGGCGACCCGATCGTCCGCTCGCCGGGTCCGTCGTTGCCGGCCGCGATCACGAACAGCGTGCCGGTCTGCGCGGTCAGCCGGTTCACGGCCTCCTCGAGCGGGTCGATCCCCGGGGTGTCGGTGCCGCCGAGGCTGAGGTTCACGACCTTCGCCTTGATGTCCTTCGCGGCCCACTCCATCCCGGCGAGGATCGCGGAGTCCTGGCAACTGCCGCCGTCGTCGCAGACCTTGCCGTCGTACAGCCGCGCATTCGGCGCGACGCCCTTGTACTTGCCGTTCGACGCGGCCGCCGTACCGGCGATCGTCGAGGCGACGTGCGTGCCGTGGCCGAAGTGGTCGCCGTCCGGGGAGTCGGTGAAGTTCTTCATGCCGACGACCTGGGTCGCGAGGTCGGGATGCGACTTGTCGATGCCGGTGTCGAGGACCGCGACGGGGACGCCTTTGCCGGTGTAGCCGGCCTTCCAGGCGGTCGGTGCGCCGATCTGCGGGACCGATTGGTCCAGCGTGACCTTGCGCTTCCCGTCGAGCCAGACCTTGTCGATGCCTGGACTGTTCAGCACCCTGGCGTCCTTGGTCACCGTCAACGCGGCGCCGTTGATCACCGGCAACTGCCGCGCGACGGTCGCGCCCGGGACGGCGGACCGCTGCTGGGCCGTTCCCCGGTAGGTGACGATCAGCGGCAGCGTGCTGCTGCCGTACCCGTCCTTGAGCAGCCCGGCCACGTCGAACAGCCGGCTGTCGAGCCTCCCCTCGGCCAGTCGGCCCCGGACGTCCGACGGTATGACGTAGAGGTGGCCCCGCTCGCGGTACGAGCTGAACGCGACCTTGGTCCGGCCGGCGCCGGGGGTGATCGACGCGCGCGCCGGGTCCCCGCCCAGCAGCGTCACGCGGTCGCCGGTGATCAGCGTGACGCTGCGGTCCGGCGACTTCGACTTCGGGTTGGCGGCCGGCGGTCCGGCGGTTGCTTGGCCCGGGGCGGACAGCCCGAGCCCCAAAGCGGCGATCGAGGCGACGGCGGCTACGCCGAGGCGCCTCGATCGTGGTGTGGCTACCACGATGAGTCCCTCCCGATCGTTGTCCTCACATCAGGTCGCGCTAGACCACTTACAGAACGCAGCCGCGCGACCACTCACCGGTAGATGTCCGGACCCGACCGAAAGGTTGCCAGAACCTGCTGCCACGGCAGGTTCCTGCCTGACTACTTTCCGCTACGGAGCCACAAGAGTGGTGGACTGCCCGGCCGCAGCGAGCGAGGCAGCGACGAAACCGGACGACTTCAGCTCGTCGATCAGGTCACTGAGGTACGCGACCGTCTCCTCGCTCTTGTCCTTCGTCGTACCGACGGCCTGCTGGATCTGCATGAACCGCTCGTCGATCATTCTCAGATCGGGGTTCTCGGCGACGTACTGCGTGATCGGCTGCCGGATCCCGGCCGCGACCTCGAGCCCCTCGGCGCGGAAGACGTCCACGCCCTCGGCACCCCGGACGATCTCGGCGTGCTGCAAGGTCCTCGTCAGGTACAGGTCGTACGCAGAACCCTGCTTGACGCCGATGCGTACGCCGGGCGCGTCCACCTCGGCGACCGTGCTCAGCTCGGAGTCCTGCGGTACGGCGAAGACGCCTTCGATCACGACGTACGGCGACGTGAACGCGACCTCGGCCGCCCGGGCCGGCTCGATCGCGAGGAAGCAGAGATCCGCCTGGCCGGTCGTCAGCGCCTCGAACGACTTGCGGGCCGCGTCGAAGCAGACCAGCTCCAGCGGCAGCTCGAGCCGCTTGGCCAGCTCGCGCGCGATGTCGACGGTGATCCCGGCCGGCGCGTCCGGCGTACCCTGCGCGAGCACCGGATTGCCGAGGTTGATCGAGGCACGGAGGACACCGGTGGGCGCGAGGTCGGCGGCAACAGTCGTCATAGCCGCGACCTTATCCAGCTACCCGGGCCGCGACCGCCGACGACTGACGGATCTCGTCAGTCGTGCAGCATCGACGCGGCGGCGCGTGCCGCGGCCGCGAGCTCGTCGTCCTTGGCCGGCGCGAACACGGTCGTCGTCGGCGTCGGGTGCGCGCGCAACAGCCGGCTGCGCTGCCAGGTCGGTGGATGCTCCGCGTCGCTGCGCCCGTTGCTCGCCTGGTCGACGCGTACCAGCCGCGCGAACTCGTGGTCGGGGATCTCGGCAGCGGTACGACGCAGCACGTCGAGCGGATCCGCGGCGCGGTCGAATCGAACGGATCGCTCGAGCGCGCGCAAGCAGATGCCTGCGAGGAGGACCCGTTCGAGCGAGGCCGCCGTCGGTTCGGAGCCGACGTGCTCCGCGACCCGGCGGTCGATCCGGTACTCGCGACGCTGGCGGCCGGCCAGGTCCAGGCGGTGCAGCAGGCGGTGGTACCCGCGGATCGGCGGGCCGAGCACGGCGCTGCCGAGCTTGACGAGCCAGCTGTGCAGGATCTGGTCGTCGCTGCCCTGCCCGACGATCAGACGGCGTACCGCTCCTGGGGACGGAGGACGCTCCAGGTCGGGAGGCCGATCCGGAGCGTACGGCGGTACCGCCATCCGAGCCGGTCGATCGCGATCCGGGTGTCGGTGGTGACCACGACGTGCTGCAGCTTCGGTGTCCCGGTCTGAACGGCCAGCCGATCGAGTACGCCCTGGAGCTCGGGCGCGCCGGTCACCGTCTGGGCGTTGCCAGGCAGGCGGGTGACGCGCGGGCGGAAGATCGCGGTGATGACGAACAGGACCGCCGCGAACGGCGCCGCGAACCAGATCGGGCGATAGAACGCGAGCAGGGCGATCCCGCCGAGCAGACCGGGTAGCGGTACGAGCAGGACCGGCAGCGACAGCAGGAAGGCACCGAGCGAACGCTCCGGCCCGGACGCCGGCCGCTCGGCCAGCGAGTCGGCAAGCTTCCGTTCCCGCTCGAGCTGCCAGGCCGGCTCGTACGGCGCAGGAGCCGGTTCCAGGTTCCACCCGCAGTGCCGGCACCAGACGGCGTACCGCCGATCCGCCGGCAACGGCCGGCTGCACTGCGGGCAGTCGACCGCACTGTCCATCGTCATCCCGCCAGGATGCTGGCGCTTGGGGGCATCGGGCCAGTTTTTGCAGAGACATTGTGTAAGTCGGTGGGTGGTCCTACTGTGTGGCGCAGGAACCGTCCGATGGGGGTGTTATGAGGCGTCGGAGTTTGGGGCTGCTGCTGGCCGGAGCGATGGTCGTACCAACGACTCTCGCGGTGCCGGCGGAAGCGCACGAGAGCAAGCGAGTGGTGGGGTACTACACCAACTGGAGCGGGTACGGCCGGAACTTCCTGGTCAGCGATCTGGTGAAGAACGGGTCCGCGGCCCGGCTGACCCAGATCAACTACGCGTTCGGCTTCGTCGACGCCCAGGGGAACTGCACCAGCAGCGATCCGTGGGCCGACTACCAGCGGCCGTTCACCGCCGAGCAAAGCGTGAACGGCAAGGCCGACGAGCCCGGACAGGTGCTCAACGGAAACCTCAACCAACTGAAGGAACTCAAGCAGAAGTACCCGAAGCTCCGGATCAGCATCTCGCTCGGCGGCTGGACCGGCTCCGCGCACTTCTCCGACGCGGCCCTCACACCGGCGTCCCGGGCCGCGCACGTGAAGTCCTGCATCGACCTTTGGCTGAAGGGGAATCTGCCGGGACTTCCCGCCGGTGCCGCGAAGGGAATCTTCGACGGTGTCGACCTGGACTGGGAGTGGCCGGCCAGCGACGGCAACCCGGGCAACGTGATCCGCCCCGAGGACAAGCAGAACTTCACCGCGCTGGTGCACGAGTACCGCAAGCAGTTGGACCGGCTGCCGGGACGACGGCCGAACCTGACCGCGTTCCTGCCGGCGAACCCGGCGATGATCGACCGTGGGTTCGAGGTCCGGCAACTGTTCAAGGACCTGACGTTCGGTTCGACCCAGGGGTACGACTACCACGGTCCGTGGGAGAACCTGACGAACCAGCAGTCCGCGCTGCGCGGTCCGGCAGGCGATCCGACCACGCCTGAGTTCAGCTCGCAGGTGACGATCGACGCGTACCTGTCCCGGGGCGCGCCGCGGGACAAACTGGTGATGGGCGTGCCGTTCTACTCGCACGGCTGGACGGGCGTGACGAACCAGAACCACGGGCTGTTCCAACCGTCCACCGGTCCGGCGCCGGCGACGTTCGAGGCCGGTACGGACGACTACCGGTACCTGAAGGCGCAGTTGGCGAACTACACGGTCTATCGCGACGATCGCGCCGGCTTCGCGTGGCTGTTCGACGGTACGACGTTCTGGACCTGGGACGACCCGGTCGAGATGGCGCGCAAGGCGACGTACATCTCGCGGCGGGAGCTCGGCGGCGCGATGATCTGGTCGCTGGACGGTGACACTTCAAATGGGGAGCTGATCTCGGCGTTGCACCGTAACCTTCGGTGAGTGGATCTCAACGTTCTCCAGGATCGATTCGGTGCCGACGGCGCCTCGGTGGTCCAGGTCGGACATTCCGAGGCGACCGTCGTCCGGTTGTCCCGCGGGCCGGAACGCCTTTACTACAAGGCCGGTTCCGGAGTACCGGTCGAGGCCGACCGGCTGGCGTGGCTCGGGTCGACCGGGTTCCCGTGCCCACGGATCGTTGACCGCGGCGACAACTGGCTGCTGACGACCGAACTGCGCGGCCGGGACGCGTCCCAGGACTGGCCGGCCGCCGACCGCCCGGCCGTCCTCGCCGCGCTAGCCTCCGGTCTGCGCGCGCTGGACGAGCTGACCGACTGCCCGTTCAGCTCCCCGTTCCCCGGCGCCGGTTCGGCCGTGACCCACGGGGACTACTGCGCACCGAACGTCTTCATCGACCCGGAGTCATTGCGCTTCGCGGGCGTCCTCGACCTGAGCCGCCTCGGCACCGGCGATCGGTACGTCGACCTCTCCCTGATGTTCGGGAGCCTGCGCGGCAACCTGAACCCGCAGTACGGCGGACCGCTCGCGGCACGGCGGTTCGTCGAGTTGTCCGGCGGCGATCCGGACGATCCGCGGATCGAGCACTATCTCACCGTCGACATCGACGACTACTTGCCCTGATACGCCCTTCGGTAGGCACTGGGCGTGGTCTGCAACGCGGCCCGGAACCTCCTGCGCAGATTGGTCGCCGACGACAACCCGACCTTGATCGCGATCGCATCCACCGACAAGTCGGTCTCCTCCAGCAACACCCGGGTGCGTGCGATCCGCTGCGCCAGCAACCACTGCCCCGGCGAAACCCCCAACTGCTCCCCGAACCGCCGAGCCAACGTCCGCTCAGAAACGTTCCCCCGCCGAGCCAACTCCCCCACAGTCAGCGGTTCCCCGAGCCGCTCCCCCGCCCACTCCAACACCCCACCCAACCCCTCCCCACCAGCCCCCGGCCCACCCACCCCACCAAAACCCGACGCGGCGCCCCCACCAGAACCTGAGGCAGCGACCCCACCCACCCCACCAGAACCTGACGCGGCGCGCCCACCAGAACCTGAGGCAGCGGCTCCTCCCACCCCTGCATCATCCAGTTCTGGGCTCTCGGAGCGGTACTGCAGCTGACCACCTTCGCGATGCGGCGGCATCACCATCCGCCGCGCAACCCTCGCCGCATACCCCGCCCCAAGATCCCGCCGCACCAACTCCAAACAAAGATCGATCCCGGTCCCCGACCCACCACTCGTCGCCACATCCCCGTGATCGATGTACAGCACATCAGCATCCACCCGCACCGCCGGAAACCTCCGCTGCAGCTCATCGGCATACCGCCAATGCGTAGCCACCCGCCGCCCGTCCAGCAACCCAGTTGCCGCCAGCAAGTACGCACCCGAGCAGATACTGACCAACCGAGCACCCCGCCGATGCGCCCGCCGGAGCGCCCTGAGCACAGCCGCCGTCGGCTCACGACTGATCGGCAACCACCCCGGCACCACGATCGTGTCCGCGCGATCCAGCGCCCGCAGCCCCGACGTCACGACCATGTCGAACCCCTCGGTCGTACGGACGTTGCCCGGCACCTCGGTACACACACCGAATCGGTACGGCGGATCGCGGAACACCACCGCCGCACACCCGAACTCGAAGCTCGCCTGCGGCGCGGTCACCAGCGCGACAACCCGATGCATGGCAGAAAAGTACCGCACAGAGACTATCCAGACACTGGGTACGACCCTGTGGACAACCAGACAATCGACCCATGGAAACCTACGAATGGGCGTCGCTGCACGACGCTCCGGTCCGCGAACTGTTCCCCGGCATCCGCCTCAGACCGCTCTGGTCCGGCGAAGTCGCCAAGGCGTACGTCCTGCAGATGGATCCCGGCTCCAGCTGGCAAGGCATCGACGTCCACGACCCGGGCCCCGAGGAGGTCTTCGTCGTCGACGGCACGTTCAACGACGGCGAACGCGACTACCCGGCCGGTTCGTTCATCCACGCCCCGGCCGGTTCGTCGCACGTCCCGCAGTCGACGACAGGCTGCACCCTGTTCCTCTTCTACCCCGAGGGCTGAGTCAGGGTTTGTTCAGCTGCACCACGTTGAAGTCGGTACCGGGCGGCGCGCCGGGCCCCAGCGGCGGCGGGAAGCCGAGGTCGAAGCGGGCGTTCACCAGCGCGAGCCGGTGACCGTCCGCGCCGATCGCCGTCGGCACCCGGAACAGCGCATTGGTGGTGACGCCAACGATCCGCCCGGTACTCAGATCCGGGGCGAGCTCGATCTTCACCAGCTGATTGGCGAAGTTCTGCACCACCCACAGGATCCGGCCGTCGAGCAGGATGCCGTCCGGCGTACCGGGCGTGAGCGCTCCGCCGGTCAACGGAAGCGGCCGGCTCGAGCCGGTCCGTGGATCGACCAGGTACAGCGCGGCCTGCGACGAGTGCCCCACGATCAGCACGTGCCCGTCGCTGGGCGCCGCGATCCCGTTCAGGTTCGGGAAGTCGCCGATGAACGCCGCGGGACCGGTCAGCGGAATCGTCCGCGGGCTGCCGATCCGGCCACCCGGCCCGATCGGGACCTGGTAGAGCACCGGCCGGAACGAGTCGGTGAAGTACGCCGCGCGGTTGGTGACCATCACGTCGTTGATCAGCGTCCCGGCACCGGTACTGAGGACGAGGTTCGCCAGCGTGGACCCGTCCCGGGTGCTGTATACGTATGCATGGCCGCCGAAACCGCCCGCCACCCACAACCGCTGCGCGGACGCCTCGACCTTCATCCCGGTGGCCGAACGTCCAGGCGGCGCATCGACGAAGACCGCACCCTTCCCGGACCGCAGACTGCCCCGGTAGATGTCACCAGTGGTGATCGACCCGGTGTAGAACGTGCTCTCCGGACCGACGGCGAGACCCTCCGGCTGGAAGTCGTTCGGCAGCGCGATCGACGCCGGGAACGGCGCGGCCGCGGCGACCGTCAGTGCCACTGCGGACACGATCAGCGCAAGTTTCCTGAACATGACGACACCCCCTGAATCCCCTTGTTTTGAAGGTAGATCCGGGGGTGTCGGTCGTCCAGAGCAACTACTCGGTACTACGCAGTTCGGTCGGCGCGCCGTGCACCGCGGGGATGCTGCCGAGCTTGCCGGCCTGGAAGTCCTCGAAGGCCTGGATCACTTCGGCGCGGGTGTTCATCACGAACGGCCCGGCCATCGCGATCGGCTCGCGGATCGGGCGGCCGCCGATCACCAGTACGTCGAGGTTCGGTTCCGCCTGCGGCTGGGTCGTGCTCGCGGCCGTACGCAGCACGTCACCCGGGCCGAAGACCGCCAGCTGACCCTTGCGGATCGGCCGCCGGTCGGCGCCGGCCGTACCCTGGCCGGCCAGCACGTACACGAGCGCGTTGTAGTCCGGCTGCCACGGCAGCACCAGCTCGGCGCCCGGGCTGACCGTAGCATGCACCAGCGTGATCGGGGTGTGCGTCGACCCCGGGCCGTCGTGCCCGTCGACCGTGCCGGCGATGACCCGGATCAGTGAGCCGCCGTCCGGCGTGGACAGCAACGCCGAGTCACCACCGCGGATGTCCTGGTAACGCGGCGGCGCCCACTTGAGCGCCTTCGGCAGGTTCACCCAGAGCTGGATGCCGTGGAACAGGCCGCCACTGACGACCAGGTGCTCCGGCGGCGTCTCGATGTGCAGCAGGCCGCTGCCTGCCGTCATCCACTGGGTGTCACCGTTGGAGATGACGCCGCCGCCTCCGTTGGAGTCCTGGTGCTCCATGATGCCGTCGAGCATGTACGTCACGGTCTCGAAGCCGCGGTGCGGGTGCCACGGGGTGCCCTTCGGCTCACCCGGCGCGTACTCCACCTCGCCCATCTGGTCCATGTGGATGAACGGATCCAGGTCGCGCAGGTCGACCCCGGCGAAGGCGCGCCGTACTGGGAAGCCCTCGCCCTCGTAGCCGCTCGGCGCGGACGTCACCGACTTCACGGCGCGCTCGTGCACCACGGCAGGGTCCTGCGGGCTGATCCGGGGCAGGACGGTGATGTCGCTGACGGTCACGGCGGGCATGCTGTGCTCCTCGGTGGTCGGTAGTTCAAGAATAAACTATCTCCTCGAACCACGGCAAGATCGCGGGCATTCCCGGCTCACAGCAAGCTCCCAGCCGGCGCCCAGGGTCGCGGGAGTCCCAGTTGGCACCGTCGTAGACGCAAGCCGTCCGCGAACTGGAGACGATCATGACAACGCTGCTCGACAGACCCACCGCAAAGGACTTCGCCGAACCACCGACCCGGCCACCCGGGCGACTCCGGCGGATGCTGCGTGGACCGGCCGCACAGGCGGCGTACGTCCGGCCGGCTGCGCTGGCGATGCTCGTCGGTACGGCCTTCCTGTATCTGTGGAACCTGACCGCATCCGGGTACGGCAACAGCTTCTACGCGGCCGCCGTGCAGGCCGGGACGCAGAACTGGAAGGCGTGGCTGTTCGGGTCGCTCGATGCGGGGAACGCGATCACGGTCGACAAGCCGCCGGGCGCGCTGTGGGTCGCGACGGCGTTCGCGCGGGTGTTCGGGTTCAACAGCTTCACGGTGCTCGCGCCGCAGGCGTTCATGGGAATCGGCGCGGTCGGGCTGCTCTACCTGACCGTTCGCCGGGTCGCGGGACCGATCCCCGGGCTCGTTGCCGGTAGTGCGCTGGCGTTGACGCCGGTTGCCGTACTGATGTTCCGATTCAACAACCCGGACGCGTTGCTGGTGTTGTTAATGGTGGCCGCGGCGTACTTCGTCGTACGGTCACTCGAGAAGGCTTCGGCGCGGTGGCTGGCGCTGGCGGGCGTCGCGATCGGGTTCGCGTTCCTGACGAAGATGGGGCAGGCGTTTCTGGTATTGCCGGCGTTCGGGCTGGTGTACCTGATCGCGGCGCCGACCTCGTTGCGGAAGCGGTTGCTGCATCTCGTTGGTGCTTTCGGTGCGGTGATTGTGAGTGCGGGGTGGTACGTCGCGCTGGTGGAGTTATGGCCGGCGTCGAGTCGTCCGTACATCGGTGGGTCGACCAACAATTCACTGCTGGAGCTGGCACTCGGGTACAACGGGCTCGGGCGGTTGCTCGGCGGCTCCGGCAACGGTGGTGGGGGCGGTGGCGGTGGTGCCGGCGGGAACACCGGGTTCGGTGGGAGCACCGGGATCACCCGGATGTTCGGCGCTGCGTTCGGTACCGAGATCTCCTGGTTGTTGCCTGCGGCACTGATCGCGCTGGCCGGCGGTCTTTGGGTACGGCGGCATGCGCCGCGGACCGACCTCCTGCGCGCCGGACTTGTCCTGTGGGGCGGCTGGCTGCTCGTGACCGCGGGGGTCTTCAGCTTCATGAGCGGAACGATTCACCCGTACTACGCAGTCGCACTCGCACCGGCGATCGGCGGTCTGGTCGGCCTGGGCGCGTGGATCGGGCGCAAGCACCGGTGGTTGCTCGCGGCAATGGTTCTGCCTACTGCGCTGTGGGACTACGAGCTGTTGACGCGGACGCCGACGTTCGCGCCGTGGCTCAAGTACGCGATCGTGGCGGCTGGTGTCCTCGCCACCCTGTTGCTCCTCCTCGGCCGCGGCATCCGCCGGTCCTTCCCGGCGGCGGTCCTCGCAGTCACCATCGCGCTGGGCCTGGGCAGCACGGCCTACGCCACCTCCACCGCCTCCCACCCCCACAACGGCTCCATCCCCACCTCAGGCCCCACCACCAGCACCACAGGCGGCGCCAGCACCCGAGCCGGGATGGACGGAACCCCACCCTCCCGCACCGCCACCAGCACCGGGGTGGGCGGCACCAGCTCCGGCTCTGCTGGTGCGGGGAGTTCGGAGGTCGGTGGGCCTCAGGGTGGTGGTGGAACGGGTGGTGAGTCAGCGAACAGCGAACTGACTGCTCTGCTCTCGAAGACCACGACGACTTGGGCCGCCGCGACCAGCGGCTCCCAGTCCGCCGCCTCCCTCGAACTGGCAACGGGCAAACCCGTCATCGCCATCGGCGGCTTCAGCGGCACCGACAACGCCCCCACGCTCGCCCAGTTCAAGCAATGGGTGGCCGAGGGCAAGATCACCTACTACATCTCCGGCGGCCAATCCGGCGGCGGCCCCGGCGGCGGCACCACCTCGGCCGCAACCCAAATCCAATCCTGGGTCGAGTCCACCTACACCGCCACCATCGTAGGCAACACCACCGTCTACAACCTCACCTCCTGACCGCCCGGCCGCCCCGCCACCACTCAGCAACCCTCCGCACCCACCCGGCTCGGGCAGCTGTCACGGCTGCGGACCGCAGCCGCGGCGAGGTTGGTGAGTGGTGGGCGTTCGGGGCGTCGCGATCATGGCGGTTCCGCTGGCTCGTGTCGGGCCGGTGCGTCTGCGTCGGCCCGGGGGCTCGGGACGTCGGGGGTGGGTGGGGGAGCTCGGCGTGGGAGACTCTTGCCGTGACGGCGCAGATTTTGGATGGCAAGGCGACGGCAGCCGCGATCAAGGACGAGTTGAAGGTCCGGGTTGCGAAGCTGGCCGAGCAGGGTGTGGTACCGGGGCTCGGCACGATTCTGGTCGGCGACGACCCGGGCAGCCGCGCGTACGTGGCGGGCAAGCACCGCGACTGCGCCGCGGTCGGGATCTCCTCGATCCAGGTCGAGCTGCCGGACACCGCGACCCAGGACGAGATCGCCGCGAAGGTTCGGGAGCTCAACGAGAACCCGGACTGCACCGGCTTCATCGTCCAGCTCCCGCTGCCGAAGCACGTCGACACGAACACGATCCTCGGGCTGATCGACCCGGCGAAGGACGCCGACGGTCTGCACCCGGTCAGCCTCGGCAAGCTGGTCCTCGGGCAGGACGGCCCACTGCCGTGTACCCCGAAGGGCTGCGTCGAGATCCTCCGCCGGTACGACGTACCGATCGCCGGCGCCCACGTGGTCGTCGTCGGACGAGGCGTCACCGCAGGCCGCCCAATGGGCCTGCTGTTCACCCGCCGGAGCGAGAACGCCACGGTGACCCAGTGCCACACCGGTACGAAGGACCTGGCCGCGGTCGTACGCACCGGCGACATCGTGATCGCCGCCGCGGGTTCGGCCGGCCTGATCACCGCGGACATGGTGAAGCCCGGCGCCGTACTGCTCGACGTCGGCACCAGCCGCAGCGCCGAGGGCAAGATCGTCGGCGACATCGACCCGGCGGCCCGCGAGCAGGCGTCCTGGATCGCCCCGATGCCCGGTGGGATCGGCCCGATGACCCGCGCGATGCTCCTCACCAACGTGGTCGAGGCCGCCGAAGCGAGCCTTCCCCGGTGAACCGGGCCAGCACGAGAGGCGTGACGTGCTGATGGCCGGCGAGGCCCAGCGCCGCAGCCAGTGGCCGCTGGCGTTGACGCTCCTGGTCGCCCTCACCGGCCTGGTGGTGATCTGGTTCTACAACTGGCGCAACGGCGTACTGGTCTTCGCCGCCTCCGCAGGCCTCGCCGCCGTCCTCCGCGCCACCCTCTCCGACACCGCAGCCGGCCTCCTCCGCGTCCGCGGTCGCATGTTCGACACCGCGTTCCTGTTCCTCACCGCCATAGCGATCGCGGTGCTAGGCCTGATCGTCCCCAACTAGATGGCAAACGGAGCGGGGAGCACCAGTCGGGCGTTGCGGTCCGCGGCCGTTCCACGGCGGTGATTGCCCGCGGAGACAGCCCCGCCGTACGTCGACTGCCAGTCGTTGGAGGCCAGCTCTCTCGCCAGCGACGCAAGGTTCGCCGGCGTACTCAGATCACCGCCGTACGAGACAGGGGCATCCGCGTCGATCATCGTCGTGTACATGATCAGCTGGTCGCCGGCTGCGCCCAACTCGATGACGCGACTTTGTTGCGGCCAGTCGATGTGTGACGCAGTGTTGACCTCCCAGAAACCACCAGGGATCAGCGATCCGGTCGCACGAGAATGCGCGGTGATCTTGTTTGCATGCGTGTGTCCGTTGGCAATCAGCACAACGTTGGGGAAACGCAGGAGGAGCCGGCGCAGTTCGGTGCCGGAATACCGCGTCGTCCAGTCGAAAACGCCGGTGCAGGTGTTTCCCATCGACGACAACGTGTGGTGACAGAACACAACGATGAGCTTGTCCTGGACAGATTGGTTCACGACAACGCCGTCCGAGCGTAGGTACCGCGAACTGGATGCCTTGAGCTGACCTTCCAGCCATGCCCATTGATCTTCGTCGACTGATCCGTCTGCTCCACCGTGCGGATTCGTCGTGTCCAGAACCACGCAGCGAATGGGCACGTTGCCTGCAGACTGTTCGAAAGCGTAATAGGCACGAGAGGTACCGGTCGCGAAGCCGTGCCCATGCGGCAGACCACTGGTGTTGAAATGTTCTTGGACGAACTGGCGGCGGTCGAGCAACCTCCGAGCCGGGTCAGCGGTAACGGTTGTCACGGCAAGATCGCCTTCGACCAACTTGAGTACCACATCAAGGTAATAGTCGAAACCCGGATCGTACTGCGCTGCCAAGGGATATGAGGTCGGCTTGGTTCCACTGGTTGCCAACCAGATCAGCGGATCACCTGGGCCTATGTCGATCGGCGCATTTCCTTGCACGAGGGCGTCATGGTTCCCGTACGCCGCATACCAAGGCATCGACAAACCATGGCCTGTGAATGCACGGCGCGCGGCGGAGAGCAAGCCACCGACGACGGGATAGCCCAGCCCGATCCGAAGATCTGGCAAGCCACCGGCGGGCGGACCTCCTGGATGCCAGTACCGCCTGTCGTAAGGTAAGCGATAGCCCGAAACGGATTCGTCCAGCGCACTCCCGCTGTTCGGAACGACAGGCTCGCCGTCGAGCAGATCGATGTACCACCGGGTTTCGTTGTACTGGCAATTGTCCGTCATGTCCCCGGTCACCACGGTGAACGCAAGTGGCATCTGAGTCACCGGCCCCGCGCCCAGATTCGCAATGGCTCGGCACATCGCGTCCACGGTGTGCAACGTCAGCATTTCGTTCGGCCGATAGGCAGAATCGAAGAACGAGTAGGACGCCTGGTACGGATCGCCTGGGTCGGCGCCGCGGTCCAGGAATTCCACCCGGGCCGGTGACTGATCATCGACGATGTGGAGGTCGCTCATCTGAGCGAAGGCAAGCAGTGGCCGTGCAGTTGTTGACGGCGGATGGCCGACCAAGTCCAGACGAACCAGCTGCGGCTCGCCAGGCCCTTCGGCGACAGGGCCGTACGATGTCGAGTCCGCCGTGCTTCGGTGCAAGGTCCGATCGAGCGTTGTGAGTTGGACGGTCCGGGTCGCTGCCTGTGATCGGACCGGCAGCGATGTCGTTGCTCCGATAGCGCTGACGCCGGCCACCCGTAGGAGATCACGCCGTGACAACTTCATCTACGCCTCCCTGGTGGGTGAAGGTTCGATGCAGGGGTAGGGCCGACAGTCGGAGCCCGCGCTGATCTACGACTGAGGCAGAGCTGAATCGTGCGCCGGACCTTCAGCCGGATTTCAGCTCGGCTTCAGCGGACCTCGTGCAAATGGGTAGTCACGGGAGTACCAATCGTGATCGGCGAGGTGCTGCGCTATGAATGACCGATTGTTCGATCCACGATGGCGAGGACGTCCCGGACGCCTCGACATCTCGTACGCGACACTCACAGATCAACGAACCGGAACCGGACTCTGGTTTCACCGCCAGCTGAGTGCTCCGACCGGGGCAGGCCACCCGACCGTCCATGGATTCGCCGGGATATTTCCACCGGACGGCAAGCCTCGCGTCGAGCACTTCGGCCCCGTCCAGTGGGGCGCCGGTCTCGAATGGCCAATGGCGATGGGCAAGCACTCGTTGTCGGGCACGGTGAACGACATCAGCTGGTCGCTCACATGCCACCCACAAGGCCCTCCGCTGTACACATTTCCGGCCTGGTCCTGGCGAGGCGAGATTCTTCCGGCCACCCACATGGTGCCGATTCCGGCCGGGAGTTTCAGCGGAACCGTCGACGTCGGCGGCGAAACGCTCGTGCTCGAAGACGCGCACGGAGCTGTAGGACGTATCTACGGGCGGGGCATGGGCCGCAAGTGGGCGTGGCTCCATGCCAATCTCGGCTACGGCGACGCCCTGGAGGTGGTCGCGGCTGTGTCGAATCACGGGCCCTTCCGCCGACTGCCTGCGATGGGATTCAGCCGGCTGCGACTGGCCGGCAAGGACTGGCCCACACACGGGCTGCTGGCGGCCGCCCTCAGAATGCGCGCGGACATCGAGCTACCGACGTGGACGGTGATCGGACGCATCGGCAATCGCCGGCTCACGGTGACGGTTCAGCTGCCTGCCGAGGAGGTCCTTCAGGTGCCGTTCCGGGACCCGGACGGCACCGAAGGGGTCTGCCACAACAGCGAACGAGCAGATGCCGAGATCAAGCTCGAGTCCAGGCGGCGAGGCGCGTGGACGACTGAGCGCCGTTGGTCACTGCAGAAGACGGCCCACGCCGAGGTGGGCCTTCGCTACGAGCAGGAGTGAGGCCAGTCATGTTGAGAAAATTGTCGATCTTCGCCAGCGCGGGACTGCTTGTCGCCTCTTTGCTGGTAGCGCAGAGCTCGCCCGCGGCCGCCACCGGTTACACACCTCCGCCCTTCGGGCCGACCTGCGAGGTGCACGAGTTCGGCGAGGGAGTGCAGCCACCGCTGTGGCTGTGGTTCGTCGATCCGTTGTGTGTCGAGTACCAGAAGCGGGACATCACGTTCGACAACGGCGGCGCAGTCGCGTTCCTGTTCGCGGAGCCGTCGCGCTTCCTGCTTGCCACTGGCCCTTGCAGGTACTGGCAGCAGGATCACTGGAGCATCCAGGTGACGACCGGCGCAACGCCGATCGTCACCTGGGACGGCAACTACTGGTTCGACAAACATCTGCGCTACGCGGCGGCGCACCTTGCAAACTTTCGCATCAATGGCGCCTCGGTGGGCATCGGAGATGTCGTCATTGCCCTGCAGGACTACGCTCCTGAGCTGGCAACCGCGCTGTCGGAGTACGGCAGTACCTATGGCGAGACGGGGATGTCGTCCAGCCTGCCGTTCTCCTTGCGGTGCCCCTGATGAGACGCCGCCAATTCATCGGCACGTTGGCCGCGGCCGCCGGCGCCAGCATCATCGAGGTCGGGCAGCAGTCGGCGTTCGCGAACACGGACTGGACCGGCGACACGCTCGACGCCTTCGCGGACACGATCATCCCAGGCGTCAAACGGTATGGCGGAGATGTTGCAGTCGCAGGCGCCGCAGCAGGGCCAAGCGGAGCCGCGACCGGGTATCTGACGCTCCTGTCGGCGCCCCAGACCGGACTCGGCCCGTTGTTGGACGGCATCGCGGCATTGCTGAACACACGCTCGTCGGCGTACGCCGTCCTCCACGGGATCCTGTTGCCGCCGTGGCGACCACCGTTCGTCGGCCTTGGTTTCAATCACCGATGCACAGTTGTGTCGGACCTGTACCAACCGGACGACCCTGATCGCGATCTGTGGGCGATGATGGCTTTGCTGGCCGGCCTCGCCTTCGATTGCGCCGCACACCTCAATACGGCGACGGCTGTGAGCCAATCACACCCAGGCCTTGCGTGGCTCGGCTTTCCCGCCCCAGGCGCCGACGGGCTGTGGCGGTTTCCCGATTTCTCGTACGGCCTCGTCCTCGCCGGCACCCATCCGGGGACCACCTCCGACGGGCAACCAGCATGAGCTCCACAGAGGTGTACGACGTCATCGTCATCGGCTCCGGGTTCGGTGGCGCGATCCCCGCCTATCGGCTGGCTGCCGCTGGTTGCCGTGTAGTTCTGCTCGAACGCGGGCCGTACTTGACCGCCCAGGACTTCAGACATGACCTGCGGCTGGGCACCTTCACCCGCATCGTCGATGCGATCAAGGGCGATGGACTGACAGTCATCGCGGGCAACTGCGTCGGCGGATCAAGCGTTGTCTACTACGGAGCATCGCTACGAGCGCCGTCGTTCGCCTTCGACAGAACAGGCGGATCGGGTCGACGGCTCTGGCCGGCAGCGATTTCACGGTCGACGCTCGACCCGTACTACGACCGCGTCGAACGAGTGTTGCCCGTGTCCCGGCAGAGCTGGAGTGATGTCAGCTACGCAGGCGGCCTGTTCGCTGCGGCATGCCATCATGCCGGCCACACGGCCAATCCGATCCCGGTTGCAGTCGATCTCAACCGCTGCACAAATTGCAACTGGATGCTCTCCGGCTGCAAGTTCGACGCGAAGCGATCGCTGTTGCTCAACTACATACCTGCAGCCGTCAACGCAGGCGCCGAAATCCGGCCGCTGCACCAGGTCGAACTGATCTCCCGTGCCGCGCTCAGCACATCCCGGTACCGCGTGACGTACACCAAGCTCAGCGCCGACGACTACCGACTACCCGTCGGGACTGGTTGCCTCGAGGCCAACACGATCGTCTTGGCAGCCGGCGCAATAGGCACACCGGTGATCCTCCGGAGGTCCGAGCTACTGCTCGATTCGATTCCGGATGCCGTCGGCAAGTACCTGTCCGGAAACGGCGATCGCATCCACGCCGCGGTGATGAACGAAGCGGCGATCAAATCCGTCCTCGGTCTGCACCGGACCGCCGGCATCGGATACGAAGCGCACCACATCGGTAAGGCCATCAACACGATGTCGTACGACTACCTCGACCCTGCGCTACCCGAGTTCGGACGGTTCGGGTTACAACAGATCGCGCTTCCAGCCCTCACGAACCTGCTTGCGGGATGGCCCGACTGGTTTGGCGTCAACAAGAAATCACTGCGCTCGCTGTGGCGCTCATGGCTGACGTTGCTCGCTATGACCGAGGACGGCAATCCCGGCTACCTCAACGACGTTCCCGTGACGGGGAGCTTCGTGCGTCTCGCACAGGGCTTCGGCACGGGTACTTTCACCTATCAACCCGACAGCCATACCCGCGCCGGCTGGGCCACTGCAGATGACAAGCTGCGCACTATCATCGAGCACGACGCTCTCGGCATGACCCATCCGTGGTCAGACGCAACGAGCGGCAGCGTGACAGCACATCCGCTGGGGACCTGCAGGCTTGGAGACGACCCGGCGATCTCCGCCCTGACGTCCGACCACGAGCTGCGCGGTCACCCCGGACTTTACGTCACCGACGCGGCCGCGATACCGGCTGCTCTGACCGTCAATCCATCCCTCACAGTTGCCGCCTTGGCCGAACGCGCAAGCGAACGAATCCTCGGCGGCCTGTGACTCCCTGGGCTCAGTGGAAGAAGTGGCGCGTACCTGTGAAGTACATCGTGATGCCGGCCTTGGTGGCTGCTTCGATGGCGGCTTCGTCGCGGATGGAGCCGCCTGGTTGGACGACTGCCTTGACGCCGCCCTCGATCAGGACCTCCAGGCCGTCGGGGAACGGGAAGAAGGCGTCGGAGGCGGCCACCGATCCGGTGGCTCGGTCGCCGGCGCGGGAGACGGCCAGGCGGCAGGAGTCGACGCGGTTGACCTGGCCCATGCCGACGCCGACAGACGCGCCGTCGGAGGCGAGCAGGATCGCGTTCGACTTGACCGCGCGGCAGGCCTTCCAGGCGAAGGCCAGGTCGGCCAGCACCTCGGGCGACGCGGCCTCGCCGGCGGCGAGGGTCCAGGCGGACGGGTCGTCGCCCGGCGCCTGGAAGCGGTCGCGGTGCTGGAGCAGCAGGCCGCCGCTGATCGCGCGCAGCTCGACCGGCTCGTCGTCGGTCACCGCCGGGGCGACGAGCAGGCGGATGTTCTTCTTCGCCTGCAGGATCTCGACCGCGCCGTCCTCGAAGGCGGGCGCCACCAGGACCTCGGTGAAGATCTCCGCGACCTGCTTCGCCAGGTCCACCGTGACGGGGCGGTTCGTGGCGATCACACCGCCGTACGCCGACACCGGGTCGCACTCGTGCGCCCGCCGGTGCGCCTCCGCGATGTCCTTGCCGACCGCGATCCCGCACGGGTTCGCGTGCTTGATGATCGCGACCGCCGGCTCACTGAAGTCGTACGCGGTACGACGAGCCGCGTCGGCGTCGACGTAGTTGTTGTACGACATCTCCTTGCCGTGCAGCTGCTCCGCCGCCGCGAGACCACCGCGGCCGTTCAGGTAGAGCGCGGCCGGCTGGTGCGGGTTCTCGCCGTACCGCAGGACGGCGGCCTTTTCCCACGAAGCGCCGACCCACGCCGGGAAGCCGGAGCCCTCCGAGGAGTCGGTGAGTACGTTGCCCATCCACGACGCGACGGCGATGTCGTAGTCCGCCGTGTGTACGAAGGCAGCCGCCGCCAGCCGCTGCCGCTCCTCGAGCGAGAACCCGCCCTCGCCGAGAGCCGCGAGCAACGCCGGGTACTGCGAGGCGGAGGTGACGACAGCGACGTTGGCGTGGTTCTTCGCGGCGCCGCGCACCATCGACGGACCGCCGATGTCGATCTGCTCGATGCACTCGTCGACCGACGCGCCGGACGCGACCGTCTCGGTGAACGGGTACAGGTTGCTGACCAGCAGGTCGAACGGCTCGACCCGCATCTCCCGCAGTTGCTCGACGTGGTCGGGCTTGCGCAGGTCCGCGAGCAGTCCGGCGTGGACGAGCGGGTGCAGCGTCTTGACCCGGCCGTCGAGGCACTCCGGGAAGCCGGTCAGCTCCTCGACCTTGGTCACCGGTACGCCGGCCGCCGCGATCCGGGCCGCGGTGGAACCGGTCGACACCAGCTGGACACCGGCGGTGTGCAGCGCCGTGGCGAGCTCCTCCAGACCGGTCTTGTCGTAGACGCTGATCAGCGCGCGGCGGATCGGCCTGCGGTCGGTGCTCACTTCAGTCGAACCTTTCGTCCGGTGATGGTCCAGCCGTCGCGGACCAGCCGGCCGACCCACTCCACCAACTGGCGGCGTTCGACCTCCTTGATCCGCTCGGTCAGGGTTTCTTCGGTGTCGTCGTCCTCGACCGGTACGGCGACCTGCGCGATGATCGGGCCGGTGTCGACGCCGCCGTCCACGAAGAACAGCGTCGCCCCGGCGACCTTCACGCCGTACTCCAGCGCGTCCCGGGGACCGTGGATCCCGGGGAAGGCCGGCAGCAGCGCGTTGTGGGTGTTGATGTAGCGGTCGCCGAACGCCTCGAGGAAGTCGTCGCCGACGAGCTTCAGGAACCCGGCCGAGACCACCAGATCGGGCTGGTAGGAAGCGACCGATGAGGTCAGCGCCCGATCCCAGTCCGCGCGCTCGGCGAAGGACTTCACCTTGTGCACGAAGGTCGGCACCCCGGCGGCCGCGGCGCGGTCCAGCCCGGCGATCCCGTCCCGGTCGGCGCCGACGGCCACGACCTGAGCGCCGTACGCCGGGTCGGCGGACGCGTCCAGCAAGGCCTGCAGGTTCGATCCCGACCCCGACACGAGCACGACGAGGCGTGCGGAACCGGAGTCGGAAGCAGCAGCAGTCACGGCGGGCAGCCTACCGTTCGGCGTCGGCCTCGCCGTCAGCCGGGCGGCGCGCGGACACCACCGCGGCCGTGATCGCCGCGCCGATCGCCATCCCGGCGGCCAGTACGCCGGCCGCCGGCACCGCGCCCGGGACGCCCACGACCGACATCCGCCCCGGACCGGCCGAGCCGCCGGACATCGCCAGCAGCGCGAACAGGATCACGCCCGCGAGCACCGCCGCGATCGCGCCGCGGAGCGCGAAGGCGTCCCACCCCAGCGCATCCGCGTCCCGCTCGGCGAGTCCACGCCGGACGACGACGAACCCGGCGACGGCCCCGGCCACCAGCGGTACGAGGGCGGTCAGCGCCAGCAGGTACGTCGGCGTCGACCCGTCGGCCGGTACGGCGGCCAGCAGCGGCAGCGCCGGCAGGTTCCCCACGTCGACGCCGGTCGGGGCGATGGTCGTACCGGTCCCGAGCTGGAACCCGGGCCCGGCGAGGAACGCGATCACGTACAGGATCATGTTCGGCATCAGCATCAGGCAGATCGCGAACAGTACGACCGACCCGATCACGCCGGCGTCGAGCAGTTCGAGCATGCCGGTGATGCGGGAGAAGTGCACCGCGAGGAGTACGGCGTACAGCACCGAGGCGAGCGCGACGATCGTCAGCACCGCGGCGAACGCGGCCGGTACGGTGTCCCGCAGCCCGGCCGGGGTGGCGTCGGCGAGGTCCTCGCCCGCGCCGGACTCGACGACGATGCCTGCCAGGCCCGCGACCAGCGCCAGCGAGAACGCGCCGAGGAACGCTGACAACGCGGACACCTTCAATGCGCCGTCCGCCGTGAGCAACGCCACGACCAACCCGCCGAGGCCGTAGACGACCGCGAACCCCAGGGTCAGCGCGATCAGGTCCCTGGTCCGGTCGGCGCCGCTGGAACGGGCTGCCGACTTGCCGCCGCGGTACAGGCACCAGGCGAAGAACAGGGTCAGGCCGAGCGGCGCGACGCTGATCCGGCCGGTACCGATGGTCACACCTGCCTTGTGCGCGACCAGCCAGGCGCCGGCCCCGGCCCGGACCGCGCCGGAGGCGCCGCCGAAGGTCGCGCCCAGCCAGCCGATCACGGCGACCGCGGCGCAGGTCAGCAGACCCGTGAGCAGGCAGGCTCCGGCGGAGATCACGGCCGACACCAGCAACGGCTTGGTCGGGGCGGCGGCGATCTCCGACGTGGGCGTTTCGCCGTCCCGCGCGCCCGGGCGGCTCAGCATGTCGGTCATCTGACTCCCATCGTCTCCCCGGGTACGGACACCGCTCGTGCTGACACGCCGGGTGTGGGAGACTTCAGCCCGCCTGCTCACGCTCGGTTGTCGCCTGTTCGCCTGGTGGTAGTGGAATGGGAGCGGCATGGGTCCACCCGGTACTGTCGGGTGGAATCAGTCAGGAGGTCGAGCTTTGGCCGGTTCCCACCGTGGACAACGCGGCGGCACACGCGCCGCTGCCCGGGAGGCGCGGCGCCAGCAGGCACGCAAGCGGAACCAGACGATCGCGGCCGGGGTCGCGGTCGTGGTCCTGGTCGGCGGCGGCGGTGTCGCTGCGCTGAACGCGTTCGGCGGCGACAACGGGTCCGGCCCGAAGGCGGGCAACAGCCCGAGCGACGACAAGTCGAGCCAGTCGAACGTCCTGGCCGACGACAAGGTGCTGCTGGATGCCACCGGCGCGAAGGCGCTCGGCGCGACCGGCGCCTGGACCGTGACCGGGACGGCGGGCGGCGACTCGGCCCCGGACACCTCGTTCGCGTGCCAGCTCCAGCGGTTCGCCGATCCGGCCGGTCTCCGGACCTGGGTCCGTACGCTGCAGAACGCGACCACGAAGGACACGGCCGTCCAGTACATCGACGTCTCGAACGACAAGGCCACCGCGGCCAAGACGTACAGCACGGTCGTGCACTGGCTCAGCCAGTGCACCACCCCGCAAACCCGGTTGTCGGCCGGGTACACGACCACCGGCGTCGGCGACTCCGGCGTGATCGCGGTCTTCGGGCAGGTGCCGGGCGCGAAGACGACGAAGTACAAGACCGTCTCGGTCACGCTGACGGGCCAGGCGACGATGGTCGTCGAGCACGACACCACGGCGGCGACCCCGCCGCGGCCCGATCTGGTGCTGGCGGCGACCAGCGCCGCGGCGAAGAAGATCTGCTCCGAGACCGGCGGTTGTGGAACCGGAGCGCCGCTGGCGACCCCGGCCCTGCTGCCGAACGTCGACACGCCTGGATTCATGGCGCCGGTCGACCTGCCGCTGCTGGCCGAGGTCGACAAGCCGTGGGTGAGTGCCCCGGCGCAGACCACCGACGGCACCGGCTGCGAGAAGCTCAGCCTGAAGAAGGCCAAGCCGAAGAAGTACGGCACGATCACGTACGTGACACCGGAGGCGAAGGTACCGACCGAGTTCGGGGTCGACGACACGGTCGCCAAGTTCCCGACCGCCGCGCTGGCGTCCTCGTTCCTGGACAAGATCCGCAAGAACGTCGACGCCTGCGAGAAGAACGTCTCGAACGCGCAGGTCGAGTCGACCGGCACGGTCAAGACCAGCACGGTCAGCGGCAAGAGCTGGAAGGCGACATACGACAGCGGTGACGGCAAGAAGTTCCACTACCGGATCGGCGTCGCCGGGGCCGGGGACCGCGTGGTGTACCTGCTGTTCCCGGTGCTGAAGGACCTGGACATCACCGACGCCGCGTTCAACGACACCCTGGTCCGCGCGGTCGACCGCTCCGCCGCCTACAAATAGAAAACGGGGCCTGCCCCAAAGGGACAGGCCCCGCACCAGGGCTTACTTGCTCAGGCCCTGCATGATCTCGCGCATCAGGTTGGCGGTCTCGGTCGGCGTCTTGCCGACCTTGACGCCGACGGCCTCGAGGGCCTCCTTCTTCGCGGCCGCGGTCCCGGAGGAGCCGGAGACGATCGCGCCGGCGTGACCCATGGTCTTGCCCTCCGGCGCGGTGAAGCCTGCGACGTACCCGACGACCGGCTTGGTCACGTTCTCCTTGATGAACGCGGCCGCCCGCTCCTCGGCGTCGCCACCGATCTCACCGATCATCACGATCGCGTCGGTGTCCGGGTCGTCCTGGAACGCCTGCAGCGCGTCGATGTGCGTGGTCCCGATGATCGGGTCACCGCCGATCCCGATCGCGGTCGAGAACCCGAAGTCGCGCAGCTCGTACATCATCTGGTACGTCAGCGTGCCGGACTTGCTGACCAGCCCGATCCGGCCCTGGCCCGCGATGTCGGCCGGGATGATGCCCGCGTTCGACGAGCCCGGCGTGATGATGCCGGGGCAGTTCGGGCCGATGATCCGGGTCTTGCCGGACGCCTGCGCGGCAGCGAAGAACGCCGCGGTGTCGTGCACAGGAACGCCCTCGGTGATCACCACTACCAGCGGCACCTCGGCCTCGACGGCCTCCAGTACGGCGTCCTTGGTGAACTTCGGCGGGACGAAGATGACGGAGACGTTCGCGCCGGTCTCCTTCACCGCGTCCGCGACGGTGCCGAACACGGGAACCGACTTGCCGTCGAAGTCCTGGCTCTGGCCCGCCTTGCGCGGGTTCACGCCACCGACGATGTTGGTGCCCGAGGCGAGCATCCGGGTGGTGTGCTTGGTGCCCTCGGAGCCGGTCATGCCCTGGACGATGACCTTGCTGTCCTTGGTCAGGAAGATAGACATTGTTCGGCGATCCCTTACTTCGCAGCCAGCTCGGCGGCGCGCTTGGCGGCGCCGTCCATCGTGTCGACCCGCTCCAGACCGGCGAGGCCCGCCTCGTCGAGGATCCGGCGGCCCTCCTCGGCGTTGTTGCCGTCCAGCCGGACGACCAGCGGCTTGGTGACGTGCTCACCGCGGCTGGCGAGCAGCTCGAACGCCTGCACGATGCCGTTCGCGACCGCGTCACAGGCGGTGATGCCGCCGAAGACGTTCACGAACACGCTCTTCACCTGCTGGTCGGAGATGATGATCTCCAGCCCGTTCGCCATCACCTCGGCGCTCGCGCCACCACCGATGTCCAGGAAGTTGGCCGGCTTCTGGCCGCCGAACTCCTCGCCGGCGTACGCAACGACGTCCAGGGTCGACATGACCAGGCCCGCACCGTTGCCGATGATGCCGACGGACCCGTCGAGCTTCACGTAGTTCAGGCCCTTGGCCTTGGCTGCCGCCTCCAGCGGGTCGGCCGCCGAGACGTCCTCGAACTCGGCGTGCTCCGGGTGCCGGAAGTCCGCGTTCTCGTCCAGCGTGACCTTGCCGTCCAGCGCCTCGACGTTGCCGTCCTCGAGCTTGACCAGCGGGTTCACCTCGACCAGCGACGCGTCCTCGGCGATGAACACCTCGTACAGCTTGACGATCTCCGGTACGACGGCGTCGATCACGTCGGCCGGGTACTTCGCGGCCTCCGCGATCTCCCGCGCCTTCGCCTCGTCGACACCCGTGGCCGGGTCGATCGAGATCTGCGCGACCGCGTCCGGGTTCGTGTGCGCGACCTCTTCGATCTCCATGCCGCCGGCGGCGGAGGCGATGCAGAGGTAGTTGCGGTTGGCGCGGTCGACCAGGAACGAGAAGTAGTACTCCTCGGCGATCGCCGCGGCCGGGACGATGTTCAGGATCTTGACGACGTGACCCTTGATGTCCAGCCCGAGGATCTCGCGGGCCTTCTCCTCCGCCTCGTCCGGGCTGCTCGCCAGCTTGACGCCGCCTGCCTTGCCGCGGCCGCCGGTCTTGACCTGGGCCTTCACGACCACCCGGCCGCCGATCTTCTCGGCTGCCGCGCGCGCTTCCTCCGGAGTCGTGACGACCGCACCCACGGTCGTCCGCACCCCGTGCTTGGCGAAGACCGTCTTCGCCTGGAATTCCATCAGATCCACGAGTGTGGTCCCTCTCTCGCCTGTACGGATTCCTGACACTAGCCACCCTTGTGCCGAGAGCAACAGCCGGGGTACTGGCTGAGACGACTGTCACAGGCGCTCGCCACACCGTGCGACGCTTGTTCGCATGACCGATCCTGAGAGCAGACCAGCTGACGACTGGTGGCGTAGTGCCGTCGTCTACCAGGTGTACCCCCGTTCGTTCGCGGACGCGGACGGTGACGGCACCGGCGACGTGAACGGGATCCGCGCCCGGCTGCCGTACCTCGCCGACCTCGGGGTCGACGCGCTCTGGATCAGCCCGTGGTACCCGTCCCCGCTGCTCGACGGCGGGTACGACGTCGCCGACTACCGCGACATCAACCCGGAGTTCGGCACGCTCGCCGACGCCGACGCGCTGATCGCCGAGGCGCACGCGCTCGGGCTGCGGATCCTGATCGACCTGGTACCGAACCACTGCTCCTGGGAACACCCGTGGTTCAAGGCCGCGCTGGCCGCCGGAAAGGGCTCGCCGGAGCGGGACCTGTTCTGGTTCCGCGACACCGAGGACGGCAAGCCGCCGACGAACTGGCCGGCCGCGTTCGGCGGCCCCGCCTGGCAGCAGATCGGTGCCGACTCAGGAGACGGGCAGTGGTACCTGCACCTGTTCGACATCTCGCAGCCGGACTGGAACTGGGAGCACCCGAAGGTGATCGAGGAGTTCGACTCGATCCTGCGGTTCTGGTTCGACCGCGGTGTGGACGGGTTCCGGATCGACGTCGCGGACTCGATGGCCAAGGATCCCGCGATGCCCGACGTGGAGCTGACGCACAACGGCGACCCGACCCACGAGAAGTACGTCGGCCATCCGTTCTACGACCAGCCCGGCGTGCACACGATCCACCAGCGCTGGCGGGCGATCGCCGACGAGTACGCCGGCACGCCGCAAGGCCCGCGGGTGTTCGTGGCCGAGGCGTGGCTGTCGCCGGCCGAGCGGCTCGCGCAGTACGTCCGCCCGCACGAACTGCACTCGGCGTTCAACTTCGACGCGCTGCGGGCGAAGTGGGACGCGAAGGAACTGCGCGAGGTGATCGACCACACCACCGAGAACCTGTGGGCGGTCGGTGCGCCGGCGACGTGGGTACTGAGCAACCACGACACGATCCGGCACCGCACGCGGTACGGACGGAGGCTGAAGGACGCGCTGGAGGGTGCGGGCGTCGTACCCACCGATCTCGAGCTCGGGCTCCGCCGCGCGCGGGCCGCCGCGCTGCTGGAGCTGGCGCTGCCGGGCGGCGCGTACATCTACCAGGGTGACGAACTCGGCCTGCCCGAGGTCGAGGACCTACCGGAGGACAAGCTCGACGACCCGACCTGGGAACGCTCCGGCCACACCGTCCGCGGCCGCGACGGCTGCCGCGTCCCGATCCCGTGGTCCGGCACGGAAGCCCCGTACGGCTTCGGTCCTGGCACTGGGCAACCGTGGCTCCCGCAGCCCGCCGACTGGGCACCACTGACCGCGGAGGCGCAGACCGCTGACCCGTACAGCCACCTGAACCTCTACAAGGCAGCACTCCGGATCCGCCACGAGCACCCCGCGCTCGGCGAAGGCCGCCTCGCCTGGGACCCCGACGCCCCCGAAGGCGTCCTCTCGTTCACCCGCGACCCCGGCTTCCGCTGCATCGTCAACATCACCGACGCCCCCATTCCCCTGCCACCGCTGAAGAAACGCCTCCTGAGCAGCGCACCCCTCACGAACGACGAACTACCTCCCGACACCACCGTCTGGCTGCAGGTCTGACAAACGGAAACGGCCGGAGCCACTGGCTCTGGCCGTTTCCTGGTTCAGCGGTATCGCTCGCGGTCCCTTCGGTCCCGGTCCTCCCGGTCCCGTCGGTCGCGGTCCTCCCGGTCACGCCGGTCCCGGTCTTCCCGGTCCCGGCGTTCCCGGTCCTCCCGGTCCCGGCGGGCACGGTCGTCGCGGTCGCGGCGGGACCAGCTCACTTCACGCCACCTGCCGTCAGGCCGGCGACGATCCGCCGCTGGAACAGCAGTACGGCGATCACGAGCGGGATCGTGACCACCACGCCGGCGGCCATCTGGCTGCCGAACGGCTGGTCGCGGCCGGTCGTACCGGTGAACTGCGAGACGATCACGTTCGCGGTCTGGATCGACTTCTTGTTGGTCATGCTCAGCGCGATCAGGAACTCGTTCCAGGCCGCGATGAACGTGATGATCGCGGTGGTGAACACACCCGGTGCCGCGAGCGGGATGATCACCTTGCGGAACGCCTGGGCCGGCGTACAGCCGTCCACCATCGCCGCCTGCTCGAGTTCCTGCGGCATCTGCCGGAAGAACGCGGTCAGGTTCCACACCGCCAGCGGCAGCGCGAACGACAGGCTGGGCACGATCATCGCCTGGTAGGTGTTGATCCAGTGGATGCTGACGAACAGCTTCAGCAGCGGTACGACCAGCGAGATGCCCGGGAACATCGACGTGGTGATGATGATCGCCAGCACGATGTTCTTGCCCCTGAAGTCCAGCCGGGCCAGCGTGTACGCCGCGACCATGCCGATGATCAGCGTCAGGATCGTCACCGACCCGGCCACGATCAGGCTGTTCAGCAGACCCCGGCCGAAGCCGTTGTCGCCGCTGAACACGTCCTTGAAGTTCTGGATCGAGAACGGCGCCGGAATCAGCTTGTTCGAGAACTGGTCCGACGGTCGCCGGAACGCCGAGACCACCATCCAGTAGAACGGCGCGAGGCAGTAGATCACGATCACCGCGACGCCGATCAGCGGCGCCCACCGGCGCAGCGGGCCGGCCTCGGCCGGCTGCGGAGCTACGGCAGCCATTACTGTCCACCTCCCACGGTGACGGCACCGACCGTGGTGCCCGGCGCGGCCTTGACCGCGTTCTTCCTGCGCCAGCCCTTGCCGCCGCCTCCACCACCGGGCTTCTTCGCCCGGGCTTCACCGATCACGTCGGCGCCGAGGATCTTGACGAACATGTACGCGACCACGGCAACGTAGATGAACAGCACGGTCGCGTACGCCGCCGCCGGCCCGTACCGCACGTTGAACGCTTCGTCGTACGCCAGCATCGAGAGCGTCTCGACCGAGTCCTTGTGCGCGCCGACCAGCACGAACGGCAGGTCGAAGATCCGCAGCGTGTCGAGGATCCGGAACAGCACCGCCACCAGCAGCGCCGGCTTCACCAGCGGCAGCGTGATCCTGGTGAACGTCTTCCAGGCGTTCGCACCGTCGACCTTCGCGGCCTCGTAGACCTCGGCCGGGATGGTCTGCAGCCCGGCCAGGACCAGGAGGCCGATGAACGGTGCGGTCTTCCAGGTGTCCGCGATCACGATCGACAACTTGGCCTGCCAGCCGTCGGTCGACCACAGCACCTGGGTGCCGATGATCGCGTTGAAGATCCCGTCGGCCTGGAAGACCCACTTCCAGAGCAGCGCCGAGATGATGGTCGGGATCGCCCACGGGACCAGGATGCTGGCCCGGACGATGCCACGGCCCTTGAAGGCCTTGTGCATGATCAGCGCCATCGCGACGCCCAGCACGGTTTCCAGTACGACGCAGACCACGGTGAAGAACGTCGTGTTGTAGAACGCGTTCCAGAACCGGTGCCCGGTGTCGCCGCGGAAGATGTCGGCGTAGTTCTTCAGCCCGACCCACTGCGATCCCTGGACCACGAACCCGTTCGCGTCCAGGTGCTGGCCGCTCTGGAACAACGACTCGCGCAGCGCCGAGATGATCGGGAACAGGACCACCAGCGCGAGCACGATCAGCGTCGGGGAGAGCAGGATCGCGGCCAGCCGGCCGGTGCCCTCGTCGAAGCGCTGCTCGCGCTTCGGTTTCTTGACCGGCCGTTCCGCGACCGGTGCACTTACTGTCACCTGAGACTCCTTTGCTCCCCGGGAGACACCCGGGCAGGGACGGACCGGGGCCGGTGCGTGGTCACGACAGCTCCACCCACCGGCCCCGCACCACGATCAGTTCGTGATCAGCGACTGCAGCTTGGTCTGCAGGTCGGCGAGTGCCTTGTCCGGCGCCACCGTGCCGCTCAGCGCGCCGTACGCCGCCGCCTGGATCGCCGCGGTGACGTCGCCGTACTTGACCACCTTCGGCCGCGGCTGCGCACCGAGGATCGAAGCCTTCAGCGGGGACAGGTACGGGAACTGCTTCTGCAGTGCCGCGTCGTCGTACAGGGACGCCCAGGTCGGAGCCTGCGACGTCGCCTCCAGGTTCGCCTTCTGGCGGGCTTCGCTCGCCATGAAGTTGATGAAGTCGACCGCGGTCGCCTTGTTCTTGGCGAACGCGCTGATCGCGTAGTCGTGACCGCCGAGCGAGGAGACGCCCGGGCCGGTCTTACCCGGCAGCGGCGCGACCGCGAACTTGCCGGCGACCTTCGACGAGCCGTCGGTCTTGTTGGCCAGCGAGTACACGTACGGCCAGTTCCGCAGGAAGAGCAGCTTGCCGTCCTGGAACGCGCGGCGGCTCTCCTCCTCCTTGTAGGTGATGGCTTCCTTCGGGATGGCTCCCGTCTTGAACCCGTTCACCAGTTCCTCGAGGCCGGCCTTGGCCTCCGGGGTGTTGACGTTCGGCTTGCCGTCCTTGTCGACGATCACGCCGCCCGCGGAGTTGATCGCCTCGGAGAAGTTGACCGTCAGGCCCTCGTACTTCTCGAACTGGCCCGCGTAGCAGCTCATGCCCTTGGCCTCGGGCAGCGCGGCCACCTTCTGGCAGTCGGTGAGCATGTCGGCCCAGGTCGCCGGCGGCGTGCTGACGCCGGCCTTGGTGAGCAGGTCCTTGCGGTAGTACAGCAGGCCGCCGTCGGACGTGATCGGCACGCCGTACAGCTTGTCGCGGTACTTCGCGGTCTCCACCGTCGCCGGGATCAGCTTGCCGAGGTCGGGAATCTTGTCCTCAGGGATCTGGGTGATCCACTGGTTCGCGGCGAACTCCGACGTCCAGACGACGTCCATGTTGAGCACGGTGTACGCGCCCGCCTTGGTCTGGGCGTCCTGAACCATCTGCTGGCGCTGCCCGTCCGCGCTCTCGGGCAGTTCCTTCACCTCGACCTTCTCGTTCGGGTGAGCCGCGTTCCAGGCCTCGACCTGCTTCGGCAGGAAGCCGGACGTGTCCTTGCCGGTGGCAAACGTGATCGGGCCCCGGCCGTCGAGCGCCCCGGCCGAGCTGCCCCCGCTGCTGCTGCTTCCGTTGTCGCCACTACCACACGCGGCGGCAAGCAGCACCAGGCTGCCTGCGACGGCGACGAACGCCGTCCCACGTGCGTGTGATCGTTCAAACCTCATCGTTTACCTGCCCTCTCCCGATTGGGACGTCGCTTGGGTCCTGCGGCAGCCGGTCACAGTCCCCCACCGCACTGCGATCCGCCCTGTCCGGACAGTAACCGAGAACCGGCCGATGTGTTCTGAGCCACACACAGCCTCACCCACGGTCTCTGAAACGGTCAGCCGCATGGCTGTATGCGACCGCGTTTGGGAAGCCCGCACAACCGGGCATTTCCTAACGATTCGGTATTACCGATCAGTAACGTTGCGGAAACGGGGATGCCTGTTCAGAAGTGTTCCGAACGGTCACGCTGTGGTCGAGGCGTCGCCCACGTTCGCGCGGACCCACTCGACGATCTCGGTCGTGGTCGCGCCGGGCGTGAAGATCTTGTGCACGCCGAGCTCCGCCAGCGGCTGCAGGTCGGCGTCCGGGATGATCCCGCCGCCGAACACCACGATGTCCTCAGCGTCCCGCTCCGCCAGCAACTCGCGGACCCGCTTGAACAGGGTCATGTGCGCGCCGGACAGTACCGACAGCCCGACCGCGTCCGCGTCCTCGGCGATCGCCGTCTCGACGATCTGCTCCGGGGTCTGGTGCAGGCCGGTGTAGATGACCTCCATGCCGGCGTCCCGCAGGGCGCGGGCGACGACCTTGGCACCACGGTCGTGACCGTCCAGACCGGGCTTGGCGACGACAACGCGCAACGGGCTCGTAGCAGGCATGTGGGCAGGCTAACGCGCCCGCTTACTTACGGATAAGACACGGACGCGTGTGTTCGCCCACACGCTTGGTGGGAACCGGTTACCGTTGAAAGTGATCGGACCACCGGGGGGTCTGGTTTGGTGAGGAGTCGCCCATGAGCAGCTGGCAGGACGACATCCGCGGCGCGCTGGACGGACTCGCGTACGGCGCCCGCTCCGCGCTCATGCCGAGCGTGCTGCACGGCGCCGCCGTCGAACTCGGCTGGCTGACCACGCACCTGGCGATGTACCCGCTCGGCCTGGTCGGCCGGGCACCCGCGCCGCCGGCCCGGCTGAACCTGGCAGGCCTCGGCCCGGCGCAGCGTGGCCTGCTGGTCAGCGACGTACGCGCAGCCGGTACGCCGATCCTGCTGGCGCACGGGATCATCGACAACCACACGGTCTTCGCGCTGATGCGCCGGCACCTGGCGCGCCGCGGGTTCAGCAGCGTCCACACGTTCTCGTACTCGCCGCTGACGCTGGACGTACGCCGGACCGCCGAGCGGATGGGCCGCGAGATCGAGGCGATCTGCGAGGCGTCCGGGTCGGACCAGATCCATGTCATCGGGCACAGCCTCGGCGGGCTGATCGCGCGGTACTACGTCCAGCGGCTCGGCGGCGACTCCCACGTACACACCTGCGTCACGCTCGGCACGCCGCACCAGGGCACGGTGGCGGCCAAGCTGCTGCCGTGGCCGCTGGTCAAGCAGGTACGGCCGGACAGCGACCTGATGGCGGAACTCGCCGAACCGGCGCCGGACTGCCGGACCAGGTTCATCGCGTTCTACAGCGACGTCGACCAGTTGATCGTGCCGCAGCGGCGGGCGCGGATCCGGCACCCCGACCTGATCGCGAGCAACGTCCGGGTGCACGGCGTCGGCCATCTGTCGCTGCCGTTCCACGGCGAGGTCGTTCATCGGATCACCGGCGCCCTGACCCACCTCGACGCCGGCACGCCTGATCTTGGGCCGAAAACTGCCTGAGCTAGCAGCGTTCTGGCCGGTTTCAGCAGATGCACGTGCAGGCGCGCATGCAAAAGTTTCGTGAAGGAGCCGCGGAAAACGCTGGGAGAGGGTTTGTAGGTCCGTGACTGATCCGTTATCGTGCGTCAGGTCCCTCCGGGAACAAACCCCCGAAGGGATGGACAGAGAGCCCCTCCCCTGTGACCGAAAGGCCACGTTGTGTCCCAGCACCGTGCCGCGGGAGACCGCGTCACGCCCGGCAACGCTGCGCGCAAGAACGGCGCAGGACGTCACAGTGCCAAGCATCGCGTCGCCAGGCGTAACACCCCCAGCAGTACCCAGATCGTCGGTTTGACCGCTGCGCTCGCCGCAGCCGCGGGAGCTGTCGGCTTCAGCCACAGCGCCCTGTCGGACCCGACCCAGGCCAACTCCGCGGTCAACCTCGCGGCCCTCAGCCTGGACAATGGGCAGCTGTCCGGTATCACCACGGCACGCATCCAGGCGCGCCAGCTCGCCACCCGTGACTCCTCCCGGGTCCAGCTGGCCGACACGACCACCAAGAAGCAGTCCGCCGCCAGCGCACTGGCCAAGGCCCGGGCCGCGAAGCTCACCGCCAGCCAGGCGCTGACCGCGAAGCGGGCGAGCGCGCTCGCCCTCGCGAAGGCCAAGGCGGAGGCCGCCGAGCAGAAGGCCCGCGAGTCGGCGACCCGCTGCCAGATCATGCTGACCGGCTACCACATCACCGCCACCTTCGGGCAGGGCGGCAACCGCTGGGCGCACAACCACACCGGCCTCGACTTCGCCGCCCCGATCGGTACCCGGATCGGCGCCGTGATGAAGGGCGTGGTGATCTTCGCCGACTGGGCCGGCCCGTACGGCCGCCAGGTCCAGGTCCGGCACGAGGACGGCACCGTCACCTGGTACAACCACATGTCGAAGTTCAGCGTGTCGGTCGGCGAGACCGTGTACGCCGGTGACCAGGTCGGCGCGGTCGGGATGACCGGCAACACCACGGGCCCGCACCTGCACTTCGAGGTGCACCCCGACGGCGGCCCGGCGGTCGACCCGGATCCGTGGCTGCGCAACCACTGCGGCCTGAACCCGTACACCTCGATGTGACAATTCCGGAGCGCCGGCCGCGGCGGCGGCGCTAAGCTGCCGCGCATGCGCCCGGCTGCCGGTGAGGTCCTGCACTTCTCCGAGGACCCCACCATCACGACCTTCGAGCCGTACGTCGCACGTACCAACGGCAAGGTCACCCCGTACGTGTGGGCGGTCGGTCATGACCGCGCCCCCGACTACTGGTTTCCCCGGGAGTGCCCGCGAGCGATGGCCTGGGTCGGACCGGGCACCACTGCGGACGACCGCGAGCGGATCATCGGCTCCGGCTCGGGTAGTCGCGTACATGCCGTCGAGTACGGCTGGCTGGACGCGATGCGCTCCGTCTCGCTGTATGCGTACCGATTGCCCGCTCAGCCGTTCGCCGAGCACGACGCCGCCTTTGTGGCGACCTCCGTGGTGCGGCCGCTCGGTCCGCCGGAGCGGGTCGGGGACCTGTTCGCGCTGCACGACGAGGCCGGTATCCAACTGCGGGTGCTGCCCCGGCTGCACGACTTCTGGGCCGCGGCTGTCGCCAGTACGCTCGAGTGGAGCGGCATCCGGCTGCGGAACGCGCGGCCATGACGTACGGCGAACTCGCTGAGACGTCCTGGTCCTGGGTGCTGGGCCAGGTCCGGTGGGACGGGAGCGGGCCGTGGATCCCCGTGTCGGGTGACGGTGGCGAGCCTGACGAGTACGTCGACGGCATGCACAGTGGGATCGGTGGGCTGGCGTACGTGCTCGCCGAGATCCGTCTGATCCGCGAGTGGACTGCGGCCGAGCGGGAGCTGGCGGCCGCGATCGGGGACCGGCTTCGTTCCGCGATCCCTTCGACGACCTCTACCACGTTCTTCGACGGGTTGGTCAGCTCGATCGGGGTGCTGACGGCGCTCGACCAGCCCGGAACGTCGGCTTGTCTGGACCGCCTGCAGGAGCTCGAAACCGAGAACGGCTGGCCGGAAAGCTTCCTCGACGAGCCCCGCTACGCACCGGGCGCGGTTGCGAATGACATCACCCTGGGGACCGGCGCCGTTCTCCTCGGCATGTTGTGGGTGTGCCGGCACAGCACCCACCCCGACAGAGCCGCCGGGCGGGCGGCTCAGCAGCCGCCGGTGCCCCCGGCCCCCGACAGGCCCACAGGACAGACGGCGACCACAGCCCCCGACGGGCTCGCAGGACAGACCGCGACCACAGCCCCCGACAGGCTCGCAGGGCGGGAGGCCTCAGCTGGACAGCGGTTGGCTGTGCGGGCGGTGGAGTTGTTGCTGGGTGCGCGGGAGGTTGTGCCGGGCGGGGTGAACTGGCAGTTCGTGTCGCGGCGGTTTCGGGAGGATGAGCCGACCGAGATGCCGAACTTCTCCCACGGGCTCGCGGGGATCGTCGCGGTACTCGCGGTCGCCGGCGTCGAACTCGGCCGTCCCGAGCTCGTCGACGTGGCGCGGCGCGGGGCCGAGCACCTGGTGACACTCGGGATCACCGACGACCGCGGGTTCCGGGTACCGCGGGTGATCCCGTGGGCCGAGCGGCACGGCGACGAGTACACGTACAACTGGTGCCACGGCGGCGCCGGTACAGCGCTCGCGTTCAGCGCCCTCGAACACGCCGACGTACCCGCGATCGCCGGTGAATCACCGACGACCTGGCGCCGGCGCTGTCTGGACGGCATGCGGTATTCCGGGATTCCCGAGCGGCTGCATCCGGGGTTCTGGGACAACGACGGACGCTGCTGCGGTACGGCTGGCGTCGGCGATGCGTTCCTCGACGCCTGGCTGCGCGACGGCGATCAGGCCGACCTGGAGTTCGCCGTACTGATGGGCGACACGCTCGTCGAACACGCCTACCCGGACGGGTACTGGCGGTTCCTCGAGCACAAGAATGAGGATCCGCTGCTCCCGCCGGGCGTCGGCTGGATGCAGGGTACGGCCGGGATCTCGGCGTACCTGTTCCGCCTGCAACGGATGCTCGACGGGGATCAGCGCACGGTCGAACGGATGGACAACTGGTGGGCGCTCAGACGGTGAGTACCACCTTGGCGCGGGCGTGTTCCCCTTCCAGATAACGCATCGCGTCGGCCGTCGCCGCCAATTCGTAGGTGCGGTCAACGATCGGAGCGAGCTTGCCGGCCTCGGCGAGCTCGCGCAACGTCACCAGGTTCTCCCGGCTCGCCCGGACCGTCAACAGAACGATGCTCCGGGCAACGAACGGGGCCAGCAGCTTGCCCCGGAGCATGAGGCCCATCGGACCGAGGAGGCTGCCGCCGGTGAAGACACCGCCACCGGACAGGACGAGTAAGCCGCCAGGCTTCAGCACCCGGCGGAGTTCGCCGAGCGACCGGTTGCCGACGAGATCGAGAACGACGTCGTACCGGCGAGATGCGGTGGCGAAGTCGGTGCTGGTGTAGTCGACGATCTCGTCCGCACCGGCGGTCCGGACCAGGTCCGCGTTGCGCGTGCTGCAGACGCCGGTCACGGTCGCGCCGTACGCCTTGGCGAGTTGTACGGCGAACGTACCGACACCACCGGAGGCGCCGTTGACAAGGATCTCCTGGCCCGCTTCGAGTTTCGCGACGTCACGGATCCCGATCAGGGCAGTGTTGGCGGCGAGTGGGATCGCGGCCGACTGCTCGAAGGTCAGGTTGGCCGGCTTGCGTTCGATCCGGTCCTCCGCAGCGCACACGTACTCCGCGAACGCGCCGGGCACCTCGCCGTACACCTCGTCGCCGGGACGGAAGCGGGTCACGTCCCGGCCGACGGCCTCGACGGTTCCGGCGAAGTCGGTGCCGCGGATCCGGACGTTGGGCCGGCGCCAACCGAGGTCGGCGGACGCGCGGGCGAGGTACGGGTCGCCGCGGAGGACGTGCCAGTCCCGGGCGTTGAGCGCGGCGGCGTGGACGCGGACGAGCACCTGGTGCGATGCCGCGAGGTCGTACGAGAAGCCGCCCGACCGCATCAGCCCGACGAGCCGGTCGTGGTAGATCACGACGGCCGGGCGCATCGTCGTACGGCTCTGCAGAAGTTGGGGCGCCCACGGGTGCCGGAGCAGAACCGCCCTCGCGGTGAGGATGCGATGCCGCATCGCAGCCTTCCAGTCATTCACCACGGTCAGCCGGTCGACGGCGGAGTTGATCTCGTCCATCACCACGTCGACGAGCCCGTCGAGCAGGGCGTTCTTGTTGGTCACGTGGTAGTACAGCGACATCGCCTCGGCACCGAGCCGGTCACCGATCCGCCGCATCGTGACGGCATCCAGCCCGTCCGCGTCGGCAATCTCCACCGCGGCCCCCAGTACCCGCTCCCGACTCAACGGCGCCCGACTCACCATTCGTACAGCGTAAGGTGCCTAACGCTGCCAGACCTCGGCGGTGGTGAGGAAGGCGGAGGAGCCGGGGCGGTCGGGGGAGCCGTCTACCTGGACGAAGCCGGGGACGGAGGCGCCGCCGATCGAGACGGTGGCCGAGCGGACCGGGGCGATCACCAGGCTGAGGCTGTGGTTACCCTCGGCGAGTTGGAAGCTGTCGGTGGCGAACAGGCGCCGGTCGAGTACGCCGCCCATCTCGATCTGGATGTCGGCGGCCTTCGCGCTCAGCCCGTCGGCGAGGTTCATCGAGACCTGGACCAGGTCCCGCTCGACGGCCGGCTCGTGCCACGGCAGGCCCTGGACTTCGAGGAACGAGCGGACGAAGTACCGCTCCAGCCACGAGGCCAGGTCGACGTCCTCGGACACCACCCGGACGATCCCGTCGAACCACAGGATCACAGCCGTACCGGAGCCGCGGATCGACCAGTCCACCATCCAGATCGACGCGTACGCCGTGACCTTGCCGTTCTCGTCGAACAGCCGCAGGCCAGGATTGGCTCCCGCCAGGATGATCCGGCGGTTGGCGGCCGACGACTTGGGCATAGGGGCGCGCTTCCGGGAGGGGGCCGAAGATCCTTGATTGTCTCAATCTCCGGCTCAGATGCAACGCACCCCGTCCAAAACTTGACAAATCTCTCGGCAAACACCCATTTCAGGCCCACTCCGCTGCGCGGACGCGACTGCAGGCGGGGACCCGGATCGCGGCTCAGGACGGGCGCCAAGGCGCGGCGCGCTCGGCGGAGGCAACAGGGTCGTCGGGCCAGACGATGGGGTGGGTTGCGGTGCCGCGGTGGCCGGGGCGGGCGAGCGCAGACTGTACGGCGGTCAGCAAGGCGGACGAAGTGACAGCGTCCGAGTAGCGTTCGCGGATCCAGTTCCGTGCCTCGGTGCGGATCGGGGCGTCGGGCGGTACGTCGACCAGCTCGAGTGCGCGGTCCGCGAGCAGGTGGGGGCGGGCGTCGTCGATCCGCCAGGTCCCCGGCGCCTCGAACAGTTCCTCGCCACCACCGGCCGGGTATCCGACCACCAGGCAGCCGGCCGCCAGCGCCTCCGCGACCGGGAGGCCGAACCCTTCCGAGATCCCGAGCGCAACGAACACCGAAGTACCGCCGAGAGCCTCCGCGACCTGCACCTCGGTGAGCTCGGCCAGCGCCGCCAACTCGACGCCCCCGGCACCCGATTGACCGCCCAGGGCCCGCGGGTCGGCGCTCGGCGTTCGCGGCTCGTGGCCCGGAGGCCGCGGGTCGGGGCCCGGGGGCCGCGGGGGGTTGGGTTGGGTTCGCGGGTCGTTGCGGAGTAGGCGGTCGAGTACGGTCGCCTCGAGTGGGCGGCGGCGGGGCATCCAGGCGATGCGGCGGGCGCGGTGTGGGGCGGGGCGGAACAGTGCGGTGTCGACCGGGTTCGGGATCAGGTGGACCGGCAGGTCGGGGTGCAACCGGCCGAGGACGTCGCAGCTCTCACGCGACACCGCCCACACCTCCGGCGCCGGGTCCCAGCCCGGATAGTCGCCGGTCTCCCGCCACGACCAGTACGTCAGGAAGTGGTTCTGGTTGAAGATCACCTTGCGCACGCCAGGCGCCGGATCCACACCAGGCAAGAGATACAGCTCCGGTACGACGAGCAGGTCGTCCGCGCCGAACTCGAGCTGATCGCCGCCGACCACCGGCGCGGTGGTGCTGAACCACGGCGGCCGGTACCCGGGCTGCCGGAACCACAGCGCCGCGTCGATCCCCGCCGCCCGGAGCAGCTCCACGTGCTTGGCCTGTACGCGGATCCCGCCGCCGGGCGACTCCGGCTCCTTGACCGCGTAGACGACCCGCGGCCTCAGATCTTCTCCACCGGCGCATAGCGCAGCAGAAGCCGCTTCACACCTTCGGACCCGAAGTCGATGTCGGCCTGCGCCTGCTGACCCTCGCCACGGACCACCACGACGGTGCCCATGCCGAAGCTGTCGTGCACCACCCGGTCGCCCGGGTTGAGGCTGATCACCGGCTTGTCGGACGCCGTCTTGCGGGCGGGTTCGTACCGGCTCGGGATCCCGCTGCCGCGGGTCGTACCGGTCCCGGACCAGCGGGTGATCGCGGACTCGTCCCGGCGCCAGTCGAGCAGTTCGGCCGGGATCTCCTCCAGGAAGCGGGACGGCGGGTTGTGCTGCGGAGCGCCGTACGCCGAACGTACCGCGGCCCGGGAGATCGCCAGCCGCTGCCGGGCCCGGGTGATGCCGACGTACGCGAGCCGGCGCTCCTCCTCGAGCTCCTTCAGGTCGGTCAGCGACCGGGAGTGCGGGAAGACGCCGTCCTCCATCCCGGTCAGGAACACCACCGGGAACTCCAGGCCCTTCGCGGTGTGCAGCGTCATCAGCGTGACCACGCCCTCGGTCGCCGCGTCCGGGATCTGGTCCGCGTCGGCGACCAGCGCGACCCGTTCCAGGAAGGCCTGCAGGTCGGCCTGCTCGCCCGCCGCGGTCCGCTCCTCGACGAACTCGCGAGCCACCGAGATGAACTCGTCCAGGTTCTCCAGGCGGGTCTCGTCCTGCGGATCGGGCGACTTCTGCAGGGCCTCGTGGTACCCGGAGCGGTGCAGCGCGACGTCCAGGATGTCGTCCGGCGGCGCGCCCGAGTCCACCATCGCGGTCAGCTCGTCGAGGATGTCGACGAAGGCCTGGACCGCGTTCACCGAGCGGGACGCCATCGCCGGTGCGTCCTGCGCCCGGCGCATCGCCTGCGCGAACGAGATCCGGTCGCGCTGCGCGAGTGCCTCGATCGCGGCCTCGGCCCGGTCGCCGATCCCACGCTTCGGCTCGTTCATGATCCGGCGCAGCGAGACGGTGTCCTCGGGGTTGACCAGCACGCGCAGGTACGCGAGGGCGTCGCGGACCTCCTTGCGCTCGTAGAACCGGACGCCGCCGACCACCTTGTACGGATGGCCGGTGCGGATGAAGACCTCCTCGAACACCCGGGACTGCGCGTTGGTCCGGTAGAACACCGCGACGTCGGACGGCTTGATCCCGTCGGCGTCCGCGAGCCGGTCGATCTCGTCGGCGACGAACTGCGCCTCGTCGTGCTCGTTGTCCGCGACGTACACCGCGATCTGCTCGCCGGCCCCCTGGTCGGACCAGAGGTTCTTCGCCATCCGGCCCTCGTTGCGGGCGATCACCGCGTTGGCCGCGGTCAGGATGGTCTGTGTGGAGCGGTAGTTCTGCTCCAGCAGGATCGTCTCGGCGCCGGCGAAGTCCTCCTCGAAGGCGAGGATGTTCCGGATCGTGGCGCCACGGAACGCGTAGATCGACTGGTCCGAGTCGCCGACCACCATCAACTCGGCCGGCGGCGCGGTCGGACCGTTGTAATCCGCGGCGTCCTCACCGCAGAGCTCACGGATCAGCGTGTACTGCGCGTGGTTGGTGTCCTGGTACTCGTCGACGAGCACGTGGCGGAAGCGGCGCCGGTAGTACTCCCGGACCTCGGGGAAGGCCTGCAGCAGGTTGACCGTGGTCATCAGCAGGTCGTCGAAGTCCAGCGCGTTCGCCTGGGCGAGCCGCTCCTGGTAGATCCGGTAGCACTCCGCGTACGTCTCCTCGAGATGGTTCTCCGCCTTCGCGGCGGCCGTCTCGTGGTCGATCAGCTCGTTCTTCTGGGTGGAGATCCAGTTCAGCACGGCGCGCGGGTTGTACCGCTTGACGTCCAGGTCGAGCTCGCGGCAGACCAGCGTCATCAGCCGGCGCGAGTCGGTGTCGTCGTAGATCGAGAACGTCGAGTTGATCCCGAACCGCTTGATGTCGCGGCGGAGGATCCGCACACAGGACGAGTGGAACGTCGAGACCCACATGATCTTCGCCCGCGGCCCGACCAGGTCCACCACCCGCTCGCGCATCTCCGCGGCGGCCTTGTTGGTGAACGTGATCGCCAGGATCGAGCCCGGATGCACGTCCCGGGCGGCCAGCAGGTAGGCGATCCGCCGGGTCAGCACCCGGGTCTTGCCCGACCCCGCCCCGGCCACCACCAGCAGCGGCTTCCCGGCATGCACGACCGCCGCCCGCTGCTGCGGATTCAGCCCTTCGAGCAGCTTGTCCGGATCCGGGCGGGACGTCTTCGGCTCCTCCAGCGGCACCGGGAGCTCATCAGGCGAGAACAGCGTAGTCATCACCCAACACCTTAGGCGCTCCCCCGGACAGTTTCCGAAAACCGGTCAGCCGAGCAGCCCTCTGGCGATCAGGCGCTGGTTCGCGGCGCTCCGTTCGGCGAGCGGACCGGGCGCGAACACCGGGGTGTCCAGCGTCGCCGCCAGTACCGGTTCGAGCAGCATCGGGCCGAGGATCAGGAACAGGGCCTGGTACGGCGCCCAGCGGGTGTCGGCCTCGTCCACCGGCCCGGTGCGCAACGCGGCCAGGTGCCGGCGAGCACCGTCGAGCAGGCCTTGGAACACGGCGATCCCGGCCGGCCCGCCCTCCAGCAGGACGCGGCGCAGATAGTTCCGGCGAAGCTCGTCGGAGCCGAACAGCTGGGCGGTCACCTGGCCGAGCGCGGCCAGGTCGTCGGAGTCGAGCTTGGCGAGACCTTCGTCGAAGGTGTTCAGTACGTCCTCGTCGACCGCGGCGCGGAGGCCGTCCTTGGAGCCGTAGTGGTGCCGCAGCAACGCGTGCGACACACCCGCCTCGGTGGCGATCGCGCGCGTCGAGGTCGCCTCGAACCCGTGCTCGGCGAACAACCGCAACGCCGCGAGCCGCAGCCGTGCCCGCGCGGTCAGGTCCGAGGACCGTGCGTCAACCATCAGGCTCCTACCCAGGCTCGGAGGTACGGGACACGGCGCAACCCGGCCGCGAGGACGAAGCTGACCGGCAGCGCGATCGCTCCGACCAGCAGGAACTTCACCAGTGGCGCAGCTGCGAGATCCCGGACGAGCAGTTGCAGTACGACGACCACCGGCACATGCACGATATACACGGTGAACGACGCCGCGCCCAGCCGGGCCAGGAAGGCGTTCGGCCGGTTGACGTACTCGCGGAACAGCACGACCAGCCCGACGCACAAGGTCACGCACATCGCCCCTTCGACCGTCGACCAGACCAACGACCGGAAGCTCGTTCCGCCCGGCGCGTAGTACCGCGACAGCTCCGGATACGCGGCGTACTGCGCGATCGCGAGCGCGCCGCCGATCGCCAGGCAGGTGTAGCCGGTACGGCGGGTGGTGCCGGTCAGCCACGCGTACTTGTACGCGAACAGTCCCGCGACGAAGAGCCCGGCGTACTGCACGAGGTCGGACACCTCCGCCTGGATGAACCCGAGGATGCCGACCCAGGTGTCGACCGGCCACTTGATCCGGATCACGTACGTCCCGAGCGCGATCACCGCAGTGAACCCGGCGATCGTCCGGCCGGTGAGCGGGCGTGGTTCCTGGAGGATCACCGGACGGCGCCGGATCGCCCGCCAACCGGCGTACAGGAGCGCATACACCAGCAGATGCTGGAGGAACCACAGATGCGCGAACGAGAACTCCGGGTAGCTGCCGTACGTGCGGTGGTACAGGTACATCAGCACCGGCACGATCACCGCGACCCCGAACACGAACGGCGCCCCGACCCGCCGGAACCGGTCCGCCAGGAACCGCCGGCCGCCCTTGCGCTCGTACGACCGCGGCAGCAGGTATGCCGAGATCGCGAAGAACAGGCTCATGAAGAACGCCCCGTTCACCACCGTGAACCGCTCCAGCGGCTCCCACCGCTCGGTCCCCTGCACATACCACCAGTCCGGCGGCCCGTACGGCTGCGCCGCGTGATGCAAAACCACCAGCCCGACCAGCCCAAGCTTGAGCCGATCAAGAAAGTCCAGCCGCGCCGACTGTCCGATTGGAGCATTTACTGTCCACATGGACAGTAATCTACCATGCTGCCCGTGGATCAGACCGAGAGGTACGACGACCTCAGCGACCGGGTGTTCGCGTTGTACGAGGCAGCCGAGTACGACGCGGCGTTGCGGCTGCTGGATGCGGAGGCCGCGGGGCTCGAGGAGTGGGGGGCGGAGCTGGCGCAGGTTCGGGCGTGTGTGCTTGCGCTGAACGGGGATCCCGACGAGGCGGTGCGGGTGTTGGCAGAGGCGACTGACGCTGGGGCGTGGTGGGTGCCGGAGATCCTGACCGGGGACGACGATCTGGTGGCGTTGCGTGGGCGGCCCGAGTTCGAGCGCGTGGTCGCGGTGTCGCGAGAGCGGGTCTCGGACGACGTCGTACCGGCTCTGGTCGAGCTACCTGATCGGCCTGCGGTCGGGGTTGTCGTCGCGTTGCACGGCGCCGGACAGACTGCGGCGCATGCGCGGAAGGACTGGGGTGGCGTACTGGATCACGGGTACGGGCTGGTGTGCGTGCAGTCGTCGCGGCGGATGTCGCCGAGGTACCGCACCTGGCCCGACCGTGAGCAGGCCGCGGCTGACATCCGGCGGGCTCTGGCCGAGCTGCAACTGCACGGTCCGGTGATCGCGGCCGGGTTCTCCGCGGGAGGACGGGCGGCACTGGACTGGGCACTGACCGCGCGGCCCGCGCCGGTGGCCGGCGTACTCGCGGTGGCGCCGGCGTTGCGGGAGCTCCCCGACGCCGCCGCCAATCCGTTGTCGCCGGCAACTGTTTGGGTCGGGACGGACGACGACCTGCTCGAAGTGGTGGACGGGAAGGCGGCCGAGTTGACCGCCTTCGGGTGCACGATCGAGCGGATTCCCGGGCTCGGGCATGCGTTCCCGGCCGGGTTCGGAGAGCTGTTGGCGGAGGCGCTCTAGGAGGTCTGGCGGGTGAGCTGGAGGAGTACGGGCGTACCGGTGCCGATCCAGTGCAGCTTCGCGTTGTGGTCGTCGTACGAGGTGATGCGGAGGCCGGGGACGCCTTCGATCGTGCCCTCGTAGTCCTTCGCGGCGAGCTGCGCGACGACGTCGGCGAGCTCCGGGCCGTCCATCCACTCGATCCGGGCCAGGTCCGGGCGGGCCTGCCACATGTCCACCCAGGCGACCGGGTCCGCGGTGAACAGCGTCGTCCGCAGAATCATCGACACCGCACCGAGCAGCGTCGCCGCCGGCGTGGCCGTCAGCTCCAGCAGCGCGCGCTCCTGCTCGGACAGCTCGTCAGTCAACATCACCTGCGAGAGATTGCCACAACAGTGGCTTTGCTGTGAGCAGACTTGCCGTCAGCAGAAAAGCTGGGTTCGGGCGACCGGCGCGGACGACTCTTGGAACATGGCAGAAGACATGAAAGCGCCGCTGTTCAACGAGACCGCGCGGCAGCGGCTGTTCGCGCAGCGGATCGTCGTCCTGGACCGCGCCCTCGACGACGACCTCGGGACCCTGCTGGCCACCCAGATCCTGACGCTGGCGGCCGAGGACCCGGATTCCGACATCGCGTTCTGGATCCACTCGCCGGGTGGTTCGGTGCCGTCGATGCTGGCGATCCGCGACGTGATGCGGACCGTGCCGTGCGACGTGTCGACGCTGGCGATCGGGCTCGCCTGCAGCGCCGGGCAGTTCCTGCTGTCGGCCGGTACGCCGGGCAAGCGGTTCGCGCTGCGGCACGCGCGGATCCTGATGCACCAGGGCTCGGCCGGGATCGGCGGCTCCGCGGTGGAGATCGAGATCCAGGCGAACGACCTGCGGCACATCCGCGACACCGTACTCGGGCTGATCGCGAGCGACACCGGGCAGCCGTTCGACGTGATCCACGAGGACTCCCTGCACGACCACTGGTACACGTCGGAACAGGCCCGCGAGTACGGCTTCATCGACCACATCGTCGAGTCGTTCGACCAGGTGATGCCACGGAGGGCGGCCGCATGAGCAGTTACACGATTCCGAACGTGATCGCGTCGCACCCGCGGGGTGAGCGGATCATGGACGTCTACTCGCATCTGCTGACCGAGCGGGTCATCTACCTGGGTACGGCGATCGACTCCGGTGTCGCGAACGCGATCATCGCGCAGCTGCTGCACCTGGAGACGGACAAACCCGAGGCGGAGATCAACCTCTACATCAACTGCGAGGGCGGCGACATGTCCGCCATGCTGGCGATCTACGACACCATGCAGTACATCCAGTCGCCGGTCGCGACGTACGGTGTCGGCCAGGCGATCTCCGCCGGGGCGGTGCTGTTGTCGGCCGGTACGGCGGGGCGCCGGGCGATCCTGCCGCACGCGCGGGTGGTGCTGCACCAGCCGGCCGGGCGCGGTCAGGGCACCATCCCGGACCTGATCCTGCAGGCCGACGAGGTGGTACGGGTCCGTGGCCAGGTGGAGGAGATCCTCGCGCGGCACACCGGCCAGACCGTCGAGCAGCTCCGGCACGACACCGACCGCGACCACGTCCTGACCGCCGAGGGCGCGAGGGCGTACGGCATCGTCGACCACGTGATCGCCGAGCGAGCCCCGCTCGCCGCGCTGACGTGATGCCGGATCTCCAGGCCACCACAATCGCCCGTCCGGCCCGCGCTCGCGCCTGAGCGCCGCGGGAAACCGTGATTGTGATGGCCTGGCGGTCCTAGTCGGCGGCCGCCAGCACTTTGTCGGCGACCGCGGCGTGGTGCGTCAGGTCGGCGTGCGGGCGGCCGACGCGGTTGGTCAGGTAGGCGTAGGCGATCCGGCGGTCCGGGTCGGCCCAGCCGATGCAGCAGTTGCTGCCGTTGTGGCCGAACGTCCGCGGGCTGCTCAGCGACCCGAGCGACGTCGGCGCACCGTCGAGCCAGCGCGGTCCGCCGAGCTGGAACCCCTGCGACCACCGGATCGGCGCCCGCGCCGTCCGGTCCAACTCACCCTCACTGCTCGGCTCGACCGCGACCGCGAGCGTCTCCGGGTCGAGCAGCGCACCGACAAGCAGCCCTTGGTAGAACGTCGCCAGGTCTCGCGCCGTCGTCGACACCCCGGCAGCCGGTACGACGGCGGCGCGCGTACTCCGCCGGTTCAGCACCGACTGGAAGAACGGCCCGGCCGGACCGGCCGCCTTGATCGGTACGTACGAGTCCAGCCGATCGGCCGGCACTCCGAGGAACGTGTCGCCGAGCGCGAGCGGTTCGAGGACGCCCCGGCGTACCAGCTCCCCGATCGGCACCCCGCTGCACCGCCGAGCGACCTCGGCGAGCACGAACCCGAACGCCAGCGGGCTGTACGCGACGGTCCCGATCGGCCAGCGGAGCTTGGCGTCCTCGATCCGGCGCAGCGACCGCTCCCAGTCGGCCATCGCCCGTGCCTCGCCGACGAACGAGCCGGCGTGCGACAGGCCGGACCGGTGCCGCAGTACCTCGCGGACGGTGATCTCACGCTTCCCGTTCCGGGCGAACTCCGGCCAGTACGCCGCGACCGCGTCGTCGAGGTGCAACCGCCCGGACTCGACCAGCTGGTGGATCACGACAGCGACGAAGGGCTTGCTCGCGGAGAAGAGCCAGAACAACGCGTTCGGTGAGCACCCGAAGGAGCGGTCGAGCACCACCCGGCCGTCGCGGACGACGCACAGTTGGGCGATCCCGCCGCGCGCCTCGACCAGCCCGATCGCCTCCGCGAGCCGATCGGGGTCGAAGCCGGCGTCCTGTGGATCGCAGGTGCCACCGAACTCCATAAATCCCACTGTGCCCGTTCGCGCAAGCAGCTAGTGTCAACCCGTGAGCGAACCACGACCGGACAGTGAAATCGAACGCGTTCTCGTGGTGGTCGCGCACCCCGACGACATCGACTTCGGCGGCGCCGGAACCGTCGCGCTGTGGACCAAGGCCGGCCTCGAGGTGCAGTACTGCATCGTCACCGACGGTCAGGCCGGTGGCTTCGAACCGGACCGCGACCGCGCGGAGATCCCCGGCGTACGGCGGGCCGAGCAGACCGCCGCCGCACAGCACGTCGGCGTCCACGAACTGCACTTCCTCGGCTACCAGGACGGTGCCGTCGAGCCGACCGCGGAACTGGTCCGCGACATCAGCCGGGTGATCCGCACGGTCCGCCCGCAGCGCATCCTCACCCAGTCCCCCGAGCGCTCGTGGAACCGCTTGCAGGTCTCGCACCCGGACCACCTGGCCGCGGCCGAGGCGACCGTCCGCGCCTTCTACCCGGCCGCCGGCAACCCGTACGCCTACCCGGACCTGGACGAAGAGGCCTGGAACGTCGGCGAACTGTGGATGATGGACCACCCGACGGCCAACCACTACGTCGACGTCACCGACACGTTCGACCAGAAGCTGGCCGCGCTGATGTCCCACACCAGCCAGCACCGCGACCCCGAAGGCCTCCGCACCGGCATCCGCGCCAACTTCGCCCGCGTCGCCACCACCGCAGGCTTCCCGGCCAACCACTACGCGGAAGCATTCACCGTCGTCCGTATGTAATCGGTTTGCTCGCCGGTGCCGGCACCGTGGAAGGTGCAGCCATGACGATTTCTTATCAGGTGACCGGGGACGGCCCGGATCTGTTGTTGGTGCATGCCGGTGTGGCCGACTCGCGGATGTGGGCGCGGCAGGTGGCGGAGCTGAAGGACCGGTACCGCGTGATCACGCTCGACCTTCGCGGGTACGGCGAGACGCCGCTCGTACCGCAGTACTCCGACGCGGGTGACGTCCTCGCGCTGCTCGAAGAGCTCGGCGCGAACGACGTGACCGCGGTCGGAGCCTCGTACGGCGGGTACGTCGTGCAGCAGGTCGCGACCCGGCGGCCGGAGCTGTTCTCGCGGCTGGTGCTGGTGTGCGCGCCGACCGACAACGTGCAGCCCGACGACGAGCTCCGCGCGCTGTGGGCCGAGGAGAACAAGCTGCTCGAGGCCGGTGACGTCGACGGCGCGACCGACCTGACCGTACGCCGCTGGATCGGCCCCGACGCGGACGACGACGCCCGTGAACTGCTCCGGGCGATGCAGCAGCGCGCGTACGACGTACAGCTGGCGGCCGGCGACGTCGACAACGAGGAGTGGCCGGTCGAGCCGGAGAAGATCAGCGCGCCCGTGCGACTGATCACGGGCGCGCATGACTTCGCGTTCTTCACCGACAGCGCGGACTACCTCGCCGACCGGCTGCCGTCGTCGGAGCAGGTCCGGCTCCCGTGGGCCGGCCACCTGCCGACCCTGGAGCGTCCGTCCGAGGCGCTGGAACTGCTACTGGGCTAGGGCACCCATCGGGTCCCACGCGGGGAGCACGATCGGTGCGTCGTCCAGGCGCGCCTGCAGCTCGGCCGGCAGTGCGGAGCGGCGGACCGCGACCTCGAAGACGTGCTCGCCGAACCACGAGTCGTTCATGGTCCAGAAGCCGCTGTCGGCCTTCTCGTCGCCCCAGCTGTTCTCGACCCGCCAGCGGCGCGGCTCGCCGTCGACCACGTCCACGCCGGTGAACAGCATCGCGTGCGTCATCAGGGTCTCGTGGTGGACCAGGCGCTCGGCCTTGTCCAGCGTGAACTCGGTGTCGTAGACGGCGCCGTAGTCGTACAGCTTGGCGTCCCAGAAGCCGAGCTCGCCGTTCATCTGCTTGCCGACGTCGCAGCCGAACCAGACCGGCTCGCCGCCGACGATCGCGTCCTGGGTGAGCTTCTTCATCAGGTCGATCTCGACGTTCAGGTACACCACCGGCGGCGCGTCGATGACGTTGCCGAGGTAGTCGACGGTGAAGGTCTTGCCGACCGGGCTGGTGGACCGCGGGTCGTGCACGAGGCAGACGTACTCGTCGACCGGGAGCTGCACGTACGCGGCGGCGAACTCGGTCGGGGTGACCCAGCCGTCGCGGTGGAAGCCCTTGTCGCTGTCCTTCCACTGCCACAGGAACTTCTGCGGCGGCGTACCGAGGTGGATGCTCAGCACCCGGTGCACGGTGGTCAGGATCTCGCCCTTGCGCTCGCGGCGCGCCTCTTCGTCGCCGAGCGCCCGCAGGTCGCGGGCACCCTGGCGGAGCAGCTTGCGGAGGATGTCGTTCATCTGCGCGGTCGCGGACGAGCTCTCGCTCTCCGGCATCGCCGACTTCGGCACCAGACCGTGCTTGCGGACCACCGCGATGAACATGTTCCACTGGCCGCCGTCACCGATCGGGTCGGACAGCAGGTGCGCGACGGTCCGGTCGTCGGCGTCGCGGTCCGCGGTCTCGATGATCGCCTCGAGGAAGAAGTTGGCCCGCTCGAACTTGTCCCAGAACAGCACGTAGTTCTGGGAGAACTCGAAGTCCTTGACCCCGAGCTTCTCGGCCGCGCCGACCCGGAGCAGGTTCAGGCCGGCGAACATCCAGCACCGCCCGCTCTTCTTCTGGTTCGTCACCTTCCAGTCGTCCAACTGGTTCGACACCGAATGGTCGATCGAGGTGAGGACCTGACGGTCGAGGGCGATGCTGTTGACCGGCGTCTGCGTGACGGCGTTCTGCATCACCCGGTACTGCGGGTTCGACGCGAACTCCTTCTCGAAGAGCGCGAGCTGATCGGCTGTGAGATTCCGCTCCATAACAGTCGACGGTATAACAGCCACCAAGCCCGGACCGCCGCCACGGAGTGGCGTATCGATGCCCTGGCCAAAACGCGCCACTCAGGTCAGGCGGACGCGGGGGTCTATCAGGCTGTAGGTGATGTCTACGATCAGGTTGAGGGCTACCAGGAAGACTGTGGCCAGCAGGACTGTGCCCATGATCAGTGGCAGGTCGTAGTTGTTGACGCTGTCCAGGGACAGCATGCCGAGACCCGGTAGGTCGAACAGCTTCTCGGTGAAGATCGCGCCGGACAGGCTGCCGGCGATGTCGAGGCCGAAGATCGTGATCACCGGGATCAGCCCGGCGCGGAGCGCGTGCTTGTAGGTGACCGTACGGTCGGCGAGGCCCTTCGCGCGGGCGGTCCGGATGTAGTCCTCGCTGAGCGTCTCCACCATCGAGCCGCGGGCGAACCGGGCGTAGTCCGTGCAGCCGTACAGCCCCTGCACGAGCCACGGCGCCAGCAGCCCAGCGAACCACTTCAGCGGGTTGTGCGTCGGCGGGGTCCAGCCGCCGCGGGGCAGGATCGGATGCAGGACGGTCAGGTAGAGGACCGCGAGCAGGCCGACGATGTAGTACGGCACGGCGCTGACCAGCAGCGCACCGCTCATCAGCATCCGGTCGCCGAGCGTGCCCCGGCGCCGCGCAGCCATGGCACCAGCCGCGACCCCCACGGTCAACACGATGACGGCCTGACCGAGCACCAGCGACACCGTCACCGGCAGCCGAGTCATCAGCAGGCCTGTCACCGGCTGGTCGTTCTTGAACGAGAACCCGAGGCACGGCACGCTGCAGTGCTGCACCACGCCCGAGGTCTCGAAGTCGCGACCGACCGCGATGCCCTCGACGAAGCGGGCGAACTGCTGCACCTTCGGCTCGTCCAGGTGCAGGTTCGCCTTGATCTCGTTGTACCGCTGCGTCGTGCAGTTGCGCTCGCCGCAGATCGCGCCGGCCGGATCGGTCGGCGCGACGAAGAACAGCGCGAAAGTTGCCACCAGGGTGGCCAGGACGACGCTCAACGCCGCGACCAGCCGGCGGACTATGTAGAACCCCACGCGCCGAATAGTCGCACGGTTCCAGCAGAAGTACCCCGGGGGCGCCTTGTCAGACGCCTCACAGGGCGCGGCGTCACACCAGGCGGCGGTCGGTCGCCCAGCGGGTCAGTTCGTGCCGGTTGGACAGCTGCAGTTTCCGCAGTACGGACGACACGTGGGTCTCCACGGTCTTCACCGAGATGAAGAGCTCGCGGGCGACCTCCTTGTACGCGTACCCGCGGGCGATCAGCCGCAGCACCTCCCGTTCGCGCTGGGACAGCCGGTCGAGGTCCTCGTCCACCGAGGCGATGTCGATCGCGCCGGAGAACGCGTCCAGGACGAAGCCGGCCAGCCGCGGCGAGAACACCGCGTCGCCCTCGGCGACCCGGTTGATCGCGTCCACCAGCTCGGTACCGGAGATGTTCTTGGTCACGTACCCGCGGGCACCGGCCCGGATCACGCCGATCACGTCCTCGGCGGCGTCCGACACCGACAGCGCCAGGAACTTCACCTCCGGGTGCCGCTGGTGCACCTGCTTCATCACCTCGGTACCACCGCCACCCGGCAGGTGTACGTCGAGCAGCACCACGTCGGGCTCGGTGCCGACGATCGCCTTCACGGCGGTGTCGACGTCGGAACCCTCCCCGACGATGTCGACCGAGCTGCCGATCTCGCTGCGTACCCCGGCCCGGAACATGTCGTGATCGTCGACGACGACAACGCGTCTGCTCATCTGTCCATCTCCAGTCGCACTTCGGTCCCTGTCTCCGGATCGGACCGCACCGTCGCGCGGCCGCCGTGCCGTTCCATTCTGCCCATCACACTGTGCCGCAGACCGAGCCGGTCGTCGGGGACGTCGTCCACCACGAAGCCCTTGCCGCGGTCCCGGACGAACATCTCCACCCGGTCGCCGTCCACCTCGACGAACACATCGATCTTCGCCGCACCGGAGTGCTTGGCCGCGTTCACCATCGACTCCCGGGCGGCCCGGACCATCGACGCCAGCTGCTCGGTCAGGTCGCAGTCGCCGACCGTGACCACCTCGATCGGTACGCCGTGCGAGTCCTCGACCTCGGCGGCGGCCTGTTTCGCGGCCCCGGCGACGGTCTGGTCGGCGTCGTGCTCCTCGTCGTACAGCCAGGACCGCAGCTCGCGCTCCTGGGAGCGGGCCAGCCGGGCGACCGCCTTGGGGTCCTCGGCCTGCTTCTGGATCAGCGCCAGCGTCTGCAGTACCGAGTCGTGCAGGTGGGCGGCCATGTCGGCGCGTTCCTGCGAGCGGACCCGCTCGGCCCGCTCGGAGTTCAGGTCGCGGGTCAGCCGGTGCACCCACGGGCCGGCGATCACGCCGATCCCGACCACCGCGAGCAGCAGCGCGATCAGTACGTCGCCGACCATCTGGAGCCGGCCGTTCTGGACCAGGAACAGCGTCACGGCGGTCCCGAGCAGGACCAGGCCGACGGCGATCCGGACCAGCGACTTCCAGCCGCCCTTGCCGAGCACCAGGCCGAGGATCGGTACCCGGATGTCCTGCGTCCACTTGTCCTTCTGGGCCTCGTCCGCCTGTCGCCAGATCAGCGCCAGACCGGTGGCCGCGAACACCAGCGGCCAGAACAGCTTCCCGGCGATGCCGAACCCGGCCACCTGCAGCAGGATCAGCACACCGATCCCGATCGCGATCAAGGCGGGCAACTGGCCGCGGCTCTTCTCCCGCTTGCGCTGCTTCGCCTCGGTCACCGGCGCCGGCGGCTCGTCGCTCCGCATCCCGGAGCGGGTGTGCGCGGCCAGGCCGGGCGCGCCCGGCACGGTTTCGGGCGCGAGCGGCATCAGGAACCACAGGGCCGCATAGATCAGTACGCCGAAACCGCCGGACACGGTGGTCGCGATCAGTACGAGCCGTACGACGGTGTCCGAGATGCCGAGGTGGTCCGCGATGCCGCCGGCGACACCGGCGACCACGCGTCCTTCGGTACGGCGGTACGCCCGGCGCGGCGGCGCGTCCTGCCGCGGCGGCGCGGACTGGTACGACGAACCGCTGAACGGACCGGTGTACCCGCCCGAGACGCCTGCCTGGGCGCTCATCCGCGCGGCGTAGGCGGCGTACGGGCCCTGGTACTGGCCGGCCGGGCCTTGCGGGCCCCAGCCTTTGTAGCGCCACTGGTCCTGGTTCTGCCCAGGAGTGTCCGCAGGCGGGGCTCCGTTACCTTGGTCGGAGGGTCCGCCCGGCGGCGCGGCTGCTGGCTGGCTCATCACCACGATCGTCACATGTGGACAGGCCGGACACCAGCAGGCTTGTCCCCGGCCGCCTCCTCAGCGGGCGCCCGCCGCACTCAGGGTCGGCTCGGGGTGAACCCCGAATTCGGTCCACTCCGGGGGTCGTCAGGGTGCATCCCCGATGTCCGGCGCGGGAACTGGTGTGAGTATCGATGGCATGGAGCAGAACCAGAGTGGACCCGCCGGGTTCGACCGCAACCGCCTGCAGAACCCCCAGAGCTGGCGGCGGAGCAGGTCGGACCGCTGGGTCGCGGGTGTCTGCGGCGGCATCGGCCGTTCGCTGAACATCGACCCCGTGCTGGTCCGCGTGGTGATGGCGGTGCTGATCATCAGCGGCCCGGGCATCGTCTTCTACCTCGCCGCCTGGCTGCTGATGCCCGAGGAGGGCAGCGACCGGGCGCCGGTCCAGGGCGTACTCGGCGACCGGGTCCGGACCGACCACCCGTGGTTCTGGCCGGTGGTGATCGGGATCTGCCTGTTCGCCGCGATCGCGACCATGTCGTCGTTCAAGTTCGGCCACTTCGTGCCCGGTCCGGTGATCGTGGTGGCGGTGATCTGGCTGCTCTCCAAGCACCGCAAGAACAACAAGAACGCCCAGAATCAGGCGCAGAACCAGGCGCAGAACCAGCAACCGCCGCGGCCGCAGGACACGCCCGCGAACGGCCAGCAGTTCACCACGCAGCCGTACTCGTCCCAGCAGTACACCTCGGCGTACACCCCACCTCAGACCGGCCCGTCAGCTCCCCCGGCGGGCCCGTCGTCCTCGGCCACACAGCGACCCCAGGACCGCACCGTCGAACCGGTCCAGCCTGTGTGGACCGAGGACGACCCTCTCGGCCTGTACGTCGACGAGCCCGCCGGCTCCACCCGTACGACCGCCACCCGTGAGCCGGCCGCGCCGCCCGCGAGGGGCATGCGCGGGGTGAAGTCGATCGTCGTCGTCCTGACCGGTCTCGCGATCGGGATCGCCGCGCTGGCGCACGCCTCCACCGCGACCATGCTCGTGATCGGCCTGGCCACGCTCGGCGCCGGCATGCTGATCGGCGGCTTCGTCGGCCGTACGCTCGGCCTGCTGCCGCTCGGGATCCTGCTCGCGCTCGGCGCGATCGCCAGTACGGTCTTCACCAACGTGCCGCGGAACTTCGCCGACACGAACTACGTGGCGCCGGCCGGTACGACGATCACGTCGACCAGCTCGATCTACCGGTTCGACGGCGGGTCGCTGCACCTGGACCTGACCAAGGCGAAGTTCGCGAAGGACGCGAAGGTGGAGGTGCACGGCGGCATCGGCGAGGTGATCGTCAAGGTGCCCGCGGACGTCGACCTCAAGGGGCAGCTGTCGGCCGACATGGGAGACGTGGCCTTCTCCGGCGACGACCACAGCGGGCACAATGCGAGGCTGACGCTCGACGACCTCGGCGCCGACGCCAAGGCCGGCGACCAGGTCACCCTGGACCTGAACCTCAAACTCGGCAGCATCAAGGTGGAACGCGGATGAGCCAGCAGCGCAAGACCAAGCCGGATGTTCCCGGCGTGGTGGCCGGCACCGTCCTGACCGGTGCCGCCACGATCTGGATGCTCACCGACAACGGCGTCCTGCAGACCGACGACATCGGCGTCACCAGCGCCCTCCTGCTGGTGACCGCAGGCCTCCTCGGCCTGGCAGCCTCACACCGCGGCTAGACTTCTGCGCATGTCCAGCCCGGAGGCAGACAAACCGTAACCACCGGCCGCTCGCACGTTGAGCCGGCCGGAGACGACCTCATGCCGTCTTCTCATGGTTGCGGAGTACTTCCATGCCTTTCGTGCTGTATCTGCTCGGCCTGGCCGTTTTCGCCCAGGCGACCTCTGAATTCATGCTCTCCGGGCTCGGCCCGCAGATCGCCCAGGACCTGGGCGTCTCGATCCCGGCCGCCGGCTGGCTGACCTCGGCGTTCGCGCTCGGGATGATCGCCGGCGCACCGGCGATCGCCGTTCTCGGCGCCCGCTGGCCGCGCCGCCGGACCCTGCTCGCGACACTGACCGTTTTCCTCGCCGTGCACGTCGTCGGCGCGCTGACCACGAGCTTCGCCGTACTGCTCACCACCCGCGTCCTCGCCGCCCTCGCGAACGCGGGCTTCCTGGCCATCGCGCTCGCCACCGCGACCAGCCTGGTCCACCCGGACGCCAAGGGCCGCGCGACGTCCGTGCTCCTCGGCGGTACGACGCTCGCGTGCATCGTCGGCGTACCGGCGGGTGCGGTGCTCGGGCGTTACCTCGGCTGGCGGTCCGCGTTCTGGGCGGTCGCCCTGATCTCGCTGCCGGCGCTGATCGGGATCCTCCGCTCGGTCCCGTCACGTTCTCCCGGACCGGCTTCGATCGCCCGGTTCAGCGTGTCGCCGCGGCTCGCCGCACTGCTGCTGCTCGGCGCGCTCGTGAACGGCGCCACGTTCTGCTCGTTCACCTACCTGTCGCCCGTGCTCACCGACGTCACCGGGCTCGGCGCCGGGTGGGTCCCGGTTCTGCTCGCGCTGTTCGGCCTCGGCTCGTTCGCGGGCGTGACGGTGGCGGGCCGGTACGCCGACCGCCGCGACCATCGACCCGTCTTCGTTGCCGGGGGCATCCTCTTGCTCGGCTGGATCGGGTTCGCCCTGACGTCGGCGTACGTCGTACCGTCCGTGCTCCTCGTGCTCGTCCAGGGCGCGCTGTCCTTCGCGGTCGGGTCGACCCTGATCGCGTACGCGCTGTACGCGGGCTCGGAGTCTCCGATCCTGACCGGCGGGCTCGCCACCGCCGCGCTGAACGTCGGCGCGGCCGCCGGGCCGGTGCTCGGCGGGCTCGCGATCGGCGGGTCCGGCTTCCGCGGCCCGCTCTGGGTGAGCGCCGCGCTGATGGCCTGCGCGCTGGTTCTCGCGGGCTCGATTAAACTTGCTGGTCGCGAGGGGCCTGGGTAGAGCGGGTTCCGTGGTCGAGGAGATTCGATGGTGCGCGGCACCGTGAAGTGGTTCAACGCGGACAAGGGGTACGGCTTCCTGGCCGTCGACGGTCAGGACGACGTGTTCGTGCACTGGAGCAAGATCGTCTCCGACGGGTACAAGACGCTCGAGGACGGCCAGCAGGTCGACTTCCAGATCGTCGACGGCCCCAAGGGCCGGGAGGCCGACGCGGTCACTCCGATCTGACAGGCAGTGATGACCGGTAACCGGTAACCTGACCTCTCATCGTGTGAGGGGTGAGACGTGGCCGATCCGGTACCGGTGATCCGGAAGCTCGAGCATGCGCTGGCGGACGACGACTTCGCCTGGTCCTTGCTGCTGGTCGGCGAGGACCAGACCGACAAGCTCGCGACGCTCACCGGTGACCTGCGCGGCCCGTTCTCGGACTCCGGCGACGGCAAGCAGATCACGTCCGGCTTCTCGTACTGGGGCATCGGCCCGACGATCGCCTGGGCGAACGCGACGAACGACCCGTTCTACCTGGTGATGAAGGCCGGCGCGGAGTCGTTCCTGCGGCACTGGCGCAAGGTCCGGCCGCACGTCGAGAACGGCGGCTTCCACCTGGTCAGCCTCGGCGTCGGCACCGGCGTGAAGGACCGGACGATCCTCGGCGACATGCGCCGGAACAACCCGGACATGTACTACATCCCGGTCGACATGAGCTCGGAGATGCTGCGGATGGGCACGCTCGAGCCCGTCCGCGGCGCCCGGTTCCCGGTGTCGCAGGTGCTGCCCGTGCAGCTGGACTTCTCGATCGACGACAACATGGACGAGCTCGGCCAGATGCTCGCCCGGCTGGTCGGCGACGACCCGATCCTGTTCACACTGACCGGCAACACGCTGGCCAACTTCGAGAGCGACCAGGAGCTCCTCGCCACCCTCACCCGGGTGCTCCGCCCGCAGGACCGGCTGCTGCTCGAGGTCGCCAGCACGACGCGACTCGACCAGGAGACCGCCGACGCGGCCGCGGACGAGTACCACCAGACCCGGGCGTTCGCGGAGTTCGTGACCAGCGCGCTGCGGTACAACACCGACCTGAAGATCAGCAACGAGCTGGTCCGGTTCGTCGGCGCGGTCGAGGACGACGACGCGCTGCTGGTGAAGATCCTCTGGCAGAACGACACCGGCGCGGAGATCCGGATGGAGCTGCCGGACCACACCGAGGTGGTGCTGCCGGTCGGCGACACGATCCGGCTCTACACCACCCGGAAGTACTCCACCGACCGGCTCAAGCGGCTCACCGAGGCGTGCAAGCTGACCCCGATCGAGGCGATCCAGTCCCAGTTCCGGTACGCCCGCCGGGCGAACCCGTTCGGCCTGGAGCTGCTGCTGCTCGCCCCGGAGGCGGCCGGCGAGGCCGCGCACACCCTCGCCGACGACATCTGGTCAGTGTGAGGTGAAACGGACCGTCGTCAGCCTGGTGACGTACGGGCTGCTCGCCGCCGCTTTCGTACTCGGCGTGATCGCAGTCATCAACCCGGGCAACGGGCGGCTCGACCCGGCGGTGAACACGCTGACGCTGGTCGCCGGGCTGACCGGCATCTTCGTGGAACGCCTGACGTCCGAGGCGGAGCGCCGTACGGAGGTCCTCCGCGCGGTCGCCGACGAACTGCACGAGAACACCCGGACGCTGAACGACCCCCGGTTCTCGCCGGACGCGCCAACCACCCGGCAGGTGTACCCGCGGCTGATCGTGTCCGCGGTGGACCTCGCGTTGGTCTCCGGTGCCCTCGGTCTGCACAAGGACGCCGAGCTGGTCGGGCTGCTGCACCGCTGGCGGGACACCGTACATCTGTTCAACCGGCGCCTCGACCTGACCGAGGTCAGCACGTTCTCGAACACCATCTCGCCGGCCGAACTGGCCGCGTTCCGCCGGGCACTGCAGCGCGACGACAGCTATCTCGCGGCGACCCGCGAGATGCTCCAGGAACTACTGGACAAGCTACCCAAGGCTTAACGGCCGAGGCCGTAACCGGACCGTTCGCTGCCAGTAGTGGCAAATTTCCCTGAGTCGTTGACTTCGTCACGCCGCAGGCGCTTCACTTTCGGACAGGACCGTAAATACGGCACCCCGGAGGCAATCGCATGCGACCAGCCCGCTCACTTCTCGCCCTGATCCTCACCGCGCTGTTCGTCACCACACTCGCGGCTCCCGCCCAGGCGGGCCACAATCCGCCGACCGCGACGGTCGTCCCGCTCGGCCGGCCGCTGTCCGACGTACTGCTGATCGGCGGCACGGTCGCGCCCGGCCCGAACGGCAAGACCGCGATCTGGAACGTGTCCAGCGGGACCCCGGCGTACCTGAACGCCATCGACCCGGCCACCGGGGACAGCCTGCTGTCCGCGCCACTGCCCGGCGGCGACGGCAGCTACGCGGTCGCCGCCGCGCCGGACGGCACCATCTACGCCGGCACCTACTACAACGGTCATCTGTACCGTCTGCGGCCGGGCGCGACGACCGTGGACGACCTCGGGCAGCCGCTGCCCGGCGAGACGTTCATCCTGCGGATCACCCTCGACGAGCAGGGCAACGTGTACGGCGGCACGTACCCGCACGGCAAGGTGTTCCGCTACGACCACGCGACCGGCGCGGTCCGCGACTACGGCACGATCAAGGCGGGCCAGGGGTACGTGAAGAGCATCGACTACTGGAACGGCAAGCTCTACACCGGTTCCGAGCCGGACGCGTACTTCTCCGAGGTCGACGTCGACACCGGCACCGTCACCGAGATTCCGCCGCCGCCCGGGATGGGCGACCCGAAGGACCAGGTCGTGTACGACCTGAACGTACGCGGCGGCCGGATGTACACCCGGGTCAGCACCGCATTCCCAGGCCCGCTGTACGTCTGGGACATCGCGTCGCGGACCTGGGTCGACACGATCCCGAACGAGCACGGCCTGGACATCTCGCCGATCGGCGCGGACGGCGGGATCTACCTGATCCAGGCGAGCGAGCTGAAGAAGTACGACCCGGCGACCAAGACGCTGACCGGGACCGGCCTGACGTTCACCGGCCGGATCCAGAACGCCCGCTCGATCGGGTACGCCGACCTGAACCTGCCCGACTACCCGGGGACGAGCGTGGTCGGCACGCTCTGGCGCGGCGAGGAGTTCCGGTACAACCCGCAGACCGGCAAGTCGGAGATCTTCCAGACCAAGGTCCGGCGGGAGCCGATCCAGATCCTGGCCGTGGCCGGCGGGAAGAACAGCATCTACGCCGGCGGCTTCCTGAACGGGGGCGTGTCCGTCGTGAACCCGGACACGGGCGAGGCCAAGTTCAACCGGTTCTCCCAGGTCGAGGCGCTGCTGGAGGCGTCCGACGGCACGGTGTACGTCGGCGCGTACCCGGAGGCGAGGCTGTACTCGTACGACCCGGCGAAGACCTGGAGCAGCCCGGAGTACTCCCCGGGACCGCCCGGGACACCGGACAACCCGAAGCAGCTGCTGAACCTGAAACCGGACATTTTCCAGACCCGGGCCCGCGCGCTGGTCGAGGTGGACGGCAAGATCGCGGTCGGTACGGTGCCGGACGGCGATCGGCTCGGTGGAGCGCTGGTGATCTACGACCCGGCAACCGGGGCCGCCGAGAAGTACCGGAACGTCGTGCAGGACGAGTCCGTGTACGGCCTGACGACCCGCTGCGGCATCGTGTTCGGCGGCACGTCGATCGCCGGCGGCCTGGTGACCACGCCTCCGACCCGTTCGGCGGGCACAGTATTCGCGTGGAACGTCGCCGCGAAGCAGAAGCTCTGGGAGACCGTACCGGTGCCGGGTGCGGCGACGGTCTCGTCGGTCACGATCGGGCCGGACGGCCTGCTCTGGGGTGTGGCCGGCAAGACGGTGTTCGCGCTCTCGCCGGACAACGGCAAGCTCAAGCGTTCCTTCACGCTCGGGACGACGACCTCCAGCGGCGACATCGTCGCGACCTCCGAGGCCGTCTACGTGAGCATCGACCTCAAGAAGATCTACCGGATCGCGCCGGGCAGCAAGTCCGTACCGACGCTGTTCGTCGAGCACGCGCACTCGCGGCTCGGCGTCCGTGGAGATCACGAACTGCTGATGACGAACGGCCCGGACCTGTTCCGGATCGATATCAGCCGTTGACAGCCGAAATTCGCCCCGGCTACTTTCGGTCCTGACCGTTATTAGGTTCTATGCTTTTGACGTTTTCCGGACCTGACATCCGGACACACCCTGGGGGTGCCATGAAACCCATGCTGCAACTCACCGTCCGCCGCATTGCGGCACCACTCACGGCGCTCGTGCTGGCCGCGGCGCTCAGTTCCTGCGGCGGCAGTGACAGCGGCAGCAGCGGGGGCAAGAAGAGCCTCACGCTCTGGATGTACCCGGTGATCGCCGACAAGGCGGCCAACGACACGTACTGGAAGAAGGTCGAGACCGACTTCGAGGCGGCCAACTCGAACATCGACCTGAAGATCGAGCAGCAGCCCTGGACCGACCGCGACCAGAAACTCGCGGCCGCGTTCTCCGGCAAGAAGGGCCCGGACGTGCTGCCGATGATCCCGGACCAGATCCCGCAGTACGTCGCGAACGGCAACCTGGAACCGGTGGACGACGTGGTGGGCCCGCTGAAGGACCAGTTCCTGCCGTCGGCCGTACCGGGCCTGACCGTGCAGGGGAAGGTGTACGGCGCACCGATCTACCACACCGTCACCACGACGATGTACAACAAGACCGTGCTGGCCAAGGCCGGGATCGCCAAGCCGCCGGAGACTTGGGACGAGGTCAAGGCGGCCGCGCCGAAGCTGAAGGCCGCCGGGTTCCAGACGCTGGACTACTCGGCCTCGCCCGAGGCGACGCTGAACCTGAACTTCTATCCGCTGCTGTGGCAGGCCGGCGGCAAGGTGTTCGCGGACGACGGCAAGAGCGTGACGTTCAACCAGGCGCCGGGGCTGAAGGCGCTGACGTTCCTGAAGACGCTGTGGGACGAGGACGCGATCCCGAAGACCGCGCTCACCGCGGGCAACGTGGCCGCCGACTCGCCGTTCGGCAAGGGCAAGGTCGCGATGTCGTTCAGCTCCGTACTGGGTGACGCCGGCACGGTCTCCAAGACGTGGGGTGCGGCGAACGTCGAGGTCGGGCTGCCGCTGAAGGACGAGAAGCAGGCCGCGCTCGGTCTGCCGGGTGGGCTGGTGGTGAACGCCGCGTCGGCGAACGTCGACGGTGCGAAGAAGTTCCTCACGTTCATGATGCAGCCGGCGCAGCTCGACGGACTCGCCAAGGCGTCCGGGTACTACTCGCCCCGCACCGACGCGAAGTCCGAACTCGCCGACCCGAACGCCCCGAAGTTCGCCGCCGCCCTGCAGTACGCCGTGCCCGGCGAACCGAACCCGGCCGCCCGCCAGATCATGTCCTTCCTCAGCACCGACATCCAGGCCGTCCTGACCGGCAAGAAACAACCCCAAGACGCCCTCGACGACGCCGCCAAACAAGCCAACGACCTCCTCTCGAGACAACGTTGACCAACGCCCACCGTCCGGACACGGCGACGGGTCAGGACGCAGCGCCAGACACGGCGGCGGGTCGGGACACAACACCCGCCGACCCGGCGAACCCGGCGGCGGGTCGGGACGCAAGGCCCGTCGGCCAGGCGGACACGGCGGCGGGTCGGGCGGGGCCCGTCGCCGGTGCGGCCCAGGCCGGCGCCGCTGCCGGCTCGAGGCAGACTGGCGCCGCTGGCGGCCCGGGGCAGGCAGGACCGGGCACCGGCTCTGCCTCACCCACCCGCGCCGCGCCGCCCGCAGGGCGGCGCGGCGCGCTGAAGCGGCCTTGGGTCGGTCTGCTCTTCGTCGCTCCGATGCTGATCCTGTTCCTGGCCTTCCGGTTTTTGCCTGTGGTTGGGGCGGTTCTGCTTTCCCTGACCGACTACCGGATCAGCGGAAAGTGGGAGTTCATTGCTCTCGACAACTACAAGCGGCTGCTGTCGGACCACATGTTCGGCGACGCGCTGGTAGTCACGCTGACGTACACCGTGATCTTCGTACCGCTCACCGTCCTGCTCTCCCTCGGCACCGCCGTACTCCTCCACCGCGTCGTCTGGAACCGCGGCTTCTTCCGAGGCGTGTTCTTCCTGCCGTACGTGACCAGCATCGTCCTGGCAGCCGTGATCTGGAAATGGATCTACGACGTCCAGGACGGCCTGCTGAACTCGGTCCTCGGCTGGTTCAGCATCGGCCCGATCGACTTCCTCAGCCGGTCGAGCACCGTACTGCCGTCGATCGCGGTCACCTCCGCCTGGAAGGGCTTCGGCTACTCGATGCTGATCCTCCTCGCCGGCCTCCAGGCAGTACCGAAGTCGTACCTCGAGGCCGCGATGATCGACGGCGCCGGCACCTGGCAACGGTTCCGCTACATCACCCTGCCGCAGCTCCGCCCGGTGCTGTTCTTCGTACTGGTGATCGAGACCATCGGCGCGTTCCAGGTCTTCGACGCGATGTACGTGATGACCGGCGGCGGACCGGTGCGCTCCAGCTATTCGCTCGTGTACTTCCTGTACGACAGCGGTTTCAAGTACTTCGACTTCGGCTACGCCAGCGCGATCGGCCTGGTGCTGTTCCTGATCGTGCTGATCGTCTCGCTCGTACAGCGCCGGCTCGTCGGGAGGGACGACTAGATGACCCAGGTACTCGAGGCCCGCCCGGTGGTCGAGTCGCGCGCCGCGGGTCGCCGTACGACGGCCCGCCTGACCCTGCCGACCCTGCTGGCGCTGACCGCGATCGTGACCGTCGTCCCGTTCGCGGCGATGGTGCTGGTCGCGTTCGCGCCGCCCAGCGGGCAGACGTTCCCGGGCGCCTTGAATCCCGCGCACTTCACGCTGGAGAACTTCCGCAACGTGCTGAGCAGCTCGGACATCCCGCGCTGGACCGTCAACTCACTGCTGTACTCGCTGGTGTCCGTCGGCTGCGTACTGCTGTTCGCGTCGATGGCCGGGTACGCCTTCGCGAAGAAGAAGTTCCCCGGCCGGGAGATCATGTTCTGGGCATTCCTGGCCACGCTGATGGTCCCGTTCCAGGCGACGCTGATCCCGTCGTACATCCTGGTCGCGAACCTGAACTGGGTGGACAGCTACTGGGGCCTGATCGTGCCTACGCTGGCGAACTCCCAGGCGGTCTTCTTGATGCGCCAGTTCATCATGCAACTCCCCGACGAACTGTTCGAGGCCGCCGAGATCGACGGCGCGGCGGAGTGGCGCATCTACACGATGATCGTGCTCCCGCTGATCCGCCCCGTCCTCGCCACGCTGGGCATCTTCGTCTTCCTCTGGCACTGGAACGACTTCCTCTGGCCCCTGGTCATCGGCCAGTCCGGCAAGATGCAAACCCTCACCGTCGGCCTCGCCACCCTCCAAGGCCAAGCAGTCCCCATCAACCAGGTCATGGCCGGCGCCACCATCACGGTAGTCCCCAGCCTCCTGGTCTTCGGCCTCCTCCAACGCTACTTAACCGACAGCATCGCCATGTCCGGCCTGAAAGCCTAAGCGCGCGGGGGCCTACTGCAGGAGGTTGCCGAAGTGTTCGATGGATTTGAGGGTGTCGGTTTGGGGCATGCCGGGGGGTTGGATGCGGAGGATGATGCCGTCGGCGCCCAGTGACTCGTAGTGGGCGAGGCGGTCGGCGCATTCGGATTTGGAGCCGATGATGCTGCGGTTGGTGATGTCGTCCCAGCCTTGGGTGTAGCGGGAGACGTCGGCGGACGTACGTTTCCAGCCGGTGTAGGCGTCGTACAGGTCGCGCAACGGCTCCTCGAGGGCGGTGCGGGCGGCCTGGGAGGTGTCGGCGCAGTAGCCCTCGCGGCAGAGGATCACCCCGCGGCCGAGCGACGCGGCACCCTGCGGGTACGACCGGTACTCGGCGATCTTGTCCGGCAGGTCGGCGTCGAGTTCGTTGAAGGAGGTCGTCCACCCGTCGCACATCCGCGCGGTCCGTTCCAGTACGGCCGACACCCGCCCGCCGTTCCAGATCCGCGGCCGCGGCGTCTGCACCGGCCTCGGCGACAGGTACGCCTCGGCGATCGACGTGAACTTCCCGTCGTACGTCACCTCGTCGGACGTCCACAACCGGGTCAGGATCTCCAGCCCCTCCTCGAACCGCGCCACCCGCTCCGACTGCGTCACCCCGTACAGCGCGAACTCCTCCGGCCGGTACCCCAGCACGAACCCCGCCGTCAGCCGCCCGCCGGACAGTACGTCGATGTGCGCCAGCGTCTCCGCCAGCACTACCGGGTCGTACAACGGCGCCACGATGCCCGCCGTGGCGATCCCGATCCGCGAGGTGTGCGCGGCCAGCCAGGTCATCGACGTGAGGATCTCGTGGTACCCGGGCCGGTGCAGGTGGCGTTCACCGAGCACGACCCACTCGAACCCGGCCTGTTCGGCCAGCTTCGCCTGTTCGACGGCGTCCGCGAGCTGCGGGCGCTCGTCCGGGGTGCCGTAGAGGTTCAGATACAGACCCAGCCGCATCGGGGGTGCCACCTTCCGTTGACAGGGAGCGCTCAAGGTATTTACGGTCTTGACCGTAAATGCTTTCCGCCCAGAACGCTAGGAACCGGTCTTGACGTCCTCCTCTCTCTGCGGGAGAGGATTCCAACTGCGCTACGCGGAGGTGGCGAGTTGAGGTTCACGCTTCTCGGACCCAGTCATCGGATCTCGGCGTGCTGTCACGGCCCGTCCGGCCGCAGTACTGCGTGCTGCGATATTGCATGCTGCATTCACGTCAGCGTTCGCGATGTAACCGCAAGACCGACACCGGAAGGCGGCTTGGCTCTCGCGCGCCCCTCCATCCACGACCCCGCACTGCGAACACGTCTGACTCGTGTAGGCAGGATTGACCCTCTCAACTCGCCCCCGTGCCTTCTGCTCCAGACGGGTCACCAGCATGCCCCAGGCGTTCGCGAGAATGCCTCGGTTCAAACCCGCCTTCTGGGCGACATTCCGGCCGGGCTCCTCGATGGTGCCGTGCCCAGAACGAGTCATCTGCGCGATGCGGAGGTCCTCGACCACGATGACATCGAACCTGCGCGCCAGATCGGTCGACGTCTGTTCGGCCCAGTTCGTCCGCCGATCCGTTTCGCGGGCCTTTACCTTCGCGATCGCGACGCGCAACCTCCTGCGCCGGCTCGACCCACGCTGCGCCCGCGCCAGCCGCCGTTGCAACCGCAGCAACCGACGCCGTTCGCTGCACCGCAGCCCCGGGACAGCGAGGATCTCGCCCGTCGACAGCGCCGCCGAGACAACGACACCGCGATCAACACCGACCACTGCACCGGTCCCCGGCGCAGGGATAGGTTCCGGGATCGCGGCGAACGCGAGATGCCAGCGTCCCGACCGGTCACGGGTAATCCGGTAGGACTTCGCGGTCGGCAGCGACCGCGTCCTCCGGAACCGAACCCACCCGACCTTCGGGACGAGTACACGAGCCCATTTTCGCGACAACCGCTCTACCCGCTCGGCCTGTGGTCCGACGACCCTAAACCCCTCATGGGCACCGGCTCGCCGCCACGTCGGCCGCCGATGGGTGCCTATGTAGAAGTTCGCGACCGCTTGGCTGAAGTCTCGCAGTGCCTGCTGCTGCACAGTCTGCGATCCCGCCCGCAGCCAGTCGTTGTCGGCGCGTGCCTCGGTCAGTTGCGCCGATTGCGCGCTGTATCCAGGCGATGCGGTACGGCGGCCTGGTCGCCACATCGACCACTGCTCGAGAGCGAGGTTCCAGATGAACCGCGCATGGCAGCAGAGCCCGAGCAAAGCCGCCTCCTGCTCCGTGGTGGGTGCGAGACGAAACCTGGACACGAAAGGAACACTGCCATGCATCACCGACAGTTCCCGCACCACCCCAGACCATCTAGGAGCTCTTCCCACGCTGAACGACCGGGCTGCTTCCGGAGCTCTCGATGACTCTCGCAGCAGAATCGGCGGGATTGCCAGACGGGGCCACGGTTGCGCCGATCAGTGCGGTCAAGACCCGGGTGGTGAGCGCCCGGTACCGCCGGCCGTTCCAGATCAGCAGCGGGGTCAGCAACGAGCTGATCAGCCTGGTCGTCGAGGTGCACACCGCGGACGGCGCGGTCGGGATCGGCGAAACGTCGCCGATGACCGCGTACACAGGTGAGACGCTGGCCGGCGTCCAGGCCGCGATCGAGGAGCACCTGGCCCCGGCGCTGGTCGGCCGCGACCCGCTCGACCGGGCCGGCGCGCACGTCGTGATGGACGGCGTACTGCGCGGCCAGCAGGTGGCGAAATCCGGTCTCGACATCGCGCTGTTCGACCTGGCGGGACGGCTCAGCGGCTGGCCCGTCCATGCCCTGCTCGGCGGCAGCGTCCGCGACCGCGTGCAGACCACCTGGGTGGTCGGCCTCGGCACGCTGGACGAGATGGCCGCCGAGGCCGCGGAGTACGCCGGCCGCGGTTTCCGGCACCTGAAGGTGAAGGGCGGCCACGACCCGGCGAAGGACCTCGAACTGATCCGCGCGGTCCGCGCCGCGATCCCCGCCGACGCGGAGCTGTGCCTGGACGCCAACGAGGGGTACGACGCCACGACCGCCCTCCCGTACCTCGCGAAGATGAGCGCCGCCGGCCTCACCCTCCTCGAACAGCCGCTCCCCCGCTGGGACCTGACGGGGCTGGTCCGGCTCCGCGACCGCCTCGACGTCCGGGTGATGGTCGACGAGAGCATGCACACGTTGCACGACGCGTTGGAGATCGCCCGCCGCGGCGCCGCCGACGTACTCAACATCAAGATCCTGAAGGTCGGCGGCCTGCACCGGGCGCTGCAGATCGCCGCGGTCGCCGAAGCCGCCGGGCTGGCGGTGAAGGTAGGCTCGATGCCGGAGCTGGGCGTGGCCACGCTGGCCGCCGTCCACCTGGCCGCCGCCGTTCCGGGAGCGACCGTGGCGGCCGACCTCGTGGGCCCGCTGATGGTCGACGAGGACCCGCTGGCCCCGACCGTGTTCGCCGATTGCGACGGCTGGATCGACGTACCGAAGCGCCCCGGTCTCGGCCACGACGTGTGAGAGGTCACCTGATGCATCCGCTGGTAGAACGCCTCCGCGGCACGCTGCTCCCCGCGGTCGTCACCCCGATGGACTCCGACGGCGTGATCGCGTACGACGCCCTCTCCGCGTACGCCGTGACCCTGACCCGGCACGCGATCGGTGGCGTCGCGGTATGGGCGCACACGGGCCGAGGGCTGTACCTGTCGCCCGGTGATCGCGTGAAGGTGCTCGAGACGTGGCGGGCCGCTACTGACGTACCGATCGTGGCCGGGGTCGGCGTACCGAAGTCTGTCGAGGCCCCGACTCTGCAGGAGGCGGCGGACGCGACCGTCGAGATGGCGCTGGCCGCGGCGGCCGGCGGGGCCGATGCGGTGATGGTGTATCCGCTGGCCGGGTTCAACGACGTCGCGGACGGACACGCGCAGGCCGTGGCGCTGCACGAGCGGGTCGCAGCCGAGAGCGGGCTGCCGTTGGTCGGGTTCTACCTGCACGGCGAAGCCGGCGGCTACCCGTACTCGCCCGCGCTGATCAAGGACCTGCTGTCGCTGGACGCGATGCTCGGCGTGAAGACCGCGACGCTGGACCGGGCGATCGGCTGCCAGGACGCGATCTGGGCCGGCCGCGGTACCGGGAAGCTACTCATCACCGGCGAGGACCGGATGTACGGCCCGTCGTTCATGTGGGGCGCCGACACCGCGCTCGTCGGGATCGCGTCGGCGCAGGTCGAGCTGTCGGCCGCCGTACTGCGGGCCTGGACGGCCGGCGAGCACTCGGAGTTCCTGACCGCGTCGGACCGCCTGGACCGGTTCGCGGCGGCGACGTTCTACGCGCCGATCGAAGGGTACGTCCAGCGGATGCTCTGGGCGGCCGAGTGGGAAGGACTCGTACCGGCCGCGGCCGCGCACGATCCGTACGGGCCGTCATTGCCGCCGGGCGAACGTGCGCTGGTGATCCGCTGTCTGGAGCAACTCCACGGACAGTGAGGTGGCGCGCTCCCTCCTGCGCTCCACCACGCTAAATGTGGTCTTGACCGAAACTAGGAGAGTGCGGCCCGAACGTCAATATCTCGCGCCGACCTGCGCTATTCTGCGTTTGGAGGGGACTTGAGGGCCGGGCCATAAGTCGTCGGGAGGTGCGCTGATGGCGCTTGTGGTCGGAGTGGTCGGACCTGAGGACCTGGTCCAGCGGGTGGCCGCGGTCGGCGCGCCCAGCGGTACGACGCTCGTCCCGCTCGCGTACCGGCACGAGACCGAGGCCGTCGACCTGGTCCGGCAGGCGCACGGCGACGTCGACGCGTTCCTGTTCACCGGCGTCGTCCCGTACACGATCGCCACCGAGGCCGGCGCGATCGACCGACCGGCGATGTACGTCTCGTACGACGGGGCGACGCTGCTGCGCGCGCTGGTCGAGCTGCTCCGGCTCGGGCACAACGTCACCCAGTTCTCGATCGACACACTCCGGCGGTCCGAGGTACTCGAGACCCTGATCGAGGCGAAGCTGCCGACGGACCGGATCCACGTACTGCCGTACCGGCCCGGGCTGACCTCGGACGACATCGTCGCGTTCCACCGCGCGGCGCACGACAAGCACGACACGAAGGTCGCGATCAGCTGCCTCGGGTCCGCGTTCCACCTGATCGAGAACGAGATGCCGTCGGTACGGCTGGCCCCGTCGCGGTACTCGATCCGCTCGACGCTGCAGGCGCTCGTACTGACGACCACCGGGCAGCACGTCGGCGACGCGCAGGTCGCGCTCGGCGTCATCGACCTGCCGGAGCCGGACGACGCGCTCGCCGCGGACCTCATGACGCTCGGCGGCAGCCTGGCCGCGCTGCCCGACGGGCGGCATCTGGTCGTCACCACGCGCGGTCTGCTGGAGCAGGCGACGGAGCAGTTCTCGCGGATGCCGTTGCTGGATCATTTGGCGGCCCGGCACCGTACGGCGTACGTCGGGTTCGGCGTCGGACGTACGGCGGCCGAAGCCGAAGCCCTCGCCCGTCGTGCCGTCGGCCGCGCCGCGTCGATCGGCACCGTCGCCGCGGTGGTGTCGATGTCGGACGACGTGGAGATCGTGATCGAGCCGAGCGGCGACCAACCGGTGAGCGTACGCGGCCCCGAAAGCCTTCCGCTGCTGGCGCGCCGGGTCGGCCTCAACACCCAAACCCTGGCCCGCATGCGAGAACTCACCGCCACCCTCCCCGACGGCCTCACCACCCAAGACGTGGCCGACCACCTGGCCGTCCAACTCCGCACCGCCCGCCGAGTCCTGAAACGCCTCGAACGAGCCGGCCTCGCCGCCCCCACCGGCACCCAACAACACGGCCGCACCGGCCGCCCACCCACGGTCTACCTGATCCGCCTCTGACTGTCACGTTTCCGCGGCTGTACCCGGAGCTGCACCTCCTCGATTCCAAAGGGTACGGCGTCGAAGCCACGTTCAGCTGCACCAGCCGGGTGACGCCCTGCGTTTGCGGAAACAAATCCGCACCAGGCGAGGAAAATGCTCCGCAAAGACCGGCGCTGACGGGGGCCTAGCGATCGGACGTCACGGCACGATGACCGTGACGCCGGCCGGGGTGCCGTTCGAGAGTGCTGCGAGGGCTGTTGGAGTTTCTTCCAGGGTGATGCTGCGGGTGATCAGCTGGTGGGGGTTGAGGTTGCCGGTGGCAACTAGTTCGAGCATCTCGGGGTAGGCGTGCGCGGGCATGCCGTGGCTGCCCAGCCAGGACAGCTCCTGCCCGATCAACCGTCCCACGTCGAGATTCACCCCGCCCGGCAGCAACCCCACCTGCACATGCCGTCCCCGCGGCCGGAGCGCCCGTAGGGCCTGCTGCACGATCTCACCGGAGCCGAGCGCGTCGATGGTCACGTGCACACCGCTCAAGTCCTGCACCGGGGCCTGGAGCGTGTCGGTGGCGCCGTAGGTTCGCGCCAGCGCGAGGGCGTCCGGGTTGGTGTCGATCGCGATGACCTCGGCGCGCAGTGCTGAGGCAATCATGACCGCGGACAGGCCGACTCCACCGCAGCCGAAGACGGCGACCCGTTCACCCGCACGTACTTGGCCGACCTGGTGGACGGCGCGGAAGGAGGTGGCGAAGCGGCAGCCGAGGCCTGCGGCGGTGGCGAAGTCCATCTCGTCGGGCAGCCGTACCAGGTTCTCCTCGGCGTACGGCACGGCGACGTACTCCGCGAACGAACCCCAGTAGTTGAACCCGGGCTGCAACTGGTTCGGGCAGACCTGCTGGTTCCCCTCCAGGCACTGCTCACACTTCCCGCACGCGCAGACGAACGGGGTGGTGACCCGATCTCCGACCTCCCACCCGGACACCCCAGCACCGACCGCCGCAATCGTCCCGGCAAGCTCATGCCCAGGCACATGCGGCAACGCGATGTCCGAGTCATGCCCCATCCACCCATGCCAGTCACTACGACACAGCCCGGTGGCCTCGACCTTCAAGACCACCGAGCCGTCCGCCACGACAGGCTCCGGCACCTCCCGGACCTCGGGCACAACTCCGTACTGCGAAACGACTACGGCACGCACCGCAGCAGCTTAATCAGCCGCCGGCGACGGCCGGGATGATGGAGACCTGGCCGCCGTCCTTGATGGTGGTTTGGAGGCCGTCGGCGAAGCGGACGTCGTCGTCGTCGACGTACACGTTCACGAAGCGGCGTAGTTCGCCCGAGTCGTCGAGGACGCGGCCCTTGATGCCTGGGTACGACGCGTCGAGCGAGTCGAGGACCTCGGTCAGGGTCGTACCCTCGGCGGACACCTCGGAGACTCCCTGGGTGTAGGGCCGCAGGATGGTCGGGACGCGGACGCTCACACTCACTGCAGGCCTGCCTTCACGAAGGCGTCGTACGACGCGGGGATGGTCACCTTGGGGCCGACCCGGTCGGCCACGGCGTCGAGTGTCTTCAGCCCGTCGCCGGAGTTGATGATCACGGTCTCGGCCTCGGGGTCGAGCTGCCCGGTCGCGATCAGCTTCTTCAGCGTCGCCACCGTCACGCCACCGGCGGTCTCGGCGAAGATGCCCTCGGTGCGCGCCAGCAGCTGGATGCCCTCGACGACCTCTTCGTCGGACACGTCCTCGATGGCGCCGTTGGTACGGCGGGCCACGTCCAGCACGTACGGCCCGTCGGCCGGGTTGCCGATCGCGAGCGACTTCGCGATGGTGTCCGGCTTCACCGGCTTCACCACGTCGTGCCCGTCGCGGAACGCCTGCGCCACCGGCGAGCAGCCGGTCGCCTGCGCGCCGTACACCTTGTAGTCGGTCGCGTCGACCAGCCCGAGCTTGCCCAGCTCGGTGAAGCCCTTGTCGATCTTGGTCAGCTGCGACCCGGACGCGACCGGTACGACGATCTGCTCCGGCAGCCGCCAGCCGAGCTGCTCGGCGATCTCGAACGCGAGCGTCTTCGAGCCCTCGGAGTAGTACGGCCGGACGTTGACGTTGACGAACGCCCAGCCCTCCTCCTCACCGGCGATCTCGGAGGCCAGCTTGTTGACGTCGTCGTAGTTGCCCTCGACGGCGACCAGGGTCCCGCCGTACACGGCGGTGGTGATCACCTTCGGGCGCTCGAGGTCGTGGGGAATGAACACGACCGAGCGGATACCGGCCCGGGCGGCGGCCGCGGCGACCGCGTTGGCCAGGTTGCCGGTGGAGGGGCAGGCGAAGACCTTCATGCCGAGTTCGCGGGTCGCGCTCAGCGCGGACGCCACCACCCGGTCCTTGAACGAGTGCGTCGGGTTGCCGGAGTCGTCCTTCACCCAGAGTTTGCGCAGGCCGAGCTCGCGGGCCAGGTTCTGCGCGTCGACGAGCCGGGTGTAGCCGGGCTCGGTGTTCGGGAAGCTCGCCACGTCGACGGGGACGGGGAGCAGCGGCTGGTACCGCCAGATGTTCTTCGGGCCGGCCTCGATCTGCTCGCGGGTGATCGTCGGGTACTCGTACCCGACCTCCAGCGGACCGAAGCACTCCATACAGGCGTAGAACGGGCCGAGCGGCGACTTCGCCCCACAGGCGCGACAGCTCAGGTGCGTACCGTTGCCGAAGGCACCTTCACGGATCGTGTGGGTGGCGGTCTGGCTCATGAGTGAGGTTCCCCTCTCATCTTCCCCGGGGGCCGGATCTCGGCGCGGGACGGATTTGGCACCGTTCCCTCGCGGAGATTGCCCCGGACGGGGGCTCCACGGGGAGGGTTGCCGGGACGTCAACGGGCCGTTTCCCTCAGTCCCTCTGGATGAGCTGCCCCGAGATTACCCAATCGGGTCCATATTGTGTCTTGTGATCCCACCATCCGAGACGCGAGGTCTCACGGGGTCGGCCCGAACCCCCAGGCCATCACAATCCGATCCGCGAGGGGTCGCCGAGCGGGCGCTGCGCCGTCCGCGGCGATTGTGATGGCCTGGACGTCCGCACACCCGCGGACGTGCGGGTGGTGTGGCTACAGGCGGTGGGTGGCGCCGGGGGTGTGGGTGGGGAGGGATTTGCGGGGGCCGAAGCGGGGGTGGCCGATGCCGGCGAGTTCGATCAGGCGCTGGACGCGGAAGCGGTGGCCGCGGTACGGCTCGATCAGTTCGGCGCAGCCGTCGTCGTCGAGTTCTTCGCCGATCAGCGCGTACGAGACGTTCCGGGACACGTGGTAGTCCGCGAACGAGAACGCGTCCGCGTCACCGTGCGCCCGCTGGCGTACCTCGGCCGCCGTCCACACGCCGACACCGGGCAGTGACCGCAGCCGTCGCTCGACCTCCGCGCCGTCGGTCAGCTCGAGCGTCCGCTCCAACGCCGACGCCCGGGCGGCCGCCGTCAGCACGACCCGCGAGCGCCGGTTCTCGACACCGGCCAGCAGGAACTGCCACGACGGGATCAGCCGCCACTCCTCCGGCGACGGCGGCACCATCATCGCCCGACCCCCCTGCTGCCCGGGCCCCGGCGCGGGTTCGCCGTACTCACGCAGCAGCAGCCGCCACGCGCGGAACGCCTCCTTGCCGGTCACCACCTGCTCGATCCCCGCCGCCGCCATCGCCTCGAACACAGCCCGCGACCGCGGCACCCGGAGGTGCGGGAACCGCCGCGCCGCGTCCACCAGCACCCGGTGCTCCGGCAGCGGCTCGAACCCGTCCCAGCTGTCCCGCTCCCCGAGCAGCTCCGGTACGCCGTCCAGCGCCCACTCGGCCCCCGGCCCCCACGCCTCCGCCTCGACGGCCCCGGCGTACGGCGTCAACCGCAGCAACACCGGCCCGTCCGGAGTCCGCGTCGCCCGCCACACGGTCCGCCGCCCCGCATCGAACACATACGCCGGATCCCCGGGCCCCTTCCGCAACCCACCGATCACCGAATGCGGATCCACCACCCGCCCAGCCCGCCAAACCCGCACCACCGAACTCACCCACCAAGTCTTACCCACCCCACCGACAGAACCTCATACTGATGCCCATGACCGGCTGGCAGTGGGTGAAGGTTGTGGGGAACTTTCTTAATTTGTCCACGGTTGCGGGGGTCTTGGTCGGGGTGGTTGGGCGGGCGGAGTTCAGTCGGGGGCCTCGGGGGTTGTGGTTTGCGAACGGGTACAAGCTGGGGTTTCCGGTGGCGGGGGCGTTCACGGTCGGGAACGTGATTCTGAGCAAGAACGGCCGGGAGTACTTCGACGACGCGGCGCTGGTGCGGCACGAGGAGCGGCATTCGTGGCAGTACTTCTGCCTGGTCGGGTTGCCGATGCTGCCGTTGTACGTCGTCGGCGTGGTGATCTCGTTCCTGCTGACCGGGGACCCGGCGTCGCGGAACCCGTTCGAGCGGCTGGCGAGTCTGAAGGACGGTGGGTACGTCGAGCGTCCGATCCAGCCGATCGGCAAGACCGTGACGCAGGCGTTCAGCGTGCTGCGATCGCGTCCGAAAGGGCCGTGAGGACGGTCACCACGCCGCTCGGGTCGTCGACCACGATGTCCGCGGCGTCGATCAGCTCGGTCGCGTTCGAGGACCGGGTCGCGAGCAGTACGGCGCTCAGCCCGGCGGCCCGTTCCGCCTCGATGGCGCGGAACGCGGCCAGGTCTCCCAGGTCGTCGCCGGCGTACAGGATCGACCGCGCGCCGGTCGACGCGAGCAGGCCGCGGATCGCGACGCCCTTGTCGATACCGGGCGGACGGAGTTCAAGGACGAGATTGCCGGGTTCCAGCCGCAGCTCGGTCTCCGCGGCGAGCGCGGTCAACGGGCCGCGGAGCCGCTCGAACGCGCCGGCCGGGTCGTCCAGCCGGCGGGTGTGTACCGCCAGCGAGCTGTCCTTGTCCTCGACGAACGCGTCCGGTACGCCGGCCTCGCGGAGCAGACCGGGCAACCGGTCCCGGGCGGTCGCGACGCCGGGCGGAACCGGTTCGCTGGTCACCTTGCCGGTCGCCGCGTCCCACCGCTCCAGCCCGTAGTGCCCGAGTACGACGAGCCGCCCGAGGCCAGGGTGGCCGCTGACGCCGGTGAGTTCGGTGGCGACCAGTGCGGGCCGGCCGGTGACGATCGCGACCTGGTTCACCGACTTCGCCAGCCGGGCGAGCGCGTCCAGCGCGCCCTCGATCGGGCGGGACCGGGCCGGGTCCTCGACCAGCGGGGACAGTACGCCGTCGAAGTCCGACGAGATCACCGCGGACGCGGGGTCCGAGACGATCGCGTCCCAGCCCTCGTGGCCGGCCTCGGTCTTGATGACCGGAGCGTTCATCCTGCGTAGTCCGAGGTCAGAATCACCGTCAGGCGGTCCTTCTTCATGTTGTCCAGCGCGCCCTTGGTCCGGCCGACGCCGAGGTCGTGGGCGAGCTGGTTGGCGGCGTCGAGCATCCCGGGCGGGTAGTACACGGTGCTCTCGGCGACCTTGCCGTGCCAGTTGTCGGGCGAGCCGGACACGGTCCAGCCGGCCTGCCGGGCGCGGATCGCGACCGAGTCGGCCAGGCCCTTGCGCGGGGTGTTGTTGTACACCTCGATGGCCGGCCGCTCCTCGGCGGGAATCGTCACCGCGTGCGTCGGCTGAGTCGTGGTCGCCGGCGGCTGGGTGGGCTGCGTCGGCTGAGTCGTCGACGGTGCCGTAGTAGGCGGCACGGTGGCCGAGGTCACCGGCGGTTTCTCCGAAGGCTTCTCAGAAGGCTTCGCGGACGGCCGCGGGATGCTGGCCACCGCGGTCGACGGTCCATGCGAAGGCGTACCGGACGCGGCCGGCTTCTCGTCGGCCTTGCTGTCGTGGCCACGAGTGCCGAACAGGACGAGCAGCCCGGCCACGATCGCCACGACCGCGCCGACGGCGACCAGGGACGACAGGACCTGTCCTCGTTCACCCCGCGGACGTGGGGCAGCGAAGCACGCCCTGAGGCGGCGGGACATGTGTCAGACCTCGATGCCCAGGCGGCGTGCGGAGCGGGCGCGCTGGCGGGCGGCGCGGAGGCGGCGCAGGCGCTTGACCAGCAACGGGTCGTGCGCGAGGGCCTCGGGCCGGTCGATGAGCGCGTTCAGGACCTGGTAGTACCGGGTCGCGGACATCTGGAACTGGTCGCGGATCGCCTGCTCCTTGGCGCCGGCGTACTTCCACCAGTGCCGCTCGAAGGCGAGAATCTGCCCGTCCCGCTCGGAAAGCCCCGCGACGACCGGCGGCGCAGCTTCGGCGGGGCCGGGAGAGCTGGCGTTGGCGCTGTCCATCTGCTGCTGACTCCTGTGCGGTCGGTGATCGTCCGTCCGCCTGCCACTGTACGTGTTGAACAACAGCAATGTCATTCACCGACGACCGACACGAAGCGTGTCGCTGACAAGGCAACCGGACACTAGGTCGGGTGTGGTGGCCGCGCGCCGTCGCGAGCAGGTGCTCGGTGCGGCGAGGTGCCGTGCCGAGTGCCGCGCAGTAGGCGCGCGGCCACCACGCCCGACCTTCACAACTCTGGCAGGATCTTGAGCGTGAGCTCAACCGACTCTGACCGGGGTGGTGGGGTGGGGAAGGAATTCAATGCTGTGGCGCTGGTCGAGGGGCTGCAGGGGCGGATCGGGGATGTCGACCGGTTGGTCAACGCCGTCTGCACGCCGAACCCCGCCGCGCTCACCGACGCCGCCCGGCTCGACACGGAGCGTGCCGAAGGACGGGTCCGCGGCCCGCTGCACGGCGTGCCGGTGCTGGTCAAGGACAACATCGACACCGCCGACCTGCCGACCACGGCCGGGTCGCTCGCGCTCGCCGACCAGCCCCCACCGCCGCAGGACGCGCCGCTGGTACGCCGCCTGCGCGAGGCCGGCTGCATCGTTCTCGGCAAGACCAACCTCAGCGAGTGGGCGAACTTCCGCGGCGCGTCCTCCTCGTCCGGCTGGAGCGCGTACGGCGGCCTGACCCGGAACCCGTACGCGCTGAACCGCTCGCCCGGCGGCTCCTCCTCCGGCTCCGGCGCGGCGGTCGCCGCCGGCCTGTCCGAGTACGCGATCGGCACCGAGACCAACGGCTCGATCGTCTGCCCCGCCGCGCTGAACGGTGTGGTCGGCCTGAAGCCCACCGTCGGCCTCGTCCCGCAGCAGGGCATCGTCCCGATCTCGCACTCGCAGGACACCGCCGGACCGATGACGAAGACGGTCGAACAGACCGCGGCACTGCTCTCGGTCCTCACGGGCGGGCAGACCGACTACACCGACGCCTGCCGTGGCACGGACCTCAGCAACGTACGGATCGGCGTACCGCGGGGTCCGCTGTGGGGCTACTCCAAGGGCCTCGACCAGGTGACCGAGAGAGCGCTGGAACTGCTCAGCCAGTGCGGGGCCACGCTGGTGGACCATCTGTCGCTGCCGACACCAGGCGGTGACGAAGACCAGTTGCAGGTCCTCTCGCACGAGCTGAAGGTCGACCTGGCCAGCTACCTCGCCACGCGCGTTCCGGGTGGTCCACGGACGCTGGACGACCTCATCGCGTTCAACAAGGAGCATGCAGACCAGGAGCTGCAGTGGTTCGGCCAGGAGCTGTTCGAACGCGCTGCGGAGACCGAGGGCCTCGACTCCCCGGTGTACGTCGCCGCGCGCCTCACAGCGCTCCGCGCCGGGCGGGACGGGATCGACAACCTGCTCCGCGACAACCAGCTCGACGCGCTGGTCTGCCCGTCGTACTCGCCGGCCTGGGCGATCGACCTGGTGAACGGCGACCACGTGCTGGGCAGTTCCTCGTCGCACGCGGCGCTGGCCGGGTATCCCCTGCTCTCGGTCCCGTCCGGAATGGTCTCCGGCCTGCCGGTCGGGCTGACGATCAGTGGTACGGCGCGAAGTGAGGTCACGCTCATTCGCTTGGCTCACGCCTTCGAAACCGCGAGAATCGCTGCTGACGGACCGTTCCCGACCCCGGAGTTCAGACAGTGGGTATAGATCGCGTCAGGTGGGGAATCGTTGCGACCGGCAACATCTCGACGCAGTTCACCCAGGACCTGGGGCTGCTCGCGGACGACGCCGTCGCCACCGCGGTCGCGTCCCGTTCGCAGGACAGCGCCGACCGGTTCGCCGCCGAGTTCGGGATCCCGCACGCGTACGACGACTACCGCCGGCTGATCGACTCCGGCGAGGTCGACGTGATCTACATCGGTACGCCGCACCCGCAGCACTACGCGATCGCCCGGACCGCCCTGCAGGCCGGCATCGCCGTACTGTGCGAGAAGCCGGTCACGCTCACCGCCAAGCAGGCCGGTGACCTGATCGCGGTCGCCACCGAGCACAAGACGCTGTTCGCCGAGGCGATGTGGATGCGTACGAACCCGGTGATTCAGGCCCTCTTCAAGGACCTGCAGTCGGGTGTCATCGGCGAACCACAGCAGGTGGTGGCGGACTTCGCGTTCCACAAAGCTTCATTGCCGGTTCGCCTGCTCGACCCGGCGCTCGGGGGAGGCTCGCTGATGGACGGCGGCATCTACCCGATGACCTTCGCCTCCATGGCTCTAGGACGACCGAACGAGATCAAGGCAGTCGGTTCGCTCAACGACGACGGCGTCGACCTGAACGTCGCGATGGCCTGGCGGTACGACTCCGGCGCGGTCGCCGCGCTGACCTGCGGCCTGCGTTCGCAGAACCCGTGGGTCGCGTCGGTCAGCGGGCCGGACGGCAATCTGCAGCTGCCGCACAGGTTCCACCACCCCGAGTACTACGTGCGTACGACCGCAGCCGGAGCGGAGCGGATCGACGTCCCGGCGCATGGACGTGGGTACCACTATGAGGCAAGCGCAGTGATCGACGCGCTGCGTGCCGGACTGGTCGAGGTACCGGTCCTGCCTCATGCCGCCACCCTCGAGATTCTCGACCTGCTCGACGAGACACGGAGCCAGATCGGGGTCCGTTACCCCGGTGACGACGACGACCTGAGTGGATGACGCTGAAGATGCCGAACGGTAGGAGTTCCTTCGTAGTGGTGGCCAACCGGCTGCCGGTCGACCGGATCGAGATGCCCGACGGCAGTACGGCGTGGCGCCGCAGCCCCGGCGGACTCGTGACCGCGCTGGCACCGGTGATGCAGGGCCACCACGGGGCCTGGATCGGCTGGACCGGCAGCCCCGACGAGAAGCTGGACCCGTTCGACAACGACGGGATGCACCTGGTCCCGGTGATGCTCAGCGCCGAGGACGTCCAGCTGTACTACGAGGGCTTCTCCAACGCGACGCTGTGGCCGCTGTACCACGACGTGATCGTGGCCCCGGAGTTCCACCGCGAGTGGTGGGAGTCGTACGTCGCGGTGAACCGCCGGTTCGCGGAGGCCGCCGCCGAGGCCGCCGACGACAACGCCGACGTCTGGGTGCACGACTACCAGCTGCAGCTCGTTCCGGCGATGCTGCGGCGGATGCGTCCGGACGTACGGATCGGGTTCTTCCTGCACATCCCGTTCCCGCCGACCGAGCTGTTCGCGCAGATGCCCTGGCGGCGGCAGATCCTGGACGGGCTGATGGGCGCCGACCTGGTCGGGTTCCAGCGGCCCGGCGCGGCGTCGAACTTCGCCCGGCTGGCCCGCAACCGGATGGGCCTGCGTACCCGCGGCGACCGGATCCACCTGCCCGACGACCGGATCGTCCGCGCCAAGGCGTTCCCGATCTCGATCGACGTGAACGAGCTCGAGCACATCGCCCGGCAGCCGGAGACCACCGCCCGGGCCGCCGAGATGCGCGAGGAGGTCGGCAACCCGACGCACATCCTGCTCGGCGTCGACCGGCTCGACTACACCAAGGGCATCCGGCAGCGGCTGCGGGCGTTCGGCGAGCTGCTCGACGAGAAGCGGATCTCGGTCGACGACGCGGTCTTCATCCAGGTCGCGACGCCGTCGCGGGAGCGGGTCGAGCAGTACCGGGTGCTCCGCGACGAGATCGAGCTGCTGGTCGGCCGGATCAATGGCGAGCACGGCCGGATCGGTACGCCGGCGATCAACTACCTGCACACGTCGTACTCGCGGACCGAGATGGCCGCGTTGTTCCGGGCCGCGGACGTTGCGGTCGTGACACCGTTGCGGGACGGTATGAACCTGGTGGCGAAGGAGTACGTGTCGACGCGGTACGACGACACCGGGGCGCTGGTACTGAGCGAGTTCGCCGGGGCGGCGGACGAGTTCCGGCAGGCGTTCCTGGTGAACCCGCACGACATCAACGGGATGAAGGACACGATTGTCGACGCGATGAACACCGACGAACGGCAGCTCGGCCGGCGGATGAAGGCGATGCGCAAGCACCTCGCGGCGCACGACGTGAACGTCTGGGCCCAGACCTTCCTCAAGGCCCTGCATGACGAGGACTGACGGGCGGGTACTCGCTCTCGACCTCGGTACGTCGTCCGCGCGGGCACTCGTTCTGCACGAGGAGGACGCCGCGCCGATCCCCGGGGCCCTCGCCCGGCACAAGATCTCCCCGACGTACGGTCACGACGGCTCCGCGACTCTCGATCTGCACGAGTACGTCGAGGGCCTGCTCGGCTGCCTGGACGAGCTCGAGCAGAACGGGCACCTCGATCGGATCGGCTCGATCGTGCTGTCCTCGCAGTGGCACTCGATCGTTGCCCTGGACAACAAAGGGGCCGCACGGACGCCGGTGATCACCTGGGCGGACACGCGTTCGGTGGACCTCGGCCTCGGTCCATCGTTCGACGAGCAGGCGTTCCACGCCCGGACCGGCACGTGGCTGCACCGGTTGTACTGGACCCGGCGGATCCCCTGGCTGCTCGCCCCCGACTCGCCGGCCGCCTTCGCCGGTCTGCCCGACCTCGTACTGGAGCGGCTGACCGGCGAGCGGGTGACGTCGGTGTCGGTCGCCTCCGGGACCGGGACGCTGGACCTGACGACGGGCGCGTACGACGCCGAGGCGCTGGAGATCGCGGGCGTGACCGCGGACCGGCTGCCGCCGATCGTGCCGACCGGGTGGACCGGCCGGCTGTCGAAGGAGTACGAACGCCGCTGGCCCGGGCTGGTCGGCGTACCGGTGCATCCGCCGACCGGCGACGGCGCCGCCTCGAACGTCGGCACCGGCGGGTACGACGTGGACACGGCAGCGGTGACGGTCGGTACGTCGGCCGCCGTACGGGTCGTCCACCCGATCGAGAACGCGCCGGAGCTGCCGTGGGAGCTGTGGCGGTACCGGGTCGACGACAAGCGCGCGGTGACCGGCGTGGCGTTCTCGGCCGCCGGAAACCTGCACGCCTGGCTGACCGGCGTACTGCGACTCGAGTCCGACGAACCGCTCGGCGTCGAGCTCGGCGGGACGCATGCGATCGCGATCCCGTTCATGGCCGGCACCCGGCCGCCGGCGAACGTGCCGGGCGGCTCCGGGGTGTACTTCGGGCTCTCGTTCGACGACAGCTCCGCCGACCTGCTCGCGGCCGCGCTCCAGGGCGCGTCGCTGGAGATCGACCGTGGGCTGCGTCAGCTCGACGCGCTGTTCGACCGGCAGCTGGACGTCGTACTGGGCGGCGGCGGGATCGACGCTTCCGAGTGGTGGCGCCGCTGCCTGACGGCGACGTTCGCCCGGCCGACGACGGTCTGCGCCGAGCCAGAGGTCGGCGCCCGCGGTGCGGCGGCTGTCGCCCTCGGCCTCTCCCCAGAGCCCGGCGGCGAGCACCTCACACCGGTCCCCGAGGACGTAGCCCGAGTCGCTGCACTCCGTGAACGCTACGAGGCCCTCCGCGAGCTGGCTGTGCAGGCGTCGGCTATCTAGTACTGCGTTCGCGGTAGTCGGCGGATACGGCCGGAAGACGACGCGGGCGTCTCGGTGACCACGTACTGTGAGCGGTATGGACGCGCGGTGGCGGTACGTGCGGGTGCACCCGTTGGTGTACGACGTCGTGCTCGCCTTCGCGATCCTGATGCTGAACGGGATCCTGCTGAGCCACCGTCAGAACAGGCAGTCGTTGACGGTGTCCGGAACGTCGCTGATCATCGCTGGGGCCCTGTTCATGCTGCTGCGGCGGCGGTTTCCGGTGCTGGCGTTGGCGCTCACCACCGCGGTCGGGGTCACGTACACGATCACCCAGCAGGCCAAGAGCCCGATCGGGCTGTTCATGGCGTGCGCGGCGTACACCCTGGTGCAGCGGACGGAACGGCGGACCAGGGCCGTGGCGATCGTCGCTGTGATGGCGGTGACCGTGGTTGCGGCGGCGGTCTACACCGACGGTGAGCTGTTCGCGAACCTGGTGAACGGGCTGCTCGTACTGTGCGGCGCGGCGATCGGGGAGGCGGCGCAGTACCGGAGGGCATACCTGCAGGAGCTGGAGGAGCGCGCTGTCCATGCGGAACAGTCCCGTGAGGAGGAGGCCGAACGGCGGGTGATGGAAGAGCGCATGCGGATTGCCCACGAGCTGCACGACGTCATCGCTCACCACATCGCGCTGATGAACGTCCAGTCCGGGGTTGCGGCTCACGTACTGCGTTCCCAGCCTGACCAGGCCGAAGAGGCTCTGGCCCTGGTCCGCTCCGGCGGCCGGACCGTACTCCAGGAACTCACGGTCCTCCTGGGCGTCCTACGCCGCTCAGGCACTCCCATGCCGACCGCCCCCGCCCCCTCCCTACAGCAGCTGGACACCCTGGTCAGTACCTTCACCGCAGCCGGGGTAGACGTCCATTGGACCCCACCGCCATCACTGGGCCCTCTCCCCGACGTCGTAGAACTGACGGCCTACCGCGTCATCCAGGAGTCCCTCACCAACGTCCTGAAACACGCCCCCACCGCCACCGCCCACCTGACCATCACCCGCACCCCCACCACCCTCACCCTCACAATCACCAACTCCGCCCCAACCACTCCCGCCGGATTGCCCGGAGCCACGCAGCTCCGGTCGGGGCACGGACTGGTGGGGATGCGGGAGCGGGTTGCCGCCGTAGGCGGGGTCTTGCAAGCCGGGCCGGATGCTGCCGGTGGGTTTGCTGTTCGTGCAGTTTTGCCTTTGGAGACGGGAGTTGTGGGTGACGATCAGGGTGTTGCTGGCCGACGACCAGACGTTGATCCGGAGCGGGTTCCGGGTGCTGATCGGCTCGGCGCCGGACCTGCAGGTGGTGGCTGAGGCGTCGAACGGGCGCGAGGCGGTCGAGCTGGCCCGCAGCGAACGGGCCGACGTCGTGCTGATGGACATCAGGATGCCCGAGGTCGACGGCCTCGCGGCGACCCGGACCATCACCGCCGACGAGGCGCTGGCCGGCGTGAAGGTCCTGATCCTGACCACGTTCGAGGTGGACGAGTACGTGTTCGACGCGATCCGCGCCGGCGCCAGCGGCTTCCTCGGCAAGAGCGTCGAACCGGCCGAACTGATCGACGCCATCCGCGTCGTCGCCCGCGGTGACGCCCTGCTGTCCCCGAAGGCGGTCCGCGGCCTGATCAACCGCTTCCTCGCCGAGCCCACCCCGGGCAAGCCCCTCGGCCCGACGGTCCTCGACGTCCTCACCGACCGCGAACGCGAGATCGTCGGCCTGGTCGCCCTCGGTCTGTCCAACGACGAGATCGCCGAACGCCTGGTGCTGTCCCCGTCCACCGCGAAGACCCACGTCAACCGCGCCATGATGAAGCTCGACTGCCGCGACCGCGCCCAGCTGGTCGTGCTCGCGTACCAGACCGGCCTCATCCGCCCCGGCATACCGCAGTCGCAGTAGCCCGTACAGCAAACGCGGTACGGCCAGAAGCCCGCACCCGGCGGACGCGCGCGACGACGGCCCGCCGGGAGCATCGGCGGTATGGCTACGTATCTCTACCGGCTCGGCCGCTTCGCGTTCCGGCGGCGACGGCTCGTCGTCCTGATCTGGCTCGCGCTCCTCGGCGCGGGCGTCGTCGGCGCCGTCACGCTCTCCGGTCCGACCGCGAACGGCTTCTCCATCCCCGGCACCGAGTCGCAACGCGCCGCGGACCTGCTGAACGAACGCTTCCCGAAGGCCGGGGCGGACGGGGCGACGGCACGGATCGTCTTCCAGGCCCCCGCCGGGCAGAAGCTCACCGAGAACACCCCAGGACTCCGGCAGACCCTGGACCGGATCGAGGCCGCGCCACAGGTCGACCGGGTGCTGGACCCGTTCAAGTCCAAGGCGGTCTCACCCGACGGCCGCACGGCGTACGCGCAGGTGACGTACAAGGTCCGGGCGGCCGACGTGACCCCCGAAGCCCGCGAGGCCATCACCTCCGCGGTCGAACCGGCGCGCGCGGCCGGCCTCACGGTCGAGTACGGCGGTGAGGCGCTGAAGGAGGGCGGCGAGCAGCAGCTGACCGAGGTGATCGGCATCGGTGTGGCCGCGGTCGTCCTGCTGATCACCTTCGGCTCGCTGGTCGCCGCCGGGCTCCCGTTGCTGTCGGCAATCATCGGCGTCGGCATCGGGGTCACCGCGATCTCGACGGCCAGCGGTTTCGTCGACCTCGGCTCCGGTACGCCGATCCTCGCGCTGATGATCGGCCTCGCGGTCTCGATCGACTACGCGCTGTTCATCATGTCGCGGTACCGGCACGAGCTGAACACCGGCCTGGAACCGGAGGAGGCGGCCGGCCGCGCGGTCGGTACGGCGGGATCGGCCGTCGTCTTCGCCGGCCTGACCGTGGTGATCGCGCTGGCCGGACTGTTCGTGGTCGACATCCCGTTCCTGACCCAGATGGGCCTGGCGGGAGCGTTCACCGTGGTCATCGCGGTCGCGATCGCGATCACGCTGCTGCCGGCGCTGCTCGGGTTCGCCGGGCGCCGGGTCCTCGGCGGCCGGATCCCCGGCCTGCGCGGCGGCGACCCGGAGGCCGCGGACCGGCCGACGGCGGGCCGGCGGTGGGTGCGCTTCGTCACCCGGCGCCCGCTGGCCGTACTGCTCGTCACCGTGGTCGGCCTCGGCGCGCTCGCGATCCCTGCGACCGATCTCGAACTCGGGCTCGGGGACGACAGCACGGCGGCTCCCGATTCCACCCAGCGCAAGGCGTACGACATGCTCTCCGAGGGCTTCGGCCCCGGCTTCAACGGCCCGCTGCTGGTCGTCGTCGACGCCGGCGCTGCCACCGATCCGCGGTCAGCGACCGCGGCGACCGTAGCGGCCGTCCGTGCCCTGCCGGACGTCACGAGGGTGAGCCCGCCGGTCTTCAACCCGGAAGGGAACACCGCAATGCTGACCGTGATCCCGGCGAGCGGCCCGAGCTCGCAGGAAACGAAGGACCTGGTGAAGGCGATCCGGTCGTTGCCCGAACACGACCAGGCCGAGGTCGCGGTCACCGGGGCGACGGCGGTCAGCATCGACATCTCGAACAAGCTCGGCGACGCGCTGGTGCCGTACCTGACGCTGATCGTCGGACTGGCGCTCCTGCTGCTGATGCTGGTGTTCCGCTCGATCCTGGTGCCGTTGAAGGCGACGCTCGGATTCCTGCTCACCGTGGCGGCGACGTTCGGTGCGCTGGTCGCGGTGTTCCAGTGGGGCTGGCTCGCCGGGCTGTTCGGGATCGAGGGGCAGACCGGGCCGGTGATCAGCATGCTGCCGATCTTCCTGATCGGCGTGGTCTTCGGCCTCGCGATGGACTACCAGATCTTCCTGGTGACCCGGATGCGTGAGGAACACGCGCACGGGGCGGCGCCACAGGCGGCCGTCGTCGACGGGTTCTCCCACGGCGCTCGGGTCGTCACCGCTGCGGCGGTGATCATGACCGCGGTCTTCTCCGGCTTCATCATGTCGGGCCAGACGCTGATCCGCGAGATGGGCTTCGGCCTGGCGCTGGCCGTACTGCTGGACGCGTTCGTCGTACGGATGACCGTCGTACCGGCGGTGATGGCGCTGCTCGGCCGCCGCGCCTGGTACCTCCCCCGCTGGCTGGACCGGCTGCTCCCGAACGTCGACGTGGAGGGCGACTCGCTCCGCCACCCATCCGCACCAACGTCAGCTTCAGGGCCGCTTCAGGGTGGCTCTGTACTTTCGCGCGGTGAACTCCGCGATCTGGCCTGAAGGCGTCGAGGCTCGCCCACTGGACAAAGAGGATGCATATGCGTGGGCGGAGCTGATAGCCGCCGGCAGGAGAGCGGATGGCGAACGAGCCATCGATGGCTTGGACGGGCTGATCGACGAGCTGGCTGACCCTGGGCTCGAGCCGACGGCCCTGTGGACAGACGATCTCATGATCGGCTTCGGGACCGTGCGATCCGAACCCTCGGTGGTCGATGTCGACAGGGTCGAGATCAAGGGAGCCGTGCGTCCAGGCTTTCGTCGTCAAGGGATCGGGACCGCCTTGATGCGATGGCTAGTCGGACGCGCCCGTGAGATACACACCGCACGGTATCCCGACGTTCCGGGCGAGGTGACCACGACATCGATCACTTCAAGCGGCGGTGCCGCAGAGCTGTTGCTCGGTCTGGGTTTCGAGGAATGCAGATACCTGTTCGACCTGAGAGTCACGTTCGGCGGCGCAATCCCGCAGGCGCCTCTCCAGGACCGGTTTCAGCTGGTGCCATTCGAACCCACGCTGGATGAGGCACTCCGACGGACGCACAACGAGTTGGTCGTCGACCATTGGGGTGCCACGCCTGAAGACGCCGAGAGCTGGACCAGCAGCATTACCGGCGTCCCCACGTTCCGCGGCGCATCCTCCTACTTGGTCATGGATGGCAAGCAGATCGCCTCTTACGTTCTCGGCTACGAACGGGAGTCCGAACCCGGGCACCGTGAACTCATCATCGGTCAGCTGGGCACCCGACACTCGCACCGGGGCTCTGGCCTCGCACGAGCCGCACTGGCGAAGGTGTTGTCCGAAGCTGCCAAGGCCGGCTACCACTGTGCCCATCTGAGGGTGGACGCCGATAGGCCGGACGGAGCATTACAGCTGTACGAGGGGCTCGGCTTCGAGCTGGAGAACACGTGGGTCACATACCGCCTGCTGCTGTAAATCGCACCAGCGCCATTTCAGCACGCCCCGATAGCTTCTGGGCAGCTCGGTCGAAGCCACCGAGTCAGTGAAGCGAAAAGATCTCACATTGGGGGACGCAATGAAGTACGTAAGGCTGAAGATACGAATTGGGGCACTCGGCGCAGCCCTGGCCGCTGCAGTAGCGGCGATCTTTGCAGTGGGAACCGGGACCGCGCAGGCCGCAGACAACCCCTACTTCCTGCCACTTCAGTTCGTGCACAGCAACCGTTGTCTGCACATCATCCCGAACGGCTACACCGACGGGAACCGCGCGATCCAGGATGACTGCGTCTCAACGGACACCTACGGCCAATTCAGGTTCATCACCATTCCGGGCGCTGGGTATCAGATTCAGGTCTATGCGACCGGCAAATGCCTGAGCCTGGAATCGTTCACCACGGCGGACGACGCGCGCGTTGCACAGCGACCCTGCCAGATCACCTCTCCGCAAATCTGGCAGTACCGGCAGATCGAGACCAACACCTTCTCACTGGTCAATCTCTGGTCCGGCAAATGCATGGATGTCGAAGGCGCTTACACGAGGAGGGGCGCCCGCGTTTGGCAGTACACGTGTTGGGGGGGAACGAACCAGCAGTTCTACGCTCGGCCAGATGTGACCGGCGTCTACTGACGCCCGGCTCCGACCGGTAGGGCCTCGCAAGCTACGGGCTTGCGAGGCCCTACCTTTCTCGTGTCTGGTGATCGGGGCCACTGACAGCGGCCCCGATCGGACTGGAGTATGGCCCGCATGTGGCGCGAGATGATGAAGTCGAAGGTGCACCGGGCGACCGTGACGCAGGCGGACCTGGACTACGTCGGGTCGTGCACGCTGGACGCGGACCTGATGGACGCGGCGGACCTGCTGCCGGGTGAGAAGGTCGACATCGTCGACATCACCAACGGGCAGCGGCTGTCGACGTACCTGATCGAGGGACCGCGCGGGACCGGCATCGTCGGGATCAACGGAGCCGCGGCGCACCTGATCCATCCGGGCGACCTGGTGATCCTGATCGCGTACGGGACGTTCGACACCGCCGAGGCCAAGGTTTTCGAGCCGAGCGTAGTCTTCGTGGACGAGCACAATGCGATCACCCGCATCGGCTCCGACCCCGCGGAGGCCCTGCCGAACACCGGTACAGGCAGCAGCACGCTACGTGGGGACCAACTGCACCCGTAGCGAGATGAGGACTGGTCGAGGATGACCGAGAACGTCGAAGCAGCCGCGCCGAAGACCGCGTCGCACGACAACGAGCCGAGCCCGAAGCTGCGCGCGTTCATGAACTCGGGATGGGCCGACTCCGAGCGGCACGATCTGTCACTGGCCGACGTCGGCGTGTGGGCGGCCAAGCGCCGCGACGCCCTCTCGCAGGCGTTCCCCGGCGAGCGGCTGGTGGTCCCGGCCGGCACCTACAAGGTCCGTTCGAACGACACCGACTACGTCTTCCGGCCGCACACCGACTACGTGTGGCTGACCGGCGACCAGACCTCGGACGCGGTCCTCGTACTCGAGCCGAACGGCACCACCGGCCACGACTCCGTGCTGTACTTCCGCCCGCGCGCCGACCGCGCCCAGGGCGAGGAGTTCTGGCGCGACCGGATGTACGGCGAACTCTGGGCCGGCCGCCGGCCGTCGCTGACCGAGACCGCGAAGGAGTTCGGGATCGAGACCCGGCACGTCGACCAGCTGGCCGACGCGTTGCAGGGTGACGTACCGACCCGGGTCCGGCGCACCGAGGACTCCTCGATCGCCGCGCTGCTGACCGGCGCGCGCACCGACGACCTGAACGACAACGAGCTGGCCGCGGTGCTGTCGGAGCTGCGGCTGGTCAAGGACGCGTACGAGCTCGACCAGCTCCGGGACGCGGTCGCGATCACGCACCGCGGCTTCTCCGACGTACTCGCCGAGATGGACAAGGTCCGGCAGTACGGCGAACGCTGGATCGAGGGCACGTTCTGGCGGCGGGCGCGCGCCGAGGGGAACGACGTCGGCTACACGTCGATCGCCGCGGCGGGTCCGCACGCGACCACGCTGCACTGGATCGAGAACGACGGCCCGGTCACCGACGGCACCCTGATGCTGCTCGACATGGGCGTGGAGAACCGGCAGCTGTACACGGCCGACATCACCCGCACGCTCCCGGTGAACGGCGAGTTCACCCCGCGCCAGCGCGACCTGTACCAACTGGTCCTCGACGCGCAGAACGCCGGCATCGCGGCGCTCACCCCCGGTGCGGCGTTCCGCGCCGGACACGAGGCGGCGATGGAGGTCATCGTCCGTGGGCTCGACGCGATGGAGCTGCTGCCGGTCTCGGCCGAGGAGGCCCTCGACCCGGAAAGCCGCCTGTACCAGCGGTACACCCTGCACGGCGTCAGCCACATGCTCGGCCTCGACGTGCACGACTGCGCCGCGGCTCGCGAGGAGAACTACCGCAAGGGCCCTGTCCAGCCCGGGCACGTCCTGACCGTCGAGCCCGGCCTGTACTTCCAGGCCGACGACCTGACCGTGCCCGAGGACCTGCGCGGGATCGGCATCCGGATCGAGGACGACATCCTGATCACCGACGGGGCCCCGGAGAACCTCTCCGAGGCCATGCCGCGCACGGTCGACGGCATCCAGAACTGGATGGCTTCCTAGGTCCTACGCGTCCTGGTAGCGGGGGTGCGGCGCGAACTCGCCGAGCTTGCCGGTTCGCAGCCGCATCCGTACCAGCATCTCGACCGTCGTGGTCGCCGCCGCGACACCGTCGATCACGCTCACCCCGAGCTCGGCCGACAGGTCGTGGCACAGGTCGGCCATTCCGGCGCAACCCAACACGATCGCGTCGGAGCCGTCCAGCGCAAGGGCTTCCTCGCAGGCACGCAGGATCTTCGCCCGCGCGTGCGGATCGGTTTCCAGTGCGAGTACGGGGATCTCGCACGCGTGGATCCCGAGGCACTGCCGCCCCAGGCCGTACTCCTCGGCCAGGTCGTGGGCGTGACCAACGGTCCGGGCGAGGGTGGTGACGACGCTGAACCCGCGGCCGAGATACGCCGCCGTACGCATACCGGCCTCGGCGATCCCGACGACCGGGCCGCGGGCGAGCTCCCGCGCCGCCTTCAGGCCGGGGTCGCCGAAGCACGCGATCACGTACCCGTCGTACCCGGCCGCCTCGCCGTCGACGATCTCCCGCAGCAGACCGGGTACGGCGTACGCGTCGTCGGCGTGGCTCTCGATCGACGCCGGTCCGTGTGCCGGGTTCACCGCGTCGACGGTGACCCCCGGACCGGCGACGGCCCGGGCGCAGTCACCGATCAGCGCCGTCATCGACGCGGTGGTGTTGGGGTTGACCACCTTGATCCGCATCATGCCTGCCCTTGGGCGACCCCGGCGCGGCGGGCGAGGACCGTGTAGATCGCGAAACCGACACCGCAGCCGATGAACCAGCTGTAGTCGCTGATCCACAGCGCCTCGCCGATCCAGCGCGGGACCAGCACCGAGGCGACCGAGACGACACCGGCGGCGATCACGGACTGGATCGCGACCGGGTTGTAGCCCTTGCGGTAGTGGTACGCGCCGTCCTTGTCCAGCGTGAACATGTCGTCGACGACGAGTTTCTGCTTGCGGATCAGGTAGAAGTCCGCGATCAGGATGCCGAACAGCGGGCCGATCAGCGCGCCGAGGATGCCCAGCGTGTAGTGGATCGCGGTGTCGTTGTTGTACCAGTTCCACGGCGTCAGCAGGACCGAGCCGACGGCCGCGATCATGCCGCCCATCCGCCAGCTGATCTTCTGCGGGCTGACGTGGGAGAAGTCGAAGGCCGGCGAGATGAAGTTCGCGACGATGTTGATGCCGACGGTCGCGGTCACGAAGGTCAGCGCGCCGAGCAGGATCGCGAAGGTGCTGTCGATCCGCTCGACGGTCTTGATCGGGTCGGTCAGGAGTTCGCCGTACACCGGGACCGTCGCGCCGGCGGTCAGCACGGTCAGCAGCGAGAAGAAGACGAAGTTGACCGGCAGGCCCCAGAAGTTGCCGCGCCGGACGCTCTTGAAGCTGTTGCCGTAGCGGGCGAAGTCGCCGAAGTTCAGCATCGGGCCGGAGAAGTACGACACGACCAGGGCGATCGCGCTGAGCATCGTGCCGATCGTGGCCCAGCCGGTGAGGCTGTGGCCGGACAGGTTGAGGTCGATGTGGAAGTCCGACTTGACCAGCAGGTAGCCGCAGAGCAGCAGCATCGTCACGTACACGGCCGGACCGGCCAGGTCGATGAACTTGCGGATCGTCTCCATCCCGCGCCAGAACAGCGCGGCCTGGGCGACCCACAGGATCGCGAAGCTCACGTACCCGAGCACCGACAGCCCGGCGAACCCGTGCACCTTCGCGTCCGCCCACGGACCGAGCGCCGGCCAGAGCTTCAGGAACACGATGTTCAGCGACTCGGCGGCCAGGAACGTCTGCACGCCGTACCAGGCGACGGCGATCAGGCCGCGGATGATCGCCGGGATGTTCGCGCCGAGGACGCCGAACGAGACCCGGCTGATCACCGGGTACGGAACACCGGCCTGCTGGCTCGGTTTGGCGACCAGGTTGCAGAAGAACTGCACGATGCAGATCCCGGCGATCAGGCAGACGAACACCTGCCAGCTGGTCAGGCCGAGCGCGAACAGGCTGCCCGCGGTCAGGTACCCGCCGACGCTGTGCACGTCGGACATCCAGAACGCGAAGATGTTGTAGCTGCGCCAGGTCTGCTCCTTCAGCGGCGCGAGGTCCTGGTTGGTCAGCCTCGGATGGTAATCGCGGGGTACGGGGGCCGCCGGATAGCCGGCCGCGTGCACGAGGTCGTCAGGTACGCGGGATTCGGTCGCCATGCTGTGCTCCTCCGGACCGGGCCACAACGCGGGATCGTGCGGCCGAGTAGCACGGAAAGCTAGACCTGCGGGTTTTGCGAAGCCAGGAATAATTCTGAATTCAGCTCAAATATATGATCTGCCCTTGCAAATATAGGAAAACCACGTTGTCAGGCCGGATCCGCGAAGCACTCGGGGTCGTCGGCGAACTCCGCGATCGCGGCCTTCAGGTGGGCGTAGTGCTGCTCCGACCCGGCCAGCAACGCATCGGTGTCGCGGGCGAAGTACGCCGCCACCAACTGCTCGTGGTCGGTGTAGAACCCGGCCCGTTCGTGCACCGGCACCCGCGCCATCGGCCGGGCCGGCTCGGTGATGTTCCAGGCGGTCTCGTACATCCGGATCAGCCGGTGCATCCCGGACGGCTCGATCAGCGCGAAGTGGAACCGGCGGGTCGCGGCGGCGTACGTACGGTCGTCCATGGACGAATCGGCGCCGGCCAGCGCGGCGTGGGCGGCGCGGATCCGTTCGTGGTCGGCCGCTGTCGCGTTGACGGCGGCCGCCCGCAGCGCCGCGGACTCCAGCGCCTGGCGGACGTCGTACAACTCGCGGAACTCGAGGAACGTGAGCTTGGCGACCCGGTATCCGACGTGCGGGCGGTGCTCGACCAGCCCCTCCCCGAACAGCGTCTTCAGCGCCTCCCGCACCGGGATCGCACTGACGCCGAAGAACGCCGCCACCTCGTCGATCGGCACCGACGTCCCGGGCGGCTGGTCCCCGGTCAGGATCGCGTGCCGCAGATCGCTCTCGACCGCCGGCATCTCCCCCGCCGGGGCCGCAGTCCGTACCAGCCGCGACGTGAACTCCGACGGTCTCCGCATCTCCGGACGATAAGCCTCCGGCGAACCGCGTGTCGAGGAACTACCGGAGGACGCGAAAACGCAGGTGGGTGACGCCGCTGCCGGCCTCGACGACGCGGTCGCGGGCCAGGTTCACCGTCGGTCCACCGAGCAGGTCGAACAGCCGGACGCCGTCACCGAGCAGCACCGGCACCAGGTGCACCTGGATCTCGTCGAGGAGTCCCGCGGCCAGCGCCTGCTGCGCGGCGGTGGCGCCGTGCAGGCCGACCGTACGGTCCCCGGCGGCGGCGCACTGCTCGGCGCGCTCGACAACGCCAGCCAGCGGTACGGCCTGGCGACCACGGCCGGCAACGTCTCGCACACCGGCGTCGGCGGACTGACGCTCGGCGGCGGCATCGGCTGGCTGGCCCGGGCGTACGGACTGACCTGCGACAACGTGGCGTCGTACCAACTGGTCACTGCCGACGGCGCCGTCCTCCGCGTGACCGATTCCGAACACCCGGACCTCTTCTGGGGCCTGCGCGGCGGCGGCGGATCGTTCGGAGTGGTCACCGAGTTCGAGTTCCGCCTGCATCCGGTCGGTACCCAGGCAATGACCGTCGACCTGTACTACGACCTGGACCAAGCCGGTACGGCGCTGCGCCGCTGGCGGGACCTCTGCGCCGAGGCACCGCGCCAAGCAACCCCGGTCGCCCGGGTCGGCCGCGCCGACGACGGCCGCCCGATCGCGAGCGTCGGCTACGTGTGGGTCGGTGACATCGAGGACGGGCTCCGGCTGCTCCCGTCGTACCAGGCGATCGGGCGGCCGGTCGAACAGCGGATCAGCGAGCTCAGCTACCTGGACCTGCAGACCCGGTCCGACGACACCGAGCGGCACGCGCTCCGCCGCTACTGCAAGGGTCACTACCTGCGCGCGCTGCCGGACGCGGCCATCGACGCGTTCCTTGCCCAGGACAACAACCCGGGCGCGCGGCTCACCCTCAACGGCGGCGCCGTCACCGACGTACCCGACGCCGCCACCGCCTACAGCCACCGCGATGCACTGTTCGAGTTCACCACGGGCGACGACTGGACCGACCCCGTCGAGGACGAGCCCCGGATCAGCGCCACCAGAACCTACGCCGCGGCGCTGGAGCCGTACACCAGCGGCACCTACGTCAACACGATCGCCGACGAGGACCCGAACGCGGTCCACCGCGCCTACAGCCAGGAAAAGCTCGCCCGCCTGCACCAGCTCAAGCAAACCTACGACCCGGCCAACGTCTTCAACCGCACGGCCCTGAAGATCTGACCGCAAGCGGGCGGGCACCCGACCAGGTACCCGCCCGCCCGCCCGTCCTCCTTAGGTTTGGACCGGGCCGACCCAGCTCTGGTTGCGGGTTCCCACGCAGTCGTAGATCTGCAACTGACGCCCGTTGGTGAAGTCGGCGTCGGGCAGGTCGAGGCAGCGCCCGGACGCCAGGTTGATCAGGCTGCCGAAGTTGCCCTGTCGCCAGTGCTGGTTGCTGCCGCCCGTGCAGGTCGCGACCCGGACCAGTGTGAAGTTCGCCGTCTGCCCGGACGGCACCTCCATGCAGACGCCCGCCGTCTCGAGCTGGCCGAGACCGTCGAGGCTCCAGGTCTGGTTGGCGTTCGCCAGGCAGGTCCACAACTGAACCTTGCCGGAGGCCACATCACGGTCGACACACATGTCCTGCCGGGTGGTCGAGACGATGCCGCCGGCCGGAGCGGTACCGGCGCGCGCGGGCGTCCAGGTCGACCCGATCGGAGAGAAGCTCAGCGACGTCAACGTGACCCCACCACCGGCCGCGTACAACTGGATCCCGCGGCTGCCGGCCCCCGAGTCGAACGCGACGTTGTCGCTGACGACGGTCTTCCCGCCGTTACCGAACACCTCGAGCTGCCCGCGGTCCACCAGCAGCCGGATCGTGACCTGGTTCGAGATCGGTGGCATCGACACCCCGTACAGCGTCTGCGCCCCGACCGCGTACGCGACCGTGCGGTCGCTCGAGCCGTCCGCACGTACGTGCAACCGGAACCCGAACTCCGAGGCCGTCACCCCGGTCAGGTCGAACTGTGCGTTGATCTCGTAGGTGTCGGCCGAGATCCCGGTGAACGGGTCGGTGGCCGGATCGGTCGTGATCGTGCGGGATCCCCAGGTCTGGGTCGACGTCCGGATGGACGAGATCTCGCTGACCGGATTGCGGGTGATCCGGATGCCGTCGGAGTAGGTCTTCAGCCCGAGCTCGACCGGAAACGACGCGTTGCCGGTCCAGGTCACGCCGGCGTTGCTCGGCTGCCAGCCCAGCTGGACGATCCGGCCGTTCGGCAGCTGGTTGAAGGTCTGCGACGCGTACCAGGTGGACGGCGGGAACGCCGCGCCGGACACGCCCCACTCCATCCGTTGCTGGGTCGTCGAGTCCGCGACGAACAGTCCGTTGGCGTCCAGCGATCCGATCACGTACTCGCCGCTGGCGTCCTGGAGCACCCATTTCTTGTTGTTGGTGTCCCCATCGACCGGCAACTGGTACAGGTCGGGACACTCGACGAACCAGCTCGCCGAGTAGGCGCCCCGGTACGTCCAGTCGAGCAGGTTCGTCGAGGTGTAGAAGGCGGCGCCGGTTCCGGCCCGGAACGTGACGAGTTCCCAGCGGTTGTGCTGCGGGTCCCATTGCACCTTCGGGTCGCGGCTCTCCACCGGATCGGTGATGACCTTCGCGCCGCCGTTGTACATCTGGAAGGTCTTCGCCCCGTCGGTCGAGTACGCGATGCTCACGCCGTTGGTGTTGGTGAACAACAGGATCGGGTCGTCGGACCCGGTCTTCAGACCCGTCACGTTGTTCACGTCGACCCAGCCGGAACCCGACCACAGGGTGGCGTTCTGCACGCCCGGTTCGAGGCTGATGGGTTGCTGCGTCCAGTGCACCAGGTCGGTACTCGTCGCGTGTCCCCAGTGCACCGCCGCGTCCCAGCCGAGTCCGTGGGGATTGTGCTGGAAGAAGAGGTGGTACACGCCGCGGTAGTACAGCGGGGCGTTGATGTCGTTCATGAATCCGTTCTGCGGGCTGAAGTGGAACTGCCCGCGGAACGGTTCGGTGTAGTCGGTGGAAGCGTACGGGTACTCGGGGTAGTCCGACGGCGAGCCGGCCGTCGCGGACGGCAGCACCGTCAGCCCGGTCAAGGCGAGGACCGCGGCGAGGAACGCGGCGACCCGCCTCATGGCGTGGCTCGGAAGCCGTACGTCGCGCCGGTCAGGGCCTGGAACTCCGCGGTCGTACCGCAGTCCAGGACCTTGGTGTTGACGGTCGATCCGTCCAGGACGACCGTGTGGACGGCGACGTTCGCGGCCGTGTGGTTGGTCGCTACGTAGTTGTTGCTCCCCGACTTCACCAGGACCATCGTCGGGGTCGCTCCGGACGGCGTGATGTTCGCGGTCGGCACGTCGTACGAGAAGTGGTTGCCGACCACGGTGTTGCCGCTGCCGTTGAGTTGTACGAGGCCGAACAGGTCGTCCAGACCGTTGTTGAAGCCGGTCATCGCGGGGAACGATTCGGGCACCCGGAGGAAGTGGTTCGACCCGATCAGGTTGTTGTGGCAGGCGCCTTCGCACTGGATCATGCCCGGGTAGAAGGCGTGCAGGCGGTTCGCGCTGATGTTGTTGTTCGTGGAGTTCTTCAGGTGCACCGAGCTCTTGCCCCGGGGGAAGATGTTGTTGCCCGAGATGATCAGGCCGAAGTGGTTCTCGGCGAAGATCGAGAAGCCGACGTAGCCGGCCCCGATCATGTTGCCGCTGACCATGCTGGCCTGTCCGGAGCTGACCAGCTCGACGCAGTTGCCGTTCTCGCAGAGGAAGTTGTCCTGGATGTGCAGCGCGTCGGCGTCGGTGATCACGATCGCGTGCTCGAGGTAGATCATCCCCAGGCCGCGGATCCGCAGCGAGTCGGTGGCGGTGGTCGACCGGATGCCGTACTTGCCGTTGAGGTAGCTGTTCTGGTTCGGCGTGAACGAGACGCCGTCCAGGCAGAAGTCCAGCAGTTCGATCGAGCTGAGCCGGGGGTCGCCGCTGCGGCTGATCAGGATGGCCTCGGCGTTCCCGTCGGTGTTCTCGACCCGGATCCGGCTGCCGCCCGGCCAGATCTCGTGCCAGGCCGAGGTGTTGCCGGCGTTGTAGCGGATGCTCGACGACGTGAAGCCGTGGCCGGATCCCTTGATCTGCAGGTAGCTGATGTCGATCACGATCCGGGTCTTGAGCGAGTAGTCACCCGGCGGGATGTAGATCACCGCGCCCGGCTTGGAGGCCTGGTTCGGCTGGTTCGTCTTGATGTCCGCGATGATGCTGTTCACGATCGCGCCGATGTCGGTGTACGCGGTGGTCGACGGGCTGCTGGGGATGGTCCAGGTGGTGACGTCGTAGATCGTCGAGGGCATGGTCGTCCTTTCGTACGGTGAACTGCGGAGGGTCAGAGCAGGCCGAGGAGCGTGTTGTGCGGCCGCGGCGCGGGGGTGGCGACGACGACGGCCGCGGCTGCCGGCGTCCGCGGAAGCTGGAGGTAGCCCGCGGCGCCCACTGCGGCCGCGGCGGTCAGCAGGGCCCGGCGCGACAGGCGTGCGTACGGAGGGGTGGAGGAGTTCACGGCGGCTCCTTCTCGAGATTGCCAAAAGGTTTTGGCAGAGCTGAATTGATCCGAAGGTAGGACCGCGGCCAGGCGGCGGCAAGGTCGCCGCAGGTGCCAAAAGTTTTGGCACCTGTTTGGCGGAAGTTTGGCGTTGACCGACCGGCCCCAGCGGGCCAACACTGCAGCCAAGACGTTTTGCCAAAACGTTTAATCACCTTGAACGGAGTCGGAGTATGAAGCTTCGCAGCACGGGCGGTCGTCTCCGGACCGCGGCGGCCGGTATCGCGGTCCTGACGAGTGCGGTCCTGGCGATGGCCGGGTGCGGCGCCGGCGGCGGCAGCCCGGCGGGGACGGCCGGCAAGCTCACCGTCCTGGTCGAGGGCGGTGGCAAGGCCGAACTCCAGCCGATCGCCGACCTCTACCAGAAGCAGACCGGTACGACCGTCGACCTGGTCGAACTGCCGTACGACGGTCTCTACGACCGCATCCAGACCGAGCTCGGCGCCGGGAAGGCGTCCTTCGACGTCGCGGCCCTCGACGCGATCTGGCTGAGCGCGTTCTCGGCCGGTCTGTCGCCGCTCGACGACCAGTTCACCGACGACGTCAAGCGCGACCTGTTCCCGGGCCTGGTGACCGAGGCACAGGTAGGCGGTTCGTACGTCGGCATGCCGGTCTGGACGAACTCGGAGATCCTCTACTACCGCAAGGACCTGTTCGACAGCCCCAAGGAGAAGGCGGCCTTCCAGGCGAAGTACGGGTACCCGCTCGTACCGCCGACCACCTGGAAGCAGTACAAGGACGCGGCCGAGTTCTTCACCCGCGACACCAACGGCGACGGCCAGACCGATCTGTACGGCACCGACGTGAAGGGTGCGGTCGAGACCGAGTGGCTGGCCACCGTCTCGCAGACCGGCGAGAAGACGATGGTGCTCGATCCGAAGAGCGGCAACGTGACCATCGACGACGCCGACCACCTGGAAGCGCTGAACTACTACACGAGCCTGTTGCCGTACGCGCCGCCGGGCGCCGCGCAGCTCGACTGGGCCGGCGCACAGAACCTGTTCTACCAGGGGAAACTCGCGATGATGCGGTTCTGGGGCCACGCGTACACGCAGACCCCGGCCAACGCCAAGGTCTTGGGCAAGATCGGTGTCGCCCCGATGATCGCCGGCCCGGGCGGTATCGCCGGCGTACCCGGCGCCTGGTACCTGTCGGTGCCGAAGGCAACCAGTAAGCAGGCCGAGGCGAAGAAGTTCATCGCGTTCGCCTACCAGCACAACGATCTGTCGATCAAGACGTCGCTGGGCCTGGTCTCGCGGATCTCGGCGTTCGAGTCGCAGGCCGGTGTCGCCGGGCACGAGAACTACCCGGCCATCCTGACGACGCTCAAGTCCCCCGCGACGATCGCGCGGCCGGCGACGCCGAAGTGGCAGCAGATCGTCACCTCGGTACTGACCCCGATGCTGCAGAAGGCCGTCGTGAAGGGCGCGGACAACGCGGCCCTGCTGAAACAGGCGAAGACCCAGATCGAAGCCATCGAGAAGTAGCCGACTCCGAAGGACACCCCTGTGCGCTTCACCGACCGCCGGTTCGCACTCGCCCTGATCACGCCGGCCGCACTGTTCCTCGCCGCCTTCGTGGCGTGGCCACTGCTCAGATTCGTCAGCAACGCGTTCTACCAGATCTCGCCGATCGCCGGCGGCCCACGGAAGTTCGTCGGCTTCGGCAACTTCGCGACGGCCTTCGGCTCACCGGCGTTCCAAGGCGCGGCGCTGCGGACGATCGTCTACACGCTCATCGTGGTCACGCTCGAGTTCACCTTCGGCCTGGCCGTCGCGTTGCTCTTCGCGGCGCTCGGCGACCGGTCGGCGGTGTTCCGGACCGTGTTCATGTATCCGCTGATGGTCGCGCCGGTGGTCGCCGGCCTGCTGTGGCGGTTCCTGTTGATCGACAACTTCGGCATCCTGAACGAGCTGCTGCGCCGGATCGGCCTGCTGCACAGTACGGACCAGATCGGCTGGTTGAGCGACCCGAAGATCGCGTTGTTCTCGGTCGCGATGCCGGACATCTGGCTCACCACCTCGTTCATCACGCTCGTCCTGTTCGCCGGGCTGCAGAACGTGCCGGGCGACGTGATCGAGGCGTCCCGGATCGACGGCGCGCGGTTCCCGACGTTGCTGTTCCGGATCCTGCTGCCGCTGCTGCGGCCGGTGATCGCGGTGGCGCTGATCGTCCGCGGCATCGACGCGGCCCGGGCGTTCGACATCATCCTGATCCAGACCAACGGCGGCCCGCAGGACAGTACGACCACCCTCAGCCTGCTGATCTACCGCACGATGACGCGGAACGGGGACCCGGGCCTGGCCAGCGCCATGGGCACGGTGTACCTGATCGCGATGCTGGCCGTCGCCGCGGTCGCGATCCTCGCGATCTGGCGGCCGGGTGGTGGGCAGGCATGAACGGTCTCGAAACCCGTCGCCGGCCGACGCGGATCGTACTGTGGGCCGCGCTCGCCGCGGTGCTCGTGCTGTACGGATTTCCGTTCCTCTATCTGCTGCTGACGTCGTTCAAGACGCCGCTGAACGCGATCGCCGTACCACCTCAGGTGCTGCCGTCGCAGTGGACGCTCGACAACTACGTCGCCGCCCTCAGCAAGGAAGGTGTCGTACCGGCACTGATCAACAGCGTCGCGACCGCGGTTCTCAGTACCGCGTTCTCGCTGCTGCTGGGAGTGCCGGCGGCGTACGCGATCACCCGCTACCGCACACCGAGCGGCCGGGTCTTCGTGATCGCGGCGCTGGTCACCCGGATGGTGCCGACGATCGCGATCGGGGCTCCACTGGTCGAGACGATGCGCAGCATCGGCATCTCCGACACCACGATCGGCCTGGCGATCGCGCACACCACGATCTCGTTGCCGCTGTCGATCTGGCTGATGTCGAGCTTCTTCGAGGCGGTGCCGGCCGAACTCGAAGAGGCCGCCAAGGTCGACGGCAGCGATCGGCTGCAGGCGTTCCGGCACGTCGTACTGCCGGTCGTCTCCGGCGGCCTCGCCGTGACCGCCATCTTCGCCTTTCTCGCGTCCTGGAACGAGTTCCTGTTCGCGCTGCTGCTCACCTCGGTGCGGGCGCAGACCACACCGATCGTGATCGCCAACTTCCAGACCCAGTTCGGTCTGGACTGGGGCGGGATGACCGCGCTGTCAGCGGTCTACTCGGTCCCGGTCATCCTGCTCACTCTCGCGCTCCAGCGACACATCGTCGCCGGTCTGACCCTCGGCGCCGTCAAGGGCTGACACCACACCTCACTGGAGAAGACATATGGAATTCTGGCAACCCAACAGCCCGCTCGGCGGCCTCGCCCACGTGAAGTCCGGCCGCTCGCGCCGCGAGTCGAGCTGGGACCGCAGTGGGGGCAACCGGGACTTCAAGGTCGTGCCGGCCGGCGAGACGTTCGTGATCGCCGACATCGCCGGTGCCGGACGGATCGAGCACATCTGGCTGACCACGCGCTGCTACTCGGAGAAGTACCTGCGCAAACTCGTGATCGAGATGTTCTGGGACGGCGAGGACAACCCGAGCGTCCGGGCGCCGCTCGGCGACTTCTTCGGGGTCGGACACGCCGTCGCGAAGCACTACATCTCGCTGCCGCTGAACGCCGTGTTCGGTCCGCGGCGAGGTCCGAAGGGGCCGTTCGCGGCCGCGATGAACAGCTACTTCCCGATGCCGTTCGGCAGCCACGCGAAGATCCAGATCCGCAACGAGAGCGACCAGCCGATCGAGAACCTCTTCTACTACGTCGACTACGAGCTCAGCGCGGAGCCGATCCCGGACGACGTGGCCCGCTTCCACGCGTACTACCGGCAGGAGAAGCCGACGACCGCCGTACGGCACTCGACCGAGCTGGAGAACCCGGCGCCGTGGGACCTGCCGGGGACGAACCTGACCGGTGACGACAACTACGTGATCCTCGATGCGACCGGCACGGGGCACTACGTTGGCTGTGTGCTCAGTATCGACAACTTCGACGCCTCCAACCAGGTGTTCACCTGGCCTGGCGAAGGCGACGACATGTTCTTCATCGACGGCGAGGTCTGGCCGCCGTCGTTGCACGGAACCGGTACGGAGGACTACTTCGGTGCGGCCTGGGGATTCCCCAGCGGAGAGTACGCCGGTCCGTACCACGGCATCACGCTCGGCGCGAGCCCGCAGGAACACTTCGGGCTCTGGAGCATGTTCCGCTGGCACATCGAGGACCCGGTCCGGTTCGAGAAGAGCCTGCGGGTGTCGATCGAGCACGGCCACGCCAACGACCAGGGCAACGACTACTCGAGCGTCGCGTACTGGTACCAGCTCGGTGCGCACGCGCCGCACGCCGACCTGCCACCGGTGGACGAACGGTTGCCGCGGCGCTGGCCGGAGCACGGCCTCTGGGACGAGTGAGGTCGAACCGATGACCGGGGCAGACCAGGAAGCGGTCACGCCGAAGGTGGGCATCCGGGACGTCGCGCGCGTCGCGGGCGTCTCGGTGACGACCGTCTCGCACGTACTCAACGAGACTCCGCACACCCGGACGAGCGAGGCGACCCGCGAGCGGGTGCGGTCGGTCGCGCGGGACCTCGGGTACACCCCGAACCGGCTCGCCCGCGGCCTGCGGACCCGGACGTCGGACATGATCGGGCTGCTCACCGAGGAGATCGCCACCACCCCGCACGCCGGCCGGATCATCCTCGGCGCGCAGGAGGAGGCGAGCCGGCACAACCTCACGCTCGCGATCATCAACTCGCACCTGGACGCCGGCGCGGACGCGCGCCGCGCCGACGCCCGGGCGCTGATCGAGCGCCAGGTCGACGGGATCATCTACGCCACCGTGTTCCACCACGAGGTGTCGGTACCGCGCGAGTTGCGCGCGGTACCGGCCGTGCTGATAGGAGCCCTGGACCGGCAGGGCGTCGTACCCGCCGTACTGCCCGACGAGGCCGGCGGCGCGGTCGACCTGGTCGGGCTGCTGGCCGAGGCCGGGCACCGCCGGATCGCGTTCGCGAACTCGAGCATCGAGGTGCCGGCCACCCAGGGCCGGCTGGCCGGCTACCTGCGCGGCCTCGAGCAAGCAGGCCTGCCGCACGACGACCGGCTGATCGCCTCCGGGGTGTCGGAGGCGATCGGTGGCTACACGGCCAGTCTGGAGTTGCTCGACCGGGCCGACCGGCCGACGGCGATCTTCTGTTACAACGACCGGATGGCGATGGGGGCCTATCGCGCGGCGCAGGAGCTCGGCCTGCGGGTCCCCGACGACCTGTCGATCGTCGGGTTCGACGACCAGGCGCCGATCGCTGGCAGCGTTCATCCGGCGCTCACGACCGTCGCCCTGCCGCACTACGAGATGGGCGCCTGGGCGGTGGCCACGCTGACCCGGCTGATCCAGAGCAGCAGCAAGACCTGGTACCGCTCGACGCACCCGACCTGGCTGCCCTGCCCGGTCGTGGTGCGCGAGTCGGTTGCCCAGGTCAACCGCTGACGGCTACCAGATCCGGACCCGGTCTTCCGGGGCGAGCCACATGTCGTCGGAATCCGTTGTCTTGTAGGTGGTGTGGAAGACGTCGATGTTCTTCACCACCGCGTTGCAACGGAACTCCGGCGGCGAGTGCGGGTCGATGGTGAGGCGGCGGGCAGCTTCCTCGGGGCGGGTCTTGGTCGCCCAGGCGTGCGCCCAGGCGGCGAAGAAGCGTTCGGCGCCGGCCTGCAGTTCCTCGTCGGGCTCGGTGCCGTCGAGGGACAGTTGGTAGGCGACGTACGCGATCGACAGGCCGCCGAGGTCGCCGATGTTCTCGCCCAGGGTGAGCTTGCCGTTCACATTCTGGCCGGGGACCTCGGCGGGTGAGAGCGCGTCGTACTGCGCGACGAGCTTGTCGGTGCGCTGCTCGAAGGCCGCGCGGTCCTCGTCGGTCCACCAGTCGTTGAGGTTGCCGGCCGCGTCGTACCGGGAACCCTGGTCGTCGAAGCCGTGGCCGATCTCGTGGCCGATCACGGCACCGATCGCGCCGTAGTTGGTGGCGTCGTCGGCGTCCAGGCCGAAGAACGGCGGCTGCAGGATGCCGGCCGGGAAGACGATCTCGTTCATCCGCGGGTTGTAGTACGCGTTCACGGTCTGTGGCGTCATCCGCCACTCGTTCCGGTCGACGGGCTTGCCGAGCTTGTCCAGGTCGCGCGCGGTCTCCACCGCGACCGAGCGGCGGACGTTGCCGAACAGGTCGGCCGGGTCGATCTCGAGCGCCGAGTAGTCCTTCCACTCGTCCGGATACCCGATCTTCGGCACGAACGTACCGAGCTTGTCCAGCGCCCGCTGCCGCGTCTCCGGACCCATCCAGTCCAGTGCCTCGATCCGCTGCCGGTAGGCGGCGACCAGGTTCTGCACGAGCTCGACCATCCGGGCCTTGGCGTCCGGCGGGAAGTGCTCGGCGACGTACAGCTTGCCGAGCGCCTCACCGAGCGCGGACTCGACCGCACCGACGCCGCGCTTCCAGCGCTCGCGCAGCTCCGGTGCACCGGTCAGCGTCTTGCCGTAGAAGGCGAAGTTCTCGTCGACGAAGGCCTGGCTCAGCAGTGGCGCGGCGTTGTGCACGACCCGCCAGCTCAGCCACTCCTGCCACCGGTCGACGTCGACCTCCTGCAGCGCGGCGGCCGCGGCGGTCAGGAAGTCCGGCTCGCGGACCACGACCTCGTCGAACGCGCTCTCCGGTACGCCGGCACCGGCCAGCCAGCTCGACCAGTCGAACCCGGGCGTCAGCTTCTCCAGCCCGGCCCGGTCGAGCTTGTTGTACGTGAGCTGGACGTCGCGCTCCTTCACCCGGTCCCAGTGCGCGCCGGCGATCCGGGTCTCCAGCTCGAGGATCCGGTCCGCTGCCCCGGCCGGATCGGCGACGCCGGCCAGCTCGAGCAGCTTCGCGACGTGCGCGACGTACGCCGTGCGGATCTCGGCGAAGCTGTCCTCGCGGTAGTACGACTCGTCGGGCAGGCTGAGGCCGCCCTGGGTCAGGTGGACGATGTTCTGGTCGGACTGCTTGGCGTCGGCGTCGACCCAGTAGTGGAAGACCCCCGGCACGCCCTGCAGCTCGAGCTGCCCGAGCACCGAGACCAGACCAGCGGAGTCCGTCACGCCCTGGACCAGCGCGAGCTGCTCGGCGATCGGCTCGGCGCCCAGCCGCTCGATCGTCTCGGTGTCCAGGAAACTGGTGTAGAGGTCGGCGATCTTCCGCGGCTCGCTGCCCTCCGGGTGCCCGGCGGCGACGGTTTTCTCAACGATCGCGCGCACGTCCTGCTCGGCGGTGTCCCAGAGCGCGTGGAACGCGCCGTGGATCGCCTTGTCCGCGGGGATCTCGTGCTCCGCCAGCCACGCGCCGTTCACGAACCGGTACAGATCGTCCTGCGGGCGCACCGCCTGCGCGCCGTCGCTGTCTGCTGTCATCCCTGGCCCCTTGTCCCAAGTCGAGTTGCTGCCAGCGAACATACCCGGTTCGCGTTCGGCGGGTCCGGGGATATCCACAGGACCGGTGGTCGAACCGTTCCCCGCAGGCCGTTCTGAGATCTACCGTGGGCAGTGGAGGACTCATGAAGATTCGTCGCGTCATCGCCATCCTCGGCCTGCCCGTCCTGCTGCTCGGCCTCGTCACCACCTCGGCAGCCGCCGGCAGCGCCCCCTCACAAGCACCCGCGATCGTCAACCATTCCGTAGATCACGAGCACTGCGACCCGATCCGCTTCCTGAAGCCCTAGGTCACAGTCCGTCGTGGTCGTGCCAGTGGTGTTGCCAGCGGGTGTCGATGGCGGCGTCGGCGCGTTGGTAGCGGATGTCGGTGGAGAGGCGCATGTCGTCGGAGACGTTGTCCAGTGCGGCGTGGACGGTGTGTGCGCTGTGTACGACGACGTCACCGGCCCGGTAGTCCGTGACGAGCCAGTTGGCGTCGTACTCCGTGGCCAGTGCGGGTAGGTCTGCCGTGATCGACGCCGCAGGCCGTTTGAGCCGGCCGGCCGCCTCTTCGGCTAGTACGCGGTGGTGACTGCCCTCGAGGTAGGTCAGACCGCCGCGGCTGACCGGACAGTCGCCCAGGGGGATCCAAGCGGACAGCACCTGGTCGCTGCCGCCACGCAGGTACACCAGGTCGTAGTGCGCCTGCGTCGCCGTACCAATGCCGTTCTCACCCGGCGCGGTCTGCCGGATGATCTTCCTGCGGTGCAGGAACGGCTCTCCGTCCAGGAACCACTCGAACCACCCCTTGAGCGCCGGCTGCGCGCAGAAGGCGGCGTACTCCGGCCCTGGCACGATCTCCTCGAACAGAACCTTCCTGTACGTCGCCCTGTCCGCGGCAGCACCTGTGAGGCCGAAGTAGTACTCCCGGAACGCCAACACCACCGCGGGGTCCAGCAGGCCGGTCAGGTACAGGTACCCGTCCCGCTGCAAGCGCGCCCGCAGTACGTCCCGATCAGCACGCTCCGCTTGCGGTACTGGGGCCAACTCACCGAGTCGTCGCTCGTCCAGTACGTATCCGTTAGACGTCAGCACCTGTCCATTCCAGCGGCGCACTGCAGCGGACGGAATGGACGCCAGTGATCCGATTCTTGGACTCTGGTTCGCTCTTGGGGCCGATTTCCTCCCTTCGGAGGAGGCGCCCGCTACTTTCCGACGTGTAAAACCGTTCAGTGGGGTGACGTGTCCGGGGCCCTGGCACCGATACGGTCATGGGTATGAGTGAAACGCAGCCCATCGACCCGCGCTACGCGAACCCGTCGCCGCGCCGCCCGAAGAAGCGGCGTAACTGGTTCCTCCGGACCGTCGGACTGATCGTCCTGCTGTTCGTCCTCATGCTCGCCGGCGTCCCGCTGTACGCGTGGAGCCGGATCGACAAGATCGACGCGATGCCGACCGGCGACCGGCCGGCCAAGACCTCGGGTACGACGTACCTGATGGTCGGGTCGGACGCCCGCGAGGACCTGTCCCGGGCCGAGCGCGCGCGGCTGCACACCGGCGGTGACGCCGGGCCGGCGCGGACCGACTCGATCATGCTGATGCACGTACCGAAGTCCGGGCCGACCGTGCTGATCAGCATCCCGCGGGACAGCGCGGTGAACATCCCGGGCGTGTCCGGCAAGCAGAAGATCAACGCTGCGTTCAACAAGAGCCCGGCGCTGCTCATCGAGACCATCGAGAACGTCACCGGGCTGCACATCGACCACTACGTCGAGGTCGGCTTCGGCGGGTTCGCCTCGGTCATCGACAGCATCGGCGGGATCAAGATGTGCTTGCCGAAGGCAATGAACGACGACAAGGCGCACATCAACCTGCCGGCCGGCTGTCAGAAGCTCGACGGCGTGAACGCGCTCGGTTACGTCCGTTCCCGGCACGCCGACGGCCAGAACGACTTCGGCCGGGTCGAGCGGCAGCGGCAGATGGTCGGCGCGATCGCGAAGAAGGCCAGCTCGCCGTCGACGTTCCTGAACCCGTTCCGCTACTACAACGTCGCGACCAAGGGCGTCGACGCGCTCACCGTCGACAAGGACATGAGCCTGTTCGACTTCATCCGCTTCGCCCGCGGCATGCGCGCGATCTCCGGCAGCGGCGGCGTGACCCTGACAGTCCCCGTCAGCAACGACAACTACCAACTCGGCCACGGCCGCGGCGTAGCCGTCAAATGGGACACCACCAAGGCCAAGGCCCTCTTCGACGCCATCAAGAACGACAACACGAGCGGGCTGAAGAGCAGTTGAACCTCGACGACCTGGCCGGGTTGGCTCTCACCTACGACGAGGTGGGGTGTACGCATTACGACGAGACTCCGCCTGGGATGCACCGGCTGGAGTACCGGGAGCTGATCGGGCGTGGGGACGAGGTGTTTCGGCGGGCGGGTGATGCGTTGCTCGCGTGGCGGATGCAGCGGGTTGCTGGGTTGGCTATGACCGCGACGGACACGCCTCCTCGCGTTGGTACCAACACGTTGGCCATGCTCGGGCTCGGCATTCTCAGCAGGCGACTGCAGAGCCGCGTAGGGCTGCCTGTCCCTTGCCGGGTCGTCTGGACTGCTGACGAGCCGGACCGGATCGGTTTCGCGTACGGAACGCTGGAGGGACATCCTGAGTCCGGGGAAGAGTCCTTCCTCGTCACGCGCGACGGTGACGCCGTGTACGCCACGATCCGCGCCTACAGCCGCGGAGCCGCCTGGTACGCACGTCTCGGCGGCCCCGTCACCCGCAAGGCCCAGCACTACGCAGCCAGGCGCTACGTATCCGCCCTACGCCGACTGGCGACATAGCAAAGGCCCCGCAAGCTCATACCTTTGCGGGGCCGCATCCTTTGTACAGTCCGTAGCAAGACCAGCGTTTGATCGACACGCGAACAACAGGCAACAACCCGGGATCCAAGCGAACCGCAGGACTGCGCGACTGTGGCCGGTGACGCAACGCGCCGGTGAGGTGCTCAGACGATTATCGGTAAGGTCACCTGCTGATTGGCGCCACCATCGCAGGTGTACTGCCAGACGCGCGCCCCGGCATTCGTGTAGTCGCCTTCAACGTCCATGCACTTGCCAGTGGCAGCATTCACCACCTCGTAGCCATTGTCGACCGGTACCAACCGCCACTCCTGACGGAGCGTGAGGTTGCCCCAGACACAATACTGCTGTGCAATGCGTACACGGTCAGCCGAGCTACTGCCTTCGGGAGCGAGGCACTTGTTGTTGTCTTCGACGCGAAATGCCCACGCATCCGTATCCTGGTCGTACCACATAGTAAAGCGGCTGAACGGATTATAAGTGCACCCAGCCTGGATCGCGCGATTTTGATCGGTATACCCCGACGGGATGATATGCAAACACAACTGACTGTGCTCGAAACGCATCGACACCGGGCCTGTAGCAGCGTGTGCACCCCCAGCCCCAACCACACAAGCAATCAATGCCGCAAGCGCCGCGACAACTACCGCCCTGATTTTAATCGAAATCCTCCAATGTTGCATGAAACCTCCGTCTTCGCTTCCAATGCCCTCCGACGTGGGTATCTGATTCAGATGAGCATGTCCCCCGTCGAGCCACACATAAGTTAGTGTGACGGCTGAATTTCTCCTGATCCGGATCAGAAGGGGCGCCCCGGGGTGCAGCGCGGGCCGCAGGACTGCAAGACTGTGGCGGGTGAGTCCTAAGACGTTGGCGGATCTGGTGGCGCCGGACTGGGCCGAGGCGTTGGCCCCGGTCGAGAACACAGTGACGCAGATGGGTGAGTTCCTGCGCGGAGAGATCGCCGCGGGTCGCGCCTACCTCCCGGCCGGCGAGAACGTACTGCGTGCGTTCCACCGGCCGCTCGCGCAGGTGAAGGTGCTCGTCGTCGGCCAGGACCCGTACCCGACGCCCGGCCACCCGGTAGGGCTCAGCTTCTCGGTCGCTCCCGACGTACGGCCGATCCCGCGCAGCCTGCAGAACATCTACCGCGAGCTCATGGCGGACGTCGGCGTACCGGCGCCGTCGAACGGTGACCTGACGCCGTGGGCCGACCAGGGCGTACTGATGCTCAACAGGGTGCTCACAGTGCAGCCCGGGAAGTCCGGCGCACACCGCGGCAAGGGCTGGGAGTCCGTCACCGAGCAGGCAATCCACGCACTGGTGAACCGCGGCGGCCCACTGGTTGCGATCCTGTGGGGCCGCGACGCCCAGACCCTCAAGCCCATGCTGGGCAGCACACCGTACGTCGAAAGCGCCCACCCGAGCCCCATGTCCGCCGACCGCGGCTTCTTCGGCTCCCGCCCCTTCAGCCGCGTCAACACCCTCCTAACAGACCAAGGCGCCGAACCGGTGGACTGGCGCCTTCCTTAGTGCAGTCTGAGGTGCATGACGCGCTACGTGATCGATGCACCCACCCTCCTCCACCTGGCCGACGGTGAGCTGACCGTCGCCACACACCATCAGCTGGTGGCGCCCGTGGCGATCCGCTCGGAAGCGCTCGAACAACTGCTGCACGACGTACGTCTGGGCACGCGCACCGAGCAGCAGGCGCGGCAGCTGCACACCCGGATGACCGAGGTGAAGCTCCGCGCGCTCGGCGACCGGGTGTCCCGGTGGACCGCGTCGAAGATCGCCCGCGAGCAGGACTGGGACACGCTCCGGGACGCGGAGTATCTCGATGTCACCCGGCTACAGGCGGACGCCCTGGTCACGGTTGATCCGCGGCTTGCCGCAGTGGCCGCAGGAATCGTCGCGGTGCAGCCGGTGGAGAATTTGTTCGAATGATCCATTGCAGGATCGTTCAACAATCTCCTATGGTGAGCGGAATCGCCCTCTCCCCGGGAGGAACCATGTGGGTTCTGCTCGCCATCGCGGTGGTGGTCGTCGGGTTCGCGCTCCGGATCAACTCGATGCTGGTCGTCACGGCGGCCGGGATCGTGGCCGGGCTGATCGGCGGCCTGTCTCCGGTCAAGATCCTGGATGCGTTCGGCAACGGCTTCGCCGGTAGCCGGTCCGTCACCGTCTTCATCGTCACGCTGCCCGTCATCGGGCTGATCGAGCGCTACGGCCTGCAGCACCAGGCCCGCAAGCTGATCAGCAAGCTCAAGGTGCTGACCACCGGCCGGCTGCTCGCGCTGTACATGGTGATCCGGCAGGGCACCGCGGCCGTCGGCCTGACCAGCATCGGCGGGTACGCGCAGGCGGTCCGCCCGCTGATCCACCCGATGGCCGCCGGCGCCGCCGAGCGCAAGTACGGCAAGCTGCCGGAGAAGATGCAGGAGAAGATCAAGGGCTTCGCGGCCAGCGCCGACACGGTCGGGGTCTTCTTCGGTGAGGACATCTTCGTCGCGATCGGCTCGATCCTGCTGATCACCGGCTTCGTCGACACCACGTACGGCCTGAAGCTCGAGGCGATCGACATCGCGGTCTGGGCGATCCCGACCGGTATCTGCGCGCTGCTCATCCACGGCACCCGGTTGTGGCTGCTCGACCGCCAGCTGGACAAGCTCGCGGCCGAGGCGGACCTCGAGGCCAAGGAGGCCGCGCGATGATCAAGGTCGAGTGGTTCTACTGGCTGTGCGGGATCCTCTTCGTGCTGATCGCGCTGCAGGTCGTCAACGACCGCGGCAACCCGAAGCGGCTCGGCAGCGCCGCGTTCTGGGGCCTGCTCGGGTTGTCGTTCGGCTACGGCACGTTCGTCGTCCACAAGCAGGCGCCGGCCTGGGCGCTCGGCATCGCGGTGATCGCGATCGCGGCGCTGGCCGGTTTCGGCTTCCCGGCGCGCGGCCAGGAACGTACGACGTCCCCCGCCGAGCGGGAGCACTTCGCGAACAAGTTCGGCAACAAGCTGTTCCTGCCGGCACTGGTGATCCCGGTCGTCGCGGCGATCTTCGGCGCCTGGCTGGCCAAGGTGAAACTGGGCAACGGCAAGCTGCTGCTGGAGACCGGCTCGGCGACGATCATCGGCCTCGGCGTCGCGTCGGTCCTGGCGCTGATCGTCGGCCTGGTGCTGTTCCGGCCGAAGGATCCGGCCGCCCCGCTGCACGAAGGCCGGCGGCTGCTGGAGCACATCGGCTGGGCCGCGATCCTGCCGCAGATGCTGGCCACCCTCGGCCTGCTGTTCACCGCTTCAGGCGTCGGCAAGGCCGTCGGTCACGTCACCAACCACCTGATCCCGAAGGGCTCGCTGATCGCGGCGGTCGCGCTGTACTGCATCGGGATGGCGATCTTCACGATCATCATGGGCAACGCGTTCGCGGCGTTCCCGGTGATGACGGCCGCGGTCGGCTGGCCGCTGCTGGTGCAGCAGTTCCACGGCACGCCGGCGGTCGTGTTCGCGATCGGGATGCTGGCCGGCTTCTGCGGCACGCTGTGTACGCCGATGGCCGCCAACTTCAACCTGGTCCCGGCGGCGCTGCTCGAGATGAAGGACCAGTACGGCCCGATCAAGGCCCAGATCCCGACCGCGATCCCCTTGCTGGCCTGCAACATCGTCCTGATGTACGTCTTCGCGTTCTAAGGGAGCCTCATGAAGTTCGCCGCCGCTTGGGCCGACATCGCCTGTCAGGTACTCGACACCACCTACCCGTACGCGACGCAGCACGCGTCGACCGGTCCGGACGACGTCGACGTGACGCCGGACCGTCTGCACCCGGCGTTCCACGGTTCGTACGACTGGCACTCCAGCGCGCACATGCAGTGGTCCTTGGTCCAGCTGCTGACGCTGGCACCAGAGGAGGTCGGGCAGCGTCCCGTCGACCTGCTGAACCAGCGGCTGACACCAGAGACGATCGCTGTCGAGGCGGACTATCTGCGGGCACGGCCGTCGTACGAACGCCCGTACGGGTGGGCGTGGGCGGCCATGCTCGTCGCAGCAGCCCGCAAGGCGCAGTGGGCTGATGCGCTCACACCGCTGGGTGACGTGATCGCGGACCTAGTACTGGCGTGGCTGCCGAAGCAGGTCTACCCGGTGCGGCACGGCGTACATCTCAACTCCGCTTTCGCGTTGGCGTTGTTGCACGAGGCGTACGACGAGCTCGGCCGGCCGGATGTGGTCGAGGCGATCCGGCTGCGGGCGCTGGAGTGGTACGGCGCGGACACGGCGTACGACACACGCTTCGAACCGTCCGGAACCGACTTCTTGTCGCCTGCGTTGACCGAGGCGGAGTTGATGCGGCGGGTGCTGCCTTCGACCGAGTTCGCCGACTGGTTGACGGCGTTCCTGCCAGGGCTCGGCGCGGACGCGCATCAGCATCTGCTGGACGTGCCGGTGACTGACGACTCGGGGGACGGCCAGCTGGCACACCTGGGTGGACTGGCGCTGTCGCGCGCCTGGCAGCTGCGGACGATCGCTCCGGCGCTTCCTTACGTCGGAGATGTACTACTGGCCGCGGCTGATCGTCAGATGGAGGCCGTGCTGCCGACGGTGACCGACGGGGACTTCATGTCCACGCACTGGCTGGTGTCGTTCGCCCTCCTGGCCGACCAGGCGTAGCCGTACCCGTCCCCCCTGCAGGCGTTGACACCCGCGTCACTTCCGCCGTACGGTCTCGCGATAATAGGAAACTTTCCTAACAGTCTCGCGATTCAGCGCGGCGAGTACCCGCGGGCGGCGAAGGGAGGCAGGGTTGGCTCATGGCAACGACACCCGGAACGCCGCGCCTGCTGCGCGCGATGAACGACCGCGCCGCCCTGGACCTGCTGCTCAGCCAGGGCCCGCTCTCCCGGACCACGCTGGGCAACCTGACCGGGCTGTCCAAACCGACCGCGTCGCAGCTGCTGGCGCGGCTGGAGGCGGCCCACCTGGTGCGCCCGAGCGGGACCACCGCGGGCCGTCCGGGGCCGAACGCGCAGCTGTACGAGATCAACGGCGAGATCGCGTACGTCGCCGGGCTGGACGTCACGCCGACGCGGATCCGGGCCGCGGTCGCAGACCTGACCGGGAAGGTCGTCGGCCGGTACGAGCTGGCCACCCCGGGCCGCAGCGCCAAAGGCACGGTCGACCGGGTGGTGAAGGCACTCGAGGGCGCGGCCGGCGAGGCGGGCCTGAGCCGTGACCGCCTGCGCCGGGTCTCGATCGGTACGCCGGGTGGTTTCGACCCGACGACCGGCCGGCTGCGGTACGCGACCCACCTGCCCGGGTGGCACGCCCCGCACCTGCTCGAGGAGCTGGCGGCGGCGGTCGCCGTCCCGCTCGAGGTGGAGAACGACGTCAACCTGGCCGCGGTCGCCGAGCAGCGGATCGGCCATGCCCGGGAGCACGACAACTTCGTACTGCTCTGGGGCGAGGAAGGCATCGGCGCGGCGATCGTCATCAACGGCCGGCTGCACCGCGGCGCGACCGGCGGCGCCGGCGAGGTCGCGTTCCTGCCGCTGCCGGGTACGCCGCTGATCCGCAACGTCGGCCGCAACAACGCCGGCGGCTTCCAGGAGCTGGCCGGTGGCGAACCTGTCCTCGAACTGGCGCGCGAACACGGCCTCAAGGCCCGGACGGCGGACGCCGCGATCGCGGTCGCGCTGCAGACCGAGGGCGCCGGCGACGCCGTACTGAACGAGTTCGCGCACCGGCTCGCGGTCGGCCTGGCGGCGATCGTCGCGGTCGTCGACCCGGAGCTGATCGTGCTGGCGGGTGGCGTCATCACCGCAGGCGGCGAACGCCTGCGCGGGCTGGTCCAGGACGAGCTCGCCGAGCTCGCCGTACCGCGCCCGCAGCTGTTGATGACCGCGATCAGCACCGACCCCGTGCTCTCCGGAGCACTGCAGTCCGCACTGAGCACCACCCGCGACGAGGTCTTCGACACCGCGGGTCCACCGATCACCTAGTAGGAGCGTGCAGCGTGAAACTCACAGTCGTTGGTGGCGGATCCACGTACACGCCGGAGCTTGTCGACGGGTTCGCCCGGCTCCGCGACACGTTGCCCGTATCGGAGCTGGTGCTGGTAGACCCAGTGGCCGACCGGCTGGAGCTGGTCGGTGGCCTGGCCCGGCGCATCTTCGCCAAACAAGGGCATGCGGGCCGGGTGATCACCACCTCCGATCTGGATGCCGGCATCGACGGCGCGGACGCCGTACTGCTGCAGCTGCGCGTCGGTGGACAGGCTGCGCGCAACGAGGACGAGACGTGGCCGCTTGAGTGCGGCTGCGTCGGCCAGGAGACCACAGGAGCCGGCGGCCTCGCCAAGGCGTTGCGGACGGTACCGGTAGTACTCGACATCGCAGAGCGCGTACGGCGTACCAACCCGGACGCGTGGATCATCGACTTCACCAACCCGGTCGGCATCGTGACGCGGGCGTTGCTCTCACACGGGCACAAGGCCGTCGGACTGTGCAACGTCGCGATCGGGTTCCAGCGCCGGTTCGCCGCGCTGCTGGGGGTTACGCCGGACCAGGTGGCGCTCGACCACGTCGGATTGAACCACCTCACCTGGGCGCGCGCAGTACACGTCAACGGCGAGGACATGCTGCCTCAGCTGCTCGACAAGCACCTCACGGACATCTCGGACGACCTCCACCTTCCGGCGGACGTAGTACAGCAGCTCGGCGTCGTACCGTCGTACTACCTTCGCTACTACTACCAGCACGACGCTGTGGTGCAAGAGCTGCTCCACAAGCCGTCGAGAGCGGCCGAGGTCGCGGCACTCGAGAAAGAGCTGCTGGAGCTGTACGCGGACCCGAAGCTCGACGAGAAGCCCGCACTGCTCGAACAGCGTGGCGGCGCGTACTACTCCGAGGCAGCGGTCGCTCTCGCCTCGTCTTTGCTCAACAACACCGGCGACGTACAGGTGGTCAACACCCTCAACAACGGGACGTTCCCGTTCCTCGCGGACGACGCAGTCATCGAAGTACCAGCCACGGTCAACGCTACGGGCGCGACGCCTGAGCCTGTCTCCCCGCTGGAGCCCCTGTATGCCGGACTGGTCGCACATGTGACGGCGTACGAAGACCTGGCGCTACAGGCGGCCGTGAAGGGTGGAGCAGACAGGGTGTTCCAGGCACTGCTGGCGCATCCGCTGGTCGGGCAGATCTCTACGGCACAGGAGCTGACGGACAAGCTGCTCGCACACAACAAGGCGTACCTCCCGTGGGCGCGCTAGTCCCTGGCGGCGTACTCGCCTTCGACGCCGGCAACAGCAAGACCGACGTCGCACTGGTCGCCGCGGACGGCACAGTGCTCGGTACGGCACGTGGCGGCGGGTTCGAACCGCAGAAGCTCGGTGCAGACCTCGCGGTGGACGGGCTGGAGCCATTGGTTCGGGCCGCGGCCGCAGCAGCCGGCTTGCGGGTTGGCAACGTACCGCTCGTGCAGCAGGTGTCGGCGTGCCTGGCGAACGCCGACCTACCCGTTGAGGTCGAAGAGCTGACCAGGGTCTTCGAAGAACGTGGCTGGGCAGAGTCCGTGTACGTCACCAACGACACGTTCGCGCTGCTGCGTTCAGGAGTGGACGAGCCGCGTGGTGTGGCTGTCGTGTGCGGTGCGGGCATCAACTGCTCGGGCATGCTGCCTGACGGGCGTACCGCACGCTTCCCGGCGCTGGGGAAGGTGACCGGCGACTGGGGAGGCGGTGCGCAGCTCGCCGAGGAGGCGTTCTGGTCGGCATCGCGCGCGGAGGACGGGCGGGGGCCGGCGACCGCGTTGGTAACGGCACTGCCCGCCCACTACGGCAAGCCTTCCTTGAATGCGGTGATCGAGGCGTTCCACTTCGGCGAGTTTCCGATCGAGCGTCAACTCGAAGCCGGACCGGTGCTGTTCCAGGTCGCGGCGGCCGGCGACACCGTTGCCCTGGGCATCGTTCAGCAACAGGCCGAGGAGATCGTCGCGATGGCGTCGAGCGCGTTGCGGCGCCTCGACCTGCTGGACGAGCGCGTCACCGTCGTACTCGGCGGTGGCGTCCTGACGGCAGGGCACTCCGTTCTGCTCGAACGGGTCTCGCGGTTGCTCGCCGAGGTCGCACCGAAGGCGGTGCCGCGGGTGGTCGACGTACCGCCGGTGGTTGGTGCCGCTTTGCTCGGGCTTGATCACACCGCGGCGGGAACGACGGCTCAGGAACGGTTACGCGCAGCATTCGCACCACCGCCCGCCGCTTGATATTGCAAGCATGTTGCAGCGGCGTCGGCGGCAAACTCCCGGGTCGGATCTGGCGTCCCACAAGTAGGACCACATCCACTCGGGAGGTCGATGATGATTCGAAGGATCATGAGTCTTGGCGCCACGACGGCACTTGCGGTCACCGCACCGCTCGTCCTCGCCGGCGCCACACCCGCCAGCGCCGCCGCCTGTGCGGGTTCGGTGGCGGGCGTTTCCGCTACGACGTACGCCGACCGGCTCGTCCGCGCCTGGGGCAGCGGCAACACGGCGACCGCGAACTGCTATGCCTCGACCGCCACGTCACGCACGCTCTTCGGGCAGGCGTCGCCGGGCGGGATCCACTGGCGCCGCGTCTCCACCGAAGGAGCCGCCGGGACGATCTATGTGACGTACCACGACGACGCACGCGGCGGGAACCTCACGATCGGCGTACAGAACGTCGGTCTGCGCGCGGGCAACGGCTGGCACGCGGCGTACACCGCCAAGTTCAGCAACGAGCCGAAGGCGTGGAACGCGGTGCAGTGGTCGGACAACCTGGTCCGGGCCTGGGGCCGTGGCGACGCCAAGTGGACGGCGTACTACGCGACACCGGCCGCGGTGCGCAGCCTGCACAAGGTGGCCGCCGTGGGTGGCTCGCACTGGACGCGGATCGCCACGGAAGGTGCGGCCGGTACGACGTACGTCACCTACCGGAACGACGTCACCCGGCACACCCTGGTGATCGGCGTGTCCAACGTCGGCCTGTCACAGGGCGACGCGCACGCGGCGTACACCGTGCAGTACCACTGATTACTTGAGCTCGAACTGCTTGGGTGTAATCATGATTACATGAGTACACAGACCGAGCATGAGAAGGTGCGGGGCTGGCTGACCGGGCGGTTGCCCGGCGACTGGTTCGACGGTGAGACCGAGCTGTCGATCGACCGGGACGAGATCCTGATCGTCGGCCGGATCCCCGCACCCGAGCAGAACCAGGACGTGAGCGCGGCGGAGCGCTCCGCCGCCGAGGACGGCCGGATCAAGCAGTTCCGCGAGGACACCCGCGAACGCCGGATCGAGATTGCCCGCGAACTCGAACACGCCGCCCGCCGTAAGGTCGCCTGGGGCGTGCGCTGCGGCGAGACCAGGACCGTCTTCACCTCGCTGTCCGCGCCGGTGATGACCCGCCTGCGTCAGCCCGAACGCCAGGTCCTCGACACCCTCGTCGACGCCGGCGTGGCCCGCTCCCGCAGCGACGCCCTCGGCTGGTGCGTCAAACTCGTCGCCCAGCACAGCGAAACCTGGCTCACCGACCTCCGCGCCGCCATGACCAAAGTAGAAGACGTCCGCCGAGCCGGCCCCGACACCGACCAGGACTGAACACAGGTGACGGGCGGCAACCCGGTTCGGATTGCCGCCCGCCGGTAGGGGTTCTACTGGCCCTGTTGCCAGTTGCCGTTCTGGGGGGTGCCGTTGGACCAGCCGGCGCTGTGGGTTGCGGGGTGTTGTTCGGGCTGGGTGGGCTGCTGGTAGCCGCCTTCGTAGTTGCCCTGGTAGTTGCCCTGGGTCGGGTAGGCGGCCGTCGTGCCGTTGTCCATGGTGCCGTTCTGGCCGGCCGGCTTGACCATCTTGTCCTTGTCGAACAGGTTGCCCAGTGCACGGCCGGCCATCTCGCGGCCCCCGAGACCGAAAGCGAGGCCGAGAGCAAGCGCAGCGCCCGCGAGAACGATCAGCAGGGTGTTACCGGTCAGCTGGACCGCCACCCCGAGCTGGGTCAGCGCGGCGAACGCGGCGTACACGAGAACGGCGTACCGGGCCACCTTGGCCAGGGTCTCGTTGCCGGTGGCACCGCGGATGATCGCGGCCAGGAAGTTCGCGAACAGCGCCGCCAGGCAAACGATCACGATCGCGGCGAAGATCCGCGGGATGTAGCCGAGCATGTCGCTCATGAAGTTCGAGATCTCCGGCACGCCGAGCGCGGAGGCGAACATCGTGAAGCTGATCAGGAACACGAACCAGAACACGACCTTGCCCAGTACTGCCGAAGCGGTCAGCCCCGTGCCCGACCGTTGCAGGATCCCGGACACGCCGGCCCGTTCCATCCAGTGGTCGAAGCCGACCCGGCCGAGGAGCTTGCCGACGAGCTTGCCGAGCACCTTGGCGACGAAGTACCCGATCACCAGGATGACCAGGCCGCCCAGCAGGTTCGGGATGAACGACAGCAGCTTGCTGAAGGCATCCTCGAACGGCTGGGTGAAATCGATAGCTAACGCTGACATCGGATAACCTTTCAGACCTGGCCCGCATCCGCTGTCGGCGCATGACTGCCCCAACCCCGGCACGGGCGGATGCAGTGGTGTCCAGTATGACTCGTACCCCTTGATGCCTGAGGCAAACAACGCAACCCGGCGAGGCGTCCAACGAAAGGTGTTTGCGTAAGGCAATCACCGTCGTCGCAGTTCGCGCCTTACCCCGAAGACTGAACCGCTTCAGGTGTTTGCGATCCTGGGCGCATGAACGAGCTCGTCATCCGCCGCGCCACCGCCGCCGACGTCGGCCCGATCGTCACGATGATCGCCGACGACCAGCTCGGCGCGACCCGGGAGTCCACCGCCGACCTGACGCCGTACCTGGCTGCCTTCGAACAGATCGACGCCGACCCCAACCAGCTCCTCGTGGTTGCCGAACGCAACGACGAGGTGATCGGCACGCTGCAGCTGACGATCATCCCCGGCCTGTCCCGCCGCGGCTCCACCCGCGGCCTGATCGAAGCCGTCCGGGTCGCCGCGCCCGCGCGCGGCTCCGGCCTCGGCAGCAGGCTGATCAACTGGGCCGTCGAGGAATCCCGCACCCGCGGCTGCACCCTCGTCCAACTCACCTCGGACAAGTCCCGCACCGAAGCCCACCGCTTCTACAGCAACCTGGGCTTCGAAAACACCCACGAAGGCTTCAAACTCAAGCTCAGCTGACCCGTTTTGATGGGGCGGCCCACGTGTTGCACGCTGCGGGTGACTTGGCGGTGAAGGCCTTGTCGGACCAGTACGTGCTGCTCTTGCTGGAGCCGTGGTCGCGTGGGGTCGACGGGTCCTCCTCGTCGCCGACGTACGCCGCGTCGTGGTAGGCGGACAGGCGTTCGCCGTGGAGGTTCAGGGTTTCCTGGTTCGCGCCGAGGAAGGCCGCGGCGAAGCAGGTTGCCTGGAGCTCGTGGCGGCGGGTCTGCTCGAGCTGCGCGGCACCCTTGGTCCGATCCCAGCGCTCGTCGTAGTACTGCGAGATCGCGACCAACTGCTGCACGTGGTGCCCGTACTCGTGCGCCATCACGAACTCCAAGTACGTCTGCGCCCACACCTTGTCGTAGTCCTCGTCCGCGACATGGTCCTTCCACCCCAGGTAGATGGCGTCGTTGCCGTCGCAGTAGAACGCGTCCGCGCCGTCCTCGTCGAACGGCCCACAGGCCGTACGGTCACCATCGTCGACGACGTACACCTTCGTCGGCTCGTAGACGACGTCCGACCGCTCCACCACCGGTTTCCAGGCACGCTCGAGACAGGGCAGTACTGCGGTCGCGTACTCCCGTACGTCCTTCCGCGTCACCAGCGGGCTGTCCGGCAACTTGCACGCCACAGCAGGCACCCGCCCCGCCGAGTAGACCTTGCTGTGGAGGAGATAGATATCGTCCAAAGACTCGTACGACGGTGAACTCCGCGTGGGAGATACCGCCGACGGGCTCGGAACAGGGGTGGGTGTAGGGGTCGCGGTCGGTGTGGAGACGGCAGCTGGAGCAGTGGGTGTGCAGGCAGTAGCCGCGAAGACTACGAACAACACAACCAAGACCCGACGAGACATCAGCTGACCTTCGGTGGTCGCGCCGTGAACGTGTTGCAGGAGCCTGCACTCCCACCGCGGAATCCTTGGTTACTCCAGTAGGCGTGGCTCTTGCGAGAACCGTGGTCCCGCGGCAACTTCGGCGCATTCTCGTCGCCGGCCGTGCTGACGTAGTACTCGAACTAATCGAGCCTGCTGCCGCTGAGCCCCAGCGCATTCTTGTGTATCCCCATGAACACGGCCGCCAGACAACTGGCCTGTAGCTCCATGCGGCGGTTGCGCTCGAGATCGCTGGACGCGGTCTGCAGTTGGCCCAGGTCGTAGGTCGTCATGATTCCAGTCAGTGTCTGGAGGTGATGGCCGTACTCATGAGCGACGGTGTGCTGCAGCTGGACCGTTCGCCAGTCTCGGTCCGACTCGGCGGCGAACGTACGGCCGTCGAGACAGATGGTTGACTTGCCGGTTGCGTAGTAGGCACCACGATGGAAGACGTCGTCCTGCCGGTCACAGTCCCCCGTCCCCAAGGCGACGAGTCGGGCCGGCATGAACACAGCATCGGCGCGCGGGAAAAGCGGCGCCCAGGCGCTGTTCAAGCAGCCGACCAGGGTCCGGGCGTAGCGGAGTACTCCGGCGCCGTTCGTCGGTACGACGTCGGGCAGGGTGCATCGGACCGCGCGCATCGTACCGGCCGCGTAGAGGCCGTTCGCGACCAGGAGCGGCTCGGGTGTCGGAGATGGCGCGGCGACCGGCGGCACCACCTTCGTACGGCGTGGAGCCGGCGGCGGAGTCGGCGTCCGAGTTGCCGACGCGGCCGGCGTCGGTGTGGGCACGGCTGCCGGTGCGGTGGTGGCGCAGGCGGTTGCCGTCAGTACGAGGAGCGCCGTCACCATCGCCCAGCGGGGCATCAGCTGACCTTGGCGGGTGGGGCTGTGAAGGTGTTACAGGACTTGGGGTTTGCGGTGGTGAAAGCGGGGCCGGACCACGCCCAGTTGTTCTTGCGGGAGCCGTGGTCGCGGATCTTCTTCGGGTTGTACTCGTCGCCGGAGTGCTGGACCTCCCACTCCCACTTCGCCAGCTTGTCGCCGGTCAGGCCGAGGGACTTCTTGTTCGCGCCGAGGAACGCGGCACCGAAACAGGTGGCCTGCAGTTCGCGGCGGCGGGCCCACTCGAGCTTCATCGCCTTCGAGTTCGTCCAGCCTTCGCGGGAGAACGAGGCGGTGATCATCTCGGTCATCTGCTGGACGTGGTGCCCGTACTCGTGCGCCATCGTGTCGAGCATCCACACCCGGGCGGCCACCGGCTCGTCCCGGTAGTACTGGAGGTCCTTCTTCCAGCTGATGTTGATGCTCTCGTCCTCGCTGCAGTAGTACGCCGTGTTCGACTCGCCGGTGCAGTCCTGGTCGTCGGTGACCTGGCTGGTCTGCAGCTTGACCTTCGGCGAGCGGAAGTCGTACCCGGCCTTCGTCACGATCGGCTCCCAGGCCTTGTTCAGGCAGGGCAGCAGCGCCTGGTAGTAGCGCAGGATCGCGGACTGCGAGTTCGGCTTGATGTCCGGCTCCTTGCAGCTGACCGACACCACCTGGCCGGAGGTGTAGATCTTGTTCTGCTGCAGGCGGACCATGTCCGGGATTCCCTGGACCGTGACCGTGACGGTTGGGTCGGGGGGTACTGGGATGGGGGCCTGGGACTTTTTGACCGATGGCTGGGAGAGGGGGCGTTGGACGCCGTACGAGTTGACCAGTTTGAAGCCGCCGATGCTCGCGGCGGTCAGCATGACCACCACCAGGACGGACAGGCCCGCGACGACCAAGCGTGAGGACTGGCGGGGTGGTTTGAGCGGCGGGGGCTCCGAGGTGAACTGGGCGCCGGCGCGGGACGGGTTCGCGTGCCAGCCGGAGGTACGGGGGCCGCCGGGGCGGCGCGTGCCGGTCAGCAGGGTCGGGGGCGGCGCGGTGAGCGGCGCCGCGGGCGGGCCGCTGTACTCGCTCTCGGTCCCTGGGTCGGTCGGGAGCGGACGCGCCTTGCGGCGGGCGGACGAGTCGTCGAACCCGATCGAGCGTGCCTTGCCGAGGCCGGCGGGCTGGGCGCTGCGCAGGGTCAGCGGCCGGCTGCCCGGCGCGGGCTCCCCGGTGCTGAAGTGGCCCGGCTTCGGTACGCCGTCGTCGGAGTCAGGCATCGATCGTTCCCATCTGGGGTCAGCTCACCTTGGCGGATGCGGCCACGAAAGTGTTGCAGGCCCCGGGGTTGGTTGTCGCGAAGCCCTGGTTCATCCACAGCGTGACGCTCTTGGTGGAGCCGTGGTCGCGGGTCTTGTCCTTGGACTTCTCGTCGCCGCTGCGCTTGACCAGGTCGTTCCACTGCGCGAGCAGTTCGCCGCGGAGCGGGAAGCTCGCCTGCGCGGCACCGAAGAACACCGCCCCGAAGCACGACGCCTGCAGCGCGGCCCGCCGGTGGACCTCCAGTTCGGCGGTCTTGTTCGCGGCGGTGTCGGCGAGGTTGTCGGCGGCCTCGGCCATCCCGGTCAGGTTCTGCACATGGACGCCGTACACGAAACTGAAGGTCTGCGCCATCTCGGCGCGGGTCTCCGCCTTGTGCTTCGGGTAGTTCTCGACGATCTTCTGCCACGGCATCGTGACGCTGCCGCCCTGGTCGTCCTGGCAGTACAGCGCGAGGTTCTGCTGTACGCCGCACGCAGTCTCCTCGCCGTCGTCGAAGACGATCAGCCGCGGCGAGCGGAACGTGAACCCGGCCTTGGTGACGATCGGCTCCCAGGCCTTGTCCATACATGCGGTCAGTGCCTGGTAGTACGAGCGCACGTTCTCCTTGGAGGTCGGGCGGAACGCGGGCTCCTGGCACTTCACCACCGGCAGCTTCCCAGCACTGTAGATCGCGTTCTTGCCGACGATGTCCGCGTCCGGCGTGCCCTTCGCGACCGGGCCGGTGGTGGCCGTCGCTCCGTCGCTCGGCCGCACCGACGGCGTACCCATCGGGTTCGCGACGTAGTCGTCGAACTTCGGCAGGACCTTGAGCACGAACGTCACGCCGCCGCCGACGGCGAGCAGTACGGCGACGACGATCAGTGCGACGAGGCCTTTCGAGCGCTTCTTCGGTACGAACGGGATCGGTTCGGGACGGAACACCTCGCGGTACGCCGCGGCCGCCCGGTCTTCCGCGGGCGGCGGGCCGAGCCGCGTGCCGGACAGCGTCGTACGGCGGGAGTCGAGCCGGCTACCCGCGAGCTGCGGCTGGACCGCGTCCCGGTCGCCGCCGAGCCGTGGTGTGGGTGCCGCCAACGGTGCCGCGGCACCTGGATTCCGGGTTTCGGCCTCTGCCGCGCCCTGGTCACCGTCGCCCCCGGGTAGGAAATGACCAGGCTTCGGTGCCGGCTTGTCCGCCATGTTCTTCCGCTTCTCCCCAGTACCGGACGAAGGCCGGTCCCCAACAGAATGGCCGGAACACCCCCAGTGCCGGCCGCCGGCTGATATTACGGCCTGGACCGCCATTCGGAGAACCGGATTGCAGCTATTGACATCGTTTCGCGACCGCTGTCACGGAACGCGGTCAGCCGGCTACCCGACCGTAGGCGAGGAAGTGCGGGCTTCCGGCGCGGAGATTCGGGTCGGACTCGACGAGGCGCGCGAAGAGGACCGCGGACGGGAGCAGGTTGTCGATGTTCTCCGGCGCGGCGTTCTGGAGGATGTTCGCGGCCGGGCCTTCGACGCCGAGTACGTCGACGTCCTGCAGGCCGGCGGTGGTGAGTTCGCCGGCCAGCTCGTCGGCGTGGTGGAAGTACGCGACCGTGAAGCCGTACGACCCGTCGATCGCGCCGGACGCGAACGCCTCGGTGAACAGGTGCACGTTGTCGTCGGTCAACGCCCCGTTGCTGCCCGCCTCGAGCAACCCGCCGTACCGACTGATCCCGGCCGCGACGACCACACCGCCGGGCCGGGTCACTCGTACCGCCTCCGCGAGCGCCAGCGCACGATCCGCCGGATCGACCAGGTGGTACAGCGGCCCGAGCAACAAGGTCACGTCCACGCTCGCGTCCGCCTGCCGCAACGCCCGCGCATCGCCGACCTCGGCCGCGAAACCTCCGACCGCGGCGGCCGCCGCGACATGCTCCGGTACGGGATCCACCAACGTCACCTGGTGCCCGTCACCCGCCAGCCAGCGCGCATGCACGCCGGTCGCACCTCCAACGTCCAGCACGACGGCCCCAGGCGGCAACCACCGCCGCAACAACTCCTGCGTCCGCAGGAACTCGAGCCGCCCGTGCCCCCGCACCACCAGCCGCTCGTCCTCGGCATACCGATCCCTGTAGAACGCCCGAATCACCGGATCAAGCTCAACCATCCCCCAACCCTCCCGCACCAAAATTCTCCCCACACCCCCTTTTCCCCCCGCTACCCTGTGGGAGCTCTGTGCGCCTGGCATGCTGGGGGTATGAGTTGGGCTGTGTATGCGGTGCGCGGACCAGGAGGCGTACGTCGCCTCGACGACATGCCGGTGGATTACGAGCCGCCTTCAGTGGGGACGGCGACCGATGTGGTGGCGGCGGTTCGGGAGGTGGTGCCGGACGTCGACACCAGCAAGCCTTCGTGGCTGGCGTTGCGGAGTGCTGACTTCGATGTCGAGATGACGATCGGCAAGGGTGTCGAGGTCCGCGACATCACGTTCTACCTGAACGACGGTCCGCGGTCGATCCCGATCGTGATGGAGATCAGCCGCAAGCTCGGCGTCACCCCGTACGACACCGAGTCGGGCAACTTCCTCACCGAGGAGTCGCGGCCACCGGTCCCACCGCCGATGGAGCCGGACGAGATCAAGATGAACAAACCGAAGTGGTGGAAGTTCGGCCGCAAGTAGGTCTCGCCCAGCCCGGGTCTTGTGCCCGGGCTGTTCTCGCGGTGCCGACGGCATCCATTCCGCCGTACGACGGGAGGTGTTCGGGTCGTCGTACGTCAGGTTTCTCGGGTTTCACACGGCGTCGTCGTTCGCGGTGCAGCGTACGGCGGATCCCGGCGTACCGGCAGCTACCCGGGCCGCGATCAGGTCGGCGTACGAGGGCCTGGGGTGGGTGGTGCCGCAGGCGCTGGCGTTGTGTCCGGACCAGGTTGCGCAGGTGGTGATGCCGCGGTGGAGTTCGGGGCGGGTGGTGCTCGTGGGTGACGCGTGTGGTGCGGTGTCGTTGCTGTCCGTCAGGGCGCTTCGCTGGGAATCGCGGGTGCGTATCTGCTCGCGGACAAGCTGGTCGCGGCATCGTCTGTCGAGGTGGGGATGTCCGCGAGGCTGCCGGTGTACCGACGAACGGGTAGTGGTGGCGTTTCGGCGGTGCTCGGAGCGTGAGGGTGGCGGGTGAAGTGGGGGTACTACCCGTTCTTCGGTACAAGAGTGAGGTCGGTGGGGCCTAGGCGGAGGATGCCTGAGGTGAGTGGGGTGGCGCGGATGCCGCCGTGGTTGCGGAGGGCTTTCATGGCGCCGGGGGCGAGGACCTTGTCCATCCAGGCGCACGGGTTCGCGGGGCGGTTGGCCTGGAAGGTGATGCCGCCGAGGGTGAAGCGGCGGCCGGGGACGCGGGTGCCGTCGGGGGTTCGGCGGGCGGCGAGTTCGTCGATCGGGAAGCCGCGGAGGGTGATGTTGCGGCGGGTCAGGTGCGGGTCGAGCGGCGCGGGCAGGCCGAGTACGCGGACCACTTCGTCGAGGGAGGCCTCGTCGATGAGGGTGACGGCGGCGTTCTGGTGGATCGCCTGGCCGTAGTACCGGTCGCCGACGATGCCGAGGCCGGCGCGTACCTCGACCTCTGTCCGGGCGACCGGCTCCGGGTCCGGGCGCGGCCCGTCGTCCGGACGGCCCTCGAAGGCGTGCCGGCTGGATACGGTGAGCGCGACGATCTCGACCGCGGTCATGTTCAGCCCCAGGTCAAGGGATCGAGGAGCCGGAAGAAGTGCAGGCGGCGCGGGTCCGGGTCGGGTACGCCGTACGCCTCGAGGAACGGCGCCGGGTCCGCGGACCACTCGTCGTGCAGCTGGATCGTGGTGAGCGCGAGGTCGGCGTACCGGTCGGCGATCCCCAGCCGTCCGAGGTCGATCAGGCCGGTCACCTCCAGGGTGTCCGGATCGAAGAAGATGTTGGGCAGGCAGGCGTCGCCGTGGCAGACGACGGGTTCCAGCACCTTCTCCACGTAGGTGCTCTCGGCAACTACCTCCGCGAGCAGCTCCTCCGGGGCAACCTTCCGCCACTCGTCGGTCAGGAAGTCCGGGTTGACAGCACCCCGCCGTACGACGTCCGCCGCCGAGCTGATCACGTCCCCCAAAGGCCGCTCGAACGGACAGTTCTCCAACGAATGCAACTCCCGAAGAACCCGCCCGAGACTACGCATCGCCCGCCCATGCGAGCCAGCAGGAAGCAGATCCCCAGCCACACCAGGCACCGCAGTAGTCAGCAGGCACCCACCTTCGACCGACTCCAGCCAGTCCACAACAGTTGCTCCGGGCAAGCCAGTCCCGGACAACCAGCTGATTCGGTCGCGTTCGGCGGACAGTTCGGCTACGCCGGACGGAGCGCAACATTTGGCATAGACGTCTCCGCGGCGGTAGACCGTCGTGTCGGACTCGCCGACCTCGACCGGTACCCAACCGTCACCCGATGGCTTGAGCAAGTTTTTCCCTGGTGTGGTTGAGGATCGGAGTGACCGGGCGGCCCGTCACCAGCTCGCCGCCGGCGACGAAACCTTCCTCGCGGCCGGTCAGGTCCTGGATCAGCCGCGCACGCCAAAGATCTCGCAGATCCGGCCGCGCCGCCACCAGATTGTGCAGCTCCCCCGGATCCTCCTCGAGGTCGAACAGCTGCTCCACGCCGCGCCCCGAACCCCACACGTACTTGATCTTCCCGTCGGTCACCCACTGCAACGACTGATCGAAGTGCAGATGCTCCCCGTGCAACCACTCGCGCACCGGTACTTCCGACCCCCGCAGGAACGGCGCCAGCGACACCCCGTCCACCGACGGCGGCACCGGCACGCCCGCCAGGTCCAGCAACGTCGGCATCAGGTCCCGCAACTCGACCACCTGGTCAACCACGCCACCACGAACAGCACCACCGGCCGAAGCACGATCCGCCACGATGAACGGCACCCGCGCCGACCCTTCGTACGGTACGGACTTCCGGAACATCCGGTGGTCGCCCATCATCTCGCCGTGGTCGGACGTGAACGCGATGATCGTGTCGTCGTACACCCCGAAGTCGACCAGCGCCTCGCGGATCCGGTTGACCTGCAGGTCGATCTGCGCCATCAACCCGTAGTACCCGGCCCGCGCCCGATGCACTACGTGATCCGGCAGGTCCCCGATCGACGCCTGGTAGTCCCCGTCCCGCCGGAACTCGTCCCAGTCCGCCTCCCAGTCGCCAAGCACCTGGGAGTACGGCGGCAACGAGGCGTACCGGTCGAACGCCCACGCCGGCGGATCGTACGGCGGATGCGGCCGATGGAACGACAGGTACAAGAAGAACGGCCGCGTCGGATCCCGCCGGTACAACCAGTCGATCGTAGAAGTCCCCACCCACGACGTCGGGTGCAACGACTCCGCCTTGTCCCACGGCCGCGCGACCACCGAGTTGCAGTTCACACCATGGTCGAAGTACTCCGCGTCAGGCGACACCCCGGGCTGCCTGCGCAACCACGGCACATAGTCGTCGAAGAACCCGAACTGCTGCCGGTGCACCCGCCGCGAGTGGTGCAGGAACCCGTCGTGCAGTACGACGTCGTCGAACCCGAGCCGCGCCCGCTCCGGCCACACGTGCATCTTCCCGATCGCCTGCGTGTGGTACCCGGCCCGCCGGAACTCGCCCTGCACCGTCACCGGATGCGCGATGTCGAACGGCACCCCGTCGGTGTACCCGACCCGCCCGTGCCGCTCCTGCGACTGCCCGGTGAACAACGCGACCCGGGCCGGCACGCACGTCGGCGTCGCGGAGTACCCGCGGCTGAACCGCACCCCGTTCCGCGCCAGCTCGTCCAGATGCGGCGTCTCGACGTACGGATGACCGGCGCACGACAACGCGTCGCCCCGCCACTCGTCGACACAGATCAGTACGACGTTGGGCTGACTCAAGAAGACTCCCGGACGATCAGTTGCCAGGGGAAATCGAACACTTCGCCCGGAGCGCCCTCGCGATCCGTCAACCGCCCGACGATGATCCGCGCGAGCGCTTCATTGAAGCCGACCGGTCCGACGGTGGACAGCGACGGGTCCAGCGTCTCGCCCTCGGGCGTGTTGCCGACCCCGACGATCGCGAGGTCCCGCGGTACGTCGATCCGCAGCCGGTGCGCCGCCCGGACCGCGGCGATCGCGGCGAAGTCGGTCGTGCAGTACAGCGCGGTCGGCCGGTCGGGCTTGGACAGCAACGCCATCGCGGCCCGGTACGCGCCCTCCGGGTGCTGCTCGAACACCTCGACCTGATCGCTGTCGATCGGCTTGCCGGCCGCGCGGAGCGTGTTGACGTACGCGTCGAAGCGGGCGAACCCCGTCGTCCGGGAGGTGAGCGCGCCGACCCGGTCGTGGTGTTCGAGCAGGTGCTCCACGGCGAGGTGGCAGCGCGGCTCGGCGCCGGAGCGGATCACGTCGAAGCCCTGTGGCTCCAGGGTTTCGCTGAACACGACGATCTGTACGCCCTGTGCGGCGAACGCGGCGAGCTCCTCGGCCTGCGAAGGGTCCGGGATGCTGTCGATGAAGATCACGTCCGGCGTCCGGTTCGACAGCACGGTCCGCCAGTCGCCGTCGGCCACGATCAGCGCGGTCTTGCCGAGCGGGGTCACCGCCGTACTGACCGTCGCCGCGACCGCCTGCGACCACGGGTCCGCCAGCACGGTCAGCGACAGCAGGACCAGATCCGACTTCCCGGTCCGGATCGCGCGGGCCGCGTCGTTGCGTCGGTAACCCAGGCGCGACGCGGCCTCGCGGACCCGGTCCGCGGTCGAGTCCTTGATCGTGTGGCTGCGGTGCCGTCCGGAGAGCACATAGGACACGGTCGCGACCGAGACACCGGCCTCCTTCGCCACCATCCGCAGCGTCGGCCGTTCGGCCAAAGGTGAGGACATGAACCGAGCTTATGCCCTAGCCCTTGACCGCACCCGTGATGACGCCCTTGGTGAAGTGGCGTTGGAGGAACGGGTAGACCATTGCGATCGGTACCAGGGCGACGACCACGACCGCCATCTGGAGGGACTGCGGCTGTGGCGGCGGGTGCACGCCGAGCTGGTCCGCGGACAGCGATTTGCCCTGCAGGACGTACGTCCGCAGGATCACCTGCACCGGCCACTTCGACGTGTCGTTCAGGTACAGCAGCGCGTTGAAGAACGCGTTCCAGAACCCGACCGCGTAGAACAGCCCGACGACCGCGATCACCGCCTTCGACAGCGGCATGACGATCCGGCGCAGGATGGTGAAGTCGCTGGCGCCGTCGATCCGCGCGCTTTCCAGCAGCTCACCCGGCACGTTCATGAAGAACGTCCGCAGGACAACGAAGTTGAACGCTCCGAGTGCGCCCGGCAGGATCAGCGACCACAGGCTGTCCAGCAACCCGAGCTGCTTCACCACCAGGAACATCGGGATGATGCCGGGCGCGAACAGCAACGTGAACAGCACCATCAACAACACCGGCCGCCCGAACAGCACGGGTCGCGAGGTCGCGTACGCGAGCGCGATCGTCACCGCCAGCGCGATCGCCGTACCGACGACCGTGACGAACACGCTGACGAGAATCGCCCGGCCCATCAGCCCGCCGGAGAAGAGCGTCTGGTACGCCTTGAAGGTCGGGTGCGACGGCCACAACACATACCCGCCCGCGTTGATGATGTCGCGATCGCTGGCCAGCGACGTCGAGATCACGACGAGGATCGGGATGACGATGACGAGCGCAAAGCCGCCCAAGATGACTGCTTTGATTGCCTGGTACCCAGGAGATGGGTTCTCCTTCCAGACAGGTCTCATGACGCCCCTCGTTTCTGGAAGATCCCGGGTTCGCCGAGGCGGTGCGCCAGGGAGTTCGCGCCCCACAAGAGGAGTGCTCCGACGACACCCTTGGCGAGACCGGCCGCGGCGCCGCTGCTCCAGTCACCACCGACCACACCCGCGTAGTACGTGAACGTGTCCAGTACTTCGGCGGCGCCCGGGCCGACCGAGTCGCGTTGCAGGATGAACTGCTCGAACCCGACGCTGAGGATGTCGCCGATCCGCAGGATCAGCAGCAGCACGATGACGGTCCGCAGCGACGGCAGCGTGATGTGCCACATCCGCCGCCAGCGCCCGGCACCGTCCGCCGCGGCCGCCTCGTACAGCGAGACGTCGATAGTGGTCAGCGCCGCGAGGAAGATGATCATCGCCCAGCCGGCGTCCTTCCAGATCAGCTGCGCGACGACCAGCAGCGGGAAGGTGTCCGGGTTGGTCATGAACGGGATCGCAGACAGGCCGGCCTGCCGGAGCAGGTTGTTCACGAACCCGGCCCCGCCCAGCGACTGCTGGAACAGCGTCACGACCAGCACCCAGGACAGGAAGTGCGGCAGGTAGGCGATCGTCTGGAACCATTTCCGGAAACGGTTGCTGACCAGCGAGTCGACGATCAGCGCGAGCCCGATCGGTACCGGGAAGAACAGCAGCAACTGCACGCCGGCCAGCAGCAGCGTGTTCCGCAGCGCGTCCCAGAAGTCCGGGTTGTCGTAGAGGTTGACGAAGTTCTGCAGGCCGTTCCACTCGCTGTGCATGATCCCGAGGTACGGCTGGAAGTCCTGGAACGCGACCACGTTGCCGATCACCGGCAGGTAGAAGAACACCAGCAGGAACAGCACACCGGGGATCATCAGCAGCACCATCTGCCAGTCCCGGGCCCACTTCGCCTTCAGCGGCAGGCCGTTCCTGGCCTGCCGCTTCGACGAGTTCTGCTTCAGCATCAGGACACCGGCACGCTGGCAGGCAGTACGGCGGCGAACTCGTCGCGCATCTTGTCACCGCCGCCGGACTTCCAGCGCTTCAGCGCCGCGTCGTACGCGTCCATCTTCTGCCGGCCGGTGACGATGTCGACGATCGTGTCCCGGAACGCCGACGTCAGCTTCGGGCCGACCTTGCTCGACGTGTCCGAGTACGTGCCCGCGGTCGGGTTGCGCATCGCGTACTTCAGGAGCTTCTGCTCGGTCTCGTAGATCTTCTGCGTGTCGGAAGGGAACGCGGGGTTGAAGATCACGCTCTCCGGCGAGTTCATGATCTGCAGCGCGCTGACCAGACCGGGCGCCTGCTGGTTGCCGGCCTTGGTCAGCACCGGGTTCTTCTGCGCGTCCAGCGTGTACTGCTGGCCCTCGACGCCGAAGTTCTTGATCAGGTACTCCTTGGTGCCGAACGGCGCCGACAGGTAGTCCATCAGCGCCAGCAGCTCGCGGATCCGGCCCTCGTCGGTCTTCTTGAACGGCGTGAACCCGACCGTGCCGTAGCCCATGTCGTACGTCGGCTTCGCCTTGCCGTCGTGGCCGAACGGGATCATCGTGTCCACGAACAGCGTCGGGTCGAGGTTGCGGAAGTCGGCGGTCGCCCGCGGGCCGACCACGACCTGCGCGGCGATCTGCCCGTTCACGGTCTTCGGCGTCGCGTCGGCCAGGTTGAGGTCCGGGTAGAACACCTTCGCGGCCCAGAGCTTGGCGGCGTACTCGACGGCGGCCTTGTAGTTGTCGGTCTCGTACAGGTGGGTCAGCGACCGGTCCTGGTTCACCCGCCACGAGTTCGGGGCGCCGAACCACTCGCCGAACATGTGCAGCATGTTGATGATGGCCGGCTCGAGCGCGTAGTTCGTACCGTTGGTCAGCTCCTTGCACTTGGCAAAGAACTCGTCGGCCGTCGAGCACTGCAGCCCGCCCACCTTCTGCCAGGTCTTCGGGTTGCCCATCATCACCTGGCCGAACGGCGTGGACGGGATCGGCGCGCCCCAGATCTTGCCGTTGACAACGGCCGTCCGCCAGGACGCCGGCTTCAGCGCGGCCAGGTTCGGGTACTCCAGGACGGCGTCGCCGGACAGGTACTTGGTCAGGTCCTGGAACTTCGCCTCGAGCATCGGGCCGATGTTCGGGATGCCCTGGTTCGGCGGCAGCCACATCAGGTCCGGCAGCGAGTCGCTGGCGAGCAGCGTGGCGAACTTCTCCGGGTAGCCCGGGTCGGTGATGGTCAGCTTCAGGTCCGCGCCGAGCGCCTGGTTCAGGGCCTGCCACATCGGGTTGCTGCCCATCGGTGGCGGCGGGGTCGCGAACGTCTCGGTGAGCGCGGTCACCGCGTTCTTCAGCGGCGGCGCCTTCACGCTCGACACCGCGTCCGCCGGGAACTTCAGGAACCCGGGCTCCAGGCCCGACTCGGCCCCGGGGAGATCCGGGTGCAGGCCTTCGAACGGTTTGTACGTCGGCAGCTTGAGCTCGCTCGACGCCTTCGCACCCCCGCCCGAGGCTCCACCGTCCCCGCAGGCCGCCAGCGTCGAGGCGCCGATGGCTGCCCCGGTCACCTGCAGAAACCGCCGCCGACTGATCATAGTTGCTCCAAGTTTCGAAGAAGTGCTCACTAACACTCACTTAAACGTTAACCCGGACCGTAAACCTCTGCCACCCCTCAACGCAAGACACAAACAGAAGCCGGCGGCCGCGGGGACTCGAGAACCCGCGGCCGCCGGCCGTCTTCGGTGATTCAGTTGGTGTGTCAGGTGGTGATCAGCAGCGCACGACCAGCCCGGTCAGCGCCGTGCAGGTGCGGCTGGCCTTGTCGTTCGACGCCACCGGGTCGTCCGGCGAGCTCGCCGTCCGCTGCGCGGTCGCGGTCAGCGAGCCGACCGTGAGCAGCGTGGTGTCCACCGTCAGCGTGCGGGTCGTACTCGCGCCGACCGCCAGCGACGCGATGTCGCAGTTGACCGATCGCGTCGTACCGACCCGCGCACAGGTCGAACCCGCCCAGACCAGCCCGGCCGGATAGGTGCCGACGACCCGGATCCCGGACGCGTCGCGCGGCCCGTTGTTCTTGACCGTGATCGTGTACGTGATCCGCGCGGTCACCAGCGTCTTGACCGACGCGGTCAGCGACACCGCGACGTCGGCCGCCAGCGGCACGACCGTCAGGGTCGGGCCTGCGTACGCCGGGTATCCGTAGTTGTCGCCGAGGAACACGTGCCACAGGACGAACGACCCCAGCGGCGCATTGTCCTTCACCCGCAACGTCCACGTCACCGTCCGGCTCTCGCCCGGCCCGACGTCGCCGAACCCGGCACGGAACTCCTCGCCGTTGTAGACCCCGCAACCCGCCGTTGCCTCAGGGCAACTGACGATCTCGAGCCAGTCGGGCAGATTTGCCCCCGGGACGTACAGCGTCGCCTTGCCGGCCACAGCGGTGAAGGCCTGGTTGTTGTAGACCGTCTGGGTGACGGTGAAGGTGTCCCCTGGACTCAGAGTCGTCTGGCTGACGACCACCGTGCTGGTCGGCGGGTCGTCCGCCGACGCGACCGCCGGCACCGCCAGCGACGTCCCGATGATTCCCGTGATCAGCACAGCGCGAATCAACTTCCAGGCATGCATAGCGTGCCCCCCTTGTTCCCCATGAAAGTTCCCCATGAATCTGGCATGAATCCCCAGCTGCCCCCACAGCCCGCCGACTGGCGGTGAAAGCAGTATGTAGTCAGCACTGTCAGTGGTCAACAACCTGGAATTCGTGCCCAACCTTTCACCCCTTCACGGTGTCTCACTGGTTGTGCCGCTCAACAAGGAGCCGCACAGAATCCTGGGGGAAACACATGATGAAGCGGTTCGTTACCGGTGTCGCAGCGCTGGCCGGTGCGGGTGCACTCTTACTCGGCGGCGCGCTGCCGAGCCACGCGGCGACGCAGTCCGTTGCAGCCAGCAACAGCGCGACCGTGACGTACAAGCTGCGGTACTTCAACCACTCCAGCGAGGGCTACCACGCGAGCGCCGTCCTGCCGGCGACCTGGAAGGCCGTCCAGCTGTCGATCTGGCACGCGCGGTTCGACGACAGTGCGCACAACCGGATGATCCGGATCAACACGGCGTACAACCCGAACCTGGGCACGATCACCGCGCTGAACCAGAAGATCAAGTCGCTGAAGAACACGCGCGGCCTGCACATCGTCGGTACGTCGACCGTGACCATGAAGTCGACCACCGGACAGGGTCCGCTGCGCGCGAGCACCGTCGTCTACACGTACCGCAGCGGCAGCACGACCCGCTGGGTCGCCACCCGGTACGTCGGCTGGTCCGGCCGGAACGCCGCCGACGTCGAGTTCTCGACGGCAGGTTCCCCGAAGGACAGCAAACTCCTCGGCACCACCCTCAACAAGGCCACCGTCTCCCTGACCCTCGCCGGCTGACCGCCGGGTGGCGTCGTCGGCCGGACGCGTCGTGCGCGACACTGGTACGGGTCCGGCCGACGTCGACGAGAGGTTGCGTGATGGACAGCAAGGCGAAGTTGCGGGTCAAGGATGCTCTGCTGGCGCATCTCGAGGCACATCTGCGCTCGACCGGCGCCGCGGTCGGCCGTGAGGACTCGGCCGCCCGGCTCGATCCGGACACCGTCGTCTCGGTCGACGAGCGGTCCCAGTCCGACGAGGCCGGCGATCTCGGCGGCCTGTTCGAACACGTCGAGGAGCGCGAACACAGCACCGTCGCGACGGCCGAGCAGCTCGACTTCGGCCCGGCGGACGAGGTCCGGCCCGGCGCGATCGTCGTACTCGACGACAACCACTACGTCGTCGGCGTGATCAGCTCGCCGTTCGAGAGCGACGGCGTGACGTACGAGGGAATGACCACGGACTCCCCGCTGTACGACGCGATCAAGGGCCTGCACGCCGGAGACACCTTCACCTTCGACGCCACCGACCACCGGATCACCTCGATCGACTGACGCCGCCAACACCGACCGCCGCGCAACCGGGCACCCGGTCGGGGTGAGGTTTGGGTGGGTCGGGACACTGTTGGGGTGGCGACGACGACCGACGTGGCGGGTAGGTCCGTCAGCGAGCGTTTTGCGGGTTTTACCGGTGTTGTGGTTCGGCGACTGCCGGGGAACGTGCCGGCCAGTCTCGTCGGGTTCGCGCTGATCAACGGGTTCACGTTCTGCGTCGATCTCGCGTTGTTGACCGTGCTGCGGTCGTGGGTGCAGTTGCCGTTGTGGCTGGCGATCACGATCGCGTACAGCACGGCGTTTGCCTTGAGCTACGTTCTCAACCGGGCGTTCAACTTCCGTTCACACGCACCGGTCGGGCCGCAGTTCGCGAAGTACGTGGTCGTTGTCGTGGTCAACTATCTCGTACTGATCCTCGGCCTCGGCACCGGCTTGTCGGCGCTCGGCGTCGAGTACCACCTGGCGCGGATCGTCGCCGGCCTCAGCGAAGGCGTGTTCATGTACTGCGCCCTGCGCTGGCTCGTGTTCAGGACTCCGTCTCGCCCGCGGGCGCCGAGATGACCCGGTTCCGGCCGGTGTCCTTGGCCTGGTACATCGCCAGGTCGGCTGCGATCTGAAGCTCGTCGAGGGTGCTGCCGGAGTGCGGATACGTCGCGGCGCCGATCGAACACGTGAGGCTGTCGCAGACCACCGGGCCGCCGGGGGTAGTGATGGTGATCGCGAGCGCGGCCACCCGAAGGCGGATGCGCTCCGCGGCCAGGGCGGTGTCGTCGGCCGAAGTCTGCGGCAGCAGGATCGCGAACTCCTCGCCGCCGAGCCGCCCGACGAGGTCGTCGTCGCGGACCTCGTGGCGCAGTTGGTCGGCGACGGCCTTGAGCGCTTCGTCGCCGGCCAGGTGCCCGTACGTGTCGTTGACGGTCTTGAAGTGGTCGAGGTCGAGGTACAGCACGCCGAGCGGCGAGTTCGTCCGCTCCGCGCCGGCGAACTCGCGGCGGGCGATCTCGTGCCAGAACCGCGCGTTCGCCAGGCCTGTCTTCGGATCCGTCCGCGACTCGGTCTGGAACTGGTCGACCAGCAGCGCCCGGTGCAGCCCCAGGATGGTCAGCAGCAGTACGGCGACGGCCCACGGTTGGCTGAGCAGCAGCGCGGCGGTGGCGACGCCGAGCCCCAGCGAGCCGGCGACGATGAGCTGATCGGACAGCCGGCCGACCGCGTTCCGGCCGGGCGCGTCCGGGTTGGACAGCATGATCGCGCCCACGATCAGCGCGTAGTTCACGAACCAGTACGCCAATCCGGCCGCGACCACCGCGATGAGCCCCAGCGGGCCGGATGGGTAGCCCGGATAGACACCAGGACGGATGGCGGCCAGTACGACGGCAGCCGCGGCACCGGCCAGCACCAGGGTCGTCGCGGTGAACACGGACCGGAACGGCGGAACCCGCCGCACCCGCAGCCAGGAATGCAGGTACGTACAGAAGATCAGCGCGACCGCCATCGGAGGCGGCAGCAGCAGGACACCGGCGAACGTCCACATCCCCTTGAGGTTCACGTACGGGATGCCTTCGGCGCCGACCTTGCGGAGCCGCTCGATGTCGCGCGCGGCCTCCAGGTGGATCGCCGATCCGGCCAGCAGCACACCGAACCGGATCCAGTCACTCGCGGTCACCGAGACCAGGCCGAACGTCGACACGACCACGATCGCGGTCAGGAACTCGACGCCCAGCACGTACCCGAGCACGATCCGCGGCTGCTTCCAGAGCGCCCAGCGAGACGGGATCCAGGCATCATCGTTGCGCCGGCGCAGGCGACGTTGTGCCAGCCGATGCCTGATACTCATGACAAGACCCCCGCCTCACAGTCGGTCCTTGTCACAGAGTAGCCGCCACATTCACGCAATGTCACGGCCACCCCTGTCACTGCCTCAGATTCGCGAGAGGAGGCCGCCCTCCATGCAGAACAACGACTGGTGACCATCACCCGGCGGGCTGCCGCGTCGCGTGCACATATCCGTACGCCGCTCCCGCCGCTACCAGAACGCCGAAGATGCCGGCCGCTGCCACCACGAAGGCGGGCGCCCATCGATCCGCCGCGGCCCCGGCGGCCAGGACACCTATTCCCTGGGAAACGATCAGCGCAGTGCGGGCCAGGCCGAACGCCTGCCCGCGCTGCGCGTCCGGCACGTTCAGTACGAACGCCGCGCTCGCAGCCAGCTGGTACGACGCGCACAGCCCCGACAGCACCCACAACCCGACAGTCACCCACAACCCGGGCTGCACGATGCAGCCGATCAGTGGGGCACACGAGCCGATGGCCAGCGGACCCATCAACGTGAGCCGCCGCTCCGGTGCCGCACGGGTCAGCAGCATCATCCCGACCATCTGCCCGGCCGGGTTCGCCGCCAGCAGGATCCCGACCGCGGCGGGTCCGCCGCCGACGGATGCGGCGTACGGCGCGGCGAGTCCTTCGATACTCACGTAGAACCCTGCCACACAGGCGAACGCGACCAGGTACCGCAGCTTCCGATCGCTCCAGACCAGCTGCGCACCAGTCGACAGCGAGGCCCACCAACCCTTGCGCGCCTCGCTCACCGCGGGCAGCGGGCGCTCCTGGACGCCGAACTGGAGCAGCAATGCCGACAACGCGAACGTCGCCGCGTCCACGAGCAAGGCGTTCCCGGCGCCGAAGGCCGCCACCAACGTGCCGCCGGTGACGAACCCGGCCAGCTGCGCCGCCTGGGCGGTGATGTTCGAGACCGAGCTCGCCAGGACGAACTTGTCGCCGGTGAGAATCGCAGGCAGCAGCGCGGCCCGCGCCGACTGGAACGGGGAGGCCAGCAGCTGCACGGCGATCAGCAGCACGCACAGAACCCACAACGACGCTCCGGGCACAGCCATCGCTGCGACCAGTACGGCCCGTCCGATGTCGCACAGGATCATCAGCCGACGCCGTGGGTACCGATCCGCCAGCCCTGCCAGCAACGGTCCGCCGACGATGTCGGGCAGGAACGTCAGGGCGTACGTGACCGCGGACAACCCGGCCGAGCCGGTCCGGTCGAAGACCAGCACCGCGAGCGCGACCCGCGCCAGCTGATCCCCGGCCACCGAGCCCAACTGAGCGAACCAGAGCCACCTGAACTCCGCTACGGCGAAGACTTCTCCGTAGGTCGCAGGATCTGTGGACGATGCATCACCGGGGCGGGTCACCCGCCCACGCTACCGACCATCCCCCGCGGCCGCCCGTTCTAGTTGCCGTTGGCGGTGTCGGCGGCGATCTGCTCGTGGTGGCGGATGACCTCGCTGATGATGAACCCGAGCAGCTTCTCCGCGAACGCCGGATCGAGCTTCGCGTCCTCGGCCAGCCGCCGCAGCCGCGCGATCTGGTTCGCCTCCCGCTCGGCGTCGGCCGGCGGCAGCACGTGCTCGGCCTTCAGCCGCCCGACCTGCTGGGTGTACTTGAACCGCTCCGCCAGGATGTACACGATCGCCGCGTCGATGTTGTCGATGCTCCCCCGCAGCCGCTCGAGCTCGGCCCGAACATCTTCCCCACTCGTGATCATGCCGGCCAGCATAGGCCGAGCCGGCGTCCAGCGATCGGCCTCCGGTTCTTCTAGCCTGGTGGGATGCGGAGGGGATTCGAGGTCCTGGGGCTGACTCTCGTGGTGCTGGGAGTTCTGAGCGGAGTGGTCGTCGTCATCACGGTCGCCACGCCGGCGACCGAGGACGACGTTCGGCAGTGGTTCGACGCGGTCGGTGGAGTGATCTCGGCCGCCGCTGCCGTCGTCGTCGCGTTGATCGGGTTCCGGGCGCAGAAACAGCAGGCGCGGGAATCCGCCGCGGAGCAGCGGCAGCAGGCGCGGGAGTCGCTGGAGGCGTCGCGGCTGGTGGCTGCGGAGGCCGCGCAGGAGGCTCGCCAGCTCGAGGTCGAGCGGTTCGAGAACCAGCGGCGGCTCGAGCAGGAGCGGCAGGACTCGACGCTCGAGTTCAGCAAGGCGTTCAGCCTCGGCAACGAGCGCCGCAACCACTACGGCGACCTGATCGCGTGGGCGCACCGGCAGTTGACGCGCCGGGACGACGTCTACGACTCCGGTAGCGAGTACGGTCGCGCGCTGGCAATTGCTTCGGATGCTGTGCGGCGAGCCCTCGAGGACTTCGAGCGTAGCGACGAGAGCGGGCGGCAGTTGGCGTACGAGCGACTTGTTGCGACGATCCGGCGGGAGTTGGGCTCCGACGAGCTCTCGGGGCCTTTACCGTCCAGCTAGTACGGCGACGGTTGCGTTCCTCAGGACCTGGCCGGGGATCGGGCCGGTTTCGTACGGGAGTTGGAGGCCGGGCCGCCACGCCAGCAGCCGGATGCGCGGGCCTGCGTCGAGGGCGATCGCCAACCACCGCCCGTCGGCCGAGAACGCCAGTCCAGGGGAGCTTTTCGCGGGTAGTTCGATCCCTGGCACGATCTCGAGCCGGCCGGTGTCGAGCTGCAGAACAGCGATGTCGCTCGGCCGCATCGGGTGACCGGCGTACCTGGGGTCGTCCGTGGACCGCTCGAGCAGGAACGCGACCAGCTTTCCGTCGGGGCTGACGACGCCCGAACAGCACACCGGGCGGGGCACGCGGTACGTGCTCGTCGAACCCGTGCGCAGCCGGCGACGGTGGAGATCGCACGGACCGCCGCCGCTCGGGTCGCAGCCCGTTGTCCAGACGATCTGGCCGATCCCGGTCGCGACCGGCTGCGCGTCCTGTCCGAGATCGGCGAGCTTACGGCCGGTGGTCGCGCTGACGATCACCAAGCGGCTCGGCGGCCCCGACTGGCTCGGATCCAGCAGCCCGACCAGCTCGTCACCGCTGACCGCGTACGGCGTGAAGCCGACGGGCAGGCGCGTCCAACGATCCGAATCCAATGGCCTGACGAAGCCGTCACCGTGATCGGTGTCAGGAGGGAACGTCACCACCCACACACCACCGGGGCCGGCCAGCAAGCTCTCCAACGAACCGAGAACACTGAGCTTCTCGCCGTCACCGAGGCGCAGGATCCGGGATCCTCCCAGCGCACAGGTCCTCGTCACAACCAAGCCGTTCCCCAGGACGTCGCCGAACTCGCCCGGCCGCAGCGCGCCGACGGTTGCGACCGGACCGCCGTCGAAGTCGACCGTACGAACACGGTCCCCACCCAGGAGTACTCGAAGCCCGGTGCGCTCTTTCGGCGGCGTGCTCGACACGATCGCCAGGTCATGCACCGATGCACAGGCCCCCTGCGCCGACGGCCACGGAGCTACGACAGCCTGCGTTGAATCCTGCCCCGGCCAGACCCGAACAGCCACTAGCACCAGAGCCGCAAGCCCCACCAGCACCAGCCCGCCGACCCGCCCCCAGCGCGGCCACCGCGGCCCACCGAACTCGACGAACTCCTCGTCACCCACAGCTCCATCAGAGCACCCCGGCCACCGGCCGGACAGATCGCGGACCGGCACGCGAGCCGAGGTTCAGCCGGCTTCCACCATGCCGGCGCGGAACGCGAGGATCACAAGTTGCACCCGGTCACGGGCGTCGAGTTTGGTCAGCAGATGGGCGACATGCGTCTTCACGGTACCGACCTCGATGTGCAACCCGGCGGCGATCTCGGCGTTCGACGCCCCGCCCGCGACCAGCAGCAGGACCTCGCGTTCGCGGTCGGTGATGGGCGGCAGCCGACGTACGGCCGGTTCGGCGCGGCCCACGAACTCGTCTATCAGCCGTCGGGTGACGGACGGCCCGAGCAATGCGTCGCCGGCGGCGATCACGCGCACTGCGGCCAGCAGATCAGGCACCGCCGTATCTTTCAGCAGGAAGCCGCTCGCGCCACCGCGCAAGGCGGCGTACACGTACTCGTCGAGGTCGAACGTGGTGAGGATCAGGACCCGCGCGGCCGAGGTACGGGTGATCGCCCTGGTCGCCTGCAGACCGTCCATGCCGGGCATCCGGATGTCCATCAGGACCACATCGGGTCGCACCCGCGCCACCAGCTCGACCGCGGCCGCCCCGTCGCCGGCCTCACCGACCACTGTCAGGTCCGGCGCGGTCTCGACGATCCCCGCCAGGCCGGCTCGAACCAGCGGCTGATCCTCCGCGATCAGCACCCGGATCGTCACCGCGGCTCCGCCAGCGGAAGGACGGCAGACACCCGGAACCCCTTGTCCGGAAGGGGTCCCGCCTGCAGCGTCCCGCCGTACAGCGCGACGCGTTCGCGCAGCCCCGCCAACCCGTGCCCGGCACGCGGTACGTCGGCGCACCCGGCGCCGTGGTCGACCACCTCGACCGCCAACTCGCGGCCGCGGCACACGACCGACGCGGACGCGACCGGCACCGCGGCGTGCTTCACGACGTTGGTCAGTGCCTCCTGGACGATGCGGTACGCCGAGAGCTGAACGCCGGCCGGCAGCTCGGGAGATAGACCGCTGACGGTCAGGTCGACGCGTACGCCCGCCTTACCGGTCCGGGCGACCAGCTCCTCGAGCTCCGCCAGGCCAGGAGCCGGGGCGAGCTCGACCTGTTCGTCGGACCTGAGCACCCCGAGAAGACTGCGGAGTTCGGCCAACGTGCGTCGCCCGGTCTGCTCGATGGTCGCCAGCGCTTCGCGCGCCGCCTCCGGCCGGCTGTCGATCACCGCGTGCCCGTAGCCGGACTGCACCGTGATCACTCCCATGCTGTGGGCAACGATGTCGTGCAGCTCGCGCGCGATCCGCATCCGCTCCTGCTGCACCACCAGCTCCTCCGACTGCCGGCGGTACCGCGTCGCCAGCCGTCCGACGATCCACGCGGCCAGCACCATCGACCCGAACGGCGCGATCCCGCCGCGCTGCCGGAAGTCGGGGAGCGCGGTCGCGAGCACGCCGACCTCGACGGCCGCGACCGCGAGCAGCGATCGCCGTCGGTCCGCCAGCCGGAAGACCGCCAGACAGGCCACCGGTACGGCGATGAATCCGACCGACGGCTCGATCGGCGACAACATCAAGGCCACAAGGCAACAGACGACCGACCAGACTGGACGGCGGCGGACCAGCGCGAGCCCCGCCGCAGCCGCGGCGGTCCCGATCACCGAAGGCGCGAGCTGACCTTTGTGTGCGAACAGTCCCCAGGCCAGGAGGCCGTACAGAACAGCGCCTGTCCATTCGACGACAACGAGCCGGACCGGCCGGGTCAACTGGACTCCCATGGGCACGACGGTAGGCCGCACCGCAGCGGCAGTCATCATCCTCCGGACAGATATCGCCCGACAGAAGTAGCGGGTCGCAGATCCGTCTTCGGCCAGATGCCGCCGACGACCGGCCGAGTCGAAGCTGAGGGCATGATCGAACTGACCAACCTCAGCAAGAGCTACCGGACGGTGCGGGCCGTCGACGACCTCACGCTGACTGTGCATCCCGGCCGGGTGACCGCCTTCCTGGGACCGAACGGTGCCGGCAAGTCCACCACGTTCCGGCTGCTGCTCGGCCTCGACCGGGCCGATTCCGGTACGGCGCTCGTCGACGGGTCGCCGTACGCCGTGCTCCGCGACCCGTTGCGTGCCGTCGGCGCCCTCCTCGACGCCGACGGATTACACGGCGGCAGGTCCGCGTACCACCATCTGCTGTGCGTCGCCCAGGCCGCCCGGATCCCCCGGGTCCGGGTCGGCGAGGTGCTCGAGCGGACCGGACTGGGCGAGGTCGCTCGCCGGCGGGTCGCAGGGTTCTCACTCGGCATGCGGCAACGACTCGGGATCGCGGCAGCCCTGCTCGGTGACCCCGCCGTGCTGCTCCTCGACGAACCGATGAACGGCCTCGACCCGGAGGGCATCCGCTGGCTCCGCGGCCTGTTGCGCAGCCTCGCCGACGAGGGCCGGACCGTCTTCGTCTCGAGTCATCTGATGAGCGAGATGGCGCTGGTCGCCGACCAGCTGGTGATCATCGGTCGCGGCCGGCTGATCGCCGACAGCGCGCTCGCCGACCTCACCCGCGACGGCCGGTCGCTGGAAGACGCCTACCTCGACCTCGCCGACGCAGAATTCCGGAGCAACTGATGATCAACGTCCTCGCCTCCGAGTGGACCAAGCTCCGCTCCGTCCGGTCGACCCCGCTCAGTTTGCTGGCCGCGGCCGCGGTGTCCGTCGCCGGTGCGCTGGTCTCCTCGACCGGTCGCGCCGCCGACTACGCGAACCTCTCGCCCGCCGACAAGCTGGCGTTCGACCCGGTCAACCTGAGCTTCGACGGCCTCGCCTTCGCCCAGCTCGCGTTCGGCGTCCTCGGCGTCCTGGCGGTCAGCTCGGAGTACACCACCGGTCAGATCCGTACGACGTTCACCGCCGTCCCGCGCCGCCCGATCGTCGTGGCCGCGAAGGCCTGCGTCGCAGCGGCGCTCGCGGTCGTCGTCGGCGGCGCCGTCTCACTCGCCTGCTTCTTCGTCGCACAAGCAGGACTCCACAAGGCCCACCTAGGCGTCTCGCTCAGCTCGCCGGGAGCACTCCGCGCGGTCCTGGGCGCCGACTTCTATCTCCTCACGCTGACTCTGCTGGGCGTCGGTCTCGGCGCCCTGATGCGGCACACAGCGGGCGCGATCAGCACCCTGTTCGCGCTGGTCTTCATCCTCCCGGTCGTTGCCGCCAACCTCTCCAGCTGGACCACCTGGCCCGGCAAATGGAACCTGTGGTCCGCGGGCAACGCCCTCATCAGCACCCAGCCTCCCGGCGTCAACTCGCCGTCGACAGGACAAGGCCTGTTGATCTGTGCGGCGTACGCGATCATCCCGCTCGCCTTGTCGGTCGTGGTGGTCGCCCGGCGCGACGCCTGAGGTGACGGGTGGCCGTCATTGGCCTCGTGGACGCGTCGCCGGCGTCGGTCCGGCGGTTACGTCGACAGGCCGCGGCGGACGGTGATGTAGAAGGCGGTGAGGTCGTCGGTGAGGGCTTCGACCTGTTGCTTGTCGGTCAGGTCGGCGTCGAGGAGCCAGTCCGCGATCAGGTCGAACATGCCGCCGACGAGCCCGATCGCGACGCTGTGCCGTACGGAGCGCTGTTCCTCCTTCTGCTTGCCGTCGTACCGCTCCCAGAGCTGGACGAGGAAGCCGGCGGCCCAGCGGCGATTGGCCCGGCGTTGCCGCTCGACCGACTCCGAGATGCCGGACGCCATCCCGAACGTGACCTTGGTGATCCGTGGATCGTCGACGAGTGCATGAACGAAGATCGCGAGCAGGCGTGGCGCTTCCTGCCGCTCGTTCCCGCTCGCCTGCGCGGCGGCCTCGGCCATCTGCTGTTCGAGGCGTTCGGAGGTACGTCGCAGCAGCGCGAGGTAGCACTCCTCGCGGCTCGCGAACAGCTCGTAGAAGCTCTTCGTCCCGATGTACGCCGTACTGCAGATCTGCTCGATCGACGTACCGAGATAGCCGTTGGCGGCGAACAGCCTCAGCGCCGAGTCCAGCAACTGCTCGCGTCGTTCCGCCCGGCGCTGTTCGGCGTCGAGACCCCGTATGGTCCTACTCATGCGCTGGACGTTACCCAAAGCAGCTGGTTGATAACCAATCGTTCTTGTCAGCAACACGACATCTTGTTTATAACCGGCGATCATGCTCGACTGTCCGTGACATAGCCGTCACGCAATCCACTTCACGGGGAGCTGTCATGAAGGTTCGTCTTCGCCGAGCGGGCGCCGGCTTGTTCGCCGCAATCCTGCTCGCCACCTCGCTGACCGCGACGACAGCGAACGCCGCGACCTCTTCAGGGTTCGACGACTGGACGTGCAAGCCGTCGGCCGCCCATCCGGAACCACTCGTTCTGCTGCACGGTCTGGGCGGCAACGGCCCCGGCAACTACTCGTACCTCGGTCCGTACTTGGCCGCGAAGGGCTACTGCGCCTTCACCCTCACGTACGGGCAGGCGACGCCGTCGATCCCGGTCGGTGGCACCGTCTCGATCGCCCGGTCCGCGGCGGAGATCGAGGCCTTCGTGGAACGGGTCCGGCAGACGACCGGAGCCGCGAAGGTCGACATCGTCGGGCATTCCGAGGGCGGCTTCCAGAGCATCTACGGCCCGAAGGTTCGCGGATACGCCGGCCACGTCGGCAGGGTGGTTGCCCTCGCGCCGCCGACGCACGGTACGACGTTCGGTGGACTCGTGAGCGTGGGCGACTACCTTGGTCTCGGGCCGCTGGTCGACCAGGTGCTGCAACAGTTCGGCTGTGCGGCGTGCGACGAACTCATCGTCGGCGGCTCGGCCGTCGCGAAGCTGACCGCGGGCCCGATCGCCCAGCCGGGCGTGCGGTACACCGTGATCGCGTCCCGCTTCGACACCCTCGTGACACCGCACGAAACCTCGTTCATCCGAGAGCCCGGCGTGACCAACGAATACGTCCAGGACAGTTGCCCACTCGACCCGGTCGGCCACGTCGGCCTCGCCTTCGACCCGTCGGTGGCCCAATTGGTTGCCAACGCCCTCGACCCGGCCCACGCAACCCCAGTCATCTGCGCCTTCGGCCCACCACTCTGAACCGGCAACCAGCCCGAAACCCCAACGCTGTCAGGTGCGGCGGGGCCGAACTCGACCACGACCGGCGACCAACACCAACACCGGCGACGCCCAGTTCACCGGCTGCTCGCACGGGACGTTCAAGGGCGCCGAGCACACGAGTGTCGACGTCACCAACTGGTGGGTCGCCGCCGGTAGCGCGGGGCCGAACACCCTGTTCACCGACGAGGTCGACACCACCACATTCCGCGGTCAGACCGACGTAGCTGAGGCCCGGCGGATGTTGGTCAGGGCCTCTTGTGCCACGCGGTACGACGTCAAACACACCAGCGCATCGCAGCACCGCGGCTCACCGACGATCCGGAAGGAGGCGCGCGGTCCGTCGACGCTCCGGCTCAAACGAGCCCGTCCAACGGCAGACTGACGACAACGGCGAACCCGTTCGTCGCGACTTCACACTGAGGCTGACGTGTTCCTGCTACTGGCAGCGGGCAGGGGCGCGATCGCTTCTGTCGCTCCCATCGTCGCGCCTGCTACGAAGGCATTCTCGAAGGCGAGTTTGCCCATCGCCTCAACCAGCGATCCTCGTAGATCCTCGTCTGCCACCTCGAGGCGCCAGGTTCGCCCGCTGGCGGCTTCGCGCGCGGTGTGCGCTGCACCGAGGAGGATCGCCGCGCGTTGCGGATTGCCTTGGGCAAAGAGCACCGCAGCAAGTGCCTCGAGTGCCTCGACGAGGACGAATGACTGTCCGGCGTGCGTGACAGCGTCGATGCACGAGCACAGAAGGTCCTCCGCACGCGCGAGGTGCCCGAGTTCACGCGCATGATCTCCGAGCATGTACAGCGCCCTGCCGGCGCAGCGCTGGTCGCCGAGGCGGCGTAGCGTGGGTAAGCACTTCTCCATGATCTCCGTCGCATGCGCACGATCGGCTTGCAGCCACGCGAGCTGGGCGAAACCCACGAGTGCATGCATCTGATCCTGCTCGCTACCGACAGCATCGGCCAAGGCCTGACTTTCCACCAACCATTCATGCACGTTGTCGGCGACGCCTGCCTGCATCGACCGTTGCGCCAGGATGAACAGCGTGTTCGCCGCAAACACACTGTCTCCAACCTCGCGAAACAATGCGACGCTTTGCTGTCCCGTGTTCAGCACCTCGGCCAGCTCATTCCCAGCTTGTGCAAGGCATTGCAGTGTCACCGCGGTTTCCCAGCGATGATCGTTGCCAAACCTCTCCAACGCTTCGTGCAGGGACGGCAGTACCAGTTCCGGCTGAAGCCAGAACGATCCCATGCCGACGGCCCGGGCTGCACGAGCGCGACTTATGTCGTCGAGACCAGCTGCCAGCTGCGCCGCCTGGTTGGCGAGTTCGAAGGCGATCTGGGCATCTGCCGGCTGCAGGATCTCGCTGGCCGCGGCGAGCCCAGCAACGACCGCCGAAGTAGCGGGCGGCCTGCTGATCGCCAGGACCCGCTGGATCCAGTCGTGGGCTTCACGGCGCTGCCCAGTGATGTCCCAGAATCGTTGCAGCGCTGCGATCCAGCGCCAGGCAGGCTCCGGGGCGTCAACGCTGATGTAGTGGGCTAGCGCCGTACGCAGATTGGGCTGCTCTGCAATCAGTCTGTCGAGCCAAGCCAGCTGGTCTGATGACCGTAATCGCTCACCGACTTGCTCCGCCCAAACGAGGTAGTGCGCAGCATGCAGTTGTCTGGCCTCGAGCTGGGCGTTCGACGTGGCCAATCGTTCGGCCGCATACATCCGAACTGTCTCAAGCAGGCGGTAACGACCATGCCCAACGCTGGACACCAGAGACTTGTCCACCAGCTTCGGCAGGACCGAAAGCACCCCTCCGGCCACGCTCGGCGCATCGCAGACCGATTGCGCAGCTGCATAGTCGAAGTCCGCGGGGAACACGCCGAGCCGATCAAAGCAAGCCCGTTCCTCGTCGTCGAGCAGCTCGTAACTCCAGTCGATCGCGCCGCGCAGCGTGCGGTGCCGCGGTAGAGCAGTACGGGCGCCGGCGGAGAGGAGCTCGAAGCGTTGGTCCAGGTGTTCCACGAGCTCAGCGACACCAAAACTTCGGACCCGGGACGCGGCCAGCTCGATCGCCAGCGGAAGCCCGTCGAGCCGCTTGCACAGAGTCGCGACCGCCGGCGCAACGGAATCGGTGAAGCTGAAGCCTGGTGACGCGGCGGCCGCACGATCGACGAACAGCTGGACCGCATCGAAATCCTTCGCGGCTTCGGCGCGGAAAGCATCGCGTTCGGTCGGCACCGACAGAGTCTGCACCGGGTAGACAACCTCGCCCGGTACCCCGAGTGGTTCGCGACTCGTAGCAAGAATCCGCGACTGCCCACCAGCAACCAGCAAATCCGCGATGATCCCGGCGGTCTCCGCGATCACCTGATCGCAGTTGTCCACGATCAGCAGGCAATGCATCCCGCCCAGTACCTCGCGCAGGGCGTCGCGTGTCGACCATCCCGGCTGCGGTGCGATGTGCAAGACCCGGGCCAGCGTGTCGCTGACGAGTTGCGGTTCGACTGGAGCCAGATCGGCGGACCTGGCGCCGTCACGGAACGAGTCGGCGCGAGCCGAGGCGACGCGAAGCGCCAGCCTGGTCTTACCGACTCCGGCAGGACCGATGAGGGTGACCAGTCGGTGTGCGTCAACGAGTGCGGACACCTCGCTCGTCTCGCCCTGCCGGCCGATGAGGTTTGTCAACGGCGCGGGGAGCGTCGAGCCGGCCTGACTCGTCCGGCGGAGCTCCGCGGCCAGCTCAGACAGTTCAGCGCGGTCAGTCACTTCCAGCTTTCGCAGCAACGCGCTGATGTGGCTCTCGACCGTACGTACGGAGACCTGGAGCCGATCAGCCATTTCGCGGTTGCGGAGCCGGCCCGCCACCAACCAAAGCACCTCGGCTTCACGTTCGGTGACACCAGCCCGAATCAGCCGCTGGTTCAGCACAGCTCCGCGTCCCGTCATACATCCATTGTGCTTCGATCCCGGCAGGCCGAATCGAGGACCGTACGAAGATCCGTAGTTCCCACGGATGAGTTGTGGACCGCAGCCATCGACGATGGTGCGGCAAGCGATGTGCCGAAGCACGTCACGCAGTGCTGATGCCATTGCCGAGTCTTCGAAAGTCTCGTCACCAAGCTGGTCAACCGGAGGCTGGTCAACATGTCCAGGAACCACCGCCGCCACGACGTCGTCGTGGTCGGTGCTCGCGCTGCAGGCGCCGCCACCGCGCTCCTGTTAGCCCGACTTGGACATGACGTGGTCCTCGTCGACCGAGCCACCTTCCCCGCTGACACGCTCTCCACGCACCAGATCGCGCGCACGGGCGTTGTGCAACTGCACCGCTGGGGTCTCCTTCAGCCCGTTCTCGACAGCGGAGCTCCAGCCATCCGTCAGGTGACGTTCACTGCCAACGGTGAGTCAATGACCAGGAGGATCAAGGAACGGGCCGGTGTCGACCTGCTTGTCGCTCCCCGGCGCTACATCCTCGACGCCATCCTCGCTGACTCAGCACGCGCCGAGGGGGTCGAGGTGCGACTCGGTTCGACCATCACCGGTGTCTGCATCGACGATGCGGGGCGAGCGACAGGTGTCTACGGCCGGAACAATGCCGGTGCACCGCTTCGGATCGACGCCCGCTTCGTGGTCGGCGCGGACGGTCTGCGGTCGAGAGTTGCTCGCGCGGTCGGAGCGGCGCTCATCGAGGACCGCGGGGACGCAGGCGCGGTTCAATATGCCTACTACGCCGGCCTTCCCTGGTCCGGCATTGAGCTGATCGTCGCCGATCGCGCGCTCACCGGAGTCTTCCCGACCCACGACGGCCAAGCGTGCATCTGGGTCTGCAGTCCCTCCGAGCAAGCCCGTGCAGCTCGACGTCAGGCCACCTCCCGCGAAGACGCGTTCACGAACGAGCTGAGTCGCACCGCACCCGAGCTGGCTGAGCGCCTGCGCGCTGGGCAGCGCACATCCGCGGTCACAGGCATGCTGCGCACTCCCAACTTCGTTCGCGCGGCTCATGGCCCCGGTTGGGCTCTGGTCGGCGACGCCGGATACCACCGCGATGCAGTCACCGGCCATGGACTGAGCGACGCCTACCGCGATGCCGAGCTGCTCGCCACTGCACTCGACGAGACGTTGCGCGGCGAGACGGACGAGAGCAGCGCATTGGGCGGCTACCAGCGCCGGCGTGACCAGGCACTGCGCAGCATCTTTGACCTCACCTGCAGCCTGGCCGGCTACCCGCCCGTTGCCGAGTTCGTGGACCTGCAGAAGCAGCTCAGCGTCGCTATCGACATCGAGGCGACCGAAGCCGCCGCCCGCCAATTTCCAGCTAACCGACAGCTCATACGCGACTGATTCTGATGTGGAGAATTCTCATGCAAGACGATCACGAAGACGTCGGCTTCCTCACAGCTCCGGACGTCACCCCTGCTGCCCAGCGCATGTTCGACGAAGACATCGAAGAGCTCGGCTACGTCATGAACGTCTCCCGGCTCTGGGCCTATCAACCAGCGACAGTGGCGGACCTGTTCAAGCTGCTACGGCAAACGAGTGCGACGACCAACCTCAGCGTTCGTCATCGCTTCATTCTTGTTTCCGCCTTCGCCCCGGTCTTCGGTGACTCCTACTGCTCGTTGGCGTGGGGCAACAAGCTCGCCAAAGCGAGCGACGCGCAGACAGCTGCCGCGGTCCTCCGAGGCACCGACGAAGGTCTGAACAACAGCGAGCGCGCACTCGCCACCTGGGCTCGTCATATCGCGCGAGATCCCAACAACACCAGCGCATCAGATGTGCAGGCGTTACGCGACGCCGGTTTCAGTGACTCCGAGATCTTCACGATCACCGTATTCGTTGCACTCCGTCTCGCATTCTCCGCCGTCAACGACGCACTTGGCGTCCGTCCCGACGCGGCGCTTCGCACGAATACTCCGAAATCTGTGCTCGACGCCATCACCTTCGGTCGGCCGATCCAGGATGAGGCATGAGGTGGCCGAGCCCGCTGACCCCGGAATGAATGCGATGTCGCGGGTCGATCCCGACCGCGCGTTCGCTCGGCAACTTGCCGCGGACTCCATTGCACGCGGCGACGAAACCGGGTGGTTCGAAACGCTGTATGCGGCAGCCGAGCAAGGCACGGTGACCATACCGTGGGCCGATTTCTCACCCTTTCCGCGCCTGATCTCCGCCCTCGCCCGGCACACCGGCACAGGGCGCGCGATCGTCATCGGCTGTGGATTCGGCGACGACGCCGAACACGTCGCGTCCCTCGGGTTCACCACGGTCGCTTTCGACATTTCACCGACAGCGATTGCCACCGCTCAACGGCGTTTCCCGCACTCGACGGTGAGATATGTGACGGCGGACCTGCTGTCACCGCCGGAGACCTGGATCGCGGCCTTCGACCTTGTGATCGAGGTGTTCACAATTCAGGTGCTGACCGGCGCGGCGCGAAGTCAGGCCGTTGCCCGGGTCGCCCAACTGGTCGCTCCAGGCGGCCGACTGCTCGTCATCGCGGGAGCGCGCGAGCTCGACGACGACACCGGCCGGATGCCCTGGCCACTCACCCGACAGGAGATCGAGTCGTTCTGTGACTGCGGCCTGATCGCGGACTCGATTGACGACTACGTCGACAACGAACGCCAGGGACCGGTTCGCCGCTGGAAAGCCTGGTTCCACGCCCCTCCGAGGCCGTGATCAGCGACGCGACTTGCGAGTTGTCCGGACGAGGACAGCCCAGGTGACAACCAGGAATACCACGGCAAACGCCGCGAGTATCAGCCAGTAGGCCCCAACGGGTCGTGTACCCGCGTTACCGTACGAGTCGAGCAGCGGCGGCCCGAGCGGTGAGCCGCCCTCGGCCAGGATCCTGCGAGCCCCGAGGTCGTGGCCAATGGCCTCGAACGCCCAGCGGGTCACCATCACCGTACTGAAGGCCGCCCCGGGTTTCGCCATGAGGTGCACCGGAAGAATGGCGCCGGAGAACAGCACAGCAGGAAAGCACAACATCGGAAGGGCCAGAGTCGCCTGAGGAACGTTGCTGACACCGGCGGACGTCAGCAGGCCAAGTCCCAGAGCCGCGACCGAGCACAGCGCAAGACCCACCCCGATAGAGGCGTACGTCGACAATGGGCGACTTGGCAAGCGGTCCAGCAGGCGAAGGACCGCCAGCATTCCGACGACGACCGCCAGGAGGAACGGCACAAGAACCGTTACCTTGGACGCGAGGTAGGCCCCAAGTCGCAGGCCGACCAGATGCTCGCGCCGCAGGATTGCTCGCTCCGTACAGATCTGCAGCAAGCCATAGGTGAGGCCGAAGAAGAACGCGGCGAATACCACCCAGAAGCCGATCATGACCATCGAGCTCGGGCTCGGGTTCTCGAACTCGAAGGCGCCAGACTCAAAGAGGGTGGCGAACATGCCGATAACCATCGCTGGAGACCCGAGCAGAATCGCCAGCGTCATGCGATTCCGTACCAGCGTCTCGAGCGTGCGCCTCGTCAGTACACCCCATTGCGTCAGCCCGTTTGCGATACGTCGGCTCGGCATCGTTGCACGAGGTACCTCGGTTGACGATCGGAGACCGGCAGTGACGGCCGGACGATGCTTGGCTTCCGGATCGGTCAGGTGCCGGTAGAGCTCGGACGCCGAGTCGACGCCATACAGCTTGAACGCCTCGTCCAGGGTCCCGACGAAGCCGAGTCGCCCACCGCGGGTCACGCAGACAACGCGGTCGCAGGCCAGTAGGTCGTCGACTGAATGCGTCGTGAAAACGACTGTCGCCGAGCGGCTGGCCAGCTCGCGCAGACGACCGATCAGCTCGGAGCTGGTGATCGGGTCGAGACCGGATGTCGGCTCATCGAGAAAGAAGACGTGCGGGTCGGTGAGCAGCTCGACGGCGATGCTTGCCCGCTTGCGCTGTCCACCGCTGAGGGCGGCAACCCGGACGTGGGCCTGGTCAGTCAGGCCCACGGCCTCGAGCGCAGTGCGGACAGCCGCATCGACAACCTCTACCGAGGTCGATGACGGCAGTCGCAGACGAGCCGCGTACCGAAGCGTTCGATCAAGAGGCAAGTCGAGATGGATGATGTCGTCCTGTGGAACGTATCCGAGCACGCTGCGGAACGCATCGAGATCGCCGTACAAGTCCACGCCGTCGAATCGCACCGACCCCGAACTCCCAGGGGCAACCCCCGCAACGGCCTCCAAGAGCGTCGTCTTGCCGGCTCCACTGGGGCCGACGATCGCGACGAGCTCGCCGGCCGGGACCGCGAACGACACCGCGTCGAGCAGCGTCAGCTCTTCTCGACCGCGCACGCTGACCCTGCGGGACAACTGATCGACATCGATCCGCACGCCGTTTCGCTCACCTACCGCGACACGGTCCCGTTGCGGCAGCTCAGGCATCACCACTCCTGCCGTTCAATAGCCTTCTTGCTCAAACACAGCGCGATCACTCATTTTCAAGAAAATTCCTTGAACAGCCCTGAACTGAGGCTGAACTCGCTCAGAGCCGCCTCGCCGTCGGCGTCACAACATCGATCGATGCGGAGGGTTCGACCAACGAGCAGTCGACCGGGTACGCCCAGTTCAACTACTGGCTCTGGGGTCGCGCCGCGACCGTACTGCAAACTGCGGCGTCGACCCGGGGACGACGATCTCCACGCGACGCGCGCTGTTGGCGCAGTGGCCGGGACGCCGCTTGAGTATGCCGGGTCCGGTGGCGCCGCCGGCGTGCCGCCCTCGGAGCAAGTGGGCGTGTACTCCGCAGGGCATGTCTTTGGCCGGTCTGGTTGGGGGACAGACGAAGCCTTTCGCGAGCGAATCGACGTACAGCATCCGCTTCTGCCCCGCTCGGGCAATGCACGGCCACAGCGATCACACGTCGATCACATACAAGGTCCGAGGCGGCGACATTCTCATCGACGGTGGGCACGCCGGCTATCAGAACGATGTCTGGCACGCCTGGGTGAAGGGTCCCTTCGCGCACAATGAGCTCACCACCCCGGGACGCCGGTGGCGACCATGAACGCGATCTTGATCACCCGGCCGCCTTCGCGGACTTTCATCGTCAACGCGTCGGCGACCAGGAACATGTAGGGCCCTTCGTTCGGTGGCCGTTCGCGGAAGTCGCGGACCAGCTCGTCTCGTTACGACGAGGAACGACACCGACTACAGCAGCTTCTGCCAGCGCTTCTGCTTGCAGTCGGCTAGCACCACACCACGTGATCACTGTCGATCGACACCATTTTGCACCACGACCGACACCACGGTCGTCCAGCCGAGCTCCGGTCGGGCGATGAGACCAGCTCAGGCTGCTGGTCGGCGAGTTATCCACGTGGCACCGAGCGTAGCCAGCCGATTGGAAGAAGAATCGGCCGACGTGGCTGGAGTCGGGGCGCGGGGCGTAGCCCATGTGCCGCAAGTACCGGCTGCCGAGGCAGCCGTGCAGCACGTACAACGCGCCCGCAGAACGGGCCAGCTTCGGCAGGAACGCCTGTGTCACGCGGTGCGTGCCGAAGAGATTCACGACGAGGTGCTCGTCGACCACGGCTGGATCACTCAGGTCGCCGTAGTGCGCGATCCCGGCGTTGTGCACGAGCATGTCGAGAGCCTCCACCTGATCGGCGGCCACCGAACATGGTTGCCGTCTGTCACGTCCAGCGTCAGGGGAGCAACGCGGTCGTCTGCGTAGGCCATCTGCGGCGTACACCCGCTTCGCGCCTCGGCGCAGGGCGCTTCTACCAGCGCCCGGTCGGTACCACGATTGCTGCCGGTCACAAGAACTGCATTGTCGGCAATGCTGACAATGTCGCCGAGTTCCTTCTGTAGGCCCCCGTACACGTTTGGCGCGGCTTTGCGATGAGTTTCCGGAGCGCCGGTTGTCTGTATCGGTAGTCGGTTCGAACGTCATGACGACCGGCCTTACCGCTACGGAATGGAGCAAGGACGTGCTACTCAGGAACAAGAACGCGGTGGTGTACGGCAGCGCCGGTGCAGTCGGCAGCGAGATCGCGCGCACCTTCGCCCGGGAGGGAGCGCGGGTATTCCTCACCGGCCGGCATCGTACGGCGCTCGAGCCGATCGCCAAGGAAATCGCCGCTGCGGGCGGTGCGGTTGAGATAGCGGAGGTTGATGCACTCGACCCCGAGGCGGTGGACAGCCACCTCGACACCGTGCCGACGGTGGATGTGTCGTTCAACGCGATAGGGATCCCACAGACCGGTGTCCAGGGTTCCCTGCTCGGGGACCTGTCGCTGGAGAGCTTTCTCCTGCCGCTCACCACTTACACCAAGGCCCATTTCGTCACCGCCCGCGCTGCCGCACGCCGCATGGCGGCTCAACAGTCAGGCGTGATCTTGATGCACACGGCGCAGGCCGGCCGCTCCGCAGTGCCGAGGCTTGGTGGGATGGGGCCCACCTGGGCGGCACTCGAGGCACTCACCCGGCAGTTGTCGGTGGAGTACGGCGAGTACGGCGTCCGGGCGGTCTGTCTGATCACAACGGGGATGGAGGAAACGCCGCTGATCGACGAGGTCTTCGGCATCCATGCCGACGTCTACGGGGTCACGAAGGAACAGTTCGCATCCCAGGTCGTCCAGTCGGGACACCGTAAACGTCCCACCTCGCTCGCCGAACTGGCCGAGTTCGCCGCCTTCCTCGCCTCCGCCAAGGCAGCGGCCATGACCGGCGCGATCGCGAACCTCACCGGCGGAATCATCACCGACTGAAACGAGGCAACGTCGTGAGCGAGTTCGATTTCGAACCTTTGAGCCAGACCCAGATCGACGAGTACAGCAGTACCGCCGGGAAGGCCTTCTCTCGTGCCGACTGGGACGCACTCAACGAGCAACAGATCGCCCTGTTCCGCGTCAACAACGGGACAATTGCCGAAGGCCCGTTCCAGGGGACACCGACGCTCTTGCTGTCCACAATCGGTGCGCGCACCGGCGCGACATACACCAATCCGATGGGATACACGCGCGACGGCGATCGCTATATCGTCGCGGCATCGAAACTCGGGGCACCGAAGAATCCCGCGTGGTACCACAATCTGCTCGCCAACCCGATCGTGACCGTCGAGGTCGGACCAGAGCGCTTCCAGGCCGGCGCGTCCGTCGCACAAGGAAGTGAGCGCGATCGGTTGTGGGTTTCACACACAACCTTCTGGCCGAATATCGCCGAGTACCAACGTCACACGCAGCGCGTAATACCGATCGTCATCCTTGAACGACTCCCGCAATAGACGTCCTGCACCAGGTGCATGGGTGTCATGCGGGCCGGCGTTGGCTCGCGGTCAGGTAGGAACGGAGTAGTGCGCCGCCTACCTTGTCTCGCCAGGACGCGTCGGGTGCGGCACGGTACATCGGCGCGAACGTGGTCTCGGCGAATTGCTCAAGGGTGGTCGGCGTGGTGTTGTGCGGCGACCGCGGTTCGGCGTGCACCATGCCGGTGTCCATCGCGCCGCTGATCTGCAGGACGAGCCGAGCCGCGTCGGGTGTCAGACCACCGGAGTTGACCATGCCTTTGCGCAGTACGTCGTCCGTGAGGCGGAAGTAGCGCAGGTCGGGCCGGCCGATCGACTCGCCGAGAATCCTTGTTACCTCGGTCATCGTGTAGTCACGCGCGCCGTTGAGGTAGTGGACCGTGCGCCCTTCGAACGTCAGCGAACGCAGGTAGTCGACGGCGACGGCGGCGATGTCAGGCGTGGCGATGGCGGGAATCGGTTTGTCAGCACCGACTGTGGACCCGTTGATGCCCACGGACTTGATCAGCGCGATGTTCCACAGAAAGTTCTCCATGAACCAAACCGGCCGCAGGTGGACCCTGTGCAGGCCGTCGATTTCGTCGAGTACCTGCTCGAACCAGTGGCAGGCGATGATCCCGCCGACCGGTTCGGTGAGCTCGGCTCCCCAACTACTCAAGAGGACGACGCGCGGCACCGCCGAGTCTCGGATCGCGGCCGCGGTGGCGTCGACAACAGCGCGTTGGACGGCGTTGACGTCCGGCGCGGACACGTCGACCGGGGTGAGTACGAACACGGCGTCGACACCGCGCATGAGCTCGGTCAGATGTTCGCGGTCACGCAGCGATCCCGCTCGCACTTGCGCCCCCAGCGCCACGAGATCACCGAGCCCGTTGGGGTCACGGGTCACGACCCTCACCGTGTGCCCCGCCGCGAGCAGTTGCCGCGCGACGACCCCGCCGACCCTCCCCCGAGCCCCGCAGACCGCGTACGTGTTCCCCATCGTGTACCAACTCCTCAGTTGTCGCCTCACCATGAAGACAAACCGCAAGCCGCAAAATGATCGCCGTGGCGAGAACAACTGGGGTGACGTGAATCGCAAGGGCTCGCATCATGACCCCTGCCGGTCGGCGCTGAATTCCGCACGCCTCTTCAACTGGTCCAGTGTTCGTGCCCCGGATTGGTCCTGGTGGCAGAACCGCTTTCACCACAGGCTGGAGTCCTTCGAACGAGAGGAGCGGTTCCCGTGTCGTTATCGGTGCTCGACATGTCGGTGTCCCTGGACGGGTACATCGCGGATCTCAACGACTACCTCGGCGGTGCCGACGACCACCGGTTGCACAATTGGCCGGAAGGCGACTTCCTGGACGAATGGAACGCGTGCGGCGCGGTCGTCGCCGGCCGGCGTACCGCCGAACTGATGGATCACTGGGGCGGCGACCACAACGGCGCACCGATCTTCGTCCCGAGCCACCGCCCGCCGAGCCCTGCCGCCCGCTGGGGCTATCCGCTGGTCACGTACGTCACCGACGGGATCGCCAGCGCGATGGAACAGGCCAAGGCCGCGGCCGGCGACAAGGACGTGCAGGTACGCGGCGGCTACACCGGCCAGCGCGCACTCGAGGCCGGAGTGCTGGACGAGATCCAGCTCCACCAGATCCCGTTCCTGCTCGGCCAGGGCCACCGCCTCTTCGACGTCCTACCGACCCAGATCGAACTCGACATCATCCGCGTCATCGACACCCCCCAAGCAACCCACCTCCGCTACCGCGTCCGCCGCTAGCACCTGCGGAGCGCGCGGGGGCTGATCGGGTTCAGCCGGCGGTGGGGAGGGCGAAGTGTTGGCGGTAGCGTTCTGGGGTGGTGCCTAGGCGGCGGGCGAAGACGCGGTGCAGGGTTTCGCCGTGGCGGTAGCCGATTTGGCGGGCTATTGCGCCGACGGTCAGGTCGGTGGATTCGAGCAGGCGGCGGGCTGCCTCGACGCGTAGGTCCTCGATGTAGGCGGCCGGTGTGACTCCGGTTTCGGCGCGGAAGGCGCGGGCGAAGGTGCGTTCGCTCATGCCCGTACGGCGTGCCAGCGTGGCTACCGCGAGATCGTCGGCGAGATGCTCGGGCAGCCATTGCTGTACGGAGCGGATGGCGGGCGTCTTGGCGGGTTGCGCGCGCAACTGTGCGCTGAACTGTGTCTGCCCGCCAGGCCGCCGGGCGAAGACCACGTACGCCCGAGCGATCATGGCTGCCACCTCACGGCCGTGATCGTCTTCGACCAGCGCCAGCGCGAGATCGATGCCGGCAGACATCCCGGCTGAGGTCCAGCGGTCGCGGTCGCGTACGTAGATCCGGTCCGGTTCGACCGTGACCCGGGGGAAGCGCTCGGCGAGGATGCCGGTCGTCGCCCAGTGCGTGGTCGCGCGGTAGCCGTCCAGGAGCCCGGCGGAAGCCAGCAGCAGCGCACCGGCGCAGACCGACGTCACCCGTCGTGCCTTGCGTGCCAGCGCCGGCAATTCCGGTACGACGTCGACGGCGCCGGGTCCGAAGACATCGCCACCGACGACGATCAGCGTGTCGAAGTCGTCGCCTGCGGCGATGTCCTGGAGCGAATGCTCGACCGACAGCGTCATACCGCCGTCGAGCTTGATCGGGCGGCCTCCGGGCGAGGCAGTCAGCAAGCGGTACGGCAGTGTGACGGAACCGCCCGCGGATGCCTGCCAGCGGAGCTCCGGGGGCAGCTGGTGGGCCGGCCGCTCGGCGATGCTGTTCAGCACCGCGAACACATCGAGCGGACCGGCCAGTTCGGAGATCTGCATGCCCTGGAAGACGACGAAGACGATGGTGCGAGGCGCCGACACCTCGCCATCATCGCAGTTCGTGCTACCGGTCGGCACGGTCAATTGCTGGTCGATTCCGACGTACTGTGGGCATCCAGGAACGGCACGACGAGCGCGGCGACCTCGGCAGGGAACTGGGCGTGGGGATAGTGACCGCCCTTGTCGACGATGGCGACCTGGCCGAGTCCGGTCGGCAGTGCGGCCACGATCCTGCGGCCTTCCGCGTCGGGATGGGCGAAGTCCGGGTCCTCCGAGCCCATGATCACCAACGCCGGACAGCGGACCTCGGCCGTCCGCGCGTGTGCGTCGGCGGGCGTCGTCTTGCCGGTCTTCATGAACTCGGCCCACCGCCCGGGCTGCCGCAGCAGCTCCGCCAGGTCGGCGAGGTACTTGTCGTGGTCCGCGGGCTTCGTCGGGTACGCCACCCCGTTCAGGTAGCGGAACCACAGCTTGGGCGACTTCAGCAGTTGCGTACCGATCAACAACGGCATCCCATGGCGGTACCGGCGGATCGAGAACAGTGCGCCGAAGTCGAGGCCCTGAGTCAGCGTGAACGGGTTGATCTCGACGACGGCCGACACCAGTTCCGGGGCCTCGGCGGCCGCGATGGTGGCCGAACCGCCGGACAGCGAGTGCCCGACGATCACGGCCGGTCCGCCGAAGTGCCGGATGACCTCGAGCAGGTCGCGGGCTACGTCGGTACGGCTGATCGCGGCCTTGCCGGTCACCGACGGCCAGTTGAGGCTCGATTCGCCGTGGCCGCGCATGTCGACGTTCACCACCCGGTATCCGGCGGTCACCAGCGGACCGACCAGGTGACGGAAGTCCTGGCGCGACGTGCCCATCCCGTGTGACAGCACCACGAGCGGCCCGTCACCGGCCACGTCACAGGCGAGCTGTCCGTGCTCCAGGGTCACAAACTCGGTCATTCCCGGTCCCTCCCAGCAATCTCAACCTCCGGCCGCGGTTGCGGCACGCTGGAATTGAACGCCAGGGACGGGGGCTTGACCGAGGGGCCGGGCGGTACGAGTCAGTCGTCTGGCTGATCCGGTCAGTCGCTGACGACTTCGACGGTTGCGGCGTGACGTTCCGCGAGCGCGTGGTACACCGCTGCGTTGTGGTCCACGAAGAGTTTCGCGGTGCCTTCCAGCGGGACGATCTTCTTCGCGGGGCTGCCCATGGCGACCGATTCCGGCGGAATCACCGCGCCCGGTGTGACCGTCGAGCCGGCCGCCACCAGGGAACGTGTGCCGACGACCGCACCGTCCAGCACGATGGCGCCGTTTCCGACCAGGGCCTGTTCGCCGATGGTGCAGTCGTGGATCAGGCACTGGTGGCCGACGGTCGCGTTCGGGCCGACCTCGCAGCCGTTGTGGCCGACGTGGATGACGGTGTTGTCCTGGATGTTCGCGCCGGCCCGGATCGTGATCGTGCCCAGATCGGCGCGGATCACAGCGCCGTACCAGATCGACGCCCCAGCCTCGACGACCACGTCGCCGACGAGCGTCGCGGTCGGCGCGATCCACGCATCGGGATGAACGTTCGGACGCTTACCTTCGAACGAATACAACGGCATACGGCTGACACTAACCTGCACCACCGTGAAAGCAGTGGGCAAGCAACGGGGGCGCGGTTACGGTGGGCGGGATCGACCGAGGAGGGTGGCATGACGGAGATTGCGAAGTCGGGGGCCGCGGTGATCAGCCGGGCCGACGGGCGGAACGACGGCGAGGAGTGGACCGAGAACTACACCGAACTGCCCGGTGGCGCGGGTGTCTCGCTGATTCTCGAGTCGACCACGCAGGAGGGCGCCGGGCCGCGGTTGCACAAGCATCCGTACGCCGAGACGTTCATCATCCGGCGTGGTTCGGCGACGTTCACCGTCGACGGCGACGAGATCGTCGGTACGGCCGGGCAGATCCTGGTCGTGCCGGCGGACACGCCGCACAAGTTCCGGACCGGGCCGGGCGGCTACGAGGCCGTCCACATCCACGCGAACCCGACGTTCGAAACGATCTGGCTGGAGTAGCGGTCACTCCGGGACGCGCGCGCCCGGAGGTGTGTACGCGGCCAGCAGGGTCGCGGTGATGTACGGCGCTGCGTCGGCGGAGCTGATGCGTCCGGCAAGGATGTCGCCCGCGGCGCCGTGCATCACGTTGTGCATGACACTGACCAGCCACGACGTCGGCAGGTCGGTCCGGAAGTCCCCTTCGGCGCGGCCGCGCTCGATCAGCCGCTCCACCCGCGCCATCGGGTCGGCGTGCAGTTCGCGTACCCGGCCGGGCGGCAGCGCCTCTTCGGCCGCGATCAGCAACGCCCGGAACTGATCCACGAGCTGCCAGCTCGAGTCGATCAGCCGGGCCAGCGCCGCGCGCGGCTCGCCGGTCAGGTCGACCTGGCCGAGCGTCTCCTCGCCGATCGCGATCGCCTGCACGAACACCGCGTCGACGAGCTCGGCCCGCGACGGGAAGTGCCCGTACAGCGTGACCCGCCCGACCCCGGCGGCCTTCGCGATCTCCGACGTACTCGCGGCCGGGTTCCGGCTCAGGCACTCGGCCGCCGCGGTCAGGATCGCCGCGATGTTCCGCTGCGCGTCGGCACGCCTCGTCGTCGTCGCCACCAGCGCCTCCTCGATCTCTCCGAAGGATCTCGAACACCGCTGTACGAATTCCTCTTGTCGAACACCAGTGTACGAGTTAACCTGACGAAACAACCCGTACACACCTGTTCAACTTAAGGACGAGCTGATGAATCAACCGGACCCCCGGCGGTGGCGGCTGCTGGGGCTGCTCGCTGTCGCGCAGTTCATGCTGATCCTCGACGTCACCGTGGTGGCGATCGCGCTCCCGAACATCGAGACCGACCTCGGCCTGCGCCGCGAGACCCTGACCTGGGTGGTCAGTGCGTACACGCTGATGTTCGGCGGACTGATGCTCCTCGGCGGTCGCGCCGCAGACCTGTTCGGTTCGCGCCGCGTCGTACTGACCGGGCTCGGCGTCTTCACGCTGGCGTCGCTGGTCACCGGTCTCGCGAACGGCCCCGAGGTCCTGCTGGCCGGCCGGGTCGCGCAGGGCATCGGCGCCGCGATGCTGTCACCAGCGGCGCTTTCCGTTGTCACGAAGACGTTCGACGGCGACGAGCGCAACAAGGCGCTCGGCATCTGGTCCGCGATGGGCGGCGGCGGTTCCGCGATCGGCGTGCTCCTCGGCGGTCTGCTCACCGCCGGCCCCGGCTGGCAGTGGGTGTTCTACATCAACCTGCCGATCGGCCTGGTCGTCTTCGTACTGCTGCTCCGCATGCTCCCCGCCGACCAACCGGCCGAGCAGCAGAGCCGTCTCGACGTACCGGGTGCGCTGCTGGTCACGGCAGGTACGGGTACGGCGATCTACGCGCTGATCAACGCCGGCGACCGCGGCTGGCTCTCCGTCGCCACGCTCGGGACGCTGGCCGGCGCACTCGTGCTGTACGGCGTCTTCGCCTGGGTGCAGAGCACCGTACGGTCACCGTTGATGAACCTGCGGATCCTCACCCGCCGACCCGTTGCCGCAGGCACCTTCATGATCCTGGTCGCGACCGCGCTGATGATCTCGATGTTCTTCCTCGGCTCGTTCTACCTCCAGCACTTCAAGCAGTACGGCGCTCTGCGCACCGGGCTGCTGTTCCTGCCGGTGGCGGTCGCCGCGATCGTCGGCGCCCAACTGGCCGGGCATCTCGTCGGGAAGGCCGGCGCGCGGCCGATCGCGATCGCGGGGTTCCTGGTCACCGCGCTCGGCGTGGCCGCTCCCGGGCTGTGGGAGGGTGCAGCTGTGATCGTGATCGGGATGAGCATCGGCACGATCGGGCTCGGCGCCGCGTTCGTGGCGTCGTCGACCACGACGTTCGCACAGATCGACCACCGCGAGGCTGGGCTGGCGTCCGGGCTGCTGAGTACGTTCCACGAGTTCGGCGCGTCGATCGGGGTCGCGGTGGTGTCGAGTGTCGCGGCCGCGAGTCTGTCCGGAACCGTGACCACCGGTTTCACCCGTGGCTTCACGTTCGCCGCCGTCACCGCTGCGGTGGCCGCCGTACTGGCGCTGCTGGTCGTACCGTCGTTCAAGCCTTCGAGGGGAGAGGTTCATGTCCACTGAGATCCGCCGTGCGGTGGTCGCGGATGCGCAGACCGTGCTGACGATGATGGGCGAGCTGGCCGACTACCAGGACCAGCGTCAGTACGTGACCGCGAGCGTCGCGGACTGGAAAGGGTTCCTCGCTCAGGAGAACGTTGTCGTGCTGATCGCTTCGGTCGAGGGGGCCGATGCCGGGTACGTTTCCGCGCTGCGCCGGCCGTACCTCTGGGTCGGCGGCGACCAGCTCGCGCTCGACGATCTCTACGTACGCAAGGAGTTCCGCGACGCCGGGGTCGGCCGGCAGCTGATGCTGGCCCTCGCCCGGATCGCCCTGCCCGACCTGCTGCCGATCGGGTGGGGGCTGCGGCTGGAGAACACGGCCGGGTACCGCTTCTACGAACGCCTCGGCGCTCGGATGGTCACCAAGACCGCGGCCTCATGGTCGCCAGAGGCGTACGAAAGTCAGCTGAGCGAGTAGGTCGCCGCGACCGGCAGGTGGTCGGAGGCGAAGCTCAGCGGGATCGACGCGGCGGTCGGCACCAGCTGCGGACTGTGCAGCTGGTAGTCGATCCGCTTGGTCGGCAACGGCACCGGGCTGGTCAGGCCGAGCCCGAGCCCCTTCTCCGGCCACGTGTCGGTCCAGTGCGTCGTCAGCGTCTTCACCTCGGCCGACGTCGGTACGGCGTTCAGGTCGCCGACGAGCAGCGTCGCCTCCGGAGCGTCCTCCAGCAGCGCGACGACCGCGTTCACCTGCTCGATGCGCTCGCCGTCGTTGATCGTGGTGAGGTGCGTGTCGGCGAACCGCAGCGGCGTGCCGTTCACGTCGATCAGGGTCTCCAGCAGACCGCGCTGCTCACTACCGGCGTGCAGCGGCAGCAGTGAGTTCCGAGAGTCGACGATCGGGTACTTCGAGAGTACGAGCGTGCCGTACTGCCGCCGCGGCTTGCCGGGCTCGGCCGGATCCCAGTCGAGGTTGGCGGCGAAGACGTAGTTCATCTTCAGACGTGCCGCCAACCACGCGGGCTGGTCCACCCAGTTGCTGCGGGCATCGAAGTACTTGTCGACCTCCTGCAGCCCGACCACGCCGGCGCCGGACGCCTCGATCGTCTGCGCGACCCGCTCGAGGTCGAGCTTCCCGTCGACGCCCGCGCCGTGGTGGATGTTGAACGTCAGTGTCTTCACCGTGGTTGACGTCGCCTGTGCGGTCAACGGCGTGACGGCCATCAGCAGAGCCAGTGCAGCAATGATCCCCGAACGACGCATGACCGTCAGTATCCCGGTGCGCGGGTTCACCTACCGGGCTCGGTCGGACAGCTCCTGCCAGTCGGCCCAGGTCTTCAGGCGGTCCGCGTACGCCTGCTCGACCAGCTCGCGGCCTCGCCCGAAGAAGACCCGCAGCGGCGGGTTGGGAGCGTCCGCGAGCTCGAGGAGCGCCTGCCCGGCCGCGGCCGGATCGTCGAGCTCGACCGTCGCTACGTACGCCTGCAGAGCGGCGCGCTGCTCGTCGTAGAACGGTTTCGGAACGGCTGAATCACCGCCGTTGAAGCCGTTGGTCGCATACCCGCCGGGCTCGACGATCGTGACCTTCACACCGAATCCCGCGACCTCCTGCGCGAGTACCTCGCTCAGACCCTCGAGTGCCCACTTGGAAGCGCAATACGCGCCGCCGAGCCCAAGCCCGACGAGGCCCGCCACCGAGGAAACCTGCAGGATGTGACCGCTGCCTTGGTCACGCAGGAACGGCAGAGCGGCCTGTACGACCCACACCGGCCCGAACAGGTTCGTCTCGAGCTGGTCGCGGAGTTGCTGCTCGCCGAGCTCCTCGACCGCGCCGGACAGGCCGTAGCCGGCGTTGTTCACGATCACGTCGAGGCGGCCGAAGTACGCGTGCGCCTGTTCGACGGCTTCGAAAACCGCCTTCTTGTTGGTGACGTCCAAAGCGAGCGGCAGAACTGCGTCGCCGTATTTCTCCGAGAGTTCCGTCAGGCTTTTGCGGGCCGTCGCGGCCACCTTGTCCCCGCGGGACAAGGCAGCTTCGACGAACGCGCGACCGAGCCCGCGGGACGACCCGGTGACGAACCAGACCTTGCTCATGCCGGCCGTACGTTGTGGTTGGCGGCGAACACGTTTTCCGGGTCGTACTCACGCTTGATCTGCGCGAGTCGCTCGTACGTCCCGGCCGGGTAGACGTCCGTGGCGTCGGCGTCGGACAGGAAGTTCGCGTACGCGCCGTTGACGTGCGGGGCGAGCGTTCCCCACAGCTGCTCGCGGGCGGGCCGCGTCGCCTCGATCACCGGCGGCGGACCGACCACCGTGGTGGCGAACATCAGCTCGGCCTGCCGGTGCGCGTACGCGGTGGCGGTTTCCGGAACTTCCGAAACCGCTCCGCCGACGCTCCGGATCGCGATGATCGGCGCGCCCTGCGCGGTCCCCGCCGCGGCCAGGATCCGCAGCACGTCCGGTACGGAATCCTTGTCGACAAAGGCACTTCGCGTCACCAGCTGGATCCCCGGTGGCGGTACGGCGCCGTCGACGAGCACCTCGGCGTACGGCGTCAGCACCACGTCGTCGGCGAGTACGGTACCGAGCGCGCGGATCGGGTCGATTGCCTGCGCGGCGAGCTCCGGGTCGTCACCGTCGTACGCGACCTGGATCTCCAGCGGCGCTTCCGGTCCGCCGAGGAACGGGTTCGCGAACGAGGCGATCGAGGTGAGCTCGGCCGGCGCGGTCGGCAGGTAGTCAGCCCACCGGGGCAGTACGTCTGCGATCTCGGCGGCCGGGAACACGACCTTTCCGAAATGGATGTCGGTGGTCGGGTGGGCCGCGAACTCGAACGCGGTCACCACGCCGAAGTTCCCGCCGCCACCACGGACCGCCCAGAACAGGTCCGCGTTCTCGTCCGCCGACGCACGTACGACGTCACCGGCCGCCGTCACGATGTCCACCGCGACCAGGCTGTCCAACGCGAGACCGTACTTGCGGACCTTCCACCCCATCCCGCCGCTCAGCGTCAGCCCGCCGACGCCCACGCTCTTCGTGTCACCCGACGAGATCGCCAGGCCGTGCGGTGCCAGCGCGGCCGCGACCTGTCCCCAGGTGGCGCCGCCGCCGATCCGCACAACATGCTTGTCCTTGTCGACGATGTCGACCCCGGCCAGCCCGGACAGGTCGATCACCACGCCGCCGTCGTTCGTCCCGAACCCCGGGAACGAGTGCCCACCACCGCGGACCGCCAGCGCCTGCCCGGCGGCTACGGCGTAGTGGACAGCCTTCTGTACGTCGCTGACGTTCGCCGGCCGGAAAACGGTGGCCGGACTGCCCTGCACCAGAACGGTCCGGCTCGCCGCGTCGTACCCTGCGTCCTGGGGCTCGACGATGTCCCCTGCAAATCCCTCGACCACTGCGCTCATGACGTTCCTTCGTGTTTGCCCTCATCGAACAAACACCTGACGTCCGCCGGCCGAACGATGTGACGTGAACAACCCCACATCACAAACCAAGACGCTATTTCGTCTGGGCGTCGGACTTCTGGGCGAAGGCACACTTCCAGCCGGCCGGTGTTTCCACCCAGACCTGACTGATCCACTCGTCCGCCGAGTACGGCGTACCCTCCCAGGTCCCGGTGCTCGTCTTGCGCGCCGTCAACACAACCGCGTCCCCGACCCGCGCCACACGTTCCCCGCCGACAACCCGCATGCTGTGGTGCGCAAGCCGCCCGTCGGCGATCCACCCGGTGATGTCAGCCTTCGTCACCACCCCGGTCGAACTGACATACACCCAGTCATCAGCCATAAACGCCCCAACCACCTCCGCGTCGTTCCCCACCACAACCCGATCCCACTCAGCCGCAACCACCCGCACCTGATCCTCGCTCGTCATCCACTCATCGTGACAGGTGCGAGCGAGCCCGCATCGGCGTACCGACGGACGGGTAGTGGTACCGGTTTTGCCGGTTTGGTTGGCGCGTGTACTGCGGGAGGGCGGCCCGTGGGAGGGGGGACTACCCGTTGTTCGGTACGGCGCCACACGACAGGTGTGGCGCCGTACCGAATTACGGGAGTGCCCACCGTTGGTTGAGGCCGCCGTTGCATGTGTAGAGGATCAGCTTGGTGCCGTCGGCTGATGAGGCGCCGGTTGCGTCCAGGCATAGTCCGGACGCGGCGTTCGCCAGTGCGCCGCTGGTCTGTGGGATCCAGCGTTGGCCGGCCGAGCCGTCACAGGTCCACAACACCGCGGCAGTCTTCAGCGCCGTGTCGCGCGCCGACAGGCACTTGCCCATCGACCGTACGGTCCCGTCGTCGGTGGACGGCGTCCACTGCTGGTTCACCGAGCCCTTACACGTGTAGAGCGTCGTCGGCGTACCGTCCGTGGTCAGTGCCTGGTAGACATCGATGCACTTGCCGCCGATCCCCACGCTCGACCCGGTGTCGCCGAACACCCCGAACTCCCAGAACGAGTAGTAGCTGCCGGCAACGGCCCGCTGCGTCGCGACCATCCGGACGTAGCGCGCATAGATCGGCGCGAACGTCACGTTGTCCGTACCGCCGTCCCCGCTCACCGTCGACGCAACCGTCTTCCAGGTCCGTCCGCTGCCGGAAACCTGGAGCTGGTACGACTTCGCGTACGCGGTCGACAGCCAGTTCATCAGCACCCGGTTGACCAGCTGGACCGAACCGAGGTCGACCTGGTACCACTGCGGATCGGTCCGCGCGCTCGACCACGCCGTACTCAGCGAACCGTCGACCGCCTTCGACGCCTCACGGCCCGCGGTATAGGTGCTCGAGGCAACGGACGGTCGCCCGAGCGCGAGGTTCCGCTTCGCCGCGTACATCGCCGTGTACGTCGCCGGACTGGCCGGCGCGAACAGGTTGTGGTCGCGCGTCCCGCCGTCCGTCCAGGCCCCGAACCGGTACACCTGGTTCGCCACCGGTTGCCCCGGATCCGCCGACACCGACACGCTCGACCCGACGATCGTTGTCCCGACCAACGGACTCTTCCCGCTCGTGTTCCCGAGCGCGACCGGCATCCCCGCCGGCCAGGAGTTGGCCGTCAGCTTGACCGTCTGCGGGTTCAGCAGCACGCTCTTGGTGTCGGTCAGCCCGCCGGAGTCGGTCGCCGTCAGCTTCAGTTCGAGGTACGACGGGTACTCATGGTCCGGCGCCACGAACGAACCACTCGCCCCGGTCATCGACGTGATCGTGTGCGTGTGGCAGTCACTCGGGCAGTGGTGCATGATCAACGTCCAGGTCAGCGCCGACCCCGGCAACGTGCCCTGCTCGGGATCCGTCGCGGTTCCCGAGAAGTTGATGGTGTCGCCAACCTTCCAGGTCGTCGCGGGACCCGGCGAGGTGATCGTTGCCGTCGGCGCCGTGTTCGCCACATTGATCTGCGTCGCCGTCGTGGTCGACGTCTTCCCGTCGGAGACCCGCAATCGCGCGGTGACCGAGCCTGCCGTCGTGTACGTGTGCTGTACGGTCGCCGCGGTCGAGTCGCCGTACACGCCGTCGCCGTTCAGGTCCCACGAGTACGTCAGCGGATCGCCGTCGGCGTCGTTGGACGCGGTCCCGTCGAACGTCACGGTCAACGGCGTCGGACCGCTCGCCGGGTCCGCATGGATGATCGCGGTCGGCGGGTTGTTCGTGCCGTTGTACACGTACCGCAGGATCCGGCCGTTGTCGTAGTCCACCGCGAACAGGTCGCCACCTGGGCCGGTCTGCAACCGCACGGCGCCGTATCCCGACGCGAACAGCTGGATGTTCGACGGATCGGGAAGCCCGTTGCTGCCCGGCATCATCGCCCACGTGCACTTGCGGCTGTAGTCGGTGAAGAACAGCGCGCCGTCGTACTGCGCGGGGTAGTTTCCGCCCTTGTAGAAGGACATTCCGGAGATCGACGAACTCCCGGTCGAGCACGTGCCGCCGACCTGGGCGCTGTGGTTGTACGCGTAGTACGGCGCCGCGACCGCGGACGAGCCGGCGGCGTACAGGTTCTGGCAGATGTTGAGCTTCGCCGACGCGTACCCCGGTTGCTGGGCAGGCCCCTCGTAGCACGGCCAGCCGAGGTTGGTGACGGCCGCCTTCGGGTCGGGGATCCGGTCGATCTCCTCCCAGGTCGAGTACCCGACGTCACCGATCCACAGCTCGTTCGTACCGGGCCGGAAGGTGAAGCGCATCGGATTCCGCAGGCCTTCGGCCACGATCCGGCGCGCGTTCAGGTCCGCGCTGCTGGTCAACGGATTGCCCGGCGCGGCCTGCCCGGTGTCGGGGTCGATGCGGATGATCGAGCCGTCCAGCGTGGTCGGGTCGTTCGGCGTACGGAGGTCCTGCGCACGCAGCGCGCCGCCCTCGGCCGTCGGTGGCGTCAGCGTGGTGCCGACCGCCGCAGGCCCATCACCACAAGGGTTTTCGGGCGAGAGGTCGGACGGCGGATTGCTGTTCTGCCCGTAGTCGACGTAGTTGAAGCTCCCACCGTCGCCGCCACCGGCGTACAGCATCCCGTCCGGGCCGAACTCGATCGACCCGATCGAGTGGCTCGGGAACACCTGGCACCAGTCCTCGACCAGCACCTGCTCCGCGCCGTTCGCGTTCAGTACCGAGAGCCGCGCGCTGGCCAGACAGCCGCGAGCCGTCGGTCCGGGCGGCGACGGGCACGGGTCCGCGTCGGTGCCCGGCGTACCCCACTTCGGCGTCGGACCGCCGATCAGCCCGTCGTGCGTGTACAGCACGTAGATGCGTGGATCCGTTGGGAAGTTGGGATGCAGCGCGATCCCGAGCAGCCCGCGGTCCCAGTAGTTGTAGACCTCGGTGCGCAGGTCGGCGTACACACTCGGCGTCGGGTCGTCGAGCGAGTCGAAGACCTTGATCAGCCCGCTCTTCTCCGCCACGAAGACGCGCCCGTCCGGCGAGAACGCCACGTTCGTCGGACTGCTCAGTCCGCTGAACACGACCTGCTCACTGAAACCGGACGGTGTGACAGCGGCGCGTGCCGGTGCGATCACGGCGAACGGCAGCAGCAGGACGACACACAATGTGGGCAGCGCACAGCGCAGCCACCGGGCAGATTTCCTCACAAAGCCCCCCAGGCCCCAACTCCGGTACCCGTCCTCACAACCCCCTGCGAGCACTCGGATCGCCCGCCAGAATGACGGCACGTGACGACGTTGCGCAAGACCTGCCAGACATTCGTTTCAAACCTGGCGCCGGTCGATCACGCGGGCGATCGGACCGGGCACACTGGGCTGATGATCCGCAGCGTTCGCGAGCTCCCGGACGGTCCGGGCGTCTACCGCTTCCGCGACGACGCCGGCAGGGTGCTGTACATCGGCCGGGCTCGCAACCTGCGCCGTCGCGTCCGGTCGTACTGGGTGAACCTCGGCGACCGTCCGCACCTGGCCCGGATGGTACGGCGGATCGCCCGCGTCGAAGGTGTCTGGTGCGACTCCGAACACGAAGCGGCATGGCTCGAACGCAATCTGCTGGAGCATTCGAAGCCGCGCTGGAACCGGACCGAGGGCGGCGCCGAGGTGGTCGGGTACATCCGGCTCGGCGACGGCGCGCGGCCGGGGCTGCGGTTCGAGCATGTGGTCAGCGGTACGGCGCCACACTTCGGGCCGTACCTCGGTGGGCTGCGGATCCGGCAGGCGATCTCCGGCCTGCACCGGGTCCTGCCGTTGCAGTACACGGTCGCGGGCGACGGGTCGGCGGAGGAGTTCGGCCGGCTGTTCGGGATCGGTCCGGGAGATCGCGAAGCGCTGGCACGGACCGCGATCGCCGTACTGGAAAGGGATCCGGCGGCGGTCGGGAAGTTGCGGGGCGAGTTGGAACGGCGGCGTGATCGGGCCGCGGGAGAATTGCGGTACGAGTTCGCGGCCAAGGTACAAGGGGAACTCGAGGCGCTGGACTGGATCGTCGCGGAGCAGAAGGTCGCCTGGCTCGAGCCTCGGGATGCTGACGTCTACGGGTGGGCGGACGGGGTGCTGGTTCGGTTCGAGTTGCGGGCGGGGCGGATGTGTACGTGGACGCAGCGGGCGGTGGGAGAGGCTGCGGCGCGGGCTCGGGTGGATTCGACGCCGGAGTTGTGGCGGGAGTTCGCGCAGCGGAACGCGGAGTTGGCTGCGCGGTTGGTGACTTCCTGATTACTTAGCATGGTCGGCATGACGCAGCCCCCGTACCAGCCGCCCGGCCCTAGTGGCCCGCCCCAGGGTCCGCCCGGGCAGCCGCCGTTCGGTCCGCCTCCTGGTCCGCCGATGTTCGGGCCGCCGCCGAAGCGGTCGTCCCGCGGACCGCTGCTCGTCGTCGGCGGTCTGGTCCTGCTGCTCGTGATCGTGGTCGGCGTCGCCGTCACGTTGCTCGTCACCCGCACCGACGACACGCCTGCGGCGCATGACACCCCGGTGGTCCGTACGAAGCCGTCCGACCCGAAGGCCGTGGAGTTCCGCCGCGTCCTCACCTCGACGACCGGCACCTGCCCGACCCCGGCTGCGGACGGTACGGCGTGTGACGACAAAGGCATGCGCTACACGCTCGGCAAGGTCGAACTGGACGGCAGCCACGTCACCGACGTGAAGTCCGACTACGACTCCACGAACAACTATTGGTACGTGATCATCACGCTCGACCCCGAAGGCGACAAGCTGTTCGCCCAGCTCACCGGCGCCCTCGCGAAACAGGCCCCACCGGCGAACCTGCTCGCGATCGTCGTGCACGGCCGGGTCGTCTCGGCCCCGTCCGTGCAGTCCGAGATCACCGGCGGCCAGGTTCAGATCACCGGCAACTTCGACCGTACGGCGGTAGAGGCACTGGCCAAACAGATCACCGGTTAGTGACCTCGAACGCAACGATCGCCGCCGCGACGGCGACGTTCAGCGACTCGACTCCGGCATGCAGCGGAATCTGCAGGTCGGAGTCGGTGGACACCGTGATTCCGTTCGTTTCCCCGCCGAGTACGTAGACCGCGCGCGGAGCCAGTTCCGTCTTGAACAGCGAGTCCTGCGAACGAGCCGACAGCCCGTAGACGTGGTAACCGGCGGTGCGCAGCAGTTCGACCGCAGTCTTGGCCGTCGACGTGTTCACGATCGGGGCCTGGAACGCGACACCGGCGGATGCCTTGATCACCAGCGGTCCGACGTGCGGCGTGCCCGCCCGGGGCAGGATCACACCGTCGAACCCGGCACCGGTCGCGGTCCGCAGGATCATCCCGACGTTCCCGGGGTTGGTCACGCCGTCGAGCAGGAAAACGTTCGTCGGCCGTTTCCCGCGGTTCCGGACGAACTCCTCCAGCGGTGTCATCCGCGGCGCGTTCACGTCCGCGACCACGCCCTGGTCGTGCTTGCCGTTCCCAGCCAGCCACTTCACGCGGCTGGCCGTCGCCCGCTCCACCGGCGTACCGAACTTCTCCGCGGCCCGGAGGATCTCCTGCATCGAATGGCCGGTCGCGTTGTCCGCGAGCACGATCTTCGCCACCGAAAGCTTCGGGTCGTGCAACGCCTCCAGCACCGGCTTCCGGCCGTAAACGGTGATCCACTTGTCCCGCGGCGATGTCTTCTCTCCCACCCACCTACCGTAGCGCCGGGTTCGTTACCTTCCCATCCAGCCAGAGCATGTTGCTCGGGTCGGAGTGCGTGCCGGTCGTACCGACATGCTTGTCGCTGATCTGCGGGCCGTTCTTGATCACGTGCACCAGGGCCATCCCGTGGCCGCGGCCGAGCTCGTAGTCGGTCTTCAGCCAGTCGAGGATGACGCCGGCCTTGACGTCCGCCGCGCCGTACCCGCGCTGATGCGCTTCGTCGACCAGCGCCCGCGGGGTCTTGCCGGTCTTCTCCTCGATCTTGTCCAAGTACGCCTGGAACGACATCGTTTTCCTCCTGCGTTGGTGGTCCGACACCCCTGCGTCGACCAGCCCCGCCGGAAATCGACACGACCCCGCCGGATCAAACGGTCGTTCGATCCGGCGGGGTCGTCAGGGTCACTTGGTGATCGTCAGGTAGCTGGGCTTGCTCGCGACGCCCGCGACGACGACGCGGAACTGGAACTTTCCGACCTTTCCGCTGGAGACGTACACCGAGTACGTGCCCTTGGAGGTCACCGTGGTGGTGGCCGGGAAGTTGACCCACTTCTTGCCCTCGAGACGCTGCACCTGCACCTTGGTGCCCTTCGCGATCCCGGTGGTCTTGCCGAAGTACCGGACCTTGGCCCACCGCGGGACGATCCAGTCGCTGGCGTCGACGGTCACCGACTTCTTCACCACCACGGCCGCGGCGGCAGAGCTGGTGTGCTGGGTGGCGGCGTCCGCCTGCAGCGCGCCGATGCCGATGTAAGCGCCGGCGGCGATGCCGAGACCGGCGCCTACGGCAACAATCCGGCGACCGAAAGACTTGTTCATCTTGGTGTTTCCCCTCCCGTGTGGCGGCTCCTTGTGAGCCCGCCGCATCAAGAGACGCACCTAGTCGCGGATAAGTTGGTCACGAATTTTCAGCACGGTTTCCGCGGACCGGTCGATGTCGTCCGGGCCGGTCGTCCAGTTGGTCACCGAGATCCGCATCGCGGCCCGGCCCTGCCACGTCGTACCGGACATCCAGCAGGTTCCTTCGTCCTGCACCTCCCGGATCAGTTGCCGCGTCACCGCATCTGTCCCGAACCGGACGAGGACCTGGTTCAGTACGACGTCGTTCAGCACCTCGGCACCGCCGTCCTGCAAAGCGTCCGCGAACCGCCCGGCCATCGCGTGGCACCGGTCGACGATCTCCGCGATCCCGGTACGTCCCAACGCGCGGATGGCCGCGTAAACCGGGATGCCCCGCGCCCGCCGCGAGAACTCCGGGTTGTAGTCGAGCGGATCCCGCTCCCCGTCCTCGTCCTGGATCAGATACGCCGCACGGATCGACATCGCGGCCCGATGGGCCTCGGGGTGAGCGCAGAACACCAGCCCGGAGTCGTACGGCACATTCAGCCACTTGTGCGCATCCGTCGCCCAGGAGTCCGCCAACTCGACCCCGTCCAACAACTCCCTGAGCTCGCCGCTGACCGCCGCCCACAATCCGAACGCCCCGTCCACGTGGACCCAAGCCCCGGCCCCGTGCGCAACACCACAAATCTCCCGCACCGCATCAAAGGCGCCCGTATTCACATTCCCGACCTGCGCGCAGACGATCGTCGGAACCCGGTCCACATCGCCCAATGCGGCGGCGAGCGCGTCCGGGCGCATCCGGCCCTGCTCGTCGACCGCGATCGGCTCGATGCAGTCCGTACCAAGCCCCAGGAACCTCAGCGCCCGGTCGACGGTGTCATGCCGCTCGGCGCCTGCCAGCACCCGGATCCGCGGCGCCCCGATCAGCCCCTGGCGCTCCACGTCCCACCCGGCACGGCGCAGTACCTCGTGCCGCGCCGCCGCCAGCCCGGTGAAGTTCGCCATCTGCGCACCGGTCACAAACCCCACCGACGTACCAGCCGGAAGCCCGAACAACTCGTTCAACCACCGCGCCGTGATCTCCTCGACCACCGCAGCCGCGGGCGAAGCGGCGTACAGCCCTGCGTTCTGATCCCAGGTCGACGTCAACCAGTCGGCCGCCAGCGAAGCCGGTGTCGCCCCACCGAACACGAACCCGAAGAACCGCCCACTCCCGCTGGGCAGCAGCCCGTCCTCGACACCCTCCGCCAACTGCGCAATCACCGCCCGCGGGTCCGTCGCCCCGTCCGGCAACTCCCCACCGAGCGCCGCCCGCAACTCCGCAGCCGTCGCCCGCGGTCCGACCCGCCGCTCCGGAAGCCCCGCCAGGTACGTCGTCGCCCGCTCGTACGCCTCGGTGAGCGGCCCCTCCCAATCCACCATTCCTCCTTTGTACGCCTCCATTTCCGCGGCCGGGGCGCGTACAGTTCGCGCATGCAAATCCGGAGCCGGTGGTCGGCGATCGTTGGCTACTCCCTCGTCGGCGCGGCCACCCAGCTCGTCTGGCTGAACTTCGCCGGCGTCACAACCGTCACGGCAGCGCGGTACGGCGTTTCGGAGAGCGCTGTCGGCTGGTTGGCGCAGGTCTTCCCGCTCCTGTACGTCGTACTCGCGATCCCGTGCGGCCTCGCACTGGATCGTTGGTTCCGCCCCGCTCTTCTCGCAGGCGCCGTACTGACGGCCCTGGGCGCGGTCGTACGGCTGATCGGGAACGACTTCGGTTGGTTGCTCGCGGGGCAGATCCTCGCCTCGATCGCCCAACCGCTGGTCCTGAACGCGGTCACCGGAATCACCGGCCGCTATCTGCAGGAGAAGGACCGGCCGACCGGCATCGCCGTCGGCACCGCGAGCATCTTCGCCGGCATGGTGATCGCGTTCCTACTCTCCGCAATCTTCACCACCTCGGCGTCGATCCCCACGATGCTGATCATCACCGCGGCCTTCTGCGTGGCGGCAGCCGCCGTACTGACCACCGCCCTCTACACCCTGAAACCCTCCTTCACCCCCACCACCGTCCCCACACCCGCCACCGCCGCGCCGCCGGCTCCCGCCGCCGCGACGCGCCCGGACTCTGCCGCCGTGGCGCCTCCGGGCTCTGCCGTCGCACCCGGTCTGGTCCCGGCCGGCGCGCAACCGCCCGGCCGTCCGGACCGCGGCGCGCTGGCGGCCGCCTGGGGAGACCCTTTGATCCGCCGACTCTGCGTACTCGCGATCTTCCCGTTCGGCGTCTTCGTTGCCATGAGCACCTTCGCCCAGGCCCTCCTCGAACCAGCCGGCGTCTCCGGCGGCACCGCCAGTACGATCCTCCTCCTCCAGGTCGTAGCCGGCGTCGTCGGCAGCGCCACCATCCCGATCCTCGTCGTACGCCGCCGAGCCGAGTCCTTGCTCTTGGTCGTCAGCCTGACCGTCACCGCCGCAGCCTGCGCCCTACTGGCGCTGGCCCCCGGCACCGCCACAGGTTTCCTCTCCATCACGGTGATCGGCCTGCTCCTCCTCCCCGCCCTCCCGATCGTCCTCGAACTCGTAGAACGCCGCACCGGAGAAGCCGAAGGCACCGCCGCCGGCCTCATCTGGATGTCCGGCAACCTGGGCGGCCTCGTCGTCGCGGTAGTCGTCGGCCTCCTGGTCGATCACCCGTACGCCGCCTTCCTGGTGATGGCCGCGATCGCTCTCATCGCCGTACCGGGAGCCCGCGCCCTCCGCCGCCCGATCGCCGAACTCCGATCGCAGTCACAGCCGTAGCGACCAACCCGCCGGCGCCCGCGGTCACGAACGTCGTCCGCGCGTCGGTGTGCTGAAGGAGCAGCCCGCCGCCGACGTACGAGAGACCGGCCGCGACGCCGACAGCCCCGTACAGATTCCCGAACACGCGGCTGCGAAGGTGCACCGGTACGACGCGTTGCAGGTGCGTGTTGACGCCGACGTCGATCCCGGCGATCCCGAGCCCGCGGATCACCTGCAGCGCGAGCGCCGCCCAGATCGCCCACGCCAGCCCGGTCACGAGGTTCCCGAGACTGCTGACGGCGAACCCGAGCAGCATCAGTACGGGCATCCGCAGGCGGCCCGCGTACCGCGCCAGGATCGCGAACCCGACGAGCAGCCCGATGCCGACCCCGGCGTACAACGTCGCCGACGCCGAGTCCGTACCGTGCAACTCGTCCTTCGCGAGGAACACCATCGCGACGTCGTCCACCCCGTTGAACGCAACCACCGCGAAGAACCCGATCCCGATCACCCTGAGCGGCGCGGACCGGAGGATGTACCCCAGCCCGTCCCGCGCGTCCTTGATGACACTGTGCCCCGACGGATTGGACGGCGTGATCCCCGGCAGCCTGCTGAGCAGCACCGCGGAGACGAAGAACGTGACGGCGTCGATCAGCAGGATCCCGCGGACGTCGGTGACCAGGAACAACCCCGCCGCAACGATCGGACCGACCGCCTCGAGCCCGTTCGTACCAACCCCCAGCGCGGAGTTCGCCGTCTCAAGCTGATCGTCCCGCACCAACGCCGGCATCGCACTCCGCGACGCGGCCTGGAACACCTGTGCCACAAGACCCCGGACCGCAACCGTCACCAGCAGCACCGCGAGCGGCGGCAGTACGACGGCCATCCCGACCGTCAACGCCCCCTGAACCAGCTCACACCCCACCATCACCCGCCGAAGCTCGAACCGATCCCCCACCACCCCCGCGAACGCCCCGAACACCCCCGGCACAAAGTCCCCCGCCAACAGCAAGAACGCCACCGCCACCGCCGCTCCCGTAGCCCCCTGCACATACAGCAGCAGAGCCACCAGCCCCACCGAATCCCCCAACACCGAGACCGCCCGAGCCCCCCAAAGCCCCCGAAACCCCGCAGACCCCCGCAACACTCCCCACACAATCCACTACTATGTACCCGCACACCCGCCGGTGTGGCGCAATTGGCAGCGCACCGCTCTTGTAAAGCGGGGGTTAGGGGTTCAAGTCCCCTCACCGGCTCTCTGACCTGGGGACATGCCTGGGAGGTCATGATCCAGAGACCTCCAGGCCGTGGTTTACCCATGGTTTCCTCGTCCAGAGCTCCCGGCATGAGGCCATCGAGCGGCTGGCAGCCTCCGGGTTCCGTGCCTTCCGACCGAAGTACACATCCTGCGTCATCGACGGGCGAGACTGCCCGAGCTGGTCTGCCACCTGCCGCGCAGTTTGGCCGGCCTCATCGAGGGCCGTCGCTGTCGTCTTGCGGAAGATGTGGGACGTGACCCAGGCGAGCTCGTCAGCTACCGAGGGTTCTCCGGCGCGTACGACGAGATCGAGGATGGACACACGGACGGCGCGTGGCGTGCGGTAGAGATCCAGTAGCCGCCTCGCCTCCGATGAATCGATCCGTACCCGTGCGGTCTCCACCAGGCTGACGCGGTTCTTCGACCATCCGAGCCGCAATGCAGCCGCCGTCTGAGTGAGGCCAGCTTGTCGACCTGCCATTCGCAGATCCTGTCCGAGTTCGCGGCGGACCTGGCTGCCGATCGGCTGTCGCGCTAGCCGAAGGTCCTTTCGGACGTTATTGGGATCTCGGAAGCCACCCAGAGCATCAGGGAACACAGGGCTGTCCAGTCGTACGCCAGTGCTGAACCGCCCCTCCAGCATGGCGACGCCCTAGGTCGGCAAGCTGAGTACGCGGTTGCCTGCGCGGGACTTGGTGCGTCGCCGAACCAACCCCTGTCCCTTGACCCTGTTGTCCTGACCAGGGAGGTTGGTTAAGCGGGTGATGGGTGGTTGTTTGTTGGTGGCGATGTGGGGGCGATGGTGGTTGTAGTGGTGGAGCCAGGCGGGTAGGGCGTCGCGGCGGCTTGTTCGGTGGGATAGAGCTTGTTTGAGGCCCAGCCGTCGGCGAGGGTGCGGTGAAATCTCTCGATTTTGCCGTTGGTTTGGGGGCGGTAGGGCCTGGTTTTCTTGGGTGTGATGCCGAGGTGGGTGCAGGAGTCGCGCCACAGGTGGGAGCGGTAAGCCGAGCCGTTGTCTGACAAGACACGTTCGGTGGTGATGCCGCGGTCGGCGAACCAGGCGACGGCGCGGCGCAGTACGGCGGTGGCGGTGATGGCGGTTTCGTCGTCGTGGATTTCGGCGTAAACGACCCGGGAGTGCTCGCCAAGGACGGTATGCACGAACGCGGTGCCGATCTTGTTGTTGTAGTAGGCGTTGCGGGGTTTGCCGTGGGTGGCGGCGCGGTTCTTCAGGCCCTGGGCGCGGCCGAGGTAGCGCCAGCACACCCCCACCATCGCCCGGTTCCTAGATGCCGCAGTAACCGCAATGCTCAGCCAGGCGGCAGTTGCCGACGGTCCGCTGTTCGAGCTTCCAAGCGCTCGTACCAGACTTGCCCACCTTTGCCGCAATTGTCTCGGATTGCGAGTTTTAGACTGCGAGTCCGAGCATTCAGATTCCGCACCTCTTGCAGCAACGCATCCCGTTGATTCCGTAACCATTCACGGTCGCCGCCAAGTCCGCGCGTAAAGTCCACGAATTGTCGCAGCTCTACGTTCAGTTGTTGCCGCTCCGCGTGCGAATCCGCTGCATTTCGCTCCTTGCGCACCCGTTCGCGGGTAGCGGCAGATCTGCGATACGCGGTCTGAACACTGTTGTGCGAATCGCGAGCATGTTCGAAGGCAGTATGGACAGCCTGTGCGAGATTGTGGCTCTCCCAGTGCAGTTGCCTCAAGTATTGGAATGATGTCTCGTCCTGTAGGCGCTGTAAAGCATTCTCGATCTCGTGGCGCTTCTGCTGTACCTCTTGAAGGACGACTCGATATTGCTCGTTCCATTGCTGCCGCGCTCTACGCGCTGCATTTCGACCCAGCACAGCAGCGATGACAAAAACGGCAATGAAGGTGGCGGCGACTACCATCCAGGTAGGCATGCAAGCCCCTCAGGTCGCTGGGGGCAGATAGTTGTACATCATTGCACCCTGACCGTTTAACACTGAATCGACTATGGACACCAATTTGTGGCCGTTCGCCTTATGAAGTCCAACCAGACCCTTGGTCAAAATCTCGACCGTCCCTTGCGCCATGCGCCGCTCATCATCCGAGATTAAACGGCTCGCCATCATGCGTGAAGCGATACCAAGGGCATCGTGAAGTCCATTGAGCGTGCCTGATTGGCTGGCGGCGTCAAGGCGAAGGGCTTGGAGCGCAAACTCCACCTCCCTGCGGCGTACCTCAATCAATTCGAGCGTGATTTGCCTTGCAGTCGCGATTTTCTGGCTTTCAATCTCGAGCTGTCGCAGCTCCGTCACGCACGCCGCCAGTTGCGCGACAACGTTGGCAGCGAGGCCAAGTGGGCTCAGCGCCGCAGCGAGGTGCGAAACCCCCTGACTGTACGAAACCCGCCGACCTTCTACATGGACCAATTCCTTCATCAAGGCTCCTCCCCTAACGGTCCGGTGGAGACCCGAACCGCAACCCTTCGATGAGCGTAGCCTGCTATCCGCCGCTTGACACCCTCGCCGTGGGCCAGGCTGGCTCGTTGCTTCACGTGAGTGGTGTCAAGTCAGGCTGCGCGCAGCTGCACGCCCTCTTGTGAGCAATCTTGTCGCGCGTTATTTGTGGCTGTGGTCCCTGTGGTCCCTATGGGTCCCGTCGTCGCCTGACAAGTTTCTTGTGATCCGACAAGTTTCTCTACGTCTTCAAGTTTCTCTACGTCTTCAAGACGGGCCCCTCCAGGGCCCGAAAGCGCGCCGCCACCACAGGGCGGGACGCCTGCCTCCCGCTTCGCTTCGCTGCGCTCCCGGCGCGTCCCTTGGCTTGGCGCGCACGTGCCAAAGGGTGTCGGGCCGTAGACAGCAGAACTCGCCATCAACGATCGACACCCTGTTGTGCGGTGGTCCCGAAACGGCCGGCTATTCGCCGACCGCGAACGTGTGCTCCAGTCTGCCGGTGGGTCCCGCATCGCCCCGCTAGCAATCATGGAAGGGACCGGTACGGCAGCTATCGGGGCGATGCGGGAGGTCTGCCCGTGCGCTTGACACGTAACCGTCAACTATGGCCGGGTCCGCGTGATCCTGACATCCTGACCCAATGCAGCATTTCTCGGTTGAGGGTCATTGGTGGCTCCCAGATCACACTGAGCGTCGAGTCAGCGGAACGCTAAACTTCACGGCAGACGGTCTTGAGCTGGTCCTGTATGAACAACTGCGTCATTTTCCGGAACCAGGCGAGGGTGAAGTAGTCACGTTCGAGCCAGGAGAGTGGTCGACGACACCGATCGTGCATGGACAGACACGCGAATGGAAAGACGTCACTCTATTCAGTGTTGAAGGTGTCCCTTTCAATGGGGCCATGCCGGGTAGCGTTCGCGAAAGCTACCGAGTTACACTCGCCCTCATTGGATGTCATACAGAAGTCAACTCTTTCTCTGGCGCGTTGGTTGAGTTCGACAAATTGAATTCCTGGGCAGATGCACCGTCAATAGTGGACGACGTGCTGACCCGAGGTCCGAGGGTTGAAGTTCGAGTCGAGAACGTCAAACTGGCTGAGGTGGCGATGGATGACAGTCAAGTTGAATTGCACTCAGGGGCTGTCGGCAATGTTGGAACCTCTCGCGTACATCTTGATCAATCCGCGGACTTCAGGACTGAGTTCCACTCGCCCTTGAGTGCAGAAGAGATAGTTGAATCCAATGTCCGTCCGCTTCAGGACTTGTTGATCTTCTCTCTTGGTCGCGTCGTTAGACTCACGTCGCTGCAACTGAGACCGGCTGAATCTGGTGACGTGCGTAGTGGATACTGCGACGCGTATTTCAACGCGATCCAACCTCTTGAGGAGCAAGGGGAGGCCTCGCGGACCTCGCCCTGGAGCTATTCGGAGCCAACTCTCATGACAGCGGGGAACTCGCCTCTGCCGCTGGGCGATCTGATAGCAAGCTGGTTTAGGTTGTGGCGAGAGATGCGAGATGTCATTGTTCCCCTGCATGCCCCTTTCTATGCGTCCTTCATGTACAGCGAGAACCGATTCGCCTCGGTGTTTCAAAGCGCCGAGGCGCTTCACAAGAGGCGATTCGAATCCAGGGAGGTGAGCAAGTCGGCTCATAAGAACCGTGTTCGAGCAATTATCGGACCGGCTCGAAGGGCAAGAGTTGATGCTGAAACGTTGGCCTGGGCTGACCGAGTACTCACTTCCCGGAATGACAAGCCGCTTCGGATGAGAATCGACGAGCTTGTAAGATCGACAGGCGCCGTCGGGGTGGCCGTGTATGCGGCTAATCCAAAGTTCGCCGAATTGGCGACCTATGCACGCACCGGCGTATCGCATGGCGGCAGACTGACGGGTTCTGAACAAAATATTCGCCGCTTCTGGCATGGGATGGTTCTGAATTGGGTTCTGCGCAGTCGTCTGCTTCTCGACCTCGGAGTTCCGCTCAATGAGGTCGAGAGGCGAACCCTTGCTAGAGGTGCCTTCCATCACGCGCTTCAACAGATGCAGGCGAGCATTGAACAGGAATCTGAGCCAGACAAGCCCACTTGAAGGTCTCGTGTCGCGCGCTGGCTCGTCTCCCTTGGCCATGTGTTGCTCACGTGCTCGAGGTCGGCCCGGGCGTTGGGGTCCGCGGATCGTGTCACGCGCTAGTCTCGTGCGCGCACCTGGCGAACGACGCAGGCGAGGGATCGGATTAATCCTGGACATCAGCCTGGATGGCAGCCCATGGTTTAGCCCATGGGTTTCAACGCGAGATGACGCGCGATGGCAGCAACTGACCAGACTGCGTGGTAGCTGGAACCCTTGTGGCGCAAGGGATCTGAGCAGCAACGCACAACAACGGTAGGTGAGTGCCCAGAAAGCGGGGGTTAGGGGTTCAAGTCCCCTCACCGGCTCTGACCTGGGAAGATGCCCTGGAGGCGACGGCCACCCGGGCACAACTCACGCTTTTGCCTCGGCCGCCGATCAGACGGGCCGCATACCGCTGGATACAGAGCGCACAAGCCAGCGTCATCGGAAGGTCATCATGGATGCATGGCGGCCAGGGACTTGGTTTTTCAGCCGGGCGACACAGTCCGCACCTCCGGCCGGTTCGTCTCCGGTCCGGACGGCGACTGGCTCGACCTGCAACGCGTCCACGATCTGATGATCAAACCGCCCGGCTGGAAGTCGGACCTGTCGATCCGCCTGATCGGTGCCGACGCAGCCGCCGTCCCCTCCGAGTTCGGCCCGAATCAGGTCCCGGGCTACATCACGGTGGTCGGGCGGTGGCATGCCCCCGCACCCGGTCAGCAAGTACGGCTCGGTGACGAAAGCATCGAGGTCGAGACACAGACTCCGGAAGGCCCTCCTTCACGGCCATGTGCGGACAGGACCCACCCACCATGCCCGCCACCTCCCGGGGGCTGGCCACAGAACGTGGTTTGGTACGAGGGCTGGCCACATAGCGATGTCTCGGATCTGGATCTGGACATCCGTGACCTGGAATCGTCCGGGGCGATGGTCCATCGGGCGATCTTCCGCCCCTCGGAAGACCAGCAAGTACTCGTCGTAGCGGCCACCGACGTCGAAGCGGTCACCCGCCGGCTGTCCCCGAGCCTCCCGGATCAGCTCTGCGTAGTCCGAAGCCGCTTCACCCGCGCCCAACTGGACGAGGTCCGCGACGTACTCCATGCGCATTTCCAGGAGTGGCGCTTGGAAGTCTTCGGCACCGGCAACTCCGATCCCCAAGGCCAACCATTCGCCAGAGCCGAACCCGTTCGCGTCGCCCCCGAACTCGCCGCCTGGGCCGACACCCTCCCCGAAGGCCTACTCGTTCTCATCCCGACGATCACCCCCGCCTGAAGACCAGCAGCCCAGCCGACAGACAGGACAGCCGGTGCACCGGCTGGGCTCACCTGGCGGTCGGATGGGGCTGATCACCTCCGCCACCCACCACGCGCCGCTTCACGATCCGCACCCGCCAGGCACTCGTCCGCGAGCGGCAGCTCGCAACCGGCGGCGCAAGCCGGCAACCCCCGGCGCAAGCCGGAAACTCCCGGCGGCAGCCGGAAACTGATGATCCGGGCGCCAGCCCGGGGGTGGGTGGGGTGTGTGGAGCAGGTGCGGGAGGGAGCGCAGCGACCGGAGCACCTGCGGAGCACGCGAGGGGCTGACCACCTCCGCAACCCGCCGGCGGCAGCCGGAAACTGATGATCCGGGCGGTAGCCCGGGGTGGGTGGGGTGTGTGGGGCGGGTGCGGGAGGGAGCGGAGCGACCGGAGTGCCTGCGGAGCACGCGGGGGGTCGACGGGTTCTTCTAGGTTCGCCAGGTGTAGCGGCGTTCGGGGCGGCCGGTGGTGCCGTAGCGGAGGGTTACTTCGGCTTGGCCTTGGGTGGTGAGGAATTCCAGGTAGCGGCGGGCGCTGACGCGGGAGATGCCGACGAGTTCGGCGCATTCGGCGGCGGAGAGGTTTTCGGGGGTGTTGCGGAGGGCCGTGGTGACCAGGTCGGTGGTTTCTTGGGACAGGCCCTTAGGCAGGCGGTTGACGACAGGACGAGCGGGGGCGAGTACCCGGTCGACATCGGCCTGGGAGGTCACCTGCGCGGGGATGCTGGCCCGGCGCCGGGCGTACTCCTGCAACCGCACCCGCAGATCCTCGAAACCAAACGGTTTCAGCAGATAGTTGACAACCCCTTGCCGAACAGCACCCCGAACAGCTTCCGCCTCACGAGCAGCGGTGATGACGAGGATGTCGACCGACGGTTGTACGGCGCGCAGCCGGGCGATCAGGTCCAGCCCGAACACGTCCGGCAGGTACAGGTCCAGCAGTACCAGCTCAGGCGCCAGCGACTCCAGCGCGGCAACGGCCTGGTCGCCGGAGTTCGCCGTACCGACGACCTCGAAGCCGTCGACGCGGTCGACGAAGCCGCGGTGGATGCGGGCCACCATGAAGTCGTCGTCGACGACCAGGACCTTGATCATCGGGCTCCTTCCGGTGTGCGCTGGGTGGACATCCGGGCGATGAACGCGGCGCCGCCTTCGGCCAGGTTGGTGACGGCGACCTCGCCGCCGCGACGGCGGCAGACCATCCGGGTCATCGCGAGACCGATCCCACGTTCGCCTTCGGCCGCGGCCTTGGTGGTGAACCCGTGCGCGAACACCTCCTGCGCCAGCTCCGGCGCGACTCCCGGTCCGGAGTCGCGTACGACGATCTCCACCGAGGCCGCGTCCTGCCGGAGTTCGACCTCGACCCACGCGGGCGTCAGCGGCGTACCGGACTGGGCGGCGGCGTCGACGGCGTTGTCGACGAGGTTGCCGAGGACGGTCGCGATGTCCGCGGACAGCGACGGGTCGAGCCGGAGCAGGGTGGTCCGCTCGGACACCCGGAGCTCGACGCGGCGTTCGGCAGCGAGCGAGGACTTCGCCATCAGCAGGGCGGCGACCGTGGTGTCGTGGACCCGCCGGGTCACGGTCAGGTCGAGCGATTCACGATAGCGGTTGAGCGCGCCGACGTACGTGACCACCTCGTCGTACTCCCCGATCTGGATCAGCCCGGAGATCGTGTGCAGCTGGTTCGCGAACTCGTGCGTCTGCGCGCGCAACAGTTCCGCCGACGACCGGAACGACCCGAGTTCCCGTTCCAGCTGCGCGAGTTCGGTGCGGTCCCGCAACGTGGTCACGGATCCGAGTGACCGGCCGTCCTTCTGTACGTTCATCCGGTTCATCACCAGCACCCGGCCGCGCCGTACGACGACCGCGTCGAGCGACTCGTCCTCGCCGGACAGCACCTCGCGCAGCCGGCCCTCGATGCCCAGTTCGCGAAGCGATTTCCCGACCGCGTCCGACGGCAGGTCGAGCAGCTTACGGCCGACGTCGTTCACCAGCGTCACGCGCGAATGGGGGTCGAGGGCAACGACTCCTTCGGCCAGCCCGTAGAGCATGGCTTCGCGGTGTTCGGCCAGGCCGGCGATCTCCCGCGGCTCGAGTCCGAGCGTCTGGCGTTTGATCCGGCGGGCGAGCAGCCAGGACCCGAGCAGCCCGAGTACGCAGGCGATCCCGAGATAGATCGCCAGGTACGACGAGGCGCCGCGGAGCCGCTGCAGTACGGACGGAGAATGCTCGCCCACCATCACCGTACCGATCTGATCGCCGAGCGTGTCCCGGCTGTCGCTCAGCACCGGGACCTGCGCGACCAGTTCACCGCCCAGCTGACCGGACCACCCACGACCGTGGGCAACCTCGGGCACACCCAACGTGAGCACGGTCCCGATCAACGTCGGATTGGTTGCCGCGATCACCTTTCCGTCGGCGTCCGCGACCGTGATCGAACTGACGCCGGACTGCGCGAGGCTCGTCTGCAGCGTCGGCGCCAGCGTTTCGGCCGGCGCCGGGTTCCGGATGTTGAACCGCAACGCCGGACTGGACGACAACTGTTCGGCGAGCAGCGTCACCCGCCGCCCTTCGACCCGGTTGAACGTCGCCGCGGACTGAGCAAGCGACACAGCGGCAACAGCGACGAGTACGACGACCACGATCGCCAACTGCAGCACCAGCAGCTGGCCGGCCAACGTTGGCCGGCTCCGCAGTCGTACGTTCATGGTCACCTCTTTCCGCACCGCATGATCACCGGTCCGGCGCCGGAGTGCCACACTTCAGCCAGGTTCGGCCCGTGACCACAATGAACTCAACCACCGCTGCGGCCACAACGCAGACGTACAGCCCGCTGGAGGCCCACGATCGTCGCCACCTGAACTCCTCGCGAAAGGAATCCGCCAAGATGAGGTCCAGGCGATTGCTGACAGTGACGACGGCCCTGGTTGCCGTACTCGGCTTCACCGCCTGTGGTGCGACGGCGAACAAGTCGGACAGCACAACACAGGACAGCGGGAAGCCTGCCACCGGGCTGCGGCTGATGGTGCCGAACACGGCCGGCGGCGGGTACGACACCACCGCGCGGACCGCCGCGAAGGCGATGGAGGACGCGAAGATCGCGACCGGCGTGCAGGTGTTCAACCTGCCCGGCGCCGGCGGCACGGTCGGCCTGCAGCGGATCGTGAACGAGAAGGGCAACGGCAAGCTCGCCATGCAGATGGGCCTCGGCGTCGTGGGTGCCACCTACACGTCGAAGTCCAAGGCGACCCTCACCCAGACCACCCCGATCGCGAAGATGATCGAGGAGGCCGGCGCGATCGTGGTGCCGAAGAACTCGCCGTACAAGACCATCCAGGACCTGGTCACCGCCTGGAAGGCGAACCCGAAGGGGATGGCGGTCGGCGGCGGTTCGTCGCCGGGCGGCCCGGATCACCTGCTGCCGATGCAGCTCGCGCAGGCGGTCGGCATCGACCCGAAGAACGTGAACTTCGTCTCGTACGACGGCGGCGGCGAGCTGCTGCCCGCGCTGCTGGGCAGCAAGATCGCGTTCGGCACCAGCGGGTTCGGCGAGTTCCTCGACCAGGTCGAGAGCGGCCAGGTCCGGGTCCTCGCGGTGAGCAGCGAGCAGCCGATCGACGCGCTGAAGGACGTACCGACGCTGAAGAGCTCCGGGATCGACCTGGTGTTCACGAACTGGCGTGGGATCGTCGCGCCGCCCGGGATCAACGACGCGGACAAGAAGGTCTGGATCGACGCGCTGACCAAGATGCACGAGTCCGCGGAGTGGAAGGCGCAGCTGCAGAAGCACGGCTGGACCGACGCGTTCGTCACCGGTGACGAGTTCGGCAAGTTCCTCACCGACCAGGACAAGGCCGTCGCCGACATCCTGACCAAGCTCGGATTGGCGGCATGACCGCCGGTACCACGCGGCGGGACGCAGCGCAGTACGGAGTGTGTGGGTTCCTGGCGGCGGTCGGCGTCCTGGTGATCGTCGACGCCGCCCGGCTCCAGCACATTGCCACCAGCAACGATCCGATCGGCCCGAAGCCGGTCCCGATCGTGCTCGGCGTACTGCTGCTGGTGGTCGCCGCCGTGTACGCCCTGGATGTCGCGCGCGGCGGTACCGGTGCAGCCGAGGAAGGCGAGGACGTCGACGTGACGTCCAAGGTCGACTGGCGCACCGTACTGCTGCTGATCGCCGCGTTCGTCGTCAACCTGGTGACGATCGAGCCGCTCGGCTGGGTGATCAGCGGGACGTTGCTGTTCTGGGGTTCGGCGTTCGCGCTCGGCAGCCGGCACCACGTCCGCAACCTGGTGATCGCGGTCGCGCTGTCGCTGATCACGTTCTACGGGTTCGCGATCGGGCTCGGGGTCGGCCTGCCGGCCGGCGTACTGCAAGGGATTCTCTGATGGACAACCTGATGAACCTGCTGAACGGGTTCGGCGACGTCCTCGCGCCGGTGAACCTGCTGCTCGCGCTGCTCGGTGTGACAGTCGGTACGGCGGTCGGCGTGCTGCCCGGGATCGGTCCGGCGATGACGGTCGCGCTGCTGCTGCCGATCACGTACGGGCTGGAACCGGTGCAGGCGTTCATCATGTTCGCCGGCATCTTCTACGGCGGCATGTACGGCGGCTCCACCACGTCGATCCTGCTGAACACGCCCGGCGAGTCGTCATCGGTGGTGACGGCGATCGAGGGCAACAAGATGGCCCGGGCCGGACGGGCCGCGCAGGCGCTGGCGACCGCGGCGATCGGATCGTTCGTCGCCGGCACGATCGGGACCTTGCTGCTGGTGCTGGTCGCGCCGCAGGTGGTGAAGTTCGCGATCAGCCTGGGCGCGCCGGACTACCTGGCGATCATGTTGCTCGCGTTCGCGGGCGCGACGTCGGTACTGGGGTCCTCGCGGATCCGCGGTTTCGCCGCGCTGCTGCTCGGACTGGTGATCGGGCTGGTCGGGATCGACAAGGTGACCGGCCAGCAACGGCTCACGCTCGGCATCCCACAGCTTGCTGACGGCATCGATGTCGTCGTGGTTGCCGTCGGCATCTTCGCCGTCGGCGAGGCGCTCTGGGTGGCGGCACACCTGCGCCGGAACCCGGGTACGGTCATCCCGGTCGGCCGCCCGTGGATGGGCAAGTCGGACTGGCGGCGGTCCTGGAAACCGTGGCTGCGCGGTACGGCCTACGGGTTCCCGATCGGTGCGCTGCCGGCCGGCGGCGCCGAGATCCCGACGTTCCTGTCGTACGCGACCGAGAAGAAGTTGTCCAAGCACCCGGAGGAGTTCGGCCACGGCGCGATCGAGGGCGTCGCCGGACCGGAGGCGGCGAACAACGCATCCGCGGCCGGGACGCTCGTACCGATGCTGGCGTTGGGCCTGCCAACGAACGCGACGGCGGCCGTGATGCTGGCCGCGTTCACGTCGTACGGCATCCAGCCCGGACCGCTGCTGTTCCAGCGCGAGCCGAAGCTGGTGTGGGCGCTGATCGCGAGCCTGTTCGTCGGCAACCTGTTCCTGCTGCTGCTCAACCTGCCGCTGGCGCCGGCGTGGGCGAAGCTCCTGCAGATCCCGCGCCCGTACCTGTACGCCGGGATCATCTTCTTCGCCTCGATGGGTGCGTACGCCGTGAACGCGCAGCCGCTCGACCTGCTGCTGCTCCTGCTGCTCGGCCTGCTCGGGTTCGGGATGCGCCGCTTCGGGCTGCCGGTACTCCCGCTGATCATCGGCGTGATCCTCGGCCCGATCGCCGAACGGCAGGCCCGGATGGCGCTGCAACTGTCGAACGGCGAGGTCTCCGGGCTGGTCGGCGGGCCGGTCGCGTACGTGATCTACGTGGTGATCCTGCTGATGATCGGCTGGCCGCTGATCGCGAAACTCCGGCGGAGAATTATGACGAAAGATGTCATAGTTTCGGGCTGACAGTAGGTTCATGAACGACGTACACAGGGCCTGGCTGGGTGTGGTCTCCGCGGAGCACACCCAGCGCGCCGTATCCGAAGGCTTCATCCAGCTCAACCACGGCAAGCGGTACGGCGTCGCGCGCCTGCATCGCGGCGACGGGTTCGCCATCTACTCCCCGACCGAGCGATACCTCGAGAAGCGCCCGCTGCGGGCGTTCACCGCGCTCGGAGTGGTCGCGGACGACGAGCCGTACCAGGCGGAACCGATGTCGATGGGCGACCGCGGCATCGTCCAGCCCTGGCGCCGGCGCATCGAGTTCTTCCCGGTACACCGCGCCGCGATCCGCGACGTCGACCTAGCACTGACACAAACCCCCAACTGGGGCTACCAACTCCGCCGCGGCTTGGTCCCCCTCGAATACGCAGATTTCGAGGTCCTTCGCACGGTCATGACGTCCTAGTCGGTCAGCCGATGCAGGTCGCGCGCGAAGGAGGAGAGCTCGTCAGGCGAGACGTCGATCGAGGTCTCGACCCTCCAAAGCCGTCGGCGCATGCCACCGTCCTGCAGTTTCATCCAGAGGACCAGATGATCCGGACCGAGGGCAGGTCTGGGCCCACGATAGATCTCGAGTTGGAGTGCACTGCTCTTTCCCCAGGTCGCCGAGGAGTTCTCCCACTGGGGCCAGTTCGTCACGACCTGGTCGAAGAACTGCGCAAGGCCGGAGTAGTTGGACCAGAGGTCGAGCCGAGCGGACGCGGTCAGTTCCCGCATCCGGATCTCGGCATTCAGGTAGCGGCGCTTCTCCCTCGAGACGTACTCCGGCGCCTTGTCCGACGGCCAGCGGACCGCCGTGAGGCGGAGGTGTTCCCGGGCTGTTCCGATCGTGACTGACTGCATGAGCCCAGTGTTGCGCTATAAGTGGGGATTATGGCTGCCGTGGGCGACGAGGTCTCGACGGGGGTTGCGCGGCGGATTGCTCTGGGGGCGCAGGGGTTCGGGGGCGGGCGGCCGCGGCGGGTTGATGTGCGGGCGGTACGGCGGGCGATCCGGCAGGCCGGCGTACTGCAATTGGACTCGGTGAACGTGTTGTGCCGGTCGCATTATCTGCCGGTGTATTCGCGGGTCGGCAACTATCCGCGGGCGATGCTCGACGAGCTGAGCTGGGGCGCGGAGCGGGAGCTGTTCGAGTACTTCTGGGGACACAAGGCCGCGCTGATCCCGCTCGAGAACTACCCCCTGATGCGCTGGCGGATGCGTGCGGCGGAGCGGCAGGTATGGGCCGACGAACTCAGCCCGGAGGTGACCGCGCCGTGGTCGGTGGTCGCGGGCATGCGCCGGCTGACGGCCGAGCGACCCGGGTACGTCGACGAGGTGCTCCGGCTGGTCACGGAGCAGGGACCGCTGACCGCGGGCGAGGCCAGCCCGGACGGCGTACGGCGCAAGCGCACCGACCCGGATCCCGATCCGACCACCGGCAAGATGTGGAACTGGCAGGACGCGAAGATCGCAATCGAGTATCTGTTCTGCGCGGGCCTGGTGACGATCGCGGGGCGCCGGCACTTCGAGCGGGTCTACGACCTGACGGAGCGGGTGCTGCCGGCCGACGTTCTCGAGGCACCCGAGCCGACCGCCGACGAGGCGCGGCGCGAACTGGTGCGGATCGCCGCCCGCGGTCTCGGCATCGGTACGCTCCGGGAGCTCTGCGGGGGCAGCGGCCAGGCGCACTTTCCGTTGCCCGCAGCAACCGGCCGCGAGGTGATCGGCGAACTGGTCGACTCCGGCGAACTGATCCCGGTCCGCGTCGAGGACGTGAAACAACAGGCGTACCGCTGGCACGAAGCCGAAGACCAACCCGTCGACGCGCGGGCGTTGCTCTCGCCGTTCGACCCGCTGATCTGGAACCGCGACCGCACGCACCGCCTGTTCGACTTCTTCTACCGGATCAGCATCTACACCCCCGCACCGCAACGCATCCACGGCTACTACGTCCTGCCGTTCCTCCTCGGCGACCGCCTGGTAGCCCGGGTAGACCTCAAGGCAGACCGCCAGAACTCAGCATTGGTCGTACCAACCCTCACCCCCGAGCCCAACGGCGCCGACTTCGTCGAACCCCTGGCCGCCGAACTCCGCCAACTGGTCACCTGGCTGGCGCTCGACCACATCCGGATCACCGCCACCTCCCCCGCCGCCAAGTCCCTCACACAACACGTCTGAACATGGCGTACCGATGGACGGGTAGTGGTGGGGTGCGGGCGGTTTCGGCGGGCGTGGGGTGGGGGTGAGGTTGGCGGCGGAGGGGTACCTCTACCCGTTGCTCGGTACGCGTCGCGGCGGCTAGGAGACGGACCGGACTCGGGTGACGAGTACGCCGGCCAGGACGGTGACGACGGAGGCGAGGAGGTAGAGGACCGGGTAGCCGCCGAGGTGTTTGACGATGGGGGCGGCGATGACCGGTGCGAGGACCTGTGGGAGGGAGTTGGCGATGTTGATGACGCCGAGGTCCTTGGCGCGGTCGCGGGCGTTCGGGAGTACTTCGGTGAGCAGGGCGAAGTCGACCGACAGGTAGACGCCGAACCCGGCGCCGAGCACGATCGCGCCGGTGATCGCGCCCGGCCAGGTCGGCCAGAAGGCGAGGATCACGCCGGCCGCCGCCATCACCCAGCCGGAGGCGGTGACGAAGATCTTGCGGCGGGCCGAGCGGTCCGACCAGCGGCCGAAGCTGATCGCGGTGGTGAGGACGCAGACGCTGTAGATCGCGGTCAGGATGAGTACGCCGGTGTCGGGGTCGGTGATTCCTACCTCGTCCTGCAGGTAGTAGAAGAGGTACAGCGTGCCGAGTGCGTTGCCGACGTTGAACAGGAACCGCGTCAGCCAGGCCCATCCGAAGTCGGGGTAGCGGCGCGGGCTGATCCAGAAGCTCGTCACGAAGTCACGCAGTACGAACGGCGGCCGCTCGAGCAACGGTTGGTCGTGGCTGCGTAGGACGTACGGGACGACCGACAGCAGCAGGAATGCCGCGCAGGCGACGTAGCCGAGGGTGTAGTTGTCGAACGCTGCCGCGAGGGCCGTGCCCACGAGGGCGCCGAGTACTTGAGAGATGGCGACCCAGCCGCCGACGACGCCCCGTTGAGCTACTGGCACTCGGTCAGGGATTACGGCCGTTGCTGCTGCGAGGAGCGCGTTGCCGAACAGTTGCATCAGGCACCAGCCGATGAGCATCAACGCGATCATCCGGGCGCCCGACAGGATTCCCAGACCGATGGCGCCACCAACGGCACCGGCGAGCACCCACGGCACCCGCCGACCGAGCCGCGAGGCCGTCCGGTCCGAGATCGCCCCGAACGCCGGGTTCGCGACCACCGACACAGCCGCCCCGACGCCCGTCACCAACCCGAACACGAACTCCTTGTTGCCCGGCGCAACCGCCTCCGACTGCTTCGCCAGCAACACCTGAATAGGCCCAAGCCAAGCAGCAAACACCCCGATGTTCGCCAGCACCACAGCGGCAGTCCACCCACCGCCCACCCGAACAACAGGCTCCGCGAAGGCAGCCGCCACCCCGCCGGGCGGGGTGGGGCGCGGGTGGCCCGGCGCCTCGGCACCCGCGGTCGGGCGCGAGCCGCCCGGGGCCTCGGGGCGGGTGGTGGGGTGCGCGTCGCCGGGTGGGCTCGGCTCGGTCAGGCCCGGCGGGTCTCCCCCCTCGGGAATCATCGGCGGTTCTGGGCTATCAGGGACTGGAGCCAGAAGTAGGACTCCTTCGGGGTGCGTTCGAGGGTTTCGAAGTCGACGTGGACGAGGCCGAAGCGTTGCGAGTACCCGGCCGCCCACTCGAAGTTGTCGAGCAGCGACCACTGGAAGTACCCGCGGACGTCGATCCCGTCGTCCATCGCCGCCTTCAGCGAGCGCAGATACCCGTCCAGGAAGTCGATCCGCCGCTGGTCGGACACTCCGTCGTTGATCGCGCAGCCGTTCTCGGTGATGTAGATCGGCGGCAGCTTGTCGCCGTACCGGTCCCGGAAGATCCGCAACGTCTCCCCGAACGCGTCCGGCACGATCGGCCAGCCGAAGTCCGTCGTCGGGTAGCCGGCCAGCGTCCGCGGCTCGAACGGCAGACCGGGCGGCAGCTGCACCCCGTCGGTCGCCGCGGTGTCGCCGGAGCCGGTCGCGACGCCGACGGAGACCGGCGCGTAGTGGTTGATGCCGAAGAAGTCCAACGGCGTCGAGATGATCGCGAGATCGTCCGCGACCGGGCCGGGCATCCCGTCGCCGATCCCCGCCGGATACTCACCGCGGATGATCGGATCGGCGAACATCCAGTTGATCAGGTTGTCGTACAGCCCCGCTGCCTCGACATCCTCAGGACTGTCACTGGCCGGCCAGGTCGGCGCGTGGTTGGAGGCGATACCGACAGACGCGGCACCGGCCGCCCGCAGCGCCTGCACTGCGCGCCCGTGCGCGAGCAGCTGATGATGCGCGACCGGAAGCGCGTCGAAGAGCAGTTGCTTGCCCGGGGCATGGGCACCCAGCGAGTACCCCATCAACGTCAGCACCATCGGCTCGTTGATCGTGATCCACAACGGCACCCGATCGGCGAAATGCGCACCCAGCAGCGCCGCGTACTCCGCGAACCGTTCGGTGATGTCGCGGTTCAGCCAGCCGCCGGCGTCCTCGAGCGGCTGCGGGGTGTCCCAGTGGTACAGCGTCGGCGCCGGCTGGATCCCGGCGCCGAGCAGCGTGTCGATCAGCCGGTCGTAGAAGTCCAGGCCGGCCGCGTTCCCCGGTCCGCTCCCGGACGGCTGGATCCGCGGCCACGCGAACGAGAACCGGTACGTGTCCACGCCCAGTTCCCGCATCAGCGCGACGTCCTCGGCGTACCGGTGGTAGTGGTCGCACGCGACCGCACCGGTGTCGCCGTTCAGGATCTTGCCGGGCTCGGCGCAGAACGTGTCCCAGCTGGAGGGGCCGCGGCCGTCCGCGGCCACGGCACCCTCGATCTGGTACGCCGACGTCGACACCCCCCACCTGAATCCGGGCGGAAAGATCAGGTCAGCCGTCATTCGCATCATCCTCATCAGGGGTTGAGTCCTGGACCCGCGGCGGCTCGACCTTGCGGACGACGACCGCCGTACCGTACGCGGCAACCTCGCTCATCGTCTGGGCGATCTCGTTGCAGTCGAACCGCATCGCGAGGATCGCGTTCGCGCCCATCTGCTGCGCCATCTGGCACATCCGCATCACCGCGACGTGCCGCGACTCGGCCAGCATCTGGGTGTACTCCGGCACCTCGCCACCGCCGAGCGACCGGAAGCTCGCGGTGAAGTTCGATCCGAAGTCCCGGCTCCGTACCGTCAGCCCGAACACCTCGCCGAAAACGGTGTCCGCGGTGTACCCGGGCAGGTCGTTCATCGTCGAGACCAGCACCGGGTACGGCGAACCCTGCGGCGCGACATGCGGCACGTTCGACGGCGCCGGCTGCTGGTATCCACCCTGCTGGTACCCGGGCGGCGGCCCCTGCTGGTACCCAGGCGGCGGGCCCTGGTACCCGGGAGGCGGACCTGGCTGGTAGCCCGGCTGCTGCGGCGGATACGGCTGGTTCGGAGGAAAGTTCTGTGTCATGCGCTCATCCTGGCATCACCATCTGAACACCTGGAACTCATACAGCGAATAGCCGTACGACGTCGCCCGCTGAGTCCCCGTGACACGGACGTATCTGGCCGGTGCCGGCGCGAACCGGACCACGTCCTCGCCACCGTTGCCGGCCGTCGTCGCGTACACCTGTTGCCACGTCGCCCCGTCCCGCGAGACCTCGACCTTGTACGCCTTCGCGTACGCCGCCTCCCACTGGAGCACCACCCGGCTGACGGTCTGCTCGTTGCCGAGATCAACCTTCAGCCACTGCGGGTCCGACCAGTCGCTGGCCCACCGGGTGTCCAGCTTCCCGTCGACGGCCTGCGCCGGCGGCGAGTTGTACCAGCCCTTCTCGTAACTGCTCGCGGTCGCGGTCTTCCCGGTCGCCAGGTTGCTGATGTCGTCGCCACGCCGCGCCGGGAACTCGACCACCTGCTGGTACGTCGGCCGGTTCACCCACGCGATCCGGTCCTGGGTGATGCCGCCCATCGGGTTGTGCGCGATCTGGTCGGCGCAGAACTGGTCACCGGCGGCGCAGTCGGCGGTCGCCGGGTACGTGGTCGTCGCCGGGACCTTGGTTGCCGCCAGCAAGGTGTCTGACAGCACCGCTCTACATCCCGCCAGGGTTCCACCTCCGCAGAACGTGACCGGTTGCGACGCCTTCACCGGGTCGCCGAGGACCTTGCGCATGTCTCGCTGGACGAAGCCCCACCAGCCGCTCTGGAACGACGAACCTTGGGCGCTGGGCCGCTCGTCGATCTTGAGGTTGGCGGTCAGTGCGCCGTAGAGGCTTGGTCCGAGGTCCTTGAACTCTGTCGGGACAAGCAGGGGCCACCAAGCGTCCATCAGTTCGATTGCGTCGGCGTGGTCATAGGTGCGAGACGACGCGTTGGGGGTCTTGCGGTGCACGCCAGACTGTTGCCACGCCGTCAGCTTGGTGACTGCGTCGGCGACGGCCGGGTCGGTGATCGGGGCAGACTTCAGGACGCGCAGGAGGTACGGCAGCACCTGGTCGCCGCGGAGGTCGACGGTGGCCGCGTCCTCCATCGCCTCGACCAGCTTGCCCCGGGTGAACTTCTGGCCGCTGTTGATGACCGCCTTGATCCGGTCGTCGAGCGGCTGGCTGCGATAGACCGCGTTGTAGCCCCACTGCCCGTCCGACGCGGAGTACCCCGGTGCCTGCTTGTTGTTCCAGCTGGTCAGGTAGTCCTGGTTGACGACCTGCGGGTGCTGCGCCGGCGGCGTGTACGTCGCGCGGTTGGTGTCCGGGTCCCAGCCCTTCCACTCGTACGAACTCCAGGTCGGCAGGTTCGGGTCGGCGCCGTCCGCGCGGACCGGGTTGTCCCCGGAGTTGAAGTACGCGATCGAGTCCTTGTCGGTGTAGAACCAGTTGAACGTGTACCCGATGTTCGCCGCGGCCCGCTGGAAATCGGCGGCCGAGTGGATCCGGTCCGGGTCGTTGAACTGCATGAACCCGAGCGCCGACCCGGCCTCGTTGCCGTACGTCGACCGGTTCTTGGTGAACAGAACCGGCTTTCCGCCGACCGTTCCGCGATGCGTGACGATGCCGTACTTGGTGCGCAGGGCAACCAACGTGTACGAGCCGGCCGGCTCCGACGAGCCGAGGCTGGCGTACCAGGAGTTGTGCCGCTCCAGCCGCTCGATCGGTACGCACTGGCCGCGGAAGACGTAGTACTGCGAGGATTTCGTCGGCGTTCCGCCACCGGGTTCGCACAGCGGTACGGCGAACGTGTCGGTGATGTCCTGGCCGGCAGACGTCGCGCTCCACGAGTAGTCCTGGCCGCGACCGATCAGCGTGTAGAAGTTCAGGCCGGCAAAAGCGATACCGCGCGAGCTGACGCCGGGGCCTTGCAGTTCCTGGCGCATCAGCAACTGCGGCGCGAAGTACCCGGTCTGCGGGCCGTAGACCGCGATCGGGTTTCCGGACTGCGTGTGCGCGCCGGAGACGAGCAGCGCGTTCGACATTGCCTTCTTGCCGAAGCCCTCCGGGAAGAGGCCCTTGTCGAAGATCCCCTTCAGCGCTTCGGATCCCGCGGGCGCAGGCTTGGCGGCGGCGGCCTTGTTCGCGGTCTGGTCGATCACCTCGGGTTCCGGGGTGACCGAGCCGCGGTCCGGCATCGCGCGTCCGGCCGGGTTCGGCCCGGTGGTCCCGTACGGGAAGGTGGTGCCGTTGTGCACCGTCGTACTGGCCTCGGGGTCGTTCTGCGAACGGAACGACTCCCACACCTTGGTGCCTTCGGCAACGCCGTACTTCGCCTGCGCCTCGAGCAACGCCAACGCCGACGTGACCTCCGAGCCGCCGCCCGTGCCGAAGATGCCGGCGACGACGGCCGCGGTCGCGACCACGTCGGTCACCTTCCAGTGCGGGGTCGGCCACTGCAGACCGAGGGCGACGTACTCACCTGGGTACGCGATGCCGACCGTGTCGATGTAGTGGTTGACGCCGTCGACCCAGGCCTGGATGTCCTCCTGCATCTTCACGCCGTCGGCGCCGTACAGCTTCGGCGCGTCGTCGAACTGCCGCTGCAGGTCGGCTTCGGTGTACGGCGCGGTCCGCCAGAACTCCTGCTCGAACTCGCGGTTCGCCGCGGCACCGCCCGCGAACGGTGTCAGCTGACCGCGCCCGAGGTGCCGGAACACGTCCATCACGAACAACCGGTCCTGGGCGCCGGCGTACCCGGCTCCGAACATCGTGCCGAGCCGCGTGCTCCCGAAGATGTGCGGGATGCCGCGCGACTTGTCGCGGATGATCGTGACGTCGCTGCGCGGCTGGACGGTGCTTGCCACGTCGTCCGGTTTCACCCCGAACGACGAGTCGTCGAAGTACGGCGCGAGCCCGTCGTCGGTGATGCCCTGCGAGTTCCAGACCAGGTCCTGGTACGGCTTCAGGCTGTCGCTGAAGTGCGCCGGACGGACCCCTAACGCCTTGAAAGCAAGGAGATCCGTGAACGTGGCGTTGCCGTTCTGGCCCGGCGGCAGGATGTCGCGACATTGCCCTAGGCAATAGTCATCGGGGGTGGCGCCAACGGCTTGTGGACTGGCTTGGGTCGGTGTCGGCAGGGCTGCGACGACGGCGGTGACGGCGACCGCGGCGAGCGCGGTCCGAAGGCGGGTTCGAAGTGCGGGGCGGGGCACGTTCCCTCCTCAGGTCGGTAAAAGTGAGGATGACTCACCAGTAGCTTGTGGTCAATAACTCGCACCGACAGAGTCTCGCCAATTGCGGTCCGTGACCACTACGCTCAGCTACACCATGAGCATCCACGATCGTTATCGATTGAGTGTGGTGATCAACGCCAAGGGGACTTACACGCCACTGGGGGTGTCGCGGAGTTCCGACGGGGTCGCGCAGGCCGTCGCACAGGCTTTACCTGAGTTCTTCGTGATGGACGAGCTGGGCGACCGCGCCAGCGAGGCCATCGCGCAGGTCACCGGCGCGCAGGCAGGTGCCGTCGTGCACTGCACCGCGGCCGGTGTCACGCTGGCGGTCGCGGCCACGATGACCGGCGGCGACCCTCGCCGTACGGCGGCGTTGCCGGATGCAACCGACATGCACAACCGCGTCGTGCTCCCGGCCTGCCACGTGGTCGACTACGGGCACTCGAACCTCCAGGGCATCCGGCTCGCCGGCGCGCAGGTGGATCTGGCCGGCGACGAGGACGGCTGTACGATCGCCGACCTGGAGGCCGAGCTCGACGGGCCGGACGTGGCGTGCCTGATGCTGGTGTCGTCGCGGCTCACCCGGGGCGAGCCGATCGATCTGGCGGCGGCGATCAAGGCCGCGCACCGCCGTGGCGTACCGGCGATCGTCGACGGCGCGGCACAGTTCCCGCGGATCGCGGACCTGCTCGCGACCGGCGCGGACCTGGTACTGGTCAGCGGGCAGAAGTACCTCGGCTCGCCGACCGCCGGACTGGCCGCCGGGACCTGGTCGCTCGTCCAGGCGCTCCGGGCCCAGGAGAAGGGCATCGGGCGGGTGATGAAGCCGACGAAAGAGGCGATCGTCGGCGTCCTCGCGGCGCTCGAGGAGTGGCAGGCGTTCGACCGGGTGAAGTGGCAGGCGGACGAGCGCGCGAAGGTGGATGCGTTCGTGGCCGCGGTGTCGCGGATCCCCGGCATCACGGTCGAGGCCGTACCGGATCCGACCGGCCTGCAGGTGTCACGCGTACTGCTCAAGGTCGCCGACGCGAAGCGCGTCGCGACCGAACTGGAAGCCGGTACGCCGCCGATCTATGTGATGACGGACCGGATGTCCGAGGGCGAGCTGATGCTCGAACTGATCCCCTTGGACGCCGACGAGATCGAGACCGTCCTCGCCCGGCTCTGGGCGGTGCTGGACTGACCCGTTGAACAAAATGCGGTGGCCCGGCACAGGTTATTTCCTGTGCCGGGCCACCGTTACTTGTGCCAGGTCCCGACGGACGGCTCAGTGCTGGTAGGACTTTCCGCCCTCGTAGCGGTTGCCGTCGCGACGGGGGCCGTTGCCATTGCGGCGCGGTCCGCTGCCGCCGCGACCCTCGTGCCCACGGCCCGGGCGGGTGCTGCCGAAGCGGCGGCCGCCCTTGTTGTTCCGCGGCTTCGGGGCCGGCAGCTTCACCGGGTACCCGGACGGCTTGTTGCCGCCGGTCAGCCCGGTCATCACCTCGTCGCCCGGACGGACCCGGACCGGCTCGACGTCGACGCCGGCCGACTCGGCCAGCCGGACCATCCCGCGCCGCTGGTGCGGCAGTACGAGCGTCACGACGGCGCCCTCGCCGCCGGCCCGCGCAGTGCGGCCGGCCCGGTGCAGGTAGTCCTTGTGGTCCGCCGCCGGGTCCGCCTGGACGACCAGGCCGACGTCGTCGACGTGGATACCGCGGGCCGCGACATCCGTTGCCACCAGCACCGGCACCGAACCGTCCTTGAACTGCTCGAGCGTCCGGTTCCGCGCGCCCTGGGTCAGGCCGCCGTGCAGTGCCGCGGCCAGCACGCCCCGGTCCCGCAGCTGGGTGGCGACCCGGTCCGCGCCGAGCTTGGTCCGGACGAACACGATGGTCCGCCCGTCCCGGCTGGCCAGCTCCGCGGTCAGCGACTGCTTGTGCGCCGGCTCGATCACCAGCAGGTGGTGCTCCATCGTGGTGACGGCAGCCTGCGCGGCGTCGGTCGAATGGATCACCGGGTCCTTCAGGTACGTCTTCACGATCGTGTCGACGTCGTTGTCGAGGGTCGCGGAGAACAGCAGCCGCTGGCCCTCGGGCGGGGTCATGTCGAGCAGCGTGGTGACCGCCGGCATGAAGCCCATGTCGCACATGTGGTCCGCCTCGTCCAGCACCGCGACCTCGACCGCGCCGAGGTCGGCCGCGCCCTGCTCGCACAGGTCGATCAGCCGGCCCGGGGTGGCGATCAGCAGGTCGACACCGCGCCGCAGCGCCTCGATCTGCTTCGGGTACGGCAGGCCGCCGGCGATCAGCTTCAGCGACACGTTCATCACGTGCGCCAGCGGCTCGAGCGCGTCGTGCACCTGCATCGCGAGCTCACGGGTCGGTACCAGGATCATGCCGCGCGGACGGCGCGACTCGGTCCGGCCACCGGCCAGCCGCATCAGCGTCGGCAGGCCGAAACCGAGCGTCTTGCCGGAACCGGTCTGGCCGCGGCCGAGTACGTCCTTGCCGGCCAGCGCGTCCGGGATGGTCGCGGCCTGGATCGGGAACGGCGTGGTGATGCCGTCCCGGGCCAGTCGCTGGACCAGCCGCGGGGCGAGCCCGAGCGCGGCGAACTGGTTGTCGTCGGCAACAGTACCGAGGTCCTCCACCGGCTCCGCGGAGCGGATCGGCTCACCACGGCGAGCCTCCTGCGACGCACGCCGCACAAACGGCTTCTCGTCCCGCCGATACTGCGACCGGTCGTCCCGGTTGTACTGCGAACGGTCGTCTCGGCTGTACTGCGACCGGTCGTCGCGGTTGTACGACGGCCGCTCGTCGCGGTCGTACCGCGCCCGACTGTCGCCGCCACGGTCATCCCGGCGGAACGACTGGTTCTCACCACGGTTGTAGGAGGAACGGTCATCCCGATTGAACCGCGGACGCTCGTCCCGGTTGTAGGACGAACGCTCGTCCCGGCTGTACGACGAACGGTCGTCCCGGTTGTACTGCGAACGGCTGTCCGACCCGCGATCATCCCGGCGGAACGACTGCTTCTCACCACGGTTGTAGGACGAACGGTCATCCCGATTGAACCGCGGACGCTCGTCCCGGTTGTAGGACGGTCGCTCGTCTCGGTTACGGTCGTACGTACGCTGACCGCGGTCGGCGCGGGGCTGCTCGGAGCGGTAACCCTTGACCGGGCGGTTCTCGCGAGGTGCGTCGTACGTCGGCTCCGCGGCAAGGCGTTCGCCGTACGACTGGTTCTGGTGCTTCTTGTGCCGCGGCTTCTTGTTCCGCCCGTCGGCGGAATCGGCGTCGAACTGGTGGTGCTGGGTCACGCAAACTCTCTCTCGTATTCACGGACGAGGGGCGCCGGATCGCAGCCGCAAGCGAGCGCCGGTCACGAAACATGACCGGACAGCAACGTGCAAGCAGGAGACGGGCATCGACCTGCGGGTGCTATCGCGTTGCACCCATGTCGCCGGAGTTTTCAGCCGGATGCTGAAACCGACGGGTCGGAGCGCCTGGAAAATCTCTGGTGACGCGACGCGCGCACCGACACCACAAAAGTATAACCGATCGTGACGGCCACCCCGACCACATCGGACCAGCCACTCAACTGGTCCGCTCCCACACCTCAAGCATGCTTGAGTGTTTGGAACCCCGTTCTAGGGTGGCGGTATGTCGGAGGAGAACGTCCCGAGCAAGGAGCACTGGCTCTCGATCGGGGAGATCGCGCAGCGGTCCGGGGTGGCGGCGTCGGCCTTGCGGTTCTACGAGGACCAGGGCCTGATCGCGTCCCGCCGTACCGCCGGGAACCAGCGGCAGTACCAGCGCAGTACGCTGCGCCGGATCGCGTTCGTGCAGGCGGCCCAGCGGGTCGGGCTGGCGCTGGCCGAGATCAAGCAGGCGCTGGACTCGCTCCCCGAGGACCGGACGCCGACCCGCGCCGACTGGAGCAAGCTGTCGAAGTCGTGGCGCAGCCGTCTCGACGAGCGGATCTCCGAGCTCGAGCGCCTCCGCGACGACCTCGACACGTGCATCGGCTGCGGCTGCCTGAGCCTGCAACGCTGCAACCTCTACAACAAGGAGGACCGCCTCTCCACCCGCGGCCCCGGCGCCCGCCTCCTCAACGTCGGCATCCCCGGCGAGGCCTAGGCGCTCCAAGGCAGGTCATAGCTCGGGTGGTATGGCCGGCATAGAACGATCTGCGTGAATCGCGGGTTATCCCCAGGGTTTCGGGAGAAGCGGTGCGGAACGGGCCGAGTCTTGGGAGCATCCGATGGTGGCGATCGGTAATCCGCCCGTCGCTATCCGCCACCGATTCGGAGTGAGGCCCTCCATGTCGCATCGCCGTATCATCGCCAGTCTCGCGGCGCTCGCCGCCGCCGCACTGGCCGTACCCGCGCTCGCAGCGTCCCCCTCGACTGCAGCGCCGGCCAACGTCTCGACCGCCGCGAGCCGCGCCGCGTACGTCGGCTCCCCGCAGGACGAAGCCGCCACCAAGGCGTTCTACGACGCCGTGATGAAGTCCGCCCGCGCCAAGATGGCCAAGCAGGCCGCGAAGGGCCGGAAGGTCACCGCGGTGACGGTCACGTACGCCGTCGACGCGCCGACGTTCGCGTCCCAGATCTCCTCCAGCACGCAGATCTGGAACTCGTCGGTGAGCAACGTGAAGCTCGTCGAGGGCAGCAACTACGACTTCTACTACACCGAGGGCAACGACTCCCGCGGCTCGTACGCGTCGACCGACGGCCACGGCAGCGGGTACGTCTTCATCGACTACGCGCAGGCCGACCAGTACGACAAGACCCGGATCGTCGCCCACGAGACCGGCCACGTCCTGGGCCTCCCCGACCACTACTCCGGCCCCTGCTCCGAACTGATGTCCGGCGGCGGCCCCGGCCCGTCCTGCACCAACCCCTACCCCGACTCCACCGAACGCTCCAAGGTCAACTCCTTGTGGGCCAACGGCTTCACAACCGCCGGCGCCTTCCACCTCTCCAAGTAACCCGGAGCCTGTCTTGGGGAGGATCTTCTGCCCGATCGGGCACAAGATCCTCCCCAAGCTCAGCGGACCGGGCCGGTGGAGGCGCGGACGACCAGTTCGGGGCGGAAGAGGAATTCGGTGTGGGGGGTGGTGTGGCCGCGGACCTCCTCCAGGAGGGATTGGACTGCGGCGAGGCCCATGGCCTGGACGGGTTGGCGGATGGTGGTCATCGGGGGGTCGGTGAACTCCATCATCGGGGCGTCGTCGTAGCCGACTACCGAGATGTCGCCGGGAACCGACAGACCGCGCCGGCGGGCGGCCCGGATCACGCCGAGCGCCATCATGTCGGAGCCGCAGACGACCGCGGTGACGTCCGCGTCGAGGAGTTGGCGGCCGGCCGCCGCGCCGCCCTCGACGCCGAACATGCTCAGGGCAACCATCGGGTCCAGGTCCTCGTCGGACAGGCCCAGCTGCGCCTTCATCGAGGTCCGGTAGCCGGCCAGCTTCCGCTGTACGACGATGAACCGCTCCGGCCCGGACGCGAACCCGATCCGCCGATGCCCGAGGGACACGAGGTGCGAGACGGCGAGTTCCATCGCGGCGTACTCGTCCGACGACACGAACGGCGCTTCGACCGACGGCAGCCAGCCGTTCACGAACACCACCGGGAGATGCCGCTCGACCAGCGCCTGGTAGCGAAGGTGGTCCGCGCCGGTGTCGGCGTGCAGGCCGGAGACGAAGATGATGCCGGAGACGCCGCGCTCGAGCAGCATCTCGACGTACTCCTCCTCGGTCGCGCCGGACGGGGACTGTGTGCAGAGCACCGGGGTGTACCCACGCTGCGACAGCGCCGACTCGATCACCTGCGCGAACGCCGGGAAGATCGGGTTCATCAGCTCCGGCATCACCAGCCCGATCAGCCCGGCGGACCGCCGCCGCAACCGGGCCGGCCGTTCGAACCCGAGTACGTCCAGAGCGGTCAGGACGGACTGTTTCGTGTCCTCGGCGACCCCCGGCTTCCCGTTCAGCACCCGCGAGACCGTCGCCTCGCTGACCCCCGCCTTGGCCGCGATGTCCGCCAGCCGCGCTCTACTGCTCACGCGGGGCACTGTACCCAGGCCGGGCTGACATTTCAGCAAGATCCTGCAAGAACTTGCAGACTGCGCGGGGGTGTCCACTCCGTGAACAGAATGGACACATCACACCCCACAAACCTTGTCAGGACGAGTGGGCCCGGGCGAGGATAGGCGGACTCCCCCGCCCGGAGGAGAACCTTTACTCGGATCGTCCGGCACGTTCCTGCCGGTGAAGGGAAGTACAGTCATGGCTACTGTGTCGTTCAAGGCGGCTACCCGGGTCTACCCCGGTTCGGACACCCCCGCCGTCGACAAGCTCAACCTCGAGATCGAGGACGGCGAGTTCATGGTGCTCGTCGGCCCGTCGGGTTGTGGTAAGTCCACCTCGCTCCGGATGCTCGCCGGCCTCGAAGAGGTCAACGAGGGTTCGATCTACATCGGCGACCGCGACGTCACGCACCGTCCGCCGAAGGAGCGGGACATCGCGATGGTGTTCCAGAACTACGCGCTCTACCCGCACATGTCGGTCGCCGACAACATGGGCTTCGCGCTGAAGATGCAGGGCGTCTCCAAGGAGGACCGGGCGAAGCGGGTCGGCGAAGCCGCCAAGCTGCTCGGCCTGGAGGAGTACCTGGACCGCAAGCCGAAGGCGCTGTCCGGTGGTCAGCGGCAGCGGGTCGCCATGGGCCGCGCGATCGTCCGTAACCCGCAGGTCTTCCTGATGGACGAGCCGCTGTCGAACCTCGACGCCAAGCTGCGGGTGCAGACCCGTACGCAGATCGCCGAACTGCAGCAGCGCCTCGGTGTCACGACCGTGTACGTCACGCACGACCAGGTCGAGGCCATGACGATGGGTGACCGGGTCGCGGTCCTCAAGGACGGTCTGCTCCAGCAGGTCGACACCCCGCTGAACCTGTACGACAACCCGAAGAACAAGTTCGTCGCGGGCTTCATCGGCTCGCCGGCGATGAACCTGCTGACCGCCGACATCGCCGAAGGCGGCGCCAAGTTCGGCGACTACGTGATCCCGATCGGCCGCGACATTCTCGCCAAGGCCGGCAGCGACAAGACCCTGACCGTGGGCGTTCGTCCGGAGGCCTTCAAGGTCGCCGACGAAGGCGTGCCGGTGAAGGTCGCCGTGGTCGAGGAGCTCGGCGCGGACGCGTACCTGTACGGCACCGCCGACCACGACGGCGAGTCGCAGCAGATCGTCGCCCGCATCGACGCCCGCATGCAGGTCGAGAAGGGCTCCACGGTCCGCCTGGCGGCGGTGCCGGAGAAGCTGCACCTGTTCTCGACCTCCACCGAGGAGCGGCTCACCGCCTGATCCTCAGCAGTACTCCCTACCGGCCTCGGGTGGCTTGTCCATCCGGGGCCGGTGGCTTGTGCAGCCGGTCCGCCGGGTCCATGTTGGTCTGCTTCAGCAGGTAGTGCGGGCGCTTCTTGGTCTCGTAGTAGATCCGGCCGATGTACTCGCCGATCAGCCCGAGCATCACCATCTGCAGCCCGCCGAGGCCGGTGATCGCGGCGATCAGCGTGACGTACCCGGGCATGTCGACGCCGTGCAGGATCGCGGCCACGAGCACCCAGACGGCGTACCCGGCCGCGACCGCGGTGAGCAGCAGGCCGATGTAGATCGCGGCCCGCAGCGGCTTGTTGTTGAACGACAGCAGCCCGTCCAGCCCGTACTCGAACAGCCGCCGGAACGTCCACCGGCTCTTCCGGTCCGCCGGCGCCTTCACGTTGTCGTACTCGAACAGGATCGACTCGAACCCGATCCAGGCGAACAGGCCCTTGGAGAACCGGTTGTACTCGTCCAGCTCGAGCAGGCCGTCGACCGCGCGCCGCGACAGCAGCCGGAAGTCGCCGACGCCGTCCATCAGCTCCACGTCGGCCCACTTGTTGATCAGCCAGTAGTACGCCCGGGAGAACAGCGTCCGGGTGGCCGGGTCGCCGGTCCGGTTCCGCCGCGCGATCACCTGGTCGAAGCCCCGCTCGTACTCCTCGAGCATCCGGCCGATCAGCTCCGGCGGGTGCTGCAGGTCGGCGTCCATGATCACGACCGCGTCGCCGGTCGCGTACCGCAGGCCGGCCAGCATCGCGGCTTCCTTGCCGAAGTTCCGGCTGAACGAGAGGTATCTCACCGACTCGTCGGTGGCTGCCAACCCGACGAGCGCGTCGAGCGTCCCATCAGAACTACCGTCGTCGACGTAGACGACCTCGTACGGACGTCCGGTCCCGGCGAGCTCCCGGCTCAGTGCCTGATGGAACCGGGAGATCACCTCGACCTCGTTGTAACACGGCACCACCAGACTCAACCGCATCGTTGTCCCCATCCGCCCCGTACGTCGATCATGATGCGATTCTTGTCCAGACCAGAACTACCCGCTAGCTTTGGCGGCCGAACGATCGGAACGAAGGGGCGGCCAATGGTTTCCGAGGACGCTGTCGAAGGACAGAGCGGGCGGGGGCGCTCGGCCCTGCTGCCCGCCGGCGTCGCCGCTGTCGTCGTGGCGGCGGTGTTCGTCGCCTCCGGAGTCATCCGCGGTACCTATCCCTTCGGTTCGCTGTCCCGCAGTACCAACGATCTTGGCACGCAGTACATCCCGTTCTTCGCCCACCTCTGGGACGTCCTGCACGGCCAGGGCCAGGGCGACCTGCTGTTCAACTGGCAGAGCGCCTTCGGAGTCGGCTTCCTCGCCGACCTCGGCGTCGACCTCGGCAGCCCGCTGTCCCTGCTGGTCGGCCTGTTCCCCCGGGACAAGGTCGACCTCGCCGTCTTCGTCATCACCACTCTCAAGCTCAGCCTGGCCGCGGCCGCGATGACGGCCGCACTACTCAAGATGCGTCCCGGCCCCCGTTGGGTTGCAGCCATCCTGGGTGTCTCGTACGGCGTCTGCGGCTGGGCGCTCGACGACGGATCCTACGTGCCGATGTGGCTGGACGGTCTGACCGCCCTGCCGATGTTCTTCCTGGTCGCGGAGTGGTCACTGCGCCGGACCAACCGGCTGCTCAGTGTGCTGGTGGTCGCCGTCTTCTGGCTGTCCAACTTCTACACCGCCTACATGGCAACGTTCGCGGGTGGCATCTACCTGCTCGCCCGGGTGCTGAGCAGCAGCGACCTGAGCTGGTCGTGGCGGCTCCGGTCGCTCGTGCGGCACGGGGTCTCGTTCGCGCTCGGCATGGCCCTGGTGGCGCCCATCCTGCTACCGATCATCCTCGCGAACCGCGCCGCAACGCCGTCCCCGTCCGGGATCTTCCACCCCTCCGCGATCGACCTGTTCCTGTCCCGGCTGCTGCCGATCACCGAGGGCGTCGGCAAGACCGCGAGCCTGTACGTCGGCACGATCGCGCTGCTGCTGGCGCTGACGATGCCGTTCAACAGGTTCGTCCCGTGGCGCCCGAAGGTGGTCTGGGTGATCACGATCGTGGGCGTCGCCTGGTCGTTCCGGTGGGCACCGACCCAGGAGTTCTGGCACGCGTTCGACACCCCGAACGGCAGCCAGTACCGCGAGGCGTTCGTGCTCTGCGGTCTGCTCGTGGCAGTCGCGTGGGTCGCGGTCGCGCACAAGCTGCCCGGTCCGCTCGCGTTGCTCGGCGGCGGCGCGCTGCTCGCACTGATCGCCGTACTGTCCGACGGCAGCCCGTTGCTGAAGGAGCACTGGAAGCCGGTCCTGATCGCTTCCGGAGCGACGACTTCGGTTGCGTTCGGCACCATTTGGCTGCTGCGCCGCAAGCCCGGTCCGCGGCGGTTGCCGGTGGCGGCGGCGTTCGCCGTACTGCTGGCCGTTGTCGCGCTCGAGACCACGTGGACCGCTGTCGTCACGGACGAGTACCGCAGCAAGGTGCTCAGCACGTCGGCGGACCCGTGGAACGCCGCGCGGACGAAGCAGTACGACGCGGTGCGCGCGGCTCAGGACTGGCCGAAGTACCGGACCGATCCGGGGACGTCGGTGACGCCGAACGACCCGATGCTGCTCGGCGGGCAGGGCGCTGGCCTGTACAGCAGCCTGCTGCCGTACTCGGTGAACCAGATGATGACCACGCTCGGATTCGGCTGGTCCGGGTACGGGCGCGCGTCGCGGACGCTGGACAACCCGGTGACCGACGCGATCTTCTCGGTCGGCGCCCGGATGCGGTTGGTCGGCAACGGGATACCGCAGATCTCTCACAAGACCGTGCCGCCGCTGGTCACGGTCCGGCGGCGGCTCGACCCGGCGACGCCGGCCGACACGAACACCCCGAACCCGTACGTCGCGCAGGAGCGGCTGCTCGGCTCGACGGTGTACGAGGTCCCGGACTACAAGGGCACCCGATTCGCGACCGGTGACGTCAAGCTGGTCGCGAAATGCGCACCGACGAGCATCGCGTACCTGTACATGCCGCGCGTCGGCGGCCGCGCCCGGCTGGACGGCGGCGACTGGCACGAGCTGAGCTCGACCCGCCGGCCCGGCATCAACACCAGCAGCGCGATGATCGAGCTGGGCGCCGTACCGAGCACCGGGATCGTACTGATCGAGGTGAACTTCGGCGCGGACCCGCAGGGCATCCCGGCGCACAACGCGATCGGCTGCCTGAGCCCGGCGGCCCTCGACAAGGCGGTGCACGGCCTGATCGCGACCGGTGCGACCGACGTGAAGGCCGGCGGTCACTCGATCCACGCGACGCTGCCCGCGGACAGCAAGGGCTGGGCGATCGTGTCGGTACCGAAGATCGACGGCTGGACCTGCCGGGCCAACGGCGGCAAGGCCCAGGTCCCGAGCGACTTCGGCGGCCTGATGGCCGTTTCCCTGAACGGTACGGCGAGCCGCGTCGACTGTACGTTCGTCCCGCCGGGGCTGCGGCGCGGGCTCGCGATCGCGGCGGCGGCCGCCGTACTCGCGCTCGGGATCGCGGGGATCGGCGCGGTACGGCGGCGACGTCCTACGAGTTGATGTCGCGGCGGTAGAAGACCCAGCCGCCGGCAGCCACGACGACTGCCGTCAGGATCGCCAGGTACCAGGCGCCGTGCTCGAACGAGAGTGACCGCTGCACGTAGTCGCAGGTGTAGCTGCCGTCGCTGCCCGTCTTGCAGTCGTTGACGTAGTACCTGGTGCCGTGCAGGACGAACGCGTCGAAGTTGACCTTCACCAGCCACGGCTGGGCCTTGTCGAGGAACGCTGCGAACACACCCTCGACGAGCACCAGGTACCCCATCACGACCCCGATCGCGGCGGCAGTGTGCCGTAGCAGCAGCCCGACGACGCCGCCGAGCGCGGCCGCGAGTGCGGTCGTCACCGCGGCCCGTCCACCGGTCGCGACGAGATGGCCCCAGACCTTGGCCGTCGTACTCGCGTCGCCCAAATGCTTGACGATCAGGAAGGTGCCGAGCAGCAGGATCGCCAGTATCACCGCGGCGATCGGCAGGAACGCGAGCGCGGCCGCGGACAGTTTGCTGCCGTACACCCGGAGCCGGCGCGGTTCGAACGTCAACCAGTTGCCGATGGCACCGGAACTGAACTCGGCGCCGACGAAGCTCGCCCCGATCAGGAACGCGGCGAAGGCCAGGAAGTACGACGTACCCTGGAAATGTTCCGGCATGATCTGCGCGAACACCGTCCGCGGCTTGCCGAAGTCCTCCAGCCGCGGCTCCGGATAGGAGCACATGTCCTCGAGCGACGGCTTCGGGTCGGGTTGCGTCTTCCAGTCCTCCGCGCACTGCTTCCGCATGTCGTCCCCGTGCTCGACCCAGTCCTTGTGGGCGAGCTCGTACTGCTGCCGCGCTTGCTCCTGCTCGGTCGGGGACTGGGGCCGCGCGTTGAACCAGGTGGCGGTCAACAGCAGCACCGTGAGCAGGAACAGCCCGACCAGGCCGATGACGGTCAGGCGGCGGGCGATCAGCCGATGCAACTCGACCTTGGTCAGGCGGATCATGCCAGTCCCTCGCCTTCGGTGAGCTCAAGGAAGACGGATTCCAGGTCGGCGCGGACGGGGACCAGCTCGGACACGTACAACCCCTCGTTCGCAAGGGTGCGGGTCACCCCGGCCGGGTCCTGCGTCTCCACCAGCAGGTAGTTGCCGTCGGCCCGTACCGCCAGACCTGCTGTCGTCAGCACGTTTGCCGCCTTGTCATGGTTGTCGACAGCAACCTTCACCTTGGCCGCCGCGCCGCCGCCGATCACCTCCGCGACCGTACCGGACGCCAGCAGCCGCCCGTGCCCGATGATCGACACCGTGTCCGCGACCTGCTCGACCTCGGCCAGGATGTGGCTGCTGACCAGCACCGTCTTCCCCTGCTCACCCAGCCCGCGCATGGTCTCGCGGATCTCCCGGATCCCCGCCGGGTCGAGCCCGTTCGTCGGCTCGTCGAAGATCAGCAGGTCCGGGTCCTTCAGCAACGTCGCCGCAATCGCCAGCCGCTGCTTCATCCCCAGCGAGTACGTCCGGAACCGGTCGTCGCCCCGCTCGCCCAGGGACGTCTGCTCCAGCACCTCCCCGACCCTCGCGCGTGGCGCCCCGATCGCCTCGGCCAGCAGTTCGAGGTTCTTCCGCCCGCTGAACGCCGGGAAGAACTTCGGCGACTCGACGATCGCCCCCACCCGGCCGACCACCGCCGGCAACCCGTCCGGCACCGGCGTCCCGAACACTGTCATCGTCCCCGCGTCAGCCCGCACCAGCCCGAGCAACATCCGGATCGACGTCGTCTTCCCCGACCCGTTCGGCCCCAGGAACCCGTGCACCCCACCCGCCGGCACCTCCAGATCAAGCCCCTGAACCGCCACCACCTTCCGCCCCCGCCGCGTCCGATAAGTCTTCCGCAACCCCCGCGTACTGACCGCCACGCCCGTCATCCACACCCCTCTCGTCCCTCAGCAGACGCACAGCCTGACACCTTTGTTCGCCCACCGCATGCAACGACTGCACGGCGAGCTGATCGAACTCGGTCGCCGGACCGCCGGCACTCACCAACCTCGTGCGCAAGGTACCCCCAGGTGGTATCCGGTCGGAACTTGCTTTAGATACCCGGAGGGGGTAACTTCTTCGTCGTGGAGATACCCCCGAGGGGTAGCTGACGAGAAGGGGGTCGGGAAATGGCCGGCGAACACGTGCATGGATACACCGCCAAGAAGGACAGCCATCTGAAGCGGTTGCGGCGGATCGAGGGGCAGGTTCGCGGGTTGCAGCGGATGGTCGAGGAGGACAAGTACTGCATCGACATCCTGACCCAGGTGTCGGCAGCCACGAAGGCGCTGCAGTCGTTCTCGCTCGAGCTGCTCGACGAGCACCTCTCGCACTGTGTGGTCGAAGCCGCGCAGAAGGGCGGCCCCGAGGCCGACGAGAAGGTCCGGGAAGCGTCCGACGCCATCGCCCGCCTCGTCCGCAGCTGAGCATCTCCACAATCCAACCAATTCGAGCAAGGAGCACTCATATGAGCACCACTACGACCTACTCCGTGGCCGGTATGACCTGTGGGCACTGCACTTCGGCGGTGACCGAGGAGATCAGCAAGCTCGTCGGTGTGCAGGAGGTCAAGATCGACCTCGTCGCGGGCGGCACGTCCGCCGTGCACGTGACGAGTGAGTCCGCGCTCGACGAGGCCGCCGTACGTGAGGCTGTCGACGAGGCGGGCTACGAACTGGCGGCGTCGTGAACCGGGCCGCTGCGCTCCGGCTCGGCGCGTTCGCCGGTGCGGTCGCGCTGGCCTTCGGGGCGGCGTTCGGCATCGGGTCCGCGATCGAACCGATCGCGGCGGCCGGCGACACCTCCGCGGCCGCGGGCACGCAGCCCCACGGAGAGGAGATGGGTGGCATGCAAGGACACGAGGCGGGTGGGCAACTGCCCGGGCTGGCGGTGTCTGACTCGGGGTACACGTTCGCGCCGGCGAACACCTTGTTCACGAGCGGGACGAAGACCCAACTGAGATTCATGATCAAGGGACCGGACGGCAAACCGGTCACGCAGTACACGAAGACCCACGAGAAGGACCTGCACCTGATCGTGGTCCGGCGGGACCTGTCCGGGTTCAAGCACGTGCACCCGACGATGGCCGCGGACGGTACGTGGAGCATCCCGTTCACGTTCACCGCCGGCGGGACCTGGCGGCTGTACGCCGACTTCCAGCCGGCCGGGCACGACGGCACGATCACCCTCGGTACGGACGTCAACGTCTCCGGGATGTACGTACCGGTCCCGGTTGCCGACCCGGCGAGCGTCTACAGCTTCGACGGGTACGACGTGACGCTGCAGGGCACTCCGGTCGCGGGCAAGGAGTCCGAGCTGACGTTCGAGGTCAGCAAGGACGGCAAGCCGGTCACCGATCTGCAGCCGTACCTCGGCGCCTTCGGGCACCTGGTCTCGCTGCGCGGCGGCGACCTGGCGTACCTGCACAACCACCCGGCCGAGCACGCCGACCCGGGGTCGAAGGGCGGTCCGGAGATCACGTTCGGGACGACCTTCCCGACCGCGGGGACGTACAGCCTGTTCCTGGACTTCCAGCACGCGGGCGCCGTCCACACCGCCGAGTTCACGGTGAAGGTCGACTCGACCGGCACGGCGATCGTTCCACCAGCAGCACTACCGACACACGACGAGAAGGAGGCACACGACCATGAGCCAGTCCGTTGAGCTCATCATCGGCGGGATGACGTGCGCCTCCTGCGCCGCCCGCGTCGAGAAGAAGCTGAACCGGATGGACGGCGTCACCGCGACCGTGAACTACGCCACTGAGAAGGCGAAGGTGACGTTCCCGGAGGGTGTCTCGACCGACGACCTGGTCGCCACCGTCGAGCAGACTGGCTACACCGCAGCCCTGCCGACGCCGGCGGTCTCCACGGAGGCCGAGGAGCCGGACGAGCTGAAACCGCTGCGTCAGCGGCTGATCGCGAGCATCACGCTCGCGGTGCCGGTGATCGCGTTCGGGATGATCCCGGCGCTGCAGTTCGACTCGTGGCAGTGGGCGTCGCTGACGCTGGCGTTCCCGGTGGTGACGTGGGCGGCCTGGCCGTTCCACAAGGCCGCCTGGACGAACCTGCGGCACGGCGCCGCGACGATGGACACGCTGATCTCACTCGGTGTGGTGAGCGCGTTCCTCTGGTCGGTGTACGCGTTGTTCGTCGGCGGCGCCGGCGCGCCCGGGATGAAGATGCCGTTCACGCTGATCCCGTCCCGGGGCGGCGGTGCGGAGGAGATCTACCTCGAGGTCGCGGCCGGCGTCACCACGTTCATCCTCGCCGGCCGGTACTTCGAGGCGCGGGCCAAGCGCCGCTCGGGCGCCGCGCTCAAAGCACTGCTCGAGCTCGGCGCGAAGGACGTCGCCGTACTGCGGAACGGCACCGAGACACGGATCCCGGCCGATCAGCTCGTCGTGGGTGACGAGTTCGTCGTACGGCCTGGTGAGAAGATCGCCACCGACGGCGTGATCGTCACCGGCAGCAGCGCCGTCGACGCGTCCATGCTGACCGGTGAGTCCGTACCGGTCGAGGTGTCTCCTGGCGACGCGGTCGTTGGTGCGACCGTCAATGCCGGCGGCCGGCTGGTCGTCCGGGCGAGCAGGGTCGGCGCGGACACCCAGCTGGCGCAGATGGCGCGACTGGTCGAGGACGCGCAGAACGGGAAGGCCGCCGTACAGCGGCTGGCCGACAAGGTCTCGGGGATCTTCGTCCCGATCGTAATCGGCCTGGCGCTGGCAACGCTCGGGTTCTGGCTCGGCAACGGTTCGCCGGTCGAGGTCGCGTTCACGGCAGCGGTCGCCGTACTGATCATCGCCTGCCCGTGTGCGCTGGGCCTGGCCACGCCGACCGCGTTGATGGTCGGTACGGGTCGGGGCGCGCAGCTGGGCATCCTGATCAAGGGGCCGGAGGTGCTGGAGTCCACGCGGCGGGTCGATACCGTCGTACTCGACAAGACAGGCACTGTCACCACGGGCCGGATGGAGCTGGTCGACGTACTGCTGGCGCCTGGTCAGGAGCGTTCCGAGGTGCTGCGGTTGGCGGGCGCGCTCGAGCACTCGAGTGAGCACCCGATCGCGCAAGCCGTGGCACGGGCCGCGGCGGCCGAGGGCAGGCTGCCCGACGTCGAGGACTTCGGGAACGTCGAAGGCCTTGGTGTGCAGGGGATCGTCGACGGGCACGCCGTACTCGTCGGGCGGACGCGGTTGCTGGAGGAGTGGAGCCAGCACCTGCCTGCGGAACTGGCGCACGCGAAGGAACACGCCGAGGCCGAGGGCAGTACGGCGGTCGCGGTCGGCTGGGACGGCGAGGCACGGGCCGTACTGGTCGTCGCGGACACCGTGAAGCCGACGTCCGTCGAGGCGATCCGGCAACTTCGCGAGCTCGGGTTGCGGCCCGTACTGCTGACCGGCGACAACGAGGCCGTTGCGACGAAGGTCGGTGCCGAGGTCGGCATCGACGACGTGATCGCCGAGGTACTGCCGGCCGGCAAGGTCGACGCGATCAAGCAACTGCAGGACCAGGGCCGGGTGGTCGCGATGGTCGGCGACGGCGTGAACGACGCGGCCGCGCTCGCCCAGGCCGATCTCGGCCTGAGCATGGGGACCGGTACGGACGTCGCGATCGAGGCGAGCGACCTCACCCTGGTACGCGGTGACCTGCGCGCGGCTGCGGACGCCATCCGGCTCTCCCGCAGCACGCTCCGCACGATCAAGGGCAACCTGTTCTGGGCCTTCGCCTACAACGTGGCCGCCCTACCGCTCGCCGCCGCCGGCCTCCTCAACCCGATGCTCGCCGGCGCCGCGATGGCCTTCAGCTCGGTCTTCGTAGTGTCGAACAGCCTCCGCCTACGCCGCTTCAAGCCGCTCACCTGATCCACGCGGTCGCATCACTGGGAAGCCTGCCGTCGTCGAGGGGGATGCTGGAGATCAGTACCTCCTCGTGCGACGGCAGGTCGACCGCGGCACTGTTCAGGTTGGCCACACACGTCAACCGCTCCCGCCGGAACACCAGCACATTCGGCCCGGACTCCAGCCACGCCAACGCACCATCACCCAGCAGCTCCCGGCGCAGCTTCAAACCGGTGCGGTACAGGGTCAGCATCGAGTTCTGGTCGTCGAGCTGGGATTCGACCGTCAGGTTCTTCCAATCGGCCGGTTGTGGGAGCCACGGTGCTCCGGTGCCGAACCCGAACGGCGGCTCCTGCCCCGACCACGGTAGGGGCACCCGGCAACCATCTCGCCCGCGATCGGCGCCCTTCGAGCGCGCGAAGATCGGGTCCTGCAAGACCTCGTCCGGCAGGTCCTCGACCTCAGGCAGTCCCAGCTCCTCGCCCTGATAGACGTACAGACCACCGGGCAGCGCCATCGCCAGCAACGCCGCGGCGCGGGCCCGCCGCTCCCCCAGCACCAGATCGGTCGGCATCCCGTGCTTACGGTCCTGATGCGAGAACGACGTGTCCGCCCGCCCGTACTTCGTCACCGGCCGCGTCACGTCGTGGTTCGAGAGGACCCAGGTCGGTGGGGCGCCGATCGGGACGTGGGTGGAGAGCGTGAGGTCGATCGAGGCGCGCATCTCGGCCGCCTCCCACGGGCGCGACAGGAAGTCGAAGTTGAACGCGGTCTGCAGCTCGTCCGGGCGCAGGTACAGCGCGAACCGTTCCTGGTCGGGCATCCACATCTCGCCGACGAAGAACCGCCCGTCGTACTGGTCCGAGATCCGCCGCCACCCGCGGTACACCTCGTGCACCTCGTCGTGATCGGTGTACGACTCCTCGACGCTGTCGAGGTCCTTGAACAGTACGGCGGCGCTGTCGATCCGGATGCCGTCGACGCCGCGGTCCAGCCAGAACCTGAGGATGTCGTGGAACTCCTCCACCACCTCGGGGTTGCGCCAGTTGAAGTCGGGCTGCTCCGGCGCGAACAGGTGCAGGTACCACTCGCCGTCCTCGACCTGGGTCCAGGCCGGCCCGTTGAAGATCGACTGCCATTCGTTGGGCGGACCATCGTTTCGGCCGGGGCGGAACAGGAAGCGTTCGCGCTCGGGTGATCCCGGTCCGGCCTGCAGCGCCTGGAGGAACCAGTCCTGTTGGTCGGAACCGTGGTTGGGGACGATGTCGATGATCGTCCGGATGCCGAGCGCGTGCGCCTCCGCGATGTACGCCTCCGCCTCGGCCAGCGTCCCGAACGCCGGGTCGATCGCGCGGTAGTCGGCCACGTCGTACCCACCGTCGGCCATCGGCGACGGGTACCAGGGGTTCAGCCAGATCGCGTCGATCCCCAACTCGGCCAGGTACGGCAACTTCCGCCGCAGCCCGGCCAGATCCCCGACCCCGTCCCCGTTCCCATCCGCGAAACTCCGCAGATAGACCTGATAAATAGCAGCTCCCCGCCACCATTCGTCCGCCATCAAACCTCCTCAACCTTTCAGACTTCCGGCGGTCAGGCCGGCCATGATGCTTCTCTGGAACACGAAGAAGACAAGGATTGTGGGCAGGCTGGCGATCACCAAGGAAGCAATGAGTACGTTCTGCGGCAGCTGCGCGGAAAGCGACGCGATGCCCACGCTGATCGACATCTTCTCGGTTTCCGGCAGTACGAGCAGCGGCCAGACGAAGTCCTTCCAGACCGTCACCACCGACAGGATCGACACCACCCCGATGATCGGTCGGGAAACCGGCAGCACGATCGACCACAGGATCCGCAGCGGCGACGCGCCGTCGATTTCCGCGGCTTCCAGCAGTTCCTTCGGGATCGAGTCGAAGAAACGCTTCAGCAGGAAGACGAAGAACCCGTTGGCCGCCGCCGGCAACCAGATCGCCCACGGGGTGTTCAGCAGGTCGGCGTGCAGAATTGGCAGATCCTTCGCGACCAGGTACGTCGGCAGCAGCAACACCATCGGCGGGATCATCAACGTCGCCAGCATCGCGCCCAACACGAGCTTGCCGAGTACCGGTCGCAGCTTCGACAGCGCGTACGCCGCCGTGACGTCGACCGCGAGCGTGAACAACCACGCGCCCCCGGCGTACAGCACCGTGTTCTTCAGGAACACCCCGAGCTGCAGCTGTTCCCATGCGTCGGCGTACACCCGGAAGTGGACCGATTTCGGGAAGAACCTCGGCGGGATCTGCGCGAGCTCGTCCGGTGACTTCAGCGCGCCCGTCACCATCCAGTACAGCGGGAACACGAACGCCCCGGTGAAGCCGATCACCGTGAGCGTGAGGATCGTCCAGTAGACGATCCGGCCGCGCGGGGTGCGCAACGCCAGCGGCGACACGAGGGTTCTCATCGTTCGGCCTCCTCGCGCGAGATCCGCAGGTAGACGGCGGAGAACACGAGCAGCACGACCATCAGCATCAGCCCGAGCGCGGATCCGCCGCCGAAGTCGCCGAAGTTGAACGCGTACTGGTACATCAGGTACGCGACCGTGACGGTGGCGTTCTCCGGCCCGCCGCCGGTCAGCAGGTACGGCTCGACGAAGACCTGCATGGTGGCGACGACCTGCAACAGCAGCATCACCAGCAGGATCAGCTTGGTCTGCGGGATCGTCACATGCCAGACCCGCTTCAGCAGGCCGGCGCCGTCGAGTTCCGCGGACTCGTACAGGTCACCCGGGATGCTCTGCAGCGCGGCGAGGTAGATCAGCGTGCCGGTGCCGAGGTTCATCCAGGTCGACACGATCACCAGGCTGATCAGGGCGGTGTTCGTGGAGTCGAGCCAGCTGAGCGGCGGGAGGTGTACGACGTCGAGCGCCTGGTTGAACAGGCCTGACCCCGGGTCGTAGAACCACTTGAAGAGGAGTACGGCAACCGCCGGCGGGAGCATCACCGGCAGGTAGACCACGAACCGCAGGTACGCCTTCGCGTGCTTCAGTTCGTTGAGTACGACGGCCAGGACGAACGGCACGGCGTACCCGATCACCAACGCCAGCCCGCTGAACGCCGCCGTGTTCAACCACGCGGCCCCGAACGCCGGATCCGCGAACACCGTCCTGAAGTTGTCGAACCCGACCCACTTCCCCGGATCCACAAAGTTGTTCTGCTGAAAACTCAGCACAACCTCCCGAACCATCGGATACCAGGAGAACAAGGCAAAACAGATCAACGCCCCACACAGAAAGCCGTATGCCGTCAGATTCCGCCCAACCGCCCGCCGGAGGGCGCCGTGGTCAGCTCCTGATCGCGGGTCCGTCGCCCCCTGAGCCTGGGGGCGACGGACCTGTTCCTCGGTCACCGTCATTACGTGTTCTTCGCGAGGATCTTGTTGGCCTTGGATTCTGCGTCCGACAGGAGCTTGTTGATGTCGGCGTCCTTGCGGGTGAGGACGGCGGACATGGCTACGTCGAGGACGGCGTACAGTTCCTGCGCCTTCGGAGGTTCGAGTTTGTTGGTGATGGTGCCCTGGGCGGCGACGTACGGCGCGAAGTTGTCCACCGGCACAGTCGCGTACTGCTTCCGCAGCGCGCTGATCTGGTTGCCAGGGGCACTGTTCCCGTACAGGTCCGGGATCGGCAGCCCGACCGGCCGCCCCTGCTCCTTCGACCGCGCGTAGTTGAACTGCCCCTGCCCCGGCGTCAGCTCGTGGAACTGCAACCAAAGCAGTCCCGCCTTGATCTTCTCCGGCGACGCCTTCGGGTTGAACATGTACCCGTCGCCACCACTCAGCGACGACTGCCCGCTCGACTCCGGTACGGCGGTCACGCCGTAGTCCTCGAACTTGCCCTTGAAGTCGTTGTTCACCGACTGCACGACATCGGGCGCCCCGACCATCATGCCGAGCTTGCCGCCGCCCATCATGCGCATCAGGTCCGCCCACTGCAGCAACTGCTTGCTGCCCATGGAGTTGTCGTCCCAGCGCATCTTCTTCAGGTTCTCCAGTACGGCCTTGCCCTGGTCGCTGTTGAACGCCGCGGTCTTCCCGTCGTCACTCACCATCGACCCGCCACGCGCGTACAACTCCGCAGCGAAGTGCCAGCCGCCGGTGTTCCCGGCCGAGTACTCGCCGTACCCGACGTACCCCGGCCCGAGCGCGGCGATCTTCTTCGCGGCCGCCCGTACGTCGTCCCACGTCTTCGGCGGGTTCGCCGGATCGAGACCGGCCTGCGTGAACAGCTTCCGGTTGTAGACCAGCCCCATGTTGTAGTTGTTCCGCGGCAACCCGTACGTCTTGTCGCCGTCCTTGAACACGCCCATCACGTCCGGCCGCAGGTCCTTCACCGCACCGACGCTGCCCATGTACTGGCTGATGTCGGCGGCCTGCTTCTTCTCGATGATCTTCCGTACGTCGGTGTAGTAGACGTAGAAGACGTCCTCCTGCGTCCCGCCGGCCAGCTTGGCCTGGAACGTGTCGGGGTTGATGCAGGGGAAGGCGTCCTTGCCCTGGACCGTGATGTTCGGATGCAGCTTCTGGAACGCGGTGACGTCCGCCTCCCAGGCCTCGCGCTCCTTCGGGTTGCTCTTCGGCGGCTCGCAGCCGACCGTGATCGTGACCGGACCGCCGGCCGTGTCCCCCGCCGGCTTCTTGTCGTCCGTCCCGCAGGACGCGGCCATCAGACCGAGTCCCGTCACCAGCAGCAGGCTGAGCCCGCGGCGCGCTGTGGTCATGTCCACCCTCTCCCTTTCCTGGTGCCGACACCGTAGGGAACTGGACCCATGAACGCAATACTTCGATTTGAGATTGCAAAAACGTGACTTCTCATGGGAGATTGCCAGCCGAAGGGCACACGACAACAGCCGCTGACCGGGTCGGTCAGCGGCTGCTCGGGGGTGGCTTAGATGCGGGCGCGCGCGGTGGAGGCGCGGACGACGAGCTCGGGCTCGAACAGCAGCTCGTCGGCCGGTACGGAGGCACGCTCGATCAGCGCGACCAGCATGTCGACGGCGGCCCGGCCCATCGCGTCGATCGGCTGCCGCACGGTGGTCAGCGGCGGGTCGGTGCAGTTCATCATCGCGGAGTCGTCGTACCCGATCACCGACACCTCGTCGGGCACACTCCGGCCGGCCCGGCGGACCGCGCGGATCGCACCGAGGGCGAGGATGTCGCTGGCGCAGACGATGCCGGTGACGCCGCGGTTCACGAGTTTGGTGGCGGCCGCGTGCCCGCCCTCGAGCGAGAACATCGCGTGCTCGACGAGCTCCGGGTCCGCCTCCTCGGCGGCCAGGAACGCGTCGAGCTTCCGCCGCGACGGGATGTGGTCGCGCGGCCCGAGAACCATGCCGATCCGGCGGTGCCCGAGCGCCCGCAGGTGCCCGATCGCCATCTCCGCGGCGACGTAGTCGTCCGACGAGACCTGCGGGAACCCGAGGTGATCGACCGCGGCGTTCACCAGTACGGCCGGCAGCTTCCGCTCCTGGATCAGCTCGTAGTGCTGGTGCGGCGCGTCCGCCTGCGCGTAGAACCCGCCGGCGAACACCACGCCCGACACCTGCTGCTGCAGGAGCAGGTCGACGTAGTCGGCCTCGGACACGCCGCCGAGGGTCCGGGTGCACAGCAACGAGGTGAAACCTTGCTGCGCGAGCGCACCGCCGACGACCTCGGCGAACGCCGGGAAGATCGGGTTCTGCAACTCCGGCAGCACCAGACCGACCAGCCGGGCCCGGTCGCCGCGCAGCTGGGTCGGCCGCTCGTACCCGAGCACGTCGAGCGCGGTGAGTACGGCTTCGCGGGTCGCCTCGGAGACTCCGGGCTTCCCGTTCAGCACCCGGCTGACGGTGGCTTCACTGACGCCGACCTTCTTGGCCACCTCTGCAAGTCGTCGTGTCATGGCGCAAATCCTACGCCCGATCGCGCAAATTCTTGCACCCACTTGCGTCGGGTCGTTTCGCGGTGCGGATGGACTGCCTGCGAGGTCAGCTTGCTGACAGACTGGTACCCGTGCCTCGATTCGTCGCCACCCGCCCGGACACCGGACTGCTGTCGCTCCCGTGGGACGTCCCGCTGGAGGACTGGCCCGAAGACCAGCTGGTCGCGCTGCCGCGCGGTATCTCGCGGCACGTGGTCCGCTTCGTCCGGGTCAACGGCAGCGTGTACGCGATCAAGGAGGTACTCGAGCACCTGGCGATGCACGAGTACCGCCTGCTCCGCGACCTCGAACGCCTGGAGGCGCCGTCGGTCGAACCTGTCGGCGTGATCACCGACCGGGTGGACCGCGACGGCGAGCCGATCGACTCCATCCTGATCACCCGGCACCTGCAGTTCTCGCTGCCGTACCGGGCGCTGTTCTCCAGCACGTTGCGCCCGGACACGGTCAACCGGCTGATCGACGCACTCGTCGCGCTGATCGTCCGGCTGCACCTGCTCGGGTTCTTCTGGGGCGACTGCTCGCTGTCGAACACGCTGTTCCGGCGCGACGCCGGCGCGTTCGCGGCGTACCTCGTGGACGCCGAGACCGGTGAGCTGCACCAGGACATCTCCGACGGTCAGCGCGCGCACGACCTGTACACGGCGGAGATCAACCTGTTCGGCGAGCTCCTCGACCTGCAGGAAGGCGGGCTGCTCGACGAGTCGATCGACCCGCAGGAGACGGTCGAGTCGATCCAGAAGCGGTACGAGGCGCTGTGGGCCGAGCTGACCGCGCCGGAAGAGTTCGGCGGGGACGAGATGCACCGGCTGGACTCGCGGATCCGGCGGTTGAACGACCTCGGCTTCGACGTCGCCGAGATCGACATCATCACCGACTGGGACGGCAGCCAGGTCCGGATCCAGCCGAAGGTCGTGGACGCCGGCCACCACTCGCGGCGGCTGCTGCGGCTCACCGGACTGGACGTCGAGGAGAACCAGGCGCGCCGGCTGCTCAACGACCTGGACTCGTTCGCCGCGGCCACCGACCAGCAGAACGAGGACGAGGAGATCGTCGCCCACCAGTGGCTGACCGACGTCTTCGAACCCGTCGTCCGCTCGGTCCCGCGGAACCTCAGCCGCAAGCTCGAGCCGGCGGAGATCTTCCACGAGGTCCTCGAACACCGCTGGTTCCTGTCCGAGCAGGCCGGCCACGAGGTCGACACGATGGAGGCGGCCCGCTCATACGTGACCGACGTGCTCGCCGCCAAGCCGGACGAGAAGCTGGCGCTGCCGACCGAACCGCTGCCCGAACTTGACTGACCCTGCAACGTTCCACCCCTCACCGGCGTGATCTGAGTGTGGAAACACCCGACTTCGACGACTGGGTCACCCAACGGGGTGCGGCGTTGCTGCGGTTCGCGTACCTCGTCACGCGCGACCACAGCCGCGCGGAGGAGGCGGTCCAGGACGCGCTGATCGCGGCGTACTCCCGGTGGACGCGGATCTGCCGCACCCACGACCCAGAGGCGTACGTACGCCGCTCGATCGTCAACGCCGACATCTCCCGCTGGCGGCGCTTCTTCCGCCGCGAGACCCCGGCGGCCGACACCGCTCCGGTCGACCCGGCGCCGGATCCCGCCGTCGCGCAGGCGGAACACGACGCCGTATGGGCGCTGTGCGCGACGCTGCCCGCGAAACAACGGGCAGCCGTCGTACTGCGGTACTACGAGGATCTCCCGGACGCGGAGATCGCTGTGATCCTGGAGTGTTCGCCGGCGACGGTCCGGTCGCAGATTCACCGTGCGCTGGCGTCGCTGCGCACCACCCTCGGGACCGAGGAGGTCAAGGGCTGATGGAACGACTCCTCGCCGACAGTCTGGCGAAACACGCGGCGGATGCTCCGACGGACGCTCAGCTCCTGGAACGGGTCCACTCACGGCTGCGCCGGCGGCGGACTCATCGCACGATCGGCGCCGTCGTGGTCGCGGCCGCAGTCATCGCAACGGCGTTCACCGCATCCCATGGGCTCACGTCTCGTCCTCCGGTCTCCCAAGCTCCCGCTCCCGGCTGGCGATGGGAGTCCTTCAAAACAGTGCAGGTGCAGGTCCCGTCCAGTTGGACCCAGTACATCTCCGGTCCGGCGCCTTGTACGACGTTCGCGAACTCGGCCGTGCCCACGATCGGCCGGCTCAACGGGTGGTCGGTCAGCCGCGAGTACACCTGCACGACACCGGTGATCCCGTTGACCCGACGACAGCCGTACCTGTGGTTCGACGACGTCCAAGCGCCGGGGATCAAGCAGTACGACGGCGGCTGGACCGAGGAGACCCGCGTGGTCGGCGGCGTGAAGCTGAGCGTGCTGACCAAGGACGACGCCCTCCGTCGGAAGATCCTCGACTCCGCGCAGCCGATCAACGACACCGACCCCTACGGCTGCACGCCGAAGCAACCCGCACCACAGCCGGCCAGCACGCCGACAGCCCAGATCACCTCCGCCTCCATCTGCGAGTACTGGCAAGGCTCGCTGATCGCCGGCTCGAGCGTCCCGAGCGACAAGGTGCCCGCGCTGTCCGGCCAACTGCTCGCCCCGCCCCAGGTGCGCTCGGGGCCTGGACCCCTGCCGGCCGGGTGCCAGGACCCGGCCGCCCGCACGTACGTCGTCATCCTCCGTGCAGGCGACAGGACCTGGCCGTTCACCGTCTCCTACACGACCTGCGCCCGCCCCTTGCCGCCCGTCCTCCCCCTCATCCAGCTCGGTCCGCACAAACAGTTCCAGCCCGCCGACATGTTCGACCCGGTCAAACGCATCACCCCGTTAGCCCGCTGAGTAGACGCGGACGTAGTCGACGTCGAACGAGTTCGGGAACGGGGTGGTCGCGTCCGGCGGTCCGCCGCGGTCGGAGTTCGCCCAGGTGCCGCTGTTCAGGACGACGTACATCGGCTTGTCCGGCACCTGGGCACCGGTGATGGTCGAGGTCGGTACGCCGTCGACAGTCAACGTGATGTGGCCCGGCTGCCACAGGAGTCCGTACCGATGCCATCCGGTCGTCGGCGCCAGGCCGGTCGCCCAGTGGCTGTCCCATCGGACGTCCGGCCAACTCCCCGACGCCAGCCCGCTGTGCATGCTCTCGATCGAACCGAACCACTCGGCGACGTCGATCTCCGGCGGCCAGCTCCGGTCCTGCGGGATCAGCCAGAACGCCGGCCACAACCCCTTCCCGGCCGGGAACTTCGCGCAGATCTCCCAGTACCCATACCGCTGGAAGAACTTGTCGTGCGAGGAGACGAACCCTTCGGTGTACTGGTACGTCCCGACCGGATCTGTCCCGGTCACCGGCTTGTTGTCGGTCACCAGCCGCAACTTGCCGCCTGAGAGCACCACGTTGTCGTCGACGGCATAACTCCCGTACGACGTGTTGTGGTAATGCCCGCCGGCGCGCCCGGGAAAGTCCATCACCGTGCTCCACGACCGCCGATCCAGCGTGCGCCCACCGAACTCGTCGTGCCAGGCGAGCCGCATCCCGGCCGGCCGTTGCTGACCACCAGCGGCGCACGTCGCTTCGTTTGCCTGCGGCAACTGTCTGTCCGCGGCCTGGGCCGTGCCGGTGAGACAGGTGGCCACGAGCAGGACTGCCATTCCGAGCTTGAGCTTCATCATTTGATCCCGGAGGTGGAGAAGCCGCTGACGAAGCGGCGTTGCATGAACAGGAACAGGACCAGCACGGGGAGCACGTACATGACGGCACCGGCCGCGACGAGGTTGTTCATCGGGAGACCCTTCTCGTTCACGTAGCCGCTGGCCATCGCGACCGCGAGCGTCGTGCTGTCCTGGCTGAGGAACATCGCCGGGCCGACGAAGTCGCCCCACGCGTGTGTGAACGACAGGATGACGCTGGCCGCGATCACCGGCCAGGACTGTGGCAGGAAGATCCGCCAGAAGATCGTGACGTACCCGCAGCCGTCGAGGATCGCCGCCTCTTCCATCTCCCGCGGGATCCCGGCGAAGAACTGCCGGAACAGGAAGATCAGGAACGCACTACCTCCCAGGCCCCACGCGACCCAGGGCCAGTACGTGTTGACCATGTGCACCTTGGCGAAGATCAGGTACGTCGGAACCAGCGTCACGATCCCGGGCAGCATCATCGTCGCCAGCAGCACCACGAACAACTGCTTCTTCCCGGGCGCCGTCAGCCGCGCGAACCCGAACCCGACCCACGCCGAACTCAGCGTCGTCAACGTCGTGCTGATGAAGGCGATGGTCAACGAGTTCTGCGTGGCGCCGATGAAGTTCACCTGCCTGATCGCGTCGGTGTAGTTCGCGAACCGCGGCGCGGACGGCCACCAACTGGGCGGGAACGACGCCATCTCCGCCGGTGACTTCAGCGACGTCGAGACCAGCCAGACGATCGGGCTCAGCATCACCAGGACGACGGCCAGCAGCACGATGTACAGCGCCCACCGGTAGGTCCGTGTCATTTCTTGTCCTCCGGCTCGACGGTGTAGAACACGGTCCGGGCACTCACCTTGATGATCACCAGGGTCACCAGCAGGATCACCGCGAACAGCATCCACAACATCGCCGAGGCGTACCCGAACCGGGAGGCACTGAAGTACTGCGCGAAGACGTGGATCATGTAGAGGTAGTTGCCTTGCGGTACGGTCCCCGCGCCGCTCAGCGAACCGGACGACAGCAGCAACGGCGCGAACGACTGCAACGAGCCGATCATCCCGGTGATGACCTGGAAGAGGATCACCGGCGACAGCAGCGGAACGGTGATCCGCGTGAACGACTGCCAGTACGACGCCCCGTCCACCTGCGCCGCCTCGAGCAGCTCCCGGGGAATGTCCTGCAGGCCGGCGAGCGAGATGATCATCGACCCACCGCAACCCCACAACACGAGTGCGTACAGCACGTAGCGAGCGTTCGGATCGACGAGCCAGGTGATCGGATTGGCGCCGAGCTTGTCGAGGATGCCGTTGGCAGCACCGGCGTCGCGGTCGAAGATCAGCCGGAACGTCAATGCGGCCCCCACCGGCGGAACCACGGCCGGCAGATAGATCAGGCCGCGCAGCAGACCACGGCCCTTGAGCGGCTGGTTCAGCATCACGGCGAGCAGCAGCCCGGCGAGAATCGACAACGGGACGGTCACCAGCGCGAACAGCCCGGTCTTGCCGAGCGAGCTCAACGTCAGCGGATCCTTGAAGATCTCGAGGTAGTTGTCGAACCCGACGAAGTGTGTCCGCGGCGACAGCCCGTCGGAATCGGTCAGGCTCAACCAGAACGCGTACCCCAGCGGGAACACCGTCAGCGCGACGAACCCGATCACCCAGGGCGCGACGAACAGGTAGAAGGTACGCGCGCGCTTCAGGCTGGGCGGCTTCTTCTTCCGGTCCGCCTGCGCCGCGGCGCTCGGCGCCGCCCGGCGCCGTACCTCGGTCAGCGCGGAGCTCACCGCAACCGCTTCTTTCCGTCCGCGAGCTGCGCGTTGATCTGCGAGTTCAGCGTGTCGCCGAACTGCCCGGCGGTCGCCGTGCCCTTGATTGCCTTCGGCAACTCACGGGAGATGATCGCGTTGATCGCGTCCTGCCGCACGTACGGGGTGTACGAGGTGACCGAGAAGTGCTCCTTCTCCGCCATCTGCACGTCGTAGGCCTGCTTCTGGTATGGCAGCTTCTGTGGCATCAGCTTCTGCAGCGACTTGAGCGGTGGAATGCCCCAGCCGCCGGCCGCGCGCGCCTTGGCCGGGTCGCCGGCCAGGTACCACTCCATCACCTTCCAGGCGGCGTCCTTGTTCTTCCCGGCCTTGGGCATCCACAGCCCGGTCGCGCCGAAGCACGGGCTGACCCGGCGAGCGGTGTCGAACTGCGGCGCCGGCGCGAACCCGGCCACCTTCGCGGACTTCGGGTCGCCGGCGAACAGACCGCCGAGCCAGTAGCCGCTCAACGTGGCCGCCATCCGGCCGGCCTGGAAGGTCGGACCGTCCCAGCCGTTCGGGTCAGGGTTCAGCACTGTCGGGCCGATCCCCGCCTTCGCGTAGTCCAGGTACCAGGTCAGGGCGCGCTGTGCCTCCGGGCTGCTGAAGTCGACGGAAGCGAGATCGTCCGACGTCAGCTTGCCGCCGGCCAGGTCGGTCAGCCAGGTCAGCTGCCCGAACAGGCCGAGCCCGTTCGGGTTGAGGCCGTAGACGCTCACCTTGGCGCCCTGCCGTTTCACCAGCCGCTTGCCGTCGTCGAGCAGTTCGTCAAGCAGCAGCGGCGTCGTCGCGCTCGGGTGGGCCACCTTCGACGCGTCGAACAGGGCGCTGTTGTACCAGATCGTGCAGTCCTGCGAGTAGTCCTTCGCGAAGCCGTACCGTGGCCCGCTGCCCTGCTTCGTACCGTCGTAGCGCCAGACGTCGTTCACCGGGTCGATGTCGTCGGCCTTGATCAGCGTGCTGGTCGCGAAGTACGGATCGAGGTTCTCGGCGACCTGCCGGGCGACCAGGTACGGCGTCTCGGTCGCGCCCATGCCGCGGACCACGTCCGGCGGGTTGCCGCTGGCAAGCATCGCGGTCAGCTTGGTGAGGTCGTACTCGACCGTCTTCACGGTCAGGCCGAGCGCCTGGGACGCGGCCTTCGCCTCCTTCGGGCCGAACTCGCCCGACTGGGACATCACCGTGACGACGCCCTTGGCCGACGACCCGGTGCCGGTGGCGGCCGGGGTGTTCGTGGAGGACGCGGGCGAGCAGCCGGCCGCGAGCGCACCGCTCGCCGCGCTGCCGGCAACGGCACCGCCGAGCGCGAGGAACCGGCGGCGGGAGAACCCTGGCTTCGTTGTGGTCATTGCCAACCTCTCAGTCTGAACTCTGTGGGTCGAAGAGCCGGCAGACCGGACCGGAGGAGGGACCGGCCCGGTCTGCGAGCGCTTCGCTGTCGTCTTCGGGGTGGTAGCCCAGCTCGTGCCGGCCGGAGGTGATGTCCCAGTAGTTGCGGGTGTTCGCGGACACGCCGAAGTGCACGCCGAACCGTTCGCGGGCCTGTAGCGCCGCGAGCATCAGGCGGCCCGCGTCGTCGTCGGACAGCCACTGCGCCAGGTAGCGCCGTTCGCTCGGCGCCCAGCCGGTCAGGCCGAAGCGCAGGCAGGTGACAGAGGCCCCAGTGCGGTCGGCATGCGTCCGGCCGAGCGCCTCCAGCACAACCTTGCCCAGACCGTACGGACAGCAGGGACGCGGGTCGAGCCGTGGATCGACCGGCCGGTACTGCGGGCGGTTGTACTCCCCCGAGACGTGCAGGGAACTCGCCAGCACGATCTTCGGCACGGCGTGTGCCGCCGCGGCCTCGAGCACGACCTGGGTCGGCCACACGTTCGCGGCGTAAACGCTGTCCCAGCTCTGCCACGGGCTGCTGTTACCGGCCAGGTGCACCAGCGCGTGCGCACCCGACAGCACTTCGTGGGCCGCCTCGGGATCACCCACGTCCGCCTGGACAAGTTCGTCGACGCCGTCGTGCGGCACTGCTCGATCCACCAGGCGGACGCGGTACTGCTTACGCAGCCAGGGCAGCACCACCGTCGCGACGCGGCCCAGCCCGCCGGTCACCACCACCAGCGGTCTGCTGCCCTGCTGCGCACCGTCCATGTCGGTCATCCGGTCGCCGGGCCCGAGGCGATCCCCGGGGCTGTGACCGGAATTGTTCGAGCAGTTCGGCGTTTGTGTCAAGTCTTCGTACACAGAGTGTCAGTTGAATTGACTCCACTGGGCCGGATCGCGGATACTCGAACACGTGACTGCGAAGGACACCGGATCCCTGCGAGCGCTACGGCGCACCAACTCCGAACGGTTGCTGTCCGCGCTGATGGAGCACGGCGCGCTGCACCGGGCGGAGCTGGCGCGGATCTGTGGCGTCTCGCGGACGACGGTGTCGACGATCGCCGCCGACCTGATCATGGGAAACGTCGTGATCGAGGTGATCGGCGATCAGGTCGCCCGGGCCGGCATCGACGCGTCCGAGGTGGACGGCCGGGCCCGCGGGTTCCTGCAGGCCAACCCGAGCGCCGGCGCCGCGGCGGGCCTCGACTTCACCCTCGAACGCGTCTGGTGCCACGTCACCGACCTGGCCGGCGCGACGCTGGCCAGCGACGGCACGCAGGCTCCTTCCGACACGCCGTGGCAGGAGCGGCTCACGGCCGGGCTCACGCTGCTCGACCGGCTGCTCGACGAAGCCGGTCTCGGCCGCGGCAGCCTGGTCGGCGTCGCGATCGGCGTGCCGGGCCCGATCGACCTGCAGACCGGCGTGGTCGGGCCGTCGTTACCGGGGCAGGCGTGGGCCGGGGTCAACGTCGCGGCCGAGTTCGGCCGGCACCTCGACGTGCCGGTGCTGGTGGAGAACAACACCCGCCTGGAGGCGGTCGCGGAGTTCACCTGGGGCGCGGGACGGGACATCGCGGACGTGCTCTATCTCGGGTTGTCGACCGGGATCGGGTCCGGACTGCTTGTCGACGGCAACCTTCATCACGGCGGCGCGCGCGGTGGCGGCGGCGAGATCGGGCACCTGTCCGCCGATTCGTCCGGCGACCCGTGCCCGTGCGGCAATCGCGGCTGCCTGGTGCAGTACGCATCGCTCCAGGCCGTGCTGGCGAAGCTCGAGCCGGTGCTCGGCGCGGACGCCGGGCTCGACGAGCTGCTCGCGTCCGCGGCCGCCGAGGAGCCCCAGACCTTGCGGGTGCTGCGCGAAGCCGGCGAGCAGACCGGGCGGGTGCTGGCGAACATCTGCAACCTGCTCAACCCGGCCCGGATCATCGTCGGCGGCGAGCTCGCCCGGGCCGGCGACCTGATCCTCGAGCCGATCCGCGCCACCCTCCGCCGGACCGCGATGTCGCTGACCCGGGACGCCGACGTGGTCGCCGCCGAGCTGGACCTCGGCGCCCGCGCCGGGGCGTCCGGCGCCGCCGCGCTGGTCCTCCGCCAGACCGACCAGCTGGTCACCGCCCTGCTCACCTCGTCCGATTCCAAGCCAAGTGAGGCCGTGTGAAGATCGTCGGTTACGAAACGTTCTTGGTGGCGCCGCGGTGGCAGTTCCTGCGGATCGACACCGACGAAGGGATCAGCGGGTGGGGTGAGCCGATCGTCGAAGGGCGAGCGGAGGCCGTGCACGGCGCGCTGACCGCGCTGATGGAGTATCTGGTCGGCCAGGATCCGTTGCGGATCGAGGAGCACTGGCAGGTGATGGCCAAGGGCGGCTTCTACCGTGGCGGTCCGGTGCTCTCCAGCGCGCTGGCCGGGATCGATCAGGCGCTGTGGGACATCAAGGGACGGTTCCACGACGTGCCCGTGCACGAGTTGCTCGGTGGGCCGGTGCGCGACAAGGCTCGGGTCTACACCTGGGTGCACGGCCGGGACAACGCGGAGCTCGTCGACGAGGCACAGGCCAAGGTGGCCAGCGGTTTCACCGCGGTGAAGCTCAACCTGTCCGAGGCGCTGCCGCCGATCCCGTCGCCCGCTCAGCTGCGGGCCGCGGTCAGCCGGGTCGAGGCGCTCCGGGAGGCACTCGGCGACGGGATCGACATCGCCCTGGACTTCCACGGCCGGTTCAGCACGGCAGCCACCCGGCAGATCCTGCCGTTGCTCGAGCCGCTGCTGCCGATGTTCGTCGAGGAACCCGTCACCCCGGAGTACTCCCGCGACCTGCGCCGGATCACCGAGTCGACGAGCATCCCGATCGCGATCGGCGAGCGGCTGTTCTCCCGCTGGGACTTCCGGGACGTACTGCCGACCGGCATCGGCGTCGCGCAGCCGGACATCTCGCACGCGGGCGGCGTCTCAGAGGTGCGCCGGATCGCCGCGCTGGCCGAGACGTACGACGTGAACGTGGCGCCGCACTGCCCACTCGGGCCGATCACGCTGGCCGCCAGCCTGCAGATCGATTTCGCGATCCCGAACTTCCTGATCCAGGAACAGAGCCTCGGCATCGAGTACGGCGGCGGCAACGCGCTGCTCGACTACCTGGTGGACCCGCGGGTGTTCGCCTTCACCGACGGACACGTGCAGCGGCCGACCGGTCCTGGCCTCGGCATCGAGGTCGACGAGGACGCCGTCCGGGCCGCCGCCGCGGACCCGCACCGGTGGCGGTCACCCGTGCTCCGGCACGACGACGGATCGTTCGCCGAATGGTGAACCCGCCGATGGGCTGGAACAGCTGGGACTGTTTCGGCACGACCGTCACCGAGGCCGAGGTGCTGGCCAACGCCCAAGTGATGCACGACCAACTGCTGCCGTACGGGTGGGACACGGTCGTTGTGGACATCGCCTGGTACGACCCGACCGCGCGATCGCACGGCTACAACGAGAACGCCCCAGTCGTGCTGGACGAGTACGGCCGTCAGCTGCCGGCGCCGTCGCGGTTCCCCTCAGCCGACGGCGGCGCCGGCTTCGGCCCGCTGGCCGCGCGGGTGCACGACCTCGGGCTCAAGTTCGGACTGCACATCATGCGCGGGATCCCGCGCCGGGCGGTCGAGCTCGACCTGCCCGTCTTCGGCACCGAGTGGAGGGCGCGCGACGTCGCCGATCCGGACCACGTCTGCGCGTGGAACCCGGACAACCTCGGGCTGAACCACGACCACCCCGGTGCGCAGGCCTACTACGACTCCCAGGTGGCGCAGTTCGCTGCGTGGGGGGTGGATTTCGTCAAGGCCGACGACATGCTCGCGCCGTACCACGACCGTGAGATCGCGGCGTACGCGCGGGCGATCGAGCGCAGCGGGCGCGACATCGTGCTGTCACTGTCGCCGGGCACTCACCTGTCCACACATCACCTGGACCACCTGCGGGCGAACGCCCAGCTGTGGCGGATCTCCGACGATCTGTGGGACCGCTGGGAGGACGTGCACGCACAGTTCGCGCGGCTGGCGCGGTGGGCGTCGTTCCAGCAGGCCGGCGGGTGGGCGGACGCGGACATGCTCCCGCTCGGCCACATCGGCATCCGCGCCGAACGCGGCGACGATCGGGACAGCCGGCTCACTCCTGACGAGCAGAAGACCCTGCTCACGTTGTGGGCGATGGGCCGCTCACCGCTGATGATGGGCGGCGACCTGCCGACCACCTCGCCGCAAACCCTTGCCCTGTTGCAGAATCCGGCCCTGGCCGAGCTGCTCAACACGTCGTACGACGGCCGGGAAATCGTTCGTGAGCCACTCGACGACGGCGAGCTGATCGTCTGGACCGCCCAGGGCGACAACTGCTCGTACGCGGCGCTCTTCTGGACCGGCGCGACGCCGCGCGCGGTGACACTGCCCGCCGAGCTTCCCGCCCCTGCTCGCGACCTGTGGACAGGCAAACCCACAACGGAGCGAACGGACAACGTGCCCGCCCACGGCGTCCGCTGGCTCGAACTCAGCGCACCGATCTGACCTAGTCGGCGAGGGCCGAGAGCAACCACTTCGAGATCGGGGAATCGCCTAGTTCTTGGAGGCTGTTCACCCAGCGGGCTTCGGCGAGCTCCGGTGAGAGTCTCAGCGCGTCGGTGGAGGCGAAGGCGGTGAGGATCGTGAGGGTGTCGTGTTTGCCTTCCAAGGTGGTGATGGTGGTGCGGACGATTTGGAAGGTGTCAGGTGGTACAGCGAGGCCTAGTTCTTCCCGCACTTCGCGGGTGGCCGCTTCGGCGGGGGTTTCGCGGGACGGTTTGTAGCCGCCGCCGGGGAGGGACCAGCGGTGGGTGTCGGCGTAGGAGTGCCGGACGACCAGGAAGCGGCCGTCCGGTAGCCGGAGCAGGGCTTTGACGCCGAAGGTGGTGGGTCTGCGGATCCGCCACCACAGCTGCAGGAACGGCGAACCCGCGCGGAGCAGGACCGCGGCGGGGCGCATCAGCGCGGCGGCATCCGGAGGGCGCCGTCGAGGCGGATCACCTCGCCATTGAGGAGCTGGTTGTCGAGGATGTGGCGGACGAGTGCGGCGTACTCCGACGGCCTGCCCAGCCGGGACGGGTGCGGGACCTGCTGCTCGAGCACGGTCCGGGTTTCCTCCGGCAGGCCGGCGAGCATCGGCGTCTCCATCGTGCCCGGCGCGATCGTCATCACCCGGATACCCTTGTCGGCAAGGTCGCGCGCGGCGGTCAGTGTCAGCGCGACGATGCCACCTTTGCTGGACGCGTACGCCGCCTGCCCGACCTGGCCGTCGTACGCCGCGATCGACGCGGTCATCACCACGACGCCACGGTCGCCGTCCGCGGAGGGCTCGGACGCGATCATCCGCTCGGCGGCGAGCCGCAGTACGTTGAACGTACCGATCAGGTTGATCTCGATCACCTGCCGGAACGTTGCCAGCGGCAACGGACCCTTCCGCCCGACGACCCGGCCGGGCGTCGCGACGCCCGCACAGTTCACCGCGACCCGCAACGTCCCGAGCTCCGCGGCTGCGTCGAGAGCGGCCGTCACGGCGGCCTCGTCGGTCACGTCGGTGGGTGCGAACACCACCCGGTCGCCGAGTTCGTCTGCGATCGCCTTGCCCGCCGACGACGGCAGGTCGACGATCACCACGCCGAGCCCGTCCGCCGCCAACCTCCGTACGGTCGCCTCGCCGAGCCCGGAACCGCCACCGGTGACGAGAGCGACATCGGACGGGCTGAACTTCATCACACGCTCCTGAGGAGATCGCGGCTGATGACCAGCCGCTGGATCTGGTTCGTACCTTCGAAGATCTGGGTCACCTTGGCCTCGCGCATGTACCGCTCGGCCGGGAACTCGCGGGTGTAACCGTACCCACCGAGCACCTGCACCGCGTCGGTGGTGACCTTCATCGCCGCGTCGGTGCAGACCAGCTTCGCGATCGCGGCCTCCCGGACGAACGTCCGGCCGAGATCGCGCCGGCGCGCGGCGTGCAGGTACGTCGCCCGGCCGGACTCGACCGCCGCGGCCATGTCGGCAAGCAGGAACTGCACGCCCTGGAAGTCTGCGATCGACTGCCCGAACTGCTGCCGTTCCTTCGCGTACGACGTCGCGAGGTCGAGGGCCGCCTGCGCCAGACCGATCGCGCACGCCGCGATCCCGAGCCGGCCGGAGTCCAGCGCGGACAGCGCGATCCGCATCCCGTCGCCCTCCGCGCCGATCAGGTTGGCGGCCGGGATCCGGACGTCGTCGTAGTTCACGAGCGTGGTCGTCGAGCCGGTCAGCCCCATCTTCCGCTCCGGCGCCCCGAAGCTCAGGCCGTCGACGCCCGCGGGCACGTGGAACGCGGAGATCCCGTGCTTGCGGTCGTCCGACGTCCGGGCGAAGGTCGTGAAGAAGTCGGCGTGCGGACCGTGGCTGATCCAGGCCTTCGTACCGTTCAGCACGTACGAGTCGCCGTCGCGGGCCGCGCGGGTGGTCATCGAGCTGATGTCGGACCCGGCCTGCGGCTCGGACAGCGCGTACGCACCTAGCAGCTCGCCGCCCACCATGTCCGGAAGCAGCCGCGCCTTCTGCTCGTCGCTGCCGAAGGTGGCCAGCCCGTACGACGTCATCGTGTGCACGGAGACACCGACACCGACCGACATCCAGGCGGACGCGATCTCCTCGAGCATCTGCAGGTACACCTCGTACGGCTGCTCGGCGCCGCCGTACTGCTCCGGGTAGGGCAGGCCGAGCAGGCCGGCCTTGCCGAGGGTCCGGAACGCGTCCCGCGGGAACGTCTCGGTCTCCTCCGCGTGCGCGGCGTGCGGCGCGAGCTCGTGCTCGCACAGGTCCCGCACCAGGCTCAGCAGGTCCTCGGATTCGTCAGTCGGCAGGAGCCGGTCGACAGCCATCAGGAACCCCCTCTCAACGGCTGCCCAAATGATACTCCGAACGATACTGCCGCACCTAACGCAGTATCGTTCTATGCTGTCTCGATATGACAACAGTCGTTCCGGGGCGACGTACCCGCCGGCAGTCCGAGCTGCTCGACCGGCTCCTGTCCCTGTTCCTCGAGCAGGGGTTCAGCCGGTTCACCCTGGACGACCTGGCCGCCGAGCTGCGCTGCAGCAAGACGACCCTGTACGCGCTGGCGCCGAGCAAGGAGCAGCTCGCCGTCGAGGTGGTCAAGCACTACTTCAAGAATGCCACCGCCCAGGTGGAGTCCGCGGTGGTCCGGCAGACCCGGCACGACCGGCGGATCGCCGCGTACCTCGGCGCGGTCGCGGACGCGCTCCGGCCGGCCAGCCGGACGTTCCTCGACGACGTGGCGACGTTCGCGCCGGCCCGCTCGGTGTACGAGCGGAACACCCGGATCGCCGCCGAGCGGGTCCGGCAGCTGATCGAGGACGGCATCAACCACAAGACCTTCCGGCAGGTCGACATCGCCTTCGCAGCCGAGATGATCGCGCACACCATGCAGGCGATCCAGCGCGGCGACATCGCCCGCCGTACCGGCCTCAACGACGCCGAGGCCTACCGCGAACTCGCATCCTTCGTCCTGCACTCCCTGCGGCTCGACTGAGACTTGGGGCTTCAGGCGGAACTCAGGCTCGTTCTAGGCAAGCAACCAATAGTCGTGGGCGCTCAAGCAATCCACCGAAAGGAAGCCCATGACCTTCATGAAGCCGCGTCTCCACAAGCTTGGCCTCGTCGCCGTTGCCGCCGCGATCGGAGCAGCCGCTCTTGGTGCGGTGAACGTCGAGCCCGCGTTGGCCTCCAGCTGCACTCTGGGCATCGGCCCGAAGACTCCCGAAGGTAACTACGAGGTCGGCGTCAACTGCGGTACCAACATCACCATTACGGGATTTTCTCTCTATGGCTCTGACCCGGCATTCGATGACTACCGGGGCACCTGGACAGGAGCCGGCGCCACCGTTTCGCGCGCCGTGTTGAACGAGGACGACAGCTGGCTTGATGACACCGATGAGATCTATGCGCGTGTGTCCGGCCGCGATCAGTTCGGCAACAGCTTCAGCGGGACGACGCAGATCATCACGCGCAAATTCTGAGGAACAGTCCTTGAGGTGTGGGAGACGCGGCGACCACCACGCCCGTCTCCCACACCCGCAGTTGTCCGGGGCCCGGCCACAGAAGGTGACCGGGCTGGCGCTTAGACTCGCGGAACCAAACGCTTGACGTCCTGAAGCTGCCACAACGCGCATCAGAGCCGTACGCCCCGGAAGGCTGATGACTATGAAAACTCTGCGACGATCCGCGGCCGTGGTGGCTGCCGCCGCGCTCGCCCTCGGTGCCGCCGTGCCGGCCGGGGCGGATCCGGTGAAGCCACCACGACTGTCCGCGAAGGCGATCACCGAAACGCTGAACGACCAGATCCACACTCCGGGTACGGCATGGATGACCAAGCCGGACGGCACCGTCGTCGTCTCGTACGACTCGACCGTCACCGGCACGAAGCTGACCAAGCTGACCGGCCTGACCAAGCAGCTCGGTAGCAACATCACGATGGAGAAGCTGCCCGGCAAGCTGCAGAAGTACATCAGCGGCGGGATGGCGACGTACGGCGGCGACTACAAGTGCTCCGTGGGCTTCAACGTGCAGCGGCGCGGGAAGTACTACTTCCTCACCGCCGGCCACTGTGGCGTCGACGCAGCCCGCTGGTACCAGGACCAGAACCACGCGGTCTACACCGGCGCCGTCTGGAACGCCACGTACCCGTACCACGACTACGCGCTGGTCGTGTACCGGACCGACATCAAGACCAAGCCGCCGGGCGGCAGCGTGTACCTGTACAACGGTCACTCGCAGGACATCACCCGTGCGCGGAACCCAGGTCTCAACCAGCTGGTGTACCGCTCCGGTGCGACCAGTGGGCTGCACAGCGGCCGGGTGACCGGGCTGAACGCCACCGTGAACTACGGCGACGGCCGCGTGGTCGGTCTGATCCGGACGAGCGTGTGCGCCGAGCCGGGCGACTCAGGCGGCCCGCTGTTCTACCGGCAGTACGCGTTCGGTCTGACCTCCGGCGGCTCCGGCGACTGCAAGACGGGCGGCGTCACGTACTTCCAGCCGATCGTGCAGGCGCTGAACGCGTACGGGGTCTACATCTACTGACCCGCTCGAGGCGGAGGTTTCCCCTACGCTCCGAGATTGACTGAATACTCAGGGAGATAGTGGGTAGGACAGGCTCACGGTTGAAGTCAAGGACGCCCCGCCCCGAAGGCGTCCTCATCGTGAGGAGGCTGAAACCATGAACCTGTCCCCAATCCGCCGTACCACCGCACTCCTGGCCGCGGCCGGGCTTGCCGCCGCCGGACTGCTGGCGACGCAAGCCTCGGCCGCACCGGTCAACCCGTCCACCCTCTCTGCCGCCGCGATCACGTCCACCCTGGCCGAGAACGCGACGATTCCGGGTACCGCGTGGGAGACCGACCCGAACGGCCGGATCATCGTGTCGTACGACAGCACCGTCACCGGCGCGAAGCTCGCGCAGCTGACCGGTGTGACCAAGCAGTTCGGCGACCGGATCAAGCTCGAGAAGATGTCCGGCAAGCTGACGAAGTACATCGCCGGCGGCGACGCCATCTACGGCGGGCAGTACCGCTGCTCGCTCGGCTTCAACGTGCGCAGCGGCAGCACGTACTACTTCCTGACCGCAGGACACTGCGGGAACATCGCATCCAGCTGGTACTCGAACTCCAGCAAGACCACGCTGCTCGGGACGACCTACGGGTCGAGCTTCCCCGGCAACGACTACGCGATCGTGCAGTACAGCTCGTCGTACACGAACCACCCCGGGACCGTGGATCTGTACAACGGTTCCTCGCAGGACATCACGTCCGCCGGCAACGCGACCGTTGGCCAGTCGGTCAAGCGCAGCGGTAGCACCACCGGCGTCCACAGCGGCACCGTCACGGCGGTCAACGCGACCGTCAACTACGCCGAAGGCACTGTCACCGGCCTGATCAAGACCACCGTCTGCGCCGAAGGCGGCGACTCCGGCGGCGCCCTGTTCGCCGGCTCGGTGGCCCTCGGCCTGACCTCCGGCGGCTCCGGCAACTGCTCCTCCGGCGGCACCACCTACTTCCAACCCGTAACCGAAGCCCTCTCCCGCTACGGCGTCAGCGTCTACTGACCCAACCCCACCTGCGCCCCGGACCCAACCTGGTCCGGGGCGCAGTGCGTCAGCTGGGCGACAGGACCGGAAAACCAAGCTCCTCAGCCGCGGCGCCCAACTCTTTGTCGTAGGTCACGAACTCCGTCAGCTCCGGCCGGAAGGGCTCAGCACTCGCCAGGTGAATCGCGTCGAGCGAGCCCAGTTTGGCCGTCCGATACGCCATCGCACGTCCGAGCACCGTCGAGGTCAGATCGGCCAGGTAAACGCCACGAACCGCCTGGCCGGCGAAGTACGGCACCTGCTGGTGATCGACACCGGCGCGGAGAAGGGTACGGGTGATCTCCAGGCTTGCCAGCTCGCTGGTGACCAGTTCGGTGTCCTCGGGCAACGCCGTACGCCAGGCACGCAGCGCGGCGGACTCGGCCTCGGGCTTGATGAACTTGAGCAGCGCGCAGGAGTCCAGGTAGATCACCTGCGCCGCTCCTTGTCGCGATCCTCGATCAGCAGATCCGACAGGCTGTCCACACCTGGCGCCAGCTCCAGCATCAAGTCCGGCATGCCAAGTTCGGCCGGCGGACTTACCTCCCCCGCGTCCAGGAGGTGCTGAAGTACACCTGGGCGTGCGTCTTCTGGCACCAGCCGAAGCACCGGACGACCTCGATCAGTCACGACGATCGTCTCGCCCGCGCGCACTCGGGCTACCGCCTTCGAGGGGTTCTGGTTGAGCTCCCGCAGCCCGATCGTTCTCATACCCCCAATGTAACTACATCTTGTAGCTACATCAAGAGCGGGATTGGAGTGTTGTGAGGTCTCGGGTGGCGTAGTGGTGGTGTTCGAGTTCTTCGTCGAGGATGACGTGGAGGCAGGCGAGGGTGGTCAGGGGTTCGTCGGCCCAGGGTGGGCCTTGGCGGGGTTCGGCGAGGAGGGCTGGGGTCGCGTCGGTGAGGAACGACTGGACGGCGGCGGCGCGGTCCGCGCGGAGCTTCAGGACTTCGGCGTACTGCGGGGCGGCGGCAGGGTCCAGGCCCAACGACGCGGCGTCGGTGAATTCGGTGAAGGCGAGACCCCACGGGTGGTAGCTCGTGGACTGTCGCGCGGCGCCCAACCAGGCGTCCGTCGCGAAGACGAGGTGGCGGAGCGTTTCGGTGAACGTCCATTCCTCGTCGACCGAGATGTCGGTCGTACCTTCGGGAAGGGCGGCCACGTCGTCGTAGGTCTGCTGCCAGGCGTCCTGGATCAGCGTCCACGCCCGGCACAGGTCGGCGGGGTCGGTAGCGTGGCGAAGGGCCCGGGCCGGTTGCCGGCGCACCAGTTCGGCCTCGACGAGCGGGGCTACCTCGACGCCGTCGATGGTCAGGCCGCGTACGTCGGCGCCGTCGATCGAGACGCCGGTCAGCCGGACCTCGCGGAAGACGGCTCCGGACAGGTCGACCAGCCGGAAGCGCGCGCCGTTCAGATACACCTGATGGAAGCGTGCGTCGTTGAGGCCCACCTGATGGAAGCGCGCCCCGGTCAGATCTGCCTGCTCGAAGTTGTCCATGACCGGGACGCTAGAGCATGTTCCGGACGGTCTACGTCCGGAACCGCTCAGCCGCGGCGACGGGAGATCTCGTACAGCGTGACGCCGGCGGCGATCCCCGCGTTCAGCGACTCGGTGACGCTGGTCATCGGGATCGAGACGATCAGGTCGCAGTTCTCCCGGACCAGCCGCGCGAGCCCCTTGCCCTCGGAGCCGACGACCAGCACCAGCGGCTCGGTCGCGGCCTCGAACTCGGGCAGCTCGACCGCGCCGTTCATGTCCAGGCCGATCACCAGCAGGCCGGCGTCCTTGTAGGACTTGAGGGCCCGGTTCAGGTTGGTCGCCCGGGCGACCGGGATCCGCGCCGCGGCACCCGCCGACGTCTTCCAGGCCGACGCGGACATCGACGCCGTACGGCGTTCCGGTACGACGACACCGTGCGCGCCGAACGCGGCCGCCGACCGGGTGATCGCGCCCAGGTTCCGCGGGTCGGTGACACCGTCGAGTGCGACGATCAGCGGCACCTCGCCGGCGTCGTAGGCCCGCTGCAGCAGGTCGTCGGGGTGGGCGTACTCGTACGGCGGGATCTGCAGCGCGACGCCCTGGTGCGCGCCGCCCGCGGTGACCCGGTCCAGCTCGGAGCGGGGCACCTCGAGCACCGAGACGCCGGTCTCGACCGCGACCAGCAGCGCCTCGCGCAGCCGGGCGTCCCGCTCGGTGCCCTCGGCAACATGCAGGGCGGACGCCGGTACGCCGGCCCGCAGCGCCTCGACGACCGGGTTGCGCCCGTACACCCACTCCACTGTCGAGTCGGCGTCCTTGCGCGCCGGACGGCGGCCGCGCTGCTCGCGTTCCTTGGCGCGCTCGGCCGCCTTCGCCCGCTTGTGCGCGGGGTGCTTGACCCGGTCCACCGCCTTCGGTGTCGGGCCCTTGCCCTCGAGACCGCGGCGGACCCGGCCGCCGGAACCGGCCGTCGGGTTGCCCCGCGGCTTCTTCCGGATCGCTCCCTTGCGCTGGCTACTGCCTGGCACGTCAATTTCCTTCGGTAGATACGAGAGACCATCGCGGTCCCTGAGGGGTGTCCTCGATGACGACGCCGAGCGCCTTCAGCTGGTCGCGGACGGCGTCCGCGGCGGCGTAGTCCTTGCGGAGGCGGGCGGCCTGGCGCTGCTCGAGCAGGGCCTTCACCAGCCCGTCGACGACCTCGGTCAGCTCCTCGCTGCCGCCGGTGCGCGACGCCCACGGCTCGGCCAGCGGGTCGAGCCCGAGCACGCCGAGCATCCCGCGGACCGACGCGAGCGCCTCCCGGAGTGCCTCGGAGTCACCGTCGGCGACCAGCTTGTTCCCGTCGCGGACGGTGTTGTGCAGCACCGCGACGGCGGCCGGCGTACCGAGGTCGTCGTCCATCGCGGCGGCGAAGTCCGACGGCAACTCGGCGGCCGGCTCGACCCCGCCGGTGACCTCGGTCGCCCGGTCGACGAACCCTTCGAGCCGCTGGAAGCTCTTCGCCGCCTCCTCGAGCGCCTCGAACGAGAACTCCACCACCGACCGGTAGTGCGACTGCACCAGGTAGTAGCGCAGCTCGATCGGACGCACCCGCTCGACCACGTTCCGGACGACGGCGCTGTTGCCCATCGACTTCGACATCTTCTCGCCGGCCGTGGTGACCAGGGCGTTGTGCATCCAGAACCGGGCGAACTTCTGCCCGACCGCGGTCGACTGGGCCAGCTCGTTCTCGTGGTGCGGGAAGCGCAGGTCCAGACCGCCGCCGTGGATGTCGAACTCCGCGCCGAGGTACTTGCCCGCCATCGCCGAGCACTCGATGTGCCAGCCCGGGCGGCCGCGTCCCCACGGCGCCGGCCAGGAGGCGGTCCGCGGCGTCGCCTCGGTCCAGCCCTTCCACAGCGCGAAGTCGCGGGGGTCCCGCTTGCCGCGCGGGTCCGCGTCCTCGGCGGCCTCCATGTCGTCGATCCGCTGGTGCGACAGGGAGCCGTACGTCGGCCAGGACTTCACGTCGAAGTACACGTCACCGGAGCCGTCCGGGGCGACGTACGCGTGCCCGTCCGCGATCAGCTGCTCGATCAGCTCGATCATCTCCGGGATGTGCCCGGTGGCGCGCGGCTCGTACGTCGGCGGGCGGCAGCCGAGCACGTCGTACGCCCAGTGCAGCTCGCGCTCGAACTCGTACGCGTGCGCCCACCACGGGACGCCCCGGTCGGCCGACTTGGCGAGGATCTTGTCCTCGATGTCGGTCACGTTCGCGATCACGGTGACCTCGTACCCGGAGCGCTCCAGCCAGCGGCGCAGGACGTCGAAGACCACTTCCTTGTAGATGTGCCCGACATGCGGGGCACCCTGCACCGTCAGCCCACAGTGGTAGATCCCGACCTTGCCCGGATGGACCGGTTCGAAATCTCGCACTGCTGCCGTTGCGGTGTCGTACAAGCGAAGTGTCACCGGTCAAGGGTAACGGGAAGTGGCACCGGTCCTTGACAAGATATCCACAGCACATCTTCGGGAGGACAGGTCAGTTGTCGAACCAAGGGCCGTACGGACCGCCGCCAGGGCAGTACCCGCCGCCGCAGCAGCAGTACCCGCAGCAGTTCCCCGGCCCGCCCCAGCAGCAGTACCCGGGCCCGCCGCAGCAGCAGTATGCCGGTCCCCAGCAGTACGGGCCGCCGAACTGGGGACCCCCGCAGGGGCCCGGTTTCGGCTTCGGCGGCAACGGCTACCCGCCGCCGCGCAAGAAGAAGGGCAGCAAGGCTGTCTTCATCGTCGTACCGATCGTGCTGCTCTTCGGCGCCGTCGGCCTGTTCGTGGTGAGCTCGATCCTGAAGCACAGCAGCGACGACACCTACACGGCGCCGCAACCCACTGCGACCGAGCAGCCCACCGAGCAGCCAACCGAGGAGCCCACTGGGCAGCCCACCGAGCCTGCGACGACGACCCGGCCGACGCAGCCGGCGAAGACCACCACGACGACCACCCAGCCGAGCGCGACGCAGACCACTCCGGCCGAGCCGTCGGACCTCGACATGGTTGCCAAGAACAAGATCTACAGGTCCGGGGTGATGTCCTCGGTCGGCTGCCGTGAGTCCGGCGCCCGCCCGAGCACGATCGCGAACGCCCGCAAGTACTACGCGAACCTGATCACCTGCCTGACCAGGGCCTGGCCGAAACAGGTGACGATGTCCGGCGGCCGGTTCGTCCCGCCGAAGCTGCTCGCCTTCTCCGGCGGCGCCACCAGCCCGTGCGGCGGCACCGCACCGAGCTCGTTCTACTGCAGTGCCAACCGCACCATCTACATGGACGCCGGCGGCGACGTGAAGCTCTACCAGCAGTACCGCAACGACAGCTTCGCGATGGCGTGGGTGCGGGCCGAGATGACCGACACCGTGGCGCACGAGTTCGGGCACCACGTGCAGAACATGGTCGGCATCCTGCAGGCCGACGACAACCTGCGCTACCAGTACTCCGGGGACAAGTCGCTGGAGATGAGCCGCCGGCTGGAAATCCAGGCGACCTGCTTCGGCAACGTGTTCATGGGGTCGAACAAGGGCAGCTACGGCATCTCCGGTGCATTCAAGAAGCAGCTCGACTACCTCCACTCGCACCAGGGCGACGAGTACGGCACCCAGCGCGACCACGGCAGCAGGGCGATCCTCCCGCGCTGGGCGAACGCCGGTTTCAGTACTCGCAGCCCCCGCGCGTGCAACACGTTCACGGCGTCACCGACGTACGTTCGGTAAATGATCACCAAACGCAGGGCGTAAAGGGTTGATTTCCTCCCAACCTGGGTAACAACTCCTCCGAGCGCTTTGTCCGCCCCTCATCTCGCTCTGGAGGAGAACCGTGAAGTCCGCCCTTTTCACGGGTGCCGCCGTGACGCTTGGCCTGCTCTTGGCCTCGGTCGGCTCCGCCCAAGCAACTCCCGCCCCGCAGCCCACCACGCAGGCGCGCCAGCACGGCATCACGAAGGCCGGCGACGCCTACATGGGCTGGACCCAGAACAAGACCACCACCAGTACCAACAGCACGGCATCGCCGATGAGCACCACGGCGGTTGTCGAAGGCATCGACGTCTCCAGCCACCAGGGCAACGTCGACTGGGCGTACTGGTGGGGTCAAGGCAAGCGGTTCGCGTACGTCAAGGCGACCGAAGGCACGTCCTACAAGAACCCGTACTTCGCCCAGCAGTACAACGGTTCGTACAACGTCGGCATGATCCGCGGTGCGTACCACTTCGCCACCCCGAACACCTCCAGCGGCGCCACCCAGGCGGGCTACTTCGCCAGTAGCGGTGGCGGCTGGTCCGGGGACGGCAAGACGTTGCCGGGTGCGCTCGACATCGAGTACAACCCGTACGGCGCCACCTGCTACGGACTCAGCCAGTCCTCGATGGTGAGCTGGATCCGGGACTTCCTCAACACCTACAAGTCACGGACCGGACGCGACGCGGTGATCTACACCAACTACGACTGGTGGAGCACCTGCACCGGTAACAGCACCGCGTTCAACTCGACCAACCCGCTCTGGGTCGCGCGCTACGCCTCCTCGGTGGGCACGCTGCCGGGCGGCTGGCCGTTCTACACCTTCTGGCAGTGGACCTCGTCGCCGCTCGACCAGAGCCACTTCAACGGCGACTACAGCCGGCTGCAGGCACTCGCCAACGGCTAATGGGGTTGCGGCGGTCACATAGTCTCGATCGGTGACCTACTCGCTGCCGATCGAGACCGACCGTCTGATCCTTCGACGCTACGTCGAGAACGACTACGACGACCTGCTCAAGCTGCAGTCCAACCCGGACGTCACCCGCTTCCTGCTGTACGACGTACGGACGCCCGAGCAGGTCCGGGAGGCTCTCAACGGCCGACTGGCCGATGTCCCCCTGGACAGCGACGGTCAAGCGCTCACCGTCGCAGTGATCCTGCGGGACACCGGCCAGCACCTCGGTGAGGTCACGCTGTTCCTGACCAGCACCGAGCAGCGCACGGGCGAGCTCGGGTACGTCTTCCACCCGGAGTCGCACGGTCACGGGTACGCCGCCGAGGCCTCGGTCGAACTGCTGCGTCTCGGGTTCGAGGAGCTCGGCCTGCACCGGATCATCGCCCGGCTGGACGCCCGCAACGACGGTTCGGTGAAGCTGCTGAACCGCCTCGGCCTGCGCCAGGAGGCGCACTTCGTGAAGAACGAGTACCTGAAGGGCGAATGGACCGACGAACTGGTCTTCGCGATGCTCTTCGACGAATGGAACAAGCGCTCGTAAGTTTTTTGCCGACGACGCGCCATCCGATGACAGCAACTGCCGCTGGGGATACCGTCAGGGTTATGACCTCCGCCCGTTCTGTCACCGCCCTGGTCCTCGGGGTGGTCGTGCTCAGCGCCGGCACTGTGCCGAGCGAAGCCGTGAAGGTCGCGTCCGCGCGGCAGATCGCCTACCGGACCTGGACGTCGAGCGCGGACTTCCTGGCCGGCGAACAGCACGGTACGATCGTTGCCGACGGCGCCCTCACGTTCGGTACGTCCACCGGCACCACGTCGTACGTCGACCCGTTCGGCGACGGCACCGCGAAGTCGTACGACCAGACCAGCTGGATCTCGCCGCACGTCAGTACCGGGTTCGGACTGACCGAGCTGGTCGCGTCCTGGAACGCGACCACCCCGCCCGGTACCTGGGTCGAGGTGTCGATGGCCGGGACCACGAACCTCGGCACGGCCACCAAGTGGTACGTGCTCGGCCGCTGGTCCGGCGGCGACGACACAGCGGCCGGCGACATCCACCGGACCTCGGTGCCGAGCCAGGGCGACGCCGACGGATCCGTTGCCGTCGACACCTTCCAGGCCGCGACCGGCAAGTGGCTGGACCGCTGGCAGCTGAAGGTGACCTTGTACCGGCTGGCCGGTACGACCCAGTCCCCGACGGTCCGCTCCGTCGGCGCGATGGCGTCCCAGCTGCCGTCCGACAAAAAGGTTGCCGCAAGCCCCCTTGGCGGCGCGGAAGGCCTGGTCCTCGACGTACCGACGTACTCGCAGGAGACCCACATCGGCCAGTACCCGCAATGGGACGGCGGCGGCGAGGCCTGGTGCTCCGCGACGTCGACCGCGATGGTGCTGGACTACTGGGGCGCCGGGCCGACCGCGGCCGAGACCGCCTGGGTCGACCCGTCGTACACCGATCCACAGGTCGACCACTCGGCGCGGTCGGTGTTCGACTACTCGTACGACGGCGCGGGCAACTGGCCGTTCAACACGGCGTACGCCGGCTCTCGTGGCTTGGACGCGTTCGTGACTCGGCTTCGGTCGCTGACCGAGGCGGAGCAGTTCATCAAGGCAGGGATCCCGCTGGTGGCGTCGCTGTCGTTCAAGAAGGGCGACCTGCCTGGCGCGGGATACGGGACGAACGGGCACCTGATGGTGATCGTCGGCTTCGACCAGAACGGCAACGTGGTCGTCAACGACCCTGCGTCGCATCTGATCGCCAGCAACGACCAGGTACGCACGACGTACGACAGGGCCTCGTTCGAGAACGCCTGGGTGCCGCACTCGGGCGGGCTGGTCTACGTGATCCACCCGGAGGGCACTGCTTTGCCTGCGCCTTCCGACCCGCAGCACAACTGGTAGGGACTCCACGAATGACAGAGCCCGTCACGCCGGGGCGGCGTGACGGGCTCTGTTGCGTTGGACCTCAGCGGGCGAAGAGCGCACCCGTCAGGTTCGTGGTGAGGTTGCGCAGCGAGTCCGGCAGGTACTGCAGGTGCCAGCCGCTCGGGCCGCGGTACCAGGGGAAGCCCTCGTCCGCCTCGTCCGGCGTGGTGTCGGTGGCGACCAGTGCGTCGATCCACCGCTCCGAGCCGCCGAGAACAACGGCGTACGGCAGGGCGCGGGAGCAGAGCTCGGCGTGCTGGTCGGTCGGCAGTTCGCTGACGTCCATCTCCAGCAGCTCGCCGCGGATCGCCGCGACCTGGCCGAGCACCCGCCCGGCGGCCGGGGCCTTGGCCGGCATGTAGCGGCCGACCACGAGCAGGCCGACGCCGACCAAGGTGATCGCGATCCCGAGCAGACCCCACGTCGACAGCAGCGCCAGCAGGACGGTCGCGATGACACCGACCGCGGTGGTGGCGATACCGATCGTCGCCCACAGCGACCGGGTCCGGTCCGGACGCTCGGTGAACCAGCCGCGCTTCACGACACCGTCGTACAGCGCGTCCTGGACCTGGGTGAGGTTCTCCCGGACCTGCTTGCCGAGCTCGGAGACCAGCACCGAGTCGGCGTCCCCGAAGATCGCCCGGATCAGCACGTTCTCGTACCGCTGGAGCTCCTCGGCCGGTGCGTTCGAGACCCGGCGCAGCTCCCAGTCCGGCCGCGCGAACTCCGTGCTGTGATCCAGCTCGGTGATCGTCAGGTGGCCGCGGACCGCCAGGTCGATGATGGTGGCGGTCACGTCCACCGGGTCGATCCGCTCGTCGATCAGCGTGCCGACCTCACCCGGACGCAGGTCCGACGGCGGCGTGAAGTCGATCCGCGCGTCGGGGCCGAGGCTGAACAGCGACGCCGGCACCACCCGGCGCGGGTCGACCTGGTCGCGGCCGCGCAGCCGGTACAGCACACCGAGCGCGATCGCGCCGAGCAGCAGCACCAGCAGCGCGGTGATCAGCTGCGCCGCGTCGGTGGAGAACGCCCGCTTGAAGGTGTGCCGGTACTCGACGATCGAGTTCGCGGCGATCTGGTCCTTCGGGAAGCCGACGATCATCCGGATCGTGTTGCCCGGCGGCAGCTGGGTCTGCTCGAACGTCGGACCGGCGGTCTCGCCGATCTGCGCCAGCGAACACGGCACGTTGCTGTTCACCGGTCCGGCGAAGCAGGCCACGTGCGAGACGTCCGGGACGCTGAAGACCGTGTTCACGTTCTGGATCGGGATGCTGATCCCGGTCAGCGGCGCGAACTGCACCTCGGTGCCGTCCAGCGTCTTCGCGACCGCGCCCTTCACGGTGTACGTGAAGTCGAGCTGCGTCGTACTGCTGTCGACGTCCGGTACGGCGATCGACGTGACGTCGCCGTCCGTCTTCACGTCGACCTTCTTGTCCTGGCCACCGGCCTTGACCTGCAGGTCGCCGATCTCCTGCACGTGGTCGATGTCGTCCGGCAGGTGGTCGCGGGTCACGATGAACCGCGTGAAGGTCCCGTTCACGTTGCTCAGCTTCCAGGTCTCGGCGACCCGGAGCAGGCCGTCGCGTTCCACCCGGACCTGACTGTCGTAGTTCGTGACCACCGGATCGGCGGTCGCACTGCTTCCGGCCGCGCCCGCTGGGACCGCGGACAGGCCGAGCAGGCCGAGGGCACACAGGGAGAGCCCGAGGAGACGTAGACGCATCGCCCAATCACACCGTAGAGAGAGGGTCAGGTTGACACCGGGCACCCTAGCGTCTGGCGGGTGTCAGGCAACCAACGGGGCTGCCGAACTTGAGCCCGCGCTCCGGTAGCGTCACGGGCGTGTCAGGCAACCAGTGGGGACCACCGCCCGGTCAGCAGTACCCGCCGCAGCAGCCACCTCAGCAGTGGCAGCAGGGGCCCGGGTACGGCGCACCGCCGCCCGGCGGGCGTCCTCCGTACCAGGGACCGCCGCAGGGTCCGCCACCGGGACCGCCGCGGCCTCCCTTCCAGGGGCCGCCGCCTGGTTTCCCTGGGCAACCATTTCAGGGGCAGCCGCAGTTCGGCTGGGGCCCACAGCCGGGCGGACGGCCGCCCAAGAAGAAGAGCCGCGGCCCGCTGATCGCCGTACTGGTGCTGCTGTTCGTTCTTGTGGTCGGAGTCATTGCTCTCAAGGCGGTGTCGTCGGCGTTGAAGGAACACGACCCGACGTACGCCGAGCCGACCACCACGTCGTCGTACAGCCCGACCCAACCGACCGAGCCGACCGAAGCGCCTTCCACGGCGAACGTGCCGACCGCTCCGGCGACCACGGCGACGACGCAGCCGCCACGGCCTACCGCCAGCCGGACCACGACGACCAGTACGCCGACGACGAACCCAGGGCCGAGCGACGGCGACCTGGTGCTCAAGAACCGGCTGTACAAGGCCGGTGTGATGGCGTCTGTGCGCTGCAAGGAGTCGAAGGCGCGGCAGAGCACCGTTGCCGGCGCCAAGGCCAACTACAAGAACCTGCTGGGCTGTCTGAACAAGGCGTGGGCCCCGATCGTCACCAGGGCCGGCGGGCGGTTCCGCGCGCCGCACCTGATCGTGTTCAGCGGCTCGGTGTCGTCACCGTGCGGTACCCACCAGGACTCCGGCCCGCCGTTCATGTGCGGTGACAACGACACGATCTACATGAACCTCACCGAGGACATGGGCAACTACAACCGCTACCCGCAGAGCTACCAGAAGATCTGGGCGCGGATGTGGATGCTGCACCAGATCGCCCACGAGTACGGGCACCACGTGCAGTACAACATGGGCATCCTGCAGGCGTACGCGCGGATCCGGTACGAGCGGCCGAACTACGACATGGAACTACAGGACAGCCGCCGGCTCGAGCTGCAGGCGTCGTGCTTCTCCGACATCTTCATCGGGGCGAACCGGAACAGCTACCCGGTCACCGGGCAGGCGCAGTTCCAGTGGCGCTGGCTGATCGGCCACGTCACCGACCTGAACAACGACCACGGCGATCCCGGCAACCACCAGTACTGGGCGCTGCGCGGCTACAACGCGCGCGATCCGCGGGTCTGCAACACGTGGGCGGCGTCGGCGGCGAAGGTCCAGTAGCAGGTCACACCGGCCTCCGGCGAACCGACTGGCCGAAGTAACTAGCCTGGTGGGTCCGGATCGCGCAAAGTATGACGCGGCAGGATATGTCAGGGGGAGGCGGCTGAGGCACCCCACCAACGTGCTGCAGAGCTACACCCAGCAAGGTCGTGAGGAGCATCGATGTCGGACAACAGGAACCAGCCCCCCGCGGGCGAGCCGGCTGACCCCCAGCCGGACCGTCCCCAGGAGCCCCAGGGTGGGGCAGGTGGTGGGTGGTTCGGGTCCCGGGACAACGAAGCCGGGCCGCAGGCGCCGGGTGACCAGCCGGGGCCCGCGGACGGGCAGTCGTCCAGCTGGTGGACCGGCGACACCGACGCCAAGCGCGAGTTCCAGAACCCGGCCCAGTCCGAGAACCCCGCCAACAACTGGTTCGACGGCGGCTGGGACCCCAACCGCCGCGAACACCCCGACGAACCCCCCAACCCGAACCAACCCGCCCCGCCCCACCCCCGCCCCAACCAGCCCCGCTCCGCCCAACCGAACCCCGGCCAGCCAGGTCCAGGTCAGGCAGGTCCCGGCCAGGCAGGTCCGGGTCACGCAGGTCCCGGGGAGTCAAGGCCCCGGCAGGCAGGTCCGGGTCAGTCGGGTGCCGCGCAGCCCGGCTCTGGTCGGCCGGGTCCAAGTCAGCAGGGTCCTAGCCAGTTCGGTTCCGGTCAGTGGGGCTCGAACCAGCCCGGTCACGCCGGCCCGAGTCAGCCAGGCCCTGGCACAAGTCAGCCCGGCCCCGCCGCAAGCCAGCCCGGCGGCAATCAGCCCGGCCGGTCCGATCGGTCCGACCAGTCCGACCAGTCCGGCCTGTCCGGCGGCGGCACGGGTCGCCCCGGCCCAGGTCAGCCCGCCGGGAACCAGTTCGCCGGGAACCAGTTCGGCGGGGACCAGTCCGGTCCCGTCGGACCCGGCACCGGCGGACCCGGCCCAGGCCGCCCCGGCCCCAACCAGCCAGGTCCGAACCGCCCCGCTCCCAACCAGCCCGGCCCCAACCAGCAGAGCTCTTGGCAGTCGTCGCCCGGCCGGCCCAGTGGCTGGCAGCCGGGCAGCTCCACCGGCACACCGGCAGGCGGACCCCACGGCGGCCCCACCCAATCAGGTCCGTCAGCAGGTGGACCGTCGGTGGGGGGATCGTCGGCTGAGAGTGGGCAGCAGGGCGTGGGGGCTCAGGGTGGTGGGTCTTGGGGGAATCAGTCTTGGACTTTGCAGGCTGGGAACGACTCCTCGCGGGGGCGGGCGAACTGGTCGGCGGGTCAGCAGTCGGAGTCGAGTGCCTGGCAGGCCTCGCCGTCGCAGCAGGAACCGCGTCAGCAGACCGGACCCCACTCCGAAGGGTCTTACCTCTGGGGCCCGCAAGGCGGCCAGGAGCAGCAGCCGGCTTCGCCTTGGAGCAACGCACTGCCCAACCAGAACCAAGCCCAGCAGTCAGCGGGCCGGCACTCCGCGCCGCAAGGGAACTCCGGGCAGCTCGGCCCCATGGGCCAGCCGGTGCAGCAAGCGCCGACCTGGCAGTACCCGCCGATCCCGATCCCGCAGCCCCCTGGCGGCCGCCGGCGCAAGAAGAAGAAGCTGACCCGCCCGATCCTGATCGGCATCGTCGCGCTCGCCGTCCTGATCCTCGGCACCGGCATCACGCTGATCGTGCGCAGCATCGGCGGCGGTGACGCCGAGGCCAAGCAGAGCCCGACCGCACCAGTATCGGAGACCCCGTCCGAGACCCCGTCGTCCTCACCGACCCCGACGGCCCCGCGCGGCCCGACGGTGGACGAGGTCGTGAAGGGCAGCCGCCTGTACACGATCGGCCCGGTCGCCGCGTCGAAGTGTGCAGAGCCGCCGTTCGCGCCGGTCACGGTCCCGGCCGCACAGCAGTACTACGGCCGTCTCCTCCCGTGCCTGAACCGCACTTGGTGGCTGGCGATGAAGAAGGCGAACCTGCCGTTCCGCAACCCGAAGGCGGTCGTGTACGTCGGCAAGCTCTCGTCCCCGTGCGGCATGCAGCGCAGTGTCCGCGCCGCGTACTGCCCGGCGAACGAGACGATCTACCTGCCGTTCACGGTCGACAACCAGGCCTACACGCGGAACCCGGTGTACGCGCGGGCGATCATGCTGAACACGTTCGCGCACGAGTACGGCCACCACATCCAGAAGCTCAGCGGGATCCTCGCCTCGTCGATGACGCGGCAGAAGTCGATGTCGCCGAACGGGCAGCTGACCGAGAGTCGCCGGCGCGAGCTGCAGGCGACCTGTCTCGGCGCGGTGTACCTGGGCGCGAACGCGACGTTCATCCCGATGAGCGGCCCGCTGTTGGCGAACTGGAAGGTCCTGATCGCGCACATGGGCGACGACTACGCTCGCCCGCGGGTGCACGACCACGGCAACCGGGTGAGCAACTACCAGTGGTCGGTCACGGGCTACAACAACAAGAAGCCGGACTCCTGCAACACGTTCACCGCAGCCGACGTACGGGTCAACTAGAACAGACAAAAGCCCGGCCCACACCGTGGGCCGGGCTTTGTGCTGTCCGTCAGCCGAAGAGCCGGCGGGCCGTGGTCAGGGTGCCGCCGAAGGACGTCACGAAGTTGCTGAGCGACTCGCCGATGTCCGACAGGTGCCAGTTCTCCGGGCCGGAGTACCAGCCGATGCCGGCGTCCGGGTCGTCGTCGTCATCGGTGGCGGCGATCTCCAGAGCCCACTTCTCGGTCAGCCCGAGGACGGCGGCGTACGGCAGGCACCGGGACGCGAACTCGAGCCGGTGGCTCTCCGGCAGATCGGTCGAGGACTCGTTGGCCAGGTAGTGCTGCAGGCCGGCCACCCGACCCAGTACGGCGGCGCCGCGGGCAGTACGGGCCGGCGCCGCCTGGCCGACGAGCGCGAGCACCAGACCGGCCGCCATCACCGCGAACCCGACCAACGCGAACTTGCTGACAACGGCCAGCACGATCGTGAGTACGACGCCTGCGCCGAGCAGGACCACGCCCGCCGTCGTCCAGCGGTTCCGGACCGCGTCGGGCCTGCTGTTGAACCAGCCCTGGGTCACGACGTCGGCGTACAGCTGCTCGCGAACCAGGTTGAGCCGCGGCCGCAGCGACGGGCCGAGGGCGGAAACGAGGACCGTGTCGCCGTCGGCGAACACCGCGTCCAGCAAGGCCTTCTCGTACGCCAGCAGCTCCGGACCGCCCGGGTGCAGCCGCTGCAGTTCCCAGTCGAGCTTGCCGAAGTGCGTGTCGCGCGGCTGCTCGACGATGGTCAGGTAGTTGCGTACGGCAAGGTCCAGCAAGGTCGCGGTGATGTCGACGACGTCGGCCGACTCGTCCACCACGGTGCCGACCTGGCCCGGACGGATGCCGTCCGGTGCGGCGAACTGCGGGCCGTCGGAACCGTCGAGCACGGGGCGCTCCGGGGCGCCGTGGCCGACCTTGGCCGCGTCCCGCCCACGGAAGAACCACAGGCCGACCGAGCCGAGCAGCCCGATCCCGAACACGAGCACGGCCAGTCCGACGGTGGTGGAGTCGGCGGTGAAGGCCCGGCCGAGTGTCCAGCGGGTCGAGTACTTGGCGTTCGGCTGGACGTTCGCCTGGTCACTCAGCCCGGTCAGGAACGTGACGCGCCCGGCGGCCGGTACGCCGTTCTGCTGGATCTCCAGCTCGGCGGACTCGCCCAGCTGCGACGTCGTACACGGCATGCTCGAGCCGGTGCGGCCGGCGAAGCAGGTCACCCAGGTCGCGAACGGGACGCTGATGTTCAGCTTGGCCTCTGGGATCGCGACGCCGAAGCCCTGCACGACCGGCCAGCTCACCTCGCGGCCGTCGACGGAGTCCGAGACCACGTTGTCCACTGTGTAGCTGTAGACGATCTTGGACTGCCCGGACACGTTCAGCGTCAGCTTGCGGCCGTCGTCGACGCTCTGGTTCTGGAAGCCCTGCGCAGCCTGCCCGTTCACCGTCGCGGACACGTCGGTGATGTCGTACGTCCGGTCCCGCTCGGAGTCGGAGCGTACGCGGGTGGCCAGCGTCCGGCTGAACGTCGTGCCACCGGGAGTCAGGTCGACGGACTCCTTGACCTGCAGCTTGCCGTCCTTGGTCAGGGTCGCGTCCGCCGTGTAGGCCGTGATCTGGTCGTCCGCACGGACCGCCGCCTGCGCGGACACCGGGCTGAGGGCAACGAACAGGCCGGCGACCGGGGCGGTCAGGGAGATCAGCAGGGCAGCCGGGAGGAGGCGGCGCTTCGGTGACATGGGTCGAGGGTAGTCCCGTGCCGGTTCGTGCAGCGAACTCGACCGACCACTTGGAGGGCCAGAGCTGTGAGCAGCCCGTACGGCTACGGTGGCCAGCAGCAGGGCCAGCAGCAAGGCCCCCGGCCGCTGGGCCCGCCGCCTGGTGTCCTGCCGCCCCCGCAGGCCGCACAGTGGCCTCAACAACAGGGTCAGGGCCAGCAGTGGCCACAGTACGGCGGCCCGGGACACTTCAACGGCTTCCAGCCGCCGCCGCGACGCAACAGCTCGTTCCGGCTGGTTCTCCTCGGCTTTTCGTTGCTGGTGTTCATCGGTATCGCAGCCGCGATCATGGCTGTCGTCCTGTGGACAAGCGGCGGCACTACGACCGCCAGCGGCCCTGAAGAGCCCAAGGTGACCGGTCCGTCGATCGTGCCGTCTCCGACGACCAACCCGCAGAAGGGAACGGCCGAGGACTACCTGCTGAACGCGGAGGTCTACCACACCGGCCCCCTGCCCGAGCAGAACTGCCCTGCGGCCGACCTGGGCTCGGGCGGCCTCGCTGCGCAGAAGGTGTACTACCAGCGTCTCTTCAAGTGCCTGAACGACGCCTGGCGCCCGATCTTCCACCAGCTCGGCCAGGACAAGCCGGACCCGGGCCTGGTCGTGTTCGACAAGCCTGTGCAGACCGCGTGCGGCAACTTCGAGCCGCTGTCGGGACGGGTCCTCGCGTTCTACTGCTACGGCAACCAGATCATGTACGTCGACGTGAAGCAGATGGACCGTGCTTTCGGGCCGAAGGAAGACCTCGCGTACCTGATGACGATCGCGCACGAGTACGGCCATCACGTGCAAGGCGTGACCGGGCTGTTCTACGCGCGGGCCGTCTATCTGCAGGACCACCCGGACCAGAAGCTGGAGAGCTCCCGGCGCAACGAGCTGCAGGCGTCCTGCTTCGGCGGCGTGTTCAGCCGGGCGGTCGCGAAGTCGTACCCGTTGACCAACCGGATGGACGAGTTCAAGGAGCAGTCCAGCAACAGCTTCGGCGAGTCGCCGGACACCCCGGAGGACGAGCGGACGCACGGTCTGGCGACCAGCCAGGGCTTCTGGATCCAGAACGGCTTCAACGTCGGCGAGAACAAGGCATGTGACACCTTCGCCGTTCCGGCGGATCTGGTGAAGTGACCGGGCGCCTGATCGGGGGCCGCTACCTACTGGGGGAACCGCTCGGCTCGGGCGGTATGGGCTCGGTCTGGCGTGCCCACGACCAGCAGCTGGACCGGGTGGTGGCGCTGAAACGCGCACACCCGGGGGTGGACGACCCGGACGGCCGCCGGCTGCGCCGCGAGGCCCGGACCGGTGCGCGGCTGCACGATCCGCACGTGGTGACGATCTTCGACGTGGTGTCCGACGGCGACGAGCACTGGCTGGTCCTGGAGTACCTGCCGTCCCGCGGCCTCGACGAACTCGGCGCGCTGCCACCGGACCAGGTCAAGCGGATCGGCGCGCAGGTCGCATCCGCGCTGCAGGCGGTGCACGCGGCCGGCATCATCCACCGGGACCTGAAGCCGGCCAACGTCCTGGTGACGTCTGACGGTACGGCGAAGCTCGCGGACTTCGGCATCTCCCGCCCGCTGTGGGCCGAGGCGACGCTGACCGACAGCTCGAGCGTCGGTACGCCGACGCATCTCGCGCCGGAAGTAGCCAACGGCAACGAACCGACGGCGGCGTCCGACGTGTTCTCGCTGGGCGCTGTGCTCTACAGCGCACTGGAGGGCCACTCACCGTACGGCGACAACCCGAACCCGCTGGCAGTACTACGTCGCGCAGCACGCGGCGAACTGGAGCCACTGCGCCACGGTGGTGCCTTGACGCCCGTGGTCAACAGCATGCTCGCCGTAGACCCCGCAGACCGCCCCACCATCGACCAAGTAGTCCAAGCCCTCACAGACACACCCCCCACCCCGATAAACCGCCCCCGCAAACGCTGGGTAATCCCAGCAGCCGCCGCAGGCGTAGCTGTAGTAGCAGTACTAGGCGTGCTGATCGGTAAGACGGTCTCAGAGCCTTCGAAACCCTCAAGCGCACCACCAGCCACAACGACGAAGCCGATACTAGGAGACCCAGTAGGCAACCCGATGACGGTCGACCCGTGTGCGTTGATCGACGAAGCCTCCCTGGCCAAGTTCGGCGATCCGACGCTGGAGCCCGAGTACGGGAACTTCGACCGCTGCGACGTGGTCGTCACCGGTAAGGGCGACCAGGAGGTCGACGTACGGGCCGAGCTGAACCTGCCGGGCACCGACTCGCCGCGAGGGACCGTGCAGAAGTTCACCGGCAACCTGCGGACCGTGACGCGGGAGAAGTCGGGCGGCGACGACTGCGAACGGATCCTGGTGCTGTCCGACCGCACCCAGATCCAGGTGGTCGCAAAGCACACGCAGGGATCCGGGATGGACGTCTGCGCAATGGCAGAAGCCGTTACCCAGAAGGCGATCGGCGTACTCCAGGCCGGCCCGATCCCCCGGCGTACACAGCCGTTGCCGGCCAACTCGCTGGCACATGTCGACGCGTGCACGCTGCTCGACAAGAAGGCGCTCGCGGTGATTCCCGGTATCGACGCGGCCCGGCCGGACCGTTCGTTCGGCAACTGGACGTGCGGCTGGGAGGGTACGGCGAACGACCTGACGGTGGACCTGTACTTCGACCGGGACCAGCCGGGTGGGACCGACGGTCAGCCGATCACGGTGGGCAGCCGCTCCGGGGTCGTGTCGATCGAGAACGACGGTCCGCAGACCTGCGCGGTGGTGCTCGTCTTCCGCGAGTACGTCGACTCGAACGGGCAGGACCAGGACGAACTGGTGACCATGTCCGTCGCCGGCTCGGCGAAGCCGGCCACGCTGTGTGGACTGGCTACGAAGCTGACCCAAGCCGCGGCCCCGAAGCTCCCGAAGGCTTGAGATGGAGAGACTCCCCCAGAACCAGCCGAGCCTGGCCGGCGGCGTACCGGACGCGCAGCCGGGCACCATCTACGTACTGAGCGTCGAAGGTGGAGTCAGAGCAGACCCCGGAACGCACGGGACGATCCTGTTCGGGCGGAACCGGGACGAGGTACACGTCTCGATCGGTGAGGACGACCAGCGAGTCAGCCGGATGCACGGGTCCATCAGTTACCGCGGGAACCAGTGGCAGGTCGCAGTGACCGGCCGACTGCCCGTACGGTTCCCAGGCGAGCTCATGCTCTTCGCGGGCGAGGACCCGCTGCCCCTAGCTGCTGGTTACACGCCGCTGTTCGTACAGGGTTCCAGCGGGCGCGAGCACCTCTTGCAGGTGTACGTCGTGGGCGACAGCGGAAGCCGTCCCGCACTGCGGCCACGCGACCCCACGCAACCACCGCGTACCTGGAAGCTCTCACCGGACGAGCGGCTCGCCCTGACCGTGGTAGGTCAGCGCTACCTTCTCCACGACCTGCACCCGCTACCGCTGTCGTGGCGGCAGGCAGCGGACCAACTGGCGGAACTGCAACCCGCCGCGGGTTGGACCGCGAAGAAGGTCGAACACCTGGTCTCCAACCTGCGCAACCGGCTGTCGCGAGACGGCGTACCCGGTCTGACTCGGGAAGAGGTCGGCGAGCCTGTCGGGAACGCCCTGAACGACAACCTGTTCCGGGTGCTGCTGCTGACCACGACCCTGGTACCGAGGGACCTGAAGGCGCTCGACGACTGAGCTCGGGAGGGGTCCCCGGCAACCGCCTTTAGCTTCGCCGCATGCAGAAGCCATCGAGTCGCGACAATGAGATCAACGTCCCTGTATAGCAGGTCGTACTCTGGGCCACACGAGGCGTGTGGCCCAGAGCCGAGCAGCAGAGGGTTAGTCTCAATCGCGCGGCCAACCGCGATGGAAGATAGCCCCACGACTTCTACATCACCTGCAGCCTCCCCAGGCACACGCCATTCCGAAGTTCGCGGGAGAGCTCCCTCCTGCCGCTGCTTTTACCATCTTCTCCGGGTTTATCCCGCCGGGTCCCACCATCGGTCCTCCAAATGTCTGCATGACCTTGAAGTATGGAACTCCGAACTCGAATTGGGTCGCCGCATCGACTAGGGCAACACCTCGAGGGTTCGCTTCTGCACGAGACTCGTTATAGGCCGTCACAGCGCCAAAGATCGCAAGCACCAGAAGGGTTTTCCCAGCGGCACCCCCGCCACGAGCGACACTTCTACTCACATTCTCTCCGCTCGCTTTGATCGACGCCCACGCTTCCTGCGAAGTGGTTGAAACGACACCTCCAACCTCCCCCTCCTGCAACATTTCCGCACAAAACACAATGCAATCATTGTCTACTGGTGAATGGTTGCCAAATGTCCCATTATCGAGCGCTTCTCGCATACCTGATTGCATCGCTTCTACATCTGGCACCTCGAACGCATATGCCTCGTCATACCATCCACTCAGTCTCTCATCGAATGGGAGGACCACATTGGGATCGCCTTCTGCATTTGCCCGCACGTGCACCCTCACCGTTTCTCCTGTCACTGGGTTATAGGATTCAACCCATGTATGCGTGCCACCGTAATATTGCTTGACTACAGCAGTACCGGCCACAGCGGCTGCGACTGCTCCTGCAGCGGGGGCGGCTACAGATGAGGTTGTGGTGGTGTCGCCGTTTTCGGCGATGGTGGGGTTGCCGTTGGTGTCGGTGAGGCCGTTGTTGGAGGAGAACGCGATGCCGGTGTTGGGGTCGTAGCCGTGGGCTGCTGTGTTGCCGCTGGACGACGCTGAGGTGGTGTCGTCGGAGGCTCCCATGGGGCCGAGGGTTGGGAACAGGCCGCTGGGGTCGGTGTTCATGATGGGATTGGCGGCTGCGTAGGTGTAGGTGGCGAGGCTGGTGGTGTCGTGTGCGATGCCGGGGAGGGCTGGGTCGGTGGTGGTGAATTGGTTGGTGTGGGGGTCGTAGTAGCGGGCGTGGTCGTAGTAGAGGCCGGTTTGGGTGTCTTTTTCGAGGCTTGTGTATTGGGTGGGGATGGGTTGTGTGGGGTGTTCGTCGTTCCAGGTTTCGCCGCCGGGGATGTAGTTGATGTGTTCGGCGATCCCGCCCGTGGCGTCGGTGACGTATGAGGTGGAGCCTTGGTGGTCGGGGTGGTCCCAGTATTGGAGGTTTTCGGTCTGCTGGTCGGCCTCGACCTGCTGGGTGAGGAGTTTGGCGCCGTTGATGTAGATGTGCTTGAACTGTTTGCCGTCGGTGGTGGAGTAGTTCTGGTTGGGGTAGAGGTGGGTGTTGGCGTCGATTTTTTCGACGCGTTCGCCTCCGGGGTTGTAGAGGTAGCGGCTGGTGGTGGTGCCGCCGGCGTTGTCACACGAGGCCGGGGTTTGGGGCAGGGTCGTGGACTGGGTGTTTTCGTGGGTGCACTCGAGCCGGTTGTTCTCGTCCCAGATGGATTGCCGGCGCCCGTTCGGTGCGGTCGCGGAGATCTGGTTCCCGGCCGGGTCGTAGAGGTAGCTGGTGTTCCCGCCGGGGGCGAGCGCGGTGTTACCGATCGTGGTGACCGCGTGCGGCTGTGCCGTGGTCGGGCCGGCTGTCGGGTAGGTGTAGGTGTTGTTGTAGGTGAGGCCGCTGTCGGGGGTGGTGACGTTGTTGTTGGTGATGGAGCGGGTCTGGTTTTTGTTGGTGATGTCTGAGAGGGCGTTGTAGGTGGTGTCGAGGGTGTAGTGGTCGGTTTTGTTGGCGGTGGGGGTGTAGGTGCCGTCGGCGTGGGTGAGGCGGTAGAGGTCGTCGTAGCGGTAGTTCTCGGTCGTGGGTCCGCCGACCTGGGTGCCGACCACGGGGCCGGGGGGTGCGGTGATGTCGTTGGTTTGTTTGGTGATGTTGCCGGTGTTGTCGTAGGTGTAGTTGAGGTTCTGGAACACGTAGTTGCCGTGGTCACTGGACAGCTGGGATTTGAGGGTGTCGAGGCGCCGGGTGATCGGGTCGAACGCCCTGGTGGTGGTGGTGCCGTTGCCGGTGGTCTGCTGGATGGGGGCGCCGAACTTGTCGTAAGCCAACCCGGTCAGGTACGGATACGTGTGGCCGGTTTTGACGCCGGTGGCGGTGTCGACTTGGCCGCCGGCGTTGTAGTGGTAGGTCAGGACCTCGTTGTCGGGGTAGGTCAAGGTCAGGACGCGGTTGAAGGAGTCGTAGCTGTAGCTGGTGGTGAAGTGACCGGGGAAGGAGCCGTGGTTGGTGACGTCCCGGGTGTCCTTGGTGACCTCGCCGAGGGTGCCGTATTCGTAGTCTTGGGTGCCGGCGGCGTCGGCGACGTGGGCGATGCGGCTGGCGGTGTTGTGGGCCGCGCCGGGGGGACCGTAGGTGTAGGTGACGTTGTTGGCGGTGAAGACGGGGTAGCGGACGGCTTTGAGCCTTGTGTAGTCGTAGTCGTAGTTCACGACCTGGTTCGCGGCCAGTTTCGCGGTGTGCTGGGTGGTCATGTTCCCGGCCGGGTCATAGCCGGTGTCGGTCTCACCCGAATCCGGCGAGATGGTGCTGGTGACACGGCCCAACGTGTCGTAGCCGGTGGTGGTGACGTGGCCGGTGTTGTCGGTGATCGTGGTTTTCTCACCGAGGGGGTCGTAGCCGTAGCTGGTCCAGATCACCGCTTGGGCGGTTCCGCCGGCGGGGTTGAACTGTTTCACCGCGGTCGTCTGCCCCTTCACGTTGGTGTAGGAGCGGGCGGTCTTGCCGTTCGGGTCGGTGGTGATGGTCTCGAACTGGGAGTCACCGGCCCGGTCCTGACCGAACCCGTAGTCCACGCTGCTGGTGGTGTTGTCGGGCAGCACGGTCTTCGTGGCGCGGTCCATCACGTCGTAGGTCACGACCGTGGGTTGGACGTTGGCGTCGTCGGTGGCCGGGTTGAACGTGGTGTTCGCCGGCCCCTTCGCCTCGGTGAGCGGGAACGCGGTGGAGACTGCACGGCCGAACGCGTCGAACACGGTGTGGCCGGAGATGGTCATCACGTCGGCCGGTGTCGCGCCGGGCGTGGTGGCGACCGTGGCGTCGGCCTTGGTCTGGATCACGCGCCCGAGCCCGTCGGTGAACGTGATGGTGTCCATCGTGTCCGGCTTATAGGACCCGTCGGCCTGCCGGTCCGCGTGCTTGGCGACCGCATACGGGGTGGTGGCGTCGGGGTGGTACTCGAACGAGATGGTCGTCTTCCCCGCCGCCGCTTCCTGCGGGGCCGTGGTCGAGGTCATCCGGCCCAGGTTGTCGTAGGCCGAGGTGACGACCTGGTGGTTCACATCCGTGGAGGTGAGCACGACACCGAACCGGAAGTCATGAGTTGAGGTCGACACATAACCGAACTGGTCGGTCACCGACTCGGGGTAGATCCCCACGGTGGTGTCGTAGTCATACGTGGTGGTGGCGCGTTGCCCGTCCTTGTTGACCGGCCCGGTGACGGTCTTCAGCTGCCCGCCGCGCAGGACGTCGGTGTCGGGGTAGTAGGTGGCGTCCGTGGTCGGGGTGGTCGCGGGCGGGCTGTCAGCGCCGGTCGTGGGGTCGACCAGGTAGGCACGGGTCTGGGTGACCTCGCCGGTGGCGCAGTCCACATCCGAGTGCGTGTGCCGCTTGACGACCCCGGCCACCGAGGTTTTCGCATCGTTCGCGACCGTGACCCCCGAGGTCGGGCAGGACGTGTAACCGGTGGTCGTGGTGACATCGTCCGCGGTGCCGGCCTCCCCGGCGGCGAGAGCGGTGATCTGGTTGCCCTGGTCGTCGTAGTCCGCGGTCGAATAGGTCGACTTGCCCGCGGTGGCCTGGCCTTCGTAGAAGGACTGGTCGGTGCGCGAGGCGAATGGGAACAGGGTCGCGGTCGTGGACGCCAGATCGGTCGCGTCGACGACGTGGCCGGGGTTGTTCACGTCGCGGACCGTGTAAGACGTGTCGGTCTGGGTGAACTTGTGGCCGGCCGCGTCGGTGGTGACGGTCTGGGTGGGCAGGCCTTTGGTGTAGTAGGAGTCGGTGCGATACGTGGTGGTGGTGGACCGGTAGGCCGGTGAGCCCGCGGCCGCGGTGTTGTGTTGGGTGGCGGTGACGTGGCTGTAGCCGCGGAACTCGCGCTCGCGCCGGTCGTAGACCCCGCCGCTGTAGCTGTAGGTGGTCATGGTGGTGTCCGCGCCGTCACCGGCATGCCCATCATTCGTGGTGACCTTGGACAGGACCCATTTGGATTGGGGCTGGTCGGGGGTGTTCCCGTCGCGGGTGTAGTCGAAGCTGGTCGTGGCGCG